>NZ_PKUS01000040.1 GCF_002866825.1 Pseudohalioglobus lutimaris | reverse complement strand
TCCGCTTTGTTTGAATGCCTCATCGTTTGAATGCCTCATTTCCCGCTAATGTGCGATGAACCATAAAAAAGGCCCCACACTTGCAGTGAGGGGCCAGACGCCATCAGACCGTAGGTGAGCCGGTCGATGGGATTCCGTTAGAACTTGTACGCTATACCGATGTTGTAAACCCAGGGGTCGATATCCACATCGAACTTAACCTTGGCATTACCCGCTTCACGCAGAGTGATTTCAGCAGTGGAATCAATATCGATGTACCAGATGCCAGCGTTGAAAGCCCAGTGATCACCAAAAGGAATATCGACACCAGCAGAAGCGGACAGGCCAAAAGAGTCGTCCAGGTCCAGGTCAGCCTTACCGACAATCCCTTCAAGATCGCTATTGACCTCTTCATCGTAGATGAAAGTGTAGTTCACGCCCAGGCCAAAGTACGGCTGCCAGCCGCTGCTGCCACCACGGGGATACCACTGGATAGACAGGGTGGGAGGCAGGTGCGTAACTTCACCAGCCTGCAGGTCAACTTCCTGCACATCAACATCATGAGTAAAAGGCGTCGCAGCCAGCAGCTCAATACCAAACCGCTCTGTGGCCATGTAAGTACCGATGAGGGACAGCTGGGTGTCGTCATCAATGTCTACCGTTACCCCCAGGCCCGGTACCTGGTCACTGTCAGCATCGGGTGAGATAGTGACGGCGCCAGCACGCAGAATCCAGTCTCCGGCTTCATAAGCGTGGGTCATTGCTGTGCCGCCAGCGAGCGCAGCGGCAACTGCGAGGGTAAGAACTTTCTTCATGATTCACTCCTGTCTTTGGATATTGACGCGGGAGCAACGCCGCTCCCGTATCAGCTGTTGCTATGGTAGGGGGGGGGCCCTTTCGAGGCATTGATGCTAATCAAGAGAAATGTCGTGGGCGGACCAGGACCCTGGTAGTATTACCGTTCCCAGGGGTGATCCAAATCACGCCCGCATCCGCCATAACTGCGATCGTTCAAGTTCACTCTGACAGTGTACGGAAAGGACTCCCCTTTCATGCTGTCTGTGCAAGTCTCCTCAACAGCACTGACGCTGATGTAATCACTCCCCTGGCGTGCTTCGTAAAATCTTTGCGCGCCCTCGTCAGTGCGCGCAACCTCACGAAACAGAAGCGTGGTCGCGCCGTAATCGCCTACAAAAAGCAGGCTTTCACTGCCACGAAGTTCCAGCGACCAACCAGGCTCGTTGCCGGTGGCGCGAAAGTCTATGCCCCTGCGCCGGGCATCTTCCCAGGGTGCGCGCGAAGGGTTCAGTCGACAGTTGTGGTAACTGCGCCCCGCGACCTCCAGCACCACCTCCTCCCCCCTGGCTACCAACACCACATCGCCCTCTTCATAGCGCGTGCCCGAACCGGAACGCACCTGGGATAACACCAGGTAGCGGTCCTCGAACCACAGCGCCATTTCGCCAGGGCCCACCCGGGTGATGAACTCGGCGCCGCCCTCGCATTCATACACCAGGGTCTTCGCCATGGGCCGGCTGTCAGGCCGAAACTCGCCACCTGCACTCGTCGCCTCCGGCTGCGCCTGCCCGGCACACGCCAGCAGCGGCAGCAGCAGAATAAACAGCAACAGCGTATTTCTCATTTCAACAACTCCCTGAATAAACGACTCATAAACGGATCAACCCTCCGCGGACAGTGTCCGCTGACGCCGCAGTTTCCGTGAACGCCGATAATTATCGACCGTAACAAAGGCAAGACCAATCCAGACCAGGACAAAAGCAGCAGCCTGCACGCCAGTAAAGGCTTCTCCGAAAGCAAACACGGCAACCAGCAACTGCGCCGTGGGGCCAATATAGAATACCAATCCCAGCGCAGACAGCGGCAGCAGACGCCCCGCCGCTACATAAGCTATCAGGGGGATGGCGGTAAACGCACCTGCGCCCAGCAGGACGAGGTCAACACCCAGGCCATACTGGCCCAGCCCGGCACCCTCGCGATAGACAATCCAGGCCAGGGCAAAGGGCGACATCACCAGCGTTTCGATAAACAAGCCCTCCAGGGAGCCGACGTTCACCTTTTTACGAATTCCGCCGTACAAGCCAAAACTCAGCGACAGCCCCAATGCCACCAGCGGCAAACCGCCGTGAGAAGACACCTGCAACAGCACCGCAGCAAGCGCAAACCCTACGCCCACCTTCTGCGGCGTGTCGATAGACTCGCGAAAGACGGTCAGGCCGATCACCACGTTAACCAGTGGCAGGAGAAAATAACCAAGAGCCGCCTCGGACGCGCGCTCGTGACTGATGGCCCAGAGAAACACCAGCCAGTTGGTCGCGCCCAGAAGCGCGGACGTTGTCATCATCACCATGGTCCACGGTTGTCGCAGAATCGCCAGGGCGGCACGAAAACGGCCGATAAACAGCAGGCAAAGCAATACAAAAGGCATGGACCAGAAGGCGCGGTGGGCGAGAAGGTCCTGGGCTTTCACCGGTTCAGCCTGAGTCCAGTACAGCGCGGCAAACCCCCAGATAAGATAGGCCGTCACGCCCAATAAAAAACCGCGCCTCTCATCACTCATTGCTGGCTGTTGTGCGACCACGGCTAACTCTCGTAGAACGGCAGCGCGATCATACGCAAGGCCAGCAAAGTCACAAGCACCTTGAAAGCGCGCTGAAAGTCGAGCTCCGGGATGAATCCGCGCAGCAGCGTACCAACCCATGACCCCGCGGTTACCGCCAGCACCATCGCCACGACCAGGTGCCACCAGGGAGCAAAGCTGAAGCCAATGGCGACGAAAGCAGCAACACGCAATATGTGGCTGATGCTCATGTACACCGCGGTGTTGACCACCAGCCAGTCGCGCTGCTGCCGCCTGCGCAACAACACCGCCGCGCCCAGCGGGCCGGTGGCGCCCGCCACCATGCCAAGCCCCGTCTGGTAAAAGCCCAGTGCAAGCAGACTGAACTGACCTCGCCCGGGTAACTGCGGCAGCGGCATCCACGCCAGCAACAGAATCAGTACGCCGACAATGGCTGGCAGCCAATGAAGATTCAGGCTGGCGTACACCTCACCGCCTATCCAGGCGCCCAGCACTGCCCCCAATGTAACCGGAGGAATCATGCTCCACTGTAGGTGTCGCCAACCAAACCCGGCACGTGACAGGTTGCTGGCCAGTTGCGTGCAGGCGTGAATGGGGAATATCGCAGCCACAGGCACCAGTCCGGGCATTGCTGCAATCAGCAATACGCCGCCGCCCATGCCAATGGCCCCGGCGAGAGCCGAGGTCAGGAACGCGATTGGGACCAGCAGGTATTCAACAGGCATGCGCAGGCACAGCTCTCATTGTTGTGGTAGCGTAAAACGCAGTAAGTCTAATTCTCCACAGGTAGAACAGGAAGCGATGCATGTTAGATCTTTCCGGCAAGACGGCACTGGTTACCGGGGCAGGCCGCGGTATAGGTATAGGCATTGCAAGGGTCCTTGGGCAACAGGGCGCGACACTGCTGATCAATGACCTGTTTGAAAATCGCGCTGCAGCGGCCTGCCAGCAACTCCAGCAGGAAGGGCTGGACGCATCCGCCCTGCCCTTTGACGCCACCGACTATGACGCGGTTCACGCTGCGGTGAGCACCTGCGGTGACGTGGACATACTGGTCAACAATGCGGGCATTCCCGGGCACGAGGGTATGCAACTGGAGTCCTTTGCAGACATGTCTCCCGATACCTGGCGTCCCATGATAGACCTGAACCTTTACGGCACACTCAATTGCACGCACGCTGTATTGCCAGGTATGCGTGAGAGAGGCTGGGGGCGCATACTGGTGGTGAGTTCCGATGCCGGCAGAGTAGGCACTAAAGTCGGCGTCAGCATCTACGGTGCGTGCAAGGCAGCCGCGGTGCACTTCATCCGCAATCTGTCACAGGAGGTAGCTGACGCAGGAATCACCGCCAACGCCGTCGCTCTGGGGCCTATGGACAACCTCCCGGAAGAAGTCGTCGAATTCGTTGCCAGGGGGATACCGGTGAAGCGACTGGGCACTGGCGAGGATGTTGGCAACGCCATTGCCTATCTCGCCAGCGAGGAGGCTTCCTGGGTCACCGGGCAGCTATTGCCAGTCAATGGCGGTTTGTCGCCGGCTTGAGCCATTGCTGATGTGAAGGCAAGGCAGACGCTGGCATCGCTAGTCGCCTGGGGTTGTGGTACTGCGAACCCATGCCCTAGCGCCCCATCTGCCGCAGGTATGAGGTGTTGAACGTCTTGTGACGCAGGGGATCCTGCGCCAGCCGGGTATTCATATTGAGCGTAGTGCAGTGCCTGGCCTGCAGATCAATCATCGACACCGCATCAGTAATTACGCCCTGCCAGGGTTTGTTCCCGGGCGTGTGGTAGTCGGAGTGGCTCAGCGCCACCATACCCAGCTTCCACAACTGGCCGCCCCGGTCGTAAATTCGTGTCAGCACCGGGCTGAAGGTAGCAGCATCGATAATGTAATGACGCTTTGATAAAGGATGGCGGCTGTCTCGCGGCACCGCCTGCAGGTGGAAGACCTTGCGTAACTGCCAGGTGACGGCAGGAAAACACGCGCCCGCACCAGCGAAGGGAATATCCCTGTATCCGCCTTCGCTGATTTCCTGCCCGCCCAGGTCCAATTGGCTGTGGGCATACATGGGCAGCAGCAGTTCATTACTACCAAGCAACGTCCACTCCATATCTATTATCCGGCCATTGTAGCCGAGGAAGTCCTCGATCATGATATCGCTGCCGAGGAAGGCGTCGGTCTTTTGTCCAGTGGCAATGCGTTTCACCCGCCGCTGGGTATTGAGATAAAGCCAGGCCTGTTCCGGGGCGCTGTCTTTTAACGCGCGGTGAATCAGTAACTGCGTATTGCGGATATCCAGCGGGCTGTTGACGCGCAGGTACATTGCTGAAAAGAGTTGCGCCGGATTGTCCTCCAGCGCAGGAACGGGATCATGGGAATGTCGGTAGGCGTAACGAAGTATTGCACCGTACATCTTCAGAGTGCGCTCGAGTTTACCACTAGCCATGTCCCGGTAGCGCCAGATAAAGTGTGCCGTCTCGATCTCATCCGGCGCATAAGCATAGCGCATATTCCAGGCCGCCTTGACGCCGGACTGCGGGTCGCTGGCAGTCAGCCCCGGAAAGGGTCGGCCACCCTCGTAGGCCGCCAGTTCACCCGGCTCCGAATCGAGATCGGGTTCACCGGCATGGCGCTCAGTGGCCTGAATATAGCGAGGATGAGTAGGGAACTTCAGGCCCGGCCCCAGCGTTAACTGAAAATCGCCGGCTCGAATTCGCTCGGCAACGACCTCATCCAGCCACGGACTGTATTGATCGACGTTATCGGAACCAACGGTCGCTCCGGATTTAAGCAATGGGCTATCACCGTCTACCAGCACCGGTGAAAACTCCGCTGCCAAAGCCGGCGCTTCCTGCGCTGACGCACCCACCGCACCTGCAAAAACAACCATTGATAGAAGTCTAAAAGCCAGTTTTTGCATGGAGCAGCTCCGATACTTGTGAATCATTCAATCAGTTGCGCTACTGGCACGCTTATCCATACAACCAGGACTTGAGCAGCCGCGTTACCCTCGGCATGACGAAATAGGTCATCAACATGACCTGCAAAAATACGCCAATGAATACCCGTATGGCCATTGGCCAGTCTGACAGCAGCGGCCCCAGCAACAGGTTGATCGCCAATACCAACACGAAGACTACCACCAGCAGTACAAGGGCCATCTTGTGCGGAGAAGGATGGGCCGCGGGGAGTTCGGGAAGGCTGAACCAGAACTCCAGGCCGGTGGCCTTCTCTACGGCGTCTTCTCCCTCGGTGATGCCTGCCAGGCGCGCCAGCCACTCAGCGCGCGTGGCGGACTCCTCCCAGTCTTTGGAGTGTTCATAGGTGTCAAAGCGAAAGATGGTAACGTACTCGGTGGAGGGTGGTGTCGGACGAATAACGTTAACACCCATGTGACCCGGAAATTTAACCGCCTCGGCGGTGATGCCCTGTACCCATTGCTCGTATTCCAGTACTTTCCCCGGGATCACCCGTCGAGAAATCGAGATAGTTACCGGACCGCTGTCTTGATTGGTTTGGCTCATAAACTGGGTCCTTTTGGCAGCAGGCTATGGCCCCGGCGGGCGTTCCGAGAAAAGATTCCGGGCCCGCCGCCACCTGTTACCAGCACGCCCGGTCAATCGGAGCAGACTGTAACCGTCTACCCCTTCACTTCAGCCCACGACTCAGATGGTCCCACGCTCCTTCGCCATATCCAGAGCCAGGTCCTCAATCATGTCTTCCTGGCCACCCACCGTGCGGCGCCGGCCCAGTTCCACCAGGATGTCGCGGCTGGACAGGTTGTACTTCTCGGCACTGCGCTTCGCAAACAGCAGGAAGGAGGAGTAAACGCCCGCATAACCCAGGGTTAGCGCATCCCGGTCAACACGCACCATATGATCCATCATCGGCACGATCAGGTCCTCGGCAATATCCATAGCCTTGAACGTATCAACGCCGGTTTCAATACCCATGCGATCGCAGACAGCAATGAACACTTCCAGCGGCGTATTGCCCGCCCCGGCACCCAGGCCGGCCATCGAACCGTCAATGCGGTTGGCACCCGCCGCTACCGCAGCGACAGAATTGGCCACGCCCATGGCGAGGTTGTGGTGGCCGTGGAAACCCAACTCTGTTTCCGGCTTGAGTTCGGCACGCGCCAGGGCGATGCGCGAGGTCACGTCATCGGGCAGCATGTAACCGGCAGAGTCGGTGATGTAGACGCAGTTGGCGCCGTAGTCTTCCATCAGCTTGAGCTGCACCACCAGCTCTTCGGGCTCGATCATGTGCGCCATCATCAGGAAGCCAACCGTATCAAGACCCTTGATACTGGTCGCCATGGTGATGTGCTGTTCAGACACATCCGCCTCGGTGCAATGGGTGGCCACACGGATGGTGGAGATACCGCAGTCCACCGCCATTTTCAGGTGATCGACCGTACCAATACCGGGCAGCAGCAATGCTGAGACTTTGGCATTTTTCATCTCCTTGCATACCGCACTGAGGTACTCCTCATCGCTGGCGGCGGGGAAGCCATAGTTCACCGAGGTACCACCCAGTCCGTCGCCGTGGGTCACTTCAATCAGCGGCACACCCGCGTCGTCCATCGCCTTGGATATGGTCACCATCTGCTCAACAGTGATCTGGTGCTGTTTCGGGTGCATGCCGTCGCGCAGGCACATATCGTGAACAGTGATTTTCTTTCCTTGCAGATTCATTACGTTAACTCTCTTCGTTTCGCAACAGGCGATGTCACGGTGCTGTAGAGCACGCACCAGGACCCGCCGTAAATACATCCATGTAGGCTTGGGCTCGGCATCCATGCCTCGCACAGTCCTGGTGCATGCTCTACAGCACCACGACTCTAAACATCACGCCGCTACAGGTTTAAAATTCCCGGCCAGTATTTCCTCCGCGTACATTTCCGCAGTACGCAATCCCGCCGCCGTCATAATGTCCAGGTTACCCGCATACTTGGGCAGGAAATCACCCAGGCCTTCCACCTCCATATAAATGGACACCCGCTTGCCGTCGAATACCGGACCGTTCTTCAGCGTATAACCGGGCACATACTTCTGCACCTCGGCGATCATGTCATGTACTGACCGGGTGATGGCTTCCTGATCCGGGTCGTCATGGGTCAGGCAATGCACGGTGTCGCGCATCATCAACGGTGGCTCGGCGGGATTGATAATAATGATCGCCTTGCCGGTGTGAGCGCCGCCCACCTTCTCAATACCGCGAGCAGTGGTGCGGGTAAACTCATCAATATTCTTGCGGGTACCGGGTCCGGCGGACTTGGAGCTGACCGTGGCGACAATTTCGCCGTAGGTCACTTCCTGCACCCGGCTTACCGCTGCCACCATCGGGATGGTAGCCTGGCCACCGCAGGTGACCATGTTGACGTTCATGGCTTGAGCCGCCACGGCGTCGGTAAGGTTAACGGGTGGCACACAAAATGGACCGATGGCGGCAGGCGTGAGGTCGATCATCACCGCGCCCTGCTCGTTGACCTTGCGGCTGTTCTCTGCGTGCACGTATGCGGAGGTGGCGTCGAAGCAGATCTGTACGCCGTCCTCTTTCATGGTAGGCAGCATGCCGTCCACGCCCTCTGACGTGGTTTTAAGCCCCATCTCCGCCGCCCTGGCGAGGCCGGGGGATTCGGGGTCTACACCCACCATCCACACGGGCTCAATGAACTCACTGCGTTTCGCCTTCATCAGCAGGTCGGTGCCGATATTACCGGGGCCGATGATGGCCGCTTTGATTTTGTTGCTCATGTCTTGTCTCTTTGAGTACTTGAAAATTTTCTTGCTGCTTCAATCGCGGTTGCGCTGTGCCGGCCCTCTCATCTGATGGCCGGCGGACCTTCGCAGAGTCAGCCCATATAGCATAGCGCTAGACGAACTTGCAGCTACAGCCACCGATACCCTCGATCTCCAGCGACATTTCATCGCCAGCCACCACCGGAATCAGCGGCACCAGCGAGCCCGAGAGAATCACTTCACCGGCCTTGAAAGGAATACCGAATTCACCCAGCGTATTGGCCAGCCAGGCTACGGCAGTGAGCGGGTTACCCTGCACAGCACTGCCCATACCCTCGGAGTGTACCTCGCCGTTCTTATAAACGGTCATCTTAAGGTTGGGCAGGTCATAGTCGCGAGGGTCTACCTCGTTCTTGCCCAGCACATAGACACCGCAGGAGGCGTTGTCTGCCACGGTATCCTCTATCTTTATTTTCCAGTCATCAATGCGCGAGTCGACGATTTCGAAACAGGGAATAATGGTCTCTGTGGCATCGAGCACATCGGCCTCGGTCACGCCGGGGCCAACCAGGTCCTTTTTCAAGCGAAAGGCGATCTCGCCCTCAGCACGGGGGGCAATAAGGTGGCCTGCGATGGGAATCTCTGCGGCATCCGGATACTCCATGGCGTCAGTGAGGAAACCAAAATCCGGCTGGAACACGCCCAGCATCTCCTGCACCGGCTTGCTGGTCACACCGATTTTCTTGCCGACGATTTTTTCGCCGTCCCGCTCAACCCGGAGGCTGACCATACGCTGGCTGATGTGATAGGCATCCTCGATCTGGATATCACTCTCCCTGTCAGTCAACGGCAACAATGTTGAGCAGCCACGCAGAGCTGCATAGAGTTCGTCCCCGAGGGCATCGATTTTCGACTGTTCCATCATCCTGTTCACTACCTCCTGAAATGCAGGGCGCAATCTTACACGCCCCTGCGGTATTAACCGGTTCAAATAGTTGTCTATTCCCGACTGCCGATAAATGACCTGGGAAAGGCCTGCAACCAGGAGTCCCGGGATTTTATCCGTTCATACCAGCGTAGCAGAGCCGGGTAACTGCCCCCTACCCCTGTGCCATAGGCTTCTGCGACGCCACAGCGGGCGGCCAGCGCGCAATCGGCGGCGCTGTACGCCGGGCCACCAAAAAACACCGAGCTACCCAGCTGTGCTTCCAGATAACCCTGGCACTGCTGCCAACGCTGCTCGCTGTCGGCTATCAACTGGGTATCCCATAGCTCTGCCGGCCGGGAGCGTTTCTCAAACACCAGGTCGCGCAGAGCGGGGCCCACACACTTATCCGAGTAGGCGTGAAGCGAGCGGACATGGGCACCTGCGGCGGGGGAGACTGGCATCAGTTTACTCGCCGGAAACTTCGTGTGCAGGTACTCAAGGATCACACCCGACTCCCAGATCACCACCTCGCCGTCAACCAATACCGGAACGGTTCCAGTCGGGCTCAGCCGCTGCACCTCAGGATGCACTTCACCAAGGCTAGTGTTCACTATCTCATAGGGCACAGACAGCTCCGCTAGTGCCAGGCGGATCTTCCAGCAAAAAGGGCAGTCTGTGCGCTGATACAGGTTAATCATCGCTTCAATGGAGGTGGCGGACAATCTTGCCCCGTCTTTGCCAACACAATACGTACTTTCTGTGCGCAGGGTGACATGGGATGAGTGTAGAGTTCCAGCATCCTAAATTCTGCGCAGGCGCAGCTCATTCAGGTGATCGAGTACATACTCAATGCGATCTGAACCCCAGAACAGTTCCTCGCCTACCTGAAAACTGGGCACGCCGATGAGGCCCAGGTTCTGTGCTTCTGTCCAGTTGCTTTCCAACTGCTGCAGGTAGTCCGGATTAACGAAGGCTTCCTGCAGGCTCGATCGTTCCAAGCCGATCTTTTCCCCCACATCCAACAGCACCTGCTCCTCGCCAATATCCAGGCCCAGCGCCCATTCCGCGCGCATCACTTCAACAATCCATTGGCGCAGCACACCCTGCTCTTCTGCCAACAGGGAGGCGGCACCCGCCAGGGTAGGATCAGTGGTAATGGGCGGTGGATTCATCGGGATGCCCATTTTTTGCGTGATGCGACGAACATCCTGCCGGGTCAGAGGTACTTTTACCTTTGCCCTGTCCGGCGAGGAGCGGCCGGACCATCCTCCCAGCGGACGCCACACCAGCGTGGCGTGATAGTCATCATAAATCTGGAAAAGCGTCTTCGAGGCGATATAGCAATATGGGCTGCGAAAATTGAAAAAGAGTTTTACATCTACTGATTCTGGCATCGAAATATCTACCTTAAAAAAAAGGGCCAGCACTCGCCCCACCAAAACGACAGGGAGAGGCGCTGGCCAACACTCAGAGAGACCTAGCGGCCCTTGGCCCGCATATTCTGGACTGTAAACAACTTGGGCGGATTCAATCCAGGATCGAGTTGCCCCTTGAACTGGCCGGTGGTGCAGTGACCTGCCTGTACATCGACCATAGAGAAAGAGTCGTCAATAGAAACGCCGGTCCCTTTGTTCTTCGCCATGTGATGGTCCGGATGGGCCTGCCCGATTATGAACGATTTCCAGAGGTCGCCCTTGCGGTCGTACACGAGAGTGCGTGGGATGGTGAAAGTCTGGGCGTCGATATAGTGCACTCGTTTGCTGATCGGGTGATTATCGTCGATCGGGTCATTTTCGAGTACGTACACCTTACGCAGTTGCCAGGTGATGTTGGGGTAACAGCCACCCTTGCCCGCAAAATCTACAAACTGGTATCCGTCGCTCTCCACCAGATCGGTAGCCAGCTCAAGATCGTTGTGGTTATAAAATGGCAGCAATACGTTCTTGGTGCCCTTGTAGGTCCAGTTCATATCGGAGATACGCCCGTTGTAACCCTCAAAGTCCTCGATCATCAGGTCCGCACCCAGGAAAGAGTCAGTGATCTGGCCCGAAGCGAGACGGCGCACCCGGCGCTGAAACCCCAGGTAGAGCCAGGTGTTATCGGGTTTGACATCATCAGAGGCGCGTTGAATCAACAGCTGGGTGTTCTTCACATCGAAGGGCTCCAGCACCTGTACATAGATCGCGCGGAACAGGTCGGAAGGGTTGTCGGCGAACTCCGGCACCGGTTCCTGGTTAACGCGATGCTTGTAGTTCAGGAAGTGGAAGCTGAATTTCAGGGTGCGCTCCACCTTACCTGAATCCATGTCGCGGTAGCGCCAGTAGAATGGTGAGATGGCTGCGTTATCGCCCCAGTTGTAGCCGTACTTGTAGTTCCAGGCCAGCTTCTCACCGGCCCGTGGATCATCTGCACTGGGCTCCTCGGGGAAGGGACGGCCTGCCACGAAGCCGTTGATCTGCCCCAGCTTTTCCCCAAGCGTAACCTGCCCCACGCTTTTGCGGGTCGCTTCGACATAGTTAGGGTGCAGGTCGAATGAAGTTGTCTCACCAACCTTCATCTCAAACCAACCATCCTTGATCTGCTCAAACACAGCCTCATCCAGAACATCCTGGAACTGGGCCACATTGCCTGCGTTAATAGTCATACCCACATCAAGCCCTGGCGATGAGGGCCCTCCATCGCGGTAGGGGTAGAACGAGTTTTCGACATCTTCCAGCGTCACAGCGTGAGTAAGGCCTGCCCCTAGGGACGACGCCAACACGATGCTCACAAGTGTTCTTTTCATCATTGTCATATCTCCTGATTGTTATCTTGTTTAGAAGCGGTAGCGCAGTGTGACCTGGAACTCGTCTTCCTCGCTGGCACTACCCAATGGGCCGGAACGGAAGCGCCCAAGGGGTTGAACACCGCTAAGACCCACTGAGCCGGATTGCATAGGATCAGCATGGGCCGGGGTCGCGGTGAAGGGTGGGAAGGGGTTGCAGGTACGACAATCGTCAAACTCCTGGTCACCCATACCATCACCAAACTTGATATTGAAGCCCACTATGAGACGCCAGTTATCATTGATCAACCAATCGACGGATGGCGCGAATGTCCCGGCCTCAGCCTCATAATCATAAGCAACGATGACCTGGGGACTGATGGTGTCAGACTTGTACCAGCCCTTGACCAGCAAAGTCATGATGTAGTTGTCCTCCCAGTCGGGCATACCCACTTCGCCCAGTGGGGCTCTAGCGGTTTCATGATCCAGAAGGTGCTGCCCGAAAACCTGACCGGAAATCAGGAAGGCCCGGTTCTTGTTGAGGAAGGGGATGAACGTATTTCGGTCCACACCCAACACCCAGCGGAACACGTCTGAATCGGAGTACAGGTCCGCTTCCAGGGTGTTGGCGAACTCTTCACCTTGCGTATAGGTCGTCTCGACACGGAACACGGTCTTGATCGAGTCTAGATAGAAGTCCAGTGAACCGCCGATCAGGTCTACTTCCGGGAAGTCGATGTCAAAGGCAATGAGGTGACTCCAGTCGGCAACCTCGCCGGTAAAGGCGTTGGTGGACTGGATGTCACCACGCAGTACCGGCAACTGCTGGTAGTAATGATAGTAGTTGAGCGAGAAGCCCACGCTTTTGTAGACACCCTCCAACTTGATTCCGCCCTGGTCGTGGCCGTCAGGCAGATTCACCTTGCGTATACCGATAACGCCGGGTGCGAAATCTGCGGAGATCAGACCAGGATCGTCCAGACCAATGGCGCCGGCCGGCACGAAGTTTGAAACGGTACAACCGTTTTCCCAACAGTTGTTCATCGCCCGGAAGAAGGAACCCGCATCCAGGATGGAGTACGGCGTACCGCCCTGCCCAAGAGCGTTGGGACGGAACTCATCGAAGTTCCACACCGCTTGCAGGTTGAGGTCCTCAAACATCTCGGTGGCACCCCAACGATACTCCGCTGTAGCTATCCACTGGGGAATACGAATATCTTCCAGTTCGTCGTAGATATTGTGGCGTGAGAAATCCACGGGGTTGATCACGTCAAGCACCCGAAACAGGTCAGTACGGCCCCACACCACCTGTTGCTTACCAACGCGGAAAAACCACTCGGACATGTCGCCCGTGGGTACGCTGCCCTCAACGTACAGTTCGCGAATGAAGTCCAGCTGATCATTGAACTCCGGGAACCGCAAGTCATTGGTGTCGTGGTCCATGTAATCCTTGAGCCCACAACCACGACTGTCTTTATCACAGGGACGCACCGGCACACCGATAGTCACACCACCCATTGGATCGTGCATGTCCTCACCGAGAACCTTCAAACCCTCGTTGGGATTACGACTCACGTCAAACAGGAAACCGGGGGGGACAGCGCCGGGAGGCCCGCCATTTCCCAGAATCGATTGCCCCCAGGGAGAATTACCGTTGCCACCGTAGATAGCCTGCGCGGTGGTGCTACCGAAGTTCTGGAAGCTCCGTGAGCCACCGGCATTTTTTCCGTACTCATCATCGTTGAGGTCATAGACAGCATCGTAGGTAGCCCGCAGGGTGCCGCTGACACGGAAACTATTCATCCCGAACTTTCTGCCGAAATCCTTACTGAATTCAAACTGGCCGGTATTGCGGGATTTCGAGATACCATGGCCGTCGCGGTAGAATGTCGCATTCTCCACAAATCCAGCCGTATCCCATTCCTCGTCCTGCGCATTCGCTACTGTGGCGACACCAAAGCCAGCAACAACAGCGGTACCGCCCAGGGCAGTCAGAATCTTGCTTATACTTCTCATATGATTCCCCTTTTCAGGTGTTAATGTGAAGTCGCCCGGATTCCCCTCTGGACAACTTATTCACGTTTGTTAAGCCCCAACCGGCTTTGCATGAATCTCTTTAATTTCATCATCGAGCAATTCCGCGTCGACAATAAACCCAGGTTTGAATCGAACTATCCAGGCGGGCACCAGGTTTGCAGCAGCCCATGCATTGAGGACAAGCATCACTACCAGAAGCAGTGCCGCATCGGCCTGGAAGCGCAGATCGGAAACAAAGGCCCACATGACAATGCCGCCGATCAAGGCTGTAGCCGTGAAAGCGATGGCCTTGCCAGTAGTGGCAATCGAGTGGCGAATCCCCACGCCGAGATCACCGTCTGCCCTGGCGGTCTCTTCCCGTATCCGATCCATCATGTAAATGGAGTAGTCAATCCCCACACCGATACCCACCGCAATAATCGGTACGGTATTCACGTCGATACCGATGCCGACGATACCCATGTAGGCATAGGTGGCCACGGTGCAGAACGTCATGACCATGAACATCAGCCAACCGGCGTGTAGCGACCAGTAGAAGAGAGTGACGAACAGGAAAATCAGCGCCATGGCCGCGGGAATAATCACTATATTGCTCTGGAATGCCGCCTCATTGATGGCTGCAGTGACCCCGATGGGACCACCGGCCAGGCGCATTTCGAGACCCTCCACCTGATTGGCCGGATCGTCGATCCACTCCTTTGCCATATGGATTGCGCGCCGCAATGTTTCACCCTTGTGATCCTTGTAGAAAAACACCAGGTTCGCGGTCTGGTCATCGGTATCGACAAATTCCTTGAGCGCGCCGGGAATGGGACTGGAGGCCATGAAGGCGAACATCAGGCCACCCACATAGCTCCCCTCATCCGGGATCACTGCCCAGCGCGGATCATCGTTATGGAGGATTCGATTTACCTGCTTCACCAGGTCGGGCATGCCCTTGGTACCGCCCATTGCAGGGTCTTTCAGCATATGGATCTGGAAATCCTGCAGCGCGCGCAATACCTCCGGGCGCTTTATTCCGCCAGGCTCATCCGTATGGGCAACCACATACATTTCCTCCGAACCCGGGAAGTTGGAGTTGATATTCTTGGACGACACGTTGTAGTCGTGATCCGGGTAGAGAATAGGTGAACCCGGCTCTGACTCCCCGATCTGCACGCGAGAGCTGAGTGCACCACCGCCCACATACACCAGCAGCGCCAGCAACAGCACTGCAAGGGATCCCCCACGACTGGTAACGAAGCGCGCCAGTGCCGCGAATATACCCTGCTGTGCGGCATCCGCTGCGTCTCCACTTACTTTACTCAGTGGCAGCAGGGACAGGACCAGCGGCACCGTCATCAACACAGTGATAACCACCGTGCCGGCCCAGATGGACGCGTAGATTCCCAGCTTGACGTTTATCGGCGAGGATCCCAGGGAAATCAGCAGCAGGCCAACCGCGTCGGAAACAATGCCCAGGGTGCCCGGGCGAAACAAGGTCTCGAAGGTTCTGCGTGCCGCATCGTGGTTATCCTTCGCGTGATGCGCTTCGACGTAATAGCGCTCCACCAGCTGGATACCATGGGACATTGCCCGTGCGGTAATCAGGAAGGGAATAACCAGGGTCAGTGGGTCCAGGTTGTATCCCAGCAGCGAGACAATACCCAGGCCCCAGGTAGCGGAAACCAATACCCCGATCAGTGGCAGCAGGATGCCGTAACCTCGTGTGCGGAAGTACGCCACCAGGAGTGCGAGCAGGATAGCCAGCGTCAGGAAGAATATCTGCATAATCTGGCCCAGGTAGCTGTACACCCAACCCATGAGTACCGGCTGCCCCGTGGCATAGATATGAACGGGTGGCGCTGCATCACCTTCGCGCACCTGTTCTACTTCTACTTTTAACTGTCCAAGCTGGCGAAAAATTTCCACATAGTCCAGTTGGCCCTCGTTAAAGGTGCCACGGATAAGCGCAGATTTGAGGTCTGGTGAAACCAGCAGGCCGTAGACGGTGGGATTGGCCATTACGTCCAGGCGCAGCTGTGCGAGCTTCTCCTCACTCATATCCGGATAAAGCGGGTCGTAATAGGCCTGCGAATTCATATTGCCCATTTCGGTCAGCCAGGTCTTGCGGACCGTGCGGTGGGTCAGACTGCGCACCAGGTTATGGTTCACGCCCGGCAGGGAGTCAACACCCAGGGTGAGACTGTGGATGCGCGACAGCGTGTCGGAATTGAATATGTCGCCCTCCTCCACAGATATGGCGATTACCACGTTGTTCGCTCCGCCAAAGGTATCCTTTACGTCATTGTGCAGTTGGATATAGGGGTGCTCCTGGGGCAGCAGGTCTGCAAAGTTGGAATACATTTCCAGGTAGGGAATGCGACTGGCGAAAAAAACGGTTGCCAGCAGAATGACGGAGAGGAAACTCTTGGGGTGATAGAAGACAAAGACCTCTATCATCCTGAAAAACCGACTGAGTACGCTATCTTGTTTCACTTATAGATACCTATATTATCCGTTTCAGGAGTCGCGGCCGGACAGTGGGATCACCGCCAGTGTGCCGCCACCACCCGCAACCAGCAGGGATCCGTCATCAAGCGCATCCAGTCCACGCATGAACGCCAGCACTTCTGGAGCGCCATCAAAGTTCTGCCACCCGCCGTCACGCAACTCCACCAGCTTGGCACTGCCACCCACTGCGAAAACGCCATGCTCATCCGCATGGATGTTATAGATAGGCGCGGACGTTACGGACTGCTGACGCTGCCAGCTGTTGCCACCGTCCAGGGTCTGCCAGATCACGCCATCCAGGCCGCCGGCCCAGCCGGTGTTGATGTCCAGAAAGTCAACAGCCATAGGATAGAATTCGTTGGGAATCGGTTCGCGCTGCTCCCAGGTATCGCCTCCATCCTGCGAGACGATGACCATGCCGAACTCGCCCAATGCGAAGCCGTTCATCTCGTCGAGAAAACGTACTGCGGTAAATTGCAGGTCCTCGTACAGGCTGAATTCGTTCCATTGCTGCATCTCATCCTCTGCCCAGAAAAGCGTGCCGAAGCTGGCCGACACCCACAGTCTGCCGCCTGGCGCGCAATGAATGGACAGGGTGTTTTCTGCTGTATCGATGGAGGAAGACTGCCAATCACCCGCGGCCGACTGACGCCACACACGGCGCTCGGCGTCCAGGGCAAAAAAGTCGCCAGAGGGACAGGCAGTGACGTCGATCAGTGGGGGACGACCCGCTAATTCGCTACGCTGCCAGGTCACCCCGCCATCGGCTGAACTAACAATTGCACCCACTGAACTGACTACGACCACCTGCTCACCACTGTGAGCCGCTGCCTGCAGCATGTCGTAGCGCCGAAAATCACGCGCGTGCTCGGCTTCCACCTGCTCCAGGTCGAGCGGCGCCTCGCAAGCGACAATGAGCGCGGGAAACAGTAAAGCAAGCAGCGCATTGCGCTGCCCGCGGTGAAGCCTTTCGATAACGGTTGTGATCATCGCGATTCCCAACAGGTCGTCAGCAGCGCAGTCACGCTAGACGAACCTCATGCTGATCGATCCCATTTCGTGGTAGCGCACAGTGATGTTGTCACCGGCTTCTACTGCCACCGCGGCTGTCACCCCGCCGGTCATAACGAAGGTGCCGGCCGGAATCTCTTCACCCCGCTCACCCAGCATATTGGCCAGCATGGCGACACTGGCCGCCGGATCGCCCAGCACGGCGGCGCCTACAGACATGTCCACGATCTCGCCATTCTTCTCCAGTATTACGCCGGTTGTGCGCAAATCCATATGATCTATCGGCAGACTGCGACCGCCGGTAACGAAACGCGATGAAGAGCTGTTGTCCGCAACCACGCTCTTGATATCGAACTTGAAGTCGCGATAGCGCGAGTCGATAATTTCCACGGCGGGCAATACGAAGTCGGTAGCGGCGATCACATCCGCCACGTGAATGCCCGGGCCCTTTAGCGGCGCCTTGGTCACAAAGGCGATTTCCGCCTCCACCTTCGGGTGGATCAATTTTGAGGTATCAATAGCGGCGCCATCAGGCGAGCTGAAATAGTCAGCGAGGAACCCGTAGCAGGGTTCTTCAACGCCCATCTGCGCCATTTTTGCCCAGGAAGTGAGGCCCATCTTCATGCCGACAATTTTGTTCCCCCTGGCCTCCTTGCGGCGGCGAATTTCCCACTGGATGTTGTAGGCATCCTCAAAATCCATATCAGGGTGGTCGTCGGTAATTTTGGTGACGTCGCGCGCTTCCAGTTCGGCGTTTTCCAGGTGCTCCGCCAACTGCGCGACAACTTCATTACTCAATGTGCTCATGTTTTTTCCAGGTCCAGTAATTAAATTTTGATGCAGATGTTCTGCAATTCGGTATAGAACTCCAGCGAGTGTTCTCCCCCTTCACGGCCCATACCGGACTCCTTGGCCCCGCCAAATGCGGTACGCAGATCACGCAGGAACCAGCTGTTAACCCAGGCAACACCACAGTTGATCTGCGTGGAAACGCGCAGTGCGCGAGAGGTATTTTCCGTCCATATAGCGGCTGCCAGGCCATAGGCGGTATCGTTCGCCAACCTGATTGCCTCTTCCTCTGTGTCGAAGGGGCGGATATGACAGCAGGGACCAAAAATTTCTTCTTTGATTACCCGTGCATCGTCAGCCAAGCCGGTCCAGATTGTGGGTTGCACCCAGGCGCCGCCAGAAAACTCTTCCGCCATATCGGGAACCCCTCCGCCAAGCACCACATTGGCGCCCTCAGCAACCGCCAAGTCATAGTATGAGAGAACTTTCTTCTGGTGCTCGTGGGAGACCAGTGGCCCCATATCGGTGTTCTTGTCTTCTGGTGGGCCAAGCGTGAATTTCCCTGCTTCCTCCGCAAGCCGTGATACGAACTCGTCGAAGATAGGACGCTCCACGTACACCCGCTCTGTACCCAGGCATACCTGGCCGCAGTTGGCAAAAACTGAACGCAGGGTTCCCTCGATTGCCTTGTCCATGTCGCAGTCGGCGAACACCAGCGCGGGATTCTTACCACCGCACTCCATGGATACATCGCGCAGGCCCTTTGCTGCTGCCCGCACGATAATCTCGCCGGTACGGGTTTCACCGGTGAACGTAATAGCATCGACTTCAGCGTGTTCGGTTAAAAATGCCCCGGCAGACTCCGGGCCGAACCCATTGACCACGTTAAAGACGCCAGGAGGCACGCCGGCCTCATTCATCACTTCACCCAGAAGGGAGGTAGTAGTAGGCGTTTCCTCAGAAGGCTTGACCACAACGGTGTTACCACAGGCCAGTGCCGGCCCGACTTTCCAGGTCATCAGTAGTAGAGGGAGATTCCAGGGACTGATAACGGCAATCACGCCCTTGGGTTTGCGAACCGCCATGTTGAAGGCGCCGTTGCCATCGGGCGTTGCCATCTGAAAGGCTTCGGTTGCAACGTTTTTAACCGCATCCGCAAATACACGGAAATTTGCCGCGCCCCGGGGAACATCAATATGGCTGGCGATATTGAATGGCTTGCCTGTGTCTGCACACTCTGCCGCCAGGAACTCATCAAAGCGCCGATCTATACCATCAGCAATCGCGTGCAGGATCTCGCCGCGTTCGGCGTCGCTCATCTTGCCCCAGGGGCCTGACAAGGCGTCTCTAGCGGCCTGTACCGCAGCGTCCACGTCCTCGTAAGTCGCCTCTTGAACAGTACCAATCAGCGCTCCCGTACAAGGATTGATATTGTCAAAGACCTTGCCGCCAGAGGAGACCCGATACTCCCCATTAATAAAGTTCTTAACGTCACTCATGTCTGCGCCTTCCGTTGTCCTTTGAGCCAGTGCCATCATCAGGTCACTACACCCAGGAAGGCTTCGTTCAGCACCCTATCGTGGTAGAAGATCGCCTTGCCTATCTGCTCTGCATCCCAGGTCACCACGGGATGGTCCGGGTAGGTGTAATCGCCACCACAGAACACCTCGTTGCGGTTGCCGGATGGGTCAAAGAAATAGATGGTCTGACCATGCGTCAGCCCGTGGCGAGTGGGTCCTATGTCCAGCGAAATATCGTGCATGGAGATCAGGTCTGCAGCACGCAACACATCTTCCCAGGTATCGAGCCAGAACGAGGCGTGATGAAACTTGCCCTTCTCAGGGTGGCGCACAAAAGCAATGTCGTGAGCCTTGGTGGACACCGTCAGAAAGGCTGCCACACGGGTGCCGCTCTCCTGGTCGACAACCTGCTCTGACAGCTGGAAACCCAGCACTTTCTGCAGCAGGTCTGCAGTGCCGTCTATATCGTCTCCGTACAGCAGGCAATGGTCGAAGCGAGTGGCCCGCATGCCTTTCAGTTCTTCAGGCCAGGCATCCGGGTTTTTGGGAGAGATACCCCACTTCCCGGGCTGCTCTTTCTCTGCATAGAGCTCGAAGTAGTGCCCGGTGGGCGAATCGAAGCGAATCCGCTCGCCACAGCCATCCAGTTCACCCGCGGGAATGACCTCCACGCTGCAACCGTATTCGATCAGTTCCTGCTTGCGCTCTTCCAGCACATCCGGCGTGGTGACCTTGAAGCCCATGAAGTCCATTCCCGGCTCATCTGCCTCACGCAGCACCACTGAAAACGAATCAATCTCGGTCCAACCCTTGAAGTAGGCCCGGTTCTGGCTATCGCGGTTAACTTCAATCAGTCCCAGGCGATCCCGGTAATGGACTACTGCCTCCTCCATATCCAGTACACGCAGCTGCACATGACCTGGACGCATTACACCTTTTCTCATGGTTATTATCTCCTGCGAGGTTAATCCGGCTTTAGCGGATCTATATGAATTATCTTTTTATCGATATTTGAATGGATTAACGATAGATTATATTTTGATAGCCAACAACTTTTTATCGATATTATTTAGTTTTATATATATTTAGTTTTAATATCGACTAGATCTAAGAAATTTTTAGTAAGTTCTCCAGTTGACCGCTATTCTGACTACTCGCGGTAGTTTGACTTTGCCCTTAGCCCAAAAACCGAACACGAGCACAGCCCATGGAAGCAAAAACGCTAACGGATCAGGCCTATACACGCTTGCGAGAAGACATCGTCCACAGCAAATTCGAACCCGGTGAAAAACTGGGTATAGAGTTACTCAAACGCACCTATGCGGTGGGGGCCACCCCGTTACGGGAGGCCTTATACCGGCTCAGCGCGGATGGCTTCGTTCAGGTCAGGGGGCAACGCGGTTTTCGCGTGGCGGATATGTCGTTGGAAGAACTGAAGGACATTACCAACCTGAGGGTTGTGCTGGAAGGCATGGCCCTTACCGAGAGTATCGAAAACAGCGATGATGCCTGGGAGTCGCGCGTTGTCGCCGCTTTTCACCACCTCACCAAGGCCGAAAACCATGCGGACCCGGATATCCAGGAGTGGGAGTCACGTAACCGGGAGTTCCATCTGGCCCTGGTATCCTGCTGCCGCTCCCCATGGCTGATGCGCTTCCATGAAATCCTTTACGATCAACACAAACGCTATCGCAACATGGCACGCATAGACCGCAGCAATCGCCGCAATGTTCATGAAGAACATATCGCCATTTGCGATGCGGCTCTGGAAAAAGATATTGAGGCTCTCTGTGCGGCCAATGAGCGACATATACGCCGCACTGCTGAAATCACCGGACGGATACTTGCAGAAAACCAGGAGGAGCAGAATGAATAAAGGCCAAATAGTAGCCGGCTATCTCGCACCTCACCCCCCCCCACCTGGTCTATGGGGAGAACCCGCCACAAAATGAAGCGCGTTCGCAGGGCGGCTGGGAGCAGCTGAGATGGGCCTATGAGCGCGCCCGAACCAGCCTGGATGCGCTGAAACCCGATGTACTACTGGTGCATTCGCCGCACTGGATCACGCAGCAAGGACATCATTTTCTTGGCGTACCTCACCTGAGTGGAAAATCCGTTGACCCGATATTTCCCAATCTGTTCCGCTACGCCTTCGAGCTGAATGTAGATATTGAGCTGGCCGAGGCCTGCTGCGACGAAGCGTCACGCATGGGGCTCACCACCAAGATGATGCGCAACCCGAACTTCCGCGTAGACTACGGCACCATCACCACGCTGCATATGATAAGGCCGCAGTGGGATATTCCGGTCGTTGGTATTTCCGCCAATAACTCGCCCTACTACCTCACTACTGAAGAGGGCCTGGAGGAAATGGACGTGCTGGGCAAGGCCACCCTGAATGCAATTGAAAGCACGGGACGCAGGGCAGTGCTACTCGCTTCCAACACGCTTTGCCATCTCCACTTTTCAGAGGAGCCCGTACCCCCCGAAGACATGGCGCAGGAGCACCCGCATGATTACGCTGGCTACCTTTGGGACATGCGCATGATCGACCTGTTGCGGCAGGGCAAAATACAGGAAGTGTTCAGACTACTGCCGCAGTTTATAGACGAGGCGTTTGCGGAGGTTAAATCCGGCGCCTTCACCTGGATGTTCTCCGCCATGGGATACCCGGAAATCCCGGGTGAGCTGCACGGCTACGGCACCGTGATAGGCACCGGGAACGCGGTAATGGAATGGAACCTGATAAAGTCGGGACTGGCTCAGGAAGCCGCAGGAGCCGCGTTATGACAGTCGTATCCTCGTTCCTGGTGCCCGGTTCCCCCCTGCCGCTGGTTGCGCGTCACAACCCTCCCTGGACAGAACTTGCGCAGGCCTTCGAGCGAGCTGGCGAAGCCCTGGCGGCTTCGAAGCCGGATACCATAGTGGTTTATTCCACACAGTGGATCGCCGTTCTCGATCAGCTCTGGCAGGCAAGGCCCCACCTGCGCGATATCCATGTTGACGAGAACTGGCATGAATATGGTGACCTGCAGTTTGATATCACCATCGACGTGGAGTTCGCCGAGGCCGCCATCGCCGCGACGAATGACACCGGGATAAAGTCCAAGGGCGTCAATTACGATAAATTCCCCATCGATACCGGCACGATCGTGGCATCAACAATGCTCAATCCGGCCAACAAGCTTCCGCTGGCAATCACTTCAAACAACGTCTATCACGACTGGTCAATGACAGAGTCATTAGGGCGCATCGCTGCCGACCAGGCCGCAACACTGGGCAGGAGAATTGCCGTTGTCGGCGTGGGTGGCCTGTCCGGTTCTTACTTCCGTCATGACATCGATATCGCAGAAGACAGGATAGCCTCGGAGTCTGAGGATCAGTGGAACCGGAAAATACTTTCACTTATGGAGCAGGGCGACCTCGCAGCTCTGCGTGAGCAGTGTCCGACATATGCCGCGGAAGCCAGGGTCGATATGGGCTTTAAACACTTTGCATTTCTTTTGGGCGCGATGGGAGGCACTTTTTCTTGTGCAGTGGTGCATGGCTACGGCCCACTCTATGGCGCCGGTGGCGCCGTCGTCGAGTTTAAACGCTAAAGCCGCGGTTAAATAAAGACCATCCTGTATAAGCGGCAGTGGCCGACGCACAGGCAGGGCCGGGATTGATGACGAGAGGATTTGCGCAACATGATCAAGAAAGAAACGGCAACTGTGGTGCCAGGCAAAGCTCAACCCCGCGGTACCTTTCCACACCTCAAACGTGCCGGGGACTTCCTGTTCGTATCCGGTACCAGTTCGAGACGGCCAGATAACTCGCTGGCGGGCGCCGAAGTCGATGAGATGGGCACGGTCAACCTGGATATCCGCGTGCAAACCCGGGCAGTCATTGAATATATTCGCGATATCCTGGCAGAGGCCGGGGCAGACCTTGACGACATCGTTGAGATCAGCTCGTTTCTGGTCAACATGAACGACTTCGGTGGATACAACCAGGTTTACAGTGAATATTTTGATTACGACGGACCTAGCCGGACCACCGTAGCGGTGCACCAACTGCCGCACCCGCACTTACTGGTCGAAATCAAAGCGGTTGCTTACAAGCCCTCCTAGCCCTGGCCAAACGGGCTGCGGGTGACCCGCCACCTGGCAGTTAACGCCCGGCCAGTGCGTAGCGGGCTATATCAAGATCCTGTTCCGCGCTACCACCCGAGACGCCGATGGCACCTAACATTATGTCGCCATCCAGTATGGGAAGCCCGCCGTGAAAAGCGGCAAGGCCGCCGTTACTCAATTCCATGCCCGTGAGGCCGTGGTCAACAATGACCTTGCCGAAATCGCCAGTGGGCATCTGGAATAACACCGCTGTGCGGGCTTTGCGCTGGGACACATCCACGGGGCCAAGGCTCGCTCCATCCATTCGCTGAAACGCCAACAGGTGGGCCCCGGCATCGACAATGCTGATGCATGCGGCAACGCCCAGTTCAGACGCCCTGAGCGTTGCACGCAGGATAATCTCGTTTGCATTCGCGCTGGTAATAATCGTCAATTCTGCCTCCATAGTGCATTGTCAGCCGTTTGCTGGACACAGCTAAAGCTCCTTCGGGGCTCATACTGATGTCGATACAGGCAGCACTTCGACCAGCAGGTCGCAGCGCGGAAAGACACGGCAGGCCAGGACAATGCCTGCGGCCTGCTCCGCTTCACTGACATGCTTGCGGCTCATTTTTTTTGCCTCATAGTCACCTTCAACAACCCTGATACGGCAGACACCACAACCACCACCCCGGCAGCCCACCGTAATTGCGTCCAGCATCGGCTTGCCGATCTGGAAGCTCTGCATGCCCTGCAACAGGTGCTGGTCTTCCCGACAGAAAAATGCTTCCCCTGTATCAGCCAGCCTGACGGTATGCTTCATGCAACTATATCTTCTTGAACAGAGCGCTCTTGGTCGTCCCCTCGGCGCCGTCTGCGGCGGTGAGAAAGCGCTCCATATATATGTCCCGCTCAAACAGACGCCCCTGCATAAGGGCGGTGATCGCCGCGTCGATCATGGGCGGCGGACCACATAAGTAGGCCTTGTGCCCGGCAAACTGCCCGCCGAAATGGTCAATTGCGGCCTCGTGCACATAACCGCTGAATCCCTCCCATTGGTCTTCAGGCAACGGGTTGTCCAGAGCGGGCACATAGGTGAAATTCTCATGCTCCTGCGCAAGTTGCTCAAACAGCGCGCGATTGTAAAGCTCAGAAAGGTTGCGAGCGCCCTGCAGCAGGGTAATCTTGCGCGTATCTCCCTGCTCCAGCAATTCCAGAATCATGGACTGGGGGCTGGAGAGCCCGGAACCACCGGCGATAAAGATCAGGTCTTCAGGCGCAGATTTGCGGGTAAAAAACTGGCCATACGGGCCGGACAACAGCAGGGTGTCGCCTACTTTAAGCTGTTCATGAACATAACCCGTGCCCGCTCCTTCGGGGACGCGCCGCACGTGTAATTCCAGCACTGAGGCGTCAGAGGGTTTGTTGGCAATGGAAAACGCCCGCGCGCCCTCCACACCAGGCATATTCAGGTTGATGTACTGACCAGCCTGAAACTCGATTGGGTGATCCAGCTCAAAACGCACCCCCTTGATAGTCGGCGACAGATCATCGATTGCCACCACAGTGGCCTGGAAATCCTCGACGGGAAAGCCCATAAAATCCGGGTCCACATCAATATCAGCCTCGATCACCAGATCACTCTCGGGTATGGCGCAACAGACCAGGATCTTGCCCTCGTCCCGCTCCATGTCCATCAGGGCGAACGGCGAGGCATTGCCAATATCCACTTCACCTTCGACCAGCTGGCACTTACAGGTGGCGCACGTCCCATGCCCGCAGGCGAAGGGAAGCCACACCCCCTGCCGCAGGCTCGCATCGAGTATGGTCTGACCCTCTTCGACTTCTACGACATCACCGGTAGGTTCTACAGTTACTTGATACATATTGTCTGTTTCCTGCTATATAACAGCGACATCAGCTGCCCGAGCCCTTGATACCATCAAGGCCCGGTGTACTGAAGCGAATACTGGACTTGTGGTCCACGCCCTGCTCGATGAGCGACTTGCCCGGTTGAGGCTTGAACTCATCACCGTTCAGGTGCCACTCCACCGCATCCCAGTCCACTGCAGCGAAGTCAGGGTGCTGACTGAAAGCCCCCGGGAGAACGTCTTCCAGCAATGTGCTGAACAGCGTATCCGGCGGCAGTGCAAGTGCCACCGGAGCGCAGAACATCAGGTGTTGGTCCCAGCCAATATATATCACCTGGTTGCCGTGAAAGTTCTCCAGGCGGTCCAGACGCTCGCCCGTATAGTTTTCGGTAATTGCTGCTACTGACATGATTATTTCCTCCTTTAAGCAACCGCTCAGCTGGCCTTCTTGAGTTTGTCTTCAGCCGGCTGAAGGTTGTGCCAGGCGTTCCATCGCGCCTCGTCAGGCGACCCGTGAAAGTCGAGATTGTCTGTTCCGAGATTGATACGGTAGTACTCCCCCAGAACATCTTCCATCTCGGCACCACCGCAGTTGCCCTGGTATATCTGGTGCACGGGCAGCCAGGCCTGCACATACTTTTCCGGTTCGTAATCAAAGATATCCTTGCATCCATTGGAGCAGAAGTTGTAACGCTCGCCGTCATAAACCGACTGGCGATAGGAAGTCATTGTCGGGTTTTCCATGTCCGTGAAGCCCATCGGAATCTGGCAGGTCTGGCACAGCATGGGCAGTGTAGGGTTATAGAATCGCTCCCCGGCCTCCTCCATCTCACGCCATTTTTCATAGCGCGGTCGGTAGTACTTGTCGAAGGTATTGGGATACTTCTCCGACAGCCAGTCCATCTCCTGGTCCGTGGGCATCCAGGTGTGAAAGGCAGCTGCGTGGCCGTAGTTATAGAAGATGCTCCAGGCCTGGTGAGAGAGGTGTTCCTTCTCGGCAATAGCGTCTGCCGCATAGTCGGGCATCTCAATACCGTACCTGGCCAGGTCCTTGAACAGGGAAGTGGCCGCTTCCTCGAAGTAAACTTCAAAGGACTCCTGCCAGGACATCACCTTATTCGGCAACATGTAATCCATCATCATGGCCACCAGGGTCAACACCCGATATCCGCGCCACAGCCACTTATTGATCCAACGCTGCACAATAGGCACATTGTCAGGGTGCTGCTCCAGCAAAAACTTGATAATTTCCAGGCCGAGGGTCATGTGCCTGGCTTCATCAGACTGGGCAGAGAAACCAAAGGTCACCGTCGCCATATCGCCGTTGTACGCAGCGCCGGACATGAACGGCACGAAAAGCAGGTTGGTCAGCACGTACTCAAAGGAAAAACCAATCGCGACCATAAACTCGAAGGGGCCCGCGCTGCGCGCATCGTCAAAGAAGCTCTTGGGCACTGACAGGTACCACACGCGGTCGTGCATGTGGGGGAAGTCCTGGAAGCCGTCGAAATGCTTGTTGTAGTGACTCATGGCGTGAATCTGAGTCTGTACATGGCGCAATTCATCGAGAGCCTGCATTTGGCAGGCTACCCGGGCGCCGACTCCTCCGAACTGGCGGCCGGTATGGGCAAAGCCGTTATACGCCTGGTACTCCAGAGGCGATACGCCGGTGAGGAACAGCTTGATTGCGTTGACGTAGCGGGCATCGGTGACGTTTTGTTGGCCGTTGTTCTGCGCAAAGGCGTCAAAAATCGCATACAGCTTTTTCTCTTTCTCCGCCTGGTACTTCCAGTAGGAATCCATGGTCAGGCGGAAGGGGTCTTCCCACTTACTCCAGTCGGTAATCTTGATACCTTCGAAGGACTCCTGCTTGAAGATCTCCTCGTAATCCCTGTAGCTGTATTCCCACTCCAGGTCCCGCGTGAGGAGACTGTACTTTTCCTTCATATTCAGTTTCTTGGACGTCATGATAATTCCTCCTTAGTTGTTCCAGGTCAGTGAGATCTGGTCATCGTCTTCGTCGACATTCCCACCCAGGGTTATGAGATTCACGTGCAATGCGGGTATCTCCCAGTCCCGACCCATTTTTTCTTCCACTGTTTCACGCTTGATTACCAGGTGGCCTTCACATTCGATACGGATCATGGCCGGTTGGTAAATCACCGTGACGTCCGGGTTGTCTTCCTCAATCGCCTCGACAATATAGTGAGACTCCTCGTTGTCCTGCAGTGCGATGTATACTTTTGACATTATTCCCTCTCCCGATTAAAGGCCGGCCTTGGCCAGTCGCTTGTTCAATACCTCGACGCTGGCGTTGACCGCCTCTTCCCCAACGGCGATCTCGGCCAGCGGGGCCATGTCAGCGACCGCCTTCTCCTGCCAATCCGCTACCCATCGACCTATCAGTTCCTTGTTGTGCTCCGATTCAGCGACTGTGCTCTTAAGGGTCGCGTCCACCCAGCGAGAGTTATCCTTGTGCCACTCCTGCATAAATTCGATAAGCATCGCCAGATCAGAACCCCCTTCCTCGGTAATCTTCTCGTCAAACTGGCGATACATCAGGTCGTAGATCAGGGTATCGAGCACGACATCCTGGGCGATGAATACCTCAAACCAGTCTTCCACCACCAGGGTGTTCTCGGTGTAACGGCGCAAGCCCTGCCAGGCGGAGTCAGTCATCCAGTGCTCCTTGGCTTTCGCCAGGCCATCGGTGGAGTTGCCATCCAGCAGCAGGCCGATGCGGGAAAGGTACTGGGCGATCCCCAGTCGATCCATACCGTTGTAGAGAAAGGCCTGTGTCAGCACAGTGGAGGTGCCATAAGCGCAACACAATACGTTGTTCATATTGGCGCCCAGTTCCATGTGGCGCAGGGGGACGAGGCAGCGGATGATTTTTGCCTTCACCTCGTCGCTCATACGATCCGCGAAGCCTCGCTTGTCAAAGAACGCGTAGTTACTTTCGGTCACTTCCTGCAGTTTGGCCCGCGCCTGTACATAGGTACCGTAGTAATACTGGCGAGGGTCGCGGTACGCGTACCAGTCCTCCATCACAATCGCCGTGCGGCTGCTGTCGTTAAGTAACTTGTCCGGTTGCCACATGGGACGATAGTGAAAGTTCTTCTCCGGAGCGATGTCGTAGCTCGCCTCCTGGTAGCGAGACGCCGGCTTGTCGCCGAAGCGGCGCTTGGTATGCTCGAAGGTGTGCCGGATGGGTTCCAGTGTTGATGTTTTTATCTCAATACTCATTGGATTACCTATTGCTGGGGTTTATTTTCAAGAGGTTGGTTTTTCTTCGCCGTAGCGCCACTTTTCCATATCCGCATCCACTGCGGCGGCCTGCTCTTCGGTCATTATTTCTACTTTGTTATGGCGACAAAAAGCATCAAAAGCGGCCTTGGGCAAGACCAGTTCTACATAGAGGGAGGGGTCGCCGATGGCGAAATCAAATTCGACGAACTTGTCGTCGATGACCTGACGGACGCGCACATAGCGCTTCAGTTCAGCAAAGTTGCCCGCGCCCGTATTGCTGCGGGTGTTCGATTCAGATGCCATGGGTGGCTCCGGGTTGCTTTATACATTATTTGATAAATGTAATAGAGCAATCCGCATGCCAAAAAGGAAAAATATATATATTATAGTGAGTTATATAATTTATGACCTACAGAAGAATGCCCTCCGGGTCCTAATTTTCACTATATGGTGAACCCACCTGAAGACGAATTTCACTATTTAATGAACTTCATCGGTGAAACTCAGCTGGAAGCGGCCTTTTTCAGACGGTAATCAAGTGTCGGCCGGGACAGACCCAGCAACTTCGCCGCCTGGGTAACATTGCCGCCCGTGCGCTCCATGGCACGGGCTATCATCTGTTGTTCAAGCTCGCCCAGCCCACAACCTTCTTCCAGCAGACTGTCAGCGAGCGCACCTAAAGATCGACTCGCCACCTGCGCGTGATTGCCAGCATCCTCTGCCGCTTGCAGGTGAGGAAAAAGGTGCGCACTGCCGATCTCCCCGCCGTGCTCTGCGAGGATCACCCCTCTCTCGATCATATTCGCCAGTTCACGAATATTCCCAGGCCACTGGTAGGCACGCAGTGACGACATGGCGCGGTCAGTCAGGCCGGCCACCTGCTTACCGTGCAGGCCGCAGTACTTATCGATGAAATGGCTTACCAACTCGGGGATATCGTCTATTCGTTCGCGCAACGGCGGCACGGTGACCGAGTAAACGTTCAGCCGGTAAAGCAGGTCTGCCCGAAAGCGTCCCGCCTTCACTGCCGCCTCGAGGTTCTCGTTGGTGGCCGCCACCAACCGCACATCAACCTTGCGAGTGCGTGTATCCCCCACGCGTTCCAGCTCACTCTCCTGCAACACCCGCAGCAAAGCGGCCTGGGCTTGTGGAGAGAGTTCGCCCACCTCATCAAGAAACAGCGTGCCTCCATGGGCGCGCTCAAAACGACCCGGGCGGGACTGGTCGGCGCCGGTATAAGCCCCCTTCTCCACACCGAACAACTCCGCTTCAATCAGGTCCGGGGGAATAGCGGCGCAGTTCACCGCGATGAACGGCTTCTCGGCACGGGGACTCCCCGCGTGCAGCGCTTTGGCGAACATGTCCTTGCCGACACCGGTTTCCCCCAGCAGCAGCACCGTTACCTTGCTCTCCGCGGCGCGGGCCAGTAACTGGCGCACCTCCAGGAAGCAGGGTGAACAGCCGACGAGGTCGCCAAAACTCTGCTCCGCTGTCAGGTTTTCGCGCAGCGCCGACACCTGGGACTGCAGCGAAAACAGCTGATCGGCAATGCGATCCGGCCGGTAATAACGCAGTAGGTCTTCACTGTCGTCCCACTCTTCAACCGGACGCCCTTCGATGCGACAGACCTTCTCGCCACAGCCCATGCAACCCAGCTCGCGGAACAGTATCTGCCTACCGGTAAAGCCAGTGGTAAAACCGCTGGCATAGCCAATCTGGGACCAGCAGACCGGCTCAAAGCTGACACCATACTCGGCGAGAAAGATCTCCGCCTCAAACGAGTGCTGCCATTCGAACACACCGTGATAGGCGTAATTGTCCTCGTCGACATCCAGGGTTACGGGAACAACCTTGACCTGCCCGGTCACCATATGTGCCTGGGGGCCCACAGAGAACACCTCAAACAATGGTGCGTCCGGGCGCAGACGACGCGCAGTATCGGCATCACGCTGACCCGCAACATAGCCCATGCGAATCAGTAGACCCTTCGCCCGGTCGATGCCCAGGGACTCGATCATCTCTTTGCGCAGCGCCTGCATTTCACTACTACGCAGCAGCACCATGCGCTCTTCTTCAAGCCAGATGCGCCCCTCTTCCGGCTCAAAGCGGAGCAGTTTCTGAAGATCGTCTATCGCGGGTAGGTCCGGTAGTTCCTGGCTCATATTATCTTGCTGTCTGTCTAATTATGATTTTCTGCGCAGCGTGGGCTACGGTATGGCCACGCTGAATGCAGCGTCTTCAACTTACACTTACTCACCCATATGACAAAACAGAGGGCGGTGATTGATCTGGAACAGTCACTTTACTCCCCGGCAAGCATAGCATTAAAGACACACGGTATTGCGGGAGACCAGAACATGCTCACAACAGTAAAATCAATGTGGCGCAAGCTGGGCACCGGTGCAGTGGTGGTGAATACGCCGGAGACGGTTGCGACTGCAAAAGAGCTGCGCTGGGACATGATTGTGGATGTAGCGGTAATCGGTTTCGGCGGTGCCGGCGCCGCGGCCGCTATTGAGGCCAGGGACCACGGTGCCGAGGTCGCGGTCATCGACCGCTTTAACGGCGGCGGTTCGACCAGGATTTCCGGCGGCATTTACTACGCCGGCGGCGGCACCCGGATACAACAACAGGCCGGCGTCGAGGACACCCCGGAAAATATGTTCCACTATCTGCGCCACGAAACCGCCGATGCGGTCAGTGAAGAGACCCTGCGCAAATTCTGTGACGACAGCCCTGGGAACCTTTACTGGCTGATGCAACAGGGAGTCCCTTTCAATGCCAGTCAGTGCCCATTCAAGACATCCTACCCGTCCAATCGCTACTACTTGTACTACTCAGGTAACGAGAGCTTCACACCCTATACCAACGATGCCAGCCCTGCCGCCCGCGGCCACCGCGCCCACGGCCCGGGGGTGTCAGGGGCAACGTTTTTCAACCCGCTGGAAAACGCAGCACGCACCCGGGGGGCGAAGATACTCACCCAGCATAAGGCAGTGGGCCTGGTGACAGATCAGGCGGGTCGAACAGTGGGCGTACGCTTGCGCCGCTTTGCGAGCGGCTCCTTTGCCGGCTGGCTACACCGCCAGCTGTACTCAGTATTGATTTTCTCGCGCTACGGGGCAATGTACCTGCCCGCGATCACCTGGTTGCTGCGGGGGGCACTGGAGAAACTGGAGGCCGCCTACACGCAGGGTTTTTCTGTACGCGCGAAGCGCGGCATCGTGATCAGCACCGGAGGCTTCTTCTACAACCGGGATATGGTTACCCGGTTCGCGCCCGAACACCTGCCCGGCATGCCCCTGGGCACGATAGGTGACGACGGCAGTGGCATTCTGATGGGCGAGAGCGCGGGGGGCGCAACAGCGCGTATGGACAATGTCAGTCAGTGGCGGTTTATCAATCCGCCGGAGTCCTTTGTTCGCGGTGTGCTGGTAGGCCGTGACGGCCAGCGCATCTGCAATGAGATGTACTATGGGGCGCAGCTCAACGAACAGATCATGACCCGCGCGGGAGGCGAGGCCTGGCTGATCCTGGATAAATCGCTGTTCGGGCAGGCGCTGCGGGAAATCGGCCCCCGGCGGGCCATGTGGTTCCAGACCGCGTCGGCGCTGGTCTATCTTTTTGTCGCACGGGAAAAAGCGGGCAGCCTGGCTGCACTGGCCAACAAGCTGGGAATACCGGCGGATACCCTGGGACAGACCGTGAGCGATTACAACAGGCTGTCCGCTGAAGGCGCTGAAGACCCATTGGGTAAACCGGCAGATCACCGTGCGGTGCTGGCAAAGGGCCCGTGGTATGCGCTTGATTGTCGTGTGGCCGGGGCGGTTCGCAACCCCTCCATTACCCTGGGTGGGTTATGTGTCAATGAACGGACCGGAGCGGTTCTCGATAAAAATGGCAACGCCATCGCGGGACTCTATGCCGCGGGACGTGCCGCCGAGGGTGTGGCGTCGCATTCCTATGTTAGCGGCCTGTCCATCGCCGACTGCATTTTTGCCGGCCGGCGTGCCGGTCGGCACGCGGCGGGAGGAGATCAGTTCCAGGGGGGGCGGCACCGCGACGAAAAGTAGAGCAGCTGCGAAAAGCGCAGGCTGCGATGTCAGCGATACCGCAAGCCGCGCATCTCCCTGGCAGTGACGCTAGCCGTGCTTCAGGAAATCAACACAGGCCCGGTTGAACATACCCTCGTGCTCCACCATCACCCAGTGCCCGCACTCGTTCACCAGAATGAGGCGCATGTGCTTGATGTTCTTGACCATGCGCATAATGCCGGTCTCGGGCATCATCTGCTCATCCATGCCCCAGAAGCCCAGAACGGGACATTCGATTTTATGCAACTGGTCAACCAGATTGGGAATCTGCATGGTAGCCATGACATGGCCGTTCATGATTTCCATGATCTGCATACGCTCAGCCACCAACTCGTCGGTGGCATGGCTGGGGTCGAACATCAGTCCGGTAGCAAAAAGATCCTTCATCACGGCCGGGGTGACCGGCTCACCAGAACCAAACACCTGGAAAACCTTCTGCATGCCAGGCATGGCCTGGTAGTCAGGCAGGTCGTTAAGGCCGCCCGGGGCCATCAATATGAGCTTCTCGACCAGATCCGGGTGCTCAAGTGTGAGGCCCAAGGCAACCACGCCGCCCAGTGAATTACCGATCAATGTGCACTTGTCCACCCCGGCACTGTCCAGGGTCTGCTTGATGCACTCGACGAAGAAGGACAGTGGGTGGTCCACATCATCGGGCTTGTCGGAGAAACCGTAGCCTATGTGATCAGGAACGATGCACCGGTAACCCGCTTCGACCAGGGCAGGATAATTGCCCTTGAAGTTACTGTAACCACTGGCGCCAGGGCCAGAGCCGTGAAGGAAGACCACGACCTCGCCTTCGCCTTCATCCAGATAATGAATGTTGTAACCGTTGGCGCAGTTGGCGTATTTCCCTTCTGGCAGTAGGCCGATTTTTCCCATTTTTTAGTCCTGTTTTGGTTCCAAGTCTTGTGCATTCCCGCCTGTGTGAGAACCCCGGTCCAGTGGCTTGCCGCTGGACCGGGTGCCCGCACTGCCCGTTCCAGATCGAAACTAGACCGCGAAGTCGACGTTCTCCTCGCCGAACATCACGCCGCCCAGGTTGCTGGCAAAGGGCGCGGAATGGTTGGCGACGTGGGCCTGGCTGCACAGGATATCGAGATGAAAATCGAGCAGTTCGCTGCCGTGTCGGACACCGCCACTACCGGAGGCTTTGAGCATACGGCTGCTGAGCGCGAGGCAGCGATCGGCAACCACGGCCGAGTCGTAGCGGTAACGCACACGGTCCTCTACCGGAATCGGCTCGCCGGAGCGACACTTGTCCATCATCTCATCAAAGTTGCGCAGCATTGTTACCTTCATCTCTTCGATATCTGCACGCGCCTCGGCCGCCAGGCTACGGGCCGCAGGGTCGTCCTTCATCAATTTGGGGCCCACGCGCCGTGTCTTCGCCACCTCGATATAGGCCTGCAGGGCACCTTCGCAGGCGCCCAGGGACGCGGTGCAAACCGCGCGCACGAACACCTGCATAAACGGCATGCGATACAGCGGTGCCGAATTCACGGCATTGCCGGGATTATCACACCTGAACCCGTCCATGGACTTATGCGTTCGGTGCTCTGGCACGAATACATCCTCCACCACGATGTCATGACTACCGGTACCCTGCAGGCCGACCACATCCCAGTTATCGACGATCTCGTAGTCTTCAATCGGCACCAGGAAGGTGCGGTAGTTGGCCATGTCAAAAGGCGCCTCGGGTGTAGGCACTACGGCGCCAAGGAAAGCCCATTTACAGTGCTCCGAACCACTGGAGAAGCTCCAGCGCCCACTGAGGCGGAATCCACCATCAACCACTTTAACCTTGCCCACCGGCGCGTAGGAAGACGAGATCAGCACGCCGGGGTCATCCGCCCAGACATCCTGTGCGGCCTTGTCGTCAAATACTGCGAGTTGCCAGTTATGCACAGCGATCACGCCCAGAATCCAGGCGCTGGAGGGGCAGAATCGGGCAACCTCGAAACCCACCATGTAAAACACCTGGGGGTCCATAGCGTACCCGCCCCACTGTTCCGGCTGCAGAATCTTGAAAAAACCGGCCTTGTGGAAGTCTTCCACCGTGGCATCCGGCACCCGACGCCCCGCCTTGCATTCCGCCCGACGGGCGATGAGATCCGGACCCATGGCGCGGGCTGCGGCAATAAGATCCTGTGCTTTTGAAGACTCCAAACCGTATTCGTTCATATACTCACCTGTTACTTTTATCCGTTTTTATGATTGCCACTGACCTGATGGCAGCCGGCTATTAAAGCGGCAGCGGAGGCAAGTGGCATCCTTCATTTGGGCTATGCGTTACTCTACCACCGCATCGCCGAATGTGGTCGGCTCACCAAAGAAAGCCCGGTGTGAAGGCGGCTGGCCGCCGTCGATATCGGTCACTCCGTACTCCTGGGCCAACTCAGCGCCTATCCACACCTTACCACTGCGCGCCATCAGCGCTGCATCGCCATGCAGCGCATCAATTATCCGGCCGGTGAACTGAGGCGATTCACAGGTTTCGACCAGGTCAGCGTACATCTCTGGCTCGGCGTCGAAAACCCGCTGCGTGCGCTCGGTAAGCAACAGCCCCATCCAGAGAGATACCACAGCTACGCCATGCGGCCTGAAGTCCACCGCCATGTCATGGGCCATTTTATCCACCGCCGCCTTACCGGCGCCGTAAGCCGGCCCGTGCATGTAAATGCGCCCGCCGAAGGACGAGGTATTCACTACCAGTGCGTTTGTGGCGGCCAGCAACAGCGGCGCGGCAAAATATGTGGCGCTGTAGTGGGAGCGCATGCCCACATTCCAGATATTGGTAAGGTCAAGGGGCTTCTGCCAGAACGGGCCCTTCTCGGTAAGCGCGTCGTGAAGGCTGGTGGCATTGTTGACCAGGATATCCACCCTGCCCTGCTCCTGCCGCACCTGCTCAAATAGCGCCGCAACCTGCTGGTCGTCAGCATGGTCGCAGTACACCGGCACACCGACGCCGCCCGCCGCCGTCACTTCACTTGCCGTTGCGGCAACGGTCCCGGGCAACGGCGCATCGCCCTCGTTGCGGGTGCGCCCGGTCACATACACCGTTGCACCCGTGGCGCCCAGGGCCAGTGCAATACCCTTGCCTGCTCCGCGGCTGGCGCCGGTCACAACCACCACCCTGCGCTGGGGATCTGCTGTCATATCTCAATCTTCCTGAAAACGATTGCCCATCCTACGACTGGTGACGTCTGCGGCCAAGGGGATTACCATGCCCACTGGACAATTAGTTAATCCGCATTGGAATTTTGAGCTATGAGACTTGCCGCAGCCGTATCGGTTGCCCTGTGCTGTGCTGCCGGCCCGCTGCAGGCCGAACCCCGTCAGGTCTATCGTGACGACGCACCGGTGTGGCTGCGGGCGGTGGGTAAACTGCACGTACCCGGCGTTCGCTACAGCCAGGGATATGGCAACCATCAACTGGAAAACTGCAGCGGTACGCTGGTGGCCACAGCCAACAGCCAACGCGCGAACACGGTGGTTACAGCCTGGCATTGCCTGGAGTTCTATAATGATCTGTCGCGACCCATCACGTTTACGTTGCTAACGGAAAATGGGGAGTCCCTGAGCCGCGAGGCCTATCGGGTGGCGGACGGGGGAGGAATGCACGCCGATTGGGCGGTGCTGAAGTTATTTCACAGCGTAAATACCGACAGCGTGCCCGCGCTCACGCCGCTCCCGGCAAGTGCCGATGCCACACGCCCGGTGACCATGGCAGGGTATTCGGGCGACCAGGGATTGGGGGATAACGGCAACGTGCTTACCTACCACGCCGATTGCCGTATCACACGACAACAGCTGCGGGAAAGCGCAAGTAACTGCAGCGCCTTCAAGGGCGCATCAGGCGGCGCCGTCATCCAGCTGTCTGCTGAGGGCCGTGCGCAGCTGGGTGGTGTCATCTCGCGCGGGAACAGCGAGAATGTAAGTATCTACGTTCCCATCAGCGGATTCCGGGGGTCGCTCACTCGCTTTCTGAAATAGCCTCAGGATGACGTGCCTGGCGCGCCGGCGGTGGTGCACCGACATGATGTTCACCGCGGGCAGCGGCCAGTTCCATCTGTTTCTGGCGCTCAGTAAAACGCTCAATCTGCTCCGGGCTCAGGCTCCCGTGGCAATGGGGACAGCACACACCCTTGCAGTACTGGTCGGACTGTTTGTCTTCTTCAGTAATGGGCATGCGACAGCCGTAGCACTGGTCATAGTGCCCCTTCTCCAGGCGGTGATTAACGGCAACCCTGTTGTCGAATACGAAGCAGTCACCCTGCCAGATACTCTCCTCTTCCGGTACGTCCTCAAGGTACTTGAGAATGCCCCCCTGCAGGTGATACACCTCCTCAAAGCCCTCCTGCAGCATAAAAGCGGAGGCCTTTTCGCAGCGAATACCGCCGGTGCAAAACATGGCAACTTTTTTCTGTCGCTGCGGATCGAGGTTATCACGCACGTAGGCAGGGAATTCTCGAAAGCTGGTCGTATGTGGGTCCACCGCGCCGCGGAACGTACCGATACTGCACTCGTAGTCGTTACGGGTATCGATCAGCAACACGTCCGGGTCGTTGACCAGTTCATTCCAGTCACCTGGCTTGACGTAGGTGCCCACGACCAGATTAGGGTCAATACCCTCCACGCCCATGGTAACGATTTCCCGCTTGAGCTTTACCTTCATGCGATAGAACGGCATGGACTGGTCGAAGGACTCCTTGTGTTCCAGCGCCGCCAGTCGCGGGTCCTCACGCAGGTAGGCCAGCACCGCGTCAATCCCCTCACGAGGGCCGGCAATAGTGCCATTTATCCCTTCATTGGCCAGCAGCAGCGTACCTTTCACCTGCTGTGAGAGGCACACATCCAGCAACGGCTCGCGCATCTCCCGATAATTATCGAGGGTAACGAAGCGATATAATGCAGCAACAACGATGTCCGACATGGCTTAACCTGCTCCCTGACTGGAGCCGCCCAGACAGTCCGGCGAATCCGGGGCAGGCTGCTGCTTTGCGGACCACTCTTGCGGTGTGTAGGTGTGCAATGCGAGGGCGTGCACCGGTCCCGCCAGCTGTTCGGCCAGCGCCGCATAAACCTGCTGGTGGCGACCAACCTTGCGTTGTCCATCAAATGCCGAGGTCACGACAACCACCTTGAAATGCGTTTCTGAATTGGGTGGAACGCTATGCATATGACTTTCATTGACCACCTCCAACACCTCAGGTTGGAACTGCTGGTCTAGGGTTTGCTGTATTTGTTGCTGAACGAGCATGTAATTACCTCCTGTTCTATGCGGACATTATACGCGAGCATCCTACTCCCGTCGCAACCCTGCGCGGAACTGCCCGGGTGTCTGTCCCGTCCATTTCTTGAATGATCGATGAAAGGCGCTGGGGTCGGTAAAACCCATTTGTAATGCAATGTCGTTTATCGACAGGTCACGGCGATTAAGACAAAGCTTGGCGGCCTCGCAGCGAGCATCATCCTTCAACTGCTGGAACGTTGTACCTTCCCGCTTCAAGCGCCTGCGCAGCGTGGGAGCTGACATATTCAGGGCACTGCTGATCATCTCAAATCCCGGAAACCCCTCGCTGAAATCGTGGCCGATCATCGCCTTCACCTGGGCAGAGAGATTATTACCGTCAGGGGCATTGTCCATGATCAGCATCTGGTAAGGCGCCGTGCGCAGGAATTCCTCCAGTGAGTACTGCGTATGTACGATAGGCCTGGCCAGGCAGGTGCTGTCGAAATAAAGCAGGTCCATGCCCTGGTCAAAGTAAACAGGGCAACGGAACAACGCCTCATACTTCTCAGGGTTCGCCGGCGCCTTGCCGGTGAAATCAACGCGCTTTAGCTCAATGGGCCGCCCGCACAGCCAACCAAAGAAACGGTGCCACAGGGACAAGCCGTAACCATCAGCCACACTCACCTGGGGACGCGCGTTACGGTCTATGGTGCGGTAGCCGACACGGGCGTACTGTTCACTGAAGTTGGCATAGAGCTGGCTGCGCTCATCGAAAAAAGTACGGTAGAACTCGGAGGTACGCTGTATAGCCTGTCCCAGGTTTTCACAGGAAATAACGCAGTAACACATCATGCGGAAAGCCCCCGGGGCCACCAGTTCACTGCCGGTCACCCCGAAGGTCTCATCCTGCAGCAGGCTGAGCACATACTGGTAGACGCGGGAGTACTGCATGGCACTGACCTCAGCGCGATAACCCGGGGATTCAACATCCAATGGGTCAAAGTCCAGGCCGGCATCGGCAAGGATGCCAGAAAAGTCGTAGCCCCGATCCCCCACCATTCGCAACAGGGTTCTCATGAATCGGGTTGGGACGCGGTCACTCATGGCTTATCACTGTACAAAACAGGGGAGGAATAGTAGCAGACACGGCCCGGCAGCGGACAAGACCAGCACAGCCATTGGGCGTATACTGTGAGGGGGAGAAAAGGGAGAGCACCATGGAATCGCGCTATAACATCTATTATGCGGGCGAGATACTGGACGGCCAACAAGCAGAGCAGGTGCGGGAAAAATTGCGCGCCCTGTTCAAAGCAGATGATGCTGCCCTGGATAAATTGTTCAGCGGCACCGAGCAAGTGGTCAAGCGCGAGTGCGACAAAAGCACCGCACTCAAGTACAAGCAGGCCATGGAGCGAGCAGGCGCCAGGCCGGTAATCAAGGTAGTGAGGTCCAGCAATGCGGCTGCAGCACCAGACCCTGCTCCCGAAGCCCCTGCCGCACGTAAACTTACCACCGCGGAGCGCATCGCTGCACTGGCCGCAGCGCCGGATATCAACATTGCCTCCGCAGAGGAGGCGCCGCCCGAGATCGACGAGGAAACCGGCTGGCAACTGGAACCCGTGGGTGCCGACATTCTGCGCCCTGAAGAACGCAGCCAACCGGTGGTGGCAGACATCGATATCTCGGCACTGGATGTCGCAGCCACCATAGAACGGCTCTCACCCCAGCCTCCTACGCCACCGCCTGCACCGGACACCAGCCACCTGGACATGGGCGCAGTGGGCGAAACCATTCCCACACTGCCTGCCACGCAAGCCCCCCTGAACCCGAATACGGACAACCTTGACCTCTCTCCCGAAGGCACTGATTTCAGTGACTGTACGCCACCGCCACCCACGCCGCCGGCTGTGGACCTTTCAGGCATCAACCTGGCATCGGCCGGCAGTGACATGGTGGAGGAGCAGTATCGACAGAAAAGTACGCCCAGGGCACCCGACACCGAACATATTACCCTGCAGGACTAGGGCAGGCTGATCACCACCCGCAGTCCGGGCGCGTTGTCTTCAAGGTCCACGCTGCCGCCGTGATACTGCGCGATCGCCTGCGCCATGCTCAGGCCCAACCCATGTCCCGGTAATGCCGAGCGACTGGGTTCAACCCGGTAAAAACGACGAAACACATCGCGCCAATGCTCAGCGGATATACCCGGGCCACAATCAGCAATGCTTACTCGGTAACCGCTGTCGCCGGAAATGTGATCCAGGCTCACCGAAATGTCCCCTGCCTCGGGCGTATATTTGATGGCATTGTCCAGCACGTTGGCAAATAACTGAAACAGCAGGTCAGCCTCCCCACGACAGTGGGCTCGCGGCAGCGTTGTCATGTGTATGGCAAGGCCCTTTTCCTGGGCCAGGGGTTCGTACAGGTCCACCACGTCACGGAGCACCTGGCCCAGGTCCACCTCCTTGTCACCGCTGTAACAGCTCCCCGCTTCCAGCGCGGAAATCCGCAGCACCGCATTGAAGGACGCCAGCAGCGCATCGCAGTCGGAGATCAGGACCTCCATCGCTTTGCCATTACGCTCCGGCAGATCCTGTTGCAATTGACTCAGTTGATTCCTCAGCCTGGTCAATGGCGTGCGCAGATCGTGGGCAATATTGTCCGACACGCTGCGTACGCCATCCATCAGCGACTCGGTCTGGTCCAGCATGCGGTTGATCACGTGGGCCAGTTCGCGCACCTGGCCTTTCTCTGCGTCAGCATCGAGCCGCTGGGACGGATTGCCGCTCACAATGCGCGACATTTCCCTACCCAACCACTCGAAACGGCGCAGGCTGCGTGCCGCGGCAAAGTACCCTCCAACCAGGCCCAGTACGATGGTCACCAGCATGGTGCGCACCAGGGTATGCAACACCAATCGCCCCTGCGCTACTGCCTCCTGGTAACTGCGCGCGACCAGCACACGGTACTCCTCGCCCAACACCACTTCGCGGGCAAGGAATTCCACGTCAACTGACTCACCCCATTCCAGCAGGGCCAGTTCGAAACCCAGCCAGCCGTCTTCAAACTCGCGATAGGCTGTAGACTCGGGCAGGTCGCCGGCCACCTTATCGCCGCCCAGGTCGCTCACCAGGTAGTAAAAGTGATCGGTGATACGCGTTTCGCCCTGATCACCAACATACCGCTCTATTCCCTCTAACGATTGCCCTTCGTAGATCAGGTTCAGTGTATCCTGCTCCGCGACAATAGTTGCGGAGAGCTCGCTGAAATAGTTGTAGCTGTAAATGGAATACATGCCGATGATCACCAGGAATACCGTCGCACTGAGCACCAGCAGGTAACGCGCTATATACCTGAATGTCAGGCTGCTGACGACCTTCTGCACTTCCATTTCAGTCTTCCTCCAGACCCAGCCGGTAGCCAGCGCCGCGCACGGTGAGCAGGAGTGGCGCGTCAAAATCCTTGTCGATCTTTTGCCGCAGCCGCGACACGTGTACATCAATCACATTGGTTTGCGGATCGAAGTTATAGCCCCAGACGTGCTCCAGCAGCATCGCCCGGGTAACCACCTGTCCGGCATGCCGCATCAGGTATTCCAGTAATTTGTATTCCCGGGGCTGCAGTACAATCACCCGCCCGTCGCGGGTGACCTCCTGTTGCAGCAGGTCCATCCCCAGCCCCGCAACCTGCAGACGGGTGGTGACATCTGCTGTACTGGCAGTGCGTCGGCACAAAACCTGTAGTCGCGCCAGCAACTCGTCCATCGCAAACGGCTTTACCAGATAGTCATCGGCACCGCTGTGCAGACCCTGGACCCTGTCATCCACTTCGCCCAGGGCGCTGAGTACCAGCACCGGGGTAAGATTGCCGGCTGCGCGCAGATCGCGCACCAGGGTGAGGCCGTCACGGCCGGGTAACATACGGTCAATAATGCAGACGTCAAAAACCTGCTCCGAAGCGATGTCGTAGGCCCGGTCTCCATCGCCACAGTGGGTATGGGTGCAGCCGGCGCGCGTCAGTTCCGTACCGATAAATTCGGCAACGGCGGCATCATCTTCTACAAGCAGAATATTCATGGGCTGGTCCTTTTAACCCAAGAATGTAGCACGCGCCCCACGGCGGCTAAAGCACAGCGCTGCAGTACGACGATTTCATTACCAATCATTAATCCGCGGCATTTGGTGGTAAACTCGCCTGCAATGAACGATGCACCAGAGAAACGACCTTCCCCCTCGCTACTGCGCCACCTGGTTTCCATGGTCTATGACGCCCTGCTGGTGATCGCCCTGATATTCGTGGTCTACGCCATTGCCCTGGGCGTGATCGTGCAGCTGAGCGACGGTGAACAAGAGGTACTCAACCCCCACCTGGGACAGGCTCTAGTGGTGTTATCACTGGTGGGCTTTTTCAGCGCATTCTGGCTTAAAAATGGCCAGACACTGGGTATGCAGGCATGGCGAATCAAGCTGGTTGCCATCAATGGCGGCGAGATCACATTCCGTCAAGCGGTGCTGCGCTGCGCTGGCGCCACGCTTTCCGCGGGCTGTCTGGGATTGGGGTACCTGTGGAAACTGGTGGATCGAAACGACCGCTATTGGCACGACTACCTGTCGGGGACCACACTCGAATTGCTGCCCAAAAGTAGCCGCGACAAGTCCCCATGAAGTGCTGGCTCGCTCTCAGCGAGCCCTTGTCAGCAGCAGCATACCGAAAAGGAAACAAATCAGCACCGGCGCCAGCGCCGCGTAAACTGGCGGAAAGCCAAAGACCAGGCTGGCGGGACCCAGCAAGTCCTGGCTGGTGCGGAAAACAATGCCGACGATAACCCCGGCAAAGATGCGAAACCCCAAAGTGCCTTCACGCAGGGGGCCGAAAATAAAAGAAATCGCCACCAGCACCAGGCCACCGATCGCCGCCGGCTGTAACAGCTTACGCCACAAGGCTAACTGGTAGTCTTCCGAATCAAGGCCCTGTAACTGCAGGTAACGGCTGTAGCGATACAGCTCGCTCAAGGGCAGCTGGTCGGGCTCTACCACCACCAGGGTAAGCAGCTCCGGTGTAATACCGGTATCCCAGCGCAGGGTCGGGTAGATTTTACGCGTGGTTTGCCAACTACTGAAGCGCGTCTGCACCACGTCCTCCATGGTCCAGTAATCGCCCTTGTAGGTGGCGAGCCGCGCACGCAGTGAGGAGTCCATTCTCAGTTTGTCATCGAATTGCAACAGCGTAATGCCATGCACGACCCCCGTTTCCTCCAGGGCATTGAAATGCAGGAAAGTATTGCCTTCCCGGTTCCATATTCCATGTCGACCGGCAAAACTCTCCCCGGGGTTCTGAGCCAGGGCGCGCCTGGTCTCGGCCCACTGGTCTGTCTTGGGGGCCACAAACTCACCGAGCAGAAAGCCCATAATAGCGATCAACAGCGCCGGCTTCATCGCTACCCACACCAGCCGCCCGATAGACACACCCGATGCCCGCATCACCACGAGTTCACTGGTTGTTGCGAGCTGGCCAAGACCAAGCATGCAGCCGATCAGGGCGGCGAAGGGAATGTACTCGTAAAACCGCCCCGGGAGCGTAAGCCCTATGTACAGGCTCACCTGCAGGAAGCTGTAGGTCTCGGATATGTCATCGGACTCGTCTATAAAGGCGGCGATGGCGTCGAGGCCCACGATAACCACCAGTACCAGCGCGATCGAGCTGAAGACCGTCCAGCCGACATATCGATCAAGCCTTCGCATTCAGGTACCTCCGATGCTTGATACGCCCGACCAGGGAGGGCCCATAAAGCATCGCCAGGGCCACAGACAGGAACAGCAGGTGCACGCTCCACATCGCCAACGCAGTGCCCTGCCCGTCAGCCATGCCCGAGCGCGCATTGGCCAGCAGCATCAGGTATCCGAGGTAAACGAGAAAGGCAGGCGCCATCTTGATATAGCGCCCTCGCCGATGGTCGGTGCGGCTCATACACATGGCAATGATGGCAAGCACTGGCACCATCAGCGGAATCGACAGGCGCCAGTGCAGGGCCGCGCGATCTTCCGGACTGTCCGATGCCAGCAACTTGAGCGTTGAACGACCATCCACAGGATCGGCGGTGCGGATACCGCCTTCCGGTTCGGGAATCAATTCGCCGAAACGTTCAAACCGCACCATGCGGTAATCCAGGTCACCCGGATAGCCGTCATAGCGAAAGCCGTCGCGTAACTCCAGGTAGCGGGCACCGGTTTCGGTGTTGAACTTTACCTCACCCTCCTGGGCAACGGTCACCTGCATACGCAGTTTTCCATCGTCATCGCGATTACCCTGGGAAAGAAACACCGAGCGCATCACTCCATCGGCACTGATGGTCTGGGCATAGCTAACCGTATTATTGCTGCGCCGGGTCTGGAATCGCCCCGCTGCGACCGCATTGAGACCCTGTGACGATTCCGGGGCATGTAGCAGCGCGTCAGAGCGGGCGGCTCCCAGCGGTGATATCCAGAGACTCAGTGCACCGACCAGCAACATCACCACCGCCGCGGGCACGAGACTGTAGCCGGCCAGTCGCGTGGGACTGAGTCCGGTAGCGGTGAGAATCACCATCTCGCTCTCTACGTACAGGCGGCCATAAGACATGAGGATGCCAATAAACAGGCCCAGCGGCACGATCAACTCAAGAAACCCGGGCAAACGATAGAGCATCACCGGCAGCAGGATGTCCGCGGCGAGGTCACCGACAGCGGCTTCAGCGAGATACTTCACAAAGCGGCCGCTAATAATGATGACCAACAGTACAAAGCTCACCGCCAACATATGCATGAGGACATCGCGGGAGAGATAACCGAGTATTTTCATGCCTGTAGAGCTTTGATTTCGGAGTTTATGGTTGGGTTTGCGTGCGCAACATCATACACTAGCGCGAGCATATACAGCGAGGTTATTCAGCATGAGCGCGATCAAGTTTTCAGCCCGCAAAATCAGTGACGCGGCCAACACCACCAGCCAATGTGCCGTGCTGCCCCTGTTCAGCGACGGCAAACTCCCCGGGGCCGTTGCGGCGCTGGATAAAGCCTCAGGCGGCAGCATCAAGGCAGCCCTTGCCCTGGGTGATTTCGAGGCCAAACGCGGCCAGACGACAACACTACCCGGCGCCGGCAAAGCAAAGCGGCTGTTGTTGGTGGGCTGTGGCGAGAAGAAAAAGTTCGACCGCACGGGCGCCCGCGAAGTGGCCAACGTAATCTACTCCGGCCTCAACGGGACCAGCGCCAAAGACGCCCTGTTGCTGACCGATCACCTGAAGATCAATGACGCCGACGAACAATGGTTTCTGGAGATGCTCGCCCGCGCACTGCAGAGCAGCGCTTATCGCTACACCGAGACGGTGTCCACTCCCAAACCTGCTTTCAAGCTGTCACGGGTCGTGGTCAGCACGGAAAGCAAGGCAGTGGCGCAGCGCGCACTGGACCAGGGTGCCGCCACCGGCCTGGGCGTTAATACCGCCCGCAACCTGGCCAACCTGCCGGGCAACATCTGCACGCCCGGCTACCTGGCACAACAGGCACGTAAGCTGGGTCGTGGCAATAACAAACTCAGCGTACAGATTCTGGAAGAAAAGAAGATGCGCGAGCTGGGCATGCACTCCCTGCTCTCAGTGACCGCCGGCACAGAAGAGCCGGCCAAGCTCATCGTGATGAATTATGCCGGTGGTAAGAAAGGCGACAAACCCTATGTACTGGTAGGAAAAGGTATCACCTTTGACAGCGGCGGCATCTCCCTCAAGCCCGGCGCCAAAATGGACGAGATGAAATACGACATGGGCGGCGCCGCCAGCGTTTTCGGCACCCTGCATGCCATCACTGAAATGGCGCTGCCGCTCAACGTGATTGCCGTGGTGGCCGCCGCAGAAAACATGCCCAGCGGTAAGGCGACCAAGCCCGGTGACGTGGTCACCAGCATGGCCGGTAAAACCATTGAGGTTCTCAATACCGATGCCGAGGGCCGGCTGGTGTTATGTGATGCGCTGACCTATGTGGAGCGCTTCAAGCCTGCTGCGGTCATCGACATTGCCACCCTTACCGGCGCCTGTGTGGTAGCGCTGGGCGCCCACGCCACCGGGCTGTATGCGAACACCGACAAACTGGCCGAACAACTTATTGAAGCGGGCGTGGAAAGCCATGACCGCGCCTGGCGCATGCCCCTCTGGGACGAGTACAGCAAGCAATTGAAGAGCAACTTCGCTGACCTGGCCAATATAGGTGGACCCGGCGGCGGCAGCGTGACCGCGGCATGCTTCCTCAAGGAGTTCGCCGAGGCCTACGACTGGGCGCACCTTGATATTGCCGGCACCGCCTGGGATAGCACGCCCAAGGGCGCTACCGGCCGACCTGTCAGCATGCTGACCCGCTACCTCATGGGTCGCGCCGGCAAGTGACCCGCGTCGGGTTCTACGTGGTTCAGGCCGCCGAGTCCGGGCAGCGACTGCAGGTGGCCGCGAGGCTCGCCGACAAGGCCTATGCACAGGGGCACCAGGTCTATATCAACGCTGTGGACAAAACTCAGGCGCAGGCGCTGGATGCGCTGTTATGGAGTTTCCGCCCCGCCAGCTTCGTCCCGCACGCACTCGCTGGAGATTCGCAAGCGGAGCAGGTCGCCATAGGCTGGGGGCAGGACCCCGGTAAACACTCGGACCTGCTGATCAACCTGCAGTTGGAAATACCGGCTTTTTTCTCCCGCTTCGCCCGGGTGGCCGAAGTCGTCACCCAGGATGAGGCCAGCCTTGCGGCCCTGCGCAACTCCTGGCGCTTCTACAAGGAACGCGGCTACCAGCTGGAAAAGCACGACCTTTAGCCCGGCGATAATATAGTCGCGCACCTGCGCGGCAATCCAGCGAACGGACTCGTCGCGCGCGCCTGTAAAGGCGGCAAGGCTTCGCGTATAATCCCGCCCCTGCATTTACACCCGGACTCCCCGACTGATGGAAAAGACATTCCAACCTGCTGATATTGAAACCCGCTGGTATCAAGAGTGGGAGGCCAGTAACTACTTCGCCCCACAGGGAGGCGAGCAGGCCTACAGCATCATGATTCCGCCGCCCAACGTCACCGGCAGCCTGCACATGGGCCACGGTTTCCAGGAAGCGATCATGGACGCGTTGATTCGCTATCACCGCATGGCCGGGTATAACACGCTGTGGCAGGTGGGCACCGACCACGCGGGAATCGCCACGCAGATGGTTGTCGAACGCCAGCTGGAGGCCGAGGGAATCAGCCGTCATGAGCTGGGCCGGGAGAAATTCATTGAGAAGGTGTGGGAATGGAAGGAGCAATCTGGCGGCACCATCACCCGCCAGCTGCGCCGCCTGGGTTCCTCGCTTGACTGGTCCCGTGAACGATTCACCATGGACGAGGGGCTGTCTGCAGCAGTACAGGAAGTGTTTATACGCCTGTATGAGCAGGGCCTGATCTACCGCGGCAAGCGCCTGGTGAACTGGGACCCGGTTCTACACACAGCCATCTCCGACCTGGAGGTGATCTCCGAGGAAGAGCAGGGGCACCTGTGGCACTTTAACTATCCACTTGCTGGCGGCGAAGGCCACCTCACCGTGGCCACGACTCGCCCTGAAACCATGCTCGGAGATGCTGCAGTCGCGGTGCACCCGAAGGACGAACGCTACGCTCATCTCATCGGCCGCAGCGTCGAGCTGCCCCTCACCGGCCGCCAGATACCGGTGATCGCCGATGATTATGTGGACAGGGAGTTCGGCACAGGCTGTGTAAAGATCACACCCGCCCATGATTTCAATGACTATGAAATGGGCAAGCGTCACGGACTGCCGTTGATCAACATTCTCGACGACGATGCGGCCATCGGTGGCGAAGCGCCTGCGCACTACGTGGGCATGGACCGCTACGAGGCACGCAAGCAGATTGTGGCCGACCTGGACGCACTTGGTCTGCTCGACAAAATAGACGAGCACACGCTCAAGGTACCCCGGGGGGACCGTTCCGGCGTGGTGATAGAGCCCTACCTGACCGATCAGTGGTATGTGGACGCCCGCGAGCTGGCCAAACCGGCAATTGCCGCGGTTGAGAACGGCGATATACAGTTCGTTCCCAAGCAGTGGGAGAACACCTATTTTGCCTGGATGCGCGACATACAGGACTGGTGCATCAGTCGCCAGCTATGGTGGGGACACCGCATTCCGGCCTGGTACGACGACAACGGCAAGGTCTATGTAGGCGAGTCCGAGGCGGCCGTGCGAGCAGAACACCAGCTGGCTGACGAAATGCACCTGCAGCAGGACGATGATGTCCTGGACACCTGGTTCTCCTCTGCGCTGTGGACGTTCTCCACCCTGGGATGGCCGGAAGAGACCGAAGAACTGAAAACCTTTCATCCCAGCTCCGTTCTTGTCACCGGCTTTGACATCATCTTTTTCTGGGTCGCCCGGATGATCATGATGACCCTGCATTTCCGTAAGGAGGTGCCCTTCCACACGGTTTACGTGCACGGATTGGTGCGTGACGGCGAAGGGCAGAAGATGTCCAAGTCAAAGGGCAACGTAATAGACCCCATCGACCTGATCGACGGCATTGAACTGGAAGAACTGGTCAGCAAGCGCACCGCGGGCATGATGCAGCCAAAGCTGGCGGCGAAGATTGAAAAGGCCACCCGTAAACAATTCCCCGAGGGCATAGGCGCATACGGTACTGACGCCCTGCGTTTTACCTACTTCTCGCTGGCATCAACCGGGCGCGACATCAAATTTGATATTGGTCGCATCGAAGGCTTTCGCAACTTCTGCAACAAGATATGGAACGCCGCCCGTTACGTGCTGATGAACTGCGAGGGCGAGGATTGTGGACTGGATGCCGAACTGCCCGTTGCGCTCAGCCTGGCGGACCGCTGGATTGTCAGCAAACTGCAGGAGACCGAGGTGGAGGTAGCGAGGGCCATCGCCGCCTACAGGCTAGACCTGGCATCACAGGCGCTGTACGAGTTTATCTGGAACGAATACTGTGACTGGTACCTGGAACTGTCCAAGCCAGTACTCTGGGACGAACACGCGGATGACGCGGCAAAGCGTGGTACGCGACGCACATTGATCCGCGTGCTGGAGACCTGGCTGAGGTTACTGCACCCGATGATGCCCTTTATCACCGAAGAAATATGGCAAACCGTTGCGCCACTGGCTGGAAAATCAGGGCCTACTATCATGCTCCAGCCCTACCCCGAATCGGACACGGGCGCTATGGACAGCGCCGCGAACGCAGATATAGAATGGCTTAAAGGTGTAATTGTGGGCGTGCGCAACATCCGTGGAGAGATGAACATACCTCCTGGCAAAGCGCTGACCGTGCTGCTGAAAAATGGCAATGAGGAAGATCAGCGAAGGCTGGCGGAAAACGCACCCTACCTGCGCAAGCTGGCGAAGCTGGAAGACATTGCCTGGCTTGAGAAAACGGAGGAAGCACCTGTAGCAGCCACCGCGCTGGTGGGAGAGCTGGAGATTCTCGTGCCCATGGCTGATCTCATAGACAAGGAAGCCGAGCTTGCCCGCCTCGCCAGAGAGATTGAAAAGCTGAGTAACGACTTACAAAGAGTTCAGGGCAAGTTGAACAACAGCGCCTTCGTCGACAAGGCACCCGCAGCCGTAGTGGAGAAGGAGCGGGAGAAACTGCAGGGACTCGAACAGGCCCGGCAAAAGTTACAGGAGCAGGAGCAACGCATCCGCCAGATGTAAAGCCCTCGGCGCCACAGGTTTCACGTCTCCATCGACCACAGAGCCGCTGGAGAATAATAAAAGCAAAATGCTAAAACCGAGGATAGTGGTATGAGTGATCGTGTAAATGGCACGGTGAAATGGTTTAACAATGCAAAAGGATTTGGATTTATTACCCGCGAGGAAGGAGATGATGACATCTTCGTTCACTTCCGCTCCATCCAGGGAGAAGGGTATCGCACCCTGAACGAGGGGCAGCCAGTGGAATTCAACCTGATAGAAGGCCCCAAGGGGCTGCAGGCGGAAGACGTCCACAAGCTATAATCTGTAGCCAACGCCAGGTAAGGTAAGCGGCGCAGGCAAGAACAATCGACACAGCAAAGCTGGAAGCACATTTGGCGCTTCGGCTTTTTTTATTTTCTTACCCGCAAGGGTTAGGTAGTGGCCGGATTTCCATCAATCTCGCCGGGCACGCCATTGACAATGAGGTACCCATGAATCCAGTTGTAAAAATCGTAATCAGCCTGCTCGTCGCCGCCGCCGCCTGGGCCCTACTCCACTTCGTCCCCACCCTGCCACTGCCGCTGGTACTGGTCGCCGCCACCGTTATCACCGCTCTGCTGGTATCTGTTCCCGCGGGCTCAACATCGCCGGTCACTGCCGCCGGGGCTGACCACGACAGCTTTGAAGATGCACCCGCCCCCACTGCAACGGGCCCACGAGATGAGGGTCAGGTGAAATGGTTCAACGTATCGAAAGGGTTCGGCTTTATCACCAAGGACAATGGCGATGAGATTTTCGTGCATTTTCGCTCTATCCGAGGCGAGGGTCGTCGCGGGCTACGCGAGGGTCAGCGGGTGACCTTTGTTGAGTCGCACACAGACAAGGGCCCCCAGGCCGAAGACGTCGAGGGACTTTAAACCAGCGGCAGGCCGGCGCTGCTGCGCCAGTACATCTCCAGCATTCTGGCGCTCTGGCGCAGCACCTTTTCAACCGGAAGGTCGCTGTCTTCCAGGGCCATCTCCACCGCGCTGTAGCCGATATCAACGGAAACACGGGCCTGGAGCAGTAGTTCTTCATCAACTGCCCGATTCAACAGCTTGGCCAGGAACCGTGCGAACTGTTCTGACACCAGGCGATGCGAGGTCAGGCGCACTTCCTGCAGCGGTGAAACCGCCCGCAATGCCTGAACAATCTCGATGCCTCCCACCTGTTCCCTGATGGCGTCGTAATTGGCTTTCAGTACTTCGTAGATGTGCCCCAGCAGTGCCTGCGGCTTGCCTTCCGATAAATAGGTCTCCACCCATTTCTCGAACAGCAGAGCCTGTTGCTCCATCAACTCGACGCCCAGGGCGTTGATCACTGCGTACTTATTGGGGAAATAGCGATACAGCGCGGGCACTGTAATCCCCGCCCGTTCGGCGATTAAATTGGTCGAGATCCGCTCCACACCCACTTCTACCAGAAGTTCGGCTGCTGCGACTAAAATCGATTCGTAAGTCCGCTTGGCACGCTCCTGCCGCGGACGATTCTTCTCCAGCAGTTCCACCTGCCTTCTTGGTCCTGTCATGACTTGCCCTACCTTGTACCCACCAGTCGTTGCCGGTGGTTTTTTTTTAATCGTATACTACCTCGGTGGCTTATACCACCGGTCTGCTAGCGTATTCCACCCCTCCTTTACTGTTGGATAAAAAAAAGGTTCATCGCACATTAGCGGGAAATGAGGCATTCAAACAAAGCGGACACCACGAATGGGGTAA
>NZ_PKUS01000004.1 GCF_002866825.1 Pseudohalioglobus lutimaris | reverse complement strand
AGGCGAACCTCAAATGAGATTCGCCTTGTGATCCCAAACTGTGGGACAGCAGTGGGGTTTACCCGCCTTTTTTATGCGCGCTCAGCGAGCGGGGTGGTGGTTGAGTGATTACTGTCCAAGCAGCGCGGTGCGCAGAGCGCGTGCTTTCTGTTGAATAATGGCCTGGTTATCCGGGCCCATACGCAGGATTTGCCGGGCCATTGGGCTTAATTCCTCCAGGGCGGGGTCCTGATAGGCGTAAGTTTCGATCCCGGCAACCAGCGCCGCCGGGGCCTGCAGCACGGGAACCGCTATCACCTCGTCCAGTGCGCGGATCAGGGCATTGTCAAATTCCTCAGCAGGGTAGCCCAGGTTGGCATAGGCCTGTTCGGCCAGCGGACGAAATCGATGGAATGCGTTCGCGAGAGTGGCTGTATCTACAGCCGCCACCGCTTTTGCATAAGCGTCGTAGCGCGCATAGCTTTTTGGATCGATGACCGTTTGACCATCGACCTGGGTAACGCTGAATTCTCCCGACGGTGCTGGAAACGGCAATACCTCACGTAGCACCGCCCCATTGCCGGCGGCGTCAAGAAACGCTGCGCTGCGTTCCAGCAGGCTGTCTTCGCTGAGTGCCGCAGCAAGGACGGTGTCCTGTAGTGGTGCTGACAGGGTCTGCCTTACAGCGACGTCACTTTCTTCGAGCGTCAGTGCCGGCTGTGGTGCTGTGACCGGTTCATCAGCAGCCACGCTGCTAACCTCAGGGGCGGGTTTCACCCGGGGAATGTCCGGGGCAGGTGGCCGGGGTGGTTGCGGTTTTCCTGGCTTCCCAGCGGTTGCGGCCATGTCGGCCGTCGGCGTCTGCGCAGGTGTTCCGGCTTCGTCAGAGCTGAAAAACCAGACAATGCCGACTATCAGCAGTAGCGCCCCAAGCGCAACGGGAAGACGATAGGATCTGCGCGTAAGCGGCTCTTCGTTGTAACGGTCATCCGATTCAGCTTTCATGGAAACACCTCCTTGGTTAGTTTCGCCAGTCTCTACGTTCTGACTCGCCCTGCCTCGTGTGGTTCACCGGCATGAAAAAACACTCAGTCCAGATGAAATGAGTCGGCATCGCGGTCTGCTGGGAAACCCTCACGATATGCTCTCAAGCTCTCCGCAGAAAGCAGGACATTATGCGTTGCAGCGGTGTTCTGCAAGTCCGCTAGCAGTTCTCCGTCTGCAGCCACCGCCATACTGTCACCACTATAGTCTAGACTATTGGCGTCCTTACCGATTCGATTTACACCCACCACAAAGGCCAGGTTCTCAATTGCCCTGGCAATGAGCAACTGCCGCCAGTGCGTACGCCTTGCTGCTGGCCAGTTGGCGACGTAGAGCGCGAGGTCGTAGTCGTTGCGATTGCGGCTGAACACGGGGAAGCGCAAGTCATAGCAAACCTGCAGTAGTATGCGCCACCCGCGCCATTGCACGACAATTCTCTGGTCTCCACTCTGGTAGCGTTTGTGCTCTCCAGCCATGCGAAAGAGGTGCCGCTTGTCGTAGTAGTGGCATGCCTGTGGCGTTGCAAAGAGCATGCGATTGACTACTACACCCTCATCTTTGAGTACGGCGATGCTGCCTGTGATAGCGCAATCAAGCCGTGCGGCCTGCTGCAAAAGCCATTGCTCAGTCTCGCCGCCGGGATGCTCCGCATTGGCCAGCGCATTCATGGAGAAACCCGTGGTGAACATTTCCGGCAGTACTACCAGGTCGGTTTCAGATGGAAGTTTTTCAAGTTCGGTACCGATTTGGGCCCGGTTGTCCGCCGGTTTTTCCCAGGACGGTTCGAACTGGACAAGGCTTGTACTCAGATTTTGCATAACATCTCCGCAGCCTCCAGCAGCACCTCATCGCGCTTGGCGAAACAGAAACGTAGCAGTCCTTGCCGCGGTGCCCGTTGATAAAAAACCGAAACAGGAATGGACGCGATACCCGGACTGCGGGTCCATTCTTCGCTGAGTTGGCGGTCAGGCAGATCGCTGATCGCGCTGTAGTCCAGGAGTTGGAAGTAGGTTCCCTGACTGGGGCGCAAGGTAAAGCGCGAGGGCTCAAGGGCATGGCAAAACAGGTCTCGCCTGCGTTGATAGGTGTCCGCCAGCGTCGCTGGATAGCCTGGGTCTGAGGTGAGAAAGTCTGCGATGGCTTGCTGTACCGGAGTCACTGCGACAAAGGCTACGAACTGATGTACCTTGCGTAATTCTGCGGTTAGTGCTGGCGGAGCGACGCAGTATCCGGTTTTCCACCCGGTAACGCTGAAGGTCTTGCCGAACGAGAAATGAGCAAAAGCACGCTCGCGCAGTCCGGGGCGCTGCAATACGCTGTGATGTTGTTGTCCATCGTAAACCAGGTGTTCGTAAACCTCATCGGAGCACACCAGCAGATTGTGTTGCTGGGCCAACTTTTCCAGTGTTTGTAAATCCGCCTCTGACCAGGTGGTGCCAGTGGGGTTATGGGGTGAGTTGATCACGATCATTCGTGAACGTGGGCTTAACGCCGCTTCTATCGCAGCCCAGTCCGGCGCGAAGCTGTCGCCCTGCAGCGCAACGTGTATCGCACGGCCTCCTGCCATGTGGATTGCCGGGGCGTAGGAGTCATAGCAGGGGTCAAGCACAATGACCTCGTCGCCACTGTGCACGCTGGCCATGATCGAACAGTAAATTCCCTCGGTTGCTCCGGGTACGATGGTGATCTCTGTGTCCGGGTTGCAGTTCACATTGCGGTGCAATGCCAGTTGCCCGGCCAACTGTTCACGCAGCGCAGGCAGTCCCGCCATTGGCGCATACTGGTTGTTGCCTTCCTTTATGGCCCGTGACATCGCTTCAAGCAGCGCCTGCGGAGGATCAAAATCCGGATACCCTTGCGACAGATTGAGTGCGTCGTACTGTGCCGCCAGGGCCGACATGCGCGTGAAAATCGTCGTACCTGTCGTCGGCAGTTTGCTTTTTATGAGAGTCATTGAAGCTGGCTATCCAGAGGGAGTTCTGTGCTGTTCTTTATTTCGGTGACAGCCATGTGCGAATGCAGTTCGCGGATCGACTCACTGGCGGTAAGCGTGTTGCGTGCGAAGTCCTCATAGTGGCGTATGTCACGGGTGACAATTTTAAGCATGTAGTCCCATATGCCGGTCATGGTGTAGCACTCTATCACTTCCGGGTGCCTGACAATCTCGCGTTCGAACTCGATCAGGTTCTGGCGGCCGGTGGAGGTCAGGTTGATGGTGGCAAAGACCACCACGTCCATGCCCAGAGCATTGCGGTCGAGCAGGGCTACCCGCCCGCGGATGAGGCCATCCTGTTCCATGCGATTGATGCGCCGCCAGCACGGAGACTGAGAAATATTGACCTTTTCTGCAATGGTTGCGGTGCTGGTGGTGGCATCCTGTTGCAACAGTTTCAGGATCTCCACATCCTGTTTTGTTAGAGAGAGGGTCAAAGTTTCCTCCAAAATGGCATTTATAGAATAATTTATGCATATACTGCCCTTATGGGCGTAAAAATCAAATAACAATTTCTTTCAATTTCAACCACACTTTAACCAATGATAAGACAGGGTGGTGACGATGGGTTCTGATCAATCTTCTGGTTTGCGCAAAGTTTCCCTTGATGACAAGTACGCGCTGGATACGGCGCGGGCTTACATGACCGGTATCGAGGCATTGGTGCGCTTGCCCATGCTGCAGCACCAGCGTGACCAGCAGCGCGGTCTGAATACGGCGGCCTATATTTCCGGCTACCGTGGCTCGCCGCTGGGCACGGTGGACCAGGCCATGTGGAAGGCGAAGCCGTGGCTGGCCAGGCACAACGTGCACTTCCAGCCTGGAATAAACGAGGACCTCGCTGCTACCGCAGTCTGGGGTAGTCAGCAGACTAACTTGTTCCAGGGCGCAAAGTACGATGGCGTATTCGGTATGTGGTACGGCAAGGGCCCCGGCGTCGATCGCTCCATGGATGTTATCAAGCACGCCAATGCTTTCGGTACTTCACGTTATGGCGGCGTGCTGGCGGTGGCGGGTGATGATCACGCGTGTAAATCGTCAACCTTGCCGCACCAGTCGGAGCATATGTTTATCGGCGCCTCTGTGCCGGTGCTGGCACCTGCCAATGTACAGGAGGTGCTGGACCTGGGCGTTTACGGTTGGGAACTGTCGCGTTACAGCGGCTGCTGGGTGGCGCTCAAGGCAATCACTGAAAACATGGACTCGGCTATCTCTGCGGATATAGACCCTAACCGCATAGAGATTGTACTCCCCGAGGAGTTCCACTTGCCGGCGGATGGTTTGCACGCACGCTGGCCGGACAAGCCGCTGGACCAGGAGTGGCGGCTGAACAAGTACAAAATTTATGCCGCACGTGAGTTTGCCAGGGTCAATGGTCTCAACCGGGTGGTCATTGATAGTCCTACCCCCCGCTTCGGCATCATCACCAGCGGCAAGGCTTATCTCGATGTGATGCAGGCTCTTGATGACATGGGCATTGACCAGGCGGCGGCGGCCGAGATCGGCCTGCGGGTATACAAAGTGGGCATGCCCTGGCCTCTGGAACCGCGCGTGACTGCGGCCTTTGCCGAGGGTCTTGAAGAGATACTGGTTGTGGAAGAAAAACGCTCCATCATCGAGGATCAACTAACCGGGCTACTCTACAACTGCGCTGTGCATTCGCGCCCTCGCGTATTCGGCGAGTTCGATGACAAGGGGCATGACCTGCTGCCCAACACGGGAGAACTGACGCCGGCCATTGTTGCACTCGCCATAGCCAGCCGCCTGCGCCGGTTCTATCAGTCCGAGACCATGGAGCGGCGAATCCGCTGGATTGAGGAAAAGGAAACATCACTCGCGCGTCCTCGCGCGACCATTGAACGTGTGCCCCATTTCTGCAGTGGCTGTCCTCATAACCGGTCCACCCGGGTGCCCGAGGGTAGTCACGCCCTGGGCGGGATTGGCTGTCACTATATGGCTACCTGGATGCCGGACAGGGAGACGCACACCTTTACTCAAATGGGGGGTGAGGGCGCTACCTGGATTGGTCAGGCGCCTTTTACCGACGCCGAGCATGTTTTCCAGAACCTGGGCGACGGCACTTACTTCCACTCGGGCATACTGGCGATTCGCGCTGCGGTCTCCTCGGGGGTGAACATCACCTACAAGATTCTTTACAACGATGCCGTTGCCATGACCGGCGGACAACCCGTGGACGGCACACTCACTGTTGCTGACCTGATCCTGCAATTGCGTGGGGAAGGAGTGCGCCGAATTGCGTTGGTTAGTGATGAGCCCCAACGGTGGCGCGGAAAATTCGGAACCACAGCCGGGTTCAGCCTGCATCACCGTGATGAGATGGACGCCTTGCAGCGAGAACTGCGCGAGTTCAAGGGTACATCAGTCATCGTCTATCAGCAGACCTGCGCTGCGGAAAAAAGGCGGCGTCGCAAGAAAGGCATATTGAAGGATCCCGCCAAGCGCCTGTTTATTAATGACGCCGTCTGTGAGGGCTGCGGCGATTGTAGTTTGAAGTCCAATTGTCTGTCGGTGCTGCCCAGGGAAACAACCCTGGGACGCAAGCGTGAAATCGATCAGAGCGCCTGTAACAAGGATTACAGCTGCGCCAACGGTTTCTGCCCCAGTTTTGTTACTGTGCTGGGTGGCAAGCTGAAGACATCCAGCGCCGACTTGAGCGCAGCAGAGGCATTGTTCGATCCACTGCCGGAACCGCAGCTGCCGTCGCTGGAACGTCCCTGGAACACGGTGGTTACCGGCGTGGGTGGTACCGGCGTTCTGACTATTACCGCACTGGTTGCCATGGCCGCCCACATCGAGGGAAAGGGCTGCGCCACCATGAACCAGACCGGGCTGGCGCAAAAGTTCGGCGCCGTGGTCAGTCATGTGCGGGTAAGCCAGAACCAGGAAGACATCATGGCAGTGCGCATACCGGCCGGTGAAGCGGATCTGCTGGTTGGCTGCGACCTGGTGGTCACCTCAGCCTATGAGGCCATGGGCAAGGTGGCCAGGGATCGCAGTTATGCCGTGGTTAACGCGGCTGAGGTGCCCACCTCGGCGTTTATCCTTGACCCTGACGCCCGGTTCCCCACTGCTGAAATGATGGAAAAGGTTATGACTGAGGTGGGTGAAGAAAGCTGCCACTTCATCGATGCGACCCGTATTGCCACAGAGTTGCTGGGCGATTCTATAGCCAGCAATCTCTTCCTTCTGGGCTTTGCCTGGCAGCGCGGCCTGGTCCCCGTTTCCGCAGCAGCTCTGGAGCAGGCTATCGAGATGAATGCCGTGGCGGTGAATTTCAATAAGCAGGCATTCCTGTGGGGACGTCGCTGTGCAGATCAGCCAGAGCGAGTTCTGGGGCTCTTGTCCGCGCCCGAAGCTACCGCTCCATCGACTCTTGATGAGGTGCTGGCAGACCGCGAGGAAAGACTGCGCCGCTACCAGAGCACTGCTTATGCCGACGTCTACAGCAAAGCGCTAGAAGCGATTCGTGGCGCTGACCCAAGGGCCTTGGAGCCGAACTCAATTACCATCAATGCCGCCAGGCAGCTGTATCGATTGATGGCATACAAGGATGAGTACGAAGTAGCGCGGCTATATTCAGACGGCGAGTTCCGGCGCAAGTTGGAGGCCCGCTTCGAAGGTGATTTCGAACTGCGTTTCAATCTCGCTCCGCCCCTGTTGTCCCGCCGCGACGCGCTGACAGGCGAATTGATAAAGCGTGAGTTTGGTCCCTGGGTGCAGTTCGCGTTCAAGTGGTTGGCGAAATTTCGGGGCCTGCGCGGTACGCCACTTGATGTCTTTGGTTACACCGCCGAACGCCGACAGGAGCGTCAGGACGTAGCGGATTATCGCAAACTTCTTGATAGCGTGTTGGCTGAAGTGGATTCTGGAAATTACTCGGTGGCCGTTGAGCTGGCGGCATCGGTAGAAAAACTTCGAGGCTACGGCCATGTTAAGGACCGTAACCGCGAACAGGTATTGGAGGAACAGGCCGGTTTGCTGCGGCGTTTACGCGGTGAAGAAGAAGTAGTGCGTTTCGTCAACGCCGCGTGAACCCTAACCGCCATCTTTCGCGCCGCCCGGCACGGCAATTTCGCCAGCATCCAGGTGCAAATAGCGGCGCAGGTAGTGTACACCGAGGTAGAAAGGCCCGGTATCCAGCAGGGCCACCGTTGCCTTGAACAGGTAGTTGCTGGCGACGAGAATGGCCAGCGTTTTGACGGTCATTTCTCCGCGCAGGAATGCGGCACCAAAGGTCACGGTGATAACCATCACTGAGTCCACCATCTGGCTCATCAGGGTACTGAAATTGTTGCGCACCCAAAGATATTTACCGCGAGTGACCCGTTTCCAGAAGTGGAACAGTTGTACATCGCAATACTGCGCTGCGATGTAGGCCAGCATAGACGCAAACACCGCGCCTGAGGTGGTCGCGTAGATCAGCTGATAGAGCCCCACCGACTGTTCCACAATATCACCGTTGGGCAGGGCGACTGGCGCGGCCAACTGCAGAATCTGCCAGGGAGGCATATTGCCTTCTGGCACTGCCGGTAAACTGTTCCCCAGCAGCAGCACACCCAGTATCATGAAGTTCAACCCCAGGCCGACGGTGACCAGAAAGTTTGCCCTGGCCTTGCCATAAAGCTCGCAGATGAGGTCCGTACACAGAAACGTAAGCGGGTAAGGCAGTACGCCCACGGCCAGGGCCATGGGACCCAGCTGCACAAACCGGGTGATGCCGATGACATTGAGCAGGGTCATGGCGCAGAGAAAAGTCCCCGCCAGCACCAGGAATACCCGCTCCCTGCGTTCCTGCAACTTATCGAGGGCCATGCTCACTCAGCTCTCTCTCTGTCCCAGGTTGGCGTGGAGCACGGCCCCATTGATGACCGGATGTCCGGCCGCCCACTGGATCAGCTCTGCGATTTCAACTGGCTGTACCAGTCGATTAAAACTGTTCATTCCGGCAATACCGGCTTCAACCGCGGCGTCCGTGCCGATATGCGTGCGCAGCATTTCGGTGTCGGTAAAACCCGGGCAGACCAGGGCTGTGTGTACTCCTCGTCCCATAAGGTCCTGGCAGGTCGCGCGCATCATCCCCAGTTGTGCATGTTTGCTGATAACGTAGCTGTATGACCCCGCCACTGCCTTCTCGGACAGTGTTGATCCCACGTAAACAATGCTGGAGCCGGTCCGCATCAGTGGTAACAGGCCGCTGTTGAGCCGATTAATGGCCACCACGTTAGTCTCCAGCACGGCCTGCAGGCTGTCGCTGGCGCAGTCATGAGCTGTGTCCTTGCGCATCTGGCTGGCGTTGTGAACCAGTGTCAGGTGGTCCGCCTCCCCAACAGATGCCGTCAGCTCTGCGATACAGTTCTCCACCGATTCAGCGGACGCGAGGTCGCATGCAAGGTTCTCAACTCCCTCCAGAGGACAGGCTCGTCGCGACAGATTAAATACGCGGTAGCCGTCGGCGAGAAAGAGTCCTGCAGTCGCTTTGCCAATACCCACACTGGCACCAGTGATAATTGCTGCTTTCATATAATTGCACCTGGAGAAAGGCGCCAAGGGTCGATGATTTGCCGCGGTGCGTCAAGCGGTGGGCGCAGCGGTTGCGCTCGTCATAGTCAGGCCCGACAATGCAGGCAGGCAAATTGAGCGAGTTACCAATGACGGAATATACCTCACTGTATATAGACAAAGAGAGCCACAAGTTCTCCGCAGCACACTTTACGATTTTTTCAGCGACTGAGCGGGAGCGCCTGCACGGCCACAATTATTCAGTGTCAGCCAGTTTTCTTGCACCTATGGGAGACAATGGCTTTTCAGCCGACTATAACGTCTACAAGAATCGATTAGCCCAGCTCTGCGACGAGCTGGATGAATACATGTTGCTGGCTGCAGACTCACCCTACCAGCAGGTTGAGGAAGACGGCGACTTTTACCGCGTGCATTTCAACGGCGAGCAGATGCTTTTTCTCAGGAGCGATACCTTGCTGCTGCCATTGCGCAATGCAACAGTTGAGGAGTTTGCCGGCTATCTTCTGCAGAAGCTGGTGGCTCTGTCTGCCGGAGAAGGTTTGCGGCAGATAGAGTTGTTTGTGGCCTCTGGTCCAGGCCAGAAAGCGGGTGCGGTCTGGCGCAGCAAATAACGGGTTTTGTGCTAGGCTGATGCAGCAGCATCGAAGATAGCAACACAAGATTGATAACGATAATAATGTGGAGAGGTTGTTATGAGCTTGAGCAAAAAACTGGGCGCCGAGTTTGTTGGGACATTCTGGCTGGTTCTGGGGGGGTGTGGCAGCGCTGTCCTGGCCGCGGCTTTTCCGGACGTGGGCATAGGACTGCTTGGCGTAGCGCTGGCATTTGGCCTCACCGTTCTTACCATGGCCTATGCGATTGGCCATATCTCCGGTTGCCATCTCAATCCGGCGGTGTCCGTTGGTTTAATGATAGGCGGGCGCTTCCCTGCAGGTGAACTGGTACCGTACGTGGTTGCCCAGGTATTGGGGGGTATCGCCGGCGCGGCGGTATTGTATGTAATTGCCAGCGGGCAGGCCGGGTTCGAAACGGCCGGGTTCGCCTCCAATGGCTTTGGCGAGCACTCGCCGGGTGGTTACACGCTGACGGCCGCGCTGGTGTGTGAGATTGTCATGACCTTTATGTTCCTGGTCATTATCCTTGGCGCCACGGATGAACGCGCCCCGGCGGCGTTGGCGCCGGTCGCCATTGGTCTGGGACTGACCCTGATTCACCTGATCAGTATTCCGGTTACCAATACCTCGGTAAACCCCGCGCGCAGCACTGGCGTAGCCTTTTTCGAAGGCGGCTGGGCCATCAGTCAACTCTGGTTATTCTGGCTGGCCCCGATTGTTGGCGCGGCACTTGCCGGTATTTTCTACAAGTGGCTTGGCAGCAGCGACGACTGATCTGCCTGCACACGCAGTCGCCGCGCGGGTTTGTGGGCCGCGCAGCCGCTGCAGGTGTGCACAGTTTTCAGGCGGCGATACCGCAGTGCCGCAACAGTGGCGCAATGTCCGGTTCCCGACCGCGAAACGCGATGAATGCTTCCATCGGTTCACGCGAGCCACCTGCTTCCAGGATCTCACGGCGGAAGTCGGCACCTGTCTCCTGATTGAATATGCCATCCTCCTCAAATCGGGAGTAGGCATCCGCCGATAGTACTTCTGCCCATTTGTAGCTGTAGTAGCCCGCGGCATAGCCGCCGCCAAAGATGTGGCTGAAACTGTTTTGGAAGCGATTGAACCCGGGGATAGGCACCACGCCTACCCGGGATCGCACCTCATTGAGGACGGACTGCACTGTCCCGGCATCGCCTCCCGACCAGTTCATGTGCAGCAGGAAGTCGAACAGCGAAAACTCCAGTTGTCGTGCCATCTGCATGCCTGATTGAAAATTCCTCGCAGCGAGCATATTGTCCAGTAGTTCTCCCGGTAGTGGTTCCCCCGTTTCGTGATGACCTGAAATGAAGGCCAGGGCTTCCGGTTCCCAGCACCAGTTTTCCAAAAACTGGCTGGGCAGCTCCACCGCGTCCCAGGGTACGCCGTTTATGCCTGAGACCGCGGCCACCGTCTGTTGCGTAAGCATATGATGCAAGCCGTGGCCGAATTCGTGAAATAGTGTGGTGAGCTCGTTGTGCGTGAGCAGCGCAGGCTGGTCGCCTACCGGTGGGCTGAAGTTGCATACCAGATAGGCCACCGGCAGTTGCAACTGCTGTTCGCTCAGGCGGCGTATCCGACAGCCATCCATCCAGGCGCCCCCTTGTTTGTGCGGCCGAGCGTAGAGGTCGAGGTAGAAGCGGGCGATAAGCTCACCATCCTGCAGCAGGTTAAACAATTTCACATCCGGGTGATAATTATCGAATTCCAGTTCTTCCTCAACGTGTATTCCATACAGTCGCTCTACGACGGCAAACAGGCCAGAAAGCGCCTTGTCCGCCGGGAGGTAGGGCCGAATATCTTCCTGTGAAATCTGGTAGCGCTGCTGCCGCAGTTTTTCACTGTAGTAGCCCACGTCCCAGGCATTGACGGTCTGCGCACCGAATTCTTCACGCGCGAAGTCCTGCAGGTCCTGCCACTCGCGTAAGGCCTGTTGGCGTGACTTTGCCGTGAGCTCTTCGAGAAATCCCACCACCTGCGCAGGTGTGTCGGCCATTTTGGTTGCCAGCGACAGTTCGGTATAGTTTTCGAAGCCCAGCAGCTGAGCTAGTTCCCGGCGCAGCTCAAGCGTCTCCACCATGACTTCTGCGTTGTCCCATTGGCCTGCGTGGGGACCCTGGTCTGATGCGCGTGTGGCATTGGCCTCATACACCTCACGGCGCAGATCGGCATTGTCGCAGTAGGTTAGTACCGGGAAGTAGGAAGGGAATTCCAGGTTGATCAGGTATCCGTCAACGCCGGCCTGCTCTGCGGCCTGTTTGGCGCCAGCCAACGCCGTATCGGGTACGCCGGCCAGCTCTGCTTTAGTTGCTCGCCGGGACCAGGCGTTAGTGGCGTCCAGTACATTGTCGCGAAACTTGCTGCTTAACTCCGAGAGGCGCTTTTGCAGTGCGCCGAAATGCTTCTTTTCGTCACCCGGCAGAGCGACGCCGGCGAGACGGAAATCGCGTAGGGCGTTGGTCAGTGCCTTGCGTTGTGCGTTGTCCAGGCTCTCTGCATCACTGTTGTCGGCGAGTTGCTGGTAGGCATGATAAAGCGCTTCATGCTGCCCCATCCAGGTGCCATATTCGGAGAGCAGGGGCAGGCAGGCATTGTAGGCTGCGCGGAGTTCGTCGCTACTGAGGACGCTGTTCAGGTGGGAAACCGGCGAGAATGCTCGCGTGAGTTCGTCGTCGAGTTCCTCAATCGGGTCAAGCAGGTTCTGCGCCGTGTAATGGGTCGAGCTGTTCAGTAACAGTTCGACCTGTGCTTTATTGCGCTCGATAAGCTTGCGAACAGTAGGTTCTACGTCTGCTGTATCAATACGGCTGAACTGCGGTAATTCGCTGCTTTGTATCAGGGTGTTGCTCATGTGGGATCTTCCAGATTGATTAGGCTGCCGGTAACCCTAATAGGTGGTGCCGCTGGCGCGGACTTCAAGGGCTCAGTCGCCAGTTTGCCACATCCGAGTAGTGCACGCCTTGACGGCCATTGCTTGACTGCAGCAGGGAGATGTTGCTGCAGTCAAAGCTGAAGTCCGGGGCTGAAAGCGGGGCGGGGGGAGGTTGGTCACAACCGCGGAAAAGGGTTAAATGTGGTCGATAGGCGCCGCGCTTACCCTTGCCTCCGGCCAGGGCACCGCGTGACTGCAGTTGGCCCGCCAGGTTGGCCAGTGCGCCTTCCCAGCGTGATGGGCCCAACCAGAGGATGCCCGGCCTGGGCCAGTAGCCGGTTGCGTTAAGTCTCAGCGTCTGCAGGTGTAGGCCCGGAGCCGTTAGCAATTCATCCGCTGCCTGACACAACGGGTCCAGCCGGTGGTGGCTGAGCTCCCCGAGAAAGGCCAGAGTGATGTGCAGGTTCGCCAGCGGCACCGGCCGCCCATCGGCAGAGATGCTGCGCTCGCGCCAATCGGCGATCTCCCGGGCGAGGTCAGGGCCGGGCAGTAGTGCAAAAAACAGCCGCATCACTCTACTGGATCTTTCTTCTTCATCAGGGGGGCGAAGCCATCACCAGAAAGCTGCTTGTTACCGCTGGGTCGCCCAAGGTTCTTTTTGTTGCGCGCCCGGGTCTTGCTCTTTGCCGGCGCCGATTTGCTGCGCTTCTTCTTGGTGCCTGCGGCTTTTCCCGAACCCTTTAGCTTCTTGGGCCCGCTGTAGCGTGCCTTCAGGCCGGCCAGGGTGCGCTTCTCGAACTCCAGTTGCAGGTAACGCTGGATGCTCACCATCAGGTTCCATTCATTGGCGCTGACCAGCGAAACGGCAAGCCCGCTGGCACCTGCACGACCCGTGCGCCCGGTCCTGTGCAGGTAGTCATCGCCGTTGTGAGGCAGCTCGTAGTTGACTACCAGGTCTATGTCTTTCACGTCCAGTCCACGCGCGGCAACGTCTGAGGCGCAGACGATATCAATCTTGCTATCGCGATACTGCGACAGCACGTGCTTGCGTTCTTCTGTACTCAACTCCCCATGCAGGCTGCCGCAGCGCAACCCGTGGTGACTCAATAGATCTGCAAGCCGCTGTGCCGTGAGTCGTTTATTGGCGAACACCAGTGCCCTTTGGTAACCGCCCAGTTGCATCAGCGCAACCAGCAGTTTGTCCTTGTGCTCCTGCGAGTCAGCCAGGATGCGCTGGTGATGGATACTGCTGTGCGGCTGCCGCACCTCGTTGACGGTGATCGCCAGCGGGTCGCGCAGCAACTCCCTGGCGACGCTGCCCAGTGCCCTGTGCTTCAGCGTGGCGGAGAGCAGGATTACCTGGCGGCTTTCGGCGCAGAAACCGGCTACTTTCAGGACCTCGTCGCGAAAACCCATATCCAGCATGCGGTCCGCTTCATCCAGGACCAGGGTTCTCAGCGCGGCGAGGTCTGCACTGCCTTTTTCGCAGTGCTCCAGTAAGCGGCCCGGTGTTGCAATAATAATTTCAGGGTTCTTGCGCAGCAGTGCTCTCTGGTACTTGAAGTCGGCGCCGCCTGTGATTGCCTGCGCCCTCAGCTGACTGCGTTGGCACAGGTCACGACAGTTCTTGAGCACCTGCCTGGCCAGTTCCCTGGTCGGGACCAGCACTACTACCATGGCACCTGCATTGCGCGCAGGCGGCTTTTCAAGAATGCGCTGCACCGCCGGTATCAGGTAGGCCAGTGTCTTGCCACTGCCTGTTTCAGCAGTAATCTGTAGATCCCGCCCGGCGAGCGCAGCTGGGATGACCTGAGTTTGTACGTCCGTGGCCTGATCAAAACCCAGCTCATCGAGCCCCAGTCGCAGTTCCCGGTTGAATTCAATAGTCGGCAGCACTGCCTTGCCTCTCGTTGTGACTCATCTGTTATCATCCTAGGGCAATTGAGCAGGGAACAACAGTCTAGCCATGAGCTTGTCGGGAAGAATTCTGGTTGGCCTCATGGCCGGTATCGTCACTGGCCTGTTTTTTGGTGACCTGGTCGCTGATCTCAAGGTGGTGGGTGATATTTTTGTGCGCCTGCTGCAGATTACGGTGCTGCCCTATATCGTGGCCTCGTTGATTTCCGGTATAGGCCGCATGAACATGGAAAGTGCCCGGCAGCTGGCGCTGCGCGGGACCGCCGTGCTGCTGTTCATCTGGGCGTTGGCCCTGGTCCTTATCGTGGCCGCCACCTTCGCCTTTCCCGATATCGATGCGGCTTCATTTTTTGGCAGCGCAGCCCCCGTCGAAGCGCCGTCGCCGAATCTCTACGACCTTTATCTGCCGGCCAATATTTTCTATTCGTTGACGAATAACTTCGTTC
>NZ_PKUS01000039.1 GCF_002866825.1 Pseudohalioglobus lutimaris | reverse complement strand
TATTGGATCTGTGATCAGATGATTAACGAGGAATTACTGTGACACAGAATTCTGAACACTCCCTTGCGATTTTTACTAGCTACTGTCTGCCCAGCTAGTGGTTTACTTTGCCGGGTAAGCTCAAGTCACCTGACGCGATGTCCATCACATCCACAACGCAAAGCAAAGGCGCATGTACACTTTGATTGACTCGCAAGCCCGCTGTAACCCCATCATAAGTGGTTTCAGTAATATCAATTGATTGATCAAAAGCGACTTTTACTTCAACTGTGTCGTCATTGAAGATTGGTGACCACCCTGGGCTATCCAGCAGAATTGGTAGTCCCGGCCAGGTTTTCGGCAGTTTGGGAGTGGTGCCGTCGGGTATATCCACTACGCCTAGAGCGCCTTTGCCACACTGTTCATTCGGTTGCAGTACAACCCAGTGGCTATGCCAGACATTGCCATCATTGCCAGTGTCATTGTCGGCGTTCTCATCATACAAAGGGGTATCGTCAAAATCAGGATGAGCGGTTACAGCCAGCGCCAGTATCCCGGCGTTATCCTCAAAACCCACCACGCCACTATTCAGGCTTGTTGGCCATACATAGGAAAATACATCGCTTCCGGCGAGTTTGCCCGTTGGCAGCGGTTTAACACTCCCGGCATTCACTGCAACTCCCATATGAAAAGTGGCAATATTCTTCTGCAGAGTGACTTTGGCGTGGACAATATCAAAAGATGGCTTTATCCCGCCTGTTTGATCTGGCTCGGTGTGAATGCCGCCGGTATGGTTGCCGCTGGCAAAAGCCTGGGTAATTGTGGCGGCAATAGTCAATGTGGCTGCTTTGACAAGGTAGTTTGAGTTCATAATATGCTCCGATTTAGCTTCCGCAGGTAATAAAGTATCGACTCAATACTAAATAGTCTACCCGAAAAACCCGGCTTGTCAATAAGGTTTCGATTCAATACTATTTGCTCATGGATATACTGGAAACACAGCATCTACTGGAGCGGGTCGCAAGCCTGCTGCGCACAGAGACCCGTAACCTTTTGCTAGTACACGGCCTGCAGCCGGTGCAGTTCGAAGCGCTGCATTATTTGTCAATCTGCAATCGATATTCAGATACCCCAATGGGCGTTACTGAGTACCTTGGCCAAACAAAGGGTTCGGTGTCACAAACACTTAAAGTACTTGAGAAAAAAGGACTCATTGAGAAAACGGCTGACAAATCCGATAAGCGCGTGGCTCATTTGTCGGTAACAAAAGCCGGTCGCAATCTGGTATCCAGCATGCTGCCCTCGCCATCACTGGCAAGGGCCGGCAAGCAGTTAGGCAGGACGGACGAGGCGTCTATTGATGCTTCGCTTCGTAACCTGCTAAGAAGCATGCAGCAGGCGAACAATTTTAAGACATTCGGTCAATGTGCCACCTGCAGACACAATATCAGGCTGACAGATGATGAGTATGTATGTGGCTTAACAGAAGAAGCACTAAGTGGCGAAGATATTGAGCTCATTTGCCGCGAGCACAAGCCCAACCAATCAAGCGAGCACGGTGCTGTAACCGGCGCTCCGGCTTGATAAAAAGTGGCTGGAGTCCATGGCAGGCGTGAGACTACGGAGTATTAATGTCCATTCAGCTCGAGTTCATCAATTTTATAGTTCCTCGAAAAGTTATTGAGGAAAAGTATCCCGGAGGTTGGAGCAGGTGCCTTGACGACCATGAGAACCTGATTGGCGGCAGAGTCTGGTATGACGATCACCTGTTTAGAGATGGCGCCATGAATCCCGAGGACATAGGTTCATTGGTCGAGGAATGGGGCCGCCTGGGCCTCCATACGCACGATCCAGAAAACGGTGAGCCGTCCCGATGGGTAGACGTCTGTGTGGTAGAAGCAGCCTTTGGTGGTGCAACCATACCTTGCGATTGGCTGGAGACAGACGGTAGCGTAGCCTTTCATAAGTCATTCCCTGCCGGCGAGCTTATTGGAAGGAGAAATTTCTGCGGATAGCAGGCCAGGGAACCAGAGCAGGGTCGTAGCGAGAATTTAGCCTTAAATCGGCCGACTGCAGCTATAATCCAATGGTAGGCGGATGATGAGCGGAGGTGCCGTCAAATGACAGGTAAACCGTCGGCGAGCGAGTTCGACGTCATTGTCATCGGGTCCGGCATTGGCGGAATGACAACGGCCACTGCGCTTTCGCGTTTGGACCATAAAGTATTGCTGCTAGAGCAAGCGCAGACGATTGGTGGGTTGACCCACACTTTCTCTCGTAATGGTTTCACCTGGGATGTCGGTCTCCACTATTGCGGCACATTCGGCCATGAGCAACATGCGGGTCGGATTCTGGACTGGCTCAGCGGTGGAGCAATTGAGTTTCATTCGGTTGGTACCGTCTACGACACGCTTCACTTCCCGGATGGATTTGAGATTTCCATAGGGCGTCCTGCCGAAGCCTACAAAATGGAACTAAAAGAGCGTTTTCCTGACAATGTCGACGAGATAGATGCCTACTTCGAGGCGTTGCGGTCGGCTGAGGAAGCTGGGCACATGGTGGGTGCTGAGCGAGCGATGCCCGAACCATTCCGTTTTGCACATCACTGGTGGAATAAGAAGAAGATCCAGCGCTGGTGCAGTCGCACCACGGGTGAGGTTATCGCGGAACTCATCAGCAACCCCAGGCTCGCCGCCGTGCTGTCGGCGCAGTGGGGCACCTATGGCGGCAAACCCAAAGAAGCGAGCTTCGCCATTCACGCCATCATCATCGGACACTACCTTGAAGGCGCCGCCTACCCCGTCGGTGGTGCCGCCGCCATCGCAAGAGGACTTGTTCCGGTGATCGAGGCGGCGGGTGGCAGTGCCCGGGCTGGAACACCGGTTAGAGAGATACTACTGGAAGAGGGTAAAGCCGTGGGTGTGCGCACCCAGTCCGGCGAAGAGTTCACTGCGCCCTGTATCGTCTCGGCGATCGGCGCCGGTGAAACCGTGAAGCACCTGCTTCCAGAGAAAAGTTGTGAGCAGGACTGGGCCCGGGAAATAGCCACTTTCAAGCCGTCTATCTGCCACTTCGATCTCTATCTCGGCTTCGAGGGAGACATCGCCCAGCACGGTGCGACGCGCTCTAACCATTGGTTTTATGAAAGCTGGGACACCAGTGATGCCATCTGGACAGCGGGCGGAAGCGAGCCAATTCAAATGATGTTTGTGTCGTTTTCCTCTCTCAAGAATCCTGCTCATGACCCCGGCCCGGCGAACAGGCACACCGGTGATATGCTGATTTGGGCCGATTGGTCGTCGGTAGCTAAATTTGCGGATGGGGGAGCTGATGAATGTGCCGACGAGTGGGCATTGTTTAAGCAGCGCGTCGAGTCCAGGATGTTGGATTTCTTTGCGGATAAGTTCCCGCAACTGGCGCCGCTTATCGTCTACCATGAACTTGGCACACCACTCGCAACCGCGTCATTCACTGGCCACGAAAAGGGTGGGTTTTATGGCGTAGAAACGACCCCGCGCCGCATGTTGTCAGACGCGCTCAACGCCCGAACGCCTGTTCCCGGTTTATTCCTGGCAGGCCAGGACGTTATGACCCCGGGAATCGCTGGAGCACTTTCGGGTGGCATGTTGGGGGCAGCGGCGATCGACCCGCGAGTCTTCCAGAAGTTAAGTTAAGGCAGGCAAAATCGCGTTCATCGCCAGGAACGTGATGCCGTCGAAGGGCTTTGAACAGGCAACCGTTCGCGGACGGCAGTGGTGTTGACAACCGACCCGGTGCGGCCTGTCTTGAAACCGCGCGCCGAATGAGGAAGCCTGGCTTTTCTCTGGAGGTTGTCTGCCAGATGATATGGTGAAATGGAGTGCATAAGCTGAAATGAAATTAAAAGTGTTTATTGGGGTATTCGTTGCTCTGCTTTTATTTGGGTTGGGTGGGCTTTATACCAAGGATTCTGCGACAGTGGGCCAGGCAAATCTCGTAGAGAGCTTTTTCAAAGACTACTGTAGACAACATGGTAGCTACCCAACTTATGAAACTGTAGAGCGTGAGTTTCCCGGGCTATATCCGAACCACGATTGGTATTATTGGCCGAATGAGGCAAGAACTGTCGCATCATTTCAATACCCCATGACACTGCCAATTCCTTCCGCCCCCGGCCGTTCAAAGATCTCCGAGTTCATTCCCATTATTTACGCTTACGTCGTCCATCATCCCTGCGAGGGACTGTTTTGAAAGCATTGCATTGAGACCCGGAAGGTGTACAAATGCCACGTAGCACGATCACATAATGGTACTCACTGCCGCTCGCTGCGCTGACGGCAGTGCGCCACTGGCGTAGGGCGCAATGCGTGCCTATAGGAAAGCTATGAATATCAGTGACAAGATTAATTACGTAGAATTTCCAGCCCGGGATATAGAGGCTACAAAGGCCTTTTTTACTTCCGTCTTTGGTTGGGGTTTTGAAGACTTTGGCCCCGAGTACACGGCTTTCTCAGATCAAGGAATCGATGGCGGGTTTTTTAAATCCGAGCCAAACGGGAACGAACTGGCGGTTTGGTCTGATCTTGGCGCATAACAGGTCAAGGGTGCGGAAGGCTTATAGCCGCGTTAATTTAAGGCGTTGGATCTTGCCGATACGCCTTTCAAAAAGCCCCGCTTACTAGCGGCAGTTTTATGGCGCAATTTCATCTGGATACCACTCTGGCCTGCAGCTATGAAAGCGCTGCAATGGAAGTAAAGACGCCTTCTCTCCTTATGTACATATCTCATCCTCTTTTGGTTTTTGAGCCAGTGAATGGGACGGTGGTTCCGGAGGTATGGGAAGAGAAAACCTATTGGTTTCGTCTGAAACTTTTTGGCGTTGTTCCCCTCGGCACCCAGGTATTACGCATTACATTTGATGAAGAAAACGCAGTATTCAGGTTTTGCGACGACGGTTACAGTCGACTGATTCGACGTTGGTATCACTTGATAATCATTCAGGGGGAGGGCGGCGTTACCCAATATCGAGACACCCTGGATCTCAAGGCGGGGATTGCTACGCCCTTTGTTTGGCTGTTCGCGCGCGTGTTCTTTGCCCACCGTCAGAAGCGGTTGAGACAGATTGCACTGTCTGGATTCAATTATGAGGAGGCTTGGAATCTGTAGCAGGCTGCCAGGGGCGCCAAACAAGGCGGTGGAGCGGATGCGTGATCTTGCCCTTGCGTCGGCCGCTGCGGCAACCTCAGCAACTCTGCTTCAGGCCCGCCTGCGGCGTTATGCGACTTGAGAATTCGAATATCGAATATCGAATATGATATATGTACGGTTTACCGAGAACAGCCGATACTTGAAAATCGTCGACTGGGCAGGATCACGGTAGCGTTTCAGGGGCTCCACGAGAACTGGGCCAATACCGGGGGATGGCCGGCGCTGCGCTTGAAGCGTTAGGCTCTCAGTATAGTGATAACAGATAGAGATAACAGATAGAGAGAACAGAGAATGATCATAGAGGTTGGAGAAAAAGTTCACGTTGTGTATCGCTCGCTTTACGAGAATTCTACCCGTCGTCATTTTATTGGTGTCGTGGTTTCGGCGCAGGACGCGCTGTGTAGAATTGAGGGTTACGCTTTCGTCTATGACGCCAAGAAGACTGAATTTGAGAAAAAGGACAAATTGAGAACAACGATTATTGATCTGGCGGAGAGCGGCTATGTCGTTAACATTGTCGATACAGGTGTTGATATCAAGGATGTTCATTATCGGTATATGTCAGGTGTGGGCTTGATGGCCACTGACGGTAAGGATTTTCTGCTGGACATTAACGAATTTGGGTCACGAAGCTGACTCCAGGGCTGATAAGTCAAGGCACGAGACACCAGAAAGTATGGGCTTGTTTGAGTTGTTGTCTTCTCTTGCCGTGAGTGTCGTCTGCGGTCGGCAATACGGGGGTCTTGTTGATCTATGGAACTGATTGCCTATGTGGTCGTCGTTATACTCGTGAGTGTCGGCAGCTTCTGGATTGCGGGTAGCATATACGGATTGATTCATCGTCCGGCGATCTACTTTCCAATCTCCCTGGCAACAAAAATGGCGCTCTGCGCCGTATTCGGAGCACTGTTTTTAATGATTGGCGGTGTTTTGCTGGCGACCATGGTCTTTAACGCTGCGATGCAGCAAAGGCCGGATTATAGTCGGTGGCCAACCATTGTCTCCGGGTTAGTGATTTCTATCCTGTGCACGATTGTTATTTATTTTTCAGCTGTAACCCTGGCGTGGAAAATTATTGGATAGTGGGAATACCGCCAGGTTGGGCGCCATGAGGTCTGCCCCATTGGAGGCTATCCGCGAGGGGCAGGGCCATATCGAATACTGGAGAGATTGAGATGATCGAAGGTTCCTGTCATTGTGGTGCGGTTCACTGGCGCTTCAGCGGTGTTCCGGAACGGGCGACCGCGTGTAACTGCACCGTGTGTCGTCGTTATGGCGTGCTTTGGGCATACGACTTTGAAAATGAGGGTATTTCTGTCTCTGGACCCACTCGAGCCTACGTGCGCGGTGAATCCATAGAGTTTCACTTTTGTCCCCGTTGTGGCTGCGTCGCCTACTGGCGAGCAAAGGAGCCCGATGAGCATGGACGTCGCAGGATCGCCGTCAACTTAAGGCTTACCGAGCCAGAAGCGGTTGGCGAGGTCCCCATTGATCACTTTGACGGTCTCGATAGTTTTAAAGACTTACCCGGAGATGGCCGGTGTGTCTCAGACTACTGGTTCTAAACCGGGGGTTGCTGGCCCTTGCGGCTCACAATGTGCAACTGGCGTTTATTCGGGATGTCCAGGCTGTATCGTTGCTCTGGGTGTAGTATGACCAGACCTGCTTACTGGGCCTATTTGCTGTTCTGGCTGGTGCTGATGGCCCTGGCAATCGGCAACGGTGTTCTGCGCGAGGCAACCTACGGGCAGAAAATTCCAGAGCTCTATGCCCACCAACTCTCAACAGCCATTGCCGGCGCTATTTTTGGCGTGTCAGTGTTGGTTCTTTCGAAACGGGTGATACCGGGTTCTCCCGGAGAAGCTATCGCAATAGGCTTTACCTGGTTGGCGCTGACATTGTGCTTCGAGTTTCTTTTTGGGCATTATGTTGCCGGTCATGCCTGGTCGTTATTGTTTCGGGACTACGATCTAATGTCTGGCCGGGTTTGGCTATTGCTTCTTGTGTGGATTACGTTTCTGCCATACCTTGTCTATAAAGTACGTAAATAACCTGCATTGACCCGGGTCGGGTCGTTCCCGTCAATTGGCGCATACGTGTACCGTGTGACTGCTGATGTGGCCATCAGGTAAAAAGCGAGACAAGTAAATATGCTGGAAATCAGGCCCACCTGCGAGAATTGCAATATCGCGTTACCACCCAGCTCTACCGATGCGATGATATGCAGCTACGAGTGTACGTTTTGTAAGCACTGTGTGGATACGGTTCTGGAGAACGTATGCCCGAACTGTGGCGGTGGTTTCTGTCACAGGCCAGTGCGGCCGGCCAGGAACTTACGCAATGACAATTATTTGGGTAAGCACCCGGCATCGGGCGTGGTGGTTTTCAAACCTGTGGATGTAGAACAGCACAGGGCATTCTCGTCATCGGTAAAGCAGGTGTTGCCCAACGCGAGGTAGGGTGTGATAGCAAAGAGTCTTTGCGCTGTGAAGAGCTTGCATCGCAATGGATAGAACGAACTGAAAGCGGTGAGGTAGATGGCCTTGCTACGGGTAGCCGCGGGCGCTACAGGTGACCCAGAGCATGACCTCGGACAGCCATTGAGAAAGTAGGAGTAGGGTCATGCAGGTGCGCGCTTACACGGAAGCCGATGAGTCAGCCGTCATTGCGCTCTGGGATGAGTGCGGCCTGATTGCCCCGCAGAATAGTCCGCTCAGGGATATACAGCGCAAGCTACAGGTGGGTCGTGATCTCTTTCTGGTGGGTGTGAGCGATGGCGGAATTGTCGCAACTGTGATGGGTGGTTACGAAGGTCATAGGGGCTGGATAAACTACCTTGCGGTAAAGCCTTCCGAGCGGCGAAAAGGTATTGGCCAGGCTCTCATGAAGGCTGTTGAGCAACGGATTCATGAAAAGGGCTGCCCCAAGATCAATCTGCAGATTCGCTCGAAGAATAGTGAAGTTATCGCCTTCTACAAGGCTGTTGTTTACCTCAAAGACGACGTGGTCAGCCTGGGTAAGCGGCTGGAGTACGACTCATAGCGAGAAGAATTATGGATATCACGCTGGATAAGGCGCGCATATACGAGGTGCTCTGCGGATACTGTCGCGGACTCGACCGCATGGACAAAGCACTGGCTTACGCAACCTGGCATAAGGAGGGAACCGCGCTGTATCATGATATCTACGAGGGCAGCGGGCGTGGTTTCGTAGACTGGGTCTGGGAAGCTCACGCCGGTATGGAAAGGCACTTCCACCAAATTGGTAATCACCTGATCGTTGTCGACGGTGATACGGCCAGCAGCGAGACCTACGTCACGGTCGCTCTCTGGACGCTTCCCGATTCAGAAGGGATTCAGCAGGAAATAGTTGGCAGGGGAAGGTACCTGGACCGGTGGTCAAAGCAGCAGGGAAACTGGGCGATAGATCATCGTGAACATATCCTTGATATGCAGACTGTTCATGAACTCAGTCGTGGCTATATTAACCAGGTGTCAGCACGCGACAGCTCTGATCCCTCTTATGCCTTTCTAGCGGGTGGGTCCCACCGTCCATGACACGGCGTCGAATGGCCGATCTCGGTGACGTGTCTGGCGATGCAGTGGCGTTGGTGTCCACGAGTCTGCATCGCCAGGGGCCTGGTCCATGGCGGTGTCTTCACTGTCGTCGGATAGTGACCAGTGAGTCGGCGCAGCGCATTTCGTAATGTAGCCTCTTGCGTGGGGATTGAGCTGCCCAGGGTTTTTCAAAGGTCTTTTACAGGGGCGGTTTAATCATGTCTATCCCGTTGCAATTGGTACACTCAGCGCATCTGACCCTGCGGCCTATTCTCAAGAGCGATCTTACGGACCTGATGCAGGTGAATGGTGATTCTGAAGTGACTCGCTTCCTGCCCTATCCAACGTGGGAATCAGAAAAAGATGCCCAGGCGTGGTGGGTCAGGATGGAAGAGCGTATGTCGACCGGTACCGCAAAACAATTTGTCATTCATCACCCGGAGGACGGCAAGGTCATCGGTAGCGTCTTGTTGTTCAATTATGATGAGGGGAGCAGCCGCCTGGAGATCGGGTACGTACTGGCCCGCAGCTACTGGCGACGCGGCTATGCCAGGGAAGCCCTAAACGCACTCTTGCGACAGCTCATGGGTGAGTCTGGTATTCGGCGGGTGGAGGCAGAAGTGAACCCGGAGAATACGGCTTCAAACGCGCTGCTGGCTTCGTTGGGGTTTAGCCTCGAAGGTTGCCGCAGGGAGCGCTGGTTGGCGGAAAGCGGCCCCTACAGCGTCAATGTCTACGGATTGCTCGCCTCAGAGCTCCCAGCATTCGCGGATACCCCCTGATATGGCGCCTCAGCTATGCGCAACAGCAGCTTGCTTTGCGAAGGAACTGGAAATGAAAAAAGTACTCGAAGTAGATTCATTGATAGGCCAAAGGTTTGAATATCGTGTCGCGTGAAGATTTATACCTGGAGGCTCCGTTTGCATACAGGCTAACCAAAAGTGGGCTGGCTCAAATCTCTTACAGGGGCAGGGTGGTGATGACGTTGCGCGGCGCAAAGTCGAGTCGCTTTGTTAACCGCATTGGTGTGCTGGACGCGGACGCCGCCCAGCTTGAGATGGCGAAGCTTACAGGACACTTCAAGCATGGTAATGAACGCGCATCAAAGCTCCATAGAGAATAGTAAACACAACGCTGGTGGGCACTGGATAGTGCTCTACCAGGTCGGGAGGATCTGATATGGAGAAGGTAACGGGAATCGGCGGTGTTTTTTTCAGGGCAAAAGATCCTGAGAAGCTCTCGTTGTGGTACGAGAGGCACCTGGGGGTCTCCACTGTGCCCTCTAGTTATGATCAGTCACCCTGGCTGCAGGCAGAGGGGCCCACGGTATTCGCTCCGTTTGAGATGAATACAGGCTACTTTGGTGACGAGGCACAGAGTTGGATGATCAACTTCAGGGTGAGTGACCTGGCGGCCATGGTTGCCCAACTGCAGTCGGCCGGGATTGATGTCGTCATTGATGAGGAGGTCTACCCTAACGGCAGGTTCGCAAGACTGCACGACCCCGAGGGAAATCCCGTCGAGTTGTGGCAGCCGAAGTAATCAGCCTGCATGCACAGAGAGTGAAAACGCCACAAGGAGTCCGTTTACAGGTGGAGCGCAGGCAGTGCGGCTTATGAGTGCCCGGGAGGTGCTTCTTGTCTACGACACACAGTGCCCTGCCTGCGCTTACTATTGCACGCTTGTACGTCTCAGGGAGTCAGTAGGCGAATTGACGCTTGTTGATGCCCGCCAGCCGAGTGAGGTGATGAAACAAGTTACGGACAGGGGCCTGGATATCGATCAGGGTATGGTGCTCATCGTTAATAGTGAGTTTTACGATGGGGCAGATGCTATTAACGCCCTGGCGTTGTTGGGCACGCGATCTGGTTGGTTCAACCGATTCAACTATTGGGTTTTCAGGTCGGCCGCCGTCTCCAGAATGCTCTATCCAGTCCTCAAGTTATGTCGTCATTTCCTACTCCACTTTCTCGGTGTATCGAAAATCAATAATCTGGAGTCCGGCAACAATGAACGCTTCTAGTTTGTGTCACTGCCTGGGCTAAGCGCCCGCTCCGGGCGTATTTTTCGTGACCGGTATTTGTCTCGCTTGTGCAGGCCCAACAGGTGTTATTCTGGACTATGGCCTGCCGCGCCTTGTGTGCTCAAGGCGGCAGAGCCCAGGGGAGTTTGAGCTATGAGAAATGCAATGCTGGTGTTTTCGCTGATGCTGTTATCCGCATGCCTGGGTATGCCGGAGCAGGTTCGGCCAGTGACAGGCTTTGAGGCACAGCGCTACATGGGTAAGTGGTACGAAATAGCGAGGTTGGACCACCGCTTTGAGCGTGGAATGACCAACGTTACAGCCGACTATACCTTGCAGGAAAATGGCGGTGTGTCGGTGGTTAACCGGGGCTACCTGCCGCAAACGGGCGAATGGAAAGAGGCCGTAGGTAAAGCGTATTTTGTAGAGCAGCCTGACACGGCTTATTTGAAGGTCTCCTTCTTTGGGCCGTTTTACGGGTCCTATGTGGTATTTGGCCTCGACAAGGAAGGCTACCAGCACGCTTTTGTATCCGGCCCCGATCATTCCTACCTGTGGTTTTTGTCGCGAACACCGGTGGTGGACGAGGCAGTAATGGACCGCTTTCTTGAGCAGGCGGGCAAGGCCGGCTTTGATACCGGTGCGCTCATCCTCGTTGATCATGGCGAATAGACTGGCCAGGCTCTGCCCCGATGTATTGCTTTTTTAAGCCCGGCACAGGCCCCCTGATTTGTCAGCAACAGAGCTAAAACTAGTGCTCGACATAAGGTGAAAAGCCGGATAAGATCCTCATCTGCTAGAAAGAAGCCTAATCTTTACAAACCCGTTCGCTGTTTTACTCGTAATACTTCGTCCTGTAGTTTTTAAGTTTAAGTCTATATTTCCAAGCAATGCCGGTCCTTTGGGGCCATTATACTTATCGACACTCAGGATATGATTATGTCTAACACAGTAAAAGGAACCGTTAAGTGGTTCAACGAGTCAAAAGGTTTTGGTTTTATTGAGCAAGAGTCCGGCCCGGACGTATTTGCCCACTTCAGCGCCATTTCCGGTTCTGGCTTCAAGACTCTGGCCGAAGGCCAGGCAGTTGAGTTCACAGTGACTCAGGGCCAGAAAGGTCCTCAAGCTGAGAACATCGTAGCCGTATAAGCGCGACAACTCTGCGAAAAAGGCAGGCCCTCACGGGCCTGCCTTTTTTTTTGCTATTCTGAGTGCTCTCTATACCGAAGGATATTCACCATGGAGACGAACCGTGACCGGCTCGCGCTGGAAAGAACCCGGCTGGCGAATGAGCGAACTTTTCTGGCCTATGTGCGGACATCGCTGTCACTGATCGCCGGGGCGGCTGTCCTTTTTCAGTTTTTCTCCGCTGTACACTCCTATCTCGCGGTGGCCTGGGTGCTGGCGGTCCTCGGGTTTGCAGTGCTTGTTATTGGTGTCGTTCGTTTTCGCTCTGTGCAGAAGGAACTGCGTGGTGAAGCGAAAGCAGGTGGAGGCCACTAGCGTCGGGACAAGCCTGGCAAGTGACCTCCGCGCTTCCGTCGCAGCTTGTGATCACGCAACTGACTGCATATGACCGTTAACATCGTATCCCTCTGCAGCTAGACTCATCGTCAGCACAGGGAGGTGCGGCTATGATGAGGTTACGCAGGCAAAGGCTTATTGGCAGTGTGGTGCTGGTTGGTGTCGCGTCTATGGGTTGGGCGGCGGAACCTGCTTTGCAGCAGTGCCAGAAGCTGAAGGACAAAATTGAGCATTATGACCAGTTGCGTCGTAAAGGCGGTAAAGGCAGTGAGATGGATAGCTGGAAGCGCTCCAGGCGCGAGTTGGAAAAGGCGTTTCGCGCCCAGGGCTGTCACTACTATCGCCGGGAATTGAAGTAGGCTGCATTCGCTATTTCAGGGGAGCTTGTGCGCCTGAGCTCCGTCCGCTTCCGGTATGTTTACTCGAGGCCAGGGGATAGTTAATGAAATTGGTGTACACCAGCGACAATCGCTTTCTCGTAGGCAATGCACGCAACTTGCTCGAAGCCCAGGGGTTTGAGGTCATCATGCGTAATGAGCATGCGGTCAGCGCTGTGGGTGAACTGCCGGCGTTTGAGGCATGGCCCCAGTTGTGGGTACTGGAAGATAAAGATTATGGCCCGGCCTGCGCGGTGCTGGCATCGGCGCTGAGTGACAAGGACGCGCCGCCCTGGCAGTGTAGTGCTTGCGGTGAAGCGAACGATGCAGCATTTGATTTTTGCTGGCAATGTCGTAAAGATCGTCCTCCGGAGCCCGTTTCGCCAACAGACTGAACAGAGATGAAACCATGAGTGACCTGCCAAACTGCCCAGAGTGCGCCTCGGAGTACACTTACGAAGACAGGAATCAGTACGTTTGCCCTGAGTGTGGTCATGAGTGGTCCCGGAACGCGGAAGAGGTGGTCGAGGAGGCAGCGGTCACTGACGCCAACGGCAACGCTCTCGCTGACGGGGACACTGTTACCGTGATCAAGGACCTGAAGGTTAAAGGCTCATCTTCCGTGGTCAAGGTCGGCACCAGGGTAAAGAATATTCGCCTGGTAGAGGGCGATCACGACATCGACTGTAAGATCGATGGTATTGGCGCGATGAAACTGAAGTCCCAGTTTGTGAAAAAAGCCTGATCCGGCGGCGCCCACGCGCCGCCAGTGATCACTCGACATTGACTCAGGGCATAGCCAGAACGTTGCAGTCCAGCTTGTCGAGAATCTTTTCTGCCGTATTGCCGTGCAACAATGCGGCGAGGCCAGAGCGGTGGGAGTTACCGACGATGACCAGGCTGGCATCCAGCCTTTTGGCTTCACTCACAATTACCTTGTCAGGCTCCCCCAGCTTGATATGTACGCGATCGCTGGCCAGGCCAGACAGCTCAATCAGCTTCTTGCGGTCCGGTTTCAGTCTGAAGTCGGGAAAGGCATTCACCACGTGTACTTCCGCCTTCTCGCTCTCTACCAGTCGACGGCTGAAGGCCAGGATCTGTTCATTCAGTTTCTCGTAAGGCGCGGTTCTGACGCTGATGTCGATGCCCGCGAGTATTCTCGGCGTCGCTGGTGGCGCAGTATCCTTGATCAGCAAAACTGGACAGAGGCATTCCCTGATGAGTGTCCAGTCGGAAGTTGATTTGAGAAGGCGTTGACCGACGCTGTGACGAAACGAGGATTTGAAGACCATGTCCGCATGATTTCGCGCGGCGGCACGCACCACGGCGTGATGCCAGCCTTTGTCCCACTCAACTTCTGAACTGGTGATAATGCCGTTCGCGGCAATAGGTGCGAGGAGTGCATCCAGCTTCGCCCGGTGTTCGCCTAGCAGCCGCTTGACCTCTTCGGCCCCGCGGTCCGGGCCGGAAACGTCGCCATGAATGCAGCCGAACAGATGCAGGCTGGCACCGATTTCACCGGCAATGAGTGCAGCTCGCTCAAGCGCTGGTTGTGCTTCGCGAGTAGGGTCGTGAACGACCAGAAATTTGTTTAGTTCCATTAGCTCCAAAACCTTTTCGTCGGCCTACAGTGCCATTTTCCGCTAGTGAATTAGAATTAGCACCCTAATATCGTGCTGTGCGGCCAGCTGGTGCAAAGGTTATGCAAAAATGCCGTGAATGTACCAGCCAGTGTCAAGCCTGTCGCGAAATACCCAGTAGTGTTGCCCCCCATCTCCTCTGGCGATGTAGTAATCGCGACTGACAGCCTGCTGCCACCAGTTATCTTCTATACGTTCCGGACCATAAACCAGTTCTAATTTGCCCTGCCAGCGCAGTCGACCCTGTTTTCTGTCAAGGGCCTGGGGGGCCGGCATCAGCCAGAATGGACGCTGGTTGTGCAGTTGGCCACCGTTTTCATTGGCGGGATTGTCCTGGCATATATGCAGGGCCAGTTCCGGCAGGTGTTCGCTGCGAGTGCCGACTTTTTCCACAGCTTGTAACCCCAGTCGATTGCGCAGCCTGTCCAGCAATCCGGAAAGCGGCTCGCGCTGCGTGCGGGGGCTGAACAAATCGATATTTTCCAATTGACCGCTATGCAGTTGGTGGCAGGCCAGGTTAAGGCCTTCCACCCCGGTTTTCAGCTCCAGTTGGTCAAAGCGGATAAGGGTAAGCTGATACCAATTCTCCCAGTGGCTGTGCCCGGATGTGCTGCGCACACAGATTTCGCGCAGCGAGTGGTCAATGCCTACCAGCTGCCAGTGAATCTCTGTCGTTTGTAACTGTGTGTTGCGCAGAAACCGGCACATTGACTGCAGCAATAGCTGCACCGCGGGCAGCAGTTCGTCGTTGACACGCACCTCGTAGCCAAACCAGTACTCGTCGCTGAAGTTTACCGGCGGCTGGTAATCCGGTCGCAGATCTGCCTGCTGCCCGAGCACCTGTTGTAAAAACTCAGTGAACCCGGCTCCGCAGCGCCGCGCCAGGGCGGCAGGGGGCAGGGCAAAAAGGCAGCCGAAGGTATGCAGTCCGGCCCGGCGCAGTGAATCAACAGCCGTAACATGCTCTGTGAGCAGGCTCAGGGGGAGCGGTGCCAGGCGGTCACGGAGTGGATTCTGGTAGTCTGCAACCTGGTCTGTGTCACTGAAAGATAGCAGCCAGGCAGCCCCGGGTGTCTCTGCCAGCCCATATTCCACCCGGAAACCGCGATTGCTTATGCCGACGCGCACTTCTGCCAGCAGCCTGTGCAGTCCCCGAAACAGGCTCAGGCAACTACCAATTTCCAGTTGCAGGCAGTCTTCCCTGTATGGGTGCAGGGATGGGGTAATGCTGTAGGCCCAGCAACACAGTTGCTGCAGGCATTGAGCCTCGGCAGTGGTGTCGCGTTCCAGTAGTTGTACTGCCTCGTTGTCGAGCAGGGCGCGCACGGTGCCCGCTCCCATCCCCTCGCGTATACCCAGGCCAGCGGCATAATCATTGGCGCGCAATACCCGTTGCTTTACCAGTATTGCCACTGCCAGCTCTTCTGAACGGTTCAGGCACTGCAGTGGTAATTGGTGAAAGCGCAGACACAGCCACAGGCTCATAACATGCACCCTGCCGGCTGCCTGTAATATCCAGGGGGCAATGAGCCCAGTTTAAATTCACCAATACTGTACATATATACAGTATTGGTGAAGCCTGAACAAATGTCTATCGGGGTGAATGCCGCGTGTCGCTTAATCGCGCGGACTGATTGAGCAGGCGGAGGTCAGCCTCCGCCGGCTGCATTTTCCAGCAGATAGGTAATAATGAATTTTATCAGAAAGCCAAAGATACCCATGGCCAGGCCTATATAGAGGATCATGGTGCCAAACTTGCCGGCATTACTGCGTCTGGCCAGGTCCCAGACAATAAAGATCATAAACAGGATCAGTGCACCGACACCGATGGTGACGCCGTAATCGGTCAGCCACGCGTCCACATTTCTCTCCGCGGCCGACGTCCGGCCTCAACTCAGGGAGGGCGATTATATCAGTTTGCAGGTAGCAGGATGTCTGCTGCATGACGCAGCGCCATGATGCTGTGAGGCGAAGGGGTGTCAGGTCCAGGGAGAGCTGCCGGGCCGGGATTGGCGCGCCGGTAACTATTCAAAACAAAGGGTTAGCGGTGTGGTACTACCAGAAGGTATAGCGGTGCGGGCTCCCCAGCGATCGTGTTCGCGGAGAGCGCTTTTACCAATGGGACTTCACGCATGGCAAATTCCTTGTTGCGCAACCGGGACTCTACCAGTTCTAAAGCAGATGAGGGCAGGCGTTGTTGCGCCATGCCGCCGGCAGTCTGGCGAATCAACAGGCCAACGCCGCGAAAGTTCCTGATCACGAATGCGATTCCATCGACGGATTCCTGCAACTCCAGAGGAGCATATTCGCCAGTCAGGGTATTGAGACCCTTGGGTATGACCTGGAGTGTGCCGTCACGTTGCCACAGTAGTCTGTCAGCGTAGGGTTGTAGCGCGGTGCCCAATTCCGGGGTGATGATCAAACCGCGACCCCTGTTTTTGAGCGCCAGATCGATGAAGCGTTGGGAGGAGCCGGTGGGTAGCAGCAATGTTATTCGCGGCCCGGTAGGTTCCCCTGGCTCTGCCCGCGCCTCTTCTGTATCTATACCTGTGCCCAGGTTTGCAGGCCCCGGGTCACTGATATCAGGGGTTAATCCGTCTGGTTGCTCAGACTCCAGTTGGCCTGCTGTGTCACTTTGCACTGAGGACGATGCGGGAAGGGAGGTTTGTTGCCCGGCAGCGTCCCCTTCTCTGTTGGCTATGGCCAGTACTTCGTCACGCTTTACGCGTTCTCCCGTATCGGCTTCTGGGGGTTGGCTGGCAGAGAGAGCTTCCTGCTGCTGCACCGGAAGGGACTGCGCAGGCATTGAATCTTCAGTCGGCGAGGAGAAGGTCTCGCCAGTGTCAGGCGTCATCGTGTTGAGCGAGTTGCGGTTCAAAGTGTGCGCATCAGCATGCACTGCCATTGGCGGATCGCCTGCCTGGGGTAACAGGGAAACGATACCAAGCGCATGCAGGGCTTCCGCGATGGGCTCTATTTGCATCAATCGGCGCGCATTGCTGAGGTCCCAGTAAGCCCCGGCGACAATCACAAGAACGATAAATAGCACCACTAGCAGCATTCCACCCCAGCGCCCTCCCTTGTGCTCAGGCTTCCGTGTACGAGGCTTTGTCACCGGAGCATGCTGTCGCTCCACCATATCAATGTCCGGTTCGGGCCTGATGCCTGTCAAATCGACCGGTTCAATAGTGAATGGCGGATCATTTTCGGTTTTTTCGACGGGAGCTGCCACGGCGGCTGGCCGTGGCTTTTTACGTTTGCGCCTGCGTTTGCGAGGTGCAGGTGGCGGTGGTGCGGGTGTTGTTTGCTTTGCGGGGCCTTCCTCGTGTTCTTCCTCACTGCTGTTCGCGACGCTGTCAGCACTCTCTATAGCGGCGTCAATGACGGAGCCGGAGCCGACCTGCTCAGCAGCGCGCTCAACGTCCGCTGCATCCAGCCGGGTTTTACCTGCGCTATTGCCGTTCTCCAACAGGCGAAAACAGATAGGGTCGATGGTGCCAGGGATGCCCCGGCTACAACTGTGCAACAGTGACAGGGCGTCATCGGCCAACTCCGGGCGTCCCTCCCAACCGGCATCTCTCAGGTGTTGCTCGATATATGCCCGCGTCTCCTCTGCCCTGTGCATAGGCCCGAGGTGGATATGGGTTACAGCGTCTCCCTGGGGGTGTTTATCAGTAAAGTCATTGATCAGTTGTTGTATACCAGGGAGACCCAGGAGATATATGCGCAGCGCGGCAGAGGAGTGGTCGTCTCTGGATTTGACCGCTCTTAGCTTTTCCAGGTCTTCGATGTCCAGGTTGTCTGCATTTTGAATGACCAGCAACGCCTTCTTTTTTTCAGCGTGCTTCTTATCGAGGTATTGTTTCAAGGCAGGAATCGCATGGTCATCATCCTGTTTGGATAACCGGATACCAAATGCAGATGCGACCTGGCTCAGCAGTTCACCGTGGTTATCGTCTGCGGCTGAGCATTGTCCTACTTCCAGATCATTCAGCGGGTATCGCGACAGCAAGTCCTTGATCAGCGTATGTTTTCCGGTTCCCTGCTCACCGGCAATCACCACCATGCCGGTGCCGTCCATCAGCGCATATTCCAGCGAGCTGCGCGCACCGCGATAGGCTTCATGGGGGAACACGGAGCGTGGCCCCGGGCTTGTCGCGAATGGGTTGTGGTTAAAACCGTAAATGGTATTGTCCATAATCGGGAGTGGTTACTGGTTCCGGGGTCGAGAGGGTTTCTCGCCGGTCAGCGAATCATACCGATTATTCCCTTCAGTGCGCTAGTAGGTGCTCTTATAATGGTTGGGGCTGGTACACCGTTTTATAGTGGATTGCTGGTTACGGCCACAAAATCTCCGCCCCCGGAGATAAAGCCGGGCGCGAATGTGATATGGCTCTCAGGGTGATGCAGTGCTACAAGGTGCCCGGGGGCGGACCGGGTCAGGCGAAGGAAAATGCTGATTGCGCTTGCGGGCTCTCCTGCCATACGGGAACTTCCCACAGCTGGGGGTGCTCCGGTACGTCTTCTGCTGGCGGCAGGTCAACATCCAGGCCCTGGTTGCCACCACGCTGTTTGAGGATATGCACCCTGCGATATTCGCGCATCTGCAGGCGCAGGCTGGCGGGTGCATGATTGCGAGCGGCATCAAGCGGACGGAACAATACTGACAGGCTATCACTCGCGCTGGCGGCCAATTGCAGCTTACGTAACTCCGTATAGCTGTAGTTATGTGCTCCCAGCCAACTGAATACCGCACTGGAGGTGGTGCTGCGCAATGCCTGCTCGGTAGCCCAGAGCAGGTCCTCACGACTTTTCGGATGCACCAGCAGCACTTGTTCCGTATCTATGCCCCTGGCCTTGAGCAGTGGTGCATAGGGAGTGAAGGGCGGGGCGATGAACACCTGCCAACGCCCCTCTGCGCTAAGCTTTTCCATGGCGGGCAGGAACAAGCCCATTGAACCCAGGCCGCAGCCGTCGCTGAGCACCTCGATGCCGCTGCCCCGTGGCCAGCCACCGCTGTGCAACTGGGCATCAAGGGTGCTGTAGCCGCTATGCAGTATGTCTCCCTGTCCGTGCCGGTCGCTGTTGGAGCAGAGCCTATGGTTGGAGAAGGGCCCCTGCCAGGTATCACTCCGGTTGATGACCTGCTGTAGTGCTTCGTTCATATCTGCCACCGTTAACTGTATGTTTGAACACTGGTTTTATATACAGTAGTTGCGTAATAGGCAGAATGCAAGGTAGCTGGCGGGGGTATTAATTGACAAAAACAGGATATGTCTTAAAAGGCGACAGGTAATTGAGGTCCCGGGTTCCCGTGCTAATGCGCCGGGAGCCCGGATCACCGGGCCAGGGCCACCACCAGGGCATCCAGGTTGTCCCAGGGCCTGCCGCCGGCATAGCCCTTGATGCTGCCATCCACGCGGGTGGCCTGGTCCAGCAGGCCAATAAGAGAGGCTGTGTTGTGTCGGGACAGTGCTGACTGCATCAGTCCCATGCGATTTTTCCACACGCGCAGCGCGCCCAGGGCCTGTTGCTGGCTCTGCCCCTTATCAACGGCTGCCCGGGCTTGATGCAGAGTCCGTATCTCTCGCAGCAATGCCCATAGCGCAACCGTGGGTTCTGTCCCTTCACTGCGCAGACCGTGCAGCATTTTCAGACTGGCTGTCGCATCGCCGCGAAGCGCATGGTCAGTCATGTCGAACAGGTTATAGCGGGCGTTATTGGACACGGAGCGGGTCACCGTTTCGGCGCTGACCTGCCCATTAGCGGCCAGTAGTTTCAGCTTTTCGACCTCCTGCACGGCGGCCAGCAGGTTGCCTTCGACTCGATCACAAAGCAGTTGCAGGGCGTCGTTATCAATACCCATGCCGGCGGCGCGTACCCGCTGCTGTAACCAGCGCGGCAGGTCTTTGGCTTCAATCGGCCAGATCTGCAGCGTTGCCCCCGCATTATCCAGCGCTTTGTACCACTTGCTGTTGGTCGATTGTTTGTCGATCTTACCGGCGACAATCAGCAGTATGTCCTCGCCACTGGCGCTGATATCGAGATATTCCAGTAGTGCCTTACTGCCCTCTGCCCCCGGCTTCCCGCTGGGAATGCGCAATTCCACCAGCTTGCGCTCGGCGAACAAAGACATACTGGAGGCGCTGGCAATAATGTCGGCCCATTTGAACCCGGGTGCGCCGGCTTCGATCACTTCCCGGTCCGTGCAGCCGGCATCGCGCGCGGCCTGTCGCACCAGGTCACAGCACTCCTGTACCAGCAGCGGTTCGTCGCCACTGACCAGGTAAACCGGCAGTAGTTGTTGTTTGAGCTGTCCGGCGAGTTTCTCCGGATAGAGACGCATCAGCCTTCCTGACTAGCGGCAAAAAAGGCAATACGGCGCAATATCTGCTGGGCGAGTTCGCCGCGCATCTCCGACTTGAGTATGCGGATTTCCTCAGCCTTGCCCACCACGTTGCTGGGGTCGTTTTCCATTTGCTTGACCACAGAGCCAGTGGTGTCGCTCATGGTTTCCTTGCCGGAGTTATCGCGCACCGAGAAGGTGGAACGCATGGTGAGCTCAAATTCTGCTGCGCGGGCCTCCGCGTTGAGCGACAGGTTGCGCTGGCTGAAGCGCTCCGGGCCCAGTACCAGCTGAAAGTTGGCGTTGGCTTTGTCTTCCTGCCACTCGACCCCATTGGCGGCGAAGCGGGTTTTAACTTCCCGGCTGAACTCGCTGTTGGGGTTACTGCTGACCAGGTACATGGAGCGCCACTGGTCGGAAACAGCAATATCACCGGTCCCGCGCAGTTGAAAGCCACAGGCAGACAACAGCAGGGTTGCGCCGAGCAGGAGAAAAACTGTGGCGAGGCGCCGCTGCATGATAAGTATCCCGGTGAGGTCAGTTGGCAACAATATTAACCAATTTGCCCGGCACTACAATCACCTTGCGCACGGTAACGCCTTCCAGGAAGCGCCGAACATTCTCCTGCTCAAGCGCAGCGGCCTCTGCAGTGGCCTTGTCGGCCGTGGCATCGACCTGCATCTTGGCGCGTACCTTACCATTGACCTGCACCACCATCTCAATGCTGTCACGGGCCAGCGCGCGTTCGTCAACGCAGGGCCAGGCGGCATTGAGCACGTCGCCTTCGCCTCCCAGTGCAGGCCAGAGAGCGTGACAGGCATGGGGCACGATGGGATTCAGCATGAGCACTACCGCACGCAGCGCCTCGGCCATCACCGCGCGGCTCTGTTCGCTGGCGTCCAGCTTGCCCAACTCATTACAAAGCTCCATCACCGCGGCGATGGCGGTATTGAAGGTCTGTCGGCGACCATAGTCGTCACCGACCTTGGCGATGGTTTCATGGGTCTTGCGGCGAGTGTTTTTCTGCTGCTCGTTCAGGGCGTCTGCGTCCAGTGCCGGAGCCGGGGCCGCTGCCAGGTGCTCGCTGACCAGTTTCCACAGGCGGCGGAGAAAGCGATTGGCGCCCTCTACGCCGGAGTCTGACCATTCCAGTGACTGCTCCGGCGGTGCCGCGAACATGGAGAACAGGCGCACCGTATCGGCACCGTAGCGGTCGATCAGCGCCTGTGGGTCAACTGTATTGCCCTTGGACTTGGACATCTTGGCGCCATCCTTCAGTACCATGCCCTGGGTGAGCAGGCGGGTGAAGGGCTCGTCGGAGTTGATAAGGCCTTCGTCGCGCATCAGTTTGTGATAGAAACGCGAGTAGAGCAGGTGAAGAATGGCGTGCTCGATACCGCCCACGTACTGATCGACCGGCGTCCAGTAATCTGCCTCGCCATCAAGCATGGCCCGGTTGTTGTTGGCACAGCCATAACGCGCGTAGTACCAGGAAGATTCCATAAATGTGTCGAAAGTATCAGTCTCGCGCACTGCTTCCCCGCCACAGGTGGGGCAGCTGGTCTGGTAAAACTCCGGCATTTGCTTGATGGGCGAGCCCACGCCGTCGAAAGCAACGTCAGTAGGCAGCACCACCGGCAGGTCTTCGGCCGGTACCGGCACAGCGCCACAGCTGTCACAGTTGATAATGGGGATGGGTGCACCCCAGTAGCGCTGGCGTGAAACGCCCCAGTCGCGCAAGCGATAGTTGACCTTGCGCATGCCTTTGCCCTGGCTTTCCAGCCGGTCGGCAATGGCGTTGAAGGCGGCTTCGAAATCCAGTCCGTCGAATTCACCTGAATTGATGGTCACGGTTTCGGTTTTATCGGCGTACCAGTCCTGCCAGGTGTGACTGCTGTAGACGTGGTTATCATCGGTCCTGGCCACTACCTGTACTATCGGCAGGCCGTATTTGGTGGCGAAAGCGTGATCACGCTCATCGTGGGCAGGGACAGACATCACTGCACCGGAGCCATAACTCATCAACACGAAGTTGGCGACCCAGATCGGGACCTGCTCTCCGGTCAGCGGGTGTGTCGCAGCGAGACCCGTGGCCATACCCAGCTTTTCCATGGTAGCCATGTCGGCTTCAGCGACCTTGATATTACTCTGGGCTTCTACAAAGGCTGCCAGCTCAGGAATATTCTCAGCCGCTGCCTGTGCCAGGGGGTGCTGTGGTGCAACTGCCAAATAGGTGGCGCCCATCAGCGTGTCGGGTCGCGTGGTATAGACGCTTAATGGCTGGCCGTTGTAGTCGAAGTCCAGTTCGACGCCTTCGGAGCGACCAATCCAGTTGCGCTGCATCGTGCGCACCTGTTCAGGCCATTGGTCCAGGCCGTCCAGGTCGGTTAACAGCTGCTCAGCGTAGTCGGTGATCTTGATGAACCACTGGTCGATCTCGCGGCGTTCAACCGGATTGTCACAACGCCAGCAGCAACCGTCTACCACCTGCTCATTGGCGAGCACGGTCTGGTCAGTTTCACACCAGTTCACCTCGGCCTTTTTCTTGTAGGCCAGGCCTTTTTCAAAGAGGCGGGTGAAGAACCATTGTTCCCAGCGGTAGTAGTCAGGGTCACAGGTGGCGATCTCTCGGTCCCAGTCGTAGGCGAACCCCAGCTCACGCAATTGCTTGCGCATATAGTCGATGTTCTGCGCCGTCCATGTTGCCGGCGGGACATTATTTTTGATGGCGGCATTTTCCGCCGGCAGGCCGAAGGCATCCCAACCCATGGGTTGCAGTACATTCTTGCCCTGCATGCGCTGGTAGCGAGCTATCACATCGGCGATGGTGTAGTTGCGCACGTGGCCCATGTGCAGCTTGCCACTGGGGTAGGGAAACATGGCCAGGCAGTAGAATTTCTCCCTGCTGTCATCCTGTTGCACGGCGAAGCTGTTATTTGCCAGCCAGTGGGCCTGGGCGTTTTGCTCCAGTGTCTTGGGGTCGTATTGCTGATCCATCGCGGCTAGGCTCGATCCTGATATGGGTGAAAAAAAGAAGCGCGGATTCTACCAGCAAAAGCCCTGGCCCGCTAAGCGTTGCGGCGTAACATGCCGCGTTGCCCTGAGACAGCTATGGTGCGGCAAAGTCAGTCACTGTCGCGCCACAGCCCCAGAAAGATGAGGTACATCAGGGCCAGCCCGATACCGCAGCCAAGGATGACGGGGGTGGAGCCAAAGCTACTGAAGGGCGTATTGCCCAGCATTGTCTCTACCTCTCCCAGCAGGCTGGTTTCGACAAAGCGCTCGCTGGCGGTAACGATCTGCCCCTGGTGATCAATGATCGCCGACACCCCGTTATTGGTACCGCGGATCAGGTAGCGGCCGTTCTCCAGCGCGCGCATCTGTGCCATCTGCAGGTGCTGCAAAGGTCCAATTGAGTCACCGAACCAACTGTCGTTGCTGATGGTAACCAGCAGATCGGCATTGCGCGCGCTACGGGCGACCAGATCAGGGTAGACAATCTCGTAGCAGATGAAAGGCGCCAGGCGGAAGGCCCCGGCCTGTAAGGGCGCCTGGTCGGCCGGGCCGCGGGTGAATGCTGACATCGGCAGGTCGAAAAAAGCGATTACCCCGCGCAGCAGGTTCTCCAGCGGTACATACTCACCAAACGGCACCAGGCGCTGCTTATGGTAGACGCCCGATCCCTGGCCCAGGGCGACAATACTGTTGTGATATTGCTCACCGCCCTCCGGGCGGAAGGGAATGCCGGTAATGAGTGTGGTCTCTACCATGCCCGCATTGGCGGCGACAGCGTCGATGAACGGGCGGGCGTTCTGGTAGTAGTTGGGGACGGCGGCTTCCGGCCAGACCAGGATGTCGGCACCCATCAGCGGCATGCTGGCGGCTTCCAGTTGCTCCAGAATAGGGTAGTAATAGCGTCGATCCCACTTCTGTTCCTGAGGCACGTTGGGCTGATATACCGCCACGCTCAATGGCTGGTCGTTGGCGGGGGCCACCCATTGAGTGGGCTGGAGAATGCTGCCGCCGATCCAGAGAATGCCTATGACCACGGCATAGGTGGTGACGGCGGCGGCTTGTCTGCTGCGCCAGGCGAGAAACAGGCAGCTGCCGCTGAGCGCACAGATGAAAGAAAGGCCATACACCCCGAGTATGGGTGCCCAGCCGGCGATCCAGGTGTCCACGTGGGCATAGCCCAGCATTAACCAGGGGAAGCCGGTGAAAAGCCAGCTGCGCAGCCACTCGAACAATACCCATAGAAGGGGAAAGCCCACCAGCATGCCGCCTGGCAGAGGGCGGACCAGGCGCACATAGCTCCATGCAAACAGCGCGGTGAAAATGGCCAGTCCCGCGCAGAACAGAATTGTCAGCAAGGCGGCCAGTGGAACCGGGGCATAGCCATGCACATGGATGCTGACATAAACCCAGGACACGCCACTGCCAAAAAGCCCCAGGCCATACAACCATCCGCGCCACAGGGCCTGGCCTGTATCACAGGTGCTCAGCAACCAGGCCAGCAGGGTGCAGCTGAGAATACCTGCAGGCCAGATATCAAATGGCGCCAGTGAGAGGGTGACCAGTGCGCCGCTGCAGGGGCCTAGCAATAGTACCTGTGGTAAAGACAGCTTCAAAGCGCGCTGGCTGATGGCCATGGGCGCGGCTCAGTTCTCCAGTGGACGCATGCGCAGGCTGTGGATCTTGCGCTGATCGGCATTGATGACCTTGAACTCAAATGAATCGATGACGGCCACTTCATTGCGAGTCGGCATGTGGCCCAGGGCCTGCATGACGAGACCGCCTATGGTGTCGAATTCCTCGTCCGGGAACGCTGTCTTGAAGTACTCATTGAAGTCGTCAATCGGAGTCAACGCCTTGATGAAGTAGTCCTCGTCAGAAATTCTGCGGATAAAGCGATCGGCCTCTGCGTCGGTTTCATCCTCGATCTCGCCGACAATTTCCTCGAGCACGTCCTCGATGGTGACCAGCCCGGCGACACCGCCGTACTCATCGATAACGATAGCCATGTGGTTGCGGTTCTCACGGAACTCCCGTAGCAGCACGTTCAGGCGTTTGCTCTCGGGAACCACCACTGTCGGGCGCAGCAGAGAGACGATTTTGAAGTCGCTGTGATCTTTATTGAGAATCTGCGGTAACAGGTCTTTGGCCAGCAGGATCCCGAGTATGTCGTCCGGGTTTTCTCCCACCACCGGGTAGCGGGAGTGCGCGGAGCGGGTGATCTGCGGCAGGATCTCCTCCAGTGAGCACTCCGCCTTGATGACGACCATCTGCGCGCGAGGGATCATGATATCCCTGGCCTGCATGTCGGCGACTTGCATGGCGCCTTCCATGATGCTGTGGGCGTCCTCGTCTATCACCTCGTTTTCGGCAGCAACAGTCAGCACGTCCAACAGGTCATCGCGATTGCGCGGCTCGCTGGAGAATAGCTGGCCTATTTTGTCCAGCCAGGACTTGTCACCAGCTTCACTGCCGGATTGGTCATCGTTCATGCTCGCGCATGCTCCTTGGTGGTGTTGCCCGAGTAGGGGCAGGGGATGTTGAGGGAGGCAAGAACCCTGGTTTCCAGGTTCTCCATGATTCCGGCCTCGTCGTCCTCGACGTGGTCATATCCCAGCAGGTGCAAGGTACCGTGCACCATCATGTGCGCCCAGTGCGCGCGCAGGGGTTTGCCTTGTTGTTCGGCCTCGGCACGCACCACAGGCGCACAGATGACGATGTCGCCCAGCAGCGGCAGTGCCAGCTCTTCGGGAAGGTCTGAAGGGAAGCTGAGAACGTTGGTAGGCCCGTCCTTCCCGCGATAGTTTCTGTTGAGCGCGGTCATTTCCTCGGTATCAACAATGCGCAAACTAATCTCGGTATCGGCATTATGGCGGCCGGACAGGGCAGCACAGATCCAGCGTCGTATGTCTTCCTCATCGGGGCAGGGCTCGGCCGTGGCCGACTGGACGTCTACCTGAACGTTCACGGTTTGCTCTTGTCCAGCGAGGTCGTCTTTGCCTCGTGGGCGTCGTAGGCAGTGACAATGCGCTGCACCAGCGGATGGCGGACTACGTCCTTGTTGGCAAAAAAGGTAAAGCCAATCCCCTCAACGCCCTCGAGAATGCTGCTGGCGTGGGTGAGCCCGGACTGGGTCCCGCGGGGCAGGTCGATCTGGGTGGCGTCACCGGTAATCACTGCAGTGGAGCCGAAACCAATTCGCGTGAGAAACATCTTCATTTGTTCACGCGTGGTATTTTGTGCCTCATCGAGAATGATAAAAGCGTTGTTCAGGGTACGTCCGCGCATGAATGCCAGGGGGGCGACCTCGATAATGTTGCGCTCAATATATTTATTCACCGTTTCGAAGCCCAGCATTTCGTAGAGCGCATCGTAGAGTGGTCGCAGGTAGGGGTCGATCTTCTGGCTGAGGTCACCGGGCAGGAAACCCAGTTTCTCGCCCGCTTCCACGGCCGGGCGCACCAGTAAAATGCGCCGCACCCGCTCTTCCATCAGTGCCTCTACAGCGCAGGCCACAGCAAGGAACGTCTTGCCCGTGCCCGCCGGGCCAATACCGAAGTTGATGTCATTGAGCTTGATCGCGCGCACATAGCCCTGCTGGTTCTTGCCGCGCGGCTTCACCGAGGCGCGCTTGGTGCGAATTACCTGGATTGCCTCTACGGGTGCGTCACCTTCACCGACCTCGGCCAGCTGCTCCAGCCCTGCCTGCTGCAGTTGCAAATGCAGTGACTCAGGGCTCAATCCTACGCCCTGACAGACCTCAGCATAGAGGTGTATGAGTAAATCTTTGCCAGCGGCGATATTCACCGCGGGACCGCTCAGCTGGAACTGGTTGCCACGATTATTGATATGGATGCCCAGGCGCTGTTCAATCTGGCGCAAATGGGTATCCAACTGGCCACATAGCATGGCCAGATGACGTGCGTCATTAGGTTCCAGGGAAAGCGTGTCTTGGGATGTCGGCTGCTGCGACGTTGAGGATTCGTTGTTCAATTGATTATTGGGCCCACCCAGGCAAGAGTAATGAGTTTAAAGGATATACGGGATTTGGCCGGCGTCAATGACTGCTTAGCGTCCCGCGGAGGGAGTTGGGTAGGGCCCCCACAATTTCCACCTCGGTAAAGTTGCCGATCAGGCTGTGATCGCTGCAGGAAAAATTCACCGCGCGGTTGTTTTCAGTGCGGCCCTGCAGTTCGCCAGGGTCCTTTTTGGACACACCGGTAACCAGGATTCTTTGCACGCTACCCACCATGCCCCGGCTGATTGCCTGCGCATTCTGGTTGATACGCGCCTGCAGAATTTGCAGTCGCTGCTTCTTGACGTCTTCCGGGGTTTCATCAGGCAGATCGGCGGCCGGCGTACCGGGACGGGCACTGTAGATAAAACTGAAAGACACGTCGAAACCGATGTCTTCTATCAGTTTCATGGTGTCAGCAAAATCTCGCTCCGTTTCCCCAGGGAAGCCAATAATAAAATCAGAGGATATGCTGATATCAGGCCTTATCTTGCGTAAACGGCGAATCTTGGACTTGTATTCCAGCGCTGTATGCCCGCGCTTCATGGCGGTCAGGACTTTATCTGAACCGCTTTGGACCGGCAGATGAAGGTGGTCGACCAGCTGCGGGATGTCGGCGTAGGCCTCGATCAGCGCGTCGGAGAACTCCACCGGGTGGGAGGTGGTGTAGCGAATACGTTCGATCCCGGGTATGCGAGCGACGTAGTGCAGCAGTTCGGCGAAATCGACTATTTCGCCCTCGTGGCTTTCGCCGCGGTAGGCATTCACGTTCTGGCCGAGCAGGTTAACCTCGCGCACGCCTCCGGCGGCGAGATGAGCGATTTCGGCGATGACATCGTCCAGCGGGCGTGAGACCTCCTCGCCCCGGGTGTAGGGAACCACGCAGAAGGTACAGTACTTGGAGCAGCCCTCCATAATAGAGACGAAAGCGGACGGGCCGTCTACCTTGGGCTCGGGCAAGCGATCGAATTTCTCGATCTCGGGGAAACTGACGTCAACCACCAGCGTGCCCCCGGGGCCTTTCGTGGCGCTGCGTTGCGCCATCATCTCTGGCAGCCGGTGCAGGGTCTGGGGGCCAAACACCAGGTCCACGTAGGGAGCGCGCTTGCCAATCTCTGCGCCTTCCTGGCTCGCCACGCAGCCGCCGACGCCGATAATCAGGTCGGGGTTCTTCTGCTTGAGGTGTTTCCACCTGCCGAGCTGGTGAAATACCTTTTCCTGTGCTTTTTCCCTTATAGAGCAGGTGTTTAGCAGCAACACATCGGCCTCTTCCGGGTCGTCTGTGGGGACCAGGTCGTGGCTTTCCTCCAGCAGGTCACGCATACGAGCGGAGTCGTACTCGTTCATCTGGCAGCCGTGGGTCTTGATGTATAGTTTCTTGCTCACAGTTCCTCTGATCCGGGGTTTCGCCCCCCCGTTTGGTCCAGCTTTGAAAAGGGTGGAGGAGTATACCCAGTCAGGTCGCTGAAACCTAGCGCTGGCGCGGCTTTCGGACTGGTATTTCCTCCAGATGATGGTAATATTGCCGCCCCCTGAAATCAGGTGGTCGTTCAGGGGCCGACCAGCGGGCCACCGCACGAGGGAATCATGCCAGCACAATCCGTCTACAAAGTGATCTTCCAGAATGGCAACCAGGTGTTTGAGGTGTTTGCCCGGGCGATCTACCAGAGCGATATGTGGGGCTTCATCGAGGTGGAGGAGTTCGTGTTCGGTGAGCGCTCAAAAATCGTGGTCGACCCCAGCGAAGAAAAGCTGAAGAATGAATTCAATGGCGTGACCCGCTCCTATATCCCCCTGCAGGCGATTATTCGTATTGATGAGGTGGACAAGGAGGGGAGTGCCCGCATAACAGACGCGGGAGCCGGCTCAGGTAATGTGGCCAGGTTTCCTCTTCCCGGTATGCCCGGGGGGCAACAGGGTGACGATCTATAACCGGAACGCCTCACCATAAAGACCAATTACCGGTGAGCATTACATAGCCAGAAAGCAGGAAATTGGTAATCATGTGTGCGGCTACAGCGTCATAGACCGAGTTTTTCCTGATCCGCAGCCACGCATAGGCCAGGCCGGCCATAGCACCTGCAAACCATTGTCCGTGCAGGATGCCGAACAGCAGTGACGAGGCAGCCACCGCGATCCAGTTAAAAGGCAACTGGCCATTCATGGACGGGGCCTGCCCTGAAAAACGCGCGAGTAAATAGCCCCTGAACGCCAGTTCCTCTGCCAGGGGAACGGTGATGGCGGATCCCGCCAGTCGAAATAATACCCAGACAACCACAGCCCAGGCGGGCCACTGCGCGAATTCGCGGGTATATTCTGCTGAATCAGCAGGCGCGTTCGGCACCAGCACTATCCAGAGCGCGAAGACCCCCACCCCGGTGGCCAGGGCGGTCATGCTGATTTTGCCCAGGCCAAGGCGATATTGGGCGCGGAAATACCAGAGTGCCGCCCCAACGAGGATGACTTTCACCGGGTAGAGGTAGTCAAAGTCGACGGTGAGCGTGCCCAGAATCAGCATGGATGCAAGCAGGGCGATAAAGGGGAACAGCAGGGCGTCTACCAGTCCGGGTTCGGCGCTGGCTGCAGACCGGCTCTTTTGCGGTTCCGGCGCTTGTTTTTCCTCCGCACGACACCAGCGTACACGGTGCAGGAAGGCGATCAGGCCGGTGGCTACCGCGAGGAAAGCTATCCAGCCTGCATTGGAGTGGAAGCCGGCCAGGGCGATTGAAGGAGAAAAAGAGCTACCCAGGCTGACCAGGGCGGCGACCCTGAGGACATTGAACGCGTAGATGATACAAATTCCAACCGGGTAGGCCACCAAAACCGCGGGGAAGCGGAATTCCCTGTGGAACAAGAACAGATAAACCGTCAGGAATACAGTGATCAGGGCAATGCCTTCATAACCGGCACAGTCGTTGCTGACTTTAACCAGGAAGTCACCTGTACCCAGCACGCGTTGATCAAGATCGAAGGCCACATCGTGGTACACCAGCGACAATATGAATTCGGCACCCTGTATTGTCCCCAGGGCAAGTGCAGGCGTGATTTTCTGCAGCAACAGCGACAGTGCTGTCGTCAGCAGAGCCGCAGCAGCAGCCAGGATGATTGATTTTCCCTCCGTGCGAAACAGGTTCGCCCAGTACCCCCGGGGCGCCAACATCAACAGCGACGCACCAAGCGTCGCGCAGAGCAACAGGCCCCAGCCGATAAGCGGCAGCGTTGATCCGGCGTATTTATCCGGCTCCATGGAAAGGTGGTAGGTGGTCCAGGCAAAGCAGGTATAAAGGGCCAACTGCATTATGAACATGCCGCCCCAGGAGTGCGATATTGTTGCGCGGCTCAGCTGTCCGTAATGTGCGCGCAGCCGGGGCCAGGTGATCAGTAGCAGTGCAACCGGAAATACCACCAGGAAGCTGAAAACATACTGGCGAAATTCGTATAGAGGCGCCCACACGGATGACCGTGCGACGTCGGGTGTGTAGTAGTCACGCAGGCCAATTTCCAGCGCTTCAAACTGCAGGAAAAAAATAGCGATCAGTAAAATTATTCGCCACGTGTGCCTTCTGTGCTGGCTTGATGCCCTGGCCGAAGTCAGTTTCATTCAGTCAACCCGCAATGCCCCAAGATAAGCCGACGCTAGCGGATGCAGGGAAAGACGCCCGCCAAGTGTCAGCGTTGAATTGTCTGTCATGCCCGTAAGCAGTCCAATCCCGTTCAGTGCCGTTGGTCATTATGCGTCATCATATTGGTGCGGTACCGACCGTCTTTGGCTCTATAAGAGCACATGGCCACAGCTAACTCGCTGTATATCAATAAAAAAAGTGTATTCGGCGTGCTTTATGCCTGCAAAGGGCATAGAATGCGCGCGCCCGATCGCCAATCGGGTCCCAGTGTACGTGAGGGCGTCGATTATCTTAGCCGTCACTAGCCTGTCAAAGCAGGTCACGTAGAGAAACCGTGATGCAGTTCACAGTTTTTGGATGCGCTTTGAATACTGTCATCAAATCTGTGCAGACTGTGCCCCATGTGCTATACCCAAAAGGGGTTAGACGGGTTTTCAACGCCAATGGATATCGGGGTTGGCGGCGACAATCGAGAAGGTTTGCCCTGAGCGGGTAAGTAGTAGCAAGGTAAGTTTTATCATTCCCAGTTGTGGGAAAGGGAGTTAGGGCGGTGTTTCGCAAGTTGTATTCAAATATTCGGAAGGTGTTCGCAGTTGTCGTTATCGCGGCGAGTTGGTCCAGTGCCGGGGCCATGGGTGCTGAGATCACTTCGATCGAAACCCTGAAAACCGCCTCCCTGGATCAAGCGGGTATGTACCAGTTAGCCGCACTGGAGTTATCCGCCGTTCACCAGGCATCTGTTCCCGGAGACCTGGTCTCCACGGCGGGTTCGCCAGCCGTGGCTGTGTCGCCCGTGTCCGGTGTGGTTGTCGACTCCGTAGACAGCAATGCGTTTTCCTCCAGGCTCCTGCTCCTGCTGTTGGCCTCAACGGTGCTGGGCTTCAGTGTCGTAGCGCGACGCTGAAGCTGTTGCGCAGTGGTTTTGGCTGGGTGAGGGCGGCCTCCTTAGACGCGCCCTCTTTGCCCGATTGTTCCCCCCCGGAGTAGAATTGATCTACCTATAAAAATATGTAGATTGGTGCACAAATATGCGTTTCTGTGTGCCTGTTTGCGCACTTCTCATGTATCCTCGTGTAGTTAGAAAATGTAGTTCTGTAGTTCGTCTGGAGGCCTCACGAATGTCGAAGTCTATTGCGAAAATTTTGCTAGTTTTTGCTTGTTTTTCCGCGGTCCCATCGATTTTTGCGGCACCTTATACAGTAAATCCGGGTGATCTGTTGCGCATTGATGTTTGGAACGAAGATACGTTGGGTCGAGAGGTTCTGGTGCGTCCCGATGGCTTGATCAGCCTGCCTATGGCGGGGGATATCGACACTACGGGCAACACCCCTTCGGAAGTGGGAAAGGAAATTTCCAAGGCGCTCGGAAAATACATCAAGGATGAGCCGCGCGTGGTTGTCTCGCTGGTGGATGCGGGCGGAAACAAGATTTATGTTATTGGTAAAGTAGAGCGCCCAGGAGAGTATCGAATTAACAGTGATACTGATGTTATGCAGGCGCTGGCGCTGGCTGGAGGGCTCAATGCCTTTGCCGCGGAGAATGATATCCGGGTTTTACGCCGTGCCCTGGATGGCAGACAGGAATCCATTTCGTTTCGTTATAGCAAGGTGAAAGCAGGGCAGGATTTGAGTTCGAATATCCTGCTGCGTAGCCGTGATATTGTCGTTGTACCTTGAATGATAGAGGAAGGTAGCAAATGCATTTATATTCAAAAAAAACAGTCTCACAGATGCTCGGCGCGGCGAGCCTCCTCGGTTTGTCGATTGCAGTAGGCGCGAATGAGTACAGCTTTCAGTACGCAGTAGAAGCTGGATATGAGACGGATGATAATACTCGAATGACTCCGGACAATAAGTTGGATATTTCCGGTGCTCGAGTTTCGCTGCCTGCAACATTAGCGACTCGCACAGAGCGCCTTACAGCGGAGCTGGATGGTGAGTTGGTTTTTTCCAGGTTTGATGAAGACGCGTACGATAGTGATGATCAGGACTTGCAAGGCAAGGTGAATTATTTGCTCGAGCGCGGAGAAATCGAAGGGCGAGCGGGGTATAAGCGCGATACAAGCCGCACAGGAGAGTTCGAGGATACAGGTCTTGTAGGGTTAAAGGCTAATCGCCGAGAAACGGCAACGCTTGGTGGATCTGGTGATTACCTGATTACGACGCGTAACGGGGTGACAGGAGGCTTGGACTACCAAAGTGTGGATTACGATACGATCCTCTTAAATGATTATTCGTTTCTGAGAGCAAACGGCGGATGGTTGCACCAGCTTTCTGAGCGTAATCGAATTCGCTTGGAGGGTTATTGGAGTCAGTTTGAAGATGACAGTGATCCTCGCTTTAGCGCTGATGAGGCCGAAACCTTGGGTGCTTGGCTAGGTTTTGACTCAAGCTTGACAGAGCAAGTCAAAGGGTCGATTTCGGCCGGATGGGCAAGTGTGGAAACCAGCTTTCCTGACGAACTGGGTCTTGATGATGAAGAGTACGATACTTTTCTTCTGCGAGGAGATCTAACTTATTCCGATGAAAGGTCACAGTGGAAAATTCGCCTGAGCAGTGAGCCGGCTGGAAGCGGGGCCGGAAATGTAGTCGAGGAGTATAGGGGGTCTTTGGATTACCAGCTCAAATGGACTGAGCGAAGCAAAATCAAGGCTTTTGTTCTTATGGGTAGGCGCGAGTCTTTTCGAGATGAAATTGATGCTACTCGAGACTATGCAAGACTACGTTTGTTAGTGGATTATCGTTTTGCTGAGTCCTGGTATATTGCAGGGAGTTACCAGTATTCCTATCAAGATCAAACCCAGCTTCTTCAGAGCGGCAGTGCTGACTCCAACGCATTTTATCTAAGTATCGCCTACCAACCCACAAAAAACGTTTGGTCCCGATAGTTGAGTTGATTCAAAAATCATGGATACGCAGTTTAGTAAATTCAATTCGTTAGGAGATTTCCTAAGGGCGTTTAGGCGTCGAAAGATTTGGTTCCTGCTTCCAGCGGTGCTTATCTTTTCGATCGCGGTTATCTTCGCGCTTGTGCTTCCGGCGAGATTTGAGTCACAGGGTGTTATTTCGATTGAAGAGCAAGCAGTATCGCAGGACTTGGTCCGGTCAACAGTTACGAGCTATGCCGCTCAGCAGGTCCAGGTCATAAGCCAACGCGTACTGGCCTGGGAAAACGTCGAGGGGTTGATTAAAGAATATAGGTTATATAAGCATAAAGATGGATCGGATGCCGATGTGACACCTCTAGAAGTCAGGGAGTTCAGGGATAACGTTGCCGTCGAGTTGGTCAGCGCCGATGTTGTTGACCCAAGAAGCGGAAGGCCCACCCAGGCAACCATTGCATTCACAGTAGCTTTCACCGATGAGGATCCTGTTCAGGCCCGGGATGTCGCTACTGAGCTAGTGGAACTCTTCCTGCAGGAGGATCAGCAAGATCGCTCTGAACAGGCTGCAAGCACAGAGCAATTCTTGAGCTCCGAGGCCAACCGATTGAAAGATGAATTGGTGGAGTTGGAGAAGAGGATATCCCGGTTTAAAGAAGAAAATGAAGGAAGTATGCCGGGGCGTGACAGCTTCAACCTGACAACATTGCAGTCAGCCCAGAAGGAATTTAGCGATTTGGATAACCGCATCCAAGCACTTTCTAAACGGCGGATTGAAATAGCGGGGAAAATGTCCCAGATAAACCCCACTGCGCCGACAATGTTGGCTTCAGGTGACTTGGTTATGAGCGCTACTGATCGGCTCAAGGCCCTACAGACAGAGTATAGAAAGAAGGAAGCGGTGTACCTGGAGAATCACCCGGACCTAATAAGGCTTAAACGTGAAATAGCCGGCTTGCAGGCCGAAACCGGCCTGGGCTCAGATGTTAATGACCTGCAGAGACAACTGCAGGAGCAGGAGCAGGTGGTGGCTGGGTTAGAGAGTCGTTATCGGGATGACCACCACGAGTTGATACATGCACGAAGGGTGTTAGAGCAGATTCGTGAAAGCGCTCGAAAAGCAGAAAAAGAATCTTGGGGGACAGCTACCCCTGTGGCGGATAACCCGGCTTACGTGCTGCTACAGACCCAACTTGAAACGATAAATTCGGACCTTTTGTCTATGCGTAACAGGCAGAAGGAGTTGGAGCAGAAGATCAATCTTTACGAGGAGTTGCTCAAACGGGCGCCTGAGGTGGAGCGGGAGTATCAGTCGATGTTGCGCGACCACAAGACTGCAAACGCGGAGTTCGCGGATATCCGTGCCAAACGTCGCGACGCCCTTTTGGCCAAGAGCCTGGAGCAGGAACAGAAAGGAGAGCGCTTTGAATTGATCCAATCTCCTTTGCTTCCGTCGTCCCCGGTGAGCCCTCATAGACCAGCGATTGTCTTTCTTGGTTTTATTCTAGGGGTTGGGATTGGTGCTGGACTGTCAATCCTCAGAGAAATCACTGATAGCACTGTACATGGCCTAAATCAACTCGCTGAGTTGATTGGAGAAGCGCCCCTGGTTGCCATCCCTTACATAAGTAACGATATAGAAAAAAGCCAGCAGCGGCAAAAGGCCGTAGTCTTGATAGGAGGAGTAATTCTGCTTGTAGTGGCTATGTACTTTACCATTAGTTCATTGGTCAAGGTCTAAAGACTTTTTCTAAAAGCGACTAGAAGTGTTTGATTGAGGAAGGAGGGGTATGGATTATCTGCAGGAAGCAATCGAGAGGGCGCGACAGAAGCGCGAGGGCGTAATTGGCAGAACGCCGCCGCCGGGTACACGTACAACTCGAACAGTAGATAGGCAGCACGAGAGTCGTGATCCTGGGTTGCGTGCCGGTGGAAGTGCGCTTGGCGCGATCAGAGGTAATGGTGCTAGCTTGGCCGTTCCGACACGGCAGGTAGTGTATTCTCAGACCCGAGTTGTTGAGCCGGACCAACAAGTTTTGGCGAATAACCGAATCATTGCATGGGATATCGATGACCCCCGGGTGGAGGCCTATCGGCAGCTTCGTAGCCAGGTCTTAAGTGCAATGAAGCGAAACGGCTGGAAAACTCTCCTAATTACTGGCCCGAGAGAAGACGTTGGTAAGTCGCTGACCGCCGTTAACCTGGCATTGTGCATTTCTCACGAAATGAACCAGACCGTCATGCTGGTAGACCTTGATTTTCGTGAGCCTAGTGTATGTCCGACTTTGGGGATTGAGCCGGAAAAGGGAATCGTAGATTATCTCGTGGACCACGAACCGCTGGAAAATATTCTAATTAATCCCGGCTACCCCCGCTTTGTTGTAGTGCCATGTTTGCCACGTGGGCAGCACGCCTCAGAATTTCTAAATATGCCAGAGATGGACGAATTTCTGGCGGATGTAAGAAACCGTTATGCAGACCGCATTGTTATCTTCGATGCGCCACCGTTGTTGAGAAATGACGATGCCATGGTGTTTGCACCCAAGGTGGATGCCTGCCTAATGATTGTAGAAGATGGGGGATCAGACCCGGCTGATATTAAGCGCTCATTGCAGTTGCTGGAAGGGGTGCAGTTGATCGGCACTGTCTTGAATAAGGCTCGCTGAGAAGGAGAGAGAACTAGAGCATGTATACGGAATATTTTGGCCTTGATGATAAGCCCTTCTCTCTTATACCAGATGCGGATTCGGTGTACTTTTCCAGCGTGCACAGAGAAGCATACAATATGTTGGAGTTCGGTCTGCTCGAGCAGGTTGGGATCACTGTCATTACTGGAGAGGTAGGAGCTGGTAAAACCACGCTTCTCCGGCACTTGTTAAGCAGAACCAATTATGACGAAATTACCCTGGGGTTAGTGAGTACGCCTCACCGTGCATACGGCACTTTGCTGCAGTGGATTATCAACGCTTTTCGGATCGACACTGATAGTAACGAGGAATTTGCGCTGCTGCAGAAGTTGCAGGACTTTCTTGTAGACCAGAGCGCAGAAGGCAAGCGCACACTTGTCATAGTTGATGAAGCGCAGAATATGACAAAGGATGACCTTGAGTCTTTGCGTCTGTTGGTAAACATCAATGCCGACAAAATGCAGTTGTTGCAGGTTATACTGATTGGGCAACCCGAGTTGTTGGAGATGTTTTTTGATCCGGCCATGTCTCAGCTCGCCCAGCGTGTCTCTGCAGAGTATAGGCTGGACCCTTTGAATCTACTGGAGACAATGAGCTACGTTCGTTTCCGTTTAGAGCACGTGGGTGGATCAGAGAATCTTTTTGATACCTCTGCGTTGATGGCGATCTATTACTACAGCGGAGGGATTCCTCGTATTATCAATACGCTTTGCGACGGATCGTTAGTCGCCGCTTATGGCCAAGGACGTAAACAAGTACCATTGGATATTGTGCTAAGCGTGGTCAAGGCCAAACAAATTGGTGGTGTACACAGAAGGGGGATTGGATCCGACCCCGAGAGGGAGTCAGTAAGAGAAGAGCTGAAAGTGAAAAGCTCTATAGATCTGTTGGATATAATTGGTTAGCTGCCAATATGCCAATTACATTTCCTTTTGCCTGAAAAGCAACAGCCATATGCAAGTCCAATTTGTATTCACATTCATAATCGCGCTTTTGTCTTCGTTGGCTTTGATTCCTCTGCTGATTAGGCATTCCAGCCGGTTAGGTTTGGTGGATGACCCCACCGGTAATGCTAGAAAAATCCACGCTGAAACCATGCCGCGAAGCGGCGGTATCGCTATAGTCGCAGCGACCTCAATCGCTTTATTGGTTGCACTTCCTTTCAACTCGCAAGTGGTTAGTTATGTCTTGGCTAGCCTGATTATCGTTGTATTTGGTCTGTTAGACGACATGCTCGAGCTATCACCAAAGCAGAAAATTGGCGGGCAAGCACTTGGTGTAATGGTGGCGATGGCAGGTGGGATGGTCCTCACTGACTTTCCCTTGTTTTCCGATGCGCCGGCTTGGATCGCTTACTCAATAACATTCATTTTTGTTTTAGGTGTGATTAACGGTGTAAATTTTTCTGACGGCATGGATGGTCTTGCTGCGGGCACTACACTGATAGCTTTGGGTCTAATATTTGTACTTGCGCAGGAAGCATCTGCGCCAATTATTATTGGAATAACTCTAGCCGTAGGTGCCGCGTTACTTGGTTTTTTGCGCTTCAATACCCATCCAGCAAGAATATTTATGGGAGATTCCGGTAGTCAGTTCTTGGGCTTTACTCTGGCTTGGTTGGCGATCACTCTGACTCAATCGGAGTCGAGCAGTGTGAGTACGTTGTTGCCCTTGTTGATACTCGGTATTCCTGTGATGGACATATTTCAGGTAGTGCCCGTAAGGATCCACAAAAAGTTGCCGCTCCCAGGGCCAGACAGAGAGCATTTTCACCACCAAGTCGCAAAGCTAGGGTTCTACAACCATGAAGTTGTCGCAATTGTGTATATATTGCAGTCACTTCTTTTGATAAGCGCATACCTGTTGCGTGCCAACGACGATTGGTATGTATTGGTTTTTTATTGTTCATTCTTGGTAATTGTCTTGGGCGCTTTGGTCACGGCGAATATAGTCGGGTGGCGTTTTCATGATGAGGCAATAACATATGAGAAGCGCAGGAACCGATTTTTCCGAAAGCTTGGGGAATACCACTCGTACACCGGGTTATTCTTTAGTTCCGCCATCTCGCTAGTTCTTATAGGCTCTGCACTTTTTGCAACTCAAATTTCAGACCGGCTACTAGGCGCTGCATGTATCTGTGCAGGCTTTCTCTGGCTATTCAAGTTAACGCACTGGCAAACGACGTCTCTGGTATTTGCAAGAGCCGCTTCTTATCCCGCTTGCGTTTTGCTTATCTACAGTGCCACCGTTTCAATTCAAGGCGAAAAGTTTAATTGGCTCATAGATTTCTTATTCGCCGTCTTCGTTTTGTTGTTACTTGTTTCCATAAGGATTACGCGCAAGCAGTACTTTGGCTTGACGAATCAAGATCTTTTGGTGGCGCTATTTCTTGTGTGCGTCGCGCCTTTGCTGTTGATTGAGTACGGGCAAGGGTTAGAAGTTGTAAGGCTATTGTTTCGCACGAGTGTAATGCTATATGCGGCAGAATACGCTCTCGCTCGAGGTGATAGCCCAATGAAAAGGCTTACGCTAGGGTCCTTAATTGCGCTATCAGTGTTGGCAGTTCACTTTTAAACTCACTTCCGATTCCGATAAAAGGGTTTTACGTCGGGTATCGCAGGCTGTTTTCTCTATGCAAGGAGCCTACCTTTGAAAAATTGTGCGGAAGTATGATAACTATGGTCCTTCAGTGAACCATCGAAAAACTATAGGGTTTCTTACTCTTACTGATCCCGACAACCGTAGAGCCTGGTCCGGTACTCATTACTATATGCGCGAAGCACTTGAGCGCCAGTATGGTGACGTGATCAACTTGGGTCCTGTGGAAACTCGCTTGTCCATTCTAGGCAAGTTGTTCAATAGGTTGTCGCTCTTTTTCTTTGGAAAAAATTATGACTATACACGTGCTCGCTGGTATGCAAAGCGTGTCAGCAGGATAGCCAGCAAAAAACTGAAAACAGCGAGCCCCGACTTTTTGGTTGCTGCAGCTGCATCACCCGCTTTGGCGTATCTGGAAAATATCGGTGTGCCTGTGGTGTTTGTATCGGACACCACGTTTACCGCGGTAACCGGGTACTATGAGGCCTTTTCTAATACCCTGAGAAGGTCAATCTGCGCAGGGGAAAAGTTAGAAGCCCTAGCTCTAAATAGATCCGATATAGTTACGTTCCCTTCACAATGGGCTGCGAGTTCGGCTGTTAATGACTACGGAATTTCTCCGAGAAAAGTTCATGTCATTCCTTTTGGTGCCAACATAGATAACGTTCCTTCCTCTAAAATTGCGATCTCCCGAGAACAGTCGGGTGAATGTAGATTGCTTTTCTTGGGCGTCGACTGGAAAAGGAAAGGAGGAGATATCGCATACGAAGCTTTACTCAGTCTCGAAAAAAATCACAATATTCTCGCTCACCTAATTGTATGTGGTTGTGACGTTCCTGAAAAGTTTACTCATGAGCGAGTACATTCCGTGGGTTTTTTAGATAAACGTATTGATGAGGAAGCAAATAGGCTGGAGCAACTTTTCGTAACGTCCGATTATTTGCTGTTACCTACAAGGGGAGAGTGCTTCGGAGTTGTTTTCTGTGAGGCTAGCTCCTATGGAATTCCTAGTATTTCGACAGAAACTGGGGGAGTGCCCGGTGTGATTCTAGACGATGTTAACGGATACTTGTTACCCCTATCTGCTAGGGGGGAGGAATACGCACGCATCATAGCTAAGCTTGAACACGATCAATCAGGCTACAGAGATCTTTGCCTCAGAGCCCGCACTGACTATGAGTCTCGAACTAATTGGGATCAGTGGGCAATTCGTGTCGGTCAGCTGGTAAACGACCTGGAAGCACAGAAATGAATTTACGAGAGAGAACCGCAGCGGGTTTGTTTTGGTCGATATTTCAAATCGGTTTTCGTAGGTTTTCATCTCTACTGGTCTTTCTAATTCTTGCGCGACTATTGGCACCAGAGGATTTCGGGTTGGTAGCGTTGGGCAGCGCGTTTATTGCCTTCGCAGAGTTTTTCAACCGACTTGGGTTTGGTGAAGCGATTGTGCAGCGTGAAGAGCTTGAACCTGCACACCTTGACACGGCATTTTGGGTAATGGTCGGCGTGGGCACATCGCTGACATTATTTCTCATGTTTGCGGCACCCGCGATTGCACTTTGGTACGAAAGCGCAGATTTAGTTCTAGTTCTGCGTTGCCTGTCAATGAGTGTTTTTCTCTATTCTTTGATTCGAGTGCAGGAGTCAATACTAATAAGAGATCTTCAATTCAAAGTTTTGGCCATTCGTTCAACCGTGGCTACCTTATCGGGCGCTGCTGTGGGAATAACCATGGCGATATCTGGTATGGGTGTTTGGGCTCTAGTGGCGCAACAACTTGTTCAGGCGGTGGTGTCTCTTTTCGTTATATGGACTTATAGTGATTGGCGTCCCGGATTGCACGTATCTGTGAAACACTTCAAAGATTTGTTCGACTTCGGATCTAAAGTGCTAGGAATTCAATTCATGCACGTTCTTAATCAACATTCCGATCGGTTAGTAATAGGATATGTACTAGGGCCTATCGCCCTAGGGTACTACACCATAGCTCGAAGGCTTGTGGAGATCTTAGAGATGATTCTTAGCAAGCCTTTTGTAAATGTTCTCTTTCCAACCTTTTCTCGCATACAGATGGATAGAGATAAGCTTTACTCCTCATACCTTAAATGCACTCGCCTTGTTGCTTTGGCGTTCTTTCCTTCATTTATCTTTCTTGCAATCGCGGGTGCCGAGATAACCCAGTTGGTGTTTGGAGATCAATGGGAGCCTGTATCGATAGTTGTTCAGCTTTTGGCTCTGAGCGCGCTGGTCAGCCTTATTACGATGTTCAACGATCCGGTTTATCGTGCAATAGGTAAACCGCGACTGGCTTTGAATGTGTCGATTCTTCAGACTATTTCGGGATTAGTCTTGTTAGTTGTTGCAGTTCCTTTCGGGCTGGAGGCTTTGGCATTGGCTGCACTATTGCGTTCTATGCTCGTGCTTCCCTATACCACTCACATTATGAAATCGGTTTTGGATCTAGATGTGCGCGAATTCGTTCGCCAGTTTTTTTCGCCACTTATGGGTTGCCTGGCAATGGCTGTTCTTCTTTTCTTCTGGGAAGCCGTAAGAGGTTATCTGGTAACTGATTTGATTGGCCTATTTCTTCTTACAGTGGCAGCGGGTATCAGTTACTTTGTTGTTGTCCTGATACTGGATAGAAGTTTGTTCATTGAAGCTTGTGGTACCGCCAAGATGGTTTTGTCCCGCGGAAACTAGCGAGGCCAGGGTATATGTGACGAGTATATAGAGTAGCGTTCGCTATAGTGATTCGTTAACTAATGACACTTGGATACTCTTGCTATTGCTTTATAAGTTATCTGTAATAGAGAACCCAAGGAAATGGCTGGAAATTGATTTGATTTATGAGAGTTAGGACGGAAGATCATTTCGGCGCATGCAAGAATTTGTACCCGATACCTAATTTATCTAGTTTATTGCCTGAAAAAACTGACTTGCATAATGGGGGCTGTTCGCACATAGCCTTTGTATCAAGAAAGGGTGCTTTAGTTGGACAATTTTTGTAAGGTGCGAGTGTTTAAGAATAGGGATTTATAGAGTAACGGCTTCATGGGGAAATCTGTAGATATTTTAGCGCTACGTAAACTGAAGTTTAACCGTAGTCCATTTAGCAAAATTTTAGTGGTTAATTTTGACGAAATCTTCGTCGCTAGTTGATGAGAGCGGCAGAGTTGTGATGTTCGAAATCATTCAGAGGTTACGCTTGGCTTGATATTTCTTTTAGTTGTTTTCTTCTTTGCTAATCAACTTTTATGGTTACTGCCTGAGTTTCCAGGGAAACCTACGGATGTGGGACTGCTGTTAATTTTCGCTGGCATTTTTTATCAGTACGTAATTCGCAGGCAGTCTTTCTCCATTTTTTCATCACCCTTCAGTTGGCTTTTTTTCGCTTACTTGTTTTTGGTGTTAATACAAGCGCCACTCGCTTCAATCAACTTCAATCAATCCGTATTGAATGGGCTCGTTGCTGTGAGGCAGCAGTTCTACTACTTGAGTTTCTTTCTTTTCATTTCGGTATTGAAGACGCCGTCCGATGTATTCAAGTTCATGAAGATCCTCACAATTCTGTCAGTTATCGCTTTGATACTGGCTGCCATCGATACTTTTGGTCCAAATATTGTTCGAAATCAGTTCGATATGGGGGACGGGGTCAGTAAAATAAGGAGTTCAATCGCTGTGCCCACCGTTCCGGCGTTAAACCTAATAAGCGTAATATTTTTGTGGCAAGTTTCGATATGGTCTTTCGCGACCGATAAGTCGACGCGTTTCTGGGGTAGATTTCTGACCGTTTTTCTCGCGGGTGCTCATGTTTGGCAGCAAGGCCGTTGGCGATTACTCTCAATAGTCGTCGCTGCACTTTCAATGTTGGTCTTAAAGCGCCGGATTAAACTGCTATTTTCACTAGTTTTAGTGGGCATTACTGCAGTTGTGATTGCAGAATATCGAATGGAAACAAATATTTTTCTCAATCCGTTCATTTCTGGAATGGAAACGGTGAAAGAGCAGAAAGGGTCTGCGGCAGCGAGAATGCGTCAACTTGAAGTCGATCTGGAAATTTTTGAAAAGTACCCATACGTAGGCGGTGGAACATTGGCTATTCGTGTTAATGAAAGTGATTTCTCTTATAGGCGTAAAGAGGAAATTTCTCGAAAAGCTGATTTGGGTTACACTCATCTCCTGAAGCATTTAGGTATTCTTGGAATTGTTTGGTTGGTCTTTTTCTATATATTGCTATGGGTTTATACAATCCTTGGTAGTAAAAATCTTCCACCCGAGCACCAGTCAATAACAGCGTTTGGCTATTCATACCTGGTATATTTTATCGTCTCTTTTGTTATGGAAAATCATTTGATGTTTCCTCACTCTATAATTCTTGTCTGCCTAGTCGCAGCAATACTGTCAGTTGCTTCTGGGGAGTTTAATGGGAATGGCGAGGCAAATAGTAATTCAACTAAAAGCGGACTGGAATAATACCTCAAATGGCTGAACTCTCGGTAATTGTAGTGAACTGGAATACTAGCGAGTTGCTCAAAAACTGCTTGGAATCAATTTATTCAAATCTGGATAAAAAGCTGCGTATCGAAATCGTCGTTGTAGATAATGCGTCTTCAGATGATAGCGTTGCTATGGTTAAGGCTTGCTTTCCGAGAGTCAAGTTGATTGAAAATAATCAGAATGTAGGCTTTGCAAGAGCTAATAATCAGGCCGTCGGAGTAGCCACAGGGAAATACTTGCTTTTGTTGAATAGTGACACAATAGTGCTTGACGACGGTGCATTGGAAGTTCTTGGTTTTATGGAGGAGAATCCGGAAGTTGGGATTGTGACGGCGAAGCTACAGTATGAAGACGGAGAGTTTCAACCACCCTATCGTCGTTTTCCAGGTTTTTGGGGGACTTTCTGGAGAAATACTTTTCGCAGAATTCGTAGTACAAATTCGGCTGGCCAAAAGCGATTCCTGTATAGTGATTTAGATCCTGAAAGTGTTCATGAAGTTGACTGGGGAACAGGCGCTTACTTGTACGTATCCCGCTCTTTGGTCACAGGTGGAAAGATTTTCAACGAAGATATTTTCATGTACTACGAGGATACTATCCTGTGTAAAAGAGCAGGAGAAGAAGGATTTAGGGTGATGTACCTTCCGTTTGCTCCTGTTATTCACTTAAGAGATCGAAGTGCAAGCAAAGTAAAACTTCATTCACTAAAATATAGTTTTCAAGGCAGCATTATTTATATCCGGCATATTTATGGCCCCGTAGTATCCGCTGTATACCGATATGCTGTGCGTGTTGTTTGGAGGATGCTGTACTTGGCTTGCCGCCTTGTGCCAAGCTCTCGATTTAGTACCAAAGCGCAACTTTTTCGCTACATGATAAATGAGTGTACCTTCAAGTGAAGGTGCTTCATGTTATCTGGCATTTGGATCAAGGGGGGGCTCAGACATACTTGTTCAACTTACTTAGTGAGCAGGTAGCAGACCCAGATTTGGAGCCTTGTTTGGTAGTGCTATCAAGCCCGGGAGCACTTTCTGACAAGTTTGAAAAATTGTTAGAAGTAGAGTACCTAGGGATGAAAGGCGGATTCAGTGTCGTACGTTCTTTCGGAATACACAGAACAGTAAAAAAATTTAGACCTCGGCTAGTTCATTCCCATTCGAACAATCTATTGTTTAATTCCGCTCTTCATTTCGTTCGCCTCCCCGTTGTGTATACAGATCATGGAGGGGGCTTGCTCGGTGGTAGGAAGCAGGACTATATCTTATATAGATATCTTTACAGGACGATTAACAGATGGATTAGTATTTCTGGGATGATGGCTGAACTTATGCAAAACGCAAACCCATCAGTAAGCCTGGAAATAGACCTTGTATACAATGGAGTCGATGTAAACCAGATAGTCTCGACGAAAGAGTACTGTGGCGATGATCTCGATAGCCGAATACTGAATGCAAAGTATAGAGTCGGGATTATCGGCCGCTTGGAGCATCAGAAAGGTGTTGATTTATTTCTCAAAACTGCTGCATCTATATCAGAGAAGGTCGATGACGTTGTTTTCATAGTCATCGGTGATGGCGACTTGCGAGACGAATTGGAGAGCCTCGCTGTAAGGTTGGGTATACAGGACCGGACATTTTTTTTAGGCTTTCGCTCTGACGCATTGAGCCTACTTAAGTTGTTCAGCGTTTTTTTGTTTACTTCAAATTTTGAACCTTTTGGTCTGGTGATTACTGAAGCGATGGCGGCGAGGGTTCCCGTTGTGGCAGTCCATACGGCCGGAGCTGTGCCCGAAATTCTGGAAGATCATGAAGACGGCTTTATCGTGAACACGAGGAATCCTGATCAGGTGGCTCAAGCTGTTGTGACCGTTCTTGGAGATCCCGCGACCTGTCACCGTATCACCGAAAAAGCCGCTTTCAAAGTGCAAAGAGAATTCTCAATAAAGTCAAACGCACAAGGTGTAAAAGAAGTCTATTATCGATCAATATAAAGAGCAATCAGGGTGTTCTGTTGATTTTGGCATGGCAGCTAATTGTAGTTCAGCGCATGCAGCGTAAGAATACAAATAGGAGAGGGATGTCGACGTCCCTATTTGCGCTGATGGTATCAAAGCCGTGATTGTGTTCTTAACGTATGCGAGTAGATTCGCGTTTTCCATGAGGTCATAGATGAGATTCGAAAGTATCGAGCGTGCTGCTGGAATCAGATTTAGAATTATCTTGAATCAATTGGGGCTACGCGATAAAAAGTTTTTCGCAATTGGGTTCAATAAGTCTGGAACGACATCTTTGGATGCATTGTTTCAGTCTATGGGTTTGCCCTCAAACCACGGTACGGAGTGGCGAACATGTAATGATATGAACTTGCTTAGGAAATACGATTGTTTTAGTGATGGGGTGCCTGATGATTTGCCCAAACTCGACCAGTCTTTTCCTGGAAGCAAGTATATTTTGCAGGTCCGAAGTTTGCAAAGTTGGGTCTATAGTAGACTGGGTCACATTCAGCGGGAAAAAGAAACCGGTAGGTATAAGGCAAGTGATTATTGGGATGATTCCCAAAGTGCGGTAAAGCAGTGGATAGAGCATCGCAACCAACATCACTTGTTTGTCATGAAGTATTTCGCCGATCGGAAAGACGACTATCTGATTGTTAACTTTACACGAGATATGCAGGCCGCGAGAAAAGTCTGTCAGTTTATGGAACGTCGTGGCGTTGATGAAATGCCAAAAGAGAACGTTGGATCGAGAAGGACCCCGCCGCCTGAGCACAGGGATCTATTTGCAAAGTGTGTATATGAGTTGGGTTTAACGGACGCAGAGCTGGAATTCGATATTTACTGTCCATCGCTGGTATCTGACCCCGATTTTCTCAAGTTTCCTGAAGATACTAGCTTGATTAGCTGATCAATAGAGCTAGCCACATATGCCAATGCCTGTTTTCAGAGGAAAGGTGAATAAACAATGAAGCTACCGAATTTGTTCTGGGGCTTTCTAGCCATGCTGAATTGCGTACTTAGCGCGATGATAGTAGTGCCTCTGTTGGTCTTTTCCTCAATGGCCCTGTCGAAGGATTACTATGTCCACGCGGATATCGGCGACAATGCCAGCAGCGGCCGATCTTCGAATGCAGCCTTTGCTGACCTGGAATATGCGATGATGAAACTGGACCCAGGTGACACACTCTTTGTCCGAGCTGGAGTTTATAAAAAGTTTCCGCTACTGAGCTCAGAAAAGTATCAGAGTGGCACCTCAACTAACCCCATTCGTGTTCGATCTTATGCTGGCGAACTTCCAGTTATCAGCGATAACTCCGATTTACGCATAGCGGACGTAAGTTGGTGGGTTTTTGAGAAGTTGACTTTTCAATCTGCGGGAACAGTGAAGCTTGGCGGAACTGAATCTGGTAAATGTCTGACCTATGTCAGCAATATCGCCTTTCGCAAAAATCGCTTTCAACACTCCAGCAATGCAGGTATAAAAATCCAATGCGGGCGTCGCATTGCAATAGAAGATAACTTTTTTGACAACTTACGCAGCCGAAAAATTGGGCGGGATTTACATGCAATCACAGCGGAAATATCGACTGACGAAATTCTAATATCGGGTAATTTATTCAGAGATATTGGTGCAGATGGTATCCAGTTGGCCGGTACAGTGGGTAAGACCTCAATTGTCTCAAACGTTTTTGAAGTGCAGAGGCCTTATTATTATCGGGACGAAAATGGAGAAGATCATTCGATAACTCATCATAATTTTGGGAATGTTGGTGAAAACGCTATCGACATCAAGTCGGGCCCGGGGCCGATTCTGATTGAAAAAAACAAGTGTTTTGGTTTCCGGCCTAGTGTTGCGGGGCAGGATGTATCAGGAAGCAATGGCGTTGCCATTGTGATTCACAATAATGCATCAAACATCACATTGAGAAGAAACTATTTTGAAGACAACGTTGATCATTTGCGAATATTGAAAGGTGCGGGTTCAAGCAGCGAACATCCTAGGCGTAGTGTACGGGTTAACAATAATATTTTCGCGGATACGGCATACTACGGCGAACGAAAGCCATCTTCATTGTATCTAGAGGGTATTAGCGACGTCAGAATCTACAACAACACTTTTTATAATAGAGAAGGCAGTGGTAAGCGAATTCTACGTTTGAGAAACCTCAGTGATATTGAAATTAGTAATAATATATTCCATAACGGTGAAGTAGAGGTACAGAAAAGCCATGTACTAGAAATCCTTGCAGACCATAATGCATGGTCGGATATCGCTGGAAGTATCAATGAATCTTTGAAGGGAAGTAACGATTTGAACGTGTTCACGCCACAAATCGATGAAACTAGTTGGACCCCTTTACTGGGGAGTTCCTTGATTGATGCGGGAAAGCCGGTTGGTCTTGACGATGACTTTTATGGTAACGCAATCAATGGAAGCGGGCCCGACATCGGAGCAGTTGAATACGGCAGGTAATCGCTACGACCAATAAGCACTCCAAAAACGTACAATGTACTCGTAGAATATAGTTTCTATTTCGCTCTGGAAAAACGAGACTTTTCCTAATCAGGTAGAAACGAGCATTCCTTTCTGGTTAACCTGAAAAGTTAGTTAACTTGCAGTATAGGCACACTATGGAGGGACAGCCTACTACCTCTTTCTTTTACGCCCACCTTTTTCAGTTACACTTACCTTCTTATTGGCAAGACAAACTAGATATGTATAGTGGTAGCTGACTTTGCTTAGCTAGAGCTAGCAATCAGCTTTATACGACCAAAAAATGGAGCAATACGTGACAAGCGTACATCTTTCCGGATATCAAAGACGAGATTTTGAAGTCTCCGACTATGAAATGTACACGTTAGACGATACAGGCCTCTCTTTTAGAGGTCCGCCTATTAAAGAAGTTAAAGATGGAAATTATTTTGTATGCCTGGGAGCCGCTCAGACCTTTGGGTGTTTCTGTGAAAAACCGTATCCGCAATTGCTTTCTTCCAGATTGAATCTTCCGGTACTAAATTTGGGTTACGGAGGCGCCGGCCCGGAGTTTTTTCTAAAGCAGGAGCAACTTCACGAATACATTAATCGTAGCAAATTTGTGGTTGTTCAAGTGATGTCCGGGCGTAGCCAGAGCAATTCATATTATGAGTGCGGTGGTCTTGAGTATGTGACCATAAGGAGCAACGGGCGAAAAATGGGGGCTCGGCAAGCTTTTAACGAACTTTTTAATTCAACTCCGCTTGGACAGTTTGGTGATAACCGACTTGTTCGAAAGATAGCCAGGCTAAAAAATAGATCACAAGTAAAAAGTCTTGTAAATGAGATTCGTGAAACGTGGGTAAATAACTATATTAGTTTACTTGAGCGCTGTTCTGTGCCTGTAGTTTTTTTCTGGTTTTCAAAGAGGGAAGCGCAGTATGCAGAAAGTTACTCAAGCTTAGGGGGACTCTTCGGTGAGTATCCGCAGTTAGTAAACCAGGAGATGTTGGATCAGGTAATAAGCCGTGGACCTAAATTCGTAAAATGTGTATCTAGACGAGGTGACCCACAGCCGCTTTTCAGTAGATTTACTGGTGAGCCAGTGACAGTAAACCCTGAAACCGATCGCTTTGACCTTGCCTCGCAGGAGTGGACCCACAATATCTATTATCCTACACCAGAGATGCACGAGGACGCTGCCGAAACTTTGTTTGATACGTGTAAATCGATAGTGTGATATTGCGTTTCGAGGTATTCGTGTAGCTGCCAAATTGGGCTTCATATGTAATAGTGTCATTACCGAGGGAAACTGGCGAACTGATTACTAGGCGACTTTGCGGTAGCACCGTGTCAGCCAATGGCGTTGCCAGGATCTCTCCAGGTTTCAATTACTTTCCTGGCATCTTCCAAGCTAGCGAACCAATGCAAGTCGAGACAGTAATCGCTGGGAAAATTGACGCCGATTGAGTTCAGAGATCGGCACTGAGAAGCCGGAAACTTCCAGATTTAGCCGGTCCAGTTTTGGGGAGAGGCTCACCCGGCTTGATTAGACCACGTACAACTATGTCACACTAGGTTGTGGCAAAGTGCTTGATATAAAGGAGTTCGTACACATCCACGACTCTTCCGTAAAACTTTGGTAAAGAGAATTCTTTCGCCAGCGAATGACTAAATGCGCCAAAGCTTGTCAATCGCGATCGATCAGTTTGAAAATACTTCAGTGACTCCTTGAATGCTTCAATCTCGCCAGGGCGGTGGAGGAATCCGTTCTTGGAATTGATTACTATGTCTGGTATCCCGGCAATATCCGTTGAGACTACAGGAATACCGTGCCCTAAGCTCTCCAGTATTACCATCGGCATACCTTCGTTATAAGAAGGCAGGAAGAGAACGTCGGTCTGCTTGTAGAGCTCCGCCTTCTTCTCTCCAGAAACCCAGCCGACAAAGTTGACATTTTTTTCCAATTCCAGATTCGCTATAGTTGTACGAATATAGTCTTCGAGGTCGCCTTTGCCAGCAATTGAGAGGCGAAACTTAGTATTGTCATCACTTAGCCTTTTGGCCGTTAGTAGTAAGTCTTCTATCCCTTTTGAGGGTATGAAGAAACCCATATACAAGATTTTTAACTCGCCTGTTCCTTCAAACTGATTTGGTTGATAGATGTGCTCAATCGGGTTATGAACCACAACAATATTAGTCAGTTGAAATTCCTGTTCTAGCTTTCTTTTCCAGTCATTACATAGCGCGATTACAACGTCCGAATTTTTAAGTATCCAATTGATGTACTTTCTTTTGAATTTTGGTGCATTAAGAAAAAATTCATCGAACTTACTTGAGTGCAAGTGAAGAATCACTGGCAATCTGAATAATTTGGCTATTAACCAAAAAACAGACTTCCTGTAGAAGCTAGCTCCGTATGAACTATGAATATGGACAATTATTCTTCGAGTCGTCACGACTTTATAAAGAAACTTAAAAAGTGCGAAAAATACCAGAACATAATTATCAAGTTTAGAACCATCTTTGTAATGGCTGGTTTTCAAAAGATATATGTCGAAATTCCGAGGAGTCTCACTAGCATGCTGCTTACAAAATGCTTTGACTACCGATGCAATGCCTCCATTAGATGTGAGGTCCGCACCAACCACTGCAGCAGTGTAACGTAAGTTCATAGTGTCATTGGGCCTCGTAGTAGTGTGTTCGACAAGATGCTTGCTATATAGAAAAGTCGCTCAGGCAGACCACTTCACCTCGCCTCAAAGATTCTGTTGAGGCTAGTGTGGCCAGAGTGGTGTCGAAGAGACAATCTATTGAAATTGGCATCTGGCTGCCTGCTTTGATCGCTGAAACAACCTCAAGAAGTTCGTTTTTCTGGCCTTTGTCTATCGACCTCGCCTTAATTTTATTGCACTTGTCGCCACTGTAGATCTTCATTGATTCAAAATTGTGGAGTTGAATGGACGTACCCCCACAGAAAACTTCTAGCGACTCCTTAGGGACTTTTTTGTTTCCCTGTGTTAAATAAAGCAGATTGCCTATTGACCCATCCTCGTATTGAACGGTCACGACCAGATTGTCTAGATCGTCTTTAGATATATTGGGCGGACGCAAGCATCGCGCAAATACGCTAAGCGGCCGGGAATTTGTAAGAAAAGCAAAAACATCGAAGAAGTGGCCCGCTTCACCTTCGAACCGGCTCCCGTGCTCATCGGATTTAAGGTACCAAGAACCTTCTTCAAGTTGCCCGGCATGCACCCGGTAATTCATCACCATCGGTAAGTTGATCTCTGAAAGACTGTCTTTCACTTTACGCATAAGAGGGGAAAACCGCCTATTAAATCCAACCATTAGTCTCGGGTTAGCAGATGACCTGACTGCATCATCGACAGACGCCAGCCCCTCTAGGTCTATCGCCAGTGGTTTCTCCACGTATACAGCTTTATTGGCCTTAATAGCAGCTGAGACCATCAGCGCATGAGATTGATGACGGGTTGTGATGATCGCAGCATCTGCTTCGCCTAAAAGAGCATCTTCGAAGCTTGTACTGCTCCTTGAGAAACCAAATTTATTCATGGCATTCATCGCGGAGAGGCTTGTTGCTGTTACTACCTCGTGAAGAATAACATTTGGGTTTTTCGCCAAATGAGGCAGCAGCATACTGGAAGCATAATTGCCTGCCCCTATCGCTATAACCTTAACCTTGTCTCCAATGGAGTCTAAGCTTGAGTTCAGTGCACTACGATTTGGAGAGCTTTGAAAAGCATCAATATCATCATTGTGACGAAAGGCAATTGCTATGTCCTTTCTCTCTCCTTCGCCAATTGATTTCAAAACTCTTTCGGCGTCGTCAAAAGGCTCGACAGAACCGATCAATGGCCTCATATCAAGTGATCCTTTCTCCATAAGCCTTAGAACTGACTGCATGTTTCGACGCTCTGTCCATCTAACGTAACCTACTGGATAGTCGATACCTCCCTCCTCATAGTTGCTATCGTACCTCCCTGGCCCGTAGGACCTAGCGAATCGAACATCTAACTCCTTTTCGTAATAGTCATTCCACGGTAAGTCGAGCTTGGTCTTTCCAATGTCTACTAGTCTACCTCTATCACGGGCTAGCTTGTGGGCGATCTCGACGGGGCCATTGGAACTTCCCCCCGCGGCTATGAAAGTGCAATCAATTCCCAATCCGTCCGTTAGTGTTTGAGATTTCTGCATTAACCTTTCGTCTTGGGGTTGTAACGCACAAAATGCACCATTCAACTCGGCGAGTTCGCAACGTTCTTGGACAAGGTCTATACCGATAACATTGATACCCGAAGCAGTGAGTATTTGCACTAATATCTGTCCAATGAGTCCAAGGCCAATAACACAGGCGGTTTCGCCAAGCTGCATTTCGGACTGACGAAAACCCTGCATGGCAATTGAACAAATAGTAGTGAATGCAGCATCCTCCATACGCACCCCTTTCGGAACTGGCACGACCAGATTTTTTGGAACGAAATTAATCTCTGCGTGATTGGCATACCCCACACCAGCACAGGCCACTCGTTGACCTACCTGAAACTCTTCGGCTCCTTTCCCTACTTCAAGTACCGTTCCTGAAATTGAATACCCTAGGGGTGTTAGGGAGTCGAGCTTGTTCATTACTTTTTCATAAGTACTCTTCAAACCCTGTTGTTGGACTGATTCAATAACTTTCTTTACTTGATCAGGGCGTGCACGCGCTTTGCCCAGCATAGACATGCCACCCTCTCTAATCTTCATCCCTTCGGTGCCCATGGAAATTGCACTAAAATGGGTCTGCACTAAAATTCCACCACTCTTCAACTTGGGAGTATTCACAGTCTCCAGATTAATGGTGCCATTTTTGTAGTTCTGGCTGATTTGTCGCATCGATCAATGACCTTCTAGTTTGCGAGTAGTTAGAAATAATAGACGGTCAGATGATACTGGATATAGGCGGTAAGCGGTTAGTGACCAACATCACTTTTCTGTTATTTAGGCTAGTAACTAATGGCGTTCCCCAGAGTCGAAATTTTCGCCGGCTGTTCCTGGTAAGACCGAGCGCTTACGGTAGTGAGTTCGGGAAATTGCCACTGGCCACTAGATAAAATATGAGCGAATCCACAGATTAGTTCGCATATTAGTAAAAGGCTGAGGTTGAAGCCCTTGCTCTTTTCGGGCGAAACAGAGTCTCAGGTACGAAAAGTTATCATTCACCTGTCTAATAAAAGAACAGCGCAGAAGACCCATGAACGGCAGAACTTTATAGCGTGGCTTCCCGGATTCGAGTCCTCTACCGCTTCTATGGTTCGTTGACTCAAATAATCTAGAAGAGGTCACCAATGATCATACCTCTTGTCTCTATCTTGTGATCCTATGCCGCCTCACGAAGCACATTGTAGATAATTCTTGGTATAGCTCACCACCTCACTAATTAGCGAATCAAACACCCGGGCCATTCGAGCTTGAAGCAGCCAAAGCAACTGGGCCAGCGCAATTCACGTCCCAAATACAGAAAACGTCAAATATGTCGCGCAATTGCGACAGTCTCAGCCTTCAAGGAGTGGCGATCCATACAAATCCTGGAAATTCTGTCGCCAAATTGCAACAACATATGCCCACCCTGTGAAAGCAACTTGCTCTTTCAAGGTGCGGTGTGAATGCACCTGATTGAATATCATGGATATAAATAAATCTGGCACGATATATGCTTATGTGTTCGGCGAAGTTTACAACATCGCAACGCTAACTCTAGCTTTAACGTAGGAATCTAATGAACAAACTGATGAAAACGAGCGGTTTTTCTCGCGCTATTGCCTCAATTG
>NZ_PKUS01000038.1 GCF_002866825.1 Pseudohalioglobus lutimaris | reverse complement strand
TGCTATGAAGAAGCTCCAGCCCGGCGACACACTGTTAGTGCGGTCTGGAGTGTATAGAGAGTTTCCTTATTTGAGCTCGGCAAAGTATCGAAGTGGTACTGCATCCAAGCCAATTCTGGTGCGCCCCTATGGCAATGAGCGACCGGTGATTAGTAAGAGTTCTGAATCTCGACTGGTAGATGTCCGTTGGTGGGCGTTCGAGGGGTTAACATTCCAAAGTGCCGGAACGGTTAAACTGGGAGGGGCTAGTTCCGGCAGGTGCCAGTCTTATGTCAGCGACATTGCTTTTCGAAACAATCGCTTCCAGCACTCGAGCAATGCCGGAATAAAAATTCAATGCGCA
>NZ_PKUS01000037.1 GCF_002866825.1 Pseudohalioglobus lutimaris | reverse complement strand
TATTGGATCTGTGATCAGATGATTAACGAGGAATTACTGTGACACAGAATTCTGAACACTCCCATCCCATCTAGATTCTCCATAATCTGTTTGGAGCTAAGCCCGCCAACACTGCCCTTTGCCCAATCGTACTTTCGGGTAGCAGCTAATCTGGTTCTCCTGGCAGCTTCACGAACTCGCCAATTCGAGCCACCTTTCACTAGATGATCACAGCCGATAGTAAAAATGAGTGGCGTTATGCTTGCCAACCATTTGGCACTGGCATCCGGCAGGGCGGCGTTTGGATAGGCTGCTACCATATATGGAAGAAGCGCATCATCTAAACGTGATTCTACCCGCAGCCGCTTCAGGTATTCTCCCAACGAGTCTTCGGAAGCCGCCTGCGGCTCGACGCAGTCAAGTTCCCACGCCTGTGCAAGAACAGGCATCCATTCTGGTGCATCGCTTCTGTGATTGATCATGAGCCATGCTACATGCCCAATGATATTGACAGTCATGGGCTCATATTCCGGCCGTCTGCCGAACACCAAAGTAGCAAGATCTTCATTCATCGGGATTGGAGGCAAACCTCTCAAACATGGAGCTCTCATCGGAATCACGTTCACTGTTCGCAGCCGATCGACACCCAAATCGTTGACGTGAGGTTCGAAGCGTCTGCTTTGTGATTCCAAACGTGCTGAGAAACTTGCCGGAGGGCTTCAGGAAGTCTCCGAATATCTCCAGTTCAAGTTCCTTGGGAAGTTCCGGTCTGATGGCCGCTTCAAAAGAGGCAATCCCCGACTGGTAATGGAGAGAATCAAAAATCGAGCGAATTAGGTAGCGCCAGGACGCCACCGCAACATCCTCATCACTAAGCTTGTTTAGCCGCGTAAAGTGTACCTTGGATATGTTCCTCGCTTGCGCTGCCTCGAGCCATCGAAACATGCCAATCACGTAGCATGGTTCGCCCTCAACCTTTCTAATGGGAATTGGTGCAAGGGATATTAAAGAATATAAACCTGCGTCAGTCAGAGACTCGATAGACACCTGGTGACGCAATTTCTTCTCTGCATTGAATGCATCCATGGCCGCAGGATGCACTTCTAGCTTAAGACTATCGAGGCGAAGCTCTTTTCCTATCACGAACGCAAGATCCTCAAAAACACTGCTTGCATTCGAGTCAAACACGTCCGCGTTCAGGCAGCTACAACAATTCAAAGATTTGCGAAAATAGTAGTATTTAGCCCGTTATTGCCATGTGTATTCCGATTCAACTTGAATCGGAATACAATAATAAAGTTCGCTGGCGTTTATGATTGGAAACACCAATTGAAGCCAGTATGGTCAGGGCGAGGGTCATGAATGTGTTGAAATCAACACCACAAAATGGACCGTATCCCGAAATAGATTGCTTTAAGTTGCACTGAAGTAACCATCCCTTGACTGCAAAGGGCACCTCAGAGACCCTGTAAACACAAGGCTTCGCCAGATAACGTTAGTTAATATTCAGGTACAGGGGCCGCCCTCCGGAGGCAGAGGTCAGAGGTTCGAATCCTCTCGGGCGGGCCATTAAAGCCCGGTCTGTTCCGGGTGTATTGGTTATGGGCCTTCTGAAAGACTCGATTTGAACCTCCCGGGTTCGACACATTCGCCACCGGCGGCAAATTTGAGGCCAGCACCTTAGGCGTGAAGTTTTGCGGGGTCAGTGTAGCCTCAAGGCTGCAGTGATCAATTCTCTTCTCTACTCTTGCTAGATGGCCGCATGCGGATAGTCCGACTGCCGGTTCTGGAATGCCAGAATATCTTTCTTCAGAACCTCTCCTTTATCTATATTTATTGCTCTGCGAATGGTCTCATTTTTCTGCCACGCGTTCTCCCCGGACACGATCGTAGGTAAGTGCACAATCAGCGCGGCCGAGATGGATCGTGAGGCACTCTCCCACAAGTAACTCGGCGTATGGTCTACAGCGTAGTAATCCACCTTTTCAACTTGAAACATCGGTTCCCGGAAGGTGGTGGGTTTAGCGAAATAGAAGCCCATATTCTCGTCGCAACTGACATCTATAATCAGGCAACCCGGATTGAGGCAGGCCTTCTCTTCTTCAAGAACAAAATCAATGGGTGTGTTGGTATCCTGGTAAGTACCGTTAATAATGATGCCGGCCTCGTTGATCAGCTCGGTCAAAGGCCTTTGTGAGCCATCATGCTCAACCACAATCATCCGCGCTTCATTCTCGCCTCCCATTCTCAACCTTACATAATGACAGTCGAGAACTTCTTCGCGAACTTCATGGTCAGGTCGTTGAATGCAGATCGTAATGTCGCGAAACCCGTGCGCCTTCAGAGCGTAGATAGCACCACGGCTCACCGCGCCAAAGCTGAAGATGACGACTTTCCGCTGGTTACCATAATGTCCATCTATTCCCTTTAGCTGCAGTGCATGAATTACTCCACAGTATCCGGCCATTTCATTGTTCTTATAAAAGGTATGCCTGCCAACCTGGCCTTGTGGGCCCCAGACGAACATATCCTCGAAAGCGATAAGCGTCTGCTTTCGATCTATTGCAGTCTGGGTAATCTGTTGCTGCTGGGTGCAATGGGGATACCCCCACAGGACTCCATATTCACGAAGTTTCTCAAAATCCGCGAGCAAGGGTTTGGCGATTATTACCGCGTCCATGTTCTCCAGTAACTCGTCGCGCGAAGCAAGCCCGCCAACCTGACTGGCAAGCTCAGAGTCAGACACGCCAAAACGTTCACCATAACCTGCTTCAAAAACCAGCTGCTCGCGTAGTTCTCTGGCAAGCCGCGGCAGGTGCTCGGGATGGATTGGCACCCGTCGTTCATCTTCTTTTCTGGACGTTCCGATAACGCCTACTGATAACGTACTCAATGTATTTCGTTTTGCCTCTGTAGAGTCATACCTTCCTGAAAACCATTGCCAGAATACGGCGCCGGTTAAGCGTGAAAAACCAGTTTGCGCTGGGTCCAGTGATCCACAATCAACACCAAACAGCAGGAGATAGCGCAGGTTGCTCTCCAGCTAGTATTAGCTGTGAACCCCTTGTGATGATGCGGCTAGCTTCAGCGATTGAAGCGTTATCGTGGCCTGGAAAGCTTGCCGCCTTCAGCCGTCTTTCACGATGAAAGGGACATGCCCGCCAGCATTCTTCTTTTCCCGTTTAGCTGCTTTTCTTTCCTTGCCGGTAAGAGTGGATGGCTTCTTGGTTTCCTTATTGCTGCGCTGGTTCTTTGACATGATGGTGACTCCGAGCCCGAACTGGGCGTGCACGGCAGCGATGAAAGCGGGCGATGATAGGCCTTGAAGAGACTTTCACCAGAGGCCTTGATGCCTCCTCACTATAGACCTATATCCTCGCAAAATCCGTTTTAATTCTTGTGCGCACAAGCCTTCTGAGTCGCCGTCCCGGCAAAAGGGGTCAGCGGCAAAAGCAGAGCCCTTTTTCGAAATCTGGCTCGAAGAGGAACACCCCTCTGCGCTCAGGCCACTTCGGCGATATTGCCCGGCTCGGTATTCGCCCCCATCTCCGCCAGAGCGCGACGCAATTCGTACTGCTGGCTCACATCATGGATCTCCACCACCAGCACAACTTCGTCGTCATCCCTGGGTTTGATGCGCGCCCCCACCTTGGCCGGCCGCCAGGACAGCATGCCGCTTACACTGACCATGATGGCAGCGACAACCGGTATGCCCAGCAGCGCACCTGCCGTCTCTCTGGAGACCAGCCCGTTGGTGTGCAGCAGGTGCATGATGACGATCCCGAGGACGATGATCCCGAAGGCGATGAGCGTGCGCTTGATCTGGCGTTTCTGCAGAGTCCAGCCGCTGGCGTTGTATTTGAATCGATTGCTGTGCCGGTCGGGAGGAACTGCGTGCAGGTCAAAGTAGCTGATTTGTGAGGCGTCCAGCCCAAAGCGCAGGCAGAGGGACATCGCAGCCGAACGGGCGCTGCGCGCATCGGCAAAGACTGCCTCCACACGTGAGGGAAAGCTTTCGTCCAGAAGAGTGCCTTGCTGCATCACTCACCCCTACCGGGAGTTACTCCACGCATGGACATTAGGCTACTCCCAATCCGGTTCACATGGAAGCGCTGCTGACCAAGCATGCTACATGCGTCAACGCCAGCGGCCGTGATAATGCTTCAATCCAGTGGTATTCGCGGGCGAGTCGACAAGGCTATTCCAATCCGGCCTGACGGGCAGCGATGTCCCCCCACTGCACGGCGGCCATATAGATATCAGCCAACTCTGTAGCGGGCAGATCGCGATAGGACAGCGCCCCCCATGACCGGCTTCAAGGCTGAGGGCGCAGCTGAGTGCTTCGCCGCGGTCACCGCTGCGATGGGTCAGTGCCTCCTGCATGTCTTCAGGCAGTGGCAGGTACTTGAGTGCCTCCTCAAGGGGTACGTCAAGCAGGGCGTCCAGCACCGAGAAAAGACCCACGGTAAAGTAACTGTCGGCATTGGGCAGCCCGCTACGCTGCGCAAGCAGTTCACAGAGCCGCCCGCGCACCAGACCCAGGGTCACGATCTCGTCGGCTTTACCGTCCACACCACCCATGATGTAAAGCACGACCCAGTTGCGTATTGTGCCGCGCCCGAGATAGACAATGGCTTCCTTGATTGAATCAATATTTCGATTCAGTGCATTGGCGGCAGAGTTCACGTATGCCAGTGCACGCACACTTAACCTACATCCTGGCTGATCAGTGACTGTAGTTCTTCAAGGTCTGTTTCAGGATCGCTGATGCGAGACAGCAGGCGCAGCAGGGCGATCTTGTTGTTGGGCAGTCGTTTTCCGCGCACGATACGCTGGCGGGCGAAGAAGTAGTTCTGAAAATAATCCACGCCCAGTGCTTTGAGCTGCTGGAATTGCTTCTCTGTTTCTACTTTCTCAGCGAGAATCTTGCAGCCGTGTGACTTGAGGCGCTCGATCTGTGCCGCTCAGTCCGCCTGCGGCATGGCGCGGATGTCGATTTTCACCGTATCAACATAGGGCATGAGTTGATCGTAAGCTGCCGATTCCACCACGTCATCGAGCGCGATCTTGAAGCCGGTTTCACGCAACGCCTGTACCCCGGCCAGCACGTCTTCGTCTGGCACGACATCCTCAAGAATTTCCAGCGTTACCCGCACCGGCTCAATCGGCAACAGGCTGGGGTCAAGCACAAACTGCCTCGGCAGGTTAATAAACGTGACATGGCCTCGCGACAGACGATCAATACCGATTTCCATGGCATTGGTGAGTACTTGCGCGGTCGCAGCATCGCCGTCGAGGTCGGTGGGGGCGCTGTTCTCCTCCGATGCCCGGAACAGCAGTTCATAGGCATAGAGCTTCAGGTTCCTGTCCAGGATGGGCTGCCGCGCAAGAAAGAAATATATTTCCAAAGTGACGCTCCGTGGCCCCGCTGATAACCGTTGATGACGCAGTATAAAACACTGCCAACAAGTTCACTAAGCTGCCTACGGAAGTACCACCTTGCACTGTTTTTCTGCCGGGCACACCCATACCACCGGCGGGCATCGTCCTGCCTGGGCAATAGCTGCTGGACCGCCACGATGGGCTGCAACAGAAGCATACAGAGCGCAACCAGATTGATAATGGGGTTCCAGGTACTGGCTAAACGGTGGTCTGTCCCCATTTTTTCTTTTTTTACTCAGCCCTGAGTGCTTCCGCGGGGCAAATACGCGCCGCGGACATCGCCGGCCAGCAAGAGAAAAGCGCGCCCAGTACCACGGAGAACGCTATGGGTAGCAGCAGGGTGTGAATTCCCAGCTCAAACGGAAAGCGTGACAGTAGCGCGAGCTCCTGAACAATGATCAAATGAATCGATAAAGAGCCCAGAACTCCCGCCGTTACCGTGGCCGCACAACCCTCGGCGATAAACAGCAGCGCAATATCCCGCTCGGTAGCACCCATGGCCCGGCGCAGGCCGATTTCAGCGATGCGCTCGCGAACATTAGCCACCAGCAGACTGGTTAAGGTCGTACCACCCAATACCAGGCACAAGACAGCGATCGCGCCAACCGTGAGCCCCACTGTGCCCTGCATCTGCTTGACGTTTCTGATCAGGCTGGCGGGTATTATCCAGGACAAAGCCTGCAGGTGAAGGTCAGGCTGCGTCAGCAGGTTCTGTAGTCCGGGTAGAACCTGGGAAGCTGGAACATGACTTGGGGGACGCACATACAGCGCATCTATGGGCTCACTGCCATCGGCGCTGTCATCCCAATGAGAGGCCACTGTGATCGGCACAAAAATCGCTGTCTCTCCAGTGATAAGCCGCGAATCCCCATACTCACCACCTAATGCAGAATCCTCTGAGCCAACCACCCCTATAATCAGGAAGGGCGTATTCTTAAGCAAAATGGTGTCACCCACGCCCCATTGCCAATCCCGCAGAAGCGCCTGCGTCACCACCGCATAGCGCTTTCGATTCTGGAGGTCACTCTGGTCAAAGAAACGCCCCGCAATAATGGGCCACTGTCTTATGGCGAAGAATGATTCTTCAACGGCGACAACAGACAGGCTACGGTCCGTGCCAGAAGTTGTGGCCGTAGTGTGCCTTACGCCGCTTACCTTCGACCCCGGATAGTTCTCGCGCAACAATTGCGCATGTGTTGTAAGCAGGAACTTCCTGTCTGCCTGAGCTTTTGGCAGGATAGCGATAACGTTGGTACCCAGTTGCGAACTGAGCTGTTGTGAACGCGACTCCAGGCCCACCAGCAAGGCAATCAGGGTGGTAAGCACCGCCATGCCGATAGACATCGCAAACAGCGACAATCCGAAACGACCCGGCCGGCTGCGCACCCCCTCCCATATATCGACGAACAGGGGTGGTGTACGGCGACTACTCACACTCGGTAAGCAAGCCATCATTGAAACTCAGGTGCCTGGAGGTGTACTTCAGTAAGGATTCATCGTGTGTGACCAGTAGTATGGCGATATCACCCTGCTCACCCAGCTGCTGTAAACAACGCATCACCTGCGCTGCGGCGGCGGAATCGAGATTTCCAGTGGGCTCGTCCGCTACCAGAAGCCTTGGTTTTAGCGCAATGGCTCGCGCAATGCCAACCCTCTGCATTTCTCCTCCCGACAACTGATGAGTAGACCTGTCTTCAAATCCCTCCAGACCCACCATGGCGAGGGCGTTGCGCGCCAGCTTGCGGGTTTCCGCGCTGTCCATGTCCAGATATCGAAAGCGGAATAATACGTTCTCGAGTACTGTTCTGTAGGGCAGCAGACAATACTGCTGAAAGACCATGCCCACCGCATTCTTTCGCAAGTTACAAAGCAGGGCCTCGGAGAGCCCCGAGGTGGGTACATCGTCAAAGTAAATCTCTCCGGTAGTGGGCTCATCGAGTAACGCGCACAGATTCAGGAACGTAGACTTTCCGGATCCTGAAGGCCCGGTAATGGCCGAGAATTCACCCGCGAAAATAGAAATATTCACATCGCGAAGAACAGTTTGCGTACCACTTCCGCTCTCATAGGATCGGCTGACCCCTCTGAACTCGAGAATAGGCTTCATTTAAGGATCACCGCTTCATCAACACTTAAGCCTGCCAGTACTTCATAGTCTGTTTCGTTTGCCGCGCCCAGCGTTATTTCCCGTGAGGTAACGTACAACGGATCCTTTACGTCTACATGGGGCCTGCCATCCACCCAGCTCACCGCACGACGCGGTACCAGAAGAACGTTTTCGCTGTGCTCAGAAATCACATGTGCAAGAGCAGACATACCCGGCCGTAGCCGGTGGTCCTCATCATCGATGGATATGGTCAAACTGAAATACTTCTGCCATTTGGGCTGGCCGGGCACCGACTCAGCGATAACCCCTACCTGCTCAACCACGCCCTCCAGCCTCACTTCAGGAAATGCCTGGGGAAACATCAGCACCTTTTGTCCCGCCCTGACGCGTGACAGCTCGTTCTCAGGAACCATGCAACGCAGAATGAGATCCTCCAGATCAGGAATAACCATAAAAGGCTGATTGGCATGCAGACTGTCGCCAATCCGTAAACTGCGATACTCACCGCCGATATGTAAGGGCTTATAGACAAGCAGCCCACCAGCCGGGGCATAGATAGTGGTGTTCTGTAACTGCTCACGCGCCAGCTCCAGCGATTGTCGTGCTGAATGCAGCTTGGCCTTTGCACGTTGACGCATAGATGGATGTAAATACTTCTGCGTGAGTAGCAAGCGCTCTTCAATACCCAACAGTTCGGCCTCGAGCTGAGCCACTTTGGCTTGCTGTTGCTCCACTTCCATTCCTGAAACCACATCCTCGGCAGCCAGGGAAATGCTGTCTTGCAGAAACTGCTTCTCCGCGGCTACCATTTCCTTGAATTTCTGTAGATCCATTCTCAGCTCGCCCAGCTCCAATGGGATAATCGCATTGGACTGACTTTCAAGCTCTGACTCAGCCAGGGCGTACTCTTTCTCAAGCTTAAGCAACTCACGCTCCAGTTCAGCAGAGTCAAACCGCGCCAGTTGGTCTCCGGCGCGTATCTGGGCTCCTTCTTTCGCTAGCTCAACCACGGTCGCGAAACCCTTGAATTTGGACATAACAGTCACTTGATTGCGCGCCTCGATTTTTCCCTGGTAGATTGAGCGAACGATCAGATCACCACGCCGAACATCGACCAGGTGGTGAGAAGTTTGCGAAGGCTTTCCCGTGTTACCCAGAACAAAAAAGAGCATCACTGCCGCGATACCGGCAGAAATTCCGAACCTTGTAATGTAATGCGGACTCATTGAAACTCAGGTTTCAGGTAATCAGGCGACTCGACAAGAGTGCCTGTGGCGTGTAGCAGGCGATAGCCACTGATGGACGCATCTGATTGCCCGTTCAGCCAGCTGGTTTGGGCGGTAAAATAGGCCTGTTCTGCATCGGTAACGGAAAACCCATCGGTCCGACCCACGCGAAAAAGACGTCTCGCCAACTTCAAACGCGCTTCTGCGTGTTGAAAGTTGCCCTCCAGAATACTCAGCTCATTGTGTGCACGCTGATACGCCAGCAGGGCTTGCTCAACCTCGCGCCCAATACTCAAATGCTGTGCCCTGATAGTCTCCAGGGCCTGGTCTTGTTGCACCAGAGATTCCCTGTACTGCAGCTTCTCCCGGTTTTGATTCAGATCTGTATCCGACACCAGGCTGACCGTCCATGCATTGCGTGAACCATTGAGGTCATCATCAAAGAACAGGTCGCCATTGGCATGCTCGTAGGCCGCCACTAGCTTGAGATTGGGCTGCTTGTAGCGCTTGGCAATACGCGTTGCCCGTACGGCATCCTGATACTGTTGCTGGGCCTGGGCGTATTCCATCCGGTTTGCAATTGCCAGTCGGGTGGCCGCCTCCACACTGCCAACCTCCACCTCAAACAGCGATGAAGGCTGCAGATCTGGCAGAGTGCCATTCTTGATACCCATGAGTTCAGCCAACACCCGCTTCGCAGAGGCTAGCTGCTCTTCGGTATACGATGTGCGAGAAATGGTTTCACCCTGTTGTAACTGAACCCTGAGAGAATCTATTCGCGTAGTACGCCCCAGTCTCTCCTTGGCGAGGGTGAGCTTGTAAAGTGACGCTGCTCTCTGCAGAGCCTGGCGATCAGCCGCGAGTTGCTGCTCAAGCCTCAACACCTGTTCATAGGCCTCCACCACCGACACCACCAACCGGGACCGGCCCAGTTCAAGCGCTCTCAAGGCCGTCAACTGCGACTGCCTGGCACGCACAATATTCTCTTCATTAACCAGAGTTCCCGCATTACGGAATAGAGGCTGCGAGAATTCGATACGAAAGCGTTCCCTGCCATCTGTACCAAACAGGGAGTCACTTGTCCCCGCCACGGACACTTCACTGCCATAACGCGTTTTCTTGGACAGGCGCAAACCATAGAAACCGCTAGTGTCGCCCGCTTTCTCGACGAACACACCGCCTTCCGGGCGAACTGAAACCTGGAATTCAGATAGAGCAATGCCAACAGAATAGTTTGCCGATGTAGTCTGCAGGCGAAATTGTTTGAGGTTTGGATTGTTGGACAAAGCAGTATTGATAGTCTCTTCCAGGGTGATTGTTTCCCCGGCCATAGCTTGCTGACCTGGCGCTGCCATGACGATCAAGTAGCAGCTGAGCGCTATTCGAACTCGCATCATGTGCTTTCTCCGTAACGCTGGTTTACTGGTCACGTCATCCTCTGCCAATCACGGCGCATAGTTGGGCGAAGGCGCACCACCCTTTTGCAAAGTGAACGTAGGGCTGGGGTTGCGCCGCACCACATCTGCCAACGGTCCACGACTACTGAAAAGCGATCCTTTCAACGTCACCTTTGGTCCCGTACCGGCCGTTCCACTGACGTTGAAGGAAGCACGACCTCCACCCGGGCACTTGTGAAACCCGATGGACCCCGACACGCTATTGCCATTCTGGGTGAGGTTTACTACCCAGCGAAACGGTGCGTCAGGGGCGTCACGGCACTTTCCTTTTGAATTCCAGCGGCCAGCAAACTGGGTGTAAACGGGAGCTGGATCAGGAACTGGAGCAGGTGCTGGGGAAGCAGCTGGCGCGGCTCCGCATCCATCGCGTAGCTCTCTTTGTATCTCACCGCGCATGCGTTGCATAGTAGCCCGCAACTCCTCGGTATTGCCTTTGATTGGGCAATTTTCACGGCTTAGCTGTTCAAAGGTGCCAAGAACTTTGTCGAAGTCGACCAGCAGTCTACAGCCCACCAGCCGTGCGGTTTCCTCGTCCTTGGCCGCCGCTGCGGACATGAAACGATTGTAGTTGGCCATAATGCTATTGGAGGTGGCTTGCAGGCTTCGTGCAATCTGCTCGCACCTGGGATTACTGGCCGCAGGAGCTGGCGCAGGTACGGGCTGTTCGGGCCGGACAGGTGCGGTAGTTTCCGGGACGGCTGGTGAAGGTTCCGGCTTCGCCGGTTCAGGCGTCTTCGGCTCGGGAAGTGATGGTTCCGGCCGCGCTGGATCAGGCCGGGTTGCAGCGGGTGCTCGAGGCGGTCTTTCCCGGCGGCCCTCATCCCCGCGGTCAGGCAGGTCATCAAGGTCTGGTGTCTGCACAAAACCGTCGGGGTCCTCACGTCTCGGCTCTACGTCTGGCCGACGACGCTCCGCCTCAGCCGCCGCGGCAGCGGCAGCCGCTGCCGCGGCAATGCGTTCCCGCTCTCTTTCTCGGTCTGCGATCGGATTGCCTCGATAGGTGTCGTCGATTGGCGCTCCACCCTGGGTAGTATTCTGCTGATCAGGATTGTTAGTTGGCTGAGTGTCGCCACCACCTGGCACCACGCTACCGCCACCGCCACCGCTTCGCCGTGGGTCGACAATACCTGGGTCCTGATCATAGCCGGCATAGTCGTCCCTGCCGCCAGAGCCTGCAGAATCCAGGGAAGCGACGCACTTGTCTCGCAACCGGGTCAAGGAACTGGTTAGTTGGTCTATAGACACTATGGCATCCATCGCGGTCAGGACATGCGTATACGGCGTTTCCTTGCCGAGGCATTCATTGCTGGCGCGAGCGACCAACACAGTGACTTCAGCGTTTGCGTCATCCCATTGATCCACAGATGCTTTGGCGTCGTCCAAATGCAAAACCATGTCATCAAGATGACTGCCAGGCTGAGTAGTCACCGCCTGTATCCTTTGCAGCAGTTCATTGAGTAAATCGTCTTCCATGCTGCCTCTCAGGGAACCGGCTTTAGCCGCCAGTGCAGTCTGCCTGGTGCTACAGCCGGCGAACCCCTCCAATGCTGCTTCCCTGCCTTTGGTTGCACTCCTGATATGGTCTTTGACCACTGAGCGATAAAGCATCAACCGACTCAACTCAGTCCCTATCTCCTGCAAAGCAGAGACCGTCTCTTTCGCCCTCTCCACCACACGGTCAAATTGCTCTTCGCCCTCCTGTGCCTTGCCAAGCGCCACAACAGCATCGCGCTGATATGCACGGATATCGCGCAGATCGCCGTCAATCGAACCAAGGGCAGTTTTGGACGCGCAGGTGGACGCGATGCCAGATCCGTGATCCGCAGCACTTTGCGCAAGCCCACGCGCATTCGTGGCATCTGCAGCGTACTGCGCCACGCGACCGCGAATCGTGGTTAACTCGGCACAGGAATTGATTTGCGCAGCCATGGCATTGGCTTTGTCGCGCAGGCCGCCGACCGGATTGAGGGAGCTGGCGGCTTGTGCCGCGCTCGCCGCCGACCGCGATGCATTGTCCGCTTTGGTTGCGGCCTGTTTACACTCTGCCTCCAGTTGGTCCACCTCCCCCCCCAGGGCATCATAGGGATCACTGAGTGCCTCGTAGGCGGCTTCACCAGAGATCAGACACTGCCCCGACTTTTTCTCGTATATGAAGGGTAGTTCCATTGCCTCCATATCTGCCGCTACAGAGGCTGAATCATGTGCAATGGTCTCTAAAGTGCTTTTGGTGGGTACGTTCTCACAGGCTGCTCTGGCCTCATGCAGTTCATCGGCAAGCCCGGGTTTAAAGGTAGGCGACGTCCACTTTAGCGCCTCGAAACCCGAAGCCGCCCCGCTGGCTTTGATGGCTTCGTCCGCGCACGCCGCCAAGCTGTATGTAGCCTCCATTTCCTGAGTTATTTTTCGCACCTCCGGAAAGTCTTTATATTGCAGCAGAAGCTTACTAACTCTGGTTCTACCCGCTTTGTCTATTCCACCCTTTATCCCAACAACGTTCTTTTCCCAGGCATCCGCAATTTGCTCACCGAGACCCAACTGCAGCGGATTGGCATTTTCCATATTGGTCTTTCTGGCAATTAATCGGTTAACAATGACCTTTAGCTCATCAAGCGTGGCGTCATAACCCACTCTGGCGCCTTTCGCCGCGTCTATATCACTCAATAGCCCATCGACATCCCCATAATTTTCCAGCGATGTGGACAGCGCCGCGACCTCTTCCGTCAGAGCGCTCACCGCCCCTTTTATATCTGTATTCACATCACGAATTCGCTGCGCGCTGGCCTGCATGATTTTGATCTTTGACTCAAGGGCCAGATGTTTTGTTACGGCCTGCTGCAGAAGCCTTTTGCCATCCGCCCGGGAATAGGCCGATGCAATGGCGGTAGTGTCCTGGCAAACCAGATCTGCCTGATCGGCCACTGCACCAAGGTGTTGATCAAACCCGGTCTTTTCCTGCTTAACCTGCTGCAAAAGGGTGTCCAGGTCATCCGGGGACTCCGCGAGGACTTCACACTGCTGCGTGAGCGTGATGTATCTATGCACCTTTGCGGCGGCTTCGTTCGCCGCTTCAACTTTGGCTCTGGTCGCGCTTATCAGGGCCATCTTTTCTTTATAGGCAGCGCAATCAGCAGGTATACCTGATGCCTGGGCTTTCAGCTTCGAGAGTATCGAGTTGGCTGCACTGACCGCGTCCTTGTACTCCTGGCTGACAGCAGAAATCTGCTGCATGATCAAGGCCTGCATCTCTGCATAAGCGGCCTTTATTCTGGCGTTCTTCTTGTCGGCAATCTCCTTCAGGACCCTCTCTGCGTCTTCTTTTTGTTTTTCTATCTTTCTACGCGCTCCGTTTTGCACTTCTTCTATGCACATTTGCAGGCTGTAAGGTTTGTCGGCGCAGAGTTTCAGTGCCGATTTTAATGTTCCCTCCTCCAGCCGACTTACACTCCAGCCTTTGGCGGGGATACCATGGGCCCACATGCTTTCCCACGCCTCCTCATGACTTCCATTCGCTTCTACCAGGTACCCTCTATACAGTTCCATAATCTGATACTGCTGGCTGTTCCTCAGGTAATTACTACCCTCCTTGATGAGAATTTTTTCAACACGTATCACCTCCCGGAAAATATCCGAAGGGGCCATGCCTGCGATTCTGGCGCCATTGAAAACCCAGTTATAGGCAAAATCGAATGCCAGGTCCGCTCTCTCGTTTACCTGAGTGACGACCTCGTTCTTCGCGGTTTCCCATGCCACATTTCCGGCTTTCTCCAACTCATTGTTGAAGGCATGGCGAGCAATATCTTTAACCGCTGATTCATGTTTGACGACTTGTGTGTAGAAGTAGGTAAGGGAAGGACTACCCATGCTATCGACTCTACTGCCGAGTTCCTGCTCAAAGGAGGAATAGAGTGTGTCCTGCGCATAGCTTATGAAGGCCGAAGAGGCGTCCGCGTATTCACCGCCTACTATCTGCCCCGTGTACGTTGCCCAGGTGCCAATATTGCTCGCCACGAAGGCCAGTTCCTCACTGGCCTCCCCTTCTTTCAGCAGCTTGCCCAACTCAGTGACTGTACGCTCCTTGACCATAGCCTGCTCTTGTTCAGACAGACTTCCCCACAAGTCATTCGCCCGCGCAGAACCATAGACCAGGCTCATGCTCAACAGCACGACAAGGCTACGATAAAACATCATTCCTGGTTTCGTCTTCATTGCGGAGATAGCCATAGTCATGCGCTCCCCATAATGCCTACGCGGCCGAGAACCGGCACACGAATCTTACTTGCAATATCGCCACCGCAGCCCGCACTATCAATCATTGCCAATGGCTGAGATATCGATTCTATTTTCAGTGACATTAGTCGGCTCCAGACGAAATCCTCGAAACGATTCCTTTGCTATGATGCGCGCCAATACCGCAGGTTGGTCGGCATACATCAGGCTCACTTCAGCGACGTTGTTACTGAAGCTCCTTAGATAGACCTCTGCTATTCCGGTCACTTTTTCTTCAAAGAAATACAGTATGTAGTCGAGGTGTCGATAGGACTTCAAACCAGTGATGTTGAGGGTAATCATTCTTGATTCCCCCTGCGGCTTCTCGGTAGCAGCAATGATTTTCGGTAGAAGCTGGGCAGCCAGCTTTTGCGCCGCTTCTTCCAGCGCCAACGCGCCGCCGCGGACCTCATCGATGTGCGCTACCGCCGCTGTTGCCGACCCTGTGGCGACAACTTCCCCTGTATCGTTCTGAATAACCCTGGCGGTTACCGTAGCCTGAATAGATTGCATTTGTGTTTCGAAGAGTTTCGCACCGGCGGGTTTGCTGATAGCGGTCCCCAGTATGGAAATCTGAGCGCCATGCTGCAGTCCTACCGCTGCCGCTCCAACATTATCCGCCTCCAGCATTCTCAGTCCTTTGGACTGCACGATGTTTCTGCGCACTGTAGCCGGGTCTACCACCGGGAAACCCTGTTGCTGAATCTGGTCCATCACGGTCAGTTCCGCCTGCGTTGGGACCTCCCAACCGGTTGTCCCAAATACCCCCATGACCTTTTCCTGCAGAACAACCATGACAGTTGGCTTACCATGGGTACTGACACCCTCAGCTGAAATAGACCCTGCCGCCAACACTCCTAGCAGGACAAGCAACCCTGAAGCCGTGAAACTGCTGGCGGCGCGAACTATAATCGTTACATGTTTTTTCATTGCACTTTACTCCCCGCTCCCGGCTGATGGCCGTACAGATGCCCCCTTCTTAAAGGCGGAGCGACGGGGTACGACCTGTGAAGCAGCGGATAGGGTTCAGGTGGCAGTAAGTAGCCCGATTGGTAACACCACCAGTATCTGCTTTCCCGGCTGTAGGGCCACAAGGGAAGCTGTTGACCGTAGCAGGCTCCCGGGTAGCTGTAGTCGGGCGGGATGCTGTAACCTGGTTGCGGCTGGTTTTGCCGAGGCGCCATCCCCTGGAACTGATTGCCCAATTGTAAAGCGCTCTCTATTTGTTCCTGCGAAGGCCCCGGGGCCACTTCCTGCAGAGCCCCGCCTTCCTGAGCAGAAGCCGGCCTGACCCAATGCCACAGAAAAGCCAGCAATATATAGGCCGCTAGTCTCATCTTCGCGCGTGCCTATTGTTGTACGCAGCCGATTCCATCCTAGTACCTCACCAGATCCCCACGCTTTATTTCCAATCCCCGGCAGGCTTCCGCTTTTCTGCCGCTGGAAAACTTCGGCATCAAGCGGGTGACGGTAATGTCGCACAGGTACTCTTCATCGCTGCCGAGATTGAAACCGGTTTCCGGGTCAATCAACGGCTCACCCTTGGAAAACACCTTGAATACATCACCCTCCCTGACGTTCGCGCTTTCCCCCCGGTTAACAAAAACATTGCTGCCCTTGGCCTGAATTATCGCCCCTTGCCACGGGATGTCTGCACTCTCTTCAAGAATGAAGGTCACGATTTTCTCCACCGCCTCACGTGTCGCGATACCTAAAGCGGTACTGTAGAAAGCTGAGGCGCCTATCTTGAAATCGTCGGAGCCGGTGATAGAAGCCGCGGCACTCGCACCTCGGGACTTGGCGGTACCGCTGGCGTTGTAGGACGAGTGAATCTGACCCGTCAGGTTATCCACAATCCTTACATCAATACCCACGTAAGCCGTTCGCGACTTCACGCCCGCCTCGCCTTCGCGAAAACCAACGCTAAGGCCACCACCGCCGGCCTCCGCATTGAATTCGGTGATAGCGCCCTTGATCATAAACTGGGCGCCACTGAGCTGGCCGGTTGAGACTGCCGTTTCCTGTTGTACCAGGCCACTCATCCCAAGTTCCTGCTCTCTGACAATCGCCTGAATTGACTCTCTCTCCACCAGCAGAAAGCGGCCCGAGTTGATCAGCTCAGTGATGAGTATTTCAGACAACCCCTCTCCGAGCTTCCAATTCTGCGGGACACCCTTAACCCGGTTTTCAAAAGGCAGTACAGCGACCACCTGCTTGGGTCCGGAGTAGGTCAGCGGCTGGCCTTCCTCAGCGCGCTCATCTTTAGCAACGACCTGGCCCGTCAAGGAAACCAGCAGGAGAAGTACCCCACCACGAAGTAGCCTGAGTAGGGCCAGGCCAGGGTCAGCCTTGTCTATCCTCGCCATAGTGAGAATCCTTTCTCAGGGAGCGGCAAAGTTAGGGTTGGGGGCCTGACCAACTGACACAGTAAAGGTCTGGTTGGCGGGCGCTGTAGCCGCCATCGGACCCTGGCTGCTGGTGAGCGTGCCATTGAGCTGCACAGAGCTCGCTGTGGTGGCGGTGCCCGTGACGCTGTACTCTGCCCTGCCTTCGCCGGGGCATTTATGGAAAGCAATAACGCCGGTTACCTGGTCATCGGTCTGATTGAGGTCCACAACCCAGCGGAAGGCGGCGTTGCCGGTGGCGGCACACGTTCCCGCGCTGGTAAAACGTCCATCAAAGTTGGTTACGGTACCCGGATCGGGCGGAGGGGTGGAACCACCACCAGTTCCGGTGCCGGTGCCGGTGCCGGTGTCGGTACCGCTGCTGCGACTGCTGCCACTGCTACCCCCGCTATCACTCGCAACAGCCACGCCTCCGGCTACAGCAAGTCCACCCACAACCCAGGCAGTGGTTGAAACACCACCACCAGCAGCTGCCGCTGTCGTGGTTGATGCCACTTCAGGTGCCGTCGCAGCGGTTGCAGCCGCCGCACTAACAATACCTGCTGTAACACCATAGCTTTCGGCACCCGGAACATAGGAAAGATTAATGTAGTCCCTAAAACCGGGAATCGCGTCACTGAGCGGGTTGTACTCTGACCGAATGTCCACTCTCGAATCGGGTGTCGCTTCATCGGCGTTTTGCGCAACATTCAGTCTATCAGCCGACTCGATGCGGTCACTGGACTGCAGCTTTTCGTAGATATCCTGTGCGTCCTGCAACTCGGACACATCGATCTTAACGTCGGTAGGTGCCTGCTGATTCAGCCGGGCCAGGGCTTCTTCATCCTTGACTATCTCTATGTTGTAAATCTCTGACTTAACGAGGTTACGGCCACTGGTAATAGCCAGGAGTTGGTAGCGTACAAACTCCGTATGAATGTCTGGCGCGGGCAAAATGCCCTGGTAACCTGCACCTGATGCCTGCATGGGCACAAAATGCCAACGTCCATCATTATCAGCACGAAAGTAGGTGCGAACCTGGCTGAGGCTTTCGCCCGCGTCGCCGGAAACTGACACACCAGCCTCGACACCGATACGCTTACCGGAACGGGCTTTCTCAATCGCATCGTGATCTATTTCAACGGCAGCTTGCGTTGAACACACTGCACTTAGTACCACTAACAGCGGTATTGACCGCACCACGGAAAATGCTCTGTTGAATTCCATGCGTAGCTCCTTGGATTCTATTTGTATGTCTGTGCCTTGCTTCTCTCACGGAGTAGTGATTCGAACTCAACCGGGTGCGAGTTACGCAAATCATATGAGTAAGCAACGACGACCTTTACCGTACAAGCGGCGAATGAATTGCAAAAGAGCAGAACTACTCGAATGCCTGTGACAATCTCACAAGGGGCGGGATGATCTATAAGGTTTTAGAAAGAAAGGTGTTTATCCCGGGCCTGGAAGTGCCCGATGGGTGGAAATTGCCCGCTACTTCTCCGCTGCCAGGTGCTTTATTTCCGCTTCGTGGCGAACCGCGAACTCAAGAAGCTTTCCCGAGCCTTGCACGTCGAGAGCTGAGCAGATATTCAGCCTGTGGTTTTGCACAGTCCGGTGGCTGATATGCATGATTTCAGCGATCTCCCTGCTGGTCTTGAACTCACCCAACAGCTGCAACAATACGCGTTGTGTAGGGGTAAGCGATTCAAGTCGGGAGACAATTTCACTATCTATTGGCGACTGCAGCACCGCAGGTGAGGCGAGAGACGGGCTAATGTATACCTTTCCCGCGCTTACCGCTTGCAAGCAATTGTGCAACTGATCATAGGCATCCTCCTTGAACAAATACCCCTTTGCACCCAGAGAAATAGCCCGGTCAATAAGTGCCTCGTCTGTCAACATGGTCAAGACAATAGCTAAAGAACTGCTGCAGTTTTCTCTCATCCACTGCACCACACCGAGACCATCAATATTGGGCATAAACAAATCTACGACAACGATATCAGGTTGGTGAAAACTAATAAGCCTGATAGCTGACAAGCCATCGTTCGCCTCTGCGACTACTGACATTCCCTCGTACTGTTCTATCAGATGGCGTACGCCCTGACGGAATATCGGATGGTCATCGGCTATCAGTACTGTGGCTTTAGTCATGGTCTGATTCCACACGGAAACGGACGGAAATTCTGGTGCCTTCCCCCGGCTGCGTATCAATCTCCAATGTTGCGTTAATGGCGTTTGCTCGATCAGTCATTGATGTCAGCCCCAGCCCCCAGTTCTCCCGATCACGGTTGCTGAAGCCGCGTCCATTGTCCCTTATCGACAATTGTATACCCTGGCTGACATGTTGCAGCGACAGGTGACAATAGGAGGCATCGGCGTGACTGATAACATTGTGTACGGCCTCCTGCACTATACGATAAAGATGGATTTTCTTTTTCTCTGGAATCTCCGTCTCTTCTACTTCCATAAGCATTTTGAACACGGGTAAACCGTCGCCACGTAGCTGTCTGGTAAACTCACCAATAGCACTGATGAGACTAATACGGTCGAGGTGACTGGGATGCAGGCTGTGTGACAACTGGCGCACATCGGTAATGGTCTGCTTGAGTAACACCAGCGCTTGCTCATCACTCAACAATGAAGTCGATTCATCTGCTGCTGCCCGACCACTGGAACACAAATGAATGTGCAGGAGCGAAAGAGACTGTCCTACCGAGTCGTGTAACTCCCTGGCAATATGATTGCGGTCCTCCTCCTGCCTGGCAAGTACCCGCTGGGTGAACGTGGCCTGCAGTGCCGCATTTTTCTCCTGCGCCTGCTTCATTTCAGTTTCAGCCAGTGTAATGCGATATGACAGGAACAATGAAAGCAACAGGGTCTCTGCCGCCGTCGTAATTTCAAAAAGGTGAACGAAGAAAAAATTTTCTGGCAGCAGGCCGAGCTCATAGCCAAGCGCGCCAAGTGAACCCGGCAATATGGTGCTAAAGAATGTAATCGTCATCAAGCGTGCGGCCGCACTATCCTCCTTCAATGCCACGAACACGGCATATCCGATAACCGCAAGTACAATCAGGCAACCCGAATAAGTATAGGACATGCCCTCGCTATAGGGCAGCAGTAAGCCGGGAATCGCGAGTAGACAGACGAGCAGGAAGATGCCTCGAACAATTTTTGCGTGGCTGGGCAATAAGCGCCCAAACTCCAAAAATGAATATACGAAGAGTAGCCCACTCAGGCTCATCCCGGTGAGTGCCAGGGGAACGCTGGTGTTGGTGGTGTTTGCATAGCCAGGCCAGAGTAGCTGACTAGTGTAACCACTAAGTGAAAAAATCAACATGGCCGCGCAAAAGTGATACGACACATAATAGATATAAGCACTGTCTCCGGTACTGATGTAGATACCCAGATTATAGAGCATCATACACACGAGGAAGCCAAACAGGATCGCGTACCCGACGGCCTGTTGTTTATCTTCGAGCCTGAATGAAGACTCGGCCTTTATCTCCCAATTTATTCTAAGTATGCCTTCGGAAGTTGCACGCAAGTAATATTCACCAGCGTCAGACGACAGGGGAAAAACATGTAGACGATGAGGATAGGGTTTTTGGGTAAAGGGTATGGCATCGCCGGATAGCATCGGATCGAATTCCGCCGGGCCGCTCTCTGTACCGCGATAAAGCGTCGCCTCGTCCAGATAGCCAGGACCTATCACCAGTACTCGGGTTTGCTGCTCGTCATCGGCTGCTGGCAGGGCGAAGTTCAACCAGAGTGCTGAGCCCGATTCTTTGGCCTTTATCCGAGTATCCGTGACCAGAACAAACTCCCCCGCTGACTTACGGGATTGAACCTGCGCGATCGATAGCTCTTTTCCGAAATCCTCGAGAGTATAAAATGGGCGCTCCATACCGCTTTCCAACCCATTTTGAGCGACAATACTGACAGCGATCGAAACAAAAACAGCGACCGCCATTAACGTCACTACACTCACTGCATGCGGAAGGCCATTTCTCACACTGTTGCGATCCTGCTCTGGTACGCCATAAAGCACCCATTCTAACCGCTCTTGCCACACCCCAATAACTTTTTAGATTACTCCCGGTCATTGAAATGTTCGGTGCTTGAGGCATATCAAGGCTTCAGGCGACTTTACACATGGGGCCGGGTAAACAGGGCTTCCGATCTCATTTTACTGCCTCAAACGGTGGATACAAACTGCCGCGCTCAGGGAGCCGATATCGGACTCACAAGGAAAACCCGATGGGGAAGGAAAGCCCTATCTACTCTACTACGGGCAACCGGTGTGAGGCGCCGGTTCAAGTTGGTGTGGCCTCCTGCGCGCTTGCATCGGCTTGTCTGCGCTCAATGGAGGACCTGGCGTAACGCAGTGCATCCTTCAGCTTGTCGTACTTATACCCCTCCGAATAGAATATCGTCCTTGTTTCAGCCTCAATATTGTACTGTGCCATCAGTACCTTCTCTTCATCGGTCAGTGCAGTATTCTTGATCAAGGTATGACTCCTTTCCTGATTAATTTCAGGCTGTTCATTCGTTACTTGTTTACTGAAGATGCTGCGCGCAGTACGCAGATATCGCCGCGCCGGGAAAACTCATTTGCACACTCCCAGCGATCACCGGCATCACTCAGATAGGCGTTCTCCGGGATAGTTACCAGCACGCATTGCTCTCCTTCCGCCCTGTAACCCCGATTGCAGTTCCAACCTCTGCCATAACCGCGATCAGACAGGTAACCGCGTTCTGGCACCTGTATCTGGACACAGTCGTCATCAATCTTTCGATAGCCACGCTCGCAGCTCCAGCTCGGACGGGAAGCACTATCATTGAGATAACCGTTCTTGGGTACTTTAAGTGCTACGCATTTGTCGGCCACAGGCGTGTAACCGCGCTCACACCGCCAACCGGGTGAATAAGAGCCACTGAGCATGTAGGAATTGGCCGGCAGCTCTATCGCCACACAGTCAAGTCCGACGGTAAGAAAGCCGCGCTTACAAGCCCACCCTGAGCCATAGTTTGCATTGGTCGGATAAGCGTTCTCAGGAACAATGATCGCCTGGCAGGTATCGTTATCTTCGCGGTATCCAGGGTCACAGTCCCAGTCGCTGCCGTAGCGTCTGGCGGAGGCATTCTCGGGAACACCTGAACTTGAAATCTGGGTGTTTACCGCCTCGGATTGGGCCATAGGACCAACAGCAAAAAGGATAACAGAGAGCAGGCTTGCGCATACTCGAACGGGAATAGACATGGTTCTTAGCTCCAGCGCACGATTCGATCGTGACAATGAGATATACATTCTCGATTGTTTCGCAGTCGCTTCTCTGCGGCTGTTGCGCAATGTTGTAACGTAGTCTCGACGGGTTACAGACTAGCGGCGGGGATCGCAACCTTAAGTGGTCTCGATAACCTCAACACTATACAGTATTGCCAGCCAGATTGTCGGACGTTCGCTCAGGCGCGCCACCAGGGCAAGGAAGACTCGGCACATCTGTTTTTCAATGCCCATGGCGAATATACTGGCCACTGGCAGCACTGCCCGGAGGGTTCGCGCATTGTGCGTGGAGAAGCCCAGTGCTCGCTGTTCATGGGCGACCCAGGCGTCCTTTTCGATAACCCTTGAGTACATTCATCATGACCGCCACCAATTCACCTTTTGAGCCGGTTACGATTGGCCCGCTGACGCTGCGCAACCGCTTCATCAAGTCCGGAGCCAACGAGGCCATGTGCATCGATGGCAGGCCTACTAAATCACTGCTTAAACACCACACAGATCTCGCCAAAGGCGGCGTGGGCATGACCACCGTAGCCTACATGGCGGTCGCGCCGGAAGGGCGCACGCTGCCCAACCAGATCTGGATGCGTGCAGACATTCTGCCTGACCTGAAAGCGCTCACTGCCGCCGTGCACGCCGAGGGCGCTGCAATCTCCGCACAGATCACCCACGGGGGCTCATTCGTCACCGGTATGAAAGTGAAAGGCCGCACCATCAGCGCTTGTTCAGGGTTCAACCCAGCCGGCGCACTGAAGGGCAATTTCCTGCAGCGGGCGATGACTGAAGCAGACATGGAGCGCGTGATTGGCGAGTTTGTGAGCGCCGCGGAACTAGCCAGGGATGCGGGCTTTGACGCGGTAGAACTGCATATGGGGCACGGCTATCTGCTCAACCAGTTTATTTCACCCCTGAACAACCGACGGCAGGACGAATACGGCGGCAGCGCGGAAAACCGCGTGCGCTTTCCTGCCCGGGTGCTGGCCGCTGTAAAACAGGCCGTGGGCGATACCACCGCAGTACTGGCCAAGATCAACGTCGCTGATGGTGTAAGCAGAGGCGCACAGGTGGAGGACGGGGTGATCACCGCGCAAGCCCTGCAGGCCGCCGGAGCTGACATGCTGGTACTCAGCGGTGGTCGCAACGTGGAGTCGACCTGGTTTATGTTCGGCAGCCGCATGAATCGTGCAGAGATTGTCAAAATCCTGAAGCAGCAGGGCGACTGGCTTGTCGCCTTCATGATGAAGGGGGTTGCCTCGACGGAGCCTGATATAAAGTTCAGGGAAATGTATTTCCTGGAGTACTCACGCAAAATTCGTGCGGCCGTGGAGTTACCACTCGCGTATCTGGGTGGCGTGAAGTCACTCGCCAACGCAGAGCAAGCCATCGCCGAGGGTTTTGAATGTGTGGTTATAGCCCGCGCACTGTTACACGACCCGGCACTGGTCAACAAGTTTCGCAGTGGCGAGTTAGTTGAGTCCGGCTGCGACAACTGCAATGGCTGCGTTGCCTATATCTACCATCCGGCAGGCACGCGCTGTGTATTGAACCCGCCAAACGACCTGGAGCCCAACCGCATATTTGCGTCAGCTGTTTCCACAGAATAGCCACACAGCCCAGCCGGTGTATTGCCCCGTGCGATGGGCGGTGCTATAGGTACCTTCATCAAGGTTCTTCTCTTTGAGGCTCAAACAATGACAACAATTGGAACACCTTTCTCATCTACGGCATTGCGAGTAATGCTGCTGGGTGCTGGCGAGCTCGGCAAGGAGGTAGTGATAGAGCTGCAGCGCTACGGCGTTGAAGTTATTGCCGTAGATCGTTACGCCAATGCACCCGCTATGCAGGTAGCGGACCGCAGTTATACGCGGGATATGCTTGATGGTAGTGCCCTGCGTGCTCTCGTAGAGCGCGAACAACCCCACCTCATTGTGCCGGAGATCGAAGCGATCGCCACGGGAGAGCTGATCAAGCTGGAGCAGGAGGGTTTTACCGTAATCCCCACCGCACGGGCTGCGCAGCTGACGATGGATCGCGAGGGAATTCGTCGACTGGCCGCCGAAGAATTGAAAATTGCCACCTCGCCCTACAGGTTTGCTGACACCTATGAGGAATTTCTCACGGCCGTAGAGGAGATCGGCATTCCGTGCGTCGTCAAACCCGTGATGAGCTCTTCCGGAAAGGGCCAAAGCACGATACAGAAAAGCGACGATATAGAGCATGCCTGGCAGTACTCGCAGGAAGGCGGCCGCACAGGTGAAGGGCGCATCATCGTGGAAGGGTTTGTCGACTTCGATTACGAAATCACTCTGCTGACCGTTCGGCACCGTGATGGCACCAGCTACTGCCAACCGATAGGTCATATCCAGGTTGATGGCGATTATCGGGAGTCCTGGCAACCGCAGGCAATGAGCGAACTGGCGCTGGGGCGCGCGCAGGACGTCGCCGGCAGAATCACAGATGCCCTGGGCGGCAGGGGCATATTTGGCGTCGAGCTCTTTATCAAGGGTGACAATGCATTATTCAGCGAAGTGTCGCCGCGCCCGCATGATACCGGCATGGTCACAATGATCTCACAGGACCTGCCACAGTTTTCACTTCATGCCCGGGCAATTCTCGGTCTGCCGATTCCCGACATAGCACAGCACGGCCCTTCAGCGTCTGCCGTCATTCTTGTGGAAGGCGAATCCGAAACCGTCAGTTTTGAGAACCTGGATGCGGCATTGGCCGAGCCGGGAACACAGTTACGTTTATTCGGCAAGCCGGGAGTCGCTGGCCGTAGAAGAATGGGTGTGGCCCTGGCGCGTGGTAGTGACGTTGAGCACGCACGGGCCAAAGCACGCCTTGTTGCATCGACCGTCGCCACCAAGCTTTAGTACGCCCCCGTTAGCGAATTACATTGCGGTGTTAGCTCACCAGCAAGGCGTCGCGGATACGTTGACGGTATTCTTCGGCAGTTTGCAGGGCGTGACGGCTTAGCACGGTGTCACTCAGGACATTGCAGGGACTTTGAGATAGACTTCTTTGGAGAAAGAGACCAGGGTCGATCTTGATACAGGGTCTTGAATTTCGCCACCAGGGTCCAACGAAAGTGAACAAAGCCCCAGACAAGGTAAAGCTGATTCGCACCTGCTCGATATGGCGGTCTCTGGAGGTTGTGGGAGATACGCCTACCCTGCTGATCATGGAGAGCTACTGGTTTGGGGCCCGACGGTTCGATGAGTTCTGCCGTCAAACCGGGCTTCTGAAAACAGTGGTCAGTGACAGGCTCAAACGGCTGATAAGAAACGACTGCCTGGTTAAAGTTGCCTATAGCGAGAAGCCCAGGCGTTTCGAATACAAAGGCACTGAGCAGTTTCTGGACCTGTTCCCCATGGCGCTGGCAATGCTTCACTGGGAGCGCAAATGGAGCCAGAAGCCAAACGCGCTGGAAGTAAAGCTGACGCACACCCCATGCAGAGCCGCGACCGAACCGCTCCCAGTCTGTAAGTCATGCCGAGCAGAGATCAGTCCGCGTGATGTCAGCTGGAAAGTGGGACCAGGTGTAGGCCAGATGGAGGCCACCTATAGCCGCCGGCGTCGACAGACCGCTGAGTCGGGTAGCAACACCAAGCTGCTGGACGAAGTAATACGCATTGTCGGCGATCGCTGGGCAACCCTGATTCTCAGATCACTGTTTAGCGGTATCAATCAGTTCCAGGAGATACTGGAAGACACGGGTATGGCTACTAATATTCTGTCGGACCGCCTCTCTGAACTCTGTCAGGAACGGGTCCTCTACACTGTAGATGTGCCTGGAGACTCGCGGCGCATTGAGTATAAACTGACGGAAAAAGGCATTGGCATATATCCAATTCTTCTTACCCTGCTTGAATGGGGCGACAAATGGCGCCCAGCGCCTGAAGGCCCTCCACTATTACTGACTCACAATCTATGTGGAAAGCCGCTGAAGATTGAGATGGCGTGCTCTGCATGTAACAAGGAGATACTCGTGACAGACACAAGCTTTGAGCTGAAGATAAGCAATAGCCGCGGTGATAATAACGGGAAAAGCGGATCTGCATAGACCCGCCCCGTATGTCTGCGGCGACACCTACCACCAGGTTGACGACTACTCTTACTTGACGAAAAGCGGGCTTTCAAAGAAGGCCGTATCGCTCCAGTAACTTTGCGCTACTTTTGCGCTAGTTAAGCGGAAACCTAGTTTTCCCAGCCATCTATCTGGTTTGGCTTCATCCAGCAAGCGTGGAAACCCAACGGAACACGGTGCGGTAATTTGACACGCGCTACCGGGCCGTCACCGATTTTTTGCGCGTCAAATACCTGTAGCTCCTGAACCTCCGTTTTTTCATTCCAACAAAATACCACCAGGTAGCCATGGTCTTCAGCGGTCGGATTATCTGCAGGGGCAAACCAGGGTTCGCTGTACAAACAATGCTCCGCGTCATCCGATCAGTCACCCACGCTCTCTCCTGTATCGAGATTCATCTTGCGCACACCCACCCAGCGGAAATCCTCAGGATGATGATCGACGAAATAGCCCCATTTGGTATAACTTCCGGTCAGGGCACTGTTATAGCTTGGAAACTCAACGTTAAAATCCGGGTTCAGGCATTGTTCCTTTGCCTCACCTGTCTTCATATTCATGCTGTATCGCCACAACCTCGCGTCCATCACCAGGTTGCCAATCATTTTTGCAGTGCGCTCCTCGTCAATGCTGCCATCGGCTTTCTTTGCCGGCATATAGCGGCAGGCAATCTGGATAACCTCGTCGCCCTCTTCCCAACAATTTATAACGTGATAAAGGAAGCAGGGTGAGAAATCGAACCACTTGATGCTCTCAGAATCACCAAATCGCGGAATGACGCCAAACCGTGTTTTCAATGATGCGTTAAACACTATCTTGTGCCGTCCGGCTTCCAATGCAGCCTCATCGTGATAGACCGGGACATCATGAAGAATAGAGTAGTTTCGCGTGATGCCCATGTCGTGCATCAAGCGATCACCAGGCAACTCAATGGGCACATGATGGACTAGCTTACCTTGCGCATTCACCACACCGTAGCTCATATGGGGTTTCTGCGTGTAGTAATCAAAATACATCAGGTCGCCAGTATCTTCGTCCACCTTGAAATGCGCCGACATGGCGTTGCCGAATCCACTGACGTATTCAGGCGCGGCCCTGACTGTTTCAAGGGTGATTGGATCAATAATGTGCGGGATACCAGCGAGGTACCAACTGGTCAACGCTTTGCCGCCGTGGCCGATAACGTCGGTGTTGGACACATCGGCCATCGGTTGGTCTTTGCTGTCTTTAACCGAGTTCCTTACGCCCCAGAACAACTCCTCTCCTGCATCCAGGTTTTTCATGGCATCAGCGGTCTGGACATACTTGTTCCGGTAGGTAAATTCCCCATTGCGGAACTGGCCCGCGTGCAACATCCCGTCACCGTCAAAAATATGGTAAGACCCTTTGGGTTCGAAGCGGGGGTTCGGGCCGTTGCGCAGGTAAACACCATTCAGGTCGCTGGGAATCTCGCCTTCTACGGGAAGATCCGTCAACACCAGTTCATCCGACATGGGGGCATATGAACCCGTTAAATGGGGCCCGTGATTGAGACCAAAAGGCGCGTCACTTTCAACTAGGGCATTACTCATCATTTCCTCCGGTGGAAACTGGCTTCCCACAAATTTATAGTATGTTTACGCAAGTTATTTAACTACAAACCGACTGGTAATATCAAGCGGTGACTAAAGGAACTCTCTCGGGCGAGTTACAGGGGTCTGCCCACTATGCCGCACCCTGCAAAATGGGCCGGCGCCGTTGCGCTATACGAAAGCGTGACGCCACAAAAGAAAGGTCTGCCAAACAGGCGTTTCCGGCAGGGTTGAGCCCGGTCACGTGGTAATCGCTGTAGGCGGCTGCAAAGTTGATCCACATGGCACCCGTGAGGTTAATGGTCAGGTTAGCACCCACCTGTGCGTAGACATCTACCCAGCGATCAATGAAGGCCTCATCTATAGAATACATATAACAGGAAATCGTTCCGCGAGTTCTCGCCAGCTCGGTAGCTTCAGCGGCTGCGGCGTCGCCACTCTCTGCTGCAACGATAAATAAAACGGGGCCGAACCTTTCGTCAGCATACATTTCCTTGTGCTCAGAGCGAGCCGCAATCACCAGCGGGGTGCACGTACGCGCATTGGGAAAGTCCGGGTGATCATAAGGAGCAGACTGTCTCAGAATAGCCAGCCCCTGGTCTTCAGCCGCAGCTGCTGCCTCGGCAACAACATCCAGGCTGACCTGCCCCTGAATGGCCCCCATAATACCGGCTGCCACTTTCGGGCTCTCTACGATAGCGTCTATCTCACTAACAATGGCCGCGGCTACCTCGTCAAAACTTACATGGCCATCGGCGGTGTTGATGCCCTCTCCTGGCACATAGACAACTTGTGGGCTGGTGCACATCTGCGCGGAGAACAGGCTCGACGCACGCGCAATTGCCCGCATCGATTCAGCCAGGTTATCGACCGACTCAACGACTACGCTGTTTACACCTGCGGTCTCCGTATAGAGCAGCTTTCCGGTAACCGTGCTTTCAAGGTAACTGCCGTAGCGAGGGCTGCCGGTGAAGTCGATAATCTGTACGTCGGGGTGATCAACGTACCTACCTGCAACCGGTTCAGCCAGGGTATCTGCCGCCAGCGTGACGAGGTTGGGATCAAAGCCGAACTCAGCCAGAGTTGCGCGACAGGTCTCCACGACAATCGCCATCGGCAAAATGGCTATGGGGTGCGGTTTCACGACCACCGGGTTACCTGCCGCCAGGCTGGCGAACATTGCAGGGTAAGCATTCCAGGTGGGGAAGGATGCGCAGCAGATAACCAGACCGACACCGCGCGGTACCAGCGTATACGTTTTCTCAAGTGCTACCTGATCGGCACCGAATTTACGGTGATACTCTGCCGTTGGAGCGACATTAGCCATGGCAATAGCCGCATAGGCGAGCGCTTCAATGCCGCGATCCAGCGCGTTGGGACCTGAGCCACTGAAGGATTGTGTATAGCTCTGCCCCGCAACGTGCATCACTGAATGCGCCATCTCGAAATTTCTTTCGTAAAGCCTGTCGGCCATTTCCATACACAGGGCTATTCTCACATCAGGCGCCGCTTTCGCCCAGGCTGGCATGCTTGTTTTTGCCGCTTCAATAACCCGTTCAGGGTCACACAAGGGATAGGTTATACCCAAAGGCTCCTGCGTAAAGGGCGAAACCTCCTCACCGGACCACTCAACCATGCCAGGCAACTCAATTTCAAAAGGCCTGTTCAGCCGCGCTTCGAAGGCCGCTTTCCCCGCGCCGGGTTTATCTGGTCCGTGTATTTTTGTCGACGGGGAATCCTTGTACGGACTCCAGCTCTTGCGCGTGTGAACCGCATCAATGGCCTGCTCAAGTGTCGCCGCGTGCTTCGCGACCAGGTCGGCTCGTTTTTGATCTTCACTCATGCTCGTTACCTTATTCGCCCTGGACCTGCAGTCTAGGCAATTCAATAACCGGACAGCGGTCCATTACCACCTCCAGGCCAGCAGCCTCTGCTTTGGCTGCCGCGGCGTTGTCCACTACGCCCAACTGAGTCCACAATACACCAACGCCTGCCTCAATAGCCTCATCGACAACAGATGACAGATATTGCGCATTGCGGAAAACATCGACCATATCAACGGTCAGTGGCAAATCTGCCAGACTGGCATAGACCATTCTGCCCTGCAGGGTCTGCCCCGCCAGCCCCGGATTGACCGGGTACACATCGTAGCCCTGCTCCAATAAGAACGTCATCACTTCGTAGCTGGGACGAGTGGTTTTCGCACTGGCGCCGAGCAGAGCGATGCTGGCAGTACTGCGGAGAATTCGGGCCAGGTCACTGTCGCTGGTGAGAGGCATAACGGTCAGGCCTCGCCCCAATGAGGGGCCCGCTTTTCAAGAAACGCACGAGTGCCTTCCGACGCATCGGGCGAAAGCAGCGCTTCAAGCATGGATTCGTTGGCGTACTCAAAAGCCTGTTCAATCGGCATATCAATCTGTCGGTAGAACGCCGCCTTGCCCGCACGAATACCCTGCGCAGACCGGGAGGCTATCTTCTCCGCCAGGGCCAGGGTCTGCTCTTCTAACTCAGCCGCCGGCACAACACGATTGACGAGCCCGAAGCGCATGGCGTCCTCGGCGGAAAAGAGATCTCCGGTCAATGCGAGTTCCATGGCGTGCTTGCGATGAATATTGCGCCCTACTCCCACCAGCGGTGTGGTGCAGAAGGTACCGATATTGACCCCCGGCGTGCAAAACATCGCGTCTTCGCTACTGATGGCCAGGTCACAAGCCGATACCAGTTGGCATCCTGCAGCCGTTGCCGTGGCATGGACGCTGGCTATTATCGCTTTAGGGGAATGAAGGATCGCCAGCATCATCCGCGAACAATCCAGCAGCACTTGCCGTACTCGCGCCTCGTGATCCTCCCTCGACTCATCTTCCTTGTGACTCATTTCCCGTAAGTCGTGGCCAGCGCTGAACACCGGTCCTGAACCCTTGATTACGACTACCCGCACCTGGGGATTCTCGTTCGCAGCCTCAATAGCGGCTTTCAATGCTGCGATCATATGGCTGGACAGGGGGTTACGCTGGCGGGGCCGGTTCAAGGTCAGCGACAATACGTTTTTGCTTAGCGTTGCTAAAAGATAGGGCTCTGTGCTTGTCTGCTGGTCAGTCATTGTCACCGGCCTCGTTCATTAACTTGTTGTGGGGATTGAAAGATAGTAATCATGATACGCCGGTTCTCTCAAGTAGCGTTACAGAGGCGCAACGCGGATTAACTGCCCGTCACTACCGTCAGTCAGGATATAGAGGTGTCCATCTGTACCCATACGCACGTCACGAATGCGGGATTCAAGCTCGGCGAACAACGATTCCTGTCCCACGACCTCGCCGTTTTCCAGATCGACCCGGCGCACTTCTTCATCGACAAGCGCACCAATAAAAAGGTCGCCCTGCCACTGCGGAAAGTGCTCGCCTGAGTACATGGCCATCCCCGAAGGTGCAATGCTGGGCACCCAATACAGCAGGGGCTGTGTCATGCCCTCTGCTTCTGTGAATGGCGACACATAAGCACCGCTATAGTCCACTCCGTAGGTGACTGCCGGCCAGCCGTAATTGCTGCCGGCTTTGACCACATTGATTTCATCGCCGCCTCGCGGCCCGTGCTCATGCATGTAGACAGTGCCAGTAGTGTCATCCAGCGCAAGCCCCTGTGGGTTGCGGTGGCCATAGGTCCAGACCCGGGAGCTGTTCTCACCAGTGAAGGGGTTGTCGCCAGGGACGCTGCCGTCGTCGTTGATACGCAGTATCTTACCCAGCTCGCTCTCGCGGTCCTGGGCATCTTCCCGGTATTCAAAACCCTCACCCGTGGTCAGTAACAGCGTGCCATCAGGCAGGAACAGCATCTTGCCGCCGTAGTGTTGTGGTGTATTTTTCAGCGGCGATACCAGCAAAATCTGCTGCGCATTTTCAAGACGGTCGCCTGCCAATGTGGCTTTCATGATCGCCGTGCCGTTGGCTTCTGGTGTGCCATGGGCATAAGCGAGGTATACGGTGTGATTGCTACTGAAATCAGGGTGCAGCAGGATATCGAAGTACCCCCCCTGGCCGGCATAGTAGGTTTCCGGCGCGCCCTGAACGTCGGTGGCAGCACCCCCCTCGCTTATGCGCAGCAGCTTACCGCCTCGCAATGTCACCAGGAATTCACCATCGGGCAGTTGTGCCACGGACCAGGGCTCATCCATATCCCGGGCAACCGTTGTCAGCTCATAGTCGGCTGCCAACACCGCTCCGGCCAGGCAGAAAAGCGCGACCGCAGCAACGAGCCTCTTAAATGGCCTGGCCAGACAATGATTCATCGCCTTTTCCTTTTATCAGTTGTCCGTCATTATAGGCACAACTCAGAGCCCGGATGAACTGTATGCTGCGCCTACTCAAAGCTTTCTTGGCAGCGGTAGTTATCGCTTACCTGCTGGCGAGCATTCTCTTTACCCAGACGATACTGGCAACCGTGCAATCCTTTGGCCTGGAGGTTTCGTTTGCCCAGCGGCTGGGGGCCACCTGGCACGACATCATCGGCATGGCATCCAGCTACCTGCTGATGCTGCTGGTCGCCTTCTTGATAGCGCTGCCCGTGGCCGCGCAACTGGCCCGCTTGATCCCGTCGCGGCGGGCTCTACTGTTCACCCTTGCAGGCTTCGTTGCCGTGGTGGCGTTGCACGTTATTTTGAAGTCAGTGTTGGGCGTATCCGGTATCGCGGTGACCCGCACCCTCGCGGGACTCATCGGACAGGGCCTGGCCGGCGCGCTGGGCGGATACGTTTATCACCGGCTGAGCCGCCCGCCGGCGGTGAGCTCCTAACCTGATCCTGGCCTCCCAACGACAGGGTGAGCGAGGGTCTGGCACCGGCCGGTGCCGCGCTCAGCGCAATGCCGTGTATCCGGGCTGATCAATACTCAATTGCCCGGCCACCGTCTGCCGCAGGTGCTCTGCGAGGGCGTCGGTATCCAGGGATAGTCCGCCGCGCAATTCATTCACCAACTTCCAGCGCAGTTCGTCGAGTGAGCCGTCACCCAGCAGGGCCTGCAGCCTGCCGTGTTCCGCCTCGGCGAGTGCAGGGCCGAACAGGAATTCGCGCTGTGCAATACCCAGTGAATTCGCCGCGACTTTAGCGAGGAAGGAGAAGTGCTTGTTTTCGTTCGCCGCAACCTGCTCCTGCAGAAAAGTTCTGACGCCTTCCAGCAATTCAGCGGGCATGGGCAGCTGTGTGCCCTGGTCCAGCTCAGTCGCCGCCGGCAGTTCGAATTCACCGGGAAACAGCAGGTTCACACAGTCCATCTGCGCCTCGGAGGAGCGCCTGCCTATTACCGGGCGCTCCAGACTGGGGGTATGGCCGGTACGCCAGGTTGCCGCCATTTGCAGTGTGGAGACCGACCACCAGAACGAGCCGAAAATCTGCCAGAACCGTAATTCCTCCTCACTGACTCGAATACCGGACACCGCCTCGTAGCCCGCCAGCAGGTCTGCCGTTGTTCCAAACCCGCCTACAGGCCGTTCAACCTGGCCGAACCGCCATGAGTTGACGCAGAGCCAGCCGAGGTCGCGCACCGGATCACCGATATGGGCGAGCTCCCAGTCCAGTACCGCACGCACACCGTTGTTATCGATCATCAGGTTGCCGTTGCGAAAGTCGCCATGCACCAGCGTCTTGCGCGAGCTGACCGGCAAGTTCTCGAGCAGCCAGCGCGCGCTGAAATCGATCATCGGAGCCGGCAGGTTCAGTGCCTGGTACCAATCCCACGTCTCCTGCACCAGTACCGCAGGCGCGACTCCGGGCAACTGCCCGGCCAGATTGGCATCGACCTCTATCGCATGCAGCCGGGCGAGAATTTCACCGCACTGGCGCGCCAGCTGAGGCCTGATCTGTGCAAGCGACTCGGATCGCACAATACGTTGGCCCAGCGTTTCGCCCTGCAGCCACTCCATGAGGAAGCCATTGCCCAGACCGTCACCTTCCTCCAGCACGTGTACAACTGCGGGGACCGGAATCCCGGCCTCGGCCGAGCGCTGCAGCAGGTACGCCTCCGTTGCCAGGTCAATCTGGCCAAGGCTGGGCCCGCCTTCCAGGGTCGGGGGGCAGCGGCGCAGCGCAAACTGGGCGTCTCCGCTGGCAGTATCGACCAGGATTCGAAACGTTTGCTGGCTGGCTCCGGCGGTGAGTTGCTGGCATTCCTTCAGTTCACGAAAGCCCGCGACCTCAGTACCTAACATCGCTTCCAGAGCGGCGTTAAAACCATCGCCAGCAGGCATCAACTGACGCCCTTGGGCTTTTGCTGTTGCATAAAGCCAAACATGTAGCCTGCTATCCGGCGCATCTGTATTTCGTCGGTGCCCTCGGTGATGCGGTAGCGCCGGTGATGGCGGTAAATATGCTCAAAGGGTTTGTAACGTGAATAGCCCATGCCGCCATGCACCTGCATGGCCGTATCGGCGGCCTCGCAACAGAGTCGATTTGCCTGGTAGTTGCACATCGACACCTTATCGGAGACCGAGAAGGCGCCATCGCGATCCATAAGCCAGGCAGTCTTGTGGATTAACGCACGCAGCATTTCACAACGCGTCTGCAAATCAACCAGCGGGAACTGAATGCCCTGGTTACTCGACAGGGGTTTGCCGAAAGGCTTGCGCTCCCCTGCGTACCTCACCGCCTCGTTCACGCAGTACTGGGCTGCACCCAGACTGGAAGCCGCCTGGCGGATACGGTTTTCGTTGAAGAAATGCTGCACCACCTGCAGACCCCTGCCTTCGCCGGCAAATATCGCCGAGTCGGGGACGCGCACGTCGGTGAAACTCACGCGTGCGTGGTCCGAGGGCATATTGAAAGTCCACAGGTACTCCTCAACGTTCAACCCGGCGGTGTCCATGGGTACCAGGAAGGCGGTGATGCCGCGCGCATCGCCCGGTTCGCCAGAGGTGCGGGCCATCACCATGTCGGCGTGCGCAATGTGCACCCCCGTGTTCCAGGTTTTCTCCCCATTGATGACCCAGTCATCACCGTCCCTTACCGCGACGGTTTCCATCCAGGTCGCATCCGAGCCGTGCTCCGGCTCGGTAATGCCAAAGGCGAAACCCTGGGTGGCGTCTTTCAATCCGGGCAGCCACTGGGCCTTCTGCTCATCGGTGCCGTATTCCAGCATCAGCAGCAGAGCAATGTTGTTCCCCACAATGGAGTGCTCGTTCTGCAGGTCGTTGTGCAGACCCAGGCCCCGGGCAGCCAGGTGCTCGCGAATAATGGCCATGCCCAGGTTACTGCCATTGCGCCCGCCGTGCTCCGCGGGAAAGGGATAGCTGAACACGCCGGCCTCGATAGCGAGCTGCTTGGCCTGGTGAAGCAGTGCCTCCCACTGGGCATTGGGCAGGCCGTCACGCTCCCAGTCGGTGCGGGCATCTTCCCGGCGATGATCGAAGAAGCGCATATTATCGCCGGCTTGCTCTAGCGGCTTGATGCTGGCCTCGATGAACGCGTCCAGTTCACCTAGAAAATTCGCGATATCTTCTGGAATAGTAAAATCCATACATGGTTATCCTCTTGTTAATCCTGGCACTTCGCCCTTCACGGCGTAGCGTCTTCCAGGGTAAAGGTCAGCCCGGCGCTTTCTTCCAACCGCTGTATCAGCGTCTCGCCCATCGCCGACGCCGGCGTCCAGAAGCCGCCATCGCAATCCAGTTCATCCATTGCCAGGCAGACGGCGGCCTCTGCCAGCATCTTTGAGGTGGAGCCGTAGCCCGGGTCGCGATCGCCGGTAACGCGGGCAATCAGGTCCTTGTCACCATCGTCGGGGTGAACGCCATAGAGGTAGATATCAAAGAAGCCTTTTTCACGCTGCTCCCTGTCTGGCCCCTCGCCGGGAGCGGGTAGAAACTTCTTCGCCACGGCACGCAGCGGCGGTATCGCCAGGGATACAGTGCCTGCAGTCATGGCCAGCGCAGATAACTTGGCTGCCACCCGGCCCTGGTGCCTGGGCGCCAGCATCGCCTCGCTATAGGCGAAGTCTTCCCCGTAGGGAAAGCCCAGTAGCGCATTGCTACGCCGGACTACCCTGGTGTTGATTGCCGCCATAACAAAGGGCAGCGTCCAGCGCCCAAAGTGATAGTCGTAAACGGCACCGGTCTGGTCATTGCGGTCGTCGCCTCGATGACTTCCCCTGGGCAGCAGCGCATAGGGGTCGGCCATGACCTTGCGCAAACTCTTGTCCTTGCCGGCCTCTTCCATCATGTTAATCATGCTCGCTACCGTGCCGCCACTGAAGGCTCCACTGAAGCGTTTGACCCGCAGCTTGACCTCCTGCGCGGGCACGCCGTGTTCAGCCAGCATGGCCTGTTGCAGGAACAGGGTGCCGAGGTCAGAGGGAATGCTGTCGAAACCGCAGGTGTGCACGATGCGGGCGCCGCTGGCGACTGCCGCGGCCTCATGCCGACCGATCATTTCACGCATCCAGTGCACTTCGCCGGTGAGGTCGCAGTAATGCGTACCGGCAGTAACGCAGGCTGCGACCAATGCGCTGCCGTAGAGTGCATAGGGACCTACCGTGGTACATACCACTGTGGTGCAGGCTGCCAGGCTGGCCAGTGCCTGCGGGTCGTCGCTGTCCGCTACCAGCACCGGCAGGTTCGGCGCGCCCAACTCCCGGGCAAGCACCTTCAGTTTTTCCTCGTTGCGCCCGGCAATAGCCCAACGCAGCCCCTTGTCCTGGCCGTAGGCCTCCAGCAGGTATTCCGCCACCAGGCGGCCGGTGAAGCCACTGGCTCCGAACAGCACGATATCGTAGTCACGCATGATCTTGTCCCTGGAAAATTGCCTATGGTACGTGAAGTAAGGAGCTTCGGCTCCCTGCAATTAAATTACGCTTTCCTTTGTTCCTGGCAGAGACACTGTCGCTGCGTGCCATGCACATGTCGCGCGTGGCAATGCTTTATCGACGGCTCAAGCCCCAGAATAACGGGCAAGCCTCAGAAAGGTGGGCAATGACTCAAAGGAGAGTGTTATGAAGAAGTTTGTACCGTTTGTTTTTGTCGCGATCATGTGTGGACTGATCGGCGCGAAGATCGCTGTTGCCGACGAACCCAGGGCCGTCGCGGTGGCTACCGGAGTCCAGGCCCTTAAGTGATGGCCAGCGTTGCTTGCAGGTCAGTTGAGCACCCGGTACCCGCGACCAATCAAGCAACGTTTTACCACCTGTATTTCGGTTTGCTCGCCTTCTCTCACGCCGCGCGCACCGCCGGTAACGGCGCCCGCGCCGGCAGCGCGCTGAGCGTCCCTGCTATTGCCCACGGCGGCGCCGATCAAACCCCCCACCACCGCGCCGGACACCGCGCCCTTGGCTGCCTTGTTCCCTGTTTTCACCTCACTGGCGTAAGTTTTGCACTCAGCCAGGTCCTGGTCATAGCGCGACATGTCCACGCCCTGCTTGTCGATAATAATCTCGTCGGTGGTGGTACACGCACCCAACGCCAGGGTCAGTACCGTAACCAGGGATGCGCGCTGCAATGCCATGCCGGAAATTCTGGTTTTCTCCCGCGTAGGGCAGGTTGCCAGCGCGCCCATGAATATTGCCTTTTCCATCATCGCATCAACCTTCTGTCACTAACCTCAGTCATTGTTCACAAGTGTAGCCCAATACGGCGGGCAAACGGGCATTGACGCACTGGCCACGCCACAGGGCATGGCCGTAGCGGCCAGCACTGTATTTATCCATGTTAGCGCACTAGTATGGGCGCGTTGACACCAACCTGGAGTAGCGAGCAATGAGTCAATTCCAACAACTGGGCGACGCCTACCTGGAACTGCTGCTGGAAAACCCCAACACCTGCGTTGAGATGGGTGTTGAGCAAAAACTGGATGATCTGCCGGACCCTTCCCTGGCCGCGCTCTCTGCACTGCAGCGCCAGGCTGAACAAATCGTGGCGCAGGCCGAGGCACTTTACCCCAGCCTGACTGACTTCCACCAGCAGCTGGACACCCAGCTGATCGCCCTGACAGCGCGCCAGTATGCACAGGATGCCAGCCTGACCTTCAACGGCAGGCTGCAGGCGCAGCAATTGCCCGATGCGGGCGAGGAGATAAGTTCCGGCATCTTTTTCCTGGTGACCCTGGACCCACGCCCTGCACAAAACCGCCTGGATAACATTCTGGCGCGCCTGCAAAAAGTACCCGCCTACCTGCAAGCCATGCTGGGCAGGCTGGATACCCCAGTCGCCCGCTGGGTGGACATAGACTGTGAGTCCATTGCCGGGCTGCCCGAGTTCTTCGCCAGCATTCTCGACTGGGCACGCGACGAGTCCTATGCGCAGCTGGATGAACTGGGCGCGGCCATAGACACAGCCAACCAGGCGATAGCGCAATACCAGGCGCAGTTGAAACAACTGCCCACCACCACCCACTTCCACATCGGGCGCGACGCGGCGGAGTCTATTGTCGCCTCCAAGGGCATAGAACTCTCGCTGGAAGATATTCACCAGGTGGCGCGGGAGTTCGTTAGCAGCACGCGCAACCAGATCGAGTCGCTGCGGGAAAAACTGGTAGAAAAGTATGGGCTGGACCCGGCCACCACTGCACAGCAACTGCAGACTTACCTGGCCGAGGCCCATGCGGTGAAAGTAGAAGGGGGTGATTTCGAACAGGTAATCACCCGCTATAAACAGGTGGCGGCGGAACTGGAAACCTTCGTGAAAGAGCGCGAGCTGTTCCCCATACCCGACGGCCAGTCCATGAATATCATCCAGACACCGGGCTTCATGCGGCCGATGATACCGGCTGGCGCCATGATGCCACCGCCGGCGTTGCGCGAGGGTACGCGCACCAGCATGGTCTACCTCACGCTCAGCCAGGAGCTGCTGGCTGAACACACAGAGCTGGGTATTCCGCTGATGATGGTGCACGAGGGTATTCCCGGGCACCACCTGCAGCTGGCGACTGCCACCATGCACGCGTCTATCGTGCGCCGCACCTTCAACGCCAACGAGCACGCCGAAGGCTGGACCACCATGCTGGAGGACTACGTGCTGGACCAGGGCCTGATGGGCGAGCTGACCGATGAAGCGCGCTTTGTTACCAAGCTGGACCTGAGTCGTATCGGCGCCCGGGTCGGCATTGACCTGTACTTTATGACCGGTGACACGTCTTACCTGGATATCGGCTATGACGTCAGCACCGACAGCGAAGACCCTTTTGTGAACGCCGCCAGCCTGCTGATCGCCGCAACCGGCTTCACCCCGGGTCGGGCCCAGAGCGAGCTGAACTGGTACTCACAGGAGCGCGGCTACCCCCTGAGCTACCTGGTGGGCAACCGCCTGGTGTGGGACCTGAAACGCGACTTTATGGCGGCGACAAAAGACAAACTGTCGGCGCTGGAGCAGGACCGCGAATTCCACCGCATCTACCTGGAATCCGGCAATATGCCGGTGGCGAAGCTGCGTACCGTGTTTGAGCACGAGCTGGGGACGGCGCTTGGGAGCGCAGCGGCGTAGGCCGCGCTTACCGCCACTAAGGCGTATACCAGACAGGTGACGTCCAGGCGCGCTCCTGGTGGACCATGGGCACGTCTTCGCTCATCTTGATGCCGTAACGCACCTGGTCATAGGCCATCCAGGTGGGTGTGGGGATCTCGATCACCCTGGCGTAGTAAAACGCCGGTTGTGACGGGTCGAAATCAGGGTCAACCCAGACCGTGGTAAGACCGGGTTCGCCTATGCTGTCAGCCCAGGTGGCACGCTCCACATCGACAGTATTCCCCACCGGCGTCAGCCTGCCGTCTTTGCCTATGGCGCGACGATCGGCGTCTGCCCAGACCACGTCGTAGATCTTCTCGTGGGTTTTGCCGCTGGCGTCCAGCCAGCCTTTAACAATCTGGATACGGTCAAGGTTGCCAAATATCGGATCTTTCAGGGCGGAAACCAGGAAATGGGGTGCCTTGCTGGCGCCGCGTTCGCTGCCCTTGAGATCACCGCCCATTGGTACGCCGCCGGCGTAACCGGCAGCGGCCACGTCGCGCGACAAAGCGTCTTCCTGGTCATAATCCCAACCGGCAAAGAAGCGCACCGTCATGCGCGAACCCGAGGTGGCATAGACTTCCTTGCGGCGCATGGCATCCCACAACGCTTCGCGGGTATTTTCCCGCGCCCACACCGCGGCATAGCCCGCTGCAGTGTAGTGCCAGGTGTACCGGGTTTTGCCGAAGCCCTGTTTGGATACATGCTCCCAGCGTTCGGGCCGCGGCTCCTGCACCACATGCTTGCCCATGAAGTTGTCTTCTTCTATGGAGGTCAGCGAGTTATGCACATCGGTTCCGCCAATAAAGCCAAACTTGAACGGGTTGGTGCCCAGCGCACGCTCCTGCTCAAGGCCGCGCTGCAAGCCGGCACGCAGGTACATGGTGGGACGCATCTGCGGCGTCTCGAGGCTGTCCTCCAGCGTCAGGTTGCCATATTCCCAGCCGGCCAGCCCGAAGTCGGCGAACTCGTCGTTAGGCGACAACGTCGGGTGGGTTTCGCTGGCGCCCTTGGTCTGCATCATTTCCTGCAAGGGCTCCCAGCGCTGCCGGCGCTGGGCATAGTCGGCCGTGAGCGGCTTGCCGTCGAAGGTTTCTATCTCGAACATGCGCCCGTTGGACAGGTTGCCGTTGTGGGGAATCGCCAGCAGGCTGCCGCCGGTTTTCTCTTCGTAGTTTGCCATCCACGCCCACAGCGCCTCGGGGTCTTCGCTCTGCCAGGACGAATAAGGCAGCACCTGGTCTGCACGCGCCTTGCCATCGCGAAACAGCACATTGCGGTGCAGGTTGTTGCCGCCGGGAACGGAAGTCCATTCAAAGCCGATCATGGCGGTGAAGCGACCCGGCTCATTGAAGCGCTCCGCAGTTTCTGTGTATTGCTGCCAGACCGACCTGATAACCGGGCCCACCGTTGCGGGGTCCTGGATCACGCCCGGCAGTGTGCCCTGCGCCTGCGCGGAAATCAGCTCATTCATGCTGTCGGCAGCGGCCTTGCCGCCTTCCTTCATCGCCTGGCTCCAGCGCTTGAGAGTGGCGTCCTGCATGAACAGTGGGTTGCCGTTATATACCTCCATAATGACGCCAAGCCCTTCGGCGTGGTCGGAAATCACCAGGAAGTCCATGGGCCGGGAGAGTCGAACCGGCACCCCTGTTGAAGACACGACTTCGGCGCCACGCGCGAAGCGGTAGGCCATCTCCGGGGTCAGGCGATCACCGTTCATAAACGCATCGCCGGAATTGGATGTGTGGTGATGGGTGTCGCCGAAATAAACCTGCGTGGGGTAGTCGCGCCCGGCGTAGGGCGAATAGGTATTTTCCGGCGCTGCCTGTGCAACGCAAATAGAGAGAGGCAATAACGCAGTGAGAAGGGATATTATGCGGGTCATATTTTTATCCTTAATACGTAGCAGAGTGGGCCTTATAGCTGACTCTCGATAGGGAGCAGTCGATAAAACCCGACCTGAAAGCGACGCCACCAGCTGGCACCGGGTTCCTTGTATACCACCTCGCGATCAGCGCCGTTGTCGTAGGTCCAACGCAGCTTATTTCGCTCGTCGAGGTCCACCTTCCAGGTCGCGGCAGGCAGATTCCTTAGCAGCTCATCGGTAAACGTACCACCCGCCTCGTGGGAGTCAACGAAAAGCCCCATCTCTGTGTTGATATAGATTGAGCGAGGATCAAAGTTCAGGGAGCCAATGAAAATAGTCTGCCTGTCGATAACCGTGGCCTTGGAATGCAGCGTTTTCTTTTCCGGTGTGTTGCCCCAATCATTTTCGGCAATAGCGCTGTCGGCGCGAATTTCATAAAACTCCGCCCCGGCCAGCAACAAACGTCTACGGTAGCGTGCATAGCCCGAGTGAACCGGAACATGGTTGGTAGAGGCCAGGGAATTGGTCACCACGATCACCCTCACCCCCTTGCCGAGCAACTCCTCCATCACTTCAGCGCCGAGTTTCTGTGGCACGTAGTAAGGAGTGACCACGATCACCTGATCGGTTGCAGCACGCAGGCGACGGGCAAGCTCCGACACCAGTATGGCTTGCTCGCTATCACCCATGGCGGCGCTGATTTTTTCGGGTGTGTCGGTATATAGAGTGGTGTCGGCCACCACAGGGCGCAGTTTACCGCTGCGCAGGTCCTCCAATAACCGACTGTTGAGTGCGGTGGCATAAAGCCCCGTGCGCTGCCCTTGCAGGGTCTTGTTGACCAGCACCCGCCATTCGGCCAGCGTTTCCGGGTCCACCCGGGTTTGAAATGCCTCTATGGGCACAGACAGCTGGCTGTTCCAAAACGCGTCAAAACCCGCGCTGATATCCTCCACCACCGCGCCCATTACCATGACCTCGTAGTCGTCGAACTGCACATCCTGCTTGAGCTCGAAATACTCCTCGCCGATGTTGCGACCACCGACAATGCTGAAGCTGTTGTCCACGGTGAACGACTTGTTATGCATACGTCGGTTGATGCGGGCGAAATCGGTGAGGTAACTGCTGAATCTCAGTGACCGGGACAGCGGGTTGAATATGCGTATTTCAATATTGGGATGGCTGCTGAGAATGGTGAAGGCCTCATCAACACCCGGTGAGAAGATATCGTCTATCAGCAGGCGCACCTTTACGCCGCGGTCTGCTGCCGCCAGCAGCCCGCCAGAAAAAAGCTGCCCCGCCCGATCCTTTTTGAGAATGAAGTACTGGGCATCAACGGTGTTTTGAGCCAGCTCGAGCATGCGCAGGCGTGCACCCAGTGCGTCGACCCCGGAAGAAAGCCCCAACAGCCCAGCCTTGTCTCCGTGTTCCTCCTGCCAGGCGAGAGCCGCCTCACCCATTGCCGTCGTCGAGTCTGGTGGCACGGCGTGGGATTCAGTTTTGGGATAATCGAAGGGCGCACTGGCGCAGGCGGCGAGCGTGAGCAACGCGGTGCATAGTAGTGCGCGCATCAGTGCTTTTCTACCGCAGACTTTTACTTGAAACAAGTTGAGCCCAGACCGTTATCTAGTGAAAGTGCATCCAGATACATCGCTACCTGAAGCCGATGTCATTCCTACGCGAGAATGACTCATACCCATGTTTCCGAATGGTCGCCATTATGGGGCCTCAGTATAGGGCAGCAGGGCCGAGTTTTCTTCCATCATGTGAGCTGCGGGACCAGCCGTGCTACGCAACCACTTCCCACGCGGCAGTTAGCACGGGTTCAAGCGCATCCCTCGCATCCTGGGGAAAGACCGCGTCCTCTCCGGAAGGCACGGTGAACGCAGCCATGGCACTGACCAGCGAGTCCACCTGATTGGCATGGAGCACATGCTCATCCGCTGTGATCATATCCAGGCGATGCTTCTCTGCTCCATACCAGTTGTTTACCGTTACCTGGTCAGAAGAACCAATCACATCAATTACCAGATGCTTGCCGTCTCTGGAAAACCAGAGGTCATCGGACTCAATGGCCGTCATAGCTAATACGTCAACACTGTCCGGATCCGGGTCCTTGTTAATGATCCTGTCAACACCATCTCCAGCGGAGAACTGAAACTGGTCACTACCGCTGAGCCCAAACAACTTGTCGTTACCAGCACCTCCGACCAGCACATCGTCTCCGGCCGATCCTTTAACATAGTCGTTACCCGCCCCAGCTTCTATCCTCGCAATGCCAATCAACTCGGTCGTGGAAAAATCAAGTCGGTTCTTACCCGCGGTGCCGACGATGGCATCATCCCCCGCGCCACCGTCAATGCGCTCTATTGAGTCAGATCGAATGAGGCGCTTCAGGCCAATACTATCTGATCCATCGCTGCCCAGAAGGGTATCTACCCCTTCACCGCCGAGAACCCGGTCGGCCCCATTGCCGTGCCCGGAGAAAACGAACAGGTCATCACCTCCCAGACCCTCCAGCCGGTCATTGCCGGCACCGCCTATTATGCGGTCGCCAGCTTCTGTGCCGACCAGCTTATCATTGCCGTCGGTGCCAACAATCTGCTCGCCTGGGTCGCCGAGCGCCAACGCCAGAAGCTGGTGACCGGATAAACGATCGCCGTTGGAGAAGTAAATCTCCGCGGAGATTTCCTCCAACTCGGACTCGTATTCATCGCGAATCGGGTTGTAGGTGAGGGCCACCATTTCCAGTACCGCACCAGAACCTTCGATCGCCATGGAGACACCCTCACCCTGCAGTCCCTCGGTCACACTGAACTCAAGGTCATTTTGCGTGATCTGCTCGTCGAGATAGACGTTGAGGGTAGCCTGGCCAGATACGTAAGTGACTGTATCCGTACCATTTGAAGCTCCGAATTCCAGTGCCAAGGATCCGCCAAGCATATCTACCATGTCCTCTCCGGAACCCATATCCAGCTTATTGGCTCCGCTCAGCACCAACACCTCATCGTTGCCTTCGCCCATGTACAGGGCATTGTCACCCTCGGTCTCGACGGCATCATTCCCCGGCCCTGCAAAAAGCGTATTGCCGTCTCCGCTCAACAGAGCGTAGTCATCGCCCTCACCGGCATAGACTATGGAAGCGCCGTTCACCGTGACGTGATCTCCACCTCTACCGGCGTAGATGGTGTTTTCACCACCGGCGTCGAAAATCAGGTCATCCCCTGCGTGACCCAGAATCAGCTCATTCGCTACGCTCGCCTCAATCGCGTCCTCCGCGGCGGTGCCTTGCACAATCAGGTAATCCACCAGCATCCTGCCGGCCAATACCACTTCCATGTCATGCCGGCTGCCATCCGCAAGCTCTATATATCTCACTGGTGTACGCGGAAAAAGTGTGGCGATGTCGTCTGAGCTAAGGCGGTAATCGCCACCATCCTCACCGCTGAAAGGATCGAGCAAGCCACTGCGGCTGCTGACACTCTGTGGTTCATATACGTTAAAGAAGTTTTCGAATTGCAGACTCCCAGGCTCATTGGTCAAAGCCACCTGCAAGCTGCTGTCATGGCGTACAAAAACGAGGTCATCCAGGCCAATTCCCGGTCCGAATGCCAGCACATCTTCTCCGTGTGGCACAAATTCAGGTTGCGTTGCGTTTTGCGACAGTGAGAACCGGTAGGGGTGCCGCTCACCATAGGACCAATCGTAAACCACCCGGTCATCACCACCGCCCAGGTCGTAGTAGATTGTCATTCCCTGATATAACGGCGACTCGATATAGTCATTGCCAGGCCCGGGCGCTATCACCTTGTGACCCACACCCGCCTGATTCACATTGAAATATACGTCATTGAGATAGATGGAGTCTGCGCCCCCACCACTAAGTATCAGGTCGTTGCCGTAGCCGGGGGTGATTACATCGAAGTCAGCGCTGCCAATTATACGATCGCTGCCAAAAGATCCGTGCAACCAGCCAGGGCCCTCCGCGATGATCTCCGGTACCCAAAGCGGGTCTGTTTCAGCGGTGATCACAAATCGGTTGAGTGCGTTATCCCGTGCCGCGTCACTGAAGTGCTTCTCCGCCTCAAGCGACAACTGGCCGCCAGCGTAAGCAATTTTGGTATCGATACCGGTAAATGAAAACGACACATCGCTTTGGTCGACAAGGCGAATCTCCCCGAAGACGTGCGGATAGTAGCCCTCGTCAAGCAGCACGCTGTCATTCCCGTCTCCATTGGCAACGCGGAAAACATCATTGCCGAGACCACTAGTGTGAATCACGTCGTTGCCATCAGCCGTCTCGAATACATCGTTCATGCGCGTATCGTAAAACGTACCGTTAACGAGTTCCGAGCGCTGCACCAGTGCGACAGGAAAACCATCCGCACGTATATCGACGACCTTCTGCACAGAGGTAGCGCCCATGGACTCAACCCAGTCCGTCGCAGAATATTTCAGCTTGAAATTGTCAGGTCCATCGCCAGTGTAATAGAGCGCTATAGCGTCCGGGTCGATACTGCTGTCAAATTCGAAGGCGTGGTAGCCTTGCGTATCGGCAATAACGTCCCTGCCATCGCCAAGAGCAAACCGGTAGAGGTCATGGGAGTAGGCGCCATCAAGAAGGTCATCACCCGGACCGCCCTGTAGAATGTCGTTGTCATGCCCGGTACCACCATGAACGACATCATTGCCAGACCCCCCAAGCAGCGTGTCTGCGCCGCTGCCACCATCAAGATGGTCGTCACCCCCCTCTCCCTGCACCACGTCGTTGCCGCCGCTTCCCAGCAGGATATCATCCATATCCGTGCCAATTATCGTATCGTCTCCGGCAGTTCCTGCAGGACCGTTAGTGAATCCCGCCAGCCTAATCGTCACACTATCCGTTGACTCAATAAACGCCCATTGCGTATCGAGCAGTAAAGGCGATACCTCCACCAGAGGATTTATGGGTGCGCCTGGGAATCGGATTGTGGCGCCACCCTGGCCGTCAATTGCCGTGATCTCTACATCGGAGGCACCAGCCCCGAAACTAAGAATGGGTTGGCCGAAGTTACCTTCATCAATAGTGAAAAGCGCCTCCCTGTCCGCCTCGGTATAGACGTCAGACGCTATCGTGGAAAGCAACACATCGCCATTCAGATCGAGGTAGTGGGCATCCAAACGGGTCCGCTCGACCAATGCATCCGAGCTATTAAGGGCTATACGCGTTCGCGCCCATTGGTCCCTGCTCATGGTAAAACCATCACCGGTAGCGGCGCTGGAAAGCATTACCTCTCCGCCCTGGAAGACAATCTGCAGTTCGTTCAGGGAAAAGCCAGAGAAAACCAACGTATGCATACCGTGGTCATCTTGAATATGATCCAGGCCATCACCAGGTTGCAGCGCGTAGACATCATCGCCTGAGCCCCCCAACAAAGTGTCATCACCTGTCCCCCCTTCCAGATAATCATCACCTCCAAGTCCCGACAACAGGTCATCCCCACTTTCGCCAAACAACCTGTCTTCACCATGATGTGTCGTTGCCAGTTCGGGCGATGTACCTGCATAAGATGGAAGTTCGAGACCAAAATAGGCTGTGTCGTGATAGCGATCACCGATCAGGTCATCATCGCCATCACCGCCATGAATTACGTCCGAACCTGACTCACCCCATACCGTATCGTCGCCGGGTCCCGCATAGACCACATCATCGTGCACCGTTACGACTGACTCGGCGAAAGCAATGCGCAGCTCACCCTGAATCGACTGACCCTGCCCTCCGGAATACATTACACCAAGGGAGGAATCGCCATAGATAACGTCGCGGCCGGCACCCCCTTCCAGATAGTCACTACCGGCCCCACCGAGCAAGTAGTCTGCGCCGTCACCGCCCACTACGGTGTCAGTACGACTACCACCGGAAAGCATGTCGTTACCAGTCCCTCCGTCGAGGATATTCCTGTCATGCTCACCTTCCGCCAGTTGACCAATATAAAACTCGTCCTGGGCAGAGCCTGAGTTCAGCAGGTCAGCAAGATCGTGCCTGGTTGACCCAAAAAGCAGATCGTTGCCATCACCGCCAAAAAGGTGGTCTGAGCCGGCATAACCGGCAAGATAATCAGCCCCGGCGCCGCCCTCCAGGAGATCGTCACCTGCCAAACCGATCAACTGATTGGACCCATCATCTCCCGTGAGATAATCATCCAGCGGGCCGCCTTCAAACGATGGGCTCAATAAGCCAAATGGCTTGTCATCTCCTGCGTAATTGGCAACATCAATGGCACTGAAACGCAACGCAATGGTGGACCAGTCAAAGCCACCCTGGTTACGGGAATCACGCCAGAAGGCCGAGGCATCCACGTCTGAGCTACTGGTGCCCAACGTGGCAACATTTATCTGTGTAGGGGGCAGCACAATATCAGGGGCAGCAAGCACAATGCCGTAATCCTGGCCGTTTGCAGGCGAGTACTGCGTTGCAGTAATGGAGCCTGCAGTGTCGCCATTGCCCACTTTCAACGACAAAAAGCTACCGTCATAGTGCACGGCAATATCAGGATAGGCAGCATCGCTATAAAATGAGGATCCGACCGAAACAGGCGAAAAGTTCATGGTCGCCAGGTCAATACCATTAACAAAAATCTGATCGCCACCATCATCATAATCACCAATAATGTCGTGACCATCGCCATCGGCCCAATGGAAGCTGTCCCTACCGCCACCTCCGATCAGCCTGTCGTTGCCCCTACCACCCGTTAGCACATCATTGCCCGGGCCTCCTTCCAGGTAGTCATTTCCTGCGGCGCCGTGAAGTTGATCAACACCCGCCATACCATAAAGGCTGTCGTCTCTGGACTTGCCTGTCATTACGTTATCCTGAGCGTTACCAAACAGGATGTTTCTCACTGTGTTCGGGTCGACCGTATTGCTGCCACCCTGGCCGGTTGAATTGGCGCCGGCGAAGACCTCGCCAGCATCCTCATCGTGGAAGCGCATTGCTTCACCCGCTACCGCTTGAGGATAGCGGGTATCGTCCACGTTACGCTGCAGAACTGAGCGCAGCATCGCCGCCCTGTCGGCGATGAACTGGTCGGTGTAGGCAAGACCACCACCGACATCTATCAATGCGTAATCTGATGCGGCCGCAGATGTGTTGGCCAGGTTGGAAGTAACAGCTAGCGGAACGAGTTTTAGCGCAGCATAACGAAGCCCCCGCCCGACATCCGTGTCTTTGGCCGCCCCGCCTACCAGGTCAATCTCCAGCGGGTTACTCACAGCATGACTTGAACCTCGGAGCACCAGTGCATCGTAAAATGCCCCGATATCGTCTTTCATAGCCTGCAGGCTCAGGTCTCCGCCGAGAAGATCACCCAGGTGATCGACAAGCGATTCCAGCGAATCGCCGGGTACATTAGATGCGCCCTCAAGCAGGCTGTAAATATCACCTAGCCCAGCCTGGGAATTGAGTTGGGGATCTATCCCGGCCAAAACGCGATAAACAGAAAGACTTTGCACCATCTTCGAAATTGAGTGGTCGGCGATCACACCCTCCTCTTCAACGAAGATTTTGGTCTTGCTGCCCGGATGATATCCAGCAACGGCACCGATGAGATCAGCGTAGTAGTTCTGTACTTTGCCACCAAGTGAAATACCGTTGATCACCTCCTGACTCAAGAAGTCATCCACGCCCACTCCGAGACCGTTAAAGGTGTAGGTCTGGCCTGCTGAAGCGTGATATTTGTAGGCCGCAATGGTCGCCAGGAACCCGCCCAGGGAGTGGCCTGCAAAGTTGACGGAGCCTGTCAGGCTGCCGTTAACATCAAGGCCCGCGTCGACAAGAAAATCCGATATGACATTTTGCTGCCCGAGGAAGGCGTTGAGGCCACCTGTGATACCCGCGCCCTGAAAAATCACATCCAAGCTCGTCGTCAGGGAGTCTATGGCTAGCTGGTCGGTACCGCGAAATGCGACAGTTATATCTGAGGTTTGCCGGTTCCTGAATATGGTCGCCGAAAAGCCATTTTGTGATTCTATGTACCCTGAGGAGGGGCCATTGTAGACTTCGAATATACCGCCACTTGGGTCGAATAAATCCTCATATTGACCTTCAGACAGGCCGGCTTCTGTGGTCAAAAATTCCTTTATCTTGTGATCGTCAACCGTGCCTCGAAGACCCCAATCCGCATAAGCGGCCGCTGCGAGTATACAGTTTTCGTATATTTCCCTGATCATGATAAACCTCCTTGTTCATCAGCAATCGATTTTTAACAGCGTATTCCTAAATCGCTTGTATCTCCAAATTCTAAACTAGCCCCCAGAATCCAGTGGTTTCGGTAACAGCAGGGTCTTCTCGATCAGACCCGGTGCGAAAGTGTGGCTTCTGCTCTTCCCGGTTACCCTATATGAACCGCAGCCAACATGCGGGGTCGACTCAAACGAGCCATGCTTTCCGGGATACCAGTGATAACTGATTCTTTCCGAGAGGATTTCACCAGAACGAGCGTGGATTACTCGACCAGTTGAACGACTCATTCTCGAACCTCGCCCCTCATCGGTCCACCACTCGTCGCTCTCGGCTTCGTGTCGGTAATCAGCTTGCGGTTCAGCAATATTCTCTACAGCAATACACTTACTGGAAAGAAACTCAGGATAGGGATCGACTGCATAAGTTGAGAGCCTAAGGTCTAGAGGTGCATAGCACTGCCCCGAATCGCGAGCTACCTTGGACAGCCGGTAGCAACCTGCGCGAGGAAAAATACTCGAGAGTGAATCACGTTTTCTGCAGATCTCGATGAAATTGTAGCTCGATTTGACTAAATCAATCTCGTTAACGGAATCGTGATAACCATATGCCTCCGCCGTTCTGTAAACAGTCAAACCAGCGTCCTTCGCACATAGTGCCTTGAGTGTCTTCAGATTACTTTCCTCAGACGAACAAGCTATAAGAGAGACCGAATAAACTGAAACTAATAATACTTTTAGCAAATCCCTAGAATGCGATCCTAGAAGATACGTAGCAACGACTGTGAATTCCCCAAACACCCTACCTCTCCCCCAAACTTTCTTGCTTATACCTAAGCAAAGGAGACAAGAAAAACTCGATCAAACGACGCCTGCCGATCCTGATCTCTGTTATCACAGACATTCCCGGACTCAGCTTCAGCGGCTCACCCGCTACGACTATCTCGTCTGTTGCCAGTTTCATGCGGGCTCTAAACACCCAACCGTGCCCCTTCTCTTCTATAGCATCATTACTTATACCTGATACTTCTGCATCAATCAGGCCGTATTTGGTGAAATTGAAAGTATCTACTTTGACCGCCACCGGCTGGCCTGGACGAACAAAGCCTCTGTCCTGATTCTTAAGCAACGCCTCGATTTCCAGCACAGCGGATTCAGGGACAATCTTCATCAATACCTGCGCGGGCGTGGTTACCGCTCCGCTGGTATGCACTGCGAGCTCCTGAACGGTTCCCGTTACCGGTGATTGCAACAACTGCCTCTTCCTGCGCTGTCTTGACTTGCGAGCGTCCTGCCGCAATCTGGCGCGCTGGGCAACAAGTCGGTCAATCTCCATCAGGTTGCGCACCCTAATATCACTTTTGGTGGCGACAATGCGCGCGGCAATCGATTCGCTCTGGTTTTCCAGCTTGTGTTGGCTCGCCAGTAGTACCGGCAGAGTCTTTTCCAGATCGGTCTGTTGCTCCAACATCTCCAGGTGCTTAATCCTGGCGCCGTGCTGCTTCGCCAGCAGACTTGAATATGCGAGTACACGCTCCTTAACTATCTCCAACTTTGCACTTGCACGGGCATGTTCAGCAACTACAACGTCACGTTCGCTGGCGTTGGCGCGCAGGTCCCGGTCAAGCCCTCGCAGTCGTGACGTTATCTCCACCTGCTTTTGTTGCAAAATGCTGTTCGAGATAGCGTCGTCTTGTTCGTCAGGCTCGGGCGGCGAAGCGCCCGCAGCAACGCCGTCCAGCGCCGCCAACCAGGATTCAAGCCCAGTCCGCCATGCCAGCTCTCGCGAGCAGTCGGCCAACTGCTCAGAAACGCTAAGGTCATCCGCCTCAGCGGCTGTGTCTTCCAGACTAATCAGCGGCTCACCAGCCTGTACGCGTTGCCCATCTCGCACATGGATGGCCGCTACAACCGCCACCTCCGATGTCTGCACTGATTTGACTTTGCCGCTAGGCACGATTCGACCCGGCGCAGTGACCACGATATCGACCTCGCCAACGATCGCCCACGTAATACCTACTAAGAACAGTACCAACAGAGTCCACAATAACCAGCGCCCCGCAGGCGAGGGTGGCCTGTCCTGAACTTCCAGCGCGCCGGGCAGGAACTGCCGCAGCGTATTCGACGTTCGAGCATCAGCGGCTTGGCCCGACCACAAACCGGCGAGCTTTACGCGCGGTGAGCGCGTACTGTCATCAACGCCCTTATCCATTATCGTCATTCAAATCATTAGAGGGGTGACTGATGGGTACCGCACCCGCCACAGGCGATTGATTCTGGTGCCCATACAGCATCGCGTAGTGCCCGTTCGTGTTGAGCAACGCCTCGTGACTGCCCCGCTCAACAATGCGGCCCTCATCCAGCACCAGAATGACATCACAATGGCGCACGGTGCTCAGCCTGTGAGCAATCACGATTACTGTTCTATCGCGGGATATGGCGCCCATGTTGTCCTGGACAATGCGCTCCGACTCGTAATCCAGTGCACTGGTAGCCTCATCCAGAATGAGAATACGTGGGTTGGTGATAAGCGCCCTGGCAATAGCTATACGCTGACGCTGCCCTCCCGAGAGATTCGCGCCCTGTTCTTCTATCAGCGTGTCATAGCCCTCTGGCAGGCCAAGGATAAAGTCATGGGCACCAGCAGTGCGGGCACTTTGTACCACCTGTTCAAACGGCAACCCGGGATTGGACAGGGCAATGTTCTCACGCACGCTACAGTTAAACAAAAAGCTTTCCTGCTGCACTAAACCCACGTTGCGTCGCAGCCAACTGGTGTCAATCATCGCCAGGTCAGTACCGTCAACCAGCACCCTGCCCGCTTCGGGTACGTGTAGTCGTTGGATCAATTTAGCCAGTGTACTTTTTCCCGAACCGGATCGCCCCACGCAGCCAACCACCATTCCGGCGCTTATCGTCAAAGACAAGTCATCCAGCACCAGGGGGCCATCACTACGATAACGGAACCTGACGCGCTCAAAGCGGATATCTCCCTCCAGATCCCCTGGCACGCTGCGGCGCGAGTCCAGCCCAGGTTCCCGCGGCGTGTTCAGGATGTCGCCCAGCCTGGTCATGGATATGCCAGCTTGCTGAAAGTCCTGCCAGAGCTGCACCAGTTTCAGAATCGGGCTGCTTACCCTCCCCGCAATCATATTGAAAGCGACCAGTTGGCCCACCGTAAGCGCGCTGGCGATCACAAGATGTGCACCCCACCATATGATCAGCAATGTGGTCACCCGGTTGATAAAGGTCGCAATCTGATTGGCCACATTATTGAGGTTTTGGGCTCTGAAAGACGCTGTCACATACCGCGAAAGCTGATCTTCCCAACGGCGTTGCATCTGTGGCTCCAGTGCCTGGGCCTTGACCGTCTCTATACCGGTGACCGACTCGGTCAGGAATGCCTGGTTGGCAGCGCCGAAACGAAACTTCTGGTCCAGCCGATGCCTGAGCACCGGTGTAATAATCATTGAGAGCAGGACATAACAAGGTAGAGAGCCAAGTACAATCCATGTCAACGTCGGGCTGTAATACCAGAGGACGGCAATAAAGATAAAGGTAAATGACAGGTCTACAAGTAGCGTCAGCGCCGCGCCCGTAATGAAGTTACGGAGGGTATCCAACTCGCGCACCCTGGCGACCGTCTGCCCCACCTGGCGGGAAGAGAAGTAGGCCATAGGCAGCTTTGCCAGATGGCCGAATAGCCGTGCACCTAACTCAACATCAATACGATTGCTGGTATGGCTAAGGAGATAATTGCGCATGCCGCCTACAATGGCCTCGAAGAAGACAACGGCCACGAAACCTATCGCCAGTACATTCAGCGTCGTAAAGCCCCGGTGAACCAGGACTTTGTCCATCACCACCTGGAAAAACAGGGGTGTAACCAGGGCAAAAAGCTGAAGAAACAGGGAAGCTATCAGCACCTCCGCAAACAGGTTTCGATACTTCAACAGCGCGGGGAGGAACCAGCGCAGGTTGAACGGGTCTCGCTCTATCGAACTGTGCAAACCCCTCGGTGCAAGCAAAATGACTCTACCCGCGATTGACGCGGACAGCGCCGTGTCGTCCACCGTTTCGGGTTTTGCGTGCTGAGGCCGCTGAATCAGGAAACGGACACACTTGTTCTCAAGGGTCACCGCACTAGCGATTACGAAATAGTCTCCCTCGGGACCACAAGCTAATGCAGGAAGTATCCTTGGATCAAGTAATCCCGGCGCAACCTGTACTGCCTTGGCTTTCAGGCCGATGGAGTGGGCTGCCTTCAGAATATCAGTCGTGGACGCCCTGCCCCCATCACCAACAAACCGATGCATCAACTGCCCCAGATCCGTGTCGATATGATGCAGTCGCGCAATCAGCGCGAGAGAAGCGAGTCCACTATCCATGTGAATCCCTGCGTTTGTCCGGGGCTAGTGCCTGGGGTGTCGCGGTGACCAACCTAGTTGAAATCGGTGGCCTGTCAGCGCGATACGGTTAGGTACACCTTAGTCGATTGCCGGGGCGGGCAAGCCATCACTAAGCGGTTTGGATGATTATCGAGCGCAACCGATTCCCGGAGCCGGGGTTTGGTGGTTCAGTCCTCACCGCCCATCGTGCAGAAAAGCTCATAGAGCACGGTGACCACTTTCTCGACCTCATGGCCAGCAAGTGAGTAGTAGATAGTCTGCGCCTCTCGGCGGCACGACACGACGCCTTCATTGCGCATGCGCGCAAGGTGCTGTGACAGGGGGGATTGTTTGATGTTCAGATTGCGCGCAATCTGACCCACGGAGTGTTCTCCGGTCTTTAGCTGGCAGAGCACCATCAGGCGCTCGGGGTGGCTTAGAAGTTTTAACAGGTCCGTCGCCACATGTACGGAGCCCTGCATTTTCTCCAGATCCATGGGGTCTCTCTATATATACGATCAGTCTTTTATTATTAGCGACCAGTACATGATCACAACGCATTATATTACTAATCGCGCCTTTCAGATAGTGACCCCGCACGGCCATACTGACCAACAAACTCCCACAACCGCCGGGGCGCAGCGGCAATCAACTTCTCCGCATGGCATTCACAGCCCGACGGCATGGGCCATGCTTTAGAAACAAAACCTTGTTACATTTTTTGAAGTCGTCATACGTCGCGGAATCGACACAGAATACGATCACCCAAAGAAGTCGCTTATATGGGGTAAGCTCACACTGCAGACGAGTTACTCGCCCGTTCCACAGTTGGCAAGAGGGCCGCGATGGATACCCTATCGCAGCCCTGGTGTATTCAGGCGGCTTTTACCGGACCCTGTCGACTAGAATCAGCATCTGCCTCATGTTCGAGCACCGGTTTTTCATCACCTCCTATCGGAATCTTGCGGGGCTTCATGGCTTCTGGAATCTCACGCTTGAGCTTCACGGTTAAAAGCCCATTGCCAAGGTCGGCCTCGGTGACCTCTACGTACTCCGCGAGATTGAACCGACGCTCGAAGGCCCGGTTGGCGATGCCCTGGTAGAGATAGCGCCCTTCTGAGCCCTGCTGTTGCTTGTTACCGCGGATAGTCAGCACGCTGTTTTCCACGGTGATCTCGATTTCATGCTTGTCGAAGCCCGCCACTGCCAGGGAAATAGCGTAGCTGTCCTCTTCCAACACCTGGATATTATAGGGCGGGTAACCCGCAGCGTGCTCACTGGCACGCAGGGAACTGTCTATAAGAGAACTGAGGCGGTCGTAACCGACACTGCTGCGATAAAGCGGGCTAAGGTCTATTGAGTTCATAATATATCCTCCAATTGAAGCAATACACGACAAAATCAACTTGTGGCCGGGGCAGACTTTTCTGCTCCCATGCGAAGTAATCTATGTTGCAAGAAGCGGTTTTCAAGGCCTGTTTTTATAGAAATTGGTTTTTAGCGCGGAGCGCTGATATAGCTTTCGGCTATATCCTGCGCGTATTGAAAAGCTGCCAAACTGCCCGGGGACATCACCCCTGCTTTCGGTTAAAAGGCAAAGAGTGAATTGACTGTTGAATACAGTACGTCGTTGAAGTTCTACATCCAGCCCTGTCTCCACATTGAGCCGTCAGCGACTTCCCCGCAAGTTGCTATCACTTGATGTACATCATTGTCGCAAACCGATGCCATTAACCATACTTTTTATAGGTTCTTATTGGTAACTGATGATTCAGTCAGAAGGCAGCGGCCGATGAAACACACACTGAAATCTATTCTGCTTATTGGCATGGGCGCACTATTGGTGGGGTGCAAACTGGCCGTTGTCGTTGTAGAGGGCGGTGAAGTACAGTCGCAAGGCGCAGGAACCTGTTTTTCCGGTGTTGTGTGCGTTGTTGAAGTCACTGATACCAATTTCTCAGAGACATTCAGGGCCTCCCCTGACGCAGACTGGTATTTTCATAAGTGGAATTCCGGTGACAGATTTTTCTGTGGCGGCTCTCCTGATCCGGAATGCGAGTTGTCCCTGGAGTGGGCAAAGAACAACGAAGACATTGAGGAGCTAGTAGCATCTTCTGAAGTCTTCTTTCTCATGCCTGTATTTAAACAGACTCCGCCCGAGGTAATCACACCCAACGACCGACCTGTCAGAGTTGATGGAAAAGAATGGCTGCAGCCTATTCATTTTGTTGGATATTCCTATAGTCAGATTAGCGAGGTCTGTCCGAACAAACTGTGCTCCGGCACACTACCCGGTAGCACCACAGACTTAACCGGGTATTTCTGGGCCTCCAGCGAGGATGTTCGGCTCCTTTTCAGTGTGTATGCAGGGGTGGGCAGAAACATCCTCGAGGACTTCATTTACACGCTTGCAGAAAAAGACGATGAACTTGATCAAATTGTGAACCTGAACTTGCGTGTCTTACTCAGTGACGAAACCACCAGCGAGGGCTGGGTGAGTATAGGCACGGTTTACGATGGTCAACCCTTCGAACCCAGCAAGGAGGAAGTCGGCGTTGGCCCCTCGCCTTTCATCTATGCACAGAGCAGTGGGAGTGATATGGGTGCCTGGTTCTGGAAAGCACTTGAATGATTCGCTGCAGTGCAGGAAAAAACCAACTGCAGACCAGGTCTGCTTGAACCTCGTTCGTTTCATCCTGCCAAAAGTACTTTTCAGTAGCCTGCACACATCAACAGCATTGCCAAACAACCTATCCCGCAGACTGGGTGCGATTTACCGGGATCATAGGGAGGGTATTCGTGAAGAGGCTTTCCAAGGTCTTACTAATTGCGTCCATGAGCAATTCCCTCCTTACCTGCTAAAGTGACTCAAGGGACATGCATGCTCGAGTTCTGCAAAGGTGATATAGGGGCCGGTATGACGGCAATCCCTGAGTGTTCGTTAGTGAACTCAAGCGCACCCGCTAGCTCGAAAATGAGTTGAGAATCGTTTAGGCGTTTCCGCGGAGACGCTCGTAGCCGGCGGGTGCATGTCCCACCCTTTTCTGGTAGCTACCTAACAGACGTCCTAGTAAAGACCAAAAAATGGGACTGAGTGACTATATCCGCGGAAACGTTTAGCAGAACAATTGGTGTGATAAGCGGACTCAGAGCCCGAATCCAGCATGGTTCGCCATGTTGCAGGATTGGGCTACGACTCACCGCTCGCTAAAAGCTGCACAGAAGCGCAATGTCAATTGGCGCCGCCGCATAGCGGAGGCAACCTGGGCATGCTAGGTGTCGTCGAAAATACCCGTATCGGGAGTGTTAGAAATTCTGTGTCAATCCACTAATCTCTATATGAGAGGATTGACCTATGA
>NZ_PKUS01000036.1 GCF_002866825.1 Pseudohalioglobus lutimaris | reverse complement strand
TCAGTTTAATGAATGCCGGTGTCCCCCGTTAATGATGAAGAGCCAAGGGGTCACAACAGCCCCAAGGCTGTTGTGATCACTCCCGCGACCAAAGGAGCGTTTGCGACGTCGCAGACGCCCTGCAGGGGGCAGCGCAACCCCCAGACTGTTGTGATCACTCCCGTCCGGTCCGCCAAATTGAAGTACTAGAAACCAGCGTGCTGCGCTGATTGTCACGAAAGAGAAAGATTGTCTTAAGCTCCCCGGTCACCCAGGTAACATAATAGCTACAGAGATTGGCTCAACTCCTAACTCTGATGTTCCTCTGGCGCTCTTTTGAATACCTCAAGCTGATCCCTATAGCCCTCACCTTCGTGCCAGTTCTTCAAATCGGCCCAGAGCACCTTGTGGTTGCGGGCAATCTCGAGCACCTGCTCTCCTGCATGCTTTGAAATAAATACCATATATATCAGGTGCTTAAGAAATTTTTTCGTGGCTGGTACGCACTTGTAATCTAATCTGCTTTACTTATCACATGGCCGCCAATTTGGCGGGTTGACAAAAAGTACGTCGATATCTGCAGTAAAACGGCACTAAAAGCATAAGAAGCACTGCCATGGATAACGTCACAATCAATGCCCTGGGCGCAAGCCGCGAACTGGATCAGCTGGCCCTGGCAAAGACGGTCGGTGGGTCGTACGGGCTGTATCGACCGGCTTTTATTCACCACAACACGTTTCTGTCTACGCTGCCGTCATTCTGGGCCTCTTGTCGCGTCTGGTTGTGTGCGGCATTCAATCACTTCATCAGCTTTTTGCGACCCTGAGCACCCTGCGGAGAAACCTATGTTCTTCAGATCTTGCAAGTACATCCTGGCGGCGGGCGTTCTACTCGCCATTGCAGCGCAAGCAGGTAATGCCGCTATTCCCTGTGCTGACGGTAAACGGTACTACGATCTCGCTCGCAAGGCGGGTGCGCAGCAGGACTTTGAGAAAGCCGTGCAGTGGTTGGATAAATCTGTTGAGGCCTGCGATTCATATGCCGCCTGGCATTTGCTGGGCACAGCCTACCAGAAGCAGCGTAAGCTGAAGGAATCGCTGAACGCTTATGAGCATGCGGTGGAACATGCGGATACCACAGATGAAGCGGCAGTTTCGCTCGCACGCTATGGCCAGGTATTGGCGCTTAACGGCCAGCGTTTTGAGGCGCTCGCCACTCTGGATCGCGCCATCGAACGGCATTCCAACCCACCGTCCTGGATGCGCGAAAACGCACGGCAGCTTGACCATAGCCTGGTGGATACGCCGATCTCCGGCGAGTCCATCAAGCGCAGCCTTTCCAGCCAGGAGTTCGGCCTGCTCTCGATAAATACGGTGGCCGGTCGCAAGCTGGCAGACGGCGAGGCGGAGAAAACCCGCGTGCGTATTCCCATAAACTACAAGTTAGACAGCACGGAACTGGATGCGCAGACCAGCGATAATATAGAGGAACTGGGCAAGGTGCTGGCCAGTGAGGATTACCAGGGCAGGACGTTTACGCTGGTCGGACACACAGATGTGCGCGGTAGCTGGCAGCATAATCTTGGTTTGTCGGAACGGCGAGCAGAGGCGGTGCGCGATACCCTGGTGCAGCAGTATCCAACGCTCGAGGCACGGCTGGAGGTCAAGGGTGCTGGTGAGGCGAAACCGAAATACCTCGGCGAGGATTTGCCGGAAGCGGATCACCGGCTAAACAGACGTCTGGAAGTTTATGTCAATTGAATGATTCGAGCCAAACAGAAACACGGTTGTGACTGACCAACTCCCTGCGATTCCGGGTTACACCATCAAGCACCTGCTGGGTGAAGGTGGTATGGCCCGAGTGTACCTTGCCATTCAGCGTGGCTTCGAGCGTCCGGTAGCGCTTAAAATTATTGCGCAGGAACTGGCCGCAAGCGAGGAGTTTGGTAAACGCTTTCTGCGCGAGGCGCGCATTGTCGGCATACTGTCGCACCCGCATATTGTGCCTGTCTACGATGTGGGTGAGCACGAGGGTGTGTTCTATATGGCGATGGAAATCCTTTCGGAAGGCGACTTGCGCAGCCGCATGGGTGTGCCGCTGGATGAGGCCGTTGCGCTGGGCATCACACGACAGTTGGCAAGTGCACTGGGCTATGCGCATGGCAAGGGCTTCATCCACCGGGATGTGAAGCCCGACAACGTCCTCTTTCGGGATCAGGACACGGCAGTACTCACGGATTTTGGTATCGCCCGTACTGCGGGAGACTCCGCTGACATGACACAGATCACCCAGGTGCAGTCGGTCATTGGATCTCCCAGGTATATGAGCCCCGAGCAATCTCTAGGGCACCAGTTGGACGCGCGCACAGACATTTACAGCCTCGGTATCATGTTTTACCAGATGTTGACCGGAGAGGCGCCTTACGGCGGCAGCAACCTGAATGAGATCGCTCGGCAGCGTTACGAAAAGCGTTTGCCCCAGTTGCCGGGCTCTCTAGCGCATCTACAGCCGCTGTTGGACCGCATGGTCGCTTACGAGAGAGATCAGCGCTTTGCCAGCTGTGAAGAGTTGCTGGCAGCATTGCTGGAAGTGCCTGCAAGACGCGGTGGTGTGGTATCCACCTTTGGTAGTGACGCGGATGCGACCACAGTGGTGGCGGCTCCCCCGAAGGGTGCGCAACAACCTGCGTCAGGGAGACCCATCCAGGTAGCGCGCTCGCTGAGACCGCTCGCAGCGCTGGGCGCGGTGTCAGCTGTGCTGTTGGTCACCGTAGTCTGGTATATGCTGCGTGATACGGCTGGCACGATAGTGAATCCGACGCCGCAAGTGGCGGTGCAGGCGTCGCAGTCCGCGCTCTTACCCACACCGCAACCCACATCACAATCTGCATCGCCGAACACACCCGAGGCGGCGACATCCAGCAAGATACCCACGCCGTCGGCGACGGAGTTCTTCGCCTTCTACGATGCGGTCAACGGGGGACTTCCCGATGTCGAGGCAGCTTTTATTTCCGCATACCCAGGTAGCCTGTTCGCTGATATCTTGCGGGCAAAGGAGGCCACGGAAAGTGACTATCTCGAACGCCTTGAGCGGCAGGCCGTTGCCGGCTCAGCGCGTGCCCAACTGGTCGTCAGCGAGCTGTACGACACTGGCTGGGGAGTTCCCATGGATAAGGATGCGGCACTGCGGTATGCCGAGCGCGCAGCGCGGGGCGGGGCGCCGTTTGCTTTGTATCACCAGGCAACGCTGTTGCTTTCGCGTGCGCAAACAGATGCCGAGCGGCGCGCAGGCCTGCGCATACTGGAACAGTCAACGAAGCAGGGCTTCTTTCTGGCGCAAACGGTACTGGGAAATTATCTGTTTGAAGGACGGCTGCTGGGCCGCGACGTGGATGAGAGTCTGCGCCTGCTGCAGTCGGCGGCTGAGCAGGGCGATCGCAATGCGCTGTTCAACCTCGGGCGAATTTACGACGGTGGCATCAATCTGGACGCACCGGACACTGAGCGCGCCAAAGCCTATTTCAGCGAAGCGGCTCGACTGGGGCACCCACAGGCGCAGAGCTACCTGCGGGATCCTTTATGATGCGCAGTAACGGCAATAACTGAACAACAGCTGTGTATGCAGCGCGCTGTCGATGGTGCATCGCTGAGTACGCAACCTATACTTTGATGTAGCCGAAAACTCCAGGGGCACAGGCCAGTATGCAGCGAATAAAACGATTAGCTCCAAACGGCTGGCCAGGAGGGTGGATCGTTGCCTGTTTGCTTTTCCTGGCAGCGCTGGCGCCGCTGGCGCCGCTGGCAGCGGCGGGTGATGGTGATCTGGAGCGCGCGCTGGCATTAAGTTCAGCAGGCGAACTGCGTGTCGCCCTTGCGCTGCTTGAAAAGGACACGGATGAGTCGCTGCCAGCGCACCAGCCAGGTCGTAAGCTATCGGTATCGGATATTGATACGCGCTTGCTGCGCGTCGATGTCCTGCGCAGGTTGGGATCCGTGGCACGGGCAGAAAAAGAGCTGTCAGCGCTGCAAGCCGTCCTCGATACCGCGCCGCCGGTGGCGCCCGCGCAGCTGTCGCAGGCCTATCGACAGCGCGCCCTGTTGTATTACCGGGAGGGGGAAGCGGCCAATGCGCAAGCTGCCATTGCACTGGCGCTAGCAACGCAGGCCGGCCTGTCTCCAGCGCAGCGTAGCCAGTTGCTCAACGATCAGGCATTGATTCATCAGCGAATGGGCGATTACAGGCTGGCCATCGACGGCTTTGATGCGGCAGCCGACCTTGTGACAGACAATAGCATCCGGGCGTTGTATCTCATCAATGCGGCACGGGCAAGGCTTGAAGATGGTCGTGTTGAGGATGCACTGGTGACGGCGAATCAGGCGGACGAGTTGCTGGACGAGGGCGCCTCGGGCACGGTCATCCGTGCGCGTATAGCGTTGGCCTCGCTTTATCGTATGGCTGTCAATGAGTTTGATGCCGTTGCGCAATACCGGTTGGCGGCGCTGCAACAGTTGCAGCGAGCTGGCCAGGTGCATGGTCTCGCGTCGCGCACACGATCACTGTTGGATGGATACAGCGCTGAGCTGTATGCCGATGATCGTCAATATGAGGGCGCGATCCAATACGCTCAGCGCGCACTGCAGTACGCGAAGCAGGTTCAGGCAGATAGCCTGGCCTATCGCTGGGAGTGGGTTCTGGCGCGCTCTTACGGCGCACTGGGCAATAACCCAATGTCGTTAGCGGCCTACGCCAGAGCCGTTACTTCCCTGCGTACTATGCGAAGTAATCTGGAAACCCTGGACCCGGATACGTTCACACGGATTATTCAGCCGCTTTACTATGAATATGCGGATGCGCTGCTAAGCCAGAGCTCTACGGTTGCCAGCGCAGAAGCGCAACAGAAGCTTTTGCGAGACGCGCGCCTGGCGCTGGAGGAATTGAAGCTGGCAGAGGTGCAGGACTATTTTGATGAGCAGTGTGTGGGTGATGAAAGTGTGGTGCTTGATCAGTTGGCGGGCAATGCCGCAGTGTTGTACCCGGTCATGCTGGAGTCGCGCATCGAGCTGTTACTAACGTCCGGCAGCGGTATTGAACAGATTACTGTGCCGGTGGAGCGCTCTCGCGTGGTCGCGCAAATACGTGACTTCCGACTGAATATTGAAGTGGACAACGGTACCGATGAATACCTGCAACACGGCCAGCAGTTGTATGACTGGCTGATCAGGCCCCTGGAATCTGAGTTCGCTGCGCGCAATATTGAGACACTGGTGATCGTGCCAGACGGGGCCTTGCGTACCATACCGCTGGCAGCGCTGCACGATGGCAGTTCTTATCTTGTCGAACGCTACGCTTTGGCGACCTCGCCCGGCCTCACACTTCTTGATCCAAAGCCGTTCTCTGCACAGTCGTATAACGCGCTCGCCGGCGGACTGTCGGAATCTGTGCAGGGTTTCGCTGCGTTACCAAGCGTTGAACGAGAACTGGGTACACTGCGTGAGAAACTTTCAGCGACCGTCATACAGAACCAGTCCTTCACTTTGTCCAGGGTCAAATCCGAACTTGCCAGCGGTAGTTACAGCGTCGTTCACTTTGCAACCCATGGGAAGTTTGGCAGTAGCTACGATGAGTCCTTTCTACTCACCTATGATGACAAGCTGCTGCTTAACGATCTTGGGCGCACTATTCAAACCAGGGGAGCGGGTAGTGACGCGCTCGAGTTGCTGGTATTGAGTGCTTGTGAGACCGCCGCCGGTGATGATCGCGCTGCTCTTGGGTTGGCGGGCGTCGCCTTGAAAGCGGGGGCTCGAAGTGCTCTGGCAACGCTGTGGGAAGTGGACGACAAGGCCACGCTGGAAGTAGTCAGTGAGTTCTATGCGCAACTTGCGCAGGCCGGGACATCCAAGTCGCAGGGTTTGCGGCAGGCTCAGCTGAAGCTCATTGGCGACCGTGAGAACAAGCACCCCAGTAAATGGGCGCCTTTCCTGCTGATCGGAAACTGGCTTTAAGCATTGGCCGCAATGACACAGAGATAGCTCGATATGTTGAAGATAATTTTGTGCAGAACCGTGAAGCGGTGCTCACCACTGGTAGCGTTGCTTGCCAGCCAGTTGTTGCTGGCGCCTGCTGTTTACGGCGGTGCAGTGTTCGATGGCAGTGTTGGCCCCAATGCCGCGGGAACTATTCGCGCTGGCGATTTTGAAATAGGACAGGGGGATGGGGCCGTTGCCGGCAATAACCTGTTCCATAGTTTTTCGAGCTTTAATGTAGATGCGGGTGAACTGGCCACGTTCTCCCATAGTTCAGCG
>NZ_PKUS01000035.1 GCF_002866825.1 Pseudohalioglobus lutimaris | reverse complement strand
TAGTTTTTCGAGCTTTAATGTAGATGCGGGTGAACTGGCCACGTTCTCCCATAGTTCAGCGAACATCCAGCACATCATAGCAAGGGTGACTGGTGTTCAGTCTACTGGGATTTATGGCGCCATGCGGGTGAGGCGCGCTTCACGCAGTGGCTTGAGCCCTACATCTGCAGCACTATGGCTGATCAACCCCAACGGAATCTTTATCGGTGACGGCGCCTCCTTTGACCCGCAGAGCTCCTTTATTTTTTCCACGGCTAATCGACTTGGCTTTGACAACGGCGACGACTTTTATTCGCACGAGACCACGATCAGTTCGGTGCTTTCCATTGCCAACCCGGAAGCGTTCGGGTTCCTTGATAAACAGGACTTGCCGTCATCAGTTACGCCGCGTGGCATCGGTTTGGTGGTGAATGATGTCGGCAACACCAATACGCCCATGCTGCTCTCAAATATGACGCTGGTTGGCAGTAGTCTTGATCCGGGCTCGGCGGGGATCACTATCCTCGGCGACATAGTTGATGCTGTCGATCCAGCGTCTGTTTTCGCCCCCCAGGACAGCACTCAGTACCAGGCGTTCAGTCTCGGCCTGGGAGCGCTGGCGCCTGGCGGTTCCATGTCCATCGATATCGCTTCGGGGAATGAACTGGCAGCGACTCCCGGGTCACCGCTTTCCGGCGTGTTGATCCAGAACAGCAATATGCTTTTTTCCGACAGTGGAGCGGTCCAGAATTCGGCTTTTTCAGTTCTCTCCGACCAATTAATAATAGAAAACTCTTATGTGGATACTGCCCCGGCTCTACTGCCAACGGCCTTTTCCCTGCGTTCGATTTCCAGCACGGTTATAGTGGGCAGTGTGCTTCAAACCAGCACGGCAGCATTGGTTAACGCTGGTGATATCCGAATTGATACAGCCAGTTACCGTCAGGTCGGCGGCCTTGTTTCCAGTCGCTCACTGGATCTAGGTGTGCCCACGGGTGATGCGGGCAACATCATCATTGGCGGCAGTGCCTCCCTGCCGATGACCGGGTTTTCGTTACAGCAGGGCCGCATACAAACCGCTAGCAGTGGTAGCAGTAATGCCGGTGATATCGTCGTGCGCGTCGCGGGTGGTCTGTCCTTGGCCGGGGAGCCGGGTAACAGGGCGATTGTGGCCAGCCTGAGTAATGGTTTGGGTGATGCCGGTGACGTGGTTTTGTTTGGGGATGCTATCGATACAACGTTTACCGGTATTCTTTCCAGAGGCTCGAACTTCTCCGGACCCAGCTTGATCAGCCTGCAGGCAGGAACGGGTGGAATGACCCTGCAAAATACATCGCTGCAGGGCGATTTCAACCCACTGGGCACCGGCGCGTCAATTGGGTTGTTCTCAGATGGCGACATCACGCTGGCTTCCAGTGGTGAACGGACTTCTGTCATCACCGGCACGGGAGGCGACCTGGATGGCGGAGAGATATTTATCGCAGCGACTGAGGACCTTGAAATTAACGGTGAATTGGATATACGGAGTGGCGCGCTGGGCAGCGCAGACGCCGCTGGGTCGGGCGGTTCCATATTTCTTGGTGGCCGCAATGTTGTACTGGACCAGCCGGAGGCAGCGGGGAGAGCCAGCAGCCTCTCGAGCTTGACCACTGGTTCGGGTGCCGGAGCGGCAATAATTATAGAGGCCACCGAAACGCTTCGTGTCAGCGGTGAGCACTCGATTACAAGTTCCACAGTAGGCAGAGGCGCCGCGGGCGCTGTAGTGTTGCGGGCGCCGGATATCAGCGTTGTTTCGTCCTCGTCCTCGCCTACGACTTTATCGTCATCGTCGGGCGGTGTGGGCGATGCGGGACTGGTTGGGCTAGCGGCAGAGGATGGACTGGCACTCTCTGGGGTTATTGTCAGCAGTGTTGGAGCAAGTGAGGGTGCGGCGGGAGCGATCAGTGCTACCGGCGCAACAATCAACATCGCCGCATCTATCTTCAGCACAGCAACCGTCGCCAATGATGTCAACGATGTGCCTGCTAAGATCAGTTTAGAGGCTGAGGATGACTTGCAATTGCGTAACAGTCTTGTCCAAAGCAGCACGGGCGGATTGGCACCTGCTGGTGAGGTGCGGTTGGGTGCAGGAACCCAACTGACACTCGAGAACGTTTCCGTACAGTCCGCCAGTACGGGTAACGGGGCCAGCGGTAGCATCCTGCTAGCAAGCGAAGGCTCCGTGGATCTCAGTGGTGCAGAAACTGAGCTGCTGACCAATTCTCAAGGTTCGAGTGACGCCGGAGACGTGAGTGTTTTAGCCGGTGATACGCTGCGCTTTGGCGGAGGCGGTTTTGTGCAAACGTCGGCCGTGGGTAGCGGAAACGCAGGCACCATTTTACTTTCAGCAGACAAGGTACGTCTTACCCAGGCGCGCATTGAAGGTACCTCGGAGAATGCGGGTGGTGGTGACATTAATATTTTTGGCCGGGATATCCAACTCGACACCGACATCGCGTCCGGAACCATCGTGTTCATCACCGCAAGCTCAGCATCTTCTGACGCAGACGGTAATGGTGGTTCGATTACGCTGGGTGATCCCGCCGCGCCTGCGTCCCTTGTTTTAGTGCGAAACAGCGGCCTGACGGCTAGCGCTAATGCAGGCGATGGTGGTCGCATCAACGTCAATTCAGATGCCTTTCTTCGCGATGCGCGATCGGTTTTTCAGGTAACGTCAACGGCGGGCGATGAGGGCAGTCTGGAGATAAATTCGCCGGAACAGGATATCAGCGCGGCGGTTACTGAGCTTGATGTTGCGATTCTCGATGCGACCGATCTTATCCAGGATCGTTGTGCAGCAAGCCCAGCGGGCGGGAGTAGCCTGGTAATAACCGGCCAAGGCGTAATAGCAGAGGCGGACGATGATTACCTGATCAGTCCATTCGCGCTCACCGGCGATAATGACGCCGAGACACTTTTACAATTTAACGGCGAACGTAAGGCCACGTTAAAGTTTGCAGCAACTGATGACTGGAGATCGGAATGCAATTACTTGTTGCGCTAGTGCGCGAGCAGCGCAGGATGGCGTCCGGGGTAAGTGCTGTGCTGGTGGTTGCGTGCTGTTGTCTGAGTATGAATGTAGTGGGGCAGCCGTCCGGTCTGGGCTCCGGACTAGGCCAGAACATTGAGCGGGGTTTTTCATCCGACCGCGAGGATTTCGATGAGCCCAGCTTTGATCTGGACGCTGCCCCCGGCCCAAATAAACCTGTGCCGCAAGTCTTGCCGTCGCCCAGCCTGAAGCAGCAGAGTGGTGCGCGTTCAAATTCGACCTTGCCCGTTAGCGTCACCAGTATTCTGGTTAACGGCAACACCGTCTTTTCTGCTGATGAGATCGCCGCGGTGGTTGCGCCTTTCGAGAATCGTGAGTTGTCGCCCGAAAACCTGCAGGAATTACTACGTCGCCTCTCTCTGCTGTATTTCAATGCTGGCTACGTCAACTCCGGTGTGGTTTTGCCGGACGGGGCGATCGCCCCCGGCACCCTTGCGCTGCGCGCTATCGAAGGCGAATTGCAGGAGGTGCAATTGCTTGATAACGAACGTCTCTCTCGCGGCTATCTGGAGCCACGACTGCGACGTAATATCGGCAGCCCCCTCAATCTTGATGACCTGCAGAATAGCTTGCGTATGCTCGAGCTGAACCCGCTTGTTCGCCAGGTGAATGGTGTGCTGGTGCCGGGCCTTTCCCAGGGTACCGCTGATCTGCGTCTACGTATCAAGGAGGAGCAGCCCTTGCGGCTGGGGGTGTCGCTGGACAATTATCGCTCGCCCAGTGTTGGCGCTGAACGGGCCCTGCTAACCGCGGAGCATCTGAATATCAGTGGCCGCGGTGATCGGCTTGCACTGGCGGCGAGTTACAGCGAAGGCCTGAAAGATGCATACCTGGCATACCAGTTACCGTTGAACAGCTACGACACTCGACTGGATTTGGAGTATCAGCGTGGCGACTCCAGAGTGATAGAAGCGCCGTTTGACGATCTCGATATTGAGAGCGATACCGAATCCTGGGGCGTTTCGATTCGTCATCCTCTCGTTAACAGCCTCGACAGGTACGTAACGCTCAATGTTGGCCTGTACCACAGTGAGAGCGATACCTCACTGCTGGGCAAGCCGTTTTCTTTTTCCCTTGGCGCTCGCAACGGTGAAATTGCAGCAACCAATGTGAGCGTTGGCGGAGAGTGGATCGAGCGCGGCGATAATCAGGTATTGGCGCTGCGTTCAACGCTGCGTTATGGCCTGGATTGGTTCGGTGCGACGATGATTCCCGACGGCGCCCCCAGAGTGCAGTTTGATACCAATGCCGAAATTCCGGAAAGTCAGTTTACGGTCGTCCTGACGCAACTCCAATATGCCAGACGTCTTCCCTTTCGCAACAGTCAGCTGGTTTTCAGCAGTGTGTGGCAGTATGCGTTCGACCCCTTGCTATCTGTCGAGAAAATGGCAATAGGTGGAAGGTACTCGGTGCGCGGTTTCCGGGAGAACCAGTTAGTGCGTGATAACGGCCTGACCGCTTCGCTGGAATGGCGTGTGCCGATATTTGTGAACGAGGCAGGCTACAGCCGCTGGAATATAACCGCGGTCCCGTTTGTCGATTATGGCCGCAGTTGGGATGAGGACAGTAATTTGTCTACTAGCAAAGCCGCGGTGCTAAGTAGTGTGGGGCTGGGGCTACGTTGGCAGCCAAAGGAGTATCTCAATATAAGCCTGTTTTATGGTGAGCGTATTTCTGATGACGATGTAACGTCGCCGGAGGACAATGACCTTCAAGACGATGGCTTCCACTTCGCCCTAACGCTCAACTGGCCCTATGATTGATCTTGTTGTTGCTTCAAAATATTTCGTTTTTTCTGCAACTGCTTCAGTTCGCGCTGCCTGAGTAGACTGGCACACCCGGCTGGAGCTGCTGAGACGCCACTTAAACAAGTAAGAAGGAAGTTAACTATGCGCGTTCTGGTTATCGGCGGTACAGGTTTTCTCGGCTATCACGCTACCGGGGAACTCATTGAACGCGGCCACGATGTAACGGTACTGGGGCTGCCACCGGCACCGGCAGCTGGCCTGTTTTCAGAAGATGTGTCGGTCTTGTTACGGGATGTCTCCAAGCTCGATGACCAGGAATTAAGAGCGCTACTGTCCGGCTTCGAAGCAGTCGTGTTTGCTGCGGGTGCGGATGATCGCACCGCCCCACAAGCGCCGGCAGCCAAGTTCTTCTACGAAGCCAACGTCAAGAGTTCGGTGCGGGTGACTGCCGCGGCAGTGCGTGCTGGTGTCCAGCGATTCGTATTGCTGGGGTCCTATTTTACGTATTTTGATCGCGAATGGCCGGAGATGAAACTGGCCGAGCACCACCCCTATATCAATAGCCGCAAACAACAACTGGAATTAACAACAATCGTCGCGGGCACTGACATGGCGTTGGTCGTTCTGGAGCTGCCCTATGTTTTTGGTTCTATGCCAGGCGCCGTTCCGCTGTGGGCACCCCTGGTCAACTACGTTCGATCCGGGGTGCCCCTCTACTACACCAATGGTGGTAGCAATATGGTTTCCGTGCATCGGGTTGCCGAGGCCATTGCCGGGGCCTGTGAGCGGATCGATGAAAGCCGCATTTTCCAGGTGGGTGATCAGAACCTCTCCTGGACGGGCTTCCTGCAGAGCCTGTGTGCCATCATCGGGCGCGAGGACGACACGGTGCGCATCATAGAAGATGCCAGAATAAGCCGGATGAGCTGGGTGCTCGATGCCCTGCATTCAGTACAGGGTAAAGAGGGCGGACTTCACGCAACTCATTTTTCCGAAGTCCTGGTATCCAATGCCTTTTTTAACCCATCCGAATCGCGCCGTGCTCTGGGTTATCGAAGGGGTGGGTTGAAACAAGCATGGCGGGATACCGTGATGGCGTGCCCCGAGGGAGAGATGTTCGGTAATTGGCAGAAGTTCTCCCAGAGTGCGCGGCGACTGTTTAGGCGCGAGTAGTCAGCGAGATATCGAAGAAGCGAGTTCGAGCCGTTCTCACCTGCAAGCACCGCTATATAGCCCCGTTTTACAGCCCCGGTCTTTGAAATCAGTAAAAACACGTAGATGGTTTTTCTTATGCGACACTGTGCAAAGTGTTATGCTATCGACTACTTATTTTTTACTGGTTTTGGTTTCATATTTGCTACGCGGCTATTATAAAAATATATTAGTAGGGCACGGTGTTTTAAATGTTAGTTAGGCGCCTCGGGACATGCCGCTGTCGTCTTTGGCCATCCCGGGGCCGATAACACCAAGGTAGTGTATGTGTCTCCATTATCGGGAGCATGATTATGCTGGAACGTCATTATTTCATCGTCGCAGCCCTGCTATTCAGCATGCTGTTGGCCTATGGTGCCAAGGCCGATACCGGGGGATTCGGGGTTTCTCGGATGGTTGGTGGCGATACTATTCAAATCAGTATCAGCCCAGAGAGGTATTTGAGGGTTCGCTGAGAGGCTTGATGCAGGCTTGGACCGAAACCCCCCGATGATCTCCTTGCAAAGCCTTAAAAAGATGAAGGCTCTGTTGGTTGCTTTTCCCCTGATTGCAGTACGCCGTTTACTACCGTTGTCGAAGAGTCGCAGTTTGGGCAAATCAGCGCCGCTATAACCGGCCCCTGAAAGTCGTGTAGAACCAGCGGTACCAGTGGTCGCGGGCCCCCATTGCAGGGACAGCAGGCCATAGCTATTTTACCGCGCTTGGGGACGTCCAGATAGGTTACGTTATCCTTGCTCATTTACTCGGTCTATTTGGTTCCGGGCCGGTTGTCCAAAGTTGTATATCCGGTAAGTTGCCAAAATGACGCCCGAGTAGAAAAGCGCTAGCAGAACGGTTTCAATCGGCATTGTGTTCTCTCCATTATCCACAGGTGCATTTGCTTATCGGCAGCTAGGTGGAAACCTTTAGCGCATTTGTTCAAATTAATTGAAAGTCTCTTTAAATCAGTAGGTTAGTGTTCAATAAGCGATCGATTTATCTGCGTCTGGCGGGGCAGCCCTACATCTTCGGTTGCCGAGCCCGGTGGCCACATCTGCCTGCATCCTCATTCGCCTGATCTCCGCGGTGATACTATCGCGTCCGCTCGCCTGCGCCGGCTGCCGGGCTCCCCGTAGTAGGGCATTGACCTTCTGCTCTGGTTGATGTGGGCAATGCGCAATTGCCTGATGCCATTGCTGAGCTGTTACACTTTATCGCTGTTGCCATACCATTGGAGTTCACATGTTTTCCCGAATTTCTCGCCAGTTCAGTTTGCTTGTTGGCGTTTTTGTCGTGCTGCTGTCTTTGGGGCCCGCGGGCGCCACGCTGGCTATCGCCCAGTATGTACCGGCCACTAATCTTGATGGCGATTCATCTATCATCACACTGGACAGCAGTTATCAGGACGATGCCTGGCTGGTCTATACCTACGATATCGACCCCACCGGCGCTGTAGTCAATGCGGCCGTCAGGGCCTCCAATAAGGTGCCCGCACTGGAGGAGGCGCTGTTGAACCAGGTGAAAGCGATGCGCTTTGCACCGGCGACCAGCGGCGGCAAGGCGGTGCAGTCCTCCGCCAACCCCGTGATCTATACCTGGATTCTCGACAAGCCCCGGGAAATGGGCCCCGAGTTTGCAGACCTCTACGGACGTGCCTGGGATCACTTCGCCAACCAGGAGTATGCCGCGGCGCAGGCTATTGCCGACCAGTTGCAGCAGTTCGCCGGGCGCAATGCGCTGGAGGAAGTGAAGTCGCGCGTACTGGCGGCGTCGGTGGCGAATCGTCTTGGCGACGCCGGGGCAGAGTTGCGTCATCTTGAGCGCATCGTCCGTTTCCAGCGTCTGGCGCTGGATAACAACTTCAAGAACGTCTACGTGCCTGCCGACCAATTCCTGAAAATGCTCAATCGTATTCTCAGCCTGCAGTTGGAGGGTAATATGCTTGCAGACGCGGGTTTTACGCTTGACTACATGCAGACGCTGGGCCGGGGCGAGCCGGTGGTGCAGGCCGCAGCCTCCCGGTATGTCAGTGCAGAGCAGGCGTTACAACGAATGAGTGACTTCGCCATCGAGGGCGAATTGATAGCACTTTACCCCGAAGGTCGGGCCTCCTGGAAAACCGCATTGACGGAGTCTGAGTTCTATATAGCCGATGTGCGCGGACGCGTCGTGACTGTCTACCTGACCTGCAACGGCGGTGAACGTCTTCTCACGTGGCCGAGCAAGGAGCACTGGCGCGTGCCGGCGGGGTGGACGGGTTGCCAGGTGGATGTGTCCGGTAACGCTGGCACCCGGCTGGCGTTGCACCAGGTCGTGGCGCGGTAGTTCTTCCCGGTCAGCCCTTCACCGGACGTTGCTCAGCCTCCCAACAGCTGTTTCACCCTGGCGCGGTAGCCGCGGCTGACTTTCAGTTGTACGTTGCCATCCAGGGTCAACATGTACTCCCCATTACCCAGCGTCTGGGCGCCCTGTATAAACTCGCTGTTAACGATTGTGGAGCGATGAATCCGCAGGAAGCGCGCCGGGTTGAGCATCGCTTCCAACTGTTTCATTGTGGTGCGCATGATATGCGTCTCACCGGCCGCGTGGATGCACATATAGTCTCCTGCGGCGTCTACCCAGTGAATCTCCGCGGTGCGCACCAGGTGGATGTCGTTACCGTCCTTTATCACCAGCTTTTCCGGCCAGGGTTGCTGGTTATCGTTGTCCTGCGCCATGGCCTCTATTGAAGCGGCGCTGGCGCCGGTCATGCCCATCATCAGGTCCATCAGGCGTTCCTTGGCGCGCTCTGACTCTTCCTGGGCATGGTGGGCGACGGCACGGTTTATCGCCTCGTGCAGACGGTCGTCGTCGATAGGCTTAAGCACATAGTCAACAGCGTGCACCTTGAAGGCATCGACGGCATACTGATCGAATGCCGTGACGAAGATGATCATTGGCATCTGGTCTGACTGCAGTTGCCTCACCACTTCGAAGCCGTCGATGCCGGGCATCTGGATGTCGAGAAATACCAGGTCCGGCGAATGGGTGGCAATGGCTTCCAGTGCCTGCTCGCCATTTGCGCACTCGCTGATCACATCCACCCCGGGTATCTGTTGCAGGCGCAGGGCCAGGCCCCTGCGGGCGAGTGATTCGTCATCGACAATAATGGCTCTTAGAGTATTCATGAGTCTCTGCTGCCAAATTCCAGTGGTATGCCAATATTAATGGTCAGTCCATGCGGGTCGGTGGTGCTCAGCTCGAATGCTTGCTGCTCCCCGTAAATTTCCTGAATACGTTCCCGACAGTTGGCGATTCCCACGCCTTCGTTCCCTTCTGCCGCTTTACTCCCCGGTGCCAGGCCCGGCCCGTCATCGGCTACCTGCAGGCAAAGCCTTTGGCCCTCCTGGTATGCCTTTACTGATATATAGCCGCCGTTTACCGCGTGAGCAATAGCGTACTTGATCGAATTTTCCACCAGTGGTTGTAGCAACAGACTTGGCATCAGCGCTTCGAGCACTTCATCCTGTACTTCAAAATGCAGTTGCAGGCGCTCGTCGAAGCGGACCTTCTCTATGTCCAGGTAGAGACGCAGGGCTTCCACTTCATTGGCTACGGTGACCTTCTGCATGGGATCGTTGTCCAGGGTGTAGCGCAGGAAACGACTGAGACGTGTCACCATCACATTTGCCAGAGCATTGTTCTTGTCCAGAATAAGTGTGGAGATGGCGTTGAGCGTGTTGAACAGGAAGTGAGGGTTGAGCTGGTAGCGCAGCATTTTCAGCTTTACCTCGTGGGCCATGGAGAGCGCTTTCAGAACACGTTCTTTCTCCTCCTGTGCAAGCATATAGTTCTTGATGCCGAAGTAGAGCGCACTCCATACCAGCATCACCCAGAATGCAGAAACGGCACCGTCGAAGTAAGAGAGTAGTTCCATGCCGTGGCGCTCAGCGGCTTTGCGCGCTTCCGGGTAGAGTTGGTGAAACAGGGTGGCACGCGTGGCCATCCAGACCAGCCCGGCCGCGTAGGAGCCTGCCACGATTACCACGATGCGCCGTGTCAGCTCCATTTCCCACATGTGACGATACAGTGCGCGCAATGCCAGCGTCAGCAGCATGCCGATGGTGGCAATGAGGGGGAGGTAGAAATAATAGCGCTCAGGCGGGGAGCCCCACATGATCACGCCGAGATAAAAAGACATGGCCCAGCCACTCCAGCCGGCAAGCTGCAGTAGCCAGAACAACTGGCGTTTGTTCTTGAGCATATCGTTCATATCCATGCGCTCATTATACGGGAGAGCAAGGCTATTCCGCCCCCGTTTGTCGCAGGGCAGCAACGTTTCGTCTCAGCTGTCGTCCTGATGTTGCTTCTGCTGGGCGCGCCAGAGCGACGCGTAGCGACCGTTCTGCGCCAGCAGTGCCTCATGGTTGCCGCTTTCCACGATGCGTCCGTGATGGAGTACGACGATACGATCGGCATCCACCACGGTGGACAGGCGATGGGCGATAACCAGCGAAGTATGCCCCCGGGATATCTCCTGCAGGGCGCGCAGTATGGCTTGCTCCGAGTGACTGTCCAGGGAGGAGGTGGCCTCATCGAACACCATGATCGGTGGTCGTTTGAGAATAGTGCGGGCAATGGACACGCGCTGTTTTTCACCGCCAGAGAGCTTGAGTCCCCGCTCTCCCACCAGGGTGTCTGCGCCCTGGGGCAGGGCGGCGATAAAAGCGTCCAGGTGGGCAAGACGGATCGCCTCGGCAACATCGGCGTCGGCTGCCCGGGGGTTGCCGTAGCGCACGTTCTCGAAGATGCTGTCGTTGAACAATACGGTATCCTGGGGAACGATGCCGATGGCCCGGCGCAGGCTGGCCTGGCTTACGCCGCTTATGTCCTGTCCGTCAATGGCAATGCAGCCCGAATCCGGGTCGTAGAATCGAAACAGCAGCTTCACCAGCGTGGATTTGCCCGAGCCGCTGGCGCCGACCACGGCGACTTTTTCTCCGGGGCCAATTTCCAGATTCACCCGGTCCAGTATCTGCCGCTGCGGGCTATACCCGAAGCTGACATTCTGGAAACTGATGCCACCCTGGCGCAGTGTGAGTTCCCTGGCATCCGCCGCGTCGACGACCGCCGGCTTGATCGCCATCAGCTCAAACAAGTTCTCGATGTTAGCCATGGAACCCTTGATCTCCCGGAATACAAAACCGAGAAAGCCCAGTGGCAGGAACAGCTGGATCATGAATTGATTGATAAGAATAAAATCGCCCAGGGTGATTTCACCGTCCTTCACCTGCCAGGCGGCAAGCCCGATCATGGCGGTTTGCGACACCGCGATAATCAGCGCCTGCCCCCCATTGAGACCAAAAAGTGATAGCCGGTTCTTGCGTCTGGCCTGTTCCCAGCGTGCCAGCTCCTTGTCGTAGCGCTGCGCCTCAAAGGCCTCGTTGGTGAAATACTTGACCGTCTCGAAGTTGAGCAGGCTATCCACCGCCCGCGTATTGCTGGCTGAATCCGCCGAGTTCATCTCGCGCACGAACTGGGTGCGCCACTCGGTGGCATACAGCGAGAAAAAGCCGTAGCTGATGACGGCGATCAGGGTAATCAGGGCAAAAGACGGGCCATAGTTGAACAGCAGAATGCCCACCACCATGGTGATCTCGAACAGGGTAGGGGCGATGTTGAACACGAAAAAACGCATCAGGAAGCTGATACCGGTGGTGCCGCGTTCTATGTCCCTGGCCAGGCCTCCGGTGCGCCGACCCAGGTGGTATTCGAGGTCGAGGGCGTGAACATGGCGAAAGACCTGCAGGCCGATGCGACGCATGGCGCGTTCGGTGACCCGCCCGAACAGGGTGTCGCGGAGTTCGCCGAAGAACACGTTGGCGAAGCGTGCGCCACCGTAGGCCAGTACCAGCCCCAGCAGCATAGCCGGCGCCAGCTCCGCTAAAGCGGCCCCGTCCAGTGCGTCTACCAGGTGCTTGAGCAGGAAGGGGATGGTGAGGATGGCGCCCTTGGCCAGCACCAGGCAGCCCAGCGCGAGCAGTACCCGGTAGCGGGACTCGAGCAGGTAGGGGATCAGGTGTTTGACAATACCCCAGTTGGTTTTGGCGTTGGGGTCGACATCGTGTTGGCTGTGGCGCATGCCGGAATTCTACGGGTTTCTCGCGCGCGGGTCAGAAATTCTTCAATGTGTCGCCAGCGCCGGTGGCTGCCGGCGATTGAACGGTGTCAGACCGCCACCATGCGCCGGCGCAGAAAGGCGATCTGTGTCGCCAGTGGCAGGTCTTTGGGACACATATCCTGGCACCCCAGCAGGGTCATGCAGCCGAATACGCCGGTGTCATCCCCCACCAGCTCGTAAAACTGTGCATCTGTGCGTTCATCGCGGGGGTCCAGGCGGAACCGGGTGACCTGGTTGAGTCCCACTGCGCCCACAAAGTCCTCGCGCATTTGTGCCGTACCACAGGCGGCGATACAGCAACCGCATTCTATGCAGCGCTCCAACTCGTAAAGCTGCTGGGCCAGTTCGGGCTCCATGGGGGCCTCGATGGCGCTGAGGTCAATTTGCTCCAGGCCCTGCGCATGCACCCAGGTCTCCAGGCGTTCCGCCATGCCGCGCATCCACTTGCCGGTATTCACCGACAGGTCTGCGATCAGCTCGAAACCGGGCAGCGGTGCGAGAGTAATGTCGTCGGGCAGGTCCCGGGTGAGGGTACGACAGGCAAGGCCGGGGCGGCCGTTGATAATCATGCCGCAGCTGCCGCAGATTCCGGCCCTGCAGACGAAGTCGAAATGCAGTGACGGGTCCTGCTCCTCACGGATCAGGTTGAGCGCGACAAACAGGGTCATGGCGTCAGCATCTTCAACCTGAAACGTCTGCATATGCGGTTCGGAATCCGGGTCCGCCGGATTATGGCGAAGCACACTGATGTTCAGTGTGCGCTGTTGGCTCACGGGAATGGTGTTCACTCGCTGTTCTCCAGACGTTGGTTTCGGCCCTGGAAGAGTGGCGGCAGCAGATGCATAAACGGCATCAGCAGGTTCTGCCGCTGGTGGCGGTCCAGCTCTCCGGCGGCGGCCAGCAAGTGCTTGATCTGCTGTTCGCGGATGGCAGTGTCGGGGTGGTCGATGTAGTCCCTGGCGCCGTAGCCGCGCCAGCCGGGCGGCAACTCCATGCCCAGTATGTCCAGCGGCTCGTAGTCGAAGGTGGGCAGTTGGTCGTGATCGCCGGGCCAGCTGGCGAGGGTTCGTTTCATCCACTGCAGGTCATTGCGCTGTGGGTAATCATCGCGAAAGTGGGCGCCGCGGCTTTCCGTGCGCAGCAGCGCACCCTGGGCGACGCAGAGGGCGAGTTTAAGCATGCGCGGCAGTCGGTAGGCGGCGACCAGTTCAGGGTTGGGGCCGCGATTGGCGTTGCGCAGGCCGACGTGAGCAGCGCGTTGCTGCAGGTCCTGTAACGCACTGACGGCCCGCTCCAGTTTCTCGCCGTGGCGGAAAATGCCGACATTACTGGTCATGGTTTCCTGCATCTGTCGGGTCAGTTCAACAGCGCTTTCGCCGCCGCCGTTTTGTGCGATGGCTTTGAGTTTGTCAGATTCACGGCGCATGAAGTCCCCGGCCAGACTCGTGGACAGTTGCAGCTGGCCTTCGGCGGAGGCACAGAAGTCGGCGATAGTGTCGCCAACAATCATTCCGGCTACCACCGTTTCGGCCACCGAGTTGCCACCCAGGCGGTTAAAGCCATGCATATCCCAGCAGGCCGCCTCGCCCACGGCAAACAGGCCCTTCAATTGTGGGCTCTGGCCGCGGGCGTCGGTGCGCACACCGCCCATCGAGTAGTGCTGGGCAGGGCGCACGGGAATCAGCTCGTGCGCCGGGTCGATGCCAAGGAAATACTGGCAAATCTCTTTCACCTCGCGCAGCTGGCCGTTGATGTGGTCGGCGCCCAGCAGGCGTATGTCCAGCCACAGGTGTTCACCAAAGCGACTTTGCGCGCCGTGACCGGCAGTGATGTGCTCTTCCATACGCCGCGATACGACATCCCGTGAGGCCAGCTCCCTTTTCTCCGGTTCGTAGTCGGGCATGAAGCGGTGTCCGCTGCCGTCCAGAAGCAGGCCGCCGTCACCGCGACAGCCTTCCGTTACCAGTATCCCAGCCGGGAAAATACCAGTGGGGTGGAACTGTACGGCCTCCATATTTCCCAGCGTGGCGAGGCCGGTCTCCAGGGCAATGGCGGCCCCCATGCCCTCGTTGATGACTGCGTTGGTGGATACCCGGTAGATACGCCCGAAACCACCGCTGGCGATACAGGTAGCCCTGGCCATATAGGCGATCAGTTCACCGCTGACCAGGTTGCGGACAATGGCGCCGCAACAGCGCTCGCCTTCGTGAATGAGCGCGATTGCCTCTGTCCGTTCATGAACCGGAATGCCGGCGGCAATAGCCTGGTTGCTCATGGCGTAGAGCATGGCGTGACCTGTGCCGTCGGAAACATAGCAGGCGCGCCATTTCGCCGTACCGCCAAAATTGCGGCTGGTGATCAGGCCATGGGCCGCGTCGGACTCAGTGATGGTTTTTTTCTTGCCGTCTTCGCTAATCTCGTGGTCACCACGCTGCACGCGACTCCAGGGAACACCCCAGGCCGCCAGTTCACGAATGGCCTTGGGTGCAGTGTGGGCAAACATGCGCACTACTTCCTGGTCCGCGCCCCAGTCGGAGCCACGTACGGTATCGGCGAAGTGCAGGTCCTCGTTGTCACCGGCACCCCCCAGGCAGTTGCCGAGGCTGGCCTGCATGCCGCCCTGGGCCGCAGCCGAGTGGGAACGCTTGGCCGGCACCAGGCTGAGTATAATGACCTCATTGCCGCGACGGCGGGCGCCTATTGCGGCCCGCTGGCCGGCCAGACCACCTCCGATAACCAATACGTCGGTGTAAATTATCTGCATGCTAGTGTGCCCCGGACGCGTGCGTTGGAACGTAGCGCTCACCGGCATAGGGCGCGTGTTCGGCGCCAATGCGCATGTAAGTAATCAGTGATGCGGTGCCAAGACAGAGATAAAAGGCAACGATGCAGTATAGGGCAAGCCTGATGCGTCCCCGCCACAAACCCGAGCTGGCCGCGCTGAACGGCCCCCACTTCATCGCCAGGCGGTATATGCCTATGCCGGCATGAACGTGCACGACCAGTAGCAGCGACGCGTAAAGAATCCAGAAACGGCCGCTCCAGATCCGGTCTGATGATGCGTAGGGTCCGATATTGTCGGGCTGTACCAGCACTACCAGCAGGTGTGCCGAGGCAAGAAAAAACAGCAGGAAACCGGTGATAACCTGCACGTACCAGAGGGTGGTATCCATGTGCCGCATGGCTGCCATGTGCGTGTTCATACGCTGATACTGGCGGTAATTGGCGGGAAATTTGCGTAATGCCAGTAAGGCGTGCAGCGCGATCAGCAACAGGACAATGGCGGCCGCTGCAGATACCAGCAGTGGATAGGGCCTGCCGAACAGGTGCTCGCCCTCAAACATGCGGGTCACCCAATACATGGCTTCATGGCCCAGCAGAATGCTGGACTCAAAAAACATATGACCCCAGATGAACATGACCAGCAGCAATCCGGTGCCGCTCTGCAACAGGTCCATTCGTGCGGGCCAGCGATTGAGTTTTTGGGGCATCGTGGCGTTAGCTCTGATTATCTGTGGCGTAGTGTAGACAAGGCGTGGCCTGCTTGCCCTTGTTCTGGCTCAAGAAATCGCATGATCGCGGCAACGACCGTGCTTCTGTATACTCAGGGGCCCCGATTTCTGTTTCGAGCACCGCAAAGAGCATGGCCATGACTGACCAGGACCTGATTCCCGCTGTACAGGTAACCAGTGGCGAAAAGTTCGTCAACGAGAAGGGCATTACGGCTATCAAGGACGGCATCAAAACGTCTGCGCAAAGTGCCGACCGACTGGCAAAGCCCGACTGGCTGCGCATCCGCGTGCGCGGAGGCAAGACCTATGAAAAGGTCAAGGATATTGTGCACGAGCATCGTTTGGCGACCGTTTGCGAGGAGGCCAAGTGCCCCAATATGAGCGAATGCTGGAGCTCCGGCACGGCCACCATCATGCTGCTGGGCGATGTCTGTACTCGCGCCTGCCGGTTCTGTGCGGTGAATACGGGCAACCCCAAAGGCTGGCTGGATCCGGATGAACCCGCCAACACAGCGCGTTCAGTGCAGTTGATGAACCTCAAGTACGTGGTGCTGACCTCGGTGAACCGTGATGACCTCGCCGATGGCGGCGCAGGACAATACGCCGCCTGCGTGCGCAAGGTAAAGGAAGTAAACCCGGAAACGGCGGTAGAAGCACTCACCCCGGACTTTCTCGGGGTACTGGCAGACGTGGAAACCGTGGTGGATTCGGGCGTGGAGGTCTTTGCCCAGAACGTGGAAACGGTGAAACGACTCACCCACCCGGTGCGCGACCCGCGAGCCAGTTATGAGCAGACCCTGGCCGTGCTCGCTCACGCCAAGCGTCATCGACCGGACGTGCTGACCAAGACCAGTCTGATGCTGGGACTGGGCGAGACCGAAGAAGAGATTGTGCAGTGTATGGACGACCTGCTTGCGGCCAATGTGGATATCCTCACTTTCGGCCAGTATCTGCAGCCTACTGCCAACCATTACCCCATTGATCGCTACGTTACACCAGAAGAGTTCGAGACCTATCGGCAGTGGGGCCTGGAAAAGGGTTTTATGGAGGTGGTGTCCGGCGTTTTCGTGCGTTCAAGCTATCGTGCGGAGCAGGTGCTGCAGAAAAATAACGTGGGCCTGTAAGCTGGGTAGGACCGGGTATCACCCGGCGCTACTGAATGGGGAGCATGCTCCCAGGTAGCGCACAGCGTGAACTCTGCACTGCCTGGGCAGCGACGACAGTTACTCTCCCTTACCCGTCACCTTGACCAGGCTGCTGTTGACCTGCTTTGCCCAGCTGTTGAAGACGCGCTGCACGTCGGCACGGTTGGTCACGCTGTTGTTCATTCCCCAGTGACTGGAGCTGGAGCGCGCATCCTTGAACAGGGCGAGTACCTCACCAGTCTCCGAGTCACCGAAGGCAACGGCGACTGCAATTGTACCGGCGCCTTCCGTTATCACGTAGCTGCGTCCCGCAGTGCGTGACATATTGTCGTCCTTGGCTGCTGCCGGCGCGATGCCAGTGATCATGGCCTCGATCTCCAGCACGTCATCACCGGGTTCGGAAGCCAGCGGAAACTGACCGCGCTCCTGTAGTTGCTTCTCCATGGCACTTTGAAACATTTCCTGCAGCGCCAGTTTGTCTGCCTCGGTCAGCTCCCAGTCGCGGCGGTTAACTGCAGAGCCGGATTTGTCGGGTTGAACTATCTCGATTTTATCCACGCCCAGCGGTAGCACCAGAACCCGGCGGTAACGGGTGAAATCAGCGTCGGGGTCGACGTAAGCCACTTTTGCGCGACTGTTGTCCACTCTGTGCAGATTGTCACCAATGACTTCTGCGTCGTCGCCGGTTTGTATCGCCGGCGCGCTGGTGCAGGCGGAAATCAGGGCTGTCATGCTGGCGGCGACGAGTATTTTTCTGATCATGGTCTCACCTTCTGTGGTTGTGTTCGCGGGGGTTGCTAAACGTGGCACACTATTACCCATGTTAACGGATTCATCAACCAGCATGTTGCAGCTCTGCGCCGACCCCGTGCTGGGCGTGAGCATGCGCAACGTGACGGTGCTGCGGCTGGATCTGCTCGGTGGTTCAGCGCCCGGTAACAAGGTTTTCAAACTGCGCGGCAGCCTGCGGGCGGCGCAAGCGCGCGGGATAAAACGGATACTGAGTTTCGGCGGCGCCTGGTCCAATCACCTGCATGCGCTGGCCGCAGTGGGTGCAGAACTGGACCTGGAAACCGTGGGCGTGGTGCGTGGCGCAGAAACAGAAACGCCCGCACTGGAGGACATGCGCCGCTGGGGTATGCAAATTGTACCCGTATCCAGGGAGACCTACCGGCGCCGTTTCGATAGCGACTGGCTCGCCGACCTCGAGCAGCGCCATGCACCTTGCCTGGTTGTGCCCGAAGGCGGGGCCGGGGCGGACGGCTTGCGCGGTTGCCTGGAGATTGCCGACATGGTTAATCGCAGCGGGAGAATCTTCTCGCGAGTCCTGGTGCCGGTAGGTACGGGTACCACGCTGGCGGGATTGATCGCCGGACTGCGTGGCTCACCTGAAGTGTTCGGTGTAGCGGCCTTGAAAGGCGCGCGTGATCTCGAGGAGCGCGTGCAGGAATATCTGCACGCAAGCGGGCTGCCAGCCCGGGTTTCATGGCAAATAATACATGATGCACACTGCGGCGGCTTTGCCCGCACCAGCGCTGAGTTGCGCGCGTTTATGCTGGCGTTTGAGTCGGTTCAGCGGCTTCCCCTTGAGCCGGTTTATACGGGGAAAATGCTTTACGCGCTGCACTCGCGATTAGCCCAGGGGCGTTGGGCTGAGGACGAGCCGGTGCTGGTTGTGCACACTGGTGGGCTGCAGGGGCGCCGGGGCTACGCCTGGTTGGGTTAGAACTGCCAGTGCAGTCCAGTGCGCAGCAGGTCGGTAAACAGGTCCCGTTGATTGCTGGTCGTGCGTCCTTTCATTCCACGCATATCGCGCACGGCCGCGCGCATCTGCAGCCATTCGGGGGAGCCCCACAGGTAGGACTGGGCCTTGAGCGCTTCAAATTCCTTGAGCAGTTCCTGGTGCAATGCTTCCCCGTCGAAGAAGAAACCCATCTCGTTGTTGTACAACCGCGAGCGGTAGTCGAGGTTGGTGGTACCGACAAATCCCCAGCGGTCAGCAAGAAAAAATTTCGCGTGCAACTTTCCGTATGCAACATCCCCGCCCAGTACATCCGCGTCCAGCTTGCCCGTTTGGTAGATGCGCACTCGCGGGTTGTTGATCAGCTGCTGCCATTGCTCGCTCTCTACCAGTTCAGGATTGAGTTCGCTTTTGGACAGCTTTTTTTGCCACTGCTCCCCGGCTTCCCTGTCCAGCAACAGACTGGGCGCGGTGTCCATGTCGATGATGGCCTGGGCAAAAAAATTGTCGCTGGTAAGCACTGAATTGGTGACGATTTCTATTCGGTTGTCCGGGTGCTCCTGCAGCCATTCCTGCACTTTTTTGGAGCCATCGTGGTATACGTCGCCGTCATCGCGTTCGTACTTCGGTACAAACAGGTAGGGCGAGACGATGCGCATCGTGCGGTTGTCAGCGTCCAGCGCTGACAGTTTGCTGGTAATGTAGATAATGGAGTTGGGGTTTTTTTTCAGGTTTTCATCGTACTGGCTCACCACGTCGGTGTTGGTGATGTTGCCCAACTCATGGGCGATGCGTACGCGGGTCGGGTACAGGTCCTGTTGCAGGTAGCCTTCAACACTGTCGTAGGCCTGTTGGAAGTCCGGCATGGCCCGCAGTGCCGCCAGGCTGTCGCGCATTTTACGTATCTGTCCGTTATAAGCCATGCCAGATCGCAGCACCTTGTTGCCCGAGTGCGCCAGCAGAATGCTTATATAGTGCTCGCTGATCTGACCTACAGACTCTGAAACCCGGGCGTTAGGTGGTGAACGCAACAGGATCTCCAGATCCTTGTACGCGGAGGGGTCACGGCTGCCGTCCTCGCGAAGACCGTAGTAGGACAGTGATATATTGCGCCCGCCTGTCATCACCCAGGCCAGGTCCGGATTGGCGCCGTCAACGACCAGCAGTTTGTCGTGTGAACGTCGATTAATATTACCGGGAGATTGCGTTAGCGCACCGAATACCACCGCCTGTACGCGGGCCTTTGTTGTTGTGGTCTGTCCCAGCTTGTTAACGGCGAAGCCGCCGTCAATGGCGCAATTGCGCAGCGCTTTGAGTTCGGAGTGGCTGCTGTGGAACGAGCCCAGGGCATCCACCATGATGCGTATGTCCACGCCCCGTTGCACTGCATCGCACAGGGCGCCGAGGAAGGCATAGCCCACGAGGTCGCGGGAGAAGATGTAGTAAACGGCGTCCACGCTGTACCGGGCATTGTCGATCAGCCAGATCTTTGTCGCCAGGGAATTGATGGATTCCTGGTAGCTGCTGCCAATGATCTTGCCCTGCGCAATGTTGGCGGGCACCTCAGTCTCCATACCCAGCTTTATCGGATCAATGTCCAGGGCCTCTGCGTCTGCGCGCCTGCGGCGCTGGTAGTGGGTTTCGACGAGCAAGTCGCGCACAGCGTCTTCGGGCGGGCAGTCGGGGAGATTTTGTTGGCCGCCGGGGCAGGGTGGTTGTTGCGGTGTCGCCGCACAGGCACCCAGAAAAAGGAGAGTCAGCAAGAGGCCGCTTCTGATCGTGTTCCCTGTCATTGTTTCAACACCTCAGTTCTGCGCAGTCGTTTCGCGGTAGCGAATGGTGGCAACAACCGCGCGATGGTCAGACAATACATCAGTCGCGGCCCGATGGTCGACGAATGCCAGTTCACCGGAAAGGATGATCCAGTCCAGTCGCTTGTCCTTGTACGTCGCCTCCTGGGCACCGAGCCCATCCCAGGTGTGCAGGTGTCGCTGGTTACTCGCCGCTTGCTCTACCAGGCGCCTGGCGAGGGACTCTGAGTTGAAGTCGCCCATGATAATCATCGGGTTGTGCCGGTTCTGCATGACCTTATTCATCTCCCGGCCTTGCTGCTCGCGTACCGAGTGGCGGGAAAAGTCCATATGTACGGAAATAACATCGATAGCGTGAACCTCTCCCGATGCTGTTTGCCATTGAATCTCCGCCACGGTGAAACCCTTGCGGGCGGTGGGCGGTGAGGGTTCGAAGCTCAGTGCTGCCGCCGCGGTTATTGGGCTGGATGACAACAGTGCAGTACCATAGTTGGCAATTCCCAGGCGTGCATGACTGTCCTGGACCCACCAGCGGTAGCCTGAGCTCGCTGCCAGGTGCCGGGTATGGTCGAAGTTGCCGCTCCATGCTGACTCCGCATCTGCTTCCTGTAGTGCTACGACGTCGATCTTCTCCCGGTCAAGGAAGTGGGCGATAGTGTCCAGGTTTTCAGTAATCCGTGACCGGGATACCAGTAATTGATTGAGACTGTCACCGCGTCCATGAGCAATGTTTAGCGTCGCCACGCGCAACAGGTCATGCGGCGCCGACGGGGCGTGCTCCTGTTGCACCTGTACCGCAAGTAGTCTCGGCTGCTCCGGCTCGCCGACAGCGGTCACGCAGGCAAACAGGAAGAGGGTCATAAAGGGTAAAAGCAGAGCGCTGCGCAGTCGGTGATAAAGCATTAAATTCGCGGCCATGTGTCGGCAACAACGAACACGCGCTTGTACTCTTTACCGTCTGTGTCGATCATAGCGAACTGGCTTGCCCCTGAGGGGCGTTCCGTCGCCAATAGGGTGTGCAGCGAGTGACTATCGATGAGATCCGGTGCATTGCTGGCGTCGACGGGCGCAAGCCATTGTTCGCGGCGCAGAGGCAGGTAGCGAGCATGGTCACATTCGCTCACGCTGCCAAGCTCCCCACGCCTGCACCAATCATGCAGTGGTTGCGCGAGATTGTATCCTGCGGGAAGTTTCCCGTCGGTGCAGACGTGCCGGTACAGGCGGCCCTTTATTTCGACTTCCAGCAGGGGGCTTGCAACCCCGACCGCGGCGAGAACCTCTGCTCCATGCGGGTCCCGGGATAAGAGGATCTGGTGGCTCAGCATGCGCTGCAGCTTAAGGTCCAGCCTGTCCCGGGCGTTGGGCCCCAGCCAGTCGGCCTCTGCTGCCGCCGTCTGTGCGAACGCCAGGTAGAATTTGACGGCGAGTTCCAGGTGCACGGGCCGCTTTCTCGCGTGGCAATAGTAGATGCAGTCGAACTCGCCGATGGTATGGTTGCTATCCCTGACCGGTAGATTGTGAGCGATCAGTTCCACTTGTGGGTCCTGCTGCAGAAAGAAATGCCACAGTGATTCAAAGTAGATGCCAAGACGCGAACTGTGCCCGGCGTTCAAGTGTTCCATCAGCTTTTTGGGCGACCTGTCCAGCGTTTGCAGCCATTCGTGACGCGCCGGGGTGAGCGTCAAGGCACAGTTGCCGACGGGTGCAGGGCAGCCCAGCTGCCCGGTGTGCAGCAGTGGTGGCGCAAAGCAGGCCCATGCCAGATCGCGCACCTCTTGCGTCTGCAGGCAAAGAGAGAGCTTTTCGGCAAGGGTGTTCACGTGGTTATAATAGCAGCCCTTAGCCAGAATAGGCGCGGACCATGCCCGCCCCCTTTAACAAGATTGGACTCGTGGGTCGCAGCAAGCAGGATGGACTGGATGCTGTGCTCGAGGAGTTGCTTACCCTGCTGATCAGTCGAGGTCACGAGGTTTACCTGGAAAAACGCCTCGATAAGCTGGTGCCAGGTCACCCTGTAAGACTTGGCAGCCGCGACGAGATCGGCCAGCTCTCAGACCTCGTTATCGTGGTCGGTGGAGACGGCAGCCTGCTCAGCGCGGCCCGCACCCTGGCACGTTATGAAACCCCCGTGTTGGGTGTGAACCGTGGTCGCCTTGGCTTTCTCACCGACATCAATCCGGACCAGATCGCAGAACAGGTGCCGCCGGTGCTGGATGGCCATTACGAGATGGAGGACCGATTTCTGCTGGACGCATACGTATATCGTGACGGTGAGGTGGTGGCGGAGGCGGATGCCCTTAATGACGTGGTGGTGAACTCTGGTACATCCGGGCAGATGATAGAGATAGAGCTGTCGATTAACGGTACTTTCGTTTACCGCCAGCGTGCTGATGGCCTGATAGTCTCTACACCGACAGGGTCAACCGCATATTCCCTGTCAGGGGGCGGGCCCATTATGCACCCCTCATTGGACGCGATTGTGCTGGTACCGATGTTCCCGCATGCGCTGAGCAGTCGCCCCATAGTGGTGGACGGTGACTCCGAAATTCGAATCGATATACTGCAGCGCAACTTCACTCACCCCCCGGTCACCTGCGATGGCCAGGTCAAATTGACGGCACAGCCGGGTGATTCCGTGTACATCTGTAAGAAGCCGCATCGGCTGACCCTGCTGCACCCGTTGGGCCACAGTTTCTATGCCAGTTGCCGGGACAAGTTGCGCTGGGGCAACGCGCTGGTTGACTGATGCCTGATCGTTTTCATGTTCTGAGCGTCCCTCTTGACGAGGACCTGCTGCCCCTGACCGCCCTGTTGCGCACTCGCGGTGTGCCGCATCAGATCTTCGAGGAAGCCGGTGAGCAGGTGCTGGTGGTGTTCAAGCAGGAAAATGTCCGTGCGGTCGCCGGTCTCTATAGAGCATGGAGAGCCGGTGAGGTGCGTATTGAGGCGCGCGAGGGCGGGCCGCCGGCAGCGCGGATGGCCGGTGTGCAGTGGCGCAGTGCACCGGTTACCCTCACTTTCGCACTGCTTGGCATCGGTGTCTTCCTCGCCTTTTTCCTGGGCGCGCCGGAACAGTGGCTTGCCCTGCTCACTTTCACTCCCTTCGATGTAGTGGGCGGGCAAGTGCAGTTCCTGCCCATGGGCGAGCAATATTGGCGGTTGGTCACGCCGATACTGCTGCATTTCGGCTGGCTGCATATCACCTTCAATTCACTGTGGCTCTGGGAGCTGGGGTCGAGGACAGAGAGGGCAGTGGGCAGCCTCAACACCCTGGGAATACTGCTGGTAATAGCGGTGCTTTCCAACGTCGGCCAACATGTGTTCGGCGGCCCGGGTCTGTTTGGCGGCATGTCGGGTGTGGTCTATGGGTTGTTGGGGTTTGCCTGGGTAGCTCCGCAGCTGCAACCGCGCTGGCAGATTCAGCCCGCCCGGCCAATTATGTTGTTCATGGTGGGTTGGTTGTTGCTGTGCCTGTTTGGCGTTGTGGAAATGCTTGGCTTCGGCTCTATTGCCAATGCGGCCCACCTGGGAGGCCTCGTCAGCGGCGCAGTGCTGGGCCTGCTGTTGGGTGGCCTGTCGCGATTGCAGCACGCGGCCTGATTCAGGCGCAATTCTGCCACCTGATCACAACACATTGCCGCTGATCGGGGTTATAATCTGCGGCCTTTCGCAACCGTGGAGCTGCCCATGGATTACCAGCAGATGATCGAGTCCATGACGCCGCAGATTTATGAAAATCTGCGACGTGCGGTGGAGCTTGGCAAGTGGCCTGACGGCAAGAAGGTGACTCCTTCCCAGCGTGAAAACGCCATGCAGGCCATTATCGCCTGGGGTGAGCAACACCTGGATGCCGCTGATCGCGTTGGCTTTATCGACAAGGGTCACAAGGCCGGGGACAGCTGCGACGACCCCACCGAAACCCCACTCAACTGGAAATAGGAGTAATAAGTGGCAGAGCTTCTCGCCGCCGGCAACCTGCGCAAAATGACAACGAATCTGGAGGCGCCGGTCGCGTACTCGCTGCCCCTGGGCGACGATTCATTGCCCATGAATCCATTGCTGGGGCAGCCATTGCAGCTGCGCTACGAGGGCGTTATCAATTGCGTGGCCTGTGGTCGCAAGTCCAGCAAGAGTTTTAATCAGGGCTATTGTTACCCTTGCTTCCGGCGCCTGGCACAGTGCGACAGTTGCATCGTCTCTCCGGAGAAGTGCCATTATGCGCAGGGCACCTGCCGTGAGCCGGAGTGGGGCGAAACACACTGCATGATTGAACACGTGGTCTATCTTGCCAACACCTCCGGGCTCAAGGTGGGTATCACCCGCCATAGCCAGGTGCCCACGCGCTGGATGGACCAGGGTGCCACCCAGGCCCAGCCAATATTCCGTGTGGACACCCGGCACCATTCGGGAATTGTGGAAACCCTGTTCAAGAACCACGTTGCCGACAAGACCAGCTGGCAGGCCATGCTCAAGGGCGATGCCCCGCCGGTTGACCTGGAACTGGAGCGGCAGCGGCTGGTCGAATCCTGTGCCGACGCACTGCAGCAGGCGCGCGAGCAGTTTGGTTTGCAGTCGATTACTGAGCTGCAGGGTGCCGAACAGACCTGTATCAACTACCCGGTGCTGGAATTTCCGCGCAAGGTGAAATCGTTCAACCTGGACAAGACACCGCTTGTGGAGGGTACGCTGATGGGCATCAAGGGCCAGTACCTGATCTTTGATACCGGCGTGATCAATATGCGTAAGTACGGCGGCTACCACCTGGCCGTCGCCAGAATTAACTGAGGATAGACATGCGAGATGCCAACCCCGGCGCGGTATACCTGAAGGATTACTGCGCTCCCGCTTTTCTGATCAACCGTACTGAGCTGCATTTCGATTTGGGCGAGGAAGAAACAATTGTCACCTCGCGCCTGTATCTGCTGCGCTCTCCCGAAATTGCCGGCGAACCCGTTTTGTCTCTGCAGGGCCAGGAGCTGGAGCTGCTGGAGGTCAGTATCGACAATGAGTTACTGCCTGCGTCTGCCTATAGACAGACGGAAGACAGCCTGGTGGTTGATGGCGTGCCCGAGCAGTGTGTGTTGACCTGCAAAACGCGTATCCGTCCGCAGGACAACACTTCCCTGGAAGGACTGTATAAGTCTCACAGTATGTTCTGTACCCAGTGCGAAGCAGAGGGTTTTCGCAAGATAACCTACTACCTGGACCGCCCCGACATAATGAGCGTGTTCACGGTGACCATAGAAGCAGACGCCAAACGCTATCCGGTGTTGCTCAGTAATGGCAACCTGCTGGAGAGTAAATTGCTCGAGAGCGGACGCCGGCAGGTTTTGTGGCATGACCCGTTTCCCAAACCCGCCTACCTGTTTGCCCTGGTGGCAGGCGACCTGGAATATATCGAGGACACTTTCGAGACCGCTAGCGGTAATAACGTTACCCTGCGCATCTACGTGGAACCCAAAGACCTGGGCAAGTGTGATCACGCGATGGACTCGCTGAAACGCTCGATGCGCTGGGACGAGGAGACCTTCGGACGTGAGTATGACCTGGAGCTTTTCAATGTGGTCGCCGTTGACGACTTCAATATGGGGGCGATGGAGAACAAGAGCCTCAATATCTTCAATACATCCTGCGTGCTCTGCCACCCGGATATCACCACCGACCAGGGCTACCAGCGTGTCGAGGCCATCGTGGCGCACGAGTACTTTCATAACTGGAGTGGCAACCGGGTCACCTGTCGTGACTGGTTTCAGCTCAGTCTCAAGGAGGGTTTTACCGTTTTTCGCGACGCCGAGTTTTCTTCGGACATGGGCTCGCGTACGGTAAAGCGGATAGAGGATGTGAACCTGCTGCGCACCGCGCAGTTTGCAGAGGATGCGGGCCCCATGGCGCATCCCGTGCGCCCGGAATCGTATATTGAAATCAACAACTTCTATACCCGCACGGTCTACGAAAAAGGCGCAGAGGTTGTGCGTATGATCCACACCCTTCTGGGCCCCGAAGCTTTCCGCGCGGGATCTGATTTGTACTTTGAGCGTCATGACGGGCAGGCCGTGACCGTCGAGGATTTTGTCTGCGCCATGGAGGATGCCAGCGGTGCAGACCTGCAACAGTTCCGGCGCTGGTATTCCCAGGCGGGAACGCCACACCTGGGTGTGCGCGACAGCTATGACGAGGCTGCCCAGACTTACACCCTTGAGGTGTCCCAGTCCTGCCCGCCCACGCCCGGGCAGACGGAAAAGGAACCCTTCGTCATTCCTCTGGCAATGGGGTTACTGGGGGAGGCGGGAAATCTGCCGCTGCGCCTGCAGGGGGAAGAGGCCGACCCGGAAACCGCAGACAATACCCACATGGTGCTTATTGTCGACCAGCCCGCGCAGCAATTCGTCTTCGAGGGCGTTGCTGAGCGTCCTGTGCCTTCCCTGCTGCGCGGTTTCTCTGCGCCGGTGCGGCTTGGGTACGACTACAGCCGCGAGGCGCTCTGCCAGCTGATGAGCCGTGATGACGATGGTTTTGTACGCTGGGACAGCGCCCAGGCCCTGGCCACACAGGTTATCACCCAAGTGCAGCAGCAGTTGGCTGCCCGCCAAACCGTTGTCGTTGACCCCCTGCTGCTGCAAGCCTGCGCTCAACTGCTGGCAGATGAGTCGCTGGACCCGGCAATGGTCGCGGAGATGCTGACCCTGCCAGGTGAGAGCTATCTCGCCGAGCTGGCCGGGGAGGGTGCGGCGGATGTAGACGCTATCCACAGTGCCCACCTGGCCGTGCATCGTGCCATGGGTGAGTCGATGACGCCCCTGCTGCTTGCGCGCTATAAGGACCTTGCCGTTGGTGAAAATTATGCCCCACGCGGCGAACAGATAGCAGCCCGGGCCCTGCGCAACCTGTGTCTGTCCTACCTGGCGCACGCGGACAGCCAGCACCTGACACTGGCGCGCGCGCAACTGGATGCCGCAGACAACATTACGGATCGCCTGGCGGCGCTTCGCGTGCTCGCTTTTTACGGTGATGAGGCTGACTGGTCAGAACCCATGGCGGCGTTTTACCACGACTGGGCTGATGAAACGCTGGTAGTTAACCAGTGGCTGGCGGTACAGGCGGCCATACCCGATGCAAACGCCATCCAACGCGTGCGTGAGCTGATGCAGCATAAGGATTTTGACCTGCGCAACCCGAACAAGGTGCGCTCGCTGGTGGGAACATTTGCCGGCCGCAATCCGGTGAACTTCCACCGTGCGGACGGGCAGGGCTATCGCCTGCTGGTGGATATAGTTGCCGAACTCAACGCAAGCAATCCACAGATTGCCGCGGGCCTGCTGACGCCTCTCACCCGGTGGCGCTATTACGTCGGGCGCGCAGACCTGATGCGCAGTGAGCTGGAGCGCCTGGCTGCCAGGGAGGACCTGTCGCCTGATGTCTATGAGGTAGTGACCAAGTCCCTGCAGTAACGCCTGTACTCGCCGGGGCCTGGCCCGCTCACGCAGCAGGCCTCCTAGGTAGGATAGAGTTGTGGGGCTTCTTCCTGCGTTTTTTTGCCGCGGCTGCGTGGCGATTGGAGGTGCTCTACGATGCTGCGCAGGTGGTCGCCCCGCCAGGCGTGCTCCTCGCTGCCGTAGAGTATCCGCTCCAGGTTCTCCAGTTCTGTGGTCAGCTCCTGATCATTCACCGCAGCGGCGGCCTGCTGTAAGGATACGATACTGCTGTCATTGCTGCGCGCGGCGGCCCATTGGATGACCGCTTTGCGCGCAGCCGTAGCCTGATCCGACGCACAGGCAGCGAGCAGCGATTTATAGGCGGCTTTACTGGAAGTGGTCGCTTCAGCAGTAGACCCGGTGGCTGGCAACCCGGGCACTGGCTTCCTGCCGCGCAGCCACCAGAGCACGACCGTCACTATCCAACCCAGGGCAAAGAATAGCGCCAGCATCTGCCAGCGCAGTGCCGATGCGGTTTGCTCGGTAGCAGTAGCCGCGCTGCCGACTGACGTTGGCTCCGCGATAGCGGGGGGCTGAAATGGCACTGTGTTTGCGGGGGCTACCTGCAGTGTTCGCGCGGGAATAACGGCGGTGCGCATTGCACCCGCTGCCGTGTCCCACCAGGGTATTTCCACGGCGGGGATGTCGATACGGCCGCTGCGAGTGGGCACGATAGCCACACTGTCGCGCCGTGAGCCCAACAAACCACTGGATATCTCATCATCACCTATTGAGGGCTGGTCCGGGTAGTACTTGATTCCCTCTATGGGAGTGAACAGTACAGGCGGCAGTTGTGCGCCCTGCACGCCCTCACCGCGTAGCCTTATAGTGCGGGTCACCGACTCGCCGGCGCGCAGTTGATCGGTATCCGCAGACCACTCTTCCTCTACCACAAGGTTGCGCGCTGGTAGCCAGCTGGACCCCGTAAAACTGGCCGGTTGCGGCAGCACCTCTATCTGCAGGGGCTCACTGCTCAGTCGCAGCAGTCGACCCCGGTTGCTGTCAAACAGACTGCGCCGCTGCGTGCTTTCGCGCGCGGAAAAACTCTGTGCCGGTATGGTCAGCACACCGCTTTGCTCCGGGAAAATGGCATAGCGTACCTCGTGTACCAGCCATGGGCGGCCGTTTACGCGGCGTTGGAAGGACTTCTGTTCAAGCGGGACCACGAAGGCGTCGGGCAAATTCAGTTCACTGATACTGCGTTCATCCAGGTTGATCGCCTGCTGCAGGCGCAGGGTAAGTAATACCTGCCCCTGCACGTACACGCTATCGCTGTCCACGGTGGCTTCAAACAGCACGGTTTCCTCGCCTGGCGCGAACTGCGGGGCATCGCCGACGTTTACGCTTAGCGGCTTGGTTCGCGCCGCGCCGACGGTGAACGCCGGTATTTGCAGCTGCCCACTGCGCAGCGGCGTTATCTCCACCTGCAGTTGACGGTTGTGCGAGCGCCTGCCGTTGACAATGCTGGTGTTGCTGCGGGTGCTGCGCGACAGTACCTGGAAGTCACGTTCCAGCTCCGCAAAGTTTACGGAAGACAAGTCCTCCTCGTCCTCGGTAGCGCTGATCACCAATTGCAGGGTGTCACCAAGGGAGACATTGTGGCGATCGACGCTGGCATCCACTGCGGCCCGCAACGCGGGACTGGCCGTCAGCAGCAGTAGCAGCAGTGCAATGAGTAGTGGGTTACCAGTCTGTTTCATCATCTCTCGTTTTTCCTTCCTGCAGGCGCTGTTGGCTCTGGTAGAGGAACTTCTGACGTAACAGGCCCGAAGGGTCGTCGGGCACGCGGCGCAGCCATTGCTCCATGGCCTGGTCTTTTTCCGCGTCGGCCTGCTGCGCCTGCGCATTCAGGGTTTCCCCGGTGGGGACTTGCTCGTCGCCAGGTTCCAGTTCCGCAGACTGTTGCGCTTGCTGCTCGTCTTGATCCTCCCGCTCTGCCTGTTCAGGATTCTGCTCACGCTCGGTCCCGGTTTCCTCACCGGTGTTTTGAGGTGGCTCGGTGCCGCGCTGGTTCTGCTGGCCGGGCTCTGAGGGGGAGTCCTGCTGTTCGCCGGACTCTGTCGAATCCTGATTCTCGCTGCCTTCCTGGCCGTCCTGCTGTTCCTGGTTTTGCTGGTCTTCGCCCTGATCGCCTTGCTGGTCTTGCTGCTGTTGTTGCTGTTTTAACTGTTCGATCAGCTGCAGGTTTTCCTCTGCATCGCTGCGTCCCGGTTCCCGTTGCAAGGATTCCCTGTAGGCGGCAATGGCCTCATCAAGCTGACCCGCTCTGGCCAGGGCATTGCCCCGGTTGTACCAGGCGTCGGCGCTGTCCCCATCAGCAAAGCGTTGCTCGGCGGTTTCGTAGTCACCCGCGCGATAGGCAGCGGTACCTGCCCACGCATCACTTTCGAACAATTGCGCCGCGGCTTCATTGTCCTCCTGCTGCAGGGCTCGCTGGCCCTGTTGGTCACGGGTCAACCAGAGGTCGTCCCAGAGGCCGGCCTGGGCTGGTTGCGGCAGCGGCAACGCCAGCAGCGGCAGCAGGCAAACGATCCAGCCGCGGCGGAACAGCGCGAGGGCCGCGGGCAGCAACAGCAGAACCAGCAGGTAGCCCTGGTCCTCCCAGGTGTCGGCGGAACGGTCCAGCGCGAGTGTCTGTTCGGGTAAGTTTAAACTGGTTTCGGCAAGCAGGTAGTCGAGGTCGCTGTCATCGATCTGCATGCGCATGTAACGTCCGTTATTGGCGGCTGCCAGTGCCCGCAGCGCGTTTTCGTCAAGCGTGGGCATTACGATTGCGCCGCTGTCATCCTTGAGAAAGCCGCCGCGAGGCAGTGGCAGGGGAGCCCCTGTGGCAGTGCCTATGCCCATCACAGAGAAAGCCATGCCGCTGCCCTTGAGGGCAGCGGTAACGCCCTGCCGATCCCTGTCAGAGACTCCGTCGGTTACCAGCAGTATGCGTCCCTGGCGGATGCCGGCTGAATGCAGTAGTTCCAGCGCCTGTGCTATCGCGGCGGCGGGTTGTGACCCGGGGATTGGCATGATGTTCGGGTGCAGGGCAGGCAGCAGATTGGCAATGGTGGGCGTATCGTCGGTGAGCGGTGTCACGATATGCGCATCGCCGGCGTAGGCGACCAGGCCGGTCTGCCCCTCTTTGCGCCGCTCCAGCAGATCCTGCAGTTTCTGTCGGGCGCGGTCAATTCTGGAGGGTGCCAGGTCCCCGGCGATCATGGACAGGCTGAGGTCCAGCACCAGTATCAGTGCGTCCTGTTTCTGGTGCACGGGCTGTGGAATCTTGTTAAAGCTGGGGCCCGCTGCGGCGAGCGCCGCCATGCTCCAGGCCAGTAATAGTGCGGGAACCAGGTTGCGCTGTCGCTGGCCACTGCCTTCGCCGACCAGGTAGGGCAGAAGTTCGGGGGCGATCACTGAGCTCCAGCTGCCGCTGCGCTTGCGCAGTCGCCACAACAGGGCCGCCAGCACTGCCGCTGGCAGCAGTGCCCATAGCCATTCCGGTCGCAGCAAGTGGAAGCTCATACTGTCTCCTCACCCGCGTCGCGCTGTCGCCAGCCAGCCGTCTTCCACAGGTGGCGCAATGCCATGGCAAAGCTCACGGCCATCGCGAGCAGCAGGGGCAGGTAACCCAGCGCCTGCCGTGGACGATAGGTGGCACTGTCGACTTCGATGGGCTCAAGCTGATCAAGCAGGCGGTAGATACTGGCCAGCTCTGCGGGATTACGGGCGCGGAAATAGGTCCCACCGGTGAGCTCTGCAATTTCTTGCAAGCCCGCTTCATCCAGCTCTGCTGAGGGGTTGATCTGCCGGGCACCAAAGCTTGACCCAAACAGTCCGGGCATGGTCAGTCGATCAGCGCCAATGCCGATGGTGTAAATGCGGATACCCAGGTCGGCGGCCAGTTTTGCTGCGTCCAGCGGCTGCACCGAGCTGGCAGTGTCTTTACCGTCACTGAGCAGAATCAGCACCCGGCTCTGGGCAGGGCGTTCGCGGAGGCGCTTGACGGCCAGCCCAATGGCATCTCCGATCGCGGTCTCCTGGCCAGCGAAGCCGATTTGCGCTTCCAGCAGAAAGCGGCGCACAGTGGCCGTATCGAAGCTCAGGGGCGACTGTACATAGGCGTTACTGCCAAACAGGATCAGCCCCATACGGTCGCCTTCACGCTGCTCGATAAAGTCACTACCTACCTGTTTCACCGCGCGGATGCGGCTGACGAGCTGGTCTGACATTTCCATATCCTCCAGCTTCATCGATCCGGAGATGTCCACGGCGAGCATCAGGTCCCTGCCGCTATTGGGCAGTTCGATAGCCTCGCCCACCCAGAGCGGCCGGGCGGCAGCGAGCAGTAACAACAGCCACAGTAACCACAGGGCCAGCGCAGGCAGTCTGGCAGTATGGCCTGAGCCGCCGGCCTGGGCCTCACTGAGTTGCTGCCACTGGCTAAAGAAGGGTGCACGCAGCGCCGGCTCGCGACCCTGCATGGGCGGCGCAAAGCGGCGCACCAGCCAGGGCAGGGGGGCCAGCAGCAGCATCCATGGCCATTGCCATTCGATCATGAGTCTACCCTGTGGTGAGCGATCCAGTGCGCCACCAGATCGAGGTGATCCTCCAGATCAACACCGTCGACATTGGCCTGGTACTGGGATTCCAGCGCCGAGAGTGTGAATTGCCGCTGGTTGTCGATGTGTGCATTGAGAAACTGCTGCCAGTTCGCACCGCTGACAGCGGCCACGTCACGTTGCGGGTACGCCTGAAGGGCGACCGCCTTGAGCAGCGCATTGGCCTGACCCAGGCAGTGCGCGGCGTTGCCCGAGTCCTGCCACTGCAAGCGAATGGACTGCAGTGCGCGCGTGCCCCGGCGGCGGTAGGCGTTGCGTCGGTAGCGGCGCAGCAACCACCAGATGGCCAGCGCCAGGCCGGCTAACAGCAGCGCCAGCAGCAACCACCAGCCCGGCGCGAGTGGCCACCAGCCGATCGCAGCGGGGTCGCGCAGGGGGTGGAGCTGGGCCAGTGGGTCCGCAGGATTCATCGGCGCGACTGCCCGTAATAGGTTTGCAGCAGCGAGAGCGGGGCGGCATCGGTACTGGCCTGCAGCAAGGGGATCCCCAGACGCAGCAACTGACTGTGCAGGCTTGCCTCGCGTTCACTTACGGTGGCGGCATGGCGCTGCCGCAGGCTGCGATCCGCGGTATTCAGTTCGCTGCGTGCTGTACCGTCGGTGACGGCATAGCGACCGGCTCGCGGTAACCGCGCCTCCAGCGGATCCCTGCAGGCCAGCGCGGTGACCTGCGTGTGCTGGGCCAGCTGAAACAGGTGCTTGCGTGCATCTTCACTGGTCGCACCGTGGAAATCGCTGACCAGGTAGATGTTGCTTCCGGGCCTGGCAATGCGGCGCAGGTTGGCCAGCATCTCGGCGAAGCTTTCTTCATTGACTGCGCGATCCAGTGGCAGGGCCTGGTTGTACGTGGCGATTTGCGACAGCAGGGCCAGTACCGTGCGCCGGGAGCGACGGGGGCGCAGCTCCCGGTGCGTTTCACCGTTAAACACCAGGCCGCCGACGCGGTCTCCGCCGTCCAGTGCCGCCCAGCCAAGGAGACTGGCCAGGTGCGCCGCCAGTACCGATTTGAAGCAGTGGCTGGAACCGAAAAACATTGGCGGACGCTGGTCTATCACCACGATCACCGGGCGCTCCCGCTCTTCCCTGAATAGCTTGGTATGGGCGTCTCCGGTGCGCGCCGTAACCCGCCAGTCAATGCTGCGTATATCGTCACCAGGCTGGTAGCTGCGCACCTCTTCGAAGTCGATGCCGCGGCCGCGGAAATTGGACTTGTTGGGGCCGGTGAGGCTACTCAGCGCGCGGTTGCGGCGGGCGAGCTGCAGTTGTCGCGCGGGAAAGCGCAGGGCGATCAGCGCCTCCAGGGAGGCGTAGGCACCTCGCGCCGGACCTGCAATATCTGCCTGCTGCATCAGCCTACAGGAACCAGTGCCAACAGTTCCTGGATTACCTGGTCCGGCGTCACACCGGCGGCCTCAGCCTCAAAACTCAGCAGCAGGCGATGACGCAACACGTCAGCCGCCACGGCTTGCACATCATCCGGGCCGACAAAATCACGGCCCGCCAGCCAGGCGTGGGCGCGCGCGCAGCGGTCCAGGGCGATGGTTGCGCGGGGGCTGCCGCCGTATTCAATCCATTGCGCCAACTGGTCGCTGTAGTGCCCGGCAGACCGCGTGGCGATGATCAACTGCACAATATAGTCCTCCACGGCGGTGGACATATGCATGGACAGCACCTCGGCCCTGGCCTGGAATACGCTCTCCTGGGGCAGGGGTTGGGGGCTTGCGCTGGCCGGGGCGCTGGCTTCTGCGCGAGTCAGGCGCAGGATCTCAGCCTCGGCAGCCGCGTCCGGGTAGTCCACATTGACGTGCAGCAGAAATCTGTCGAGTTGCGCCTCCGGCAGGGGATAGGTGCCCTCCTGCTCGATGGGGTTCTGCGTCGCCATGACCAGGAACAGTGCTGGCAGGTCATAGGTTTCGGAGCCCACGCTCACCTGGCGCTCCGCCATGGCCTCGAGCAACGCCGATTGCACCTTTGCCGGTGCCCGGTTGATTTCGTCAGCCAGAACCAGGTTGTGAAAGATCGGGCCGCGCTGGAAGTGAAAACTCCCCTGCTGCGGGCGGTAGATCTCGGTCCCGGTAACGTCCCCGGGAAGCAGGTCCGGGGTGAACTGTATGCGCTGGAAATCACCCTCGATTCCATCAGCCAGGCTCTTCACTGCACGTGTTTTCGCCAGCCCCGGGGCGCCTTCCACCAGAAGGTGGCCGTCCGCGAGAAGCGCAATGATGAGTCGTTCTACCAGGTGAGACTGGCCAATAATCTGGCCGCTCAGCCATCCCTGCAATGCCCTGACGTCTGCGTTTGCCAACGCGTTCTCCTGTTTTTTGGTTGAGGTTTGCTGTTTCCGGAAGGCAGGCATTGTAGCGCACCCTGTTGCAGGGTCCAGCTTCGCTGACATCCGGCGCATTCTGTGACTTTTCACCGTAGGAAAAGTTCCGGTTCAGGCACTACAGGGCAGGGCTTTGGGCTAGACTTGGGGGTGTCTCGACGACCGGTCGAGTCGTGGGAATTGAACAGGGATAAGAACAATGATCTGGGAAAAGATGAAGACCAGCCTGCTGACTGATCTCGATAAGCGCGTCCGGGCGGAGGCAGATCCAGCCTCGCAGGACTCCCTCTGCAACCTGGCCGACACGTTTTTCCGGCGTTTCGCCGCCGAGGATATGCACGGCAGGTCCGTCGATAATCTTTATGGCTGCCTGCAATACCTGCTCAACCTGATGCGGGCTCCCCTGGAAGCGGTTCCGCGGCTGCTTATTTTCAATCCCGAATTACATAAGCACGGCTGGGAGACCACGCGCACGGTTCTGGTCATCCACTGCCGTGGGATACCCTTCGTTACCGCCTCGTTGCGCGGCGAGATCAATCGGCGCAACTTGCCTATCCGCGTCATCGCCAGTACCAACCTCGCCGTCCACCGGGCCGCCGATGGCAGTCTTACCGAGGTGCTGGGTCATAGTGAGGATGCCGACGATCACTTTCCCAGCGAAGCGCTGGTGTATTTTGAGCTGGCCCGTCACTCGCGTCCCGATGACCTGGACGAACTGCGCCAGACGTTGCTGGACATACTTGCTGAAGTAGAGACCGTGGTCGACGATTTTGGAGCTATGAGCAGTCGCCTCGACGAAGTCGTCGAGATGATTGCTGCCAGTCAATGCGCCGAGCCCGATCTGCGCGATGAGGCGGGAGCCTTTCTGGTCTGGCTGCGCCAGCACCATATGACGCTGCTGGGCTATGAACACCTGGAGGTGGACCGCAGCGGCCCGCAGCCGCGAGTAACTGCCTGCCAGGACAGTCGCCTGGGCCTGCTGCGCTTTCGCCAGACCCGCGGGGTCGCCGACCTGCAAGCGGATATGGCCAGCATGTCCGATGAAGAGTTGCAGCGGCGGCAATTGAGCTTCTCCAAATCGCGGTTGCGTTCGCGGGTGCATCGGCTGACCTATCCCGACTACGTAGAGATTCGGGAATTTAACGCTGCCGGAGAAGTCGTTGGCCAACATCGCTTTATCGGCCTGTATACGTCTTCCGTCTACACCATGAACCCCAAGTACATTCCCATCCTGCGGCGCAAGGTGCAGGCGGTCATGGAAATGTCGCATATGGACTGGGCCGAACATGAGACCCGGGAACTGGCTCGCGTGCTGGAGCTGTACCCGCGCGATGAGTTGTTCCAGTCCAGTATTGTCGACCTGTACAACACGGTTAACGCGATCAACCGTATACAGGAGCGCCGCCAGACGCGGCTATTCGTGCGCAGGGATGCGCACGGCAAGTTTGTCAGTTGTATTGTTTACGTCCCCCGCGACCGCTATACCACCGAGTTGCGGGCACTGATAGAACAGATTCTATCCGAGGCATTCGCGGCGGAAGAGTCGGAGTTTAATACGCATTTTTCCGAATCTATCCTGGTGCGTTGTCACTTTGTACTACGCGTGGACCCTGCCGCGCCGCTTGACTATGACGACAACGAACTGGAAGAGCGGATAGTGCAGGCAACCCTGGCCTGGTCGGACCGACTTGCCAACCGGCTGGTAGAGGAGTTTGGCGAAGAACTGGGCAGCCAGTACTCGGCACTTTTGGGCAGCGGTTTCCCTCCCGGCTATCGCGATGATTTTGACCCGCGCATGGCCGTGGCGGATATCAAAAAGTTCCTGCGCCTGGCGAACGGGGAACGCCTGGCTATGTCGCTGTATCGGCCGCTGGATGCCGGTAAGGATGCGCTGCACCTGCGCCTGTATAACAAGGGAAGCAGCCTGCCGCTATCAGACGTACTGCCGATACTGGAAAACCTGGGCCTGCGCGTTGTCAATGAACGCCCCTACGGCATACGCCTTGCCTCCGGAGAAAGTTTTTGGGTGCAGGAATTCACCATGCTCTATGGGCTGGCCGACGACGTTGACCTGGAGCAGGTGAAGGAGGAGTTTGAGGATGCGTTCGCACGCATCTGGTTTGGCGAGGCGGAGAGCGATTCCTTTAATCGCCTGTTGATAGGTACCCGCCTGAGTTGGCGGGAAATCGCGCTGCTGCGCGCCTATGCCCGCTACCTGCTGCAACTCAATTTCCCCTACAGTCTTGAGTACATCGCCGAAACCACGGCGGAGCATCTGCACATCACGGCGTTGATTGTCGAACTCTTCCTCACGCGGTTCTCACCGGTCTTTGATGGTGATGAAGACTGGCGCGGCGAGCGTGAACTGGACGTGGAGCAGCGTATTCTCGCTGCGCTGGAGGAGGTGGGGAACCTGGGGCAGGATCGCATCATTCGCCAGTATGTAAAGCTGATCAAGGCCACGCTGCGCACCAACTTTTTCCAGCACGAGGTGGGCGGTAGCCTCAAGCCCTACATTTCCTTCAAATTGCGTCCCTCCGCTATTCCTGATATTCCCAGGCCGGTTCCGCTTTTCGAGGTTTATGTCTACTCGCCGAGAATGGAAGGTGTGCACCTGCGCGGTGGCAAGGTTGCGCGCGGCGGTCTGCGCTGGTCCGATCGCCAGGAAGACTTCCGCACCGAGGTACTGGGGCTGGTGAAGGCGCAGCAGGTGAAAAACGCCGTCATCGTTCCGGTGGGAGCCAAAGGTGGATTTGTCGCACGCCAGTTGAATGCGCAAATGTCGCGTGATGAGGTGCAGCAGGAGGGAATTGAGTGTTACAAGCTGTTTATTCGCGGTTTGCTGGATATCACTGACAATCGCGGCGATGTGGCAGTGATCCGTCCGCCACATGTGGTGGCGAAGGACGAGGATGACCCCTACCTGGTGGTTGCAGCCGACAAGGGCACGGCCACGTTCTCCGATATTGCGAACAGTCTCTCGGCGGATTACGACTTCTGGCTGGGCGATGCATTTGCCTCCGGGGGCAGTGCGGGATATGACCACAAGAAGATGGGCATTACCGCGAAGGGCGCATGGGTATCCGTGCAGCGCCTGTTCCGTGAAATGGGTGTCGATGTACAGAACCAGGACTTTACGGTTGTGGGTATCGGTGACATGGCCGGCGACGTGTTTGGAAACGGCATGTTGCTGTCGCAGCACATACGCCTGGTAGCGGCCTTCAACCACATGCACATTTTCATTGACCCCACGCCAGATGCGTCGTCGAGTTACGCAGAGCGTGAGCGTCTGTTCCATCTGCCCCGCTCCAGTTGGGCCGACTACAGCAAGGAACTGATCTCCGCCGGAGGTGGCGTCTTTTCACGAAACGCCAAATCAATACCGATTTCAGAGCAGATGCGCGAATGTTTCGATATCGAGGCCCAGCAGCTGACGCCCAACGAGTTGATTTCACGACTGCTCAGGTCGCGAGTGGACCTGCTCTGGAACGGCGGAATCGGTACCTATGTGAAGTCATCCCGCGAGACGCACCTGGACGTAGGCGACAAGGCCAACGACGGCCTGCGGGTCAATGGCAGTGACTTGCGCTGCAAGGTGATCGGGGAGGGCGGCAACCTCGGTATGACCCAGCTGGCCCGGGTGGAGTACGCATTGTCCGGAGGGCGCTCCAATACCGACTTCATCGATAATGCGGGCGGTGTGGACTGCTCTGACCATGAGGTCAATATCAAGATTTTGTTGAATGCCGTGGTGAATCGCGGCGATCTCACCGAGAAACAGCGCAATACGCTGTTGGTTGAGATGACGGATGACGTTTCACGACTGGTACTGCAAAACAACTACCGGCAGGTGCAGGCGATCAGCCTGGTGGAAATGCAGGCCGAGGAGCGGTTCGGCGAATACCGCCGCTTTATCCAGTCCTTCGAAGAGGCCGGTCGTATCGACCGCGCCCTGGAATTTCTCCCCACGGAGGAACAATTGACCGAGCGGCGGGCCAACGGGCAGGCGTTGACGCGTCCGGAGCTTTCGGTGCTTATCTCCTACAGCAAGGCCGTGTTGAAGGAACAGTTGATTGATTCAGACCTCGGTGCTGATCCCTATCTGGCGGACATGGTCACCACCGCTTTTCCCCCGCAGATGCTGGCTCATTATGGTGACGAACTGCAGGGCCACCGCCTGCACCGGGAGATTATGTCCACGCAATTGGCCAACGATATCGTCAACCGCATGGGTTTGAATTTTGTGCTGCGCCAGGCCAGGGCGACCGGCGCCTCCGCGGCAGATGTAGCCAGGGCCTACATCACGGTAATGGAGCTGTTCCGGCTGCGCGAGCTGTGGGACTGGATTGAACTACTGGACCACAAGGTGCCCAGTGATGTGCAGTTGGACATGATGCTCAAGTTGCTGCGCCTGGTTAAGCGGGGCACGCGCTGGTTTTTGCGCAATCGCCGGCACGAACTGATGCCGACACCGCTGGTGAAAGAGTTCAGCGGCGGCCTTGAGCAACTGGGGGATGCTTTTCCGGATATGCTGCGCGGTCGCGCTGCAGAGCAATACCAGGCGACGTATGAGCAATACCTGGAGCAGGGTGTAGGAGAAGACCTCGCCGCGCGCATCGCCAGTACACACCAGATATACACGGCACTGGGTATTATCCAGGTATCGGGGGAAACTGAAGCGCCGATGCAGGACGTGGCCAGACTCTACTTCTTTATGGGCGAGCGCCTGGAGCTGGACTGGTTTAGCGCGCAGATACTGTCGTCCAAGATTGAGAATGAGTGGCAGGCGATGGCTCGCGACACCTATCTCGAGGACCTGGAGTGGCAGCAGCGCACATTGGCAGTGGGCGCGCTGAGGTATATGCCTGAGGACGGCAATATACTGACCTGTGTGCAGCGCTGGGAAGGGGAGGAACAGGTGTTGCTGGGTCGCTGGCAGGACATGCTTGCACAGCTACACGCTAACGAGTCTCCCGATTTCGCCATGTTTGCAGTGGCAAACCGCGAGCTGCTGGATCTGGCCCAGAGCAGCCTGCGCGGCGCTGTGGCGCCCTGAATCAGGGCGCCGACTGGTGGAGGGTGTTCAGACTGCGCGTATTTTGTGGAACCCGGAGATGCCGGTCAGACCATCCCATTGGTCGCAGCGGCCTTCGCGCCAGCCGGAGATCCAGCTCTGTCGATGCGCATCGTTCTCGTGGGGGCAGTCGTCCTGGCTGCGTCCTGTCACGCCTGCCTGGTAACCTTTGTCGAATGCTCTGGAATTCATGTCGCGCTTCTGTCTTCTCATAGAGAAAACCTCCGGGGGGACGTGAGCAACGCGCGAGGCCGCGGGACCCATGTCCCGCACACCGCTGGCGGTGCTGGATTCAATTGTAGGTACGTGTATTTGACGCAAACTGCGAAGCAATACAGCGAAGGGTGCCCGCAGGCACTGGTTAATAGAAGCAAAGCCGGGCTAGCTTCGCCAACAACGATTTGTTCTGAAAAAATGCATTCGATATAACGAATTCGTCCTTTGCAAGGTTTTGGCCAAAATCTCGAGTTTGCCTCTGGCTCCAGCCAAAAGCCGCTGGTACGATGTCTGGCCCGGTTTGAGCGAGGTGAACATTTCGATGTTTGAACGCAATAAGAACAAGCAGGCGCCATCTTCGACGCCGCAGACGAGTGCACGCCCAGCGGCTTCGTCTTCTTCCGCTTCGCCTTCGGCGACCAGCAACACCCCTTCAGCATCAAGGAGTACTGCCATGATAGGACCCAGTATCGAGATCAAAGGCACCGTCACTGGAGATGAGGACCTGCTCATCCAGGGTAAGGTTGAGGGCACTATCGATTTGGGAGCCCATGAGCTCACAGTGGGGGAGTCCGGCAAGGTTAATGCCGACATCATCGCTCGCATTGTGCGTATTGATGGTGAGGTGTCCGGTGACGTTCGCGGCAATGAAATGGTGATGATCTCACGCTCGGGTAATGTACGTGGCAATATCACTGCGCCGCGCATGACCCTGGAGGATGGTGCCATCTTCAAGGGCGCCATTGACATGAACCCCGGTGAGCCTGCCGCCAAGGTCGCGCTGGCCCCCAAAGCCTCGGTGGAAGCCGGCTCCTCAGCGCCCGAGCTGGACCTGAAAAGCGGCTGATTCTGACGGTTAGTCTTTCCCATGAATGAGCAGCAGAGCAGCCAGCTGCTGCCCGATGTGTTTGCGGCGTTGGAAAACATGCCGCAAATGACGATATTACACGTCGGTCCCGTGCAGCCGGAAACGATGGCGTTTCTGTCCGGTCTTCCCTGCAGGTTATATAACAACGACCTGTTTGCCGAGCTACCGCTTGCAGTAGACGAGGAGGATGAGCAGATCACGCGCCGGCAACTGCGTGAGTTACTGTTTTTCCCGCATGAAGTGCGCTTCGATCTATGCCTGTTCTGGGACCTGTTCAATTACCTTGATGCCGAGGCTGTTTCCGCCCTGATGGACACGCTACGGCCCCATCTTGCCCCCGGCGCTTTTGCGCACTGTTTTGGTGTACACAACACCCGCAGCCCGCAGCAGGATTACAAATACTCGATGGTTTCGTCCGCCGAGCTGCTACTGCGGCCCCGTCCCGCTGCGCTACCGGGCTACGCGCCACATTCCCAGGGGCGTCTGAATACGCTGTTGGATGGCTTTGAGGTCCAGCGGTCAGTGCTGTTGGCGCAGAGTCGCCTGGAGTTGTTGCTGAGGGCGAGAACCGCCACGCCCTGAGGCTTCAGCCTTGTTCGACCTCGGTGCGGTATAACTGCATACCACGAGCCTGGTAATTGGCCAGGGCAGAAGGGTGGTCCAGGGAGCAGGTGTTGACCAGCACCCGACGGGTCTGGCCCCAGTCCCATGCTTGCTCGATAGCTTGTGTCAGCAGCGGGCCGCCCAGTCCTTTGCCGATAAAAGGCCGGGCGAGGCCAAAAATACAGATCTCTACTGCGTGCTCTGGCTGGCTTTGCAGCTCGAAGTAACCGGCGGGAGAACCCTCCACGTAGGCCACCCAGGTGCGCAGGTCGTCAGCCTCGGCGTAGTCTCGCCATTGCCGTTCGCTCCAACTGAGCCGGTCGGTCCACTGCCAGTCGCCGCCAACCTGTGTGTAGAGAAAGCGATTGAGGGCAAACTGTTTCACTTCCGCTTCCATCAGCAGCAGGCCGGGGGCTGGCGGACACGCCCGTAACTGCTCCCTGGAGCGCATGTCCAGATAGTAGACGCTGACCTCTGGCATACTAATCCTGCCAGATAACCTTCTGACCTGATGCGTACCACTGGTCCAGCATCGGCTCGTAGGCCGCTTCGATGACGTTGCGCTTGATTTTCAGGGTAGGGGTCAGGAATTCGTTCTCTACCTGCCAGGAGTCGCGTGCAACGGCCAGAAACTGCAGCCGCTCATAGCCTTCCACCTGTCCATTGACGCTGTGCAGCAGCTGTTCCAGGTGAGCGCTGGTTTTCTCGCGAAAGGCGGGATCATCGAGACTTTCGCGCAGCGCTTCGGCCAGTTGCAGTACGGCATAGCACGCGGGACGACCGGAACCGGCGACGCAGCATTGCTCGACTATGCTGTCGGCACTGATCAGGTTTTCCAGCGGGACCGGGGCCACATATTTGCCTTTGCTGGTTTTGAACAATTCTTTTACGCGTCCGGTGATGCGCAGCAAGCCGTTGTCATAAACGCCGCGGTCACCGGTTTTGAAAAAGCCGTCTTCGGTCATGACCTCGGCGGTCAGCCCGGGCTCCTTGTAGTAGCCGAGCATCAGGCCGGGTGACTTGATTTCAATTTCGCCGCTTGCGGATATCCGCGACTCAACACCCAGTGCTTCCGCGCCCACGTAGCCGGGTGCCCGTTGGTTTTCGGTAGACATGTGTGAGTAGGCGAAGTCCTCGGTCATGCCGTAGCCTTCCATTATCTTCAGGCCAAGCCTGTCATACCATTTGATCAGGTCTGGCGGGATGGGTGCCGAGCCGCTGGCGGCAAGGCGGACGCTGCCCAGTCCCAGGCCGTCCAGCACTTTTTTGCGCACGATGTTTTTGATGATGGGGATTTTCAGCAGGCGCTCCAGTTTCTCCTCGGGGAACTTCTGGAACACACCTGACTGAAACTTGAGCCAGAGTCGCGGCACACTGATAAACAGAGTGGGTCTGGCCCGGCGCAGGTCCGCGAGGAAGGTATCCAGTTCTTCCGCGAAGAACACATGCACCCCCTGGTAGATAGAGCCCGCTTCCACCAGCGCCCGCTCCATCACATGTGCCAGGGGCAGGTAGGAAATGATGCGGTCGCCTTCGTTGATGTCGAGCACCTGGCCCTGCAGTGATGCGGGTACCGAAATCGAACCGAATGAGTGGGCCACGCCCTTGGGGCGGCCTGTGCTACCGGAGGTGTAGCAGATCAGGGCGCGCTGCTCTGCGGGCCAGACCGGGTTGTCACTTATCGGCTCATGGCGGGCGATGATCTCGTCCCACTTGTCGTAATCATTCGGCGGCGCCAGCGGCAGGGCAATCCTGGGCAGACTATCCTTTACACCGGCTTGCATGTGTTCCCAGTTATCGAGCTTGCCGACAAACAGCAACTGCGCCTCCGAGTGATCGAGAATGTAGGCCACGGTGTCGGCGTTGAGTGTCGGATACAGCGCCACGGTGCAGTGGCCTGCCATCCAGATCGCCAGTTCAGCGATCACAAAGTGGGCGCAGTTCTTGGAGATCATGGCGATATTACTGTTCTCGGGTAGATCCAGAGAACGCAGATGGGCGGCCATGCGCCTGGCCTGGTCCAGCGTTTCACCCCAGGTGTACTCGGTCACTTCGCCGTTAATCGGCTGTGTCATGAATACGCGTTGCGGATGGCGCTGCTCGCGATCAAAGGCGGCCTGTAGTACCAGTTTGTCGACGGATTGGTTCATTATGTGTCGGTCCTTTTTATTCGAGTTCTCGTTAATACAGTAAACCGGCGCGACAGGCAATTATTTAGCCGTTTCCGCCCTTAACGCCCGCCATGCGCGACCTCGTCGAGGAATTCGACCCAGTGGCGTACGGGCACACTGCTGTCCTCGCCCAGGTGCAGTTGGCAGCCCACATTGGCGGTCACGATGAGCGCAGGCTTATCCGTCTCCAGTGCCGCCAGCTTGTTCCTGCGCAGTCGCTCACTACGCTCGCGCTGCAGTATGGAGTAGGTGCCGGCCGATCCACAGCAGAGATGGTCGTCCCGGGTGACGGCCAGCTGGAATCCCAGGCCCTGCAGTATGTCTGTCACCGCCGTGCCCTGTCCCAGCGCGTGTTGCTGGCTACAGGGAACGTGAACGGCGATCTTCCTTGCGTCCGGCGCAAGCTTGAGCTTCGCGAGTCCCTCGGTGGCGATCACCTGGGCGATGTCCTTATGCAGCTGGGCGATGCGTTCGGCTTTATCCGCGTAAGCAGGGTCTGAGGCCAGCAGCTTGCCATAGTCGGCGATCATGCTGCCACAGCCGGTAGCGCTGGACACGATCGCCTCGGCGCCGGCTTCAATTTCAGGCCACCAGGCATCGATATTGGCGCGCATATTATCCAGGCCCTGCTGGTGGGCGCCCAGGTGATAGTTCACCGCGCCACAGCATCCCGCGCGTGGTGCGGCAACCAGGCTGATACCCAGACTGTCGAGCAGACGTGTCGCTGCTGCATTGGTTGCCGGCGTGGCAGCACCCTGCACGCAGCCTTCCAGCACCAGCATACGACGCGCATGCTGCCTGTCTGGTCGCGGGCCCACGGTCTGTGGTGCCGGTATCTTGCGCGCCAGCGCGGGTGGCAGCAGTGGGCGCAACCATTGTCCCGGACGCAACACCATTGCAAACAGGGCAGGCCGGGAAAACACCAGGCGCAGCGCACGGCGCCAGGCGCGTTCGAGAAACGGACGCGGTGCCTCGGTCTCAATCATGCCCCTGCCGATATCCAGGAGCTTGCCGTATTGCATCCCTGAAGGGCAGGTGGTTTCGCAACTGCGACAGGTGAGGCAGCGATCCAGATGACGGCGGGTTGCCGGGCCGGCCTCTCCCGCTTCGAGCAACTGCTTGAGCAGGTATATACGCCCACGGGGGCTGTCGCGTTCGTCGCCACTGTCCAGGTAAGTGGGGCAGGTTGCCAGGCAGAACCCGCAGTGCACGCAGGCGCTGATCAACCCGCTGGCCTCGGTGGCGGCCGCGTCATCCGCATAGCGTGGGTGCAAGTCTACGTGCATGATGCTACATCCAGCTGTAGAGACGCCCGGGGTTGAAAATGCCCGCGGGGTCAAAAGATTTTTTCAGGCGCTGTTGCAGTCGCTGCTGCACCGGGTCAAGGGCGCCGCGAACTTCCGTATCGCGGTCGCCGCCGGCAAACAGGCTGAGGTGGGCACCGCGAGGCAGGTCCAGTGACCGGGCCTCACCGCGCAACCAGCGCTGCGCGCCGCCCCAGTCGATACACTGTTCGACACCTTCGCAGTGGGGCGCGTTGGGAGCGGTAGACAGCCGCCAGAGAGGGGCTTTCCCGGCGAAAAAAGGGTGGCTCATTTCCCGCAGCTGCGACCAGATCTCGTCGTCAAGCTGTTCACCTCCCCACTGGCTCGCGGTGTGGCGCACAGCGCTTGCGGCTCCCGCCAGGCGCAGGAAAAGCCGGTTGTTTACCCAGCAGGCGCCCGTCAGCGGCCTGGGCTCCCGGGCGCGGGAGCACATGGTCTCCAGGGCCTGCGACGCTGTCATTTCATAGGCCAGGGTTTGTGTCGCTTGTGCGCGTGGCAACACTTTGAGGTGGATCTGGGTGATCACCCCCAGCGTGCCCAGCGCACCTGCCTGCAGGCGCGAGACGTCATAACCGGCAACATTCTTCATTACCTTGCCGCCGACGTTGAGCACTTGTGCCTCACCGTTGATCAACTGCACTCCCAGCACCGCGTCGCGAACCGAGCCCAGCCACGGGCGCGCGGGCCCGGAAAGATTGCAGGCCAGCGTTCCGCCCAGGGTGGCGCGCCCGCCGTAGCGCGGAGGCTCGAAGGGCAGCACCTGGTTGTGCTCGGCCAGCACGGACTCCAGTTCTGGCAGCGGCGTTCCGGCCCTGGCGCTGATCACCAATTCGTCGGGTTGATAATCGATAACGCCGCGGTGATCGCCGACGTCAAGCGGCCGCGCATGGCAGTAGCGACCGACCAGGTGACTCTTGGTGTTGCCCGCGCGTATGGCAACGGGGCTGGCGTTGGCGGCGGCCTCGCGCACGTGAGCCTGCAAGTGGGCAAGCAGGTCAGCCATGCTGGTGCTTCCGTGGCAGTGCTCGATATTCCTGGCAGCGCTTGAGGATGGGAATGCCTTTGCCAGGGTTGAGCGTCAGGGCGGGGTCGAAGGCGTGCTTGATATCTTCAAACTGGTGCAGCTCTGCGATGCTGAACTGGCTTTCCATCTGCGCAAGCTTTTCCAGGCCAACGCCGTGCTCTCCGGTAATGCAGCCTCCGACCGCCACCGACAGCTCGAGAATCTCTGCGCCGAATTGTTCCGCTCGGGCGACCTGTTCAGCGCAGCCTCCATCAAACATAATCAGCGGATGCAGGTTACCGTCGCCGGCATGGAAAACGTTGGCGCAGCGAAGTTGGTACTTTGTTGACAGCCTGCTGATCTCTTCCAGTACGTGACTGACCTGGCTGCGGGGGATGGTGCCGTCCATGCAGTAGTAGTCGGGGCTCATACGGCCCACCGCCGGGAAGGCTGACTTGCGGCCTTTCCAGAGCAGGGCGCGCTCCGCGTCGCTCGCCGATACTCTCAGGGTGGTCGCGCCCCCCTCGGTGAATATGCGCTCTACAGCGGCGATATGCTGGTCTACTTCCTGTTCGGTGCCATCAAGTTCGCACAGCAGTACGGCCTGGGCATCGCGAGGATAGCCTGCATGGGCGAAGTCCTCGGCAGCCTGTACCGCCAGGGCGTCCATCATTTCCAGGCCGGCGGGAATGATGCCGGCAGCGATAACGGCGCCCACTGCATCACCAGCGGCACGCACGCTGTCGAAGCCCGCCATCACCACGCGGGCAACCTCCGGCAGCGGCAGCAGCTTCACCGTGACTGCCGTTACCACGCCCAGCAGTCCCTCGGAACCCGTCACCAGCGCCATCAGGTCGTAACCCGGGCTGTCCAGCCCGCTGCTCCCCAGTTCTACCCGTTCCCCCTGGGCAGTAATCATTTCTACGGAAAGCAAATTGTGCACGGTGAGGCCGTATTTCAGGCAGTGCACACCGCCTGAATTCTCCGCCACGTTGCCACCGATACTGCAGGCGATCTGGGAGGATGGGTCGGGTCCGTAGTAAAGCCCATGGGGCGCGACGGCCTCGGATATGGACAGGTTGGTGACTCCCGGTTGCACCCTGGCAGTGCGCGCCTGTGGGTCAATCTCCATTATCGCATTGAGCTTCGACAGGCCCAGCAGCACACCCTCGGGGTGGGGCATCGCGCCGGCGCACAGTCCGGTGCCGGAACCACGGGCAACGACGGGTACCTGCAGGCGGTGACAGCACTGCATTATGGCCTGCACCTGTTCAACCGTTTCCGGCAGCGCCACCAGCAGGGGTAGTTCGCGATACAGCGACAGCCCGTCGCACTCGAAAGGCCGCTGGCTTTCCTTGTCTTCTACCAGGCACTCAGCGGGCAGTATTGCGCGTAAAGCCGACGCCAGTGCCTGCTTTGAAAAGGCGGGAGGCGCGTTCACCGCAGCGCTCGGCTGGCGCAGAGGCACAGAAGGCCGCAATGGAGTTTGCTCTTGGGCATTCGCGCTGCATGCATGGCCTTGCCTGTTTCCTGGTCAGGGGGAGCTAAAAAATGACGGATTTCGCCGCCGGTTAGGGTCCCGTTACACTGCTCTGCCCGCCGCTCAGGAGAGCGCCGATGGGTATTCCATTGAGGCGTTGATCTCACGTTCAGGCCGTTACCATACGATGAAAAACGATGCAGTGGAAATCCCGTCGGTTGTTTCGCCCGTAAGCGCGGCTTCGCAGGTCTGCCAACCTCCTGGTGCCGGCTATGACGGGTCGCTGGCGATGCAAGTGCCGCTCATCATCAATGCGCGCAGGAAGTCCAGGCCGTGTAAACGTTGTGATGCCATCTTTGCGCTGTCCTGGTTGAGCGCAACTGCACGCCCGGTGATACGTTAACGGGGCATCCTGAACAGAAGCTGAAGCTGTCTCCTGCGTTTACAGGTGCACAACGACCTGCCGGCGGCAGGGATGGTGTCGATGCTCCCACAGGTAGATACCCTGCCAGGTACCCAGCAACAGCTCACCTGCCGCGAAGGGTATGCTCAGCTGGGTCGCAGTGAGCGCCGATTTGATATGCGCGGGCATGTCGTCTGGTCCCTCAAGGGTGTGGGTGTAGAGAGGGTCGTTTTCCGGCACCAGCCGGTTGAGCCAGTTCTCCAGGTCCAGGCGCGCGCTGTCGTCGTAGTTCTCCTGGATCAGCAGGCTGGCGGATGTGTGACGGATGAAAAGCGTGCAGAGTCCCTCGCGCTGTCCGCAGCGCGACACTGCTTTGCTGACCTGCCCTGTAAACGCGTGCAGGCCCTGTCCACTGACCTCGATGTCAAGATAGTCAATCACCGCGCTCTCCTTTTTCCATGCAGGCCTCGCAGTTTAACCGATCGAGTGCGACAAAGGCTTGCGTCGCCCACCGCGCAAAGCGCTAAAATGTGTAGCGCGCAACGAGGGAGCATGAGCAGTGGCAATTTCAATCTGGGTGGACGCGGACGCCTGCCCCAGGGTAATCAGGGAAATCCTGTTTCGTGCCGCGGTGCGCGTGGAACTACCCCTTACCCTGGTGGCCAACCATATACTGACCGTTCCCGCCTCCGAGTACATTTCCTGCCGACAGGTGCCGCAGGGATTTGACTTGGCTGATGACTACATCGCGCAGCAGGTAAAGGAGGGCGACCTGGTCATCACCTCAGACATTCCGCTGGCCGCCGAGGTCATCGATAAAGGCGCCGGGGTGATTTCCCCGCGCGGTGAGCAGTTCACCCGGAATAACATTCGCCAGCGTCTGAACATGCGTGACTTCATGGAGACCATGCGTTCCACCGGAGAAGTGCGTGGAGGCCCGCCCGCGCTCAATGATAGAGACAAACAGACCTTCGCCAACGCACTGGATCGCTACCTCGCCCGGCACGGTTGAGTAATCAGCCAGATCCTATGATAATCTGCGCCCCCACCCATTTGGATTACCCGATGAAGAAAACCCTGGCGAGATGGACGCTGCGCCTGTTCGGCTGGTCACTCGAAGGCGAGCGGCCAGTGGCCCCGCGTTATGTATTGATCGCTGCACCGCATACCTCGAACTGGGATTTCCCATTGATGTTGCTGTACGCCGCTGCATTCGAAATGAAGGTGACGTGGATGGCCAAGCACTCTTTGTTCTGGCCTCCGCTGGGATGGATGATGCGTGCCCTGGGAGGCATGCCAATCGTACGCCACCGCAATGGCAACACCGTGGATTCAATGGTGGAAGCGTTCAGGGACAGGGCGCAGCTGATTCTGGTGGTACCCACTGAGGGCACACGCGCGTGGGTGGAGTACTGGAAATCCGGTTTCTATCATATCGCCCGGCGTGCCGATGTGCCCATCGTGCCCTCATTTCTGGATTTTGCGCAGAAGCGGGGTGGTTTTGGCCCTGCAATGAGCCTGTCTGGCGATGTCGTCCAGGACATGGACTACTTCCGCAATTTCTACCGCGACTACCAGGGCCGGTTTCCGGCTCTGTTTGGTCCAATCCGCCTGCGCGAGGAATCTGACGCGCCCTGAGTTCGGCGGCGGCAGGGTGCTCAGTAGCGGAATGATGTTTGCCAGCGCTGGTGGATTGTGCGCCACAGTGGCCCTTCTTTCACCGCCACCTCCGTCTCGAAGTAATGGTTCATGCGTTTAAGGTCCGCGCTGTTGTCTTTAATGGCAGCCCCGACCAGGAAATCGGTAAAGTCCTCCGCCTGCATTTTCCCGTCCCGGTAGTAATACGCGTGAACGCCCATTGCATGGGCCACGGACACGGCTTCGGCCGTGGACATAACCGCGGAGGCCAGCCGGTCGGTGCTGCGGCCATCCAGTGACTGGCCATTGCGTAGTTCATGAAAGATAACCACGAGCGCGCGAACAATATCCTCATCCGGTCGCACATCCACCCCCGATGCCAACAGGGCTTTTTCCGCCTCACGCATCACTACGCCAATTTCATCGTCCACTGACTTGATCGGGCGTATCGTCTCGAAATTCATACGGCGCTTGAGCGCAGAGCTCATTTCGTTGACGCCCACATCCGTGGTGTTGGACGTCGCGACCAGGTTGAAGCCATCGCGCGCATAAAGAGTGCCTTGCTCACCCGCCAGCTCGGGTATGTTGATTGATCGCTCTGACATGATTGAGAGCAGGGCATCCTGCAGGGCAGGGGAGGAACGGGCAATCTCTTCATAGCGTACCAGCAGGCCACGCTCCATGCCGCGGTACATGGGCCCGGGTATGAGTGCCTCCAGACAGGGGCCCTGGCGTTCGAGTATGGCGGTATTCCAGGTGTAGAGCAGTTGCTGCACGGTCTCTATGGCGCCGCCCTGGATAATCAGTGTGGAGTCGTCACAAATTGCGGCGCAGATCAGTTCCGACAACCAGGACTTGGCGGTACCCGGCTCGCCCACCAGCATCGCGCCGCGTTGGGTGGCCAGTGAGATGATCACCCGGGTAACGATTTCGCTGGGGGCGACGAATTTTGCCGTGGTCTGCTGGCTGCTGTCCCCGAGCACAAAGGCCTCTACCGCCCGCGGCGAAAGCGACCAGCCCGGCGGTTTGGGCCAGGGGTCCTGATCGCGCAATCGCTTTAGTTCGTCTGCGTAGTAGATTTCCGCTGGCAGCCGCTGGATGTGCTTGGCGTTCACCTACCATGCACCCCGTTTTTCCGGTGCCATACGTTCCGAGGGGAGTACCCGGGGCAGCTCAGACAAGGGAATGGTGCCATCAACCACGTGGGCCAGGGCGCTGTCGCGCATGGTGACCAAGCCGCAATCCAGTGCTGTGGCCCGCAATCGCGCGATGGGATACTGCAGGGAGATCCCCGTGCGAATTTCGCTGTTGACCTGCATGTATTCCACCACGGCGACACGTCCTTTGGTGCCGCGGCCATTGCAGGCTTCACACCCGGCGCCTTCATAGCAGCGGAAGCTGTCGGGCACGCTTTCCGGAAACAGCTCGGCGAGAATGGCCGGGTCGGGCTCAACCTCCCGGCGACATTCGGGGCAGATGCGCTTGGCCAGTTTCTGGGATATCACGGCCATCAATTCACTGGCAATTGAATTAGCGTGGACCTGCAGATCGTAGATGCGCTGCAGCGCATCCACCGCGTCATTGGCGTGCAGGGTCGAGAGCACCACGTGTCCCGTTTGTGACGCACGAATCGCTTCCAGAGCAGTTTCGGTATCGCGTATCTCCCCCACCAGGATAACGTCCGGGTCCAGGCGCACAAAGGAGCGCATGCCGTCGGCAAAGCTGAAGCCGATATCCGGGCGGCTCCAGGTCTGCTGTATGCCCTCGATGGAGTATTCAATGGGATCCTCGATGGTCAGCACTTTGCGGCGCCCGTCCTTGGCCAATTCCGAAAGACCGGCGTAGAGCGTGGTGGACTTGCCTGATCCGGTCGGACCGACCACCAGCACCAGTCCCGAGGGGTTCTGCAACAGGCGCCGGTAGTCTTTCATAAGTTTGGGCGTCATGCCCAGGTCCTCGATGGCGACGATGTTGCCGGACTGCGGCAGCATGCGGATGACCGCGGCTTCGCCATGCAGCGAGGGCTGCACCTGAATACGCAGATCGTAATTAACGCCACCGGCGGTCAGCTGCGAGCGACCTCCCTGGGGCAGGCGCTTCTCGGCGATGTCCATGTCGCCGCGAATCTTGATAACGTTGATCAGGCCGCGTGCATCCTGTGGCGACAGCTTGTACTGGTTGAGGTCGTGAAGATCCCCATCGACCCGCAGTCGAATGCGAACGCGATGCTTGTACTGTTCGATGTGCAGATCGCTGGCACCTTCACTGACAGCTTCCACCAGCAGGGCGTCACAGAGTGTGATCAGGTGCGCCTCGACCTTGTTTTTCTCGCCATCAAGCAAGTCTTCCTGCTCTTCCTTGAGCTTTGCGGTGGCTGTCCAGAGCTGCTCCGCGTTACCCTGCAGTGACAGCTCCACGGTGGTCCACAGCCGCTTGAAGTCGTTTGGCGTGACCAGTACCTTGTCCACCGCTTGATAGGGATACATGTGAAAGATGTCGCCTATAGAACTGTCGGGGTCGTCGGTGGCCACTTGCAGGCTATGGCCGTCTGCCTTCAGTGGAATCAGGTGGTGACTGTCGAGAAAGCTGCGTGAGAAGCCCTCCATCAACTCTGGCTGCACCTGCGGGAGCAGTTCCTCAATGGTGGCGAAGGGCATGGCTTTTTCTTCGGCGAGGCGTTTATAGAGTGTTGCGTCCTCCATGTTGAGTTTGTCGCGCAACACCTTGATCACGGGTAGCTTCTTGTCCCGCGCGACGCGTCGGGCCTCCGATAGCATCACCTGGTCGACCATGCCCATGTCCAGCAGGGTCATGCCGGTGTCCCGTGAAAAGTCCACCATGGCCAGCTCTTTACGCAGAGTCGCGCCCAATTCACTGATTTCATAGCGGGTGAGAATCGGGCTGTTGTTTTCGCCGTGTTCTATGGCCAGCAGCAGCCCGCCATCCGCGAGTTGGGCAATCAGCTCTGCCTTGTCGGCCACACGGGGGGTGGATACCAGGATACGGTCGTAGGGCCCCAGGTCTGCGGCACCGGCTGTGCCGTCACCGGTGCGCTGGACCAGGTTCCGCAGGCCCAGCTCGTTGAAGCGCAGTTGTGCCTGGTTGGCCATGGTGGAATCGATTTCCAGGGCAACCACCTGTGCGGCCAGCTTGCTGGTCACGGCTGCCACGTAGCCAGCGCCAGTGCCGACCAGCAGTACTTTGTGTTCGGGCATGATTGTCGCGTGCTGGAGGATCTCGGATATCGCGTTGGTGGGTGGGATAATGCGCCCAACCACCAGCGACGGGTCGCTCATCTCGATGAAATGGTCCCGTGGCAGGGCGCGCATGGCCTGGGTAACACGCTTGGCAACAGAGCTGTTGCGATGGTTCATCTTCTTCTTTCTCGTATAGCTTGATTCGGCGATTATGGCGGATGGTACCAGTCCGAATGTGAGCGAGATCAAGGAAAAGGTGGGGGTTTTCCCTGTCGTTTGCAGAAGTGTGACGGGCAAGACATTTTTCGGGCCATGCGCAACGGCCTATCGGCAGCGCCGGCTGCGTAGCGGGCACACAGGCTTGACAAGCGCAGCGGCGGGTAACAGTAAAATGCGCGCAAAAAAAAGGTTCATCGCAGATTAGCGGGGTTGCTTAGTTGATAGACACTTTCCAGCTGAGCGGCCACTGCAATCGTGGTATATCCCCTAGCGGTCGAACCCCTTTTGACTCCCTTTCGGGGGTATACCACGATCACAGCGGCCTTCTTCCA
>NZ_PKUS01000034.1 GCF_002866825.1 Pseudohalioglobus lutimaris | reverse complement strand
AACGATGACTACACACCGATGGAGTTTGTCGTGGAGGTCCTGGAGACGTTCTTCCGCATGAATCGCGAGCAGGCTACTCACGTGATGTTGACGGTTCATACCCAGGGTAAGGGTGTATGTGGGATCTTCACCCGTGATATCGCCGAGACCAAAGCGGCGCAGGTAAACCAGTACGCCAGGGATTGCGAGCACCCCCTGCTGTGTGAAATCGAGGCATCAGAGGGCTGAGGCCCAGGAGTTAGAGTATGCTGAGCAAGGATTTGGAACAGTCGTTGAATGATGCTTTTCGAAGCGCGCGCGCCAAACGCCACGAATTCATGACGGTGGAGCATCTGCTGCTCGCCTTACTGGACAACAATGACGCGATACGCGTGTTGAAAGCCTGTGGCGCGGATATAGGTGGTCTGCGCGGTGACCTGGTGGAGTTTGTCGACGCCACGACCCCGTTGATTGCCGAGGATGACGAAGACCGCGACACACAGCCCACCCTGGGTTTTCAGCGTGTACTGCAGCGTGCAGTTTTTCATGTGCAGTCCTCAGGGAAAAGTGAAGTGACGGGCGCCAACGTGCTGGTGGCGATATTCAGTGAGTCGGAAAGCCAGGCCGTGTTCTTCCTGAAAACGCAGAACATCGCTCGTCTGGATGTGGTGAATTACATCACCCACGGCATCTCCAAGGTGGGTGGAGAGAATGAGCTGGGCGGCGAGGTACCCCCGTCACTCGAAAATGACAGCGCCGGTGCCGAGGAGGGGGAGAGCAATCCCCTGGACAGCTACGCGACCAACCTGAATCGGGAAGCGGAGGCGGGACATATCGACCCGCTGATCGGACGTGGGCCGGAGGTAGAACGGGTGGCCCAGATTCTCGCTCGCCGACGCAAGAACAACCCGCTGCTGGTAGGCGAATCCGGCGTGGGCAAAACTGCCATCGTCGAGGGTTTGGCGAAGAAGATTGTCGACGGCGATGTGCCCGAAATGCTGCAGGACGCAGTGGTCTACTCCCTGGACCTGGGCGCACTGCTTGCGGGCACCAAATACCGGGGCGACTTCGAGAAGCGCTTCAAAGGTCTTTTGGCTGAGTTAAAGAAACGTGATCACGCCATTCTGTTCATCGATGAGGTACATACGATTATCGGTGCGGGTGCTGCCTCCGGCGGGGTAATGGATGCCAGCAACCTGCTCAAGCCATTGCTCAGCTCAGGCAAACTGCGCTGCGTGGGTTCTACGACTTTCCAGGAATACCGCGGAATTTTCGACAAGGATAAAGCCCTCAGTCGCCGTTTCCAGAAAGTGGATGTGCTTGAGCCCAGCCCCGAGGACGCCTACAAGATTCTCAAGGGGCTGAAGTCACGCTTCGAAGAGCATCACGGCCTGCGCTACACAGACAAAGCGTTGAAAGTCGCCACGGATCTCTCGGCGAGATACATAACGGATCGTTTCCTCCCCGACAAGGCCATCGATGTGATTGATGAGGCCGGTGCGTTTCAACAGTTGCAGCCGCCCTCCAAGCGCAAGAAGGTCGTTGGTGTCGGCGACATAGAGTCGGTGATCTCCAAGATTGCGCGTATACCCCCGAAAACGGTCAGTTCCGACGACAAGGGCGTGTTGCAGAAGCTGGAGCAGAATCTGCAGATGGTGGTATTTGGCCAGGACAAGGCGATCTCCAGTCTTTCCACATCGATCAAGCTGGCGCGAGCTGGTCTCAAGTCCGGCGACAAGCCTATCGGTTCCTTCCTGTTGGCGGGCCCCACTGGCGTGGGCAAGACGGAGGTCACACGGCAGCTGGCCATGCAGTTGGGTTTGGAATTGATCCGCTTTGATATGTCCGAATACATGGAACGGCATACGGTGTCGCGGCTCATTGGCGCGCCCCCTGGATATGTGGGCTTTGACCAGGGTGGACTGCTCACCGATGCTGTCACCAAGCACCCCCATGCTGTCGTGCTCCTGGATGAGATCGAAAAAGCACACCCTGAAGTGTTCAACCTGCTGCTGCAGGTCATGGATCACGGCACCTTGACCGACAATAACGGTCGTCAGGCGGATTTCCGCAACGTCATCCTGGTGATGACCACCAACGCAGGGGCCGAAAACATCAGCCGCCGCACGATTGGCTTCACCACGCAGGATCACAGCACCGACGGTATGGAAGCGATCAACCGCATGTTCACGCCTGAATTCCGCAATCGACTTGATGCGATCGTGCAGTTCGAGCCGCTGGGCGAAGACGTTATCCTCACCGTGGTGGACAAGTTCCTCACCGAGCTACAAGGCCAGTTGGACGAAAAACGCGTCACGCTGGACGTGGACGAGGACGCCAGGCTCTGGCTGGTGGAGAAAGGGTATGACCGCCATATGGGCGCCCGACCGATGGAGCGTGTCATTCAGGAGCACATCAAGAAGCCCCTGGCGGAAATGGTCCTGTTCGGTGATTTGGCCCGATCGGGCGGCACCGCCAAAGTGCGTCTCAATGCGGCGGAGGACAGGCTCGACGTTGTCGTGGAAGAGGCCGAGGGCGCGCTGGCCTAGCGCCGGTTTTCCGGGGCTCCGAAAGGCGTCAGGGCCGCGGGTTAAGGTACCTCCTGTGCCGCGCCCAGCGTGCCGCTGGCACTCAGGGGCGTGACCCAGTAGCGCAGGTGACTTGCCCTCGCGGTTTCTTCAAGGGAGCGTAACAGGGCCACCTGTTGCTCAACTCGATGCACGACTTCGGCCCGCCACATCTGCCGGTAACCCGCTACCTGTTCCTTCACGTCATACTGGCTGTGTTGGCGGCTATAGCCGTCTATGCGGCTCAAACTGAACCCCGATAACGCCTCCATCGCGATCAGGCTGTCCACGATATCATCCTTGATTTCATCTGAGAATATAACGGTAAGTAACTGTTCTTCAATCATTTGTTCTTCTCCAGCCAGCGGTATGCGAGGGGCAGCAGGAAAAGGGTTGTCACGGTTGAAGTGACCAGGCCACCAATCACCACGATTGCCAGCGGGCGCTGGACCTCGGCTCCCGGGCCGCTGGCGAACACCAGTGGCAACAGGCCGAACATGGCCGTGGTGGCGGTCATCAGGATGGGCCTCAGTCGTTTAACGGCGCCTTCAAGTACCCGCGTAGAGCAATCCATGATGACGCTGCGGCTCTGCTCGAAGTGGCTCACCATGACCACGGCATTGAGCACCGCGATGCCCAGCAGGGCGATAAAGCCAACGGACGCCGGAACGGAGAGGTATTCCCCGCTGATAAACAGCGCCACTACACCGCCCATCAGGGCGAAGGGGATATTGCCCAGAATCAGCCCCGCCATCTTCATTGAACCGAAGGTTGTAAACAGAATAACCAGGATAAGCAACAGGGCGACCGGCACGACCATCATCAGGTTGTTGGTGGCTCTTCTCTGGTTCTCGAACTCGCCTCCAAAATCCACGTAATAGCCTGTCGGCAAGGCAATCTGCTCAGCTATGGCGCTGGCCAGTTCCTCTACGAAGCCGACAATGTCGCGGCCGCTGACGTTACTGGTCACCACGCCAAAGCGGTTGCCGCGCTCCCGTTCAATGAGCAGTGGGCCCTCGCGGAAGCTGATATCGGCTATGGCTTGCAACGGTGCCAGCGTCCCATCGGGCATCACCACTAATTGTTGCTGCAGTGCAGCGATGCTGGAGGAGGGGTCATTCACACTGCCACGGCTCGCAATCACCAACGGAAAACGCTTTTTTCCATCGATGATTTCAGAAACCATCACGCCCTCCAACTGCGCTTTGACATAACGTCCCAGTGACTCAACGGACATGCCGTGGCGATCAGCCAGCTCCTGCCGGAGTTGCAGGTCGAGAAATCGACCACCCTCGACAACGGCACTTTGCACATCCACTGCACCCTCTATGGCGCGGGTCAGGTGCTGTATTTGATCTATCAGGCCGGCGAGGGTGGCAATGTCGTTGCCAAACACTTTGATCGCCAGGTCTCCGCTGGAGCCCGTCAGCATTTCTGACACACGCATTTCAATCGGCTGGGTGAAACCGAAGTTGATACCGGGAAACTGCAGTAACACTTCACGGATCGCGCCTATTAGCTGTTCCTTGTCATCAAAGCGCCAGGTGTGTCTGGGATTGAGCTCCATGAAAATATCCGTTTCATTGAGTCCCATGGGATCCAGGCCAATTTCGTCAGAGCCGGTGCGGGCCACGATTTGCCTAATCTCCGGGACCCGGGAAAGCAGCGCTAACTCGACCTGCTTGTCGAGCCTGGTTGAAGCCTGCAGGGAGATACTCGGCGACTTCTCCAACTGGACGATCAGGTCTCCCTCATCCAGTGGCGGCATGAATGTTTTGCCAATAAAGCCAAACAGTAGCGCACTTACCGTCAGCAGAACGGCCAGCACAGACAGGAGCACTCCCGGGGCGTCCAGCACGCGCTTCAGGCTCAGCCGATAAGCGCGTTGCAAGGCCAGGATATGCCCGGGCATTTTGCTGGCGTTACCGGTGAGTAACAGCGAGGCCAGTACGGGGATGACCGTCAGTGAGAGCGCCAGCGCAGAAACCATGGCGAATACGATGGTCATGGCAACGGGGGTGAACAGCTTGCCTTCCAGCCCGATCAGCGTCAGTAGCGGAGAGAATACGATCAGGACTATCAGTGTTCCCGACACCACGGGGACGGCCACGTCTTTGGCGGCACGATAGACCAGGTGCAGTCGCGGCAGGCCCGGTTTCTCAGCAAGGCGCGTGGCGATGTTTTCTACTACCACCACGGAAGAGTCCACGATCATACCGATGGCGATAACCAGGCCGCCCAGGCTCATGAGGTTGGCGGAAAGTCCATACTGCTCCATGAGGAGAAAGGTGGCAAGCGCCGCCAGGGGTAACGATAGCGATACCACCAGCGAGGCCCTGAAGTCACCCAGAAAGATTGCAAGCAGTGCAATGACGATGAGTACCGCCTGCAGCAGCGCAGTGGACAGTGTGTCTACCGCGGTATTGATCAGCACCGCGCGGTCGTAAAACACATTCAGCTCGGTGCCCGGCGGCAGCGCGGGCTCCAGCTCCGCCAGTTTTGCTTTCACCGCGCCGACCACCTGCGCTGTGTTGCTGTCCTTCAGCGCGATTACCAGTGCCTCGGTGGTCTCCTTTCCGTCCCGGGTAACAGAACCGTAACGGCTGAGGTGGCCGATGCTTACTGTAGCGATATCGTCCAACCGATATACCTGGTGGTCGGCGCTGCTGACAACCAGGTCGCGTATCTGTTGCAGCGACGTTAGTCGCCCCGAAGCGCGCGCGATCAAGACATCGTTACCCTGCACGATTCTGCCTGTTCCCGCATTGAGGTTGTTGCGCACCAGCGTGTTCTGCAGTGTCTCGAAGCTGATGCCCAGTTCAGCCATGGCAGCCGGGTGAGGCGTGATCTGGTAAGTCTTGGCGTAGCCACCCAGCACGTTCACATCGGCAACGCCGGGAACGGCACGCAGTGCCGGACGCACCTCCCAGTCAAGCAGTTCACGGCGTTCCAGCAGTGAGAGCTGCGGGTTTTCCAGGGTGAACATGAACATTTCTGAGAGTGGTGTGCTCATCGGTGCTATGCCACCACTGATGTCCTCGGGCAACGCGTCCCAGATACTGGTCAGGCGCTCGTTGACCTGCTGGCGGGCCCAGTAGATGTCCGTGCCATCAGTGAAGTCCAGCGTTATGTCGGATATGGCGTATTTGGTGGTGGAGCGCAGCATCTGCTGCTGCGGTATGCCCAGCAGTTCCGTTTCGATAGGCTGGGTCACCTGCTGCTCGATTTCTTCGGCTGTCATACCCGGGGCCTTCAGGATGACCTTGACCTGGGTGGGCGATATATCCGGAAAGGCATCGATGGGGATCTGCAGCCAGGCACGTATGCCCAGCGCGCACAACACGGCGGTCAGCATCAGCACAAACAGGCGCTGCGTCAGAGAAAAGCGGATGATGGCCTCCAGCATGGCTACTCGCCTCCCAGCCCCATGAGGATGCCCTGTACTGCACTTACCGAAGTGCTGAGTACCCGCTGCCCGTCAAGACTGACGTTGCTGCTGACGATATAGTGGTCGTCTGCCGTGGTCAGTAATTCTACCGTCACCGGCGTCAGGCTGCCGGCCTGGCGGATCAGCACAGCTGTCTCACCCTGCCATTGCATTATTGCTCTGCGGGGGATGCTGTAGCCCGTTGCGGCCATCACCGGTGTGACCATCAGTCGCTCGCCGGGAAGGCGCCGACAACTGGCACTGAGTACCTCGCTCCAGGCCTCTACGAAATACTCGTGGGCAATGCCGCTCACCATTGCAACGGGAACTTCACAGTCGCCAAACGCCAGCGCGGCCACTGTTTCACGCTGCGCCAGGGGCACAGCCACCTGTAGTCGCAGTGCCTGTATTGGAATAATCAGCGCCAGTTCAGTGCCCGCCGCCATCCCGGGTTGCGGCTGTCGGTAGTCAAGCAGGCCGGGGGCCGGCGACGTCAACCACATGCTGTCTTCTTCCCCTGCCGGTTCCAGCAGTTGATGAAAGTGACGCATATGCTCGAATTCGAGTTGCAGCGCGTAGTAGGCTTCGCTGATTTCTACCCAGCGGCTTTCGTCGATAGCTTTACGTGCATAGAGTGTGCGATTGCTGTTGAAGCGCCGCTCGGCGATATCCAGCCGGTCTGCGAGCATCTGGAAAGCGGTATTAAAATGATGTATTTCAGGGCCGCTGAGCAATGCAATCCTGTCGCCTTTCTCGACCTCTGTGCCGGGTGGGTGTTGGTAGGTAGTCTGACGAACCCGCACCGGCACAACCAGGCTGAGCGCCTCTCCGGGGCGAAAGCCGACTCGCGCTGCCATGGGTCTGCCAGGATAGCTGTCGACAGCCAACGCTGTTGCGTAGGTCAACTGCAGCGCACCAAGGTCTTCAAGGCTGATGGATTGCGCCTTCACGCCGACCCCAAGTAGTAGGGATATGAGGGTCAACACCTGTGCGTGTTTCAAAGTGGTATACCTGCTGCTTGCCGTCTCATGGCGCGATTCTGGCCAATGAGCAATTGATTGATAGCCGACTCGGCTTGTTTATCGAGGTCGCCCAGTACCCGGCGCACCCAGACTTCGCGTGCGAGTTCGTTCTCTGCAGCGAGCAGGCGAGTCTCGCCCAGCAGTTCATGACTGGCGCTAGCGGCTTCCTGCAGCAGGGTTTGTCGCTGTTGCAGGTAGCGTGATTCGGCGACCAACTCCTGCCAGTTACGTGCGAGCTGTAGCTGCAACTCATCACGTTCCTGCCAGTATCGGCGGTTACTCTCGCGCCACTCGCTGTTACTGGACTCGCCTGCGGTTGCCAGCACCGACAGGGGTATCTCTATAGCCACGCCGTACTGGTTCTCCTCAAAGGCAGGATTGTCGAGCTGCTTGGCCTGCAGGGCCAGGTTCCAGTTGCCGGCCCTGGTGCTTGTTGCGGCGATCAGTAGTCGCTGCCGCTGCCAGCCCAGAGTGAGCATCTCCAGGGCCGGGTGTGTCTGCCAGGCCTCGCCGGTGGGTGATTCCGGCTCGGCGATGTCACGCGGCAGATTGCCCATGCCGGTCAGTTCTCGGTAGCGTTGCCGCCAGCGCCGCAATTCCAGTTCCTGCTCAGCCAGTAACAACCGGGCGTCGGCGAGTTCCTGGCGCAGCAGTAACAGGCTGTAGCGATTGCTCGCCCGGGCCTCAAACAGGGCCTGCTGCCGGCGGTAAAGCCTGTCGAGTTCCTCGATCTTGTCCGCCGTATAGCGAACCCGGGTGCTGGCGATCCGTTCTGACCAGAGCGTCTCGCGCAACATCCCGGAGAAGTAGAGCGAGCGGCGCCTTGTCTCTGCCCCGGCGAGCGCCTCCCCAAGCTGCCGCAGGGCTTTGTCCTGCTCTGCAAGATAGGGCGATTTCATCGGCAGGTTCAGGCTCAGTTCGGTTTCATCGGTACCCTGTGTTTCATCGCTGCGCAGATAACTCACCGCTACCGAGGGGAGGGCGGCCAGCCAGGTTGAGGTGCGAAACGGTGCTGCGTCCGATGCGTTACGCTGCTTGCCAGGCTGCCTGCCAGCAGTGGCCTCCAGCAGGTCGGACAAGCTGACGTCTGTCGCATATTTTCCCTGTTCCGCCGCCACGCCCGTCACTGACAGAGTCAGTGCCAGTGCAGCAGTCCATATGGCAGCTGGCCAGCTTTGGGTATGTGGTTTCATTGCCCGCAGTATAGCCACAAGCCGGTCGCGAGACATCCGGCAAGTGTCGCGGAGGGGGCTGTGGTACACTTGTCCGACATCTTTTTAAGTCCCTGTTTATCATAGAAAAATGAAGAATTATCTGATTGCGGCCGTGCTCGGTGTGATTATGGCGCTCAATGCCCTGGATGTGATGGTAGATATCACCCTGGGTGTGCCGCAGTGGCACATCATTCAGGAAAGCATGATCGTGGTGGTATCCGGGATCGGTTGTGTTTACCTGCTCTGGGAGATGCGCCGTAGCAGCCTCGAGATGAGGGCGCTGGCCCATAGCCTGAGCAGCACAGACCAGCAGCTACAGGAAATTACCGAAGACATGCGGCGGGCACGCAGCCGTTTCAGTGAAACCATACATCAGCAATTTTTGGACTGGGGGCTGACGCTTAGCGAACAGCAAGTCGCTATGCTGTTACTCAAGGGCTTGAGCTTCAGGGAGATCGCTGTGGTGCGAGACACCCGGGAAAAGACAGTGCGCCAGCAGGCTTCTTCCATTTACGCCAAGTCCAGCCTGGACGGGCGCCATACCTTTGCGGCGTGGTTTCTGGAGGATTTTCTCAGTGCGGACCCGGCGTATCAGGCATCACCGGGGAATGCAGGTACCGCTGTCTAGCGCTCGCGGTAGGTAATACGGCCTTTGGTCAGGTCGTAGGGCGTCAGTTCAACACGAACCTTATCGCCGGTGAGAATACGAATGTAGTTTTTGCGCATTTTCCCTGAGATATGCGCAGTCACAACGTGCCCATTTTCCAGTTGTACGCGAAAGGTAGTGTTGGGCAGGGTGTCAATCACCTCACCCTCCATCTCAATTTGGTCTTCCTTTGCCATGTAGTGGCATTCCTCAATAAAAATCAGCGCGCATTTTGCCTTAAACGCATGGCCGTTGCTACTTTATTTAACGGTAATACTGGGCGTGCGGGTGGGGTGGTGCGGTCAGGTCAATATAGACCAGCGACCGTTGATGTAGATTTCCAGTGGGCGGTATTCGGACTTGTAAGCCATCTTGCGGCAACCCTTGATCCAGTACCCGAGGTAAAGATACTCCAGACCCAGTTCCCTGGCCTTTTCAACTTGCCACAGAATGGCATAGCGCCCCAGGCTGCGCTTGTCAGCCGCCGGGTCAAAGAATGTATAGATCGCAGACAGGCCGTCAAGCAGCTCATCCACTACCGATACGGCCGTGAGCCTGCCCTGGTCATAGAAGCGAAAATAGCGCGTGCACTCCCATGCATTATCGAGAAAAGAGAGATACTGCTCGCGGTCGGGAGGGTACATGTCGCCGTCGTGATGGCGTTGTTCGATATAGCGGCGATACAGCTCAAAGGAGGCCTCGTCGCGGATGTCGGCGGTCAATTCTACTTCCAGGTCTGCGTTACGCGCACTGTTGCGTCGCTGGGTGCGGTTGGGAGAGAAAGCGTCAACCCGGATGCGAGCGGGAATACAGGCCTCGCAGCCTTCGCAGTGGGGGCGATACAGGTGATTGCCGCTGCGCCTGAAACCGAGGACGGAGAGGTTGCTGTACAACGACTGATCGACTTCCTGCCGGGGATCGACAAAGAGGGTGGTTGCTTCCCGGTTTTCCAGGTAGCTGCAGCTGTGGGGGTAGGTCGTGTAGACCTTCAGGTCCCGCAGTGAAGAAGTCACAGAAGTTCTCCGCAAGTCGCAGGCAGGTGCCATATGCCCGGGTCATGGGCAATATCTACAGTTTGGGCAAGGAGCTCCTCGAAGTCCAGTCTGCTGATGTTAATGGCCCCAAGTGAGTTCAAATGCTCGCTTTCCACCTGGCAATCCACAAGGCGAAAACCACCCCGCGACAGAATATCGATCAATCCCACCAACGCAACCTTGGATGCGTCGGTCTCTGCGCTGAACATGGACTCGCCGAAGAATGCCCGACCCAGGGCAATACCGTAGAGCCCACCCACCAGTTCGTTCTGCTGGTTGAGCACCTCAATCGAGTGAGCATGACCGATGTGGTGAAGGTCGCAGTAGGCAGCCAGCATGTCGTCTCCTATCCAGGTGCCCAGACCGTCGCCCCGCAGTTGTGCGCAGCGGCGCATTACCACTTCAAAGTGTTGGTCGACAGAGAGTTTGAAGGCATCTTTGCGCAAGGTTTTACGCAGCGAGCGGGAGATATGCAGGCGTTCGGGAAAAAGCACGGAGCGTGGATCCGGGGTCCACCAGAGGACCGGCTGGGGCTCTTCGTACCAGGGAAATATACCCCTGCGATAGGCGTCTGTCAGCCGGCTCGCAGAAAGCCCGCCACCCACCGCGAGCAGGCCGTTGGGATAGTCCAGTGCTTCACTGGTGGGCGGGAAGGCGTCGCTATGATGGAGTTGGGGCAGGGCGCGCACCAGACTCCGCTCGCTTACAGGTTGTCCAGGTACTTTTCAGCGTCCAGCGCCGCCATGCAGCCGAAGCCAGCCGAGGTTACCGCCTGGCGATAGATGTGGTCACCCACGTCACCTGCGGCGAACACGCCCGGCACGCTGGTGCTGGTGGCATTACCTTCGAGACCGCTCTTGATCACGATATAGCCATCTTTCATCTCTAGCTGTGATGCGAAGATATCGGTGTTCGGCTTGTGGCCTATGGCGATGAAAACGCCGGCCAGGTCAATGTCGGTGGTGCTGTCATCTTTCACTGACTTGACGCGCATGCCGGTCACGCCGCTGTCGTCACCAAGGACTTCATCCAGGACGTGATCCCACATTATCGTCACCTTGCCTTCTTTCTCTCGCTGGAACAGCCTGTCCTGCAGGACTTTTTCCGAGCGCAGGGCGTCACGACGGTGAACAACCACAACGTGTTCGGCGATATTGGCGAGGTACAAGGCTTCTTCGACTGCGGTATTGCCGCCGCCGATGACCGCGACCTTCTTACCCCGGTAAAAAAAGCCGTCGCAGGTTGCGCAGGCACTGACGCCCTTGCCCATAAACGCCTCTTCAGAGGGCAGGCCAAGATACTGTGCGGAAGCACCGGTAGCGATGATCATTGCGTCGCAGGTGTACGACGCTGTGCCTTTAAGCGTCATGGGCCGGGCGTTGAGGTCAACTTCATCGATGTGGTCGAAAACGACCTCGGTACCGAAACGTTCAACATGAACCTGCATATCCTGCATCAACTCCGGACCTTGCAGCTCTGCGTGACCACCGGGCCAGTTCTCCACTTCAGTCGTGGTAGTGAGTTGCCCACCCTGTTGCATACCGGTTATCACCACCGGGTTCAGGTTGGCGCGAGCGGCATAAACGGCCGCAGTGTAGCCCGCTGGGCCGCTGCCAAGGATGATCAGGGGGATGTGGCGTGCTTCGCTCATCAGTTGTGGTTCCTTCTAGTCTGTGGGTGGTTCGCGTGGCAAACTGCACCCTTAAATCAAGGCCGACTATGGTACTGTAAACAACGAATTCCGGCAAAGGCTAGTATGTTTCTAATAAACACGTATAAGTCTTTGAATTTTTTACAAAATAAGGTGACAATTGCTCCTTGCTATAAACGCTGTAGTGGCGTTCTATAGTGCGGATGTAATAGCGGGGAAGGACCACAACAGCCGTGCCAGACACGACAAACACTGAATCAATTATGGGGTCACGACTCCGCGAGGGCGCCTTTATCGGGGTCAGCGCCGTCTGCCTCTATCTTTTATTGGCACTGATCACCTACAGTTCACAGGACCCGGGCTGGTCCGCCAGCGGTGGCGGCGGCCGTATTGCCAATCTCGGTGGTCCCACCGGTGCCTGGCTGGCAGATGTCTTTTTTTCCCTGGTGGGTTACGCCGCCTACCTGTTCCCTGTGATGCTGGCCTATCGAGCCCTGATTATCCTGCTGGAACGGAATGAGGGGAATGGCCTTGACTGGCTCACCTTTGGTATCCGTTCCCTGGGCCTGGTGCTGGTCATGATCGCTGGCACTGCTCTGGCGGCGATGAACGACAGTGGAAGTTCACCACTGCCCCAGGGAGCCGGCGGCATTCTCGGTCAGTCCATAGGTGGCTCGTTTACCGCCGCCTTCAGTGCGGTGGGCAGTCGTCTCATCCTGTTGTCCGTATTCCTCTTCGGCATGACTATCTTTACCGATCTCAGCTGGTTGAAATTGATGGACCGCCTTGGGCAATGGGCCATCAACGCCTACGAGCAGTCCAGGACGTGGGCGCAGAAGACCTTCGATGAATTCCGTGACAAGCGTGAAAGAGACAGGGCGGTTGAAGCGCGCAAGGTGGTGATAGAGGAGCACGTGGAGAAAGAGAAAAAGCGCAAGCCGCCGAAGATAAAGCCGCTCAAGCCGAAAGCGGAGAAGTCCGAGCGTATTGAAAAGGAAAAACAGCAGCCGCTGTTCGATGTACCGGTCACCGGTGCGATGCCGCCACTGGAACTGCTGGACGCCGAGGTAAAGGACCCGAGCAAGGGGTATTCACGGGAAGCGCTGGAGGCGCTGTCCAAGTTGCTGGAGCTGAAGTTGGCCGACTTTGGCGTCACCGCCGAGGTCGTAGCGGTCTACCCTGGCCCCGTTATTACCCGCTTCGAGATCCAACCCGCCGCCGGGGTCAAGGTTTCACGCATCTCCAACCTGGCGAAGGACCTTGCGCGTTCGCTGGCGGTGATCTCTGTGCGCGTGGTGGAAGTGATTCCGGGCAAGTCGGTAGTGGGTATCGAAATTCCCAACGAGGACAGGGAAGTCGTTAATTTCCGCGAGGTCCTCGCCTCCAAGGCATTCGACCAGTCCAAGTCGCCTCTCACGCTGGCGCTGGGACATGATATTTCAGGGCAGCCTATCGTGGCTGACCTGGGCAAGATGCCGCATTTGCTGGTCGCAGGCACCACGGGCTCGGGTAAATCGGTGGGCGTCAACGCCATGTTGCTCAGTCTACTGTACAAGTCTGGCCCGGACGACGTGCGGCTGATTCTGGTAGACCCCAAAATGCTGGAGCTTTCTGTCTATGACGGTATTCCGCATTTGTTGACGCCGGTTATCACCGATATGAAGGACGCAGCCAACGGCCTGCGCTGGTGCGTGGCGGAGATGGAGCGGCGTTACAAGCTGATGGCGGCAATGGGTGTCCGTAACCTGGCGGGCTATAACCGCAAGATTCTCGATGCCATCAAGGCCGGTACACCCATCGCCGATCCATTGTGGACGCCGGACCCCATCTTTGCGGAGACCGATGAAGAGCAAACCGCGCCGACGCTGGAGAAGCTGCCATCCATTGTTGTGGTGATCGATGAATTCGCCGACATGATGATGATTGTGGGTAAGAAGGTGGAAGAGCTGATCGCCCGCATCGCGCAAAAGGCCAGGGCGGCCGGCATCCACCTTATACTGGCGACCCAGCGTCCTTCAGTGGATGTGATTACCGGGCTGATCAAGGCCAACGTGCCAACGCGTATCGCCTTCCAGGTGTCTTCGAAGGTGGACTCGCGCACTATTCTCGACCAGGGTGGTGCTGAACAGCTGCTGGGTCACGGCGATATGCTTTACCTGCCACCGGGATCAGGCGTGCCCAACCGGGTTCATGGCGCATTCTGTTCCGACGAGGAAGTACACAGGGTTGTTGCGGACTGGAAAAAACGCGGTCAGCCTCTTTATATCGACGGCCTTCTCGATGAGGGCGGGCAGACGCCGGTCACCGCCGGGGAACTTAAGGCGAGTTCGTCGGACGAAGATGATGAAAGTGATGCGTTGTACGATGAGGCAGTGCACTACGTCTGCAAGAGTCGTCGTGCCTCCATCTCCAGCGTGCAACGCAAGCTGCGCATCGGGTACAACCGCGCCGCACGCCTCATCGAAGCGATGGAAGCCGCGGGTGTGGTAACCGAGATGGGCACCAATGGCCAGCGTGAAGTGCTGGCTCCTCCACCAGTGGAAGACTGACAGCAACATGATCAAGACACTTTTTACGCTTGCCGCCCTGGGCCTGGGCCTGGTCATAGCGCCTGTTCATGCCGACCAGAGCGCTACAGATCAGCTGTCTGGGCAGCTGCAGACGCTGCAGCAGCTACAGGGTCGCTTTTCACAAACCCAGTACGCAGAGCAATCAGAACAGGCCGTATCGACAAGCACCGGCCGCTTCAGGCTGCTGAAGCCAAGTTACTTCGCCTGGGAGATTGAAACTCCCGACAGCCAGTTGATTATCGCCGATGGCGAATACCTCTGGCACCACGATCGTGACCTGGAGACCGTGACTCGCCGACCTGTGGCCGGCACAGATGACATGTCACCGCTGCAGGTGCTCGCCGGGGACTCGTCGCTGCTGGGTGAGAAGTTTGAAGTGAGTGTTACCGGCAAAGGCCGTTTCCGACTCGAGCCTACTGCCGGGAACCCGGGTTTTAAGGAGCTTACGCTCATATTTGCCGCAGACCAGATCGGCGGTATGGAAATCCTCGACAATCTCAACCAACGCCTGTTCATAGAGTTCAGTGAGGTTGACGACCAGTCATCGCAGGCACCTGCTGATTTTCGTTTTGTGCCACCCGAGGATGCAGACCTGTTCTATCATGAGCAGTGACCTGTTTGGCGCAGCGAGCGCCGGCTACGAACCTCTGGCCGCGCGCCTGCGCCCCACCAGCCTGAGCCATTACGCCGGCCAGTCGCACATATTGGCGCCCGGCAAGCCGCTATACGAGGCGATTGCGCGGCACCAGTTGCATTCAATGATTTTCTGGGGTCCGCCGGGTGTGGGTAAGACCACATTGGCGCGCATCGCCGCCGAGGCGGCGGACGCTCATTTCCTGCAGCTGTCGGCCGTGCTCTCCGGCGTCAAGGAAATACGTGACGCTGTCGCCCAGGCCCGGCAACACAAGGCCAGCGGGCGCGATACCGTGCTCTTCGTTGACGAGGTCCATCGTTTCAACAAGTCACAGCAGGACGCATTCCTGCCCTATGTCGAAGACGGCACCGTGATTTTTATTGGTGCCACCACCGAGAACCCCTCGTTTGAATTGAATAACGCGCTATTGTCCCGTTCCCGTGTCTACAAGCTGCGGGCGCTGGAAGGCCCTGAGTTGCAGGGTGTTCTGGAGCGCGGTTTAGCGGAACTGGGCGCGGGGGTATCTGCCAGTGATGCCTGTTTGAGCTTGATCGCTTCCCAGGCGGATGGTGACGCACGCCGCGCGCTCAACCTGCTGGAGCTTGCTGCTGACCTGGCCAGGGACGGCAACATTACCGAGCAAACACTGGACGAAGTGCTGCAGGCATCGCTGCGGCGCTTTGATAAAGGTGGGGATCTTTTTTACGACCATATCAGTGCCCTGCACAAGGCGGTTCGCGGCAGCTCGCCAGATGCCGCCCTGTACTGGTTCTGCCGCATGCTCGACGGCGGCTGTGATCCCCTGTATGTAGTGAGGCGGGTTGTGCGCATGGCCAGCGAGGATATTGGCAACGCCGACCCCCGTGCGTTGACCCTGTGCCTCGATGCGTGGCAGGTACAGGAGCGTCTGGGAAGCCCGGAAGGGGAGTTGGCCATAGCCCAGGCAATCGTCTACCTGGCCTGTGCCCCCAAGAGCAACGCGGTCTACATGGCCTACAAGGCGGCCAGCGCAGAGGTGGCTGCCGGGGAAAGCCTGGAAGTGCCCCTGCACCTGCGCAATGCGCCCACCCGGCTGATGAAAGAGATGGAATATGGCGCAGAGTATCGTTACGCCCATGACGAGGAAGGTGGTTACGCTGCCGGCGAGAACTATTTCCCGGAAGAGCTGAAGGATCAACGCTACTATGAGCCGGTGGACAGGGGACTGGAAAAGAAAATCTCAGAGAAACTGCAGTACCTGCGCGAACGCGACAAAAGCAGTACAATACGCCGCTACGACTGAACCACCTCTTCACGACTATGAAATACCTGCTGTTCATTGCCCTGGGCGGCGCCTGCGGCGCTGTCTCGCGCTACCTGCTTTCCGGTTGGGCCCACGTCCTGTGGGAAGGAAAGTGGCCTGTTGGGACATTGCTGGTGAACATGCTGGGCTCGTTGCTGATAGGCGTGGTGTTTGTACTGATTGAAAAGCAGGTCGTGCACCCCGACTGGCGTGGCGTGCTCATGGTCGGCTTCCTTGGCGCCTTTACCACGTTCTCCACATTCTCACTGGAGACCATCACCTTGCTGGAAGAGGGACATGTGGTCCACGCGGTCGGCTACATGGTAACCAGCGCGCTAGCCTGCGTGTTGATGGCAGGCATTTCTATTTACCTTACCCGCGCACTGGTCTAGGGCCGGGCTAATGACTTCGATATAACGAATACAGGATTGATTGAGACATGTTGGACATCAAGGCCGTCAGGCAGGATCCCGATGCAATAGCGCAGGCACTGGCCAAGCGCGGTTACTCATTTGATGTGGCGCAGTTCACCGCGCTGGATGCACGCCGCAAGCAGGCTGACGTAGAAAGCCAGGCTTTATTGGCTGAGCGCAAGTCAGCGTCCAAACAGATCGGCGCGCTGATCGGTCAGGGCATGAGCGTTGATGATGCCAAGGCACAGGTCAACGAAACGCTGGAAAAAATTGCGGCGCAATTAGAGGAGCGCACGGCGCAGGCCCGGACTGTTCAGGCTGAACTGGAAGAGCTGCTGTTGTCTATGCCCAATGTTCCAGCCGAAGAGGTGCCTGAGGGTCTCTCTGAAGAAGACAACCAGGAAGTCTCGCGCTGGGGCGATCCGGCGGCGTTTGATTTTGAGGTCAAAGATCACGTTGCGCTGGGCGAGGCGCTTGGAGAGATGGACTTTGAAACAGCCGGCAAGATCACTGGTTCACGATTCAACGTGATGTACGGTGACCTGGCTCGCCTGCATCGCGCATTGATCCAGTTCATGCTCAATTTGCACACTACGGAGCACGGCTACCGCGAGATATATGTGCCTTATATTGTCAACCGCGACTCGCTGCGCGGCACAGGGCAGCTGCCCAAGTTTGAGGAAGACCTGTTCAAGCTTGAGGGTGAAGAAGGCTACTACCTGATCCCCACTGCCGAAGTACCGGTCACCAATGTGGCGCGCGACCGCATCTTTGAAGATGCCGAGTTGGGTGAGGAGGGTGTGCGTTTCGCCTGTCATACACCCTGCTTTCGCAGTGAAGCCGGCAGTTACGGCAGGGACACACGCGGCATTATCCGCCAGCATCAGTTTGAGAAGGTAGAGCTGGTACAAATGGTGCGGCCTTCGCAGTCTGATGCGGCGCTGGAGGCGCTCACCGGTCATGCGGAAACTGTGCTGCAGCTGCTGGGGCTTGCGTATCGCAAGATTATTCTTTGTGGCGGCGATATCGGGTTTTCTGCGCGCAAGACTTACGACCTGGAAGTGTGGCTGCCCGCACAGGACACTTACCGGGAGATTTCCTCCTGCAGTAACTTCGGCGATTACCAGGCCAGGCGTATGCAGGCCAGGTGGCGCAATCCGCAAACCGGAAAGCCGGAGCTGCTGCATACACTCAATGGCTCCGGCCTGGCGGTCGGCCGGACGCTGGTGGCGATCATGGAGAACTACCAGCAGGCCGATGGCAGCATTGCAGTGCCCGAAGTGTTGCGCCAATACATGGGTGGTAGTGAGGCGATCGGGGGCTGAATGCAGTATCTGCCCGTCTGCCTGAAACTGCGCAATACCCCGGTCTTGCTGGTCGGAGCAGGTAGCATTGCCACGCGCAAGGCGAGGCTATTGCTGCGGGCCGGGTCAGATCTTACGGTTGTCGCCCCGGAGATCACCGATGAACTCAAACAACTGCTCGCCAGTCACGGTGGCACGTGGCAGCCGCAAGTGTACCGGGAAACAGACTTGCACGGGCGTTACCTGGTTATAGCGGCAACGCCCGACGCTGCCATCAATGCACAGGTTTCTGCCCAGGCGCAGTCCCTGAACATCCCGGTAAACGTGGTTGATGCACCAGAGCTGTGCACCTTTATCTTCCCTTCTATTGTCGATCGCGATCCCTTGATCGTCGCCATCAGTAGCAGTGGCACCAGTCCCGTTCTGGCGCGCCAACTGCGTCATCGCCTTGACGCAATGCTGCCCGCCGCCTATGGCCGTCTGGCGGAGTACGCCGGGGGGCTGCGAAGCCGAGTGAAGCGGGCTATCCCTGAAGAGGGTCCGCGTCGTTTGTTCTGGGAACGAATGTTGGGCGGTGCAGTTGGCGAGCAAGTACTGGCAGGACGCGAGGCGCGTGCCAACGAATTGCTGGATGAGATGCTAGAGGACACTGAGGGACTCAGCTGCGGCGAGGTCTACCTGGTTGGTGCCGGTCCGGGTGACCCGGACCTGATGACGTTCAAAGCAGCTCGCCTGTTACAGTCAGCTGACGTGGTGCTCTATGATCGCCTGGTCGCCAGGCCCATTCTGGAGATGGCGCGACGCGACGCGGATCGTATCTATGTGGGTAAGCGACGCGATGACCATGCGGTGCCCCAGGGGGAGATTAACCAGCTGCTGGTGGATCTGGCGCTCGAGGGCAAGCGGGTAGTGCGTCTCAAGGGCGGTGACCCTTTCGTATTTGGTCGCGGCGGTGAAGAAATCGAACTGCTTGCACGGCACAGGATACCGTTCCAGGTGGTGCCGGGGATTACCGCGGGTAATGCGGCGGCCTGTTACGCAGGGATTCCGCTGACCCACAGGGATCACGCCCAGTCTGTGCGTTTTGTCACCGGCCACCTGAAGGATGGCAGCACCAATCTGGACTGGTCGACGTTCCAGTCCGAGTCAGAGACGCTGGTGTTCTATATGGGGCTGATAGGCTTGCCGGTGATTTGTAAGCAGTTACAAGTGCATGGCCGTCGAGCAGATACACCCGTGGCATTGGTAGAGAGGGCTACGCTCAGCGAACAGCGCGTTATTACCGGCACGTTGGCGACCATGGCTGACATCGTGACGCGGGAACAGCCCAAAGCACCGACCCTGATTATCGTCGGTAATGTGGTGAGCTTGCATGAACAGCTATCATGGTTCGGTGAGCACTGAAACGCTCACCAGTCCTGCTTCTTGCGCCTAGGTGTGTTCTGCTATTCCTTTTTCGCTGCGTGTACAGCAAAGCGTTGCTGCTTTAGAACCAGGGCGTCGACCAGCACGTTGCCGGCTTCGGTGAGCAGCACATCGGGCGTATCTTCATCGGTCTGTGCAGCCGGGTCGTCCGCTTCTTCTGCCTCTACTTCAAGGTCGGCATCTTCGCTCTCTTCTTCATCCATATCCAATGATGTCAGCAGTTCCTCACCCTTGGCTTTGCGGCGCTTGTTCTCGATCTGCAGCGCTTTTTCTTTCTGGCTCTCGCGCAGGGCGAGCCGCATTTCCTCTTTCAGCGGCAGGCGTTCGACCTTGCGTGCATCGGCTGCGAGTGCGATCTGGTCCTCGAGGAATAAAAAGTCCGGGTTATTGTGGCTGCGTTCCTTGAAGAGCTCCGTTACGTGCGGCAATACGCTGCTGAGGTCATCATAGCGCCGGTGACGCACTGAATTGATCTGGTCCCAGTTGAGCGCATGATCCAGTGCGCTTTCGCCAATCTCTTCGGTATCGAACAGGGTAGGGAAGTTGACATCCGGCACGACACCGCGGTGCTGTGTACTGTCACCGGAGATGCGATAGAACTTGCTCTCGGTGATTTTTAACTGGCCCTCGGTGAGCGGTGTCAGCGTCTGCACGGTGCCTTTACCGAATGAGCGGTCACCCACGATGATGCCGCGCTCGTAGTCCTGGATGGCGCCGGCGAAAATCTCCGACGCCGAGGCACTGAGACGGTTGATCAGCACTACCAGGGGGCCCTCGTAGTAGTCGCTCTTGAGCCGCTTGCCGTCACGCCACACGCGACGAGATGAGTGCCTGATTTGAACGGTGGGGCCGTACTCGATAAACAAGCCGGTCAACTCGTTGGCTTCCTGCAGTGAACCGCCACCATTGTTGCGCAGGTCTATTACCAGGCCATCGACATTTTCTTCCTGCAGTTCAAGCAATAGCTTCTTAACATCCCGCGTGGTGCTTTTGTAGTCCTTGTCGCCGCGTCGCATGGCTTCGAAATCGATGTAGAAGGCAGGGATATCGATCACGCCCACTTTCAACGTCTGATCGCCGTTGGGGACTTCCAGTACGCGTTTCTGGGCGGACTGTTCCTCCAGTTTGACCTCGTTGCGCACAATTGCGAACCGCTTGCGTTCGTCTGTGGTCTTGGACTTGGCGGGAAGAACCTCAAGCACCACGGTAGAGCCTTTTTCACCGCGCACGAGTTGCACAACCTCATCCAGGCGCCAGCCGATGACATCGACCATTTCGCCGTCTTCACCCTGGCCTACAGCGACGATGCGGTCCGAGGGTTGCAAGTCTCCCTGCTTGTCTGCCGGTCCTTTGGGGACCAGGCGAACAACCTTGGTATATTCATCCTCCGCCTGCAGCACGGCGCCAATCCCCTCCAGGGAAAGGCTCATATTGATATTAAAATTTTCCGAACGGCGCGGTGAAAAATAGTTGGTGTGGGGGTCATATAGCTCGGTCAGCGCGTTGGCGTAAATCTGGAAGACATCCTGGTTGTTGTACTGATTCACCCGTTTTAACTGGTTGGTATAGCGGCGGGACAGGGTCTCGGGTATTTCTTCAGCTTCCTTTTCTGCCAGCTTCAGGCTCAATACCTGGTTTTTGAGGTGCTTGCGCCAGCGCTCGTCGAGCACGGACATGTCGGCAGCCCACTCACGATCATCGGTGCTCAGTTCATAATACTCATCCACGCTGAAGTCCATGGCTGCGATGGTCTCCGGGAGTGTCTCCATGACGGACTCCAGGCGGGTCTGCAGGCGCTCCTGAAAACGATTGAAGATGGTAAAGCCGGCACTGAGGTTTCCCTCCGGCAGTTGGTCGTCCATCACCGAACGGTACTGCTCGAATTCCTTGATGTCGGCGGCGGTGAAGAACATTTTGCTGCCGTCCAGGCTTTCGATGTAGGCATCGAGGTGCTGGGACGACAGCTTGTCATCGTAGGCCAGCTTGGAGTAGTGACGTTCCTCCAGTTGCTCAACCAGTTCTATCGCGGTGTCGCGCTGGCTTTCCGTGTATTCAATAACCGCTGCCGCAGGCACCGCGAAGGCGGAAAGTACCAGGCCCAGGGTTGCGCAGCGACCAAGCGTCTTCAAGAGGGGTAAAGTGCTCAAAATGTTATCTACCAATGTTATGCGAAGCAGTGACTAAGTGTACCGTTCCCCGTGGTCGGTTCAAGGCGGTCGGGGGCTTTTCATGAGATTCGGCGCGCGAGTAAAAGTTCACTTCTGCGTTTGACCGTGCAGTCGGCATGCAATGTCACCCTGGGCAATCCCTATAAAATAATAAAATAGTTAAAATACAGAT
>NZ_PKUS01000033.1 GCF_002866825.1 Pseudohalioglobus lutimaris | reverse complement strand
AATCCCTATAAAATAATAAAATAGTTAAAATACAGATATTTGTCATGCGTTATTAATGTGCAATCTAGAATAGATGACCCGCAGGCCAAGGTTTCCTTTCTCCACCGCCAGTGGGCGACCGGGCTCGCAGTGCGAGCAGTAACCCTCACCCGGGAGGCCAGGCAGGTGCGGTTTCACGGATCGAGGCTTATCCAGGTGGACCGTGAGCGCGCCAATATAGTGCCATCCTCGCGAGCTATGGCCGTTCCAGCATAGCTTTTTCGACCGGCTTCCTCGATCGGCCAGGAAAACACCACCATTGTTTGCCCCCCTTTGACCGGCTGCATTAACTCCCCTTCAAGTTCGCCCAGTAGGGCATGAAGCTTGCGTTCGCGAGCGATAGCGAAATATCCGGGGCAATCCAGCGCACTCCAGACGATCTCGCTTCTAACATTGCCGTCAGCGTCCAACATGTCCTCTCCGGGCGTCCACGGACAGGCGAGCAGCCCCCAGTCATCCACCGGCCCGGGAAAGAGTTCCAGGCCATCGTGCGCCGGGCGTCCGGGACCGCAAACGAAGCAGGTGTCGAACACGTGGTCCTGGTAACGGGCGAAGCGGGTGCTGGCATCTCTGGCGCGGGCTGGCGAGGGCGGCGTGGGGATGTTCATCTCAAACTGGCAGGGAACGGCCGAGGCGACCAGCATATCTCCCTCATACATATCGACTGAGCTGGCGTCCCCGTGTTTGATCTGCAGCTCAGTGCCCAGTGGCGGCGGTTTGTGCAGGCGCACTTTCGCCGGCCCTGTCAGAAATGCGGCCAGCCTGCCGCAGCTATAACCGCCGTTGCCTGAGGACGGTGGACCGTTGAATCGTTGCGGAATAATCAGTGTCGCGGTTTGCATCTACTGCACCTCCAAGCGTGGTAGAAGAATATGTCTCTGCTGCGTCGTGTGCTGCACTGGCACAAGAGTGTAGCCGTTTTTTTCACCTGGCGGCCAAGGTTACCCTGTTCACCGCGCGACCCGGTCTGTTTTAATAGCGTCTTTTCCAGCGGATACTCCCCTATGCGTTTGCCTCGTCTTTTCCTTGCGCTGCTTTACAGCTCGCTTGTCGTGCTGTCTATCTCCGCCTGTTCTTCTGCAACTGACACCGGTGCGGGCGATGCCGGAAAAGCGCCCTGGGAAGCGGGGGCAATGGCCACAGCAGCTAATCCCCATGCCGTCGATGCGGCGATGAAGATGTTGCGCGCAGGCGGCCACGCCGTTGACGCGGCGGTTGCCGCACACGCCGTGCTCGGGCTGGTTGAGCCGCAGAGCTCTGGCCTGGGTGGAGGCGCATTCATGTTGGTCTACCAGCGCGACCCGGGAAGCCTGGTCTTTCACGACGGTCGCGAACTTGCACCGGCAGGCGCTACCCCCGGAATGTTCATGGATGACGGGGAAGTCATGGGCTTCATGGAGGCCTGGCAAAGTGGCCGGGCAATCGGTGTGCCCGGTGTGGTTGCGTTATATGAAGACACGCACCGCAAATATGGCAAGTTGCCCTGGGCGACCGTGCTGCAACCGGCCATTACCCTGGCTCGCGAGGGTTTTGAGGTTTCGCCGCGGATGGCCGGCTTTTTACCCCGTATTGCCGAGTTGGGCCGACTCGATGAAAACCCCGGCGCGGCGCAGTACTTTTACCCGCAGGGCAAGGCGCTGCAGCCTGGTCATCTGCTGAAGAATCCGCAATATGCCGAAACACTTTCGCGGATCGCAGAAGAGGGCAGTTCGGCGTTCTACAGCGGTGCAATCGCCAGGGCGATCGTCGAGCAGGCCAGAGCGGAGCCCAATCCGGGAACGCTTTCTCTGCAGGACATCGCCAACTACCGTACCCGGGAACGAGAGGTGCTGTGCGAGCCTTTCCGTAAGCTGCGCGTTTGCGCCCCCGTAGCACCATCCTCGGCGGCCGCGCAGATCATGATGCTGTCCTACTACGACCAGTTCACGCAGCAGGACATGGATCCTGAGCAGCAGCTCGCAGCGTTTGTGGATGCCCAGCGCCTCGCCTATGCCGATCGCGACCATTACTTCGGTGACCCTGACTTTGTCACTGTGCCGCTGCAGCAATTATTGTCACCGGCCTACCTTCGCCAGCGGGCCAGTGAAAGATTTGCCCCGGACGCCATTCCGGTGCACGGGGAGCCGGAGGCTGCCGGCACTGATGTCACCCTGATATGGGGAAAGGACTCCACCGGCGAGGTTCCCGGTACTTCACATCTGTCCATCGTCGACTCCGAGGGCAATGCAGTGTCGATGACGGCTACGGTCGAAGCGCCCTTCGGCTCCGGCCGCTGGGCGGCGGGCTTCCTGCTCAACAATCAAATGACGGACTTTGCTCGTGAGTACCGTGCGGACGAGCCGGCTCAGGCCAACGCAGTGGCACCGGGCAAAAGACCGCGTTCATCGATGTCTCCGCTAATGGTGTTTGATGAGGGCGGTGAGCTGCTGATGGTGACCGGTTCACCGGGCGGCAATTCCATTCCCGCCTACGTATTCAAGTCACTGGTAGGCATCCTGGACTGGAATATGACGCCTCAGGAAGCAGCGGACTACCCTAACGTTATAGCCCGCGGTGAGACGGTGCGAGTGGAAGTGAGTGCCGCGGCCGGGCAGGAGATTGCCGATATGCTCAAGTCCCTCGGTTACAAAGTGGAAGAGCGCAAGGGTGAGAACTCGGGGCTGCACATCATACTGGTCGAAGGAGGGCAGCTGAGCGGCGCCGCAGATTCACGGCGCGAGGGTAAAGTCGGTGCGCTGCCGCCCCTTGATCCCTGACAGTCAGCCCACTCTGGACTTGATGTAGGCCTCACGTGCGGCGCTGCACTCGGGGTCCAGCAGGGCGCCGACGAGGCTGTCTGCATCTGACCAGGCTCTCTCAATACCCACCATCCCGGCAGTCACTGCGTTGGTATGGCGTTTGGTGGCAAATACCGGTATTGCAGGCTTCGCCGCGATACTCTCCGCCAGCGCCAGCGTTGCCTCTTCAAGCCCGGCCTCTGTCACCACGCGGTTCAGGAACCCCGCGCTGTGAGCCTCTTCAGCATCGAATTCACGACAGGTGATTACCAGTTCCTTGGTCAGCGCGGGTCCGATTTCCCTCACCAGACGGGGGATGCCGCCCCAGGCGAGGGGAATGCCCAAGTCAATCTCGGGAATCGAAAAGCGTGCCGTGCTGGCCGCGAGACGCAGGTCACAAGCCGCGGCGACCACCAGACCTCCGCCGACGCACCAGCCATGAATCGAGGCAATCGCCAGCGCGCGCATATTTTCCAGGGCATCGGCCATTCTTCGCCCAGCGTCCGCCGCGGCGCGCAGGTCACTGTCTTCCAGCGATGGGAATCCCTGCAAGTCAGCGCCCGCGGAAAATGCCCGTCCCCTGCCAGCAACTACTACCACTCGCACTGCGGGTTGTGTGTCAAACCAGCGGGCAGCTTCTGCCAGCTCCTCCAGTAGCCCGATCGACAGGGCATTGAGGCGGGCAGGGCGATTTAGCCAGATCCGGCCTATGGCGCCCTCTACGATGACTTCCAGTGAATCAAACATGTTTTCTCCTTTGCTTACGATAAAAAGATAGCTGTCGCTATCGCTGTCAAAGCGCCTCTACCGGCACATAAATGGAGACATTGAGGATATAGACAGGAAAATTACATTTTTGATGCTATGCTTTTTGCGCACCTGCTCATCACCCCGATGTGTAAGTGTACCTAATCACTTCTCTACCAAGGAGACTAGCATGAAAACCCGTAACCTCTTTCTGGCGGCTACCGTTCTGTCACTCGCACCCCTCGCGGTGGCCCAGGATCTGGGCAAACTCGCTGAATCAGTCGATACTGATAAGGCCATGGAGTCCGTAGACCAGGAAAAAATGACCGATGCAGTCTCTACCGACGGGGTAGATATGCAGAAGGCTTACGACGCAGTCGACAAGGAAAAGGCCGCTGAAGCGGTAGATCTCGATAAAGCCAAAGAAGCGCTGATGCCAGAGTAAGCAACCGGTTCCCGCTACTCCCGGGGCGACGCCTTCCGCGATCTGGCAGGCGCGGCCCGGGTAAAAACAGCGGCAAGGTGCGGCGCGCTTAGCGCGCGCTTCCCTTCAGTTCGACCCTGTTCCCCTCTGGGTCCTGCAGATAAATGGAAGGGCCCATGCCGGTAGCACCGTAACGCATCTCCACTGGTTCCCGCTCTATTCCATGAGCATCGAGATGCGCCTCGATTGTGTCCACATGCCAGGGGTCCACGCACAAACACAGGTGATCCATGTTGGCTGCTGTGTGGTCAGGCGGTCCTCCCCCCTGTAGCCCCAATGGTCCTTTGCTATCAACGAGGTCGATTAGCGAGCGTCCGGCGCGCATTTGTGCCAGACCGATTTCGCCCGGACCACGTTCCAGCCTGCATCCCAATACGTCGCTATAGAACGCAATCATCCTGTCCATGTCATTGGCGCGAATAACCACATGGTCGATGACAGTTATGTTAATCGGATTGGCCGTGTGCATAGCGCTACCCCTGAGCTGAGAACTGATCAGCAGTTGAATTCAGCTGGCTTTTAGAGAGTGGATAGTTCAGAGACTGATCTCATCGTAATCAGGCGCCTCATCGAAGTCGACCGAATTTTCACCATCCCCGGCGCCAGAGCGCGATGGACTGTGCTTGAAAACAGGGGTGGTGGCCAGCCAGTTACTGAGGCAATATCGTGAGCCTGATGACATAGCGGGTTTATAACCTGCATTCAGGGTTCAGTATTTCTATCCGCGGGCAGACCAAAAAAAGAGAGCGCATAACAATGAGTCAGGTTGAAACATCTATCCACGATCACATTCTGGACATCCACATTCGCAGGCCTGAAAAGCTCAACGCCCTGAGTCTGGAAATGTTTCACGACCTTTGTGCCGCGCTGACCGAACTGGATGCCAATCCGCAGCTGCGCGTGGCGGTGCTCCATGCAGAGGGTAAGCACTTTACTGCCGGTATTGAACTGGATGAGTGGGCGCCGCATTTCGTGTCCGGGGAAGGGTTTCCACTCAGGGAAGGCAATACCGATATCTTTGGCCTCATCGGGCCGCGCCGGCGTAAGCCGGTGATACAGGCAGTGCAGGGTTATTGTTTCACCTGGGGCGTGGAAATGATGCTCAATATGGAAATAAGGGTTGCCGCGGATGACACGCAGTTTGCGATGCTGGAAGTGCAGCGAGGTATCTATCCCTGCGGCGGTGCAACCATCCGCTTGCCACAGCAGATGGGACTGGCCAACGCCCAGCGTTACCTGCTTACCGGGGATCGCTGGTCCGCCGCGGAAGCCTACCGGCTCGGCCTGGTACAGGAAGTCGTGTCACCCGGCCAGCAGTACGGCCGGGCAATAGAGCTCGCGCAGAGTATTGCAAAAGCCGCTCCGCTGGCCGTGGAGAGTGTAATCAAGTCAGTGGACTTTGCCGCCCATCACAATCAGGAAGAGGCGGTGACGCAGATCTTCACTGATCTCGTGCCAATAATGCAGAGCGAAGATGCCGCCGAGGGTATCCAGTCCTTTGTCGAACGCCGTGAGGGCGTGTTCAAGGGGCGGTGACTTCGCGCCGGCCCAAAGCGCCTGGTTGCGCGGAATCCCCGCAGCGGGCATGGCCGGAAGGCGGGGCCACAGCATCAGACATGGTCCGTCCTGGTATGCGCGTCGTAACCGCCATCGACGAACAGCAGTGTTCCATAGACATTGCTGGCCGACGGACTGAGCAGGAACTCAATACAGTTGGCGACTTCTTCCGCCTCGCCGGCGCGATTGGCCGGTGTCTGCTCCAGTAGCGACTTCATGATGGGCGCGTACTCATCACTTTCAAACAAGGGCGTGGTCATCGGCGTGAGAGTGGGACCAGGCGCAACCGCGTTCATGCGGATACCGTCGCGGCCGTAGGCCATAACATTGCGGCGCATCCAGTAATTGAGCGCACGTTTGGTCAGCATATAGTGCGTGCCAGCCTGGACGTTCTCTGCCAACGCCAATGCCTCGCTCTCGTCACCCGCGAGCAGGCTTGTAATAAAGGCTTCATCGGGCGGTACCATCGGGGCGGAGTTTGAGCACAGCAGTACGACGGCACCGGATTTCTTTTCCAGGGCAGGGCGCAGGCCTTCAACCAGTTCGACGGTGCCGAAGTAGTTCAGTCGTGTGATCAGCAGGTCAGGCGCGGTGCCCCCGCCCAGTCCGGCAAGGGGAATAAAGCCGTCCAGTCCGTCGGGTGCCTTGTCCATTACGGCCGATATCACCGCTCTACGACCCTCGGGCGTGCTCAGGTCGGCAATGACATCGGCATCCTTGATGTCAATACTGATCAAACTATGACCCTGTGCGGCCAGTGCCGACTTGAGTGCCGCGCCAATGCCTGATGCGCTGCCTGTCAGTGCGTAGGTTCCCATTCTGGATTCTCCTTATTTCATTCCGGCACTTTTGCCTGCAGTTTACGGATCTGGTTCTGCAGCCAGGCGCTGAGCCAGAAGTTATTGCTGCTATCGAGCAGGGCCTGGTGAACCGTTGCGCCAAGGGCCCGGCTCTGCCCGGTGTCGGCGCCCGCATCGCGGACGATGTCCAGCAAGTGCAGCGCCTTTTCATGCTGGCCATGGGCATGTTGCTCAGCGGCGCGTTCCACTATGGCCTCTGCACCGCCCGCAAGTTCCACCAGGTCCATTGCCACGCTGGATTGGGGGATTGCGTAAAGCTCTGTAGTGGATTGGTGATGGAACCAGCCGCCATAGCTCTCCCAGATAGCGCGTACGCTCCAGGACACTTTGCCATAGCCCTGACCGACTTCCATCTCCGGTGGCAGGGTAATCTCTGCCATCAGGGTGTGCACGTCCTTGCCTTCATTCATGCCTTTTACGGTTTCGTCGTGTACATAATGAATAGCATTATAGAGCGCGGTCAGCTCATCCTGAATTAATTCTGAGCCGATGATGGGGGCATGGTGGCCATAGCAGATCATTTCTGGCTGCAGAGCGCGAACTGTATCCACCGCATGCGCGACCACCAACGCCTCACGATAACGGTCGCCGCGAATCGTGACCAGGTTGGGAAAATGACCGAAGGGGCATCCGAACAGATTGCCAGTAAAGCAGATTTTATGCTGCGGCAGCCAGACGATGAGTGAGTCATTGGTTTCAGCGCCGGGAAGGGCGATCAGCTCGAAATTCGTGCCACCGAGCTCAAAAGCCATACGTTCCTCGACCAATAGATCGGGTGTGGGCTGGTCCTGCGCAGGAAAGTCACTGTAGCCCTGTGCCTTGTAGTAGTTGAATGCGTCAGCGAACTTTTCAGCAAAGGCAAAAGCCGAGCGATTCCCGCGAAAGGGTGCGAGCCGTGTATCGTACGCCTGGTGTTCTGCAAATCGGCTGGAGGCGACCACCCTGAGCCCCGGGTTCTGTTCACGGAAGTAGGCAGTGCCGCCAACGTGATCCACGTGCCCCTGGGTAAAGATCAAGGTATGCACAGGGGTATCGCTGAACCGTTTGAAATTGGCATCGATAACGGGCGCCTCCATGCCCATACCCGCGTTCAGCTGCACGCTGCCTGCCGGGGTCTCTATGCGGTAGGCGTTGGAGAACGCTTCTGACATCATTATGAAGTCGTTGATGCGCTCGCCACCGTAACGCGCCGGGTTGGGTTCAACGGGGCGTGACTTGTACAGGGGTTCTCTCATAGTGATCAGCGCTCTATTACCAGGTATTCAGCCAGGCGACTCGACCTGCACCGGAAACTGTTGAAAATAAAAGTCGAAGCGTTCACGAAGCGCGTTGGCATCAACACCGAAGTCCTCCTTCAGGTTATAGATGATCCGGCCGTCCTTGCCACGGGGGTGATTGGCTACAAACTGCTGTAACTGAGCAGCGGCCGTAGCGCTCATCGGCAGCCCGGCTCTTGCATAGATATTTTTCACCGTGGCGATATCATCCGCCATAAACTCATGAAAAAGCACGTCGATACTCTGCTCACCAGGAAGGCCCGCCCGGTCTTGCGCACAGGCTCGCAGCAGGTGAAGCACCCGCTCAGACCAGTACTCGATGGTACTTTCCAGGTCTACGCTGCGGCGAGACATGCGCTGGCCATAGGCAATCATGGTTGCAGCTGACTGGATGACAGCCACCGGGTCGCGATGTGTCACCACGATGGTGGCATCTGGAAATACCCTGTGCAGTACCGGGAGCTGTTCGAGATGCTGTGGGCATTTCAGCACCCAACGCGTGTCGCTACCGTTGTCGCCATCTTGCCAGGTGAGTATCTTCAATACCGTCTTCATGTATTCGTAGTGGGGCGTCTGGTCAGTAGCATAGTAGTGATCACGCCACTGCGGCGAGGGGCTCAACCACTCAAAATTGTAGGAGGCAAAGTCGGGACCCATGAGCTCCAGCTCTTCGTGAATGTGGTCCGGGTTCATGGGGTGCATAGCGGCGAGCAGGGGGACCGTCTGCTGCATCATTTCCCAGGCATCGGCGCAACGTTTATAGCGTGGATCAGTGCCGTCTTCGAGTAGCGCTTCGCCCGGTAGGGGCACCGGTTCATAAGATTCCCACAGGGGCAGGGCGCGCAGGCGGGTGTCAGCGGCCATCAGGTTCAATAAGTGGGTGGTGCCAGAGCGGGGGAGTCCCGCCACGATAATCGGTTGGCGAATTCTTACCTGGTGAATCTCCGGGTGGCGTTTTAGCAGATCCTGAATTAGCAGTCGGTTGCGTGCAAACAAAAGCAGCTTGTTGCGCAGATTCATCCTGCCAAGGTTGTTCAGGTCTGCATCGCTGCCCCACTCATTACACAGTAGCTGCAATCGCTGCCTGAAGTCCGACGGGCCGAAATCATCCAGGGAGACAGCTGCTTTTGCATCTTCCAGAATTCCGCCTGCATCAAACTGAACCTCCAGCGTTTCCCCATAAGCGAGGATTGATTGCTGCAGTTCACTCAACTGCGGCTTTGCCAGGTCAGTAATTCGAATGGTTTCGCCCATACGTGACGCCCCAGTCAGCTATTGAGCGCCTTGTTCTCAAAGAACTCCAGTATCAGCGGGTCACCATCACGCTCTAGATAGGATGTTGCAAGACCTTCACCGAAACGTTTGTACCAGATTTGCCGATAGCCGTGAGCCTCCGCCTGCTTTACTTTTTCTACAATATCCTGGACGACAAACCTCAGGTGGTGCATACCCTCGTGACCAGCATCCAGAAACTCCTTATGCGGTGTCTTACCTGACACCCATTCGATCAGCTCGATTTCGACGTCCCCACTTCTGGCAAAGGCAACCTTGAGTGAACTGACCTCCGGGCTGCCACGATACTCCCATTCCAAATCCGCAGCGTCCATGACCACGAAGTCGCCAAACACCGGCGTATACAGCGCAAGCGCTTTTTCCATGTCCCTGACGACGAAACCAATCTGGTCGACAGGGGGCAGGTGAAGTTCCGCAGGTATCTTGTGGCTCATAGGGCTCTCCGTGATATTCCAGTGTGACAAAGCCAGAACGTATGGCGATACCGCAAAGTAGAAGAAGTGCATTGCTAAAAACAACCGTATTAACAGGGCATGCAGCAGAACAGCGCCAGTGGTTTAACTATCCGCTGTAAGATTGGCTGCTCGGCCAGGGTCCGTAGCCCCCACCCCGAGGGAGCAGCTGCACTACAGTATCATTTTGGTGATCGCGAAGGCTTGCGGCAGGGTCATGGACAGGGAGGCCATCTGGCAAGCATGTCACAGCGAAATCAGTCTCTATATGTGCTTAATATATATAATAAAAACAATAGGATAAGATTCTATACAGATGCTGATTCTAGATTCGGGGTGTTCTTCCAGGAAGCGAATAGGCAGCGATCAAGTACGACTATTTCTTCCACTTAATTACTCCAGAATTTTGCCGGCTGCGTGCCTCCTTCATCCCATGGATCGAACGTTATGCGTACAGTGTGGGCGGCCGAAGTGTTAACTAGCTAATAGCCCGGGGCAGGCTTTGGCTGGTCCGGGACGTTAGCTTGCCAATATTTACAAATGGGCTCACAGTTTGCGAAGCTGTGGAATGGCATAGAGAATTACGTTCGAGCCAGAAAAGACAATGTGCGCCAGACTCGATACGTATCTGGGCACAGAATGGAGATCAGTTTGTCAGAAATTCAAGCAGCCCATCCGCTGAGCCAGGCGATTTATGAAGGCGTACTGGAAAAACCTCCCTGGAAGACACTGCTGAAGTATCTTGAAGACTATATGCAGGTGCCCAGCGCGACGATAGTGGTGCGCCGGCCCCAATTGTCCGATCCGGGCCTTACTATGTATCTGTACTCAGATTCAGATAGCGGCGCGTTGGAGGATTTTCAAAACCGGGCACATCTCGATTCACCGTTTGCGGAATTGCCCGTGAGGCAGGTTTTCACCCTCTACGACCGGGTTACGCTCTCCGAGCTCAAATCACTCGATTTTTATGAGTATCTAAATGCGTATAACGTTTCTGACCTGATTGGCTTTGATGTTTACGACCAACAGAGCCATATACGGCTCAGGTTGCGGCTGGTCCGGATAGGGGATGCCCCGGCATTTTCCCGGGACGATCGGGCACGCCTGGAGAGCATCGTCCCGCTGATGAATAATGCACTGAAACTCTACAGTGCATATACGCATAACAGCTTTATTGAAGAGTTTTACGAGGAGCTTCTGGGGTCGATGGATATCGCATCTGTTATTTTGAACGCAGACCTGGAAGTGCTTACAGCCAATAAACAGGCAAAACTCATCCTCAACAGCGAGGATGGTGTGTTCCTGCGGCACAGTTTGCTTCGTTGCAACCAGAGTGCCGATCAGCAGAAGCTGGAAGAGTCGTGTCGCGAGCTGATTACAAGAGACCGGGACGCTGAAAAGGTTCCACGTACCCGCAGCATTTCCATTGATCGCACCAGCTCAGACACGAAATGGGATGTACACATTCGCACGGTGGAAAAGCAGGATGTGGTATTTGGTGAGGGCGGGCCGGAACTGGTGTTACTTTTGCGGGGGCCGGTCCGCGACTGCGCACCCAGCCAGTCACGCCTGATTGAAATGTTCGGTGTTACCCCGGCCGAGTCAAAGCTGATTACTCACCTCATCGACGGTTTGACACTCACCGCTGCGGCGGAGGTCCTGGGGGTATCTCGAAACACGGCCAGGGCTCAACTTTCGTCTATCTTTACCAAGACAGGCGTTAATCGCCAGAGCCAGCTTGTGAAGTTGGTGTCGGATGCGTTCGCTACGCAGTGGCAGTAAGCAGGGCTAAAGCCGGCATCTCTGCGGTCGAAAGAAATCACTATTCCGGGAAAAAATATGAGTACAGTAGCCGAGTTAATCCATGCACAGGCCGATAACCAGAACCCTGGCCTGCTGTTTGAAGATCAAAGCTGGACGTATGCGCAGTTCGTGCAGGCCTGCGCCCAGCGCGCAGCCTTTTTACTGGACCAGCCTCGCAATGGGCCATTCCATGTCGGTTTACTGCTCGATAATGAGCCGGAGTATCTGATGTGGCAGGGTGCCTGTGCGGTGGCGGGGGCGACGCTGGTGGGTGTCAATCCTACTCGTCGTGGGGACGACCTGGCGCGGGACATTCGCCATACTGAATGCCAGTTTCTCGTCAGTAACGACAACTACTGGGAGGAATTGCAGGCGCTGGATCTGGGGGGCGCGCGCTGCCTTAACACCAATTCTAAGTTGTACCGGGAAGGGCTGAAAAAATATGAAGGTGCTGGCTTACCCGATGTGGAGGTGTCGCCAGAAGACACGTTTTGCCTGATATTTACATCGGGTACCACGGGTGCACCCAAAGCCTGTATCTGCTCCCACGGTCGAGTAACCGCCAACGTGCAGCGCGTAATCGACGACCAGGGGCTCACCCCGGAGGATGTAGCCTATGTCTCCATGCCCCTGTTTCACTCGAATGCGCTGATGACAGCCGTGTTGCCTTCATGGGGCAGCGGGGTGCCCATCGCCTTGCGCCGCAAGTTTTCTGCATCGGGCTTCTTGCCTGATATACGCCGCTTCGGCGCAACGTATTTCTGCTATGTCGGGAAACCGCTCGCCTATGTTCTGGCGACGCCGGAGCAACCCGACGATGCTGACAATACGCTCCGACGCGGCCTTGGCAATGAAGCCGCTCATGCCGACCTGAAGGAGTTCGAACGCCGCTTCGCTTGCAGGCTGCAGGATTGCTACGGCTCCACCGAAGGTGGTGTTGCAATGGTGCGGGATCGATCAGCCCCTGCGGGCTCCCTTGGCCTGGCCATGACTCCCGGTATGAAGGTCATGAATCCCGAGACAATGGTCGAATGTGAGCGCGCCCAACTGGATGAAAAGGGGCGTCTGCTCAACGCTGATAAAGCGATTGGTGAACTGGTCAATACCGACGGTGTGCCCGCCTTTGAGGGGTACTGGAAGAACGAAGAGGCCAACGCAAAGCGCACGCGGGGGGGCGTTGTCTGGATGGGCGATCGCGGTTACCGGGATGCGGATGGTTACTTTTATTTTGTCGGTCGGGACGGTGACGGCCTGCGTGTGGACGGGGAAAACATTGGTACCTCGCAGGTAGAGCAGGTGCTGACCCGGCATCCCGATGTAGTCATTGCGGCTGTTTATGCGGTACCGGACCCGGTATTGGGAGACCGGGTCATGGCGGCGTTACAGTTGCGCGAGGGCGTTGAATTCGACGCGGGCACGTTCGCGGCGTTTCTGCGCGAGCAAGAGGATTTCGGCAGCAAATGGATGCCAAGCTTTTTCAGGATCACCGAGGCGCTGCCACTGACGCAAACATCGAAAGTGATCAAGCAACCGCTGCGACGGGAGAAATGGCGCTGCGCTGATCCCATCTGGTGGCAGCCGAACAAGTCAGACCCCTGGCGATTGCTGGCTGCAGAGGATATCGAGGAATGGGAACAGGAGTTTATAGAGCGAGGTCGGGGCGATGTATTGGAGTTTGCCTGAGTTGCTCCTGGTCATTCTTTCAGGAATTCAGGGCGACGGGCAGTTCACCGTGCGGTCATTCAACCAATGGCGCTGAAGCAGGATCACCGTAACGCCCTGGCTGCGGCAGAATAATTGCGCCGGATGGGCGCCGAAAGTAAACTGAATCCATAAATTGAGCCCGCGATGGAACGGTCACACATGGCCACCCCGGCCGAGGTGGCAGGAGTACAAATCAATGCCCGAAAAAAATCTGTTCGAAAAGCACGACTCCTCGGCGGTAAGCTCGCAGGAAATGGCAGACCTTATTGCAAAAGCGCGGGCAGTAGAGGACATGGGAGCCCTGGGCTCAAAAAGGGTATACCAGTTGGTCAAGCGTTATTTCTCCCCCACGGTGGTGGGCATCGAGAACATTCCTGACCGACCCACGTTGTTTGTGGGTAACCACGGCGGGTTTGGCCTGGACGGTTTTGTGGTTTGTCCTATTCTCTATCACGAGGCCGGACGGTTCGTGCGCAGCATGGGCGATGATATCTGGCTTCAGAGTAAGTCTGTCGGCGATCTGCTCATCAACAGCGGCATGATTCCCGCTCACCCGGAAGCCTGCGATGCGATGATGGAAGACGGTCGTGATCTGCTGGTATTTCCGGGCGGCGCCCACGAGGCCCTGAAGCCCACCGCACAGAAATATACACTGCAATGGCGAGAGCGTTACGGTTTTGTGCGCATGGCGGCCAGGCACGGCTATCCCATTACACCGTTCGGATTGGTAGGCGCGGATGATTTTTATGATCACCTGATCGAGAGCGACGAATTTCTCGACAGTACGCCGGGTAAGCTGCTGAAAAAAGCGGGGGTAATTACCGAGAACTGGCGTGAGGACCTGTTGCCCATTATCCCCCGTGGTGTCTTTTCAACATTGTTGCCAAAACCCCAGCATTGCTACCTGGCTTTTGGCAAGCCGATTTCAGTACCCCTGTACCCGGGCAAGAAAACCATTCCCAAAACTGTATTGAATCGCGTGCGCAAGCAAAGCGCTGAAGGTATTGATACGCTGCTGAGGGACATGCTGTTACTGCGAGCGCAGAACAAGGGTAATGATGGTTTTATTCGGCGTTTTCTCAGTTCTTGACGCAAGCCAGGTCACTGGGCATCGCCACGCAGAGCTCACCGCAGTGGTGCAGGTTTTAATAGTCAGTTGTCGAACGCGGAGTGCGCGGGGCCGTCAGATCCTGGCCTGAAGTTCACACCGCAGGCTGGTCGTCCAGCGCCCACTCGGGGAACAACTCTGTTATGCAGGCAGGCTTCAGTAACAGCTTTTCCACACCCCGGGGATCAAATGGGCGCCATTCATTCTCGTTCTGGGCGAGGCGATCAGCGATCACGTAAGCCACGAGGGGGTTGTGGGCCATTCCGGTGTGGCTACCCGGTATGCGGACGTTTTCCGTTAGTCCGTCGGCAATGTCCATGCAGTGTTGCCAACCGACAATGCCATCACCCTCGCTGTAGACTGAGGTTGAAGGTAGTTGAGGGGGGAAGCTCATAAGATTACTACGGGGCAGTGCGTCGTTTTCCACCCCGGGGTTGAGCTGCTCATAGGCACGCGCCAGCGCACCCCCTTTACTGTCCGTTGCCTGCTGATCAAACGATGCGTTGAAGGGCGAGCCCAGGGTTATGATCTGTCGCACATGTTGCGGCTGGCGGTGCGCGATCGCTCGCACATAAACACCGCCGAGACTGTGACCGATAAGGCTAACCTTACGCCCGCTTTCTCGGTGGATTTGTGCGATTCTGCGTTCAATATTGTGACAGGTCTCATCACGCAAGCCCTGGTTGACGCCCTGGTCCCAGGGGTGGGAGTCATACCCGAGTGTCCTCAGCAGGCGGCGGAGGGACCGGGTAAACGCATCACCGATCATAAAGCCCGGAATAATGACTAGCGGATGGCCATCGCCTTTCGGGAGTGCTCTTTGCAGGTATTTTCGGGTGAGAAAAAATGAGCCTAATTCCGCTATGGCGCGGAATTCTGATGCGGTCTTGAACAACGGTGGCCGCTGCAGGGTTGTCGGTGGTACCAGTCTGGATGATGTTTTCGTCACAGCTTTCTACTCCTTGCCCAGCACTCTCCCGAGGGTTACATCACCCTCGATTGTGGCGTCGGGTCAACCGCCTGTCGCGGGGAGGAGTACCTGTTGCGAATGCACACCGCGCCAGCTGATAACAACAAGTATATCGCCTTCATAGCATTGATGGAAATTGCTTGTATTAAACCAACTCTCTAGTACAAGTGTGCGAACCTGTCCGTGAAAAGCGGCGAGTAACATCTGCGCTAGTGCCATGTCGCTGATATTTGCTACGCTGTGCCGGGCGCAGCATCCGCTCATATCGCCTTTGCCAGGGCCCCATTACAGGTTCACGTTTATGATCAATGTAGTGAAAATTGCTTTAGCGGTAATTGTCGCGCTGGCAGTCGCCGGCTTTCTCTACGCACCTCACCTGGACAGTTATGACCCCGGCGGCAGTGCTATCGTGCCGGAATTGTCCGGCGAGGTCAGAGTGCTGCGGGATGAAAAGGGCATGCCCTACATTTACGCGGACACCCCGCTGGACGCCATTCGTGGCCAGGGTTTTGTCACCGCCCAGGACCGTCTTTTTCAACTGGAGATGATGCGTAATCTTGCCTGGGGCCGTTTGTCGGAAGTGGCGGGGGAGGCAGGTGTCGCTATGGATACGCAGGTTCACCTGTGGAATGTACCGGCACTGGCCCGGCGGCAGGTCGGGCTGTTGAGCGAGGCAGAGCGGGAGTGGCACCTCGCCTATGCGCAGGGAATTAATGCCTACCTCTCCCAGCGCCAGGGAGAACTGCCCATCCTGGTTCGGGACCCGCAGCCCTGGGGAATTGAGGACGTCATGGCTGTCCAGTATTTTAATATCACCGGCAGTACCACCAATTGGCGCGAAGAACTACTGAGCCAGGCCCTGGTTGATCACCTGGGGCCCGCGCGTGCCGCAGAACTGTCCCAGATAACCGTCAACCCGGATGATCCTGAGGGCGTATATACAGCTTCGGACTATAAATACCTGTTACCGGGACTGGGCCTGGATGCGCAGATCGATACCTCATTGTCGGATGGCAATGGTAGCAATGCATGGGTTACAGGCAGCTCCCGCTCGGCAGGTAATGCCCCCATCGTGGCCAGTGACCCGCATATTGATGCCCGACGCCTGCCCGGGTTCTGGTACCCGGTAGCGCTGATTACCCCGCAGTGGCGCGCTGTGGGCGCAGGAACTGCCGGCGCGCCCGGCCTGGGTGTTGGCCGAACCAGCCACTTTGCCTGGGGCGTAACTAATGGCTATGGCGACATCGTCGATTTGTATATCGAGACGGTTGATCCTGACAATTCAGCAAATTATCTTGAGGGCGAGGCTTCAATCCCATTCACCGTGCGCGAGGTCGTGCTGCGTGTTCGCGACAGTGAAGCGGATGCGGGTTTCCGGGAAGAAACCCTGACAATCCGCGAAACCAAACGCGGGCCAGTGATTTCTGATCATGGCATGGCGGTCGGCAGCGGAAAAGTGATCAGCCGACGCTGGGCCGTGCCCGAGTTTATCGGGGACAATCTGGGTATGCGCGAGATGTTGCTCGCGCAAAATACGGAGCAGGCGTTAACAGCATTGAGTTCCCTGGCTGTTCCCCTGACTTATGTACTCGCAGATTACGACGGTAACATTGCGCGCAAGGGAACCGGTTACCTTCCTCGCCGCCTTCGAGGTGATGGCGCTGCCCCGTTCCCGGTAACAGACGACGTAGACAACTGGGGCGGTCGTATCCCCGGCGATGAAATGCCCACGGTGAGAGCCCCGGCCCAGGATTGGGTGGGAAGCGCCAATCACCGCATTGTTCCCGACGATTACCCCCATGTCTATTCCACCTTTTTTGCACATTCCTGGCGCTACCGCCGAATTCTGGAAGCCATGCAAGAAAAACAGATATGGTCTACCAGTGATCATTGGCAGCTGCAGTTGGATACAAAAAACATGTACGCTCAACGTCTGGCCCCATTGATGGCAGACGCACTGAAAGCGGACGAAAAAACTCGGGTTCTGGGAGAGTTACTAGAGAATTGGAACTTTGTAGATGACAGCAACCAGGCAGCGCCTCTGGTATTCCAGTCCATGCTGCGTCACTACGCGCGCCGGGTGGTAGAGGATGAACTCGGCACGGTACTGGCCGGAAAATATCTGGATGACTACTACTATTGGCACGAGCGCATCGCCATGATCACCCTCGAAGAGGATGGGCAGTGGCTGGATGATGAGGGCACCGATGCTGTTGAAAGCCGTGAGGCGTTGTTTAAGCTGGCTGGCCACGATGTTCTGGAGGAACTGGTGCCGCTATACGGCACTGATCCGCGGGCCTGGCGTTACGGCGAAGCGCATACGATTACCTTCAGTCACCCGGTTCTGCAAGGGGACACCCTGGCGCAGTGGTTCGGTGGTGGAACGCACCCCATCAGTGGCTCCGGTGAAACGCTTAATCGTGCAGCCTATAAATATCACCAGCCTTATGCTGTCACCTTCTTCGCCTCGATGCGTATGGTTGCAGACCTGTCAGACCCTGATAAGGTTGAGGCACATATACCTGGCGGTACGACGGACCGCTTGTTTCACCCGCAGTTCAAACATCTGTTGGGTGACTGGCTCACTGGCACCCCCAATTACTGGTGGTATAGCGACCAGGCAATCGAGTCCCATGCGGTGAGTGAAATGACGCTCTCAGCAGATGCACGCAGTGGGATATGATACCGGCAGGTCGCAGCCGAATTCGAATGGTCGCGGCATTAGTGATATCCAAATGAGGTCTAAACTGTGATCGACAATAATTTTATCCGCACCGCTATCACCCTGTTTGCGCTTTCTACGCTACTGCACGGTTGTGCCCGGGATGAAGCCACCCCCACTGCGGTGATGAAACTTACCGCGGACCAGATTTTTAGCGGGGGCCCTATTGTCACCATGGACACATCGCAGCCTGCTGCAGAGGCGGTGGCTATTCGCGCTGGAAAAATAATGGCGGTAGGCCCACTGGTGGAAATAGATAAACTGAAAACGGCACAGACCGAGATGGTTGACCTGGCGGGACATACGCTGGTGCCCGGGTTTATCGACGGGCACAGTCACTTCTCCATGGCCACGACGTCCGCTAACTGGGCCAACCTGTCCGGCGCTCCCGTGGGCAATGCAAGCGATATCGCGGGTGTGATTGCTGAATTACAAGCCCAGGCAGAACTCAATGGCATTGCCCCGGGTGACTGGCTGGTGGGCTTTGGCTACGATGCTGATACGCTTTCCGATGGACGCCACATGACCCGTGACGATCTGGATGCAGCGTTTCCTGACAACCCGGTCATCGCCGTCCATGTTTCCTTCCACGGCGCGGTACTGAACAGTCAGGCGTTCGCTGCGATCGGCTACGATGACACAACCCCAACCCCCGAGGGGGGCGTTATCGTTCGGCGTGAAGGCAGCAATGAGCCGCTGGGGCTGGTCATGGAAACCGCCTGGTTTCCGGCCGCTCGCGCGTTACCCCAGCCGCAAGGGGACGTTCGCTTCGAGAACATCAAGTTGGCGCAGGCACTTTACGCCAGAAATGGCGTGACCACAGCCCAGGATGGCGCAACGAGCATGGAGAACTTTTCCCTGTTCAAAGAAGCGTCGCAGCGAGGGGATCTCTATATTGACCTGGTCGCCCTGGGGAATGCCGAAGAACTGACCGCTTTCACAGCGGAGAAGGCGAGTTATGCGGACTATGACGGCCGGCTGAAGCTGGGGGGTATCAAGATCCTCACTGACGGCTCACCTCAGGGCAAGACTGCTTTCTTTACCGAGCCCTATCTCACCGGCGGCCCGGGGGGTGAAGAGGGGTGGCGTGGGGAGCCCACCGCGCCCCCCGAGACAATTGAGCAGTTACTTGGAGACGTCTACGGTGCTGGTATGCGTGCCTTCGTTCATGCCAATGCTGATGCAGCGGTAGACATGGTTCTGAACGCCCACAAAAAACATGCAGACAAGGCGGGCGATGATTCACGTACGGTTATTATTCATTCCCAGTTCATCCGACACGATCAGCTGGAGGATTATGCCCGTTACGGCATGGTTCCTTCCTTTTTTAGCAATCACGCTTTCTTCTGGGGCGACGTACACGTGAAAAACCTGGGATTAGAGAGGGCTCACTTTCTCAGCCCCATGAAGTCAGCCTCCGACCTGGGTATCCATTTTACCAACCACAACGATTATATTGTTACGCCCATGGACCAATTGCTCACCGTCTGGTCGGCAGTCAACCGGGTTTCCCGCTCGGGCGAGGTCATCGGGCCGCAAGAGCGCATCACGGCGGAGCAGGCGTTGAGGGCAATTACCCTCGATGGCGCATGGCAGAACCATGAGGAGGACAGTAAGGGGTCAATCACACCAGGCAAGCTGGCCGATTTGGTAGTGCTTGATGCCAACCCTCTCACCGTCGACCCTATGGCTATCAGGGACATAGAGGTTCTCGCGACCTATAAAGAGGGCCTGAAAATTTACCCCCGATAAGCACTGGGGGCTTACAGCCGCTGTGGCACCCCGAAACAGCGCCAGGAATGGCTTGATATCCTGAAGACGGGTACTCACCGCTTGTTACTGTAGTACAGGTGTACGATGCCAGCCTGACAAAGCTGCTGTTAGGCTCTTTCATTATGCTGCGTCCGGAACATTTATGGTGCAGCCGAAGGCTGTTTCATTCAGTAATAATAAATTCGTGTGGATTCTATGACGACTTACGCAACAATTGAAGATATTGAAAACTGCATGGACAACGGCTGGACCGATGGCCTTCCAGTCATTCCACCCTACGGCAGTCTGGTCGATACAATGCTGGATGCCATGGGCTGGCAGGGGCTTGATGTCGTTGGGGAGATACCTGGCCAGAATATTGTTGTCCGGGCCGAAAAGGCTGCGGCAACGGCGGTAATGGCCGGTTGCAAGCCCGAATATGGCGCGTTGTTAAGAACACTGACCGAGGCGCTACTGGATCCCGATCTCAATCTCAGCGGAGTTGAAGTGACTACCGGTGGTGCAGCTGTTCTGGTTATTGTCAGTGGGCCCGTGGTTGAGCAACTCGGCTTTGCGCACTCCACCAACGCCCTGGGCGCCAATTGCCGGGCCAACGCCACCGTCGGCAGATTTGCGCAGATGATGCGTTACTTCTGCGGTCGGGGAGGCGGTGTTTTGCAGTCGCACGGCACTGTGGGTCACCCGGGGCGCATCAGTTTTTGTATTGCGGAACACCCGAAAACGGAGTGGGGCGCTTATCACACGCAATATGGCCTGCCGGAGGAGGCTTCAGCCATCACCCTGATGTCCACCGAGGGGCCGAATTCGTGTAATAACCACTAAGCTCACTGCAGCCGGTGACCCGCTGTGACTGCCTGGCCCGCTCTATCCCTGCAAGGAGACCTACAGCAACGGTTTTGCCATCCAGCTTACCGTCGAACTACATAATCGGACTGTTTCAGGTCCCATGTCTGCTCGCCAACACCCTCTTCACGCAATTTAAACTTCTGTACTTTATTGGTGGGGGTGTACGGCAAGGCGTCGACGAAGTCCAGGTAACGGGGCACGAAGTAGTGTGGAGCATTATCGTTTATGAAGCTGCAGAGCTCCTCAGCTGTGCAGGTCTTGCCCTCTTTCAGGATGATGTTGAGTTTCAGCTCCTGTTCGCTCTCAACCTCTTCTGAAGGGATACCGAAGGCGGCGACATCCGCTACTGCAGGATGCCTGCGGACTATGCTCTCGACCTCCAGGGTTGAAATATTGCGCCCCGCATAGCGAAGGGCGTCTTTCTTGCGGTCGGCATAAAAATAGGCGCCGGTGTCAGGGTCTTGCCTGGCCAGGTCGCCCGTTCGGTAGTAGTCGCCAAAGTAGGCCTCGGCGGTAGCTTTGGGGTTCTCAAAATACCCATTGAACACCACGTAAGGTTCCAGCGCTTCTATACAAATCTCGCCGACCTGGCCAGTGGGAACTTCATTGCCATCGTCATCAAGCAAATGTATGACAGTGTCGGAGGCCGGAAAGCCCAGGGCGTAAACGGGCACATCCTCGCGGTTTTCCACCTGGGTCATCACCAGCTGACATTCGCTCTGTCCCAGCCCCGTGCGGATCAATTGCAGGCCGAATCGCTGTTCAAATATCGGCCATTGGTTAGGTGCTAGCGGCACAATCTGCGCAAGTCGCAGCGGCGTCTCTGCATCATCGTCCCGTTCAGGAGCGTTGAGCAGAAATGCGCCCATCGCACCCAGCAGGAAGGTCTGGGTTGCCCCAAAGTGCTTGATCCGGTCCCAATAGGTGGTGACAGAGAAACGCGGTTCGATAATGCAGGGGATACCCTCGATCAAAGCGCGATAGACCGAGGTGGCCCAGGCTGCCGTATGGAACAGTGGCAACACACAGTAGATACTGTCTCCGGGCTGTGAGTTGTACTGTGGACTGCAGCCTTTAACAATCGGGCGTACCCAGGAGTTATGGCTTTGTAATACGCCCTTGGACTTTCCGGTGGTGCCGGACGTCCAGAGAATGGCGCAGTTATCACCATAGTGCAGATCGGCATAATCCAGTGCAACTGGAGGGGTATCCAGCAACTGTTGATAGGCAATGGGGCTCTTTAATGCGCTTGCCTCAATATCGCCAAGCAGCACGATGGTTTCGATTTTAAGCTGGTCTTCTATCTCGGCGATCCGATCCTGGTACTGATCATCGGTAATCAACATTTTCGAACGGGACATCTGCAGGTTGTCCAGCAGCCAGGACCCCTTGTAGTCACCGTTGATTGGCGTCCAGATTGCCCCTAATTTGTTGATAGCCAGGGTGAGTAACACCATTTCCGGGCGATTGCCCAGAAACAGGGAAACAATATCACCTTTAACAATGCCAAGTTCTCGGAGCCCGGCTGCCAGACGATCACTGATGCTATCGGCTTCAGCAAAGCTGATACGCGCGGAGTCGGTTACCAGAAAGGCAGTGTCACCGTTTTGTTCGGCCTGCAGCCTGAGGATTCGTGGAATTGTCCTGTCGGCTGTATCGGAGAGGTCGAGTTTATTCATTAATTCACTCTGTAGTCAGCACACGACCCAGGGTGATGTCACCCTCAATCGTGGTGCGGTTAATTACTCTTTTAACACCGGGCCTGGTGCCGGTAGTACAGTGCATGGCCCGCCAGTTGTCCCATAGCACCATATCGCCTTCCTGCCATTTATGGAAATAGGTGAACTCGGGCTTTTTGCCATGGGCCACCAGGCGTTCCAACAGTTCGATGGACTCGTCGTTGGACAAGCCAAACTGCTGCGGAGTAATCACACGGTCCAGGAACTGTTCTACCACTTCGAGCACTTTACGGCCACTGACAGGATGGGTGATGACTGCAGGATAGACAGCGTCAGCAAAGTCCGGAAATCCAACATCCGCGGGTTTTCTCGGGCTGAAGGGTCCAGGTTCATAACCTTCAAGGTTTACATAGCGCATATGGCGACGCTGCATGCTGAAGCTATAGGCGACTTCGAGTTTTTCAAGCAGGGCCTTGGTGTCCTCATCCAGCGCGTCATAGGCTTTAGCCAGATCACCAAAACCGGTGAGGCCGTCTTCTTCTGCCACTACCACTGCGCGCAGTACTGCCCCGTGGTTGGGACGCGCTGTGTAATGCAGGTCCTTATGCCAGTCCAGGCGACCGACAATCTGCTCACCCTGATAGAATGCGGTGAAGAACTTATCCTTTTCGCCACCATTTTCCAGTTCGAACAGCTCGGGATATTCCTCTGAAGTCGTTGCTTTCAGGGGATGCATTTCCAGCGGTCCGAATATACGACTGAACTCAATCTGGTTTTCCGGGCTGATATCCTGGCCACGGAATACCATGATGGCATGCTCGTACCAGAGTTCTTTTAGTTGCGCCTGTATCTCACTGCTGATGGGGGCGTTCAGGTCGAAACCGGAGACTTCGATACCAACATTATCCAGTGGGGTGATCTGTAAGCTCATAATTCTTACCTGTAATAGTTAATCGACAATCGAAGGATCGGCACGCAGCTCACGCCTGGCCATTGCTTCCCAGCAGAACGGAAAGCCATTGGCGTCCGTGATGCTGACTTTTTCAACCTCTTCATCGCTGAGTGGCACAGCGCCGCCGGCAAGCTCTACTTCATAGGCGCGCTTACTTCTCCACTCCAGGGTAATGGCACGAAGGTGTGCCTGGCGCAAATCCTTGCCCACTACCAGAGAACCGTGGTTGGCAAGGAGTGCCCATTTTGAGTCCCCCAGTGCCTCAGCGGCTGACAGCGAGGTGGCTTCATCCTCAAAAGTACCCTGGTATTCGTTGTACAGGGGAAGCTTCACACCGCAGTGAGCGCCGGTCTGGTCGTACACCGGTGGCACGCGTTGCAGGTTGGCCCAGATGCCACTCCAGTGGGCATGGTTATGTATCACCACGTGGATGTCTGGTCGCAGGGCATGCAGTTGCAGGTGCAGGCCGATGGCAGGCGTTACGTTCCAGTCACTGTCAATGACCTGTCCGCTGGAGTCGAGAGTGACAATATCGCTGGCGGTAAGCTCATCCCAGGCCAGTTCCCAGGGGTTGGTGAGAATGTTGCCGTTATCCAGGCGAAAGGTGATATGGCCGGCGATATGCTCATTCCAGCCCTCCCGGAACAACATCCGGCACATCAAAGCCACCTGGGCCTTTTCGCTGAGTTCGGGTAGCAGTGGCCTGCGTCCGGGGCGGGGCGCAAAACGCTCTATCATGGCTTGATCAAGACCATCAAATTTTTTCATAATTATCATCCTCTGCTATTAATTTATTAGCGGTGCCAGCCCGGTGGAAATAATGGCCAAGCAGGGCACGTAAAGCTTGTCCAATCCAGCCAAATCATTATCTGATCTGGCCACGGGCCAGCAGCTACCTGACTGTGAACAGCTCTTCGCGAAAGCCGCGAGGTGACAGGCCAGTCCATTTTTTGAAAGCCCTGTGAAAGCCAGAGCTGTCAGCGTAACCCAACTGCTGGCCTACTCGGGTAATGGACAGGGTTGGGTCACTCAAATAGCGACGAGCGTGAATTTCTCTTACCTGATCGATTAACTGCTGATACTGCCAACCCTGTGCCGATAGCTTGCGAGTCAGCGTGCGGCTACTGCAGTGTAACTGTTGCGCCGCATCGGAGAGAGAAGGGGGACGGGCTGGGTCCTCAACAATGATTTGCCAAAGTCGCCAGGCAATATCGCCCTGGTTGCGGGCAATGCTTCTTTGTTCACAGAGCCTTTTATACAGTGCGGCACTCTGTGGGCTGGACTGCGGCAGCGGTTGATCGAGAATAGCGGCATCAAAAAAAAGCTGGGTTGCCGGCGCATCAAACTCCACCGGACACTGAAAAATCGTCTGGTAACGCGCAGCATGAGGGGGCGCAGGGTAGTTACAACGCAGTTTCGTTACCGGTAGGGCCCGGCCAAGCACCCAACGACAGGTAGTGACGATATTTGCGAGGATGTCTTCTATTGCCAGCAGTCGCAGTTCGCCCAGCTCTGATTTGGCATCGATCTGATAGCACCCCTCAGCTTGAATTTCACTGAAAGAAGTGACGACGAGGCTGCCTGAAAATCGCCCTGAATAATTCTGGTACTTGAGTCCAGCGTTGGTAGCTTCGCGCAGCGTCGCGCTGCTGATCATTAAATACGCGAGTTGGTCGAGGGTGGCGATTGAGCGCTGAAGCCCCAGGGAGAGCCCCAGGTCACTGCCTTGATAGCACTGCTGGGCATCTATGAGCAGGCCGCGGTGCTGTTTGGCGCTGACCAGTGCGTTCGGATCCTGCAACGCAGCCAGACTGAGGCCGTTATTGGCGGCGATGGCATCGATATCCAGTCCCAGGCTCGATAGAAAGTCCAGCAGCCAGAGAATGTAGCGCGCATCGGTATTGATCGTTCTGCTCTCCGTTCTCGCGAGTGTAAGTCGATGTGAACCTGTCACCGCCCGCCGGAAACGCCGCTAGCGCAGGCGCGGGAGAGGGGGCAGAGACCAGTAGACCCATCGTACAGAATGATGTCATATATCCATCAGCGAGGGATACTATTTCACTTTGACGAATATGCTCCGCGCAGCGGGAGAGAATTCTCTGCAGGCGCTTCAGCGTTGACTGAGAGTATTTCCACCCAGTAGCACCATTACCTGGGTAACCAGGGACAGACCACGTATTCGCTACACGGCCGATGTCAGAACACTTTAAATATAAATCAATAAATACAATTAGTTATGATAATACATTAATGTTAGGTATAGGCCGCTGATTCACCGGCTTGCCGTGAAAAACCGCTACCGACATTATTCTCTATCGTAGGTAGCGTTTCCCTTACGGTAAACGCCTAGCGATGACTGCCCAGTAACGGCATGCCCCCATCTACCGGGAAAACACCTCCCGTGATAAATGATGCGGCGTCGCTGGCCAGGAATGCAACCAATTCGGCTACTTCCTCGGGTAACCCAACGCGCCGCAGCATTGTCGTGGCGGCAACGGGTGAAGCATTGACTTCCTCTTGTGTCCCGGGCGTGATCATCATATTGGTGTGTATAGGCCCGGGACAAACCGCGTTTACGCGAATGTGGTGGCTGCCCAGTTCTGCGGCTGCAGCTTTGGCGAGGCCGATTGCACCGTGTTTGGAGCTTACGTAGGCCGGCATGCCGGCGATGCCCTCTCTACCGGCCAAAGAAGAAGTAATGACGACCGCTCCTCCGGCTTCCAGCATAAGCGCCGAGCCATACCGTAGTCCGAGAAAAATCCCATTCAGGTTGACGTCGATGATTTTCGACCAGGCTGCCAGGTCGCTGTCCAACAGGGAGGTTTGCGAGAGGATTCCGGCATTCAAGTGCATGATATCGAGCCGACCAACCGTCTGGTGTAGCTTTTCAAACAGATCAATGGTCTGGGCCTCTGAGCTGACGTCGAGAGAGTGTGCTTCGGCGTTGCCACCCTGTTCACGTATAAGTTGAGCAACGCGATTAGCGGCGGTGCCATCGATATCAGTGACGCATACTCTGGCGCCGCGAGAAGCCATCAGCAGCGCTGTGGCCTTACCGATACCAGAACCCGCGCCGGTGACCAGCGCTGTCTTGTTTTGCAATTGGGTTGACATACTTGCTCCTGGTTTGTGCGTACGATATTGCGCATGGCATTGGACTTGAATGGCGACCATGCATTGTAGGGCCGAATAAAGTAGTGCATATTCGCCATCTAAGCCAATATGAAAGGTAAAATGCGTTGGTACACCAGGCCGTTCAGTAGTCGCCAGAAATGGCCCTTTGTCGCGGAAGCGCCTGGCGCTCTGTCAGCTTCTGGCTATAGGTCTGTTCAGCGTTTTTAGCTACTTTGTTGAGTCCGTTGCCGCGTCTCTTGGTGTCGGTGTGGCGGTAATCAGCACCGTAGCCGTTTTTGTACTGGCTGCCCCCGCATTGATTGGTGCTGTTGCATCGGTACGCTAGCGCACGAGGTAATAACGATGAGTGAGAAAAAAACTGCACTGGTAACGGGTGCTTCGGCCGGTATTGGCCGCGAGTTCGCCCGCCAGCTCGCGCCTCAATGCTCGCAGATGATTCTGGTGGGCAGGCGCGAGGAACGGCTGCGTGAATTAGCCGAGGAACTCGAAGTCAGTGGCGTGCGATGTACTCTGCTGAGTGTCGACCTGGTGGAGCCGGCCGGGGTAGAGCGGGTTGTTAAGGCAATCGACGAAGCAGGGCCGCTGGACTACCTGGTCAACAACGCCGGCTTCACGATTATTGGCGCCTTCGAGACGCTGCCGCTCAGTGAACAGCTGACGATGTGTCAAACACACATCAATGCGACGCTCGCCTTAACCCATGCCGCATTGCCAGCTATGAAGGCTGCGGGTCGGGGCGCGTTGATAAATGTTTCGTCTATGGTGACGTTCTCACCTTACAAGGACGTTGCCGTATACGGAGGAACTAAAGCTTTCGTGACGAATTTCAGTGGTGCGCTGCAGCTTGAGCTTGAAGGTACCGGCGTCTCGGTACAGTGCCTGGTGCCAGGTTTTACGCATACCGAGCTTCACGACCGCAAAGCGTTTGAGCAGTATGACACGCCCGAGGTGCCGGCGGAACTGTGGATGGAGGCATGCGATGTTGTTAGTGAAAGTCTCGCAGGCCTTGCTGATGACTTGCCACTTGTCGTCGCCGGTGCAGTAAACAAACGAGCCGCCATTGACGCATTACAAAACGATTTGCTCGCCTTGCAAAAGGCCCTGAATCCAAACTGAGGAGATGACGTAATGATTGAAGAACTGACCCTCGCTGACCGCCTGGCACTGCACGAGTTACCGGGTATTTACGGTGACGCCATAGATGACCGTAACTGGGACGAGTTAGACAGGGTGTTTTCCCCTGATGCTGTATTTGAAGTGCGCGGCCTGGTGACGATGACCGGGTTAGCCGATATCAAACGCTATATGGAAGAAGAAGGTCAGCACCCGCTCGCGCATCTCATGACCAACATTCATATTGCGGTGGACGAAAGTGGAGTTAGACTGTTTTCCCGCGCCATTGCGCCAGTACCGCGTGGTGATGCTACGGGGGAAGGCTACCCTGTTCATTTTGGTTCCTACTATGACCAGGTCGTCAAAACAGCTTCTGGCTGGCGTGTCCGTCATCGCGTATTTTCCAGTAAACGCTTGCATAAACGCACGGCGCTGGTGGATCAATGACACCCCTTATCTGTCGATAAACAGCGCCGTTCGCTTGAGGTAATTCATTTAACTGTTTTACTACGTGGTTGATACCTAACAACAGGCTTGAGGTCAGAGTTTGATATCCCAATTACCCAGATGGATCGAGTACGGCGCTTTTATTCTGGCTTTTGTTGCTGGATGCGTGAATGCGATTGGGTTACTAGGCTTCGAATACCAGGCGGTCTCGCATGTATCGGGTACGGCTACTCTACTGGGCACCACGTTCTCTGGCGGAACGTTGCAAAGCGCACTTCACTTACTGGGCATTCTAGCTGCTTTCTTTATGGGCGCCTGTATATCTGGGTTTATGCTTTCCGGCAGTGCGCTGGAACTCGGGCGACATTACGACACTGCACTAGTGATTGAGGCCGTGTTCATCCTGATTGCATTCTTTCTCTTGTCCAAAGGCTCGTACTATGGGCACTTTGCTGCATCGGCTGCCTGCGGAATTCAAAATGCCATGGCGACCAACTACAGCGGTGCTATCGTGCGCACAACGCACCTGACCGGCATATTTACTGATCTGGGCATTATGGTTGGCGCAGTGTTAAGAGGGGAGGCATTCGATAAACGAAAAGCGATTCTGTTTATGCTGATCGTTGCGGGATTTATTTCAGGCGGGGCGTTCGGTGCCGTTCTGTTCAACACTGTTGTATTTAAAGCGCTCCTGGCACCCGCGTCTATATGTTTAGCACTGGCATTGAGCTACCGCCTCTATCAGCAAAGCGAAAGTAGACAGTCACTAAATGACTAGTGCGCACCCAGAAGTACGGGTGGCTAACGCAAGTTGGCATCCTCGCGATTGCGTGCCTTCAATCAGCAGCAGATTCTTGTAGCGAGATCAGTGCTTTTTTTACCTGTTTGAGAACATCCGGGCGAGCCTCGTGGTCCATGCCGTCATCCGAAGCGCGTATAAGGTCTTTCTCGTCGTTGCGCCATTGTTTGAGCATTTTTACTTTCTCGTCGTGGCTCAAGTCTTCGTCGAGCAACAGGTCTGCAGGGGAATCGTATTTTCCGGAATATGCCACAAGAATTCTCCTTTTTAATACTCTTTCAGATCGGGTAGCGCGATATCACTGTCACATCCTGGCACCTTGATGACCCCCGAACCCGTAATCCTACCATAGCCTCTGTCCGCAATAGCCAAGACTCAAGACTCAAGACTGAAGACTGAAGACTGAAGACTGAAGACAGGATAATGAAATGGCCGCTTTTCGGTTTGGCCAGGAAGGCGCCTGGTACCGACAATAAAACCGCCCCCAGTAGATACGCATCGCATTCAATTACCCAGCCACGCGCCAGCCGTTTTTTGCACTGCACTGCCTACGCAAATGGTGACAGTTGTTCCAGGCAGTCAGACTGTTCCGAGTGCAGAGACGCTGCAAGGTTGCGGTTGTCGCAGTCACCCGGTCACTGCCGCTCACTCGGATTGTTTCTTTCTACGGGCTGGGAAGGTGACGTTCCTCCGGGTATAGACAAGGTGCTTGGCGCCTATCCTGAAGACGATCCACTGGGCAGTTTCAAGACGATGAATGCCTCGATGCGGGAGAACCTGCCGCCACCGCGCGACCTCCTGCTCATCACTGGTGACGCCTTTGCGGATACCTTGACCCTGCTCGGTCCGACGAACCCATTTGGGTAGTGTTTCTGCGGTGCAACCGACCCTGAGGGCTACTGAATTCATCGCTGCCCACTGGGATCCATGTTTTCCCTGCTGATCTAGCAGCATCCGTACCGCCCCCTCCCTAACTCCGGGCATGGCGTTCACCTCTTGGTTGGGCTGCACTTGTTCCACGTAATCGAAGGTACCAAGAAGCCCGTGATCCTGGTCTACAAAGCGGATGCGATCGGCAATATTGACCTGATTCAGCTGTTCGCAGCACGGGTTGTTGAGTAGGCCCTTTGCTCCCGCTATTCCTGTACGCCGCAGCGTTATAACCAGCACCCGGTTCTGTAGGCACTAACCCAGTGCCCAGTCGGCCGCCTCGTGACACAGTGGTAGATCGGGCTGGGTGCGTCGCACGCCGAGTTCGCGACGAGCGGATTGTAAAGCACTGCGAAGACCCTCCTCGACAGTCGGGTGGTAGAAGGGCATCTCAAGTAGCTGACTAACGCTCAGGTTTTGCTGAATCGACCAGGCCAGAAGATGCAGTAGATGCTCTGCATCCGGAGCCACAACCTCCGCGCCTAACAGGCGCCCGTCGCTCTCATTTGCATACAACTTCAAGCAGCCCGCATTGCGACCCGCCATCAACGCCCGCGCCTGCCTGGTAAAATCGGCGGTACCCGTTACCACGCCGTTCGCGGGCAGCTCAGCGCGGGTCAAACCCGCGTAACCGGCGCCCGGTTCGGTGAAGACAATTGCCTGGGGCGTGCGTCGCTTGAGACACGCGGCTTCAGGATGTAGTGCGTGATAAGCAGCGATGCGGCCTTCATCTGCCGCCTCGTGTAACAACGGACGCAGCCCACTGATATCACCCGCGATGAAGACCTCCAGATCGCCAACTCGAAGGGTGGACGAGTCGAAAAGCGGTACACCCCGCTTGTCGAGCTCGACGCCCAGGTTCTCAAGACCCAGCCCTTCGATATTGGGCCGTCGCCCAAGGGAGGCGAGTACCCAATCCACTTCTACCTCCTTTCCGCCGCCACTTATTTTCACGCTTTCATCGCCCTGGCCCAGCGTCGCATCCGCCCCGGTAGTGACGGTCATCTGGTCCTTTAATACATTGAGCAGCGAGGCATTGACCTCGGGGTCGCTCAGTCCCGCCACGCTGGATCCGCGAGTGAAGGCATGCACCTCGAAGCCGAGCTGAGCGAAAGCCTGGCCCAACTCTACACCGATGGGGCCGAGGCCGACCACGCCCAGGCGTCGCCCGGGTGCCTCTAGCTCAAAGACATTGTCCGACGTTACCACGCGATCGCCGAGGGAGCGCCACGCCTCGGGCAGGTTTGGCCGGGTACCGGTGGCGATGACCACGCTCTTGGCCTGGATGCGCTCACCATTGACTTCGAGGGTAGTAGAATCAAGGAAGCGAGGGTGGCCATGGATGCTGTTTTCACCGAGTGATTGGGCGGTGCCGATCGGCCCCGCTACGAAGCGATCACGCAACTCGCGCACATGCGCCATGACGGCGGTCCGATCAACCTCGAGTTTCTCTACACCACATATCCCGCTAGCGGCTAACCAGTGGCGACGTCCGAATGCATGGGCGACTTCGAGCAATGCCTTCGATGGCATGCAACCGACTCGCGCGCAGGTCGTTCCGTAATGGCCGGCGTTGATCAGCAACACATCATCGGTATAGCGCTGGGCTTCCTTCAAGGCCGTTAGCCCGGCCGTACCGGCCCCAAGAATGACCACTTTTGCTTGTCGCGTCATGACTCTTCCCCGTGGTGAAAACAATACAACAATAGCTGAGTCTGGCTGAGTAAGAACAGCAACTCAAGAAGCGCGATACCCGCCCCCCTTAATGTCATATGCACATCGCAGACGGTTAGGACTAGCTCCTGCGCGTATAAAGCCCAGGCAGGTCTGTGCAAATTGAGAAGTACGCGGTGGGAAATACAGCGCTAGCTGAGGGAAGCCGGGGTGTGGTTACGATATTTGCTGGGCGACATGCCAATACGACCTCTAAAAAAGCGGGAAAACGCTGCCGTATCGGTAAAATGCAAGCGTTCGGTAATCGCGGCAATGGATAGTTGCGAGTGACTGGTATAGTACTTTGCCAGATCTTCCCTTACTGCATCGTACAGGCTTTGATAACTGGTGCCATCCTGCTTCAGTTGGTGCTGCAAGGTTCTGGGGTTGCTCTTCATCATGCTTGCAACTCGCTCCAGGGTGCACCGATCAGTGTTCATCATAAAGCGAATCACCCTTTCCACCCGCAACGCCAGGGCCTCCCCTGAACTCTCAAGAGCCGCCTGCAGACGCTGGCGCTCTGCGGCCTGGAGTTGCGGCAGCGGGGCGTCGAGGTCGGCCTGGGTGATACAAATCGCGCTGACATCCTGATTGAAACTGAGCTCGTTACCAAACATACGCTGCAGTGGCTCCAGGTTCAGTGGTTCTGCATGCCGGAATTGACAGTGGCTCGGCATCCAGCGTTCACCCAACACTTCGCGTAGTTCCAGGCACGTACGGGCCAGGCCCAACTCCGTGGCCTGTACACGACTGCGGTGGATAACAGGTCGTGAGGCCGGCACACCGCGCACTTCAAAGCAGTAAGCCGCACCGTTAGGTGTGATCTCCAGTAATGCCGTGGTGAAGCTGGACTGTTGCTGCAGATGATCTGCAAGTAGTTGCAGTGCCTCGCCTACGGTGCCACTACCCAACGTTAGCATCCATGCAGAACTGATCAGCCCCCAGCCATGCAGCTTCGCAAACTCGATCCCCAGAAAGCGCTGGTTACACACTTTAGCGGCTTCTTCCAGAAAGTCGTTCAATATCACGGGGTCAGAGGCGGCATCACGAAGTTCAGCTTCACTGAGGCCCATACCCACGGTCGAGGCAATATCACTGACGTCCTGACCGTAGCCCTCGACCAGCTGTGCAATATTGTCTAGCGACCGACGTAGAGGAAAAAAAGGCATGCTAGCTTGCTGCTGATTTGTTGGTGTGATTGCGCAATATATCAAATGCCCTACAGCTATTAAATGCTAGCCTGCTAAGCTTGTACGTGGCTGACTGCCTGATACGTGTGAATGCCCATAGAATCTATAATGAATGAGAGACGGTAAAACTCATGAAAAAAAATCACTCTATTGACCAGCATACTGCCAGCCGTAGCCGTAACCACTCACGCGGCGGTGATGCCGGCGTAGGCGGCTTGTTGAAAGATCGCGACAACGTATCACTGACTGTCAAGCGAACATTCTGATCTGCAGTGCTTCCGGGGTAACCGAGTCAGTTCGACCGTGCCCCGGTTTTTTTAGACTCATTTCCATATAGGGAGAGTGTGCCCATGTTCAAGCAACACACAATAAAAAGCCTGGTGGCTGGCCTCGTCTGCCTCATCGGTTCCAGTTTGAGCGCAGCGACTGAAAAACCGAATATTCTGGTTATCTGGGGGGACGACATCGGCTACTGGAATATCAGCCGATATAGTCTGGGCATGATGGGCTACCCCACACCCAATATTGACCGGATTGCCAACGAGGGCATGGTTTTCACCGACTATTACGGCGAACAAAGCTGCACCGCCGGCCGTTCGGCGTTCATAACGGGGCAGCACCCTATCCGCACAGGGCTGACCAAGGTAGGCATCCCCGGTGCCGACCTCGGCTTGCAGCCAGAGGACCCGACCCTGGCGGCACTGCTCAAGCCCCTGGGCTACACCAGTGGTCAGTTCGGCAAGAATCACCTCGGTGACAGGGACGAGTTCCTACCCACCAACCACGGCTTCGACGAGTTCTTCGGCAATCTCTATCACCTCAATGCCGAGGAAGCGCCGGAGGACCCCGATTACCCCACCGCGCCGGGGTTCCGCGAGAAGTTCGGTCCGCGGGGAGTAATCCGCAGTTTCGCTGATGGCCGCATCGATGACAGCGGCCCGCTGACGCGCAAGCGCATGGAAACCGTCGACGAGGAGTTTCTTGCTGCTGCCCTGAAGTTCATCGATAAGGCCCACGCCAGGTCACAGCCATTCTTCGTCTGGTTCAACTCGACCCGCATGCACTATTACACCCACGTGAAACAGGAGCAGCTGGGGGCGTCTGGCCAGGGCTTTTACAATGACGGCATGGTGGAACATGATGGCCACGTGGGTCAGCTACTGGCCAGGCTGGATCAGCTGGGGATCGCCGACAACACCATAGTGATCTATTCCACCGACAATGGGCCGCATTACAATCAATGGCCCGATGCGGCCATCACTCCCTTCCGCGGTGAAAAGAACACTAACTGGGAAGGCGGCTTTCGGGTACCCGCAATGATACGCTGGCCGGGCAGGGTTGAAGCAGGCGGTGTCAGCAACCAGGTGATGTCGCACCTGGACTGGGTACCCACGCTGATGGCTGCCGCCGGGGACGATAACGTTGTCGCCGAGCTGAAACAGGGCAAGCGCGTGGACAACAAGCGCTTCAAGGTGCATCTGGACGGTTACAACTTCCTGCCTTTCCTGATCGGCGAACAGCAGCAGGCACCGCGGCGTGAATTCTTCTACTTCAGCGACGACGGCCAGCTGCTGGCCACCCGAATGGGCGACTGGAAACTGGTATTCGCAGAACAGCGCGCCAAGCGCTTCGACGTCTGGCGCGACCCCTTTGTGGAGTTGCGCATTCCCAAGGTGTTCCACTTGCGCCGTGATCCCTTCGAACGGGCCGACACGGATTCCAACAGCTACAATCTCTGGTGGGACAAGAAAGTCGCCACGGTTGGCGTTATGGGCAAGGCGACCGTCGGTCAGTTCGTGCAGACGCTGCAGGAGTTTCCGCCCCGGCAGAGGCCAGCTTCCTTTACTGTCGATCAGATAATGGAATCGCTGTACCAGAAAAAATAGACAAACGCGTAAACGCCGCTGGCACGCATCGGCCGGCGGCAGGAATTCACTCTTTGCGGGGAACGAAAATGAAGAAGTACTTTGTCTTGGCTCTGTTACTGCTTGCTGGCCCGGTTTATGCCGACATGCCCACTCCGAAACCTGCGGTCAACCCTGCGCTGGCTGCTTTCCAGGACAATCTCGACGACCCGCAACTAATCGAACTCGGCCGCAAGGGCCGGGTGCACATGGTTTTCGGCTACGATTACTCCAACTGGACCATCATTGAGGGGGACGATGGCCTTATCGTGGTTGACTCGGGTTGGTTTGTCGAGCGCACGCAACAGGCCATCTCGGATTACCGTGCTGCTACTGGAACAAAAAAACCGGTCAAGGCGGTCATCCTGACGCATATGCATTCGGACCATATTGCCGGAATTCAGGGCCTGTTCGCTGACGGCAAGGTCGAGGGGGTGGATATATACGCTCACACTGACTGGCAGCGACAGGTGGCGTACGACACGAACTCCGGCGACATGCTGATACGACGCGGCATGGCGCAAATGGGGTTCCTGCTCCCCTACAAGGATGTGGCGGCAGGCACCTACGGCGCCGGTATTGGCAGGGGTGCGCTGCAAGGCGGCACGTTGTCTGCAACGTTTCCACCTACCCACACCGTCGACGTTAGCGCCGCAACGGGTCCAGTGAAGCACACCATTGCCGGCATACCCGTTGAATTTCATTACGCGCCCAGCGACATTGACGCACAGTTGATGGTGTGGCTACCGGAAGACAAAGTCATTCTGGTTGGGGACGCGATTGGGGGCACCTTGCCCTATGTCATCACCCCGCGGCACGAGCCTGAGCGCAAGCCGGAAAGCTTTCTCTATACCTTCGACCAGATTCTCTCACTGGACGCGCAAGATATGGTACCCGGGCACGGCCGACCGGTACGCGGTCGCAATGACCTGGAAGCGATCATTCGCAGCAATCACGAAGTGATCGCTTTCCTGCATGAACAGGTACGCGGCTATGTAGGGAGGGGCTACAATGCGGATCAGATCATCGACGAGCTCGAGCTGCCGCCACGACTCGCCAACAACCCCGACTTGCAGCCCCGGTACCATACACTGGACTGGTTAATTCGAGGCTTGTACACCAACGAGGCTGGCTGGGTGCAGAATGTGAATAGCCTGACTCAGCATAGCGCCAGCGAGCAGGCCAGAAGACTGAGTCTACTGATCGGCGAGGACAAGCTTCTGCAAGCGGCCGCCGGGGCCATTGAGACAAAGGACTACCGGTGGGCGGTGAGCCTGGCCCAACTGCTGCTGGACGCGAACCCGGACAATGCGCGCGCCAGGCAACTGCAAATTGCAGGTTTGCGCGGCGTGGCTTACACCACGGAAAGCGCTGCCGAACGTAATTACGCGTTGACAGAGGTCGGCGCGATAGCCGGCGCCTTTAATTGGGACAATGTGATAACTCGCGTCAGTGCACGCCAGTGGGCGGTGCGCGATGCAGCTGCTGCATTTGAACTGTTTGGAGAACGTTTTCGCTCAGCGCCCGCGTACGGAAAATCTCTAGCGGTTACTTTTAACGTTGCCGCAGAGGGCGCATTCAGCTTTAGGGTCAATGACGGAACACTGCACTATGAGCGCGGCGCGTTAGAAAAAGCCGACGCGGTAATCGATATCGATCTTGCCACAATGAGGAAAGTAGGCAGTCGGGAGCTGACACTGGCTGAGGCACTAGAACAGCCATCAACTAAAATCACGCAAGATGACGGCCGCGCTGCTCTCGAATTTGCCGCGCTGATACGCTGAGCACGGGTTCACTCGTAACCCGCGTCCCGGATTATCCAGAGCCAGGTTTATTTGACTATAGTGAACAGGGATTTGTGGGGGTGGACGAGCAGGTCAACACGGCCGGCACAGAATGCACTGCCGAGCAGCCTGCTTTTTCTAGACTTGGATTCTCGCTTTTGCCACACTGCAATTGTTTGTGGAAAGCCAGGACGGTGATAAAATGCAAGTACGACAAATTACCTGTGCACTAACTCTCTGTGGGCTGGTTAATGTTGTATCAGCACAAGATGCGCTCACCACGCCGCCTGGCTCTGGCATTAAATACTCCCCCTATCCGGAACAGACGTTCCCGAATCAGGTGCTTTTTGGCGACACCCATCTGCACACTGCTTTTTCTGCCGATGCCGGGCTCGTTGGCGCGCTGCTAACACCGGACGATGCCTACCGGTACGCGCGTGGCGAGGTTGTGACCTCGAACACTGGCTTGCAAGCGCGGCTGGCCCGGCCCCTCGATTTCCTGGTCGTGACTGATCACGCCGAGAACCTTGGCCTGCCCGCGGCAGTATTGACCAAGGACCCCGTTCTGACGGCAACAGAATGGGGCAGGCAGATTATCAAGAAGATGTCGATTGGCGGAATCGACGGGATGACTGCCGCTTATGAATTTTGGCTGGCGGCAGTGTCTTCCGGGAATGACCCACTGGCGGGTACCGATTTCGCGCAAACAATGTGGGAGCGCGCCACGGAATCAGCCGATGCCAATAACCTGCCCGGCGCATTCACGGCGATGATCGGTTTTGAATGGACCTCGCAGCCCAATGGCGCGAATATGCATCGCAATGTGATTTATCGCGGCGGCAAGGCGGAGGCAGACCAGGTAATCCCGATCTCGACTTTCGATACCGACGACCCGGAGCGACTTTGGGACTGGATGGAAGCTTACGAGACGAAGACCGGCGGCCGTATCCTGGCTATTCCCCACGGCGGAAACCTGTCGAATGGCCTGATGTTCGATGACGTGACGCTCACTGATCGACGCCCGCTTGATGCTGAGTACGCCGCCAGGCGTATGCGCTGGGAACCGCTTTACGAGATAACGCAGATCAAGGGTGATGGCGAAGCGCACCCGGCGCTTTCCACGGAAGATGAATTCGCCGATTACGAGACCTGGGATAACGGTAGTTTCGGTCCCGAGCCAAAGACCCCGGACATGCTGCCACGTGAATATGCCCGGGAGGCGTTCAAGCGCGGCATGGCTTATGAGGCGCAGTTTGGCGTCAACCCCTTCAAGTTTGGGGTAGTTGGGTCGACGGATGCCCACACCGGCCTGACCGCGGAGACGGAGGACAATTTTTACGGCAAGGTAGCTGTCACCGAGCCGACAGCAGATCCGATCCGCTTCGACGAAGCCATTACCGGGCGGGTAGGTAATGTAGAACCGCAGCGTCACTGGATGGCCTCAGCGGCCGGGCTGGTTGGCGTTTGGTCGCGCGAGAATACGCGCGAAGCGATCTGGGATTCGCTGGCAGCCAAGGAAGTGTTTGCCACCACGGGAACGCGGATGACAGTGCGGGTATTCGGGGGCTTCGACTTCACCGCCGCTGACCTGAATCGGCCCGACTTCGCCAGGTACGGCTACGAAAACGGCGTTCCCATGGGATCAGACCTGAACACAGCCCCCCGCGGCAAGACACCGCGCTTTCTGGTGAGGGTGATGCGGGACGTTGATGGCGCGAATCTGGACCGGGTGCAAATGGTCAAGGGCTGGCTCAACGCCGATGGTTCTACAGGTGAAAAGGTCTATGACATCGCCTGGTCCGACGACAGGGTGGCTGATGCAGAGGGCAAACTCCCGCCCGTTGGTAACACGGTCAACGCCAGGGACGCCAGCTACAGTAACTCGATTGGTTCTCCTTATTTGGCAACGTTCTGGGAAGATCCTCATTTTGACCGTTCGCAGCGGGCTTTCTATTATGTTCGTGTGATTGAAATCCCGACTCCGCGCTGGACAACCTTCGACGCAAAGGTCTTCGATGTAGCAATACCTGAAGGCGCAAACACCTGGATTGACGAACGCGCGTATACGTCACCCATCTGGTACAACCCCTGAGGGCAGGTTCCGGTCACACGAACTATGAACGCAAGCATTTGACCAGCGTCACAAACATCGGCCTAATCTTGCCAGGGCACCTTCAAGCCTGTCTCCAAAAACGGTAAGAGGCTTGATTGAGAGAGCCAGGAATGGATTGCGATGCTATTGATTGAGATGGACGCTACGGCTCTGTGCGCATTGCTGGGCTTGTCTCTTGTCGGATTTATCGCTCCACTGCTGTGGTTTCAGGCGCGCGACAACCGTCGGGCCAGTGAGTATCTGGCTGTATTTGTCCTGATTGTGGGAGTCAGTCTGCTGCAAACCTTCTTGCTGCACAGCGGGCTGACGCGACGCTATCCATGGGTTTCAGGTCTGGGGCAATTTTTATTCTTTGCACTGGGACCACTGCTTTTTCTATACACGAAAACACTCACCGACCGGGAATTCAAGTTTGCCGGCAACGTGGCCTGGCACTTCCTTCCGGTATTGTTCAGCCTACTGCTGTACTTGCCTGTGTATCTGCAAACAACGGAGGCCAAGCAAGCGGCCGCCGAGTTGTATTTCGCACAACGTGTGAGCGCTGAGGACCAGGCTTATCAGCTGGCAGCGCTGCCAATGGCATCAAAGATCTATGCAATACAGTTCGTGGCGTTGATGTTCCACCTTGGTAGTTATGCTGTGCTGGTACTTTGGCAACTGGAAAAACACCGCAGGCGTATTGAACTGGTTTTCTCTGATATTGAGCTGATTAACCTTAACTGGTTGCGCTGGCTCAATTGGCTGGTGCTGGCAGTAAGTTTGATCTCTTTGGTGTTTTTGATGCTGCGGCTCTTTTCCCAGGACCCGGTGTCCTCAGGGGGCCGTGTGGTTCCGGTACTGGTGATGTTCCTACTAATTTATTACGCCGGCTGGATGGGTGTCCGCCAACCGCAGATATATGGTACGCAGGCCAATAGTAGTGATCCTGGAGTTGAGGGCGGTGATAGCGAATCCAAATACCACAACACAGGTCTGTCTGCGGCAGATGCCGATAAGCACTGGCAGCGATTGCAGCATGCCATGGACGAAGAGCAACCTTACCTACGCAGTGGCCTGACCATCAAGCAACTGGCAGACACCCTGGGGATGTCGACGGCCCACTTGTCGCAGGTGATAAACAGCCGGGCTCAGGTGACCTTTTTTGACTACATCAATAGCCAGCGGGTCGCCTATGCTCAGCGTCTACTGGCTAACCCCGACCAAAAGAAGCGTAAAGTGTTGGATATCGCCTTGTCGTCAGGGTTTAGTTCAGAGTCCTCTTTCTATGCCCAGTTTAGAAAACATGCCCAGTGCACGCCCAGCCAGTACCGTCGCCAACTGCAGACGCAACGATAACGTCTCCTCTTTCTCTATTTTCGCCTCCTGACTTCTAAGATCGGAGGTCTGTAGCCTTTGCCATGTGCTTGTATTGAGTCGTTATAGGGATTCGGCGGTCGAGTAGTTATACGATATTGCCGGGTATCTTGTCAGCAGATGGAACACAACTCCATCCGAAGAATAAGAAGAGGAAAGCGTATGCAGCCCACAACTCCCTCCCGCTGGATACTTGCACCGGCCATTGCCGCCAGTCTGGGTAGTGTCAATATGCCAGTTTCGGCGCAGGACCTGGTTATCGAGGAAGTGCTTGTCACAGCACAGAAACGAGTCGAAAGTGCGCAGGACATTCCCGTTGCACTCACCGTCATCAGCGGGGACATGATAGATAATATTGGCATCCAGTCGACTACAGACCTGGTCAAGATCGCGCCTTCGTTGACCGTCAGAGAAGCAAATCACGCCCAGAATAGTGCGTTCAGTATACGAGGAATTGGCACTATCACGTTCGGCATCGGTGTAGAGCAAAGTGTGGCTGTTCTCGTAGACGAGGTTGCCGCCGTGCAATCCGGGCAAACGATGGCGGGCTTGATGGATATAGAACGAGTAGAGGTCTTGCGCGGGCCACAGAATACCTTGTTTGGAAAAAGTGCGTCAGCAGGCTTGCTGAGCATTACCACCAAAGCACCCAGTGAAGAGCTGGAATCGTACCTTATTCTAACCGCTACCGACGATGATGAGACCAGGGTAGCGGCATCAATATCCGGCCCATTGAGCGATAGTGTAGGCTATCGACTGAGTGGAAACTGGAGTGATCGTGACGGCTACATTCGCAATTTAACCGCAGGGGAAAAAGACAAAAACGGTAGTAAAAACAAGAATGTACGAGGCAAACTTAGATGGGACGTTAACGAGTCCATCCAGGCTGACTTTACCGCCTATTACATGAAAGATGAAACCAACTGTTGTGCGCGGGTGTGGACGGAGTTTGATCCTGACGCAAAACTCTTCGGTTTTATCCCCGAGTCAGTTGCCGAGGGTATTACACCCGGAGAAGACAACCAGGATTTTCGTGCAGACGACGGCCCACAAAACGACTCGACTACCAAAGGTGCCAACGTAAGGCTGAATCTCGACCTGGGTGAATTCACCCTGACATCGATCACCGCTGTCGATAACTGGGAGTTCAACGTCAACCAGGATGTCGATTTCGGGGATATTGACGTATTGAAGTATTTGACAGGCGGTCGCGAGAGCGGCGGCCTGTATTCAGTGGGGTGGTTTGAAACTGACTTTTTCTCCCAGGAAATTCGCATTGCCTCGCCAGCTTACGACAGCTATGACTATGTGGTCGGCCTGTACTATTCAGATGCTGAAACCAAGCGAACCTTCTTCCGTAACCTGAGCCTTGCTCCCGCCGACTTTGCGTCCAGCGCCGGAAACGAAAACCTGGGGCTTTTCGGCCAGCTGACCTGGCGATTTACCGACAGCACCAGCATCACCGGCGGGTTGCGCTGGATCAAAGAGGAAATATCGGCAGATTACGAAAACTTCGCCAACGCCGAGGACACTCCCTTTTCCGACACGGCCAGCGATGAACAGGTCGTAGGTAAGCTGTCGCTGCAGCACTTTATTGGCGAGGATACGATGGCCTTCGCCAGCTATACGCGGGGCTATAAAGGCCAGGTGTTTGATCTCGATGTGGGGGTAAGGAACCTGATCGACCCCGAGACATCGGACTCTTACGAGATCGGTGTGAAAGGTAACCTCTGGGAGAGGCGGTTACAGCTTAACCTCGTGGCGTTCTATACAACCTACGAGGGCTTTCAGGTGCAGCGCGCGGAAATCGTCGATGAGGTTATAAAATTCGAGCTGAACAACGTTGGAGAGCTCAATACGCGTGGTGTCGAATTGGAAAGTATCGCCTTACTGAGTCAAAATGCCACCCTGACCTTCAACGCTGCGTATATCGACGCGGTCGTGAACGACTATGACGGTGCGAGCTGTTACACCGGACAAACCGAGGAACAGGGTTGCGTCAACCAGGCTCAGACCATTGATGGAGGCAGCCTTCCGTACGCTCCCGAGTGGAAATATACAGCGGTGCTGGACTACCGGCTGCCGCTGGACACCATGCCGTTTGATGCCTTCGCGAACGTGCTGTATTCCTGGCAGGATGACACACTCCTGTCGATTAACCAGAACCCCAACCTGACGCAGGACAGCTATGGAGTGGTGAATCTGAGGTTAGGCATCAATGACAAGTCCAGTCGCTACAGCGTAACGCTGTTTGCCAATAATCTGCTGGATGAAGGCTACGCCACCAGCAAACTGGACGTATCCAGACTCTTCGGCAATGCGACGGCGCGGGCGCAGATTACGCCCCGCAGTACTCAGCGCTACTTTGGGGTAGAGGCCCGGTTCAACTTTTAGCCTTTCATTCGGTGTGCCAGCCAGCGTGCGCCTTGCCGCGTATCGCCAGCTAGAGGAATACCAGCGACGGTGGCCCTAATCGGCAAGCGTAGATCCATCAGGCAGGACGATTTTATGAACTATAGTAAGTTGCATTGCAGGCTATTTTTACTTGTGGCGGGGATGTTGGCTGGAGCCAGTATAGCCGTGGCATCAGGCGAGGGTACGCAACCTCGGCTCAATCAAATTCAGGTTATCGGCACGCATAACAGTTACGCCCAGCCACCCGACCCAAGAGCGATGGCGATCATGGCGCCGCGTCTGCAAGCGATATTTGAAGGCATGTTCACCAGGATGTCTTCGCAGGAAAAGGCCAAGTTTGCTGAAGAGCACCCGGTTTTGCTTGAGAAGGGTTTTGGCGCATCGCTGGACTACATTCACCCGCCTCTGGAATACCAGCTGCGCGCGGGTCTGCGCAGTTTGGAGATTGATCTCTACGTCGATCGTGAAGGCGGTCGCTTTGCCGACCCGCTGCCGTATCGGCAACTTCGCGAAGCGGGAGAGAAGGACCTGGCACCGCTATACGACAATGCCTTGCGGGAACCAGGCTTGAAAGTACTGCATGTCGCGGATGTGGATTTTCGCAGTCACTGTCCCACCTTCAGGATCTGCTTAACGCAAATGCGTCAGTGGTCGGAAAAGAACCCCGGACATTCACCTGTATTTGTCCTGTTGGAACCCAAGCTGCCCGGGCTGAACAGGGCGATTCCGGGGGCGGCGGAAGTTGATGCTTTTACTGAGATGGACTTTGATGAGATGGACAGCAGCATACAGGAGGTTCTCGGTAGAAAGAGAGTCTTTACCCCCGATGACCTTCGTGGCTCTGCGGCCACGCTGGAGGCTGCCGCATTGTCCCAGGATGGCTGGCCCAGGCTTGATCAGTCACGCGGTAAGTTTGTGTTCTTGCTGCTGGTGCCGGGTGAAAACTTTGAGGCACTCTCACCCTACACTGCCAGGCGCCCCTCCCTGAAAGGGAGAATGGCTTTCATGCAGGGCAAACCCGGCATGCCGCATACCGCGTTTGTGATGGTGGACAATCATCTCACGGACCCTGCTGTTATTCCCTCGTTGGTCAAGCGCGGTTACCTGGTCCGCTCCCGCGCAGATATCGACACCCATGAAGCATTACTGAACGCTACAGAACGCCGGGACAAGACACTGGCGAGCGGTGCACAAGTGATATCAACCGACTTTTTTGCGCAACCCAATATCTATGGCAACAGCTACTCGGTTACCCCGTTTTCCGGCGGCGCACGCTGTAACCCGGTTAACTCGGCGAGCAACTGCTCAATCGGTCAGTGATTGCATAAAAAAAATGACCAGACCAGACGCGTAGAATTTCCTGGAGAGCATTTATGCTTCGTATAGCTCGACCTTGTCTTGCAGGGCTTTGTCTTCCGGCATTGTTGCTTTGTTCATCTCCCGGCAGCACAGCAACGCCAGAGGTGTACTTGCCTCAAGCTAATAGCAACTGGTTCGCTGCGGCGCAGGAAACGCTGCACAAGAATCTGTCACTTGAGCCAGTGAAAGACAGGGCGAAGAATATCATCCTGTTTGTTGGAGACGGCATGGGTGTCAGCACGGTGACAGCATCACGCATTTTTGAAGGGCAATCGCTAGGCATGGTGGGCGAAGAGCATGTTCTTTCCTGGGAGATGTTTCCCAACGTTGCCCTGTCTAAAACCTACAACGTGAACCAGCAAGTGCCCGACTCAGCAGGTACCGCTACCGCATTCATGACCGGCGTTAAAACCAAAGCCGGGGTTATCTCAGTCGACCAGTCGGTAACGCGGGGTGATTGTCGCTCGTCCCGGGGGCATCACACGGCAAGTTTTCTGGAGCTTTCGGAACAGAGAGGCCTGGCTACAGGTATCGTAACAACGTCGCGATTGACACATGCGACACCAGCGACGGCTTATGCACATGTCCCGGAAAGAGATTGGGAGAGCGATGTAAACATTCCGCAGGCCGAAAAGGCAGCGGGCTGCAAGGATATTGCACTACAACTCCTTGAGTTTCCTTACGGTAATGGTATTGAGGTGGCCTTTGGCGGGGGTCGGGAAAATTTTCTACCCGTATCGTTTATTGATGGGGAAGGCGGTGAAGGGAAAAGGGCAGACAAGAGAAACCTCATTGAAGAGTGGAAAAAAAAGCACCCTGACGGCAAGTATATCTGGAACGAGGCAATGCTAAACAAGCTGTCGGCTCATTCCACAGGCCCTGTACTGGGCCTCTTTGATGCAAGCCATATGCCGTTTGAGGCAGATCGCGCTGAAGAGCTTGCTGCAGGACCTTCTTTGGCAGCCATGACAGAAAAAGCTCTGCAGATATTACAGCGACACAGTGAAGGCTACTTTTTGCTTGTGGAGGCAGCCCTGGTGGACAAAGGGCATCATGCCGGGAGTGCTTATCGTGCTTTAACCGAGACGGTTGGCCTGGCTGAGGCCGTGGACAAGGCTGTAAAAATGACCAGCAGGAATGACACGTTGATTATTGTCACCGCTGACCACTCACATACGTTAACAATGGGAGGAGCACCCACGAGGGGCAACCCTATTCTGGGTAAAGTGGTTGCGAATGATAACGGCGGTGAGGCAAAAACTGAGTATGAGAAGGCCCTGGATAACAAACCCTATACAACCCTGGGGTACTATTCTGGCCCGGGCGCCAGGGTAAAAGGCAATCGGGCGGACGTGCACAACACCGACACGTCGGCAAAAAACTTCAAGCAACCCGCCCTGGTGCCACTACAGGAGGGAACGCATGCCGGCGAGGATGTTGCGGTGTATGCGCGCGGTCCTTCGGCTCATCTCATTCGAGGCGTGGTTGAGCAGAACTTCCTTTTCCACGTGATGGTTCACGCTGCCCGGTTTTAAGTTCAAGATTAAGCAGGCAACGAACGTGGTCTGAACAAAGAGAACAATGGAGACCCCTTATGGCAGGGCAGCAAGTTTCAGCCACTCACATGGCAGCGGGCAAGCAAGGCGAGGGCAACACGACCCACGAAAGTCAGAGAGCGCCGGGGACATACCGGCCTGCGCTGACTGCGCTTACCATGCTGTTCTTTACCTGGGGCTTCATCACTTGCCTCAATGACATCCTGATTCCTCACCTGAAAGCCGTTTTTGACCTCAATTACACAGAGGCCATGTTGATCCAGTTTTGTTTTTTCGGGGCCTACTTTCTTATTTCATTACCAGCAGGGGCACTGGTCAAGCGCATTGGCTACAGTAAGGGAATTGTTGCCGGCTTGCTTGTTGCAAGCTTCGGGGCATTGCTTTTTTATCCGGCAGCCAGTTATATGAAGTACCCGCTATTTTTGGGTGCATTGTTTGTGCTGGCATCTGGCATAACTGTGTTGCAGGTATCAGCAAACCCCTACGTTGCGGCGCTGGGAAGCCCTCACACGGCCTCCAGTCGTCTTAACATGACGCAGGCGTTCAATTCACTTGGGACTACTGTCGCACCCTTTATCGGCGCGGTGCTAATCCTATCGGTATCAACAGCAGGGCTGGATGCCGTGACAGAAAAGCAGGCGCAGGCAGATGCGGTAAAGCTTCCCTATATATTACTTGCGAGTATTCTCGCTGTAATGGCGCTGGTTTTTAGCCAATTAAAGTTACCTGTTATCAGTTCCCACCATGCTACGAAACATGCATCAGCAGAAGCAGGCAGCATATGGTCCCAGAAGCATCTGGTGCTGGGTGCGTTGGGCATTTTTCTTTACGTTGGTGCAGAAGTGGCGATCGGCAGCTTTCTGGTGAACTTTCTCGCTCAGGAGAACATTGCCGCAATGCAAGAAGCGCAGGCCGCGCATTACATCGCCTACTATTGGGGAGGCGCGATGGTGGGCCGTTTCATCGGTGCGATAGTAATGCGGTATGTTAAACCGGGACGTTTGCTTTGCTGCAATGCGTTATGCGCTGTTGTTCTGGTCACGATTGCAATGTTGGGTAATGGCAGCCTGGCTATGTGGGCAATTTTACTGGTAGGTTTGTGTAACTCGATCATGTTTCCCACGATCTTTTCGCTGGCAATAGCCCAGTTGGGAACACATACCAGTCAGGGCTCCGGGATAGTGTGCCTGGCTATTGTGGGTGGCGCGATTGTGCCGCTTGTACAAGGTTTAGTAGCGGATAGCCTGGGTTTACAGCAGGCCTTTATCATTCCGCTCTTGTGCTATATCTATATTGCCTATTATGGATTACACGGCTCAATTCCTGCTAATCCCGCCTCCGCCGCCGGCCAATAAGAAAGCCTGTGAGGATGCTGAGTAAGACAAGGATTAACAGACTGCTAGCCGCAATTTTTGCCAGTAGTTTTAACCAGGCAACTACGGTAGGTGAAATATAGAAATCACGTTCGGTTATGTTTGCAGGTAGCTCTCCCAACCCGGACTCCCAGTCTGCTATGGACTGTAGCAACTCTTGCACTTTTTCGGGATGCTCATCAATCAGGTTTCTACTCTCCGACGGATCGTCCTTGAGGTTAAACAGGAGCATGTCGTGTGAACGTATGCCCACTACGGATTCTGGCGAGAGAACCGGGAACAGAAAGTCAGGAATGGGCAGTGGGTTGGAAAAGGGTAATTTGAGTTTCCAGTCTCCTTTTCTATACGCCCCTATTTCACCCTTCAAGTAATAGGCGATTTCCCTGGGAGCGGGCTGCTGGCTGCCCTCACCGGTGAGTAGGGCGTGAATATCATCGCCATCCAGCTCCTTGCCCACTGGCTTCTCAATGCCGGCAAAATGCATGAAAGTGGGGAACCAGTCGAGCATTGTGGCCGGCTCTTCGACAACCCTGTTCGCAGGGATAGTATTTGGGAACATGACCAGCGTCGGCACCCGCATCCCACCCTCGAAGGTGGTGCCTTTGCCGCCTCTCAATGTACCGGCTGAGCCGCCATCATCGCCCATGATTCGCCACGGGCCGTTGTCACTTGAGAAGACCAGTAGGGTGTTATCCAGAATGCCGTTGTCTTCCAGAGCGCGACGGATCTCCCCGACGCTCCAATCAATCTCTTCAACGGCATCACCGTAGGCGCCTCTGGCACTGACGCCGGAAAAACGCTCGGAACTGTACAGGGGAACATGGGGCATTGCGTGAGCAACGTACAAAAAGAAGGGGTTGTCACGGTTCGCGTTGATAAATGATGTCGCCTCCTCTGTGAGACGCCTGGTCAACTGGGTCTGGTCAATATTTCTATCGACGATTTCAGTCCCTTTGATGAATGGGTACGGCACCATATCGTTGCTATAGGGCATGCCAGCGAATTCATCGAATCCCTGGTTCAAGGGCATGAATCTGTCGCGGTGACCCAGGTGCCATTTGCCGACCATTCCCGTTTGGTAACCGCTGTCACGTAGTGCCTCCGCAATGGTGAGTTCGGACTCGGGCATTCCGTCAACACTTGTGGCATAGAAAACATGGTGAATGCCCATGCGAACCGGATAGCGACCGGTTAAAAATCCCGCACGCGACGGCGTGCAAACCGGCGATATTGCATAAAATTGTGTGAACCTGACCCCGTCCTCACCGATCTGGTCGATTGAGGGCGTTTTGATATCGGCAGCCCCGTAGCTGGCAATGTCGCCATATCCCAGGTCGTCTGTGAAGATGAAAACAATGTTGGGGGGGAGATGGGTTGGTTCTGTGTAAGCTGTAGCTGCTTTTGCAAACGGGGTAGCTGTTGAAAACTGAACGAGCAAGATAACCATGTATAAGGAGCATTTCTTTAACTGCCTATTGGTGACGGCTAAAACGGTCAAGTAGGTTTCTCCTTAAGTTCACGTCAGCTCACGGCCCAAACGTTCGCGTTTGACCAACTGGAAACCCTCTGATTTGGGTCGACTCTCAGGTGCCGCCAAAGTCGGAGGAGGGCGGGGCCCTGAACTACCCGTGAAAGTAGCTGACGCTGAACCGCATTCTGGAATAGCCCCCCACCTGATCACAGGTGTCCAGGGGGCTAAGCATGAGTAATCAGCGTCCTCTTTTCAAGGAAATCTAGAAACGATAACCCAATTCAATACCATAGGTACGTGGCAGTGTATCGACTACCCCATAGCTGCCGTAGATGTCTTCACCAGTCAAACCATAGTTCTCATCGGTAAGATTTCGGCCCCAGACAGCAATCGACCATGTGCTGTCTACTGAGCCCAATACGATGCGTGCATTAACACTGTTCCGATCATCAGCATATAGGTATGAAATTTCGATTGGCACATAATATTGAATACCCGGGTTGAGACTGTACTCAGGCGACCCCGGTTATTTCCAGGTTAGGTATGCGGATTCAAACGGTCGACGCAACATTCTAATCTCTTAGTACAGAGAAGGAGTGTTGTCGAT
>NZ_PKUS01000032.1 GCF_002866825.1 Pseudohalioglobus lutimaris | reverse complement strand
GGGACGGTATCATTAACCGGGTTTAGTGAATGTCGGTGCATCCCCCCTTAATGGGGAAGAGCCAAAAAAGCCCCACCCGAAGGGTGAGGCTTTTTTGTTTATGGCGGACCGGACGGGACTCGAACCCGCGACCTCCGGCGTGACAGGCCGGCATTCTAACCAACTGAACTACCGGTCCGAAACGGTAGAATTCTTGTATCCCGGAAGTGGTGGGTGATGACGGGATCGAACCGCCGACCCTCTGCTTGTAAGGCAGATGCTCTCCCAGCTGAGCTAATCACCCCCGAACCGAGAACGCGCATTATAGAGATTTGGCTTGGGCTGTCAAACGTTGGCGGTAAAAATAATTTCAAATCGCCTGAAATATTAAAACCATTGATTTTAGTAGTAAAATTGCGCCCCTGCTGACCGGCGACCATAAGCGCCGCCGTTCTGCCAGCACCACTATTTACGAAGGTACAGACCATGGAAATCTATAAAGAATTTCACTTTGAAGCGGCCCATCGCCTGCCTAATGTCCCGGAGGGCCACAAGTGCGCCCGGCTCCACGGTCATTCTTTCCATGTACGTCTGTGTGTGGTTGGTGACGCCAAAGAACCCAGTGGCTGGGTCATGGACTTCGGCGACATCAAAACGGCCTTCAAGCCGATCTATGACCAACTCGATCACTACTACCTGAATGAGATAGAGGGACTTGAAAATCCTACCAGCGAGAACCTCGCCCGGTGGATTTGGGCGCGGCTGAAACCTGGTCTTCCTGCGCTGGAACGAGTCGAAATTCGCGAAACCTGCACCAGCGGATGCATCTACCGTGGCGACTGAAATCTTTCGGTAACACACAAAAAAACTCTTGACGAATTCGCTGGCTCTACAAATAGAGGGGCCGCGATCAGGGCATTACGCGAGTACAGGGGTGAACGGTAACAAACTGTTTCCAAAAACCGGCACAGGTTACCGGCGGTAGCATTTACAAAAATGTTATGCACACAAACCTGACTGACCTGGGAACATAACCCAGTTACCTGCCAATCCACCCCGACAACATTAACAAGACGACGCAACCTATTGATTAATAACAATTAAACAGCTTTGGTCACTTTTTAATCAATTCGTGACAGCAGAGGCTAACAAGGCATTTGGGAGCCGGTTAAACAACTTACCCACTGACTTATCAACAGATTTTGTGGAAAACTACGGGGATGCTTGTTACGGAATATCCCGCACTAATTAAGTTGGAATTCGGCTTGCTGGGCGCTGTTATCCCAGGCCTCGCGTGAGCATACGCTGCAGGTAGGCGCTGATCTCAGGGTGGGTCTTTAGCTTTAATCCCATGTCCGGAAATAGCACCAGGGAGACGGCCAGGCGCATGACCAGGTCTGTCGCCGTGGCAACATCCACGGTTGTTGAAATTTCACCGGCTGCCTGGGCCTGCTCAATGTGCCCGGGCCAGAAAGCAACGCTGCGGGCATAGAAATCCGGCGCCAGATATCGCATAGCTACGGTTTCGGGCTCGGTCTGGGCCAGGCTGGCGTAGATGCCTTCAGCAGCATCCTGGCGACCCATCACCACCGCGTACGCAACTTTGTCGACCAGCGTCGGCAGTCCTTCCATGGCCGCTTCCGTGCGATTGAGAAACGCTTGCTGCAGTCGAGTGAAAACGGCCTCCACCAGCGTGTCCTTGTCACCGAAGTGGCGATAAATAGAGCCACGTGACATCTTGCCAACCCGTGCTACCTCGCCTACCGAGGTGCGACGAATACCAAACCGGCGGATACACTCCTCTCCCGCATCAAGGATGCGCGCAACCATCGGATCGGCCTGGTCTGCGGCGTTAAACTCATATTGTCCCACGCTTGCTCTGCCCCCTTGCACTCCATGGATCCTTGAACAATAATCAGTTATTGTTCATTTGTCTACGAGCTGCTTCATTGGAGTGCAGAACATGGCCGCGAAAGAGAACACCTACGACTACATCATTGTCGGCGCCGGCTCCGCCGGTTGCGCACTGGCCTATCGACTGTCCCGCGAGTCAAGCCGCCGCGTCCTGTTACTTGAAGCAGGCGGCAAGGACTCATTCCCCGCAATACACATTCCCCTGGGATTCGCTTTTATGATGAAGAACCCCAGGGTGAACTGGTGCTACGAGACCGAGCCGGAAGCTGAGCTGTATAACCGACGCATAGCCTGCCCCCGCGGCAAGGTCCTCGGGGGCACCAGCTGTATCAACGGCATGGTTTACATCCGCGGCCAGAAAGAGGACTACAACAACTGGGCTGGCCTGGGCAACGACGGCTGGTCATATACCGAAGTACTCCCCTACTTCAAGCGCTCTGAACACAAGGCGGAAGGTGCCAACGCGTTCCACGGGCAGGGCGGTCCGCTTTGGGTGGAAGAGGTAAGCCTCGACGACAAGCTGGAGCTGGCCGATATGTTCGTGCAGGCAGCGGTGCAGACCGGCCTGCCCTTCAACGAAGATTTCAATGCGGAGAGTCAGGAAGGTGCCGGGGACTACCAGCGCAATATTCGCCAGGGCAAGCGGCAGAGCACAGCACGCACTTTCCTCAAGGCATGCCAGCAACGACCCAACCTCACCGTCGCCACCGGCGCCCTGGCTGAGAAAATCCTCATCGAAAACCAGCGCGCGGTAGGTGTGCAGTATTCGCTGCAGGGCAAGAAGGGCTGCACAACTACTGAACGGGCCTATGCCCGCGGCGAGGTGATTCTCAGCGGCGGCGTGATTAACTCGCCGCAACTGCTGGAGCTCTCGGGTATCGGGCAACGCCCTCACCTGGAGCAACTGGGCATAGACGTGGTCAAGGAATTGCCCGGCGTGGGCGAAAACCTGCAGGATCACCTGACCATCAATATCCAGCAGGGTATCGATGGTGTTCCCACCTTTCACGAAGAAACCCGGCCACTGGCGATGCTGGGCAACCTGTTCAAGTACTTCACCAGAGGCAAGGGCCTGCTTGCCCACCCCGCCTCCCAGGTGGGCGTTTTCTTCCGCAGTGACGACAAAGAAACAACACCCAATGCGCAAATTCACTTCGCCCCCGCAGCCAGTGAACCAGACAAGAAGGGAAACCTGAAACCCATACCCGGCACTACCGCCACCGTCTGTAACCTGAGACCGGAGAGCCGCGGCAGCATCCACATTCGCAGTGCGGATGCCAGCGAACCGCCGACAATCCGCTTCAATTACCTGTCGACAGAACGCGACCGCGAAGTCATGGTCTCGGCACTGCGCCGGGTGCGGGAAATATTCAGGGCGCCCGCCCTGGCAGACCGCCTCAGCAAGGAAATCCTCCCTGGTGAGAGCGTACAGAGCGATGAGGAGATTCTGTCTTACATCCGCGCAGAGTCGGAATCGGTTTATCACCCGGTGGGCACCTGCAAGATGGGCGACGATGACCTCGCGGTTGTTGACGCGCGCCTGCGAGTTCATGGAATCGAGGGGCTGCGGGTAGCAGATGCCTCAATCATGCCCTTGATCACTTCCGGCAACACCCATGCGCCTGCGGTGATGATCGCGGAAAAATGCGCCGACATGCTACTGCAGGATGCCGGCCTGAACGTCACCCTGCCAGAGGGGCTGGAGCAGGCAACAAATGAAACCGTCAAGGCAACCCCTCCCGGGGCCGTTGCCACTCACGCATAGCTGAAGAGACCCTGACCATGAACGCACCCACACTGCAACACGCCGCAGAGGTAGAACTCAACCGTATTCTCGATATCCAGCGCGGCGCCTTCAAGGCTGAGGGCCCGGTAGCGCTGGCGACGCGCATCGATCGTATAGACCGCTGCATCGCCCTGCTGGTGGACAACCAGGACGCCATCTGCGAGGCCTTGAATGAAGACTTCGGCTGTCGCTCCAAATACGCCACCCTGATGATGGACGTGATGAACTCTGTCGGCAGTCTGAAATACGTCAGGAAACGCGTCAAGAAGTGGATGAAGCCTGAAAAACGCACGCCGATGGTGCCGCTGAACTTCCTCGGTGCCAGGGCCTGCGTGCAATACCAGCCCAAAGGGGTGATCGGCATCATGACGCCCTGGAACGTGCCGGTAAACATGATATTCAGCCCGCTGGCTGACGTACTCGGGGCGGGTAACCGTGCCATGATCAAACCCTCGGAGTTTACGCCACACACCTCGGACCTAATGCAAAAGCTGTTCGCACAGTATTTTGAAGAGTCGGAGGTTTGCGTGGTGAGCGGCGGACCGGAGGTAGGCGCCGCGTTCAGTTCCCTGCGGCTTGACCACATCATCTTCACCGGTGCCACGGGCATCGGCAGACTGGTGATGAAGGCAGCGGCAGAAAACATGGTGCCTGTCACTCTGGAGTTGGGAGGCAAGTCACCGGTGGTTATTTCTGAAAAGGTGGATATCAACAAAGCTGCCGAGTCCATCATCACCGGCAAGGCCATGAACGGCGGCCAGCTCTGCGTCAGCCCTGACTACTGCTTCGTACCGCAGAGTAAGCTCGAAGTGTTTATCAGGCGCTGTCGCGATGTCGCAGCGGAGCAATTCCCCACGGTACAGGGCAACCCGGATTTTACCGCCTGCATCAACCAACGCCATTTCGAGCGTGTAAAAAGTTATATCGATGAGGCTAGAGACAAAGGCGCGCGCATCGTGCCGCTATGCCCCCCCGGTGAGGAGTTCTCCTCACCCGAGCAACACAAGATAGCGCTGCACCTGATCATCGACCCCGACGATAACCTGGCCTGCATGCAGGAAGAAATCTTCGGTGCGGTGCTCAACATAAAGACCTACCACGAACTCGATCCGGTGCTCGACTTCATCAATGCACGCGAGCGACCGCTCGCCCTCTACTACTTCGGTGACGACAAGGCTGAAATGCAGCGCGTGCTGGATGAAACTATCTCCGGTGGGGTCTCAGTAAACAACGTGGGCATGCACGTGGCCTGCGACGACCTGCCCTTTGGCGGCATCGGCCACAGCGGCACGGGGAACTATCGCGGATTCGACGGGTTCCGGACATTCAGTCACGCCCGCAGCATCTACAAAGAGGGATGGGTAAACCTGGCCAAACTGGCTGGAACCCTGCCCCCCTACGGCCAGAAGGTGGAAAACATGCTGAAGTCGCAGATCAAGAAATAAAGCGGTATGGATATCGCCCAGTGGCTGTCGCTGTTCAGTATTTGCCTGCTGGGTGCGATGTCGCCGGGCCCCAGCCTTGCGGTGGTGATTAACGCCGCACTGCGCGGTGGTCGCAGTCATGGGCTGGCCGCTGCGCTTGCCCACGGCCTGGGGGTCGGCCTGTATGGCCTGTTGACTGTCGTCGGGCTGGCCGTGTTGGTAACCCGCTCACCTGCACTGTTTCTTGGCCTCCAACTGGCCGGGGCCGCATACCTGGTTTACCTGGGAATACGCTCGCTGCGCAGCCAGGAAACCCTGCCCCTGCATGCCGGCGAGGTAAAATTCAGTAGCCGCGGCGCCGCCATCAGCGGCTTTCTGGTCGCGTTCCTCAACCCCAAGCTTGCGGTGTTCATGCTGGCCCTGTTCGCCCAGTTCCTGAACCCGGAAACTGGACCAACTGAAAAAGCGATCATGGCGCTGACCGTCGGCTTCACCGATGCGGGCTGGTATTGCCTGATGGTAGTGCTGGTTTCCAACAAGGCCTTTTTTGACTCACTGCGGCGCAGCAGTCAGGCGATTGATCGTGTGTTCGGGGTAATCCTCATTCTGCTGGCTGCAGTCGTGACCGTGCGCGCACTGGCCTGAACCGGGCTAGTGAATCACCCGGGGGCGCTCACTTACCACTATCGACTGCAACTGCTTGCCCAGCATAATCACGTGGCCCTGACGCCGCTCAACACCGTCCAGGCTGTAGTCAAACCGGTACTGGCGCCAGATCCTCCAGCGTCCTCCCTGATCGCGACTGAGTGACATACGCTGAATGTGCACCGACTGGTCAAGCAACTGAAAATCATCTCGCTGGCTAGCCCTCGCGACCTGCTGCAGAGCCAGCTCGCGCACGCGCGTCGCGGCAAAGAAATGCAGGCAAACGCCTCCCACGGCCAGCATGGCGAGAACCTCTCCCAGACTTAAGTACACAACGCATCCCCAACAGATCAACCTCAAGGCAGTAGCTTACTGCGCGGCCGGCGCGGCGTATACCATTTCACTATCCGCACGCCCACTTCCGCGAAAGCCCCGGATAAGCACAGCCCGGCTCCAACCCTGCCCACGCCAGCGCGAGCACCGCTAACACTTGCTTTTGCAGACGCTGGCGTGCAGCTTGCTCTACCGCGGGGCCTGCTTCGGCCCTGCAAGGGTTCGATCAAGAAAACGGCCAACAATGTCGTTGAAAACTGCCGGTTGCTGCGCGTGTAACCAATGGCCACAATCCGCCATGATCTCCAATTGCGCACGCGGGAACAGTTCCAGTACCCTGGCGCGGTGCTCCGGCAATATATAGTCCGACTCACCGCCCTTCACAAACAGCACCGGTCCGGCGTAGGCTTCAATCACATCCGGCTCCGCGCGCAATGCGGCGTAGTCTTGCTTGATGCCCTCAAGATTGAAACGCCAGTTATAAACGCCATCATCGCCACGTTGCAGGCTCATCAGTAAAAACTGTATGACTCCCGGCTCACCGAGATATTGCGCCATAATGCCAGAGGCTTCCTCACGAGAGCGACAAGCGCCAGCAACCACTGCATCCAGCGCGGCAAACACGGCATCGTGACGGGGCGGGTAAGCGACAGGTGCGATATCTGCCACCACCAGGGCATCTACTTTCTGCGGCTGCGCAAGCGCCAACTCCATCGCCACCTTACCGCCCAGCGAGTGCCCCGCCAGCGCGGCACTCTCCAGGCCTTCATCATCCATCCACGTCGATACCGCCCCGGCCATGCGCTGCAGTGCAGCGTTCTTCATCCAGGCCGAGCGCCCGTGATTGGGCAGGTCGAGGCTATACACGCAGAACCGGTCAGCCAGCGAACGGGCCAGCGCACCCAGGTTATTGCCCGCGCCAAACAGGCCGTGCATAAGAATAACCGGGGGGCCTTCGCCGCTATTGCTGTGTCGGATAGGAGTTTTTGCTACCATGGCCCCACTATACCGAATTGGATTTAAGCATGCGTGTATTTGATTTCCCGGGCCTGCGCCGCCTGTTGCTGTTGTCGCTGGCCGTGATTGTCGCAAGCTGCGCCAGCACGGGTGGGTACAATCCCACCACTTTCCCCTACGAAATAGACGAGGAAAAGCTGGCGGAAAAGACACTGCGTACCGTGGTGATTCCCCACGTTAACCTGGGCGCGCCTTCACGTAACTACCTGCAAAAAGAATCGCCGCGCATCGACGCCTTTGTCAGCAGTTACCTGAAAGCGAATGACTACAAGGTAATAGACCAACGGGAGTTCAAGCAGCTCTGGAACAATGCCACGCGCGCCTATGGCGACCCGGTAGACCCGACTACCGGGCGCGTCAATATGAAAACCTTTTCCCAGATCATGCAGAGCGTGCGCGATGAGATGGTCAAAAAGCACAAGCTGGATGCCTTCGTGTTTACCGACCTGATTGAACTTGAGGTCCCCTTCTCCGGCGGGCTCAAGCACCTGGCGCGCTGGGACGGTGTCAGCCGCAAACCGCCACTGCAGGGCCCGGGCTCGGGCGTCTCCGCCGACTTTGACTGGAACACACCTGCAGCGGTCGCCTCACTGCAGGTCAGCATATTCAATACCGATTTGCAGCGTGTCTTTTTCAGCCGTGGCGGTATCGACGCGACCGATGCTATAGACACGCGCTCGTCCAGTGGAGGGTTCACCCGCCGACGCAGCATGCTGGAAAACGAGAATTTCATTATGGAAGGCGTGGAACTGGCATTCCACCCCCTCATCAACATGAAGAACTGGCCAGGAAACCCCTGACGGGGCGCGATACCTCGCTAGGCCAGCACTTCCAGCCCGCGCTCTATACACCAGAAAGCGGAGAGACTGCCCAGTACGTACACCGGGACCCAGCGCAGCCTGTCCTGCCATGGTGACAGCGGTTTGCGCAACGCCCACCAGAGGGCCAGCAGTACAAAAATAAAGGCTATCTGGCCCAGCTCAATTCCCACGTTGAAGAACAGCAACGCCAGGGGCACATTGTCCTGCGGGAGGCCCGTCTCTGCGAGGGCGCCTGCGAAACCCATGCCATGCAGCAATCCAAAACCGCCCGCGAGCCACCACGGATTTCGCCATATCAGGTCGTTGCGGCCAGCTCGGGTGAGCTCTATCGCCAGCACAAAAATACTCAGGGCAATAGTGAACTCGACCAGGGCCACCGGATAGTCAAAAAATCCCAATGTGACCAGTGACAGGGTAATACTATGCCCTAAGGTAAATGCGGTTATCGTCCACAGCAGGCGCTTACCGCCGCCGACCAACAGCAGCAGGCCGAACACGAACAGCAGGTGGTCGATGCCACCCCAGATATGTTCAATACCAAGATAGGTATAGTCGCCAGCCACCTCGCCGGCACTGGAGTCAGCGGGGATCACAAAGGACGGCTGCTCTGCGTTAAGCACCTGCTGATACTGCCTTCCATCCTGGAGACTGACCATAACCATGGCCGAGGCCTGGTTGGGGCCCAGACCGTCTACGCCCAGCGTCTCACCCACTATTCCCTCGGGCCCAAGCTCCGGGCAGGTCAGTTGCCAGCTGCTCACCCGGCCGGTGCCTTCAGTCTGCGGCGGACTGGCCTGGGTTACTTCACAGCTCGCTGGCCAGGTGGGCCTCAGCGGTATATTGCTGGTCCCCTGCAACGGGGTCTTCCACACCAGGTGATACTGGCCGGGGCCGATTTCATTTACCTTGAGCAGCGACGGGGCGAATCGATGCGCCTGGGCACTCAGGCTGAGCCCAACACCTAAAAGTAGAACAAACGCACAGCGCATAGCATTCATCGCCTCACCTCGTAGTTTTCGCGCAGCGCTTCAATGCTCTCCGCTAAAGATGCGGTGCGCGCCCTGGAGACCAGGTCACGCTCCAGCTGTTTGCGTACTTCCTCAAGCTCAGCATCGCGGCCAGGCTCCAGTTCACTGACAAATACATAGTGCAAGCCATAGGTGGAACGCACCGGACCAACCCACTCGCCGGCTCTCGGTCCGGCCTCCTCCAGGTTATCCACGAAGGCTGCGCCAAAGTGCCGTGCCAACTGGTCCGGCGTCTGGCTGACGAAGCGATACCCAGGCAGAAACGGCGAACTAAACTGGCGCGCATCCTCAGCTGAAAGCTTGCGTGACAGCACTCTTTCAATCACCGCACTGACCTCGTCCTCGCGTTCCCTGCTGAAATAAAGGTGTTCTATGGTATAGCGCGGCGGACGACGCAGCTCATCTCGCCTTTGCTCGAACTCGGCACGCACTTCAGCCTCGGTAGGAGCAGCCGGCGGGTTACTGGCCAGCATCAGCTGTTCAACGACCTGGATCATACGCCGCTTGATAACCTCATCGCCAAGGTGCAGGCGCATCTCCAGCGCCTGTTCGTAAAGTTCCTCGTCACTCTTGCCCTCTGCCAACTGCAGAAAATGCATGTTGCGCAGTAAGCGCTGGTACACCACCGTGTCGTATAGATGCAGCTCCAGCTCCATTGCACGCTGGAACATCATATCGCGATCCAGTTCAGCATCTGCCATACGCTGCAACTGCTCTTCGCTGGGCATGCGGCCAACGGTCGAAAACCACTGTTGTTGCAATGTTTCCAACCGCGCCTCGGACAACGGCCCCACAACGGTAAGCGGCTCAGGGAAGAACTTGCCCCTGGCCCAGAACAGCACAATACCCAGGACAAGAAAGTGAATCCACGGCCGATTCAGCCATGACAACAATCGCATCAATTACTCCTTATTAGATACGTTACCCGGTCCGACAGCCAGGGCACTACCAGGACTGTACAAAGTCGGCAGGCTGCAATGCCGGCAAAGGTTTGGGTGGGCCCTGGCGGGTGCCAAGATAAATAAACCCGGCGATCTCCTCGCCCGGCTCCAGGCCAAGCCCGCGCTGCACGTGTGGGTCAAAAGCTGACTTTCCCGTACGCCATATCGCCCCATACCCCAGGGCATCTGCCGCAAACAGTAAACCGTGAGCGGCACAGGCAGCAGACATGCGTTGCTCCACCGGGGGCACTTTGGGATGTTCACAGAAACACGTGATAACAGCGACGATCAACGGCGCCCGCAGCGGCGCGCAGGACGCCTTGTCCAAAGTGGCAATGTCGGCGTCGGGCTCACGCAACAGCAGGGCCTCGCGCAGCAGCGCGCCCAGATCATTGCGACGCGCGCCGCTGATGGTCAGAAAACGCCAAGGCCGCAGGCGGGCATGATCAGGTGCTCGCATGGCCACAGAAAACATGGATTCGAGTTCTTCAGCGGAAGGGCCAGGCTCGGTAAGCCTGGCAGCGGAGTTACGTTGCTGCAAAAATTGAATTCGTTCGTTCATGAAAGGTGCCAGCTCAAATCTGCGGGCAATGATAACAGCTCACGAGCATTTTGTGCCGCTCAGCGCGGAGCCGGTCCAATGAGTATATTCATAAACCCGGCGTCTCCCGGGACAGCATCCACGTCATCGCACCACTGCGCCAGCTCAGCTGCCGTACTGGACACCAGTCGATGCTCCACGTGGTCAATAATCCACATGTCCTGTTCCAGTTCGGAAAGTAGCTCGATCAGTGCACGACCACTGCTGCCGCATTGCCGCAGGGACAGTGGCGTCAGTTCAATAATCACCCGCGGCGGCTGTGGCAGCCGTGTAAACAGGGGCATAAGGCCTTTCACGACGCCGTACTCGGAACCCTGGGTATCGATTTTCACCACATCAAGCCGCTGGATGCGGGGTCCCAGGAAGCGACTGCCATTGAGCAAACGAATGGGTACAGCTTCCCTTTCCTGATGCGTCGCAAAGATCTGGTGATCGCCGAGATTATCTTCACTGAGGTATAAGCTCGCCGCGCCTGTCTGTTCGGATAGACCGGCCTGCTCGGCATGCACAATATGGGCATAGTCATTGACGCCCACGCTACGCACCAGCAGTTCATGGTTAGCGGGGTCTGGCTCAAAGGCGTACACTGCCCCGGCGCTGCCAACACAGTGGGCGGCGAGCAGGGAGAAGTAGCCTATGTTCGCACCCACATCCACGAACACCTGTCCCGGCCCCAGCATCCGCAATAACAGCGCGCTTTCATAGGGTTCCCAGATCCCCGCCTCACGCAAGCGTTTGGAGACGAACCGGTCCTGCTCTCCATGAACAAAAGTGGTTATCTCTGCGGCCAGTCCCGGGACCTGCAGACTCACTGATTCGGCGCTCGCGCTACTCAATGTGCCTTGACCCGGGTTTTGTCGCAGCGACTGCAGCGGTAGATCGTCACCAGTTTGCCCTGCTGCACGTCAAACTGCTTTTCCTTGTCGATCACCCACTTGTGATGCCCGTGCCGACAAAGCGTTTTACCGCGGTGCTTTTCCTTCAGGCCCGGTTTACGAAAGGGGAGGATATCAGCCATGAATCAGAGCAGGGTACGCTGCAGGGCGGCTTCCCAGGACGCCAGCCGCTTGCGCCTGGCCGTGGCGCTCATCTGCACCGAGAATTCCCGCTGTGCCTGCCAGATACTCCTGATCTCGGCGGGCGTCTTCCATAGCCCGACGCCAAGGCCGGCAAGATAGCAGGCCCCGGCAACGGTGGTCTCAATCACCTGTGGGCGAATTAATTTGCGGCCCAGCACGTCCGCCTGGGTCTGCATCAACAGGTCGTTGGCCGCGGCGCCACCGTCCACGCGCAGGGGCTTCAAGCGCTTGCCTATATCCACTTCCATGGCCCGCAGAATATCGGCGTTTTGCAAGGCCATGGCATCAAGAGTTGCCCGGGCAATGTGTCCGCGCTCGCTGCCGCGGGTCATGCCAGACAAAGTGCCGCGCGCCTCCGGAGCCCAGTGCGGCGCGCCCAGACCGGTGAGCGCAGGAACAAACTCAACGCCACCGTGGTCGGCGACCGTGCGCGCCAGGGCTTCCACGTCGGCCGCGCTTTTGATGATCTGCAGACCGTCGCGCAACCACTGCACCGCGGCACCACAGACGAAGGCGCCGCCCTCCAGTGCATAGACCGGCTTGCCCTTGTCACCTAACTGCCATGCCACCGTGGTCAACAACCCCGACTTGGAGAGCAGCATTTCGGCCCCGGTATTCATCACGATAAAAGAACCGGTACCAAAGGTGCACTTCGCATCCGCAGGAGAGAAACAGGCCTGGCCGAATAACGCCGCCTGCTGATCGCCGGCCACACCTGCAATTGGAATCCCGTCGGGAAGCCCGGGCACATTGCGCGTGTGCCCAAGCACCCCGCTGGACGGGGAAATTTGCGGCAAAATTTCTTCCGGCACATTGAACAGCTCAAGCAACTGCCGGTCCCAGCGCAGGGATTTCAGGTTCATCAATGAGGTACGTGACGCATTCGACACGTCGGTAACATGCGTATCGCCAGCGCTAAGTTGCCAGATCAGGTAACTGTCGATGGTGCCCGCCGCCACCCTGCCGGCTTTGCGCAGGCGGCTGACTCCCGCCGTATTATCGAGCAGCCAGCGATATTTGCTGGCCGAAAAGTAGGGATCAAGCAGTAGCCCGGTTTTGCGGCGGATGACTTTTTCATGCCCATCCGACTTCAATTGCTCACAAAAATCGGTAGTGCGACGGCACTGCCAGACCACGGCATTGTTCAGTGGTTCGCCATTCTCGCGGTCCCACAACAGGGCGGTCTCACGCTGGTTGGTAATGCCAATGGCAACGATTTCCGCTGGCTTGCAGATGCGCTTGCGCATCAGGGCGCGGATTCCCTTGACCACAGACTCCCAGATCTCTGCGGGTCGGTGCTCTACCCAACCCGGCTGGGGATACAACTGCGCAAACTCGTGGTTAACACTGGCGCGGAGTTTGCCCGCCGAGTCCATCAGGGCCACCGTACTGCCGGTGGTCCCCTGATCTATTGCCAGAATAAACTCCGCCATGCCCCAGGCTCCTATTCGCCGAAGCCTTCGACCGCCTTGATCTCCAGGAAATCAGTAAAGCCATGAGCGCCCCACTCACGTCCGTTACCAGACTGCTTGTATCCCCCGAAAGGCACATTGAAGCCGCCCGAGGCCCCATTGATATGCACGTTACCGGCGCGAATACGCGACGCGACCTTACGGGCGTGATCCAGGTTTTCACTTTGCACATAACCTGCCAGCCCATAGGGCGTATCATTGGCAATGGCAATGGCTTCTTCTTCGGTTTCGTAGGGAATCATGGTCAGTACAGGACCGAAAATTTCCTCGGCGGCGATGGTCATCTGATTATTCGCGCCGGAAAAAACGGTGGGGCGTACAAAGTAGCCCTTGTCGATGCCCTCAGGGCGACCCGGACCGCCAACAACCAGTTTGGCGCCTTCTTCCACGCCCTTCTCAATCAGCCCCTGGATCTTGTTGAACTGCACCTCTGACACCACGGGACCCATGGTAGTGTCTTCGCTGGCCGGGTCGCCTACCACGACTGACTCGGTGACTTTTGCCGCGATGGCTTCAGCTTCGGCCAGTTTGTCAGCCGGTACCAGCATACGCGAAGGCGCATTGCAGGATTGTCCGGTGTTGTTGTACATGTGCAGTACACCGCGGGTTACCGCCGCTTCGAGGTCGGCGTCGTCGAGAATGATATTGGGCGACTTGCCGCCCAGTTCCTGGGTGACGCGTTTGACGGTTGGCGCTGCATTCTGCGCTACCAGTGTACCGGCGCGGGTACTGCCGGTAAAAGACATCATATCCACGTCCGGATGGCGGGAAAGCGCGGTACCCACGACCGGGCCATCACCATTGATCATATTGAAAACGCCGGCAGGCACACCCGCCTCATGCATCACCTCGCTCCAGATATAGGCGGACAGCGGCGCCACTTCGCTGGGCTTGAGAACCATGGTGCAACCCACAGCCAGCGCCGGGGCAACCTTGCAACCGATCTGGTTGACCGGCCAGTTCCAGGGAGTGATCAGTCCACACACACCAATGGGCTCCTTGAACACGCGGTGCTCACCGAGGTCTTCCTCGAACTGGAAGTCACGCAATACGCGCAGGGCCTCTTCCAGGTGGCCCTGGCCGCAGAAAGCCTGGCCGCCAACGGCAAGCGTATGTGGCGCGCCCATCTCTTCGCGAATAGCGTCGGCAATGTCGTTATAGCGCTTCTTGTATGCCTCCACGCAGGATTCCAGTAACTCTATGCGCTCCTGGCGACTGCTCCGCCCGAAGCTGCCGAAGGCCGTCCGGGCTGCCGCCACGGCAAGATCCACATCGGCCTCTGATCCCAGGGAAATCACCGCGCAAACTTCTTCGGTGGCGGGATTGATGACATCCAGGTCGTTGGGGGTCACGGGGTCGACCCACTGGCCGTTGATATAGAACTGCTTGTACTCGCGCATGTGCACACTCCGTATTATGTGTAGCGGTGAAAACCCCTAGTGTAGCACTGCAGGAAGACTTGGGTATCACCCGACAGGGGTGTACAATCGCGGCCGTTTTTTAACCAGTTTGCAGAGGACAACCAGGCATGGATAAAGAGGAACTGACGCTGTTTCGCGACATGGCACGCAGGGCATTCGAGCAAGAGATCGAGCCCCATTTTGAACAGTGGGAAGCCGAGCATATCGTACCTCGCGAGCTGTGGAATACCCTGGGAGCCGCCGGCCTGCTGTGCCCCGACATGCCCGAAGAATACGGCGGTGCCGGCACTTCACCGCAGGTCTGCTTCGCCATGATCGAGGAACTCTCGCGCATGGGCTACGGCGGTTTCTGCAGTGGCTACGGCATACACAGCAACATCGTGGCACCTTATATCCAGCACTTTGGCACGGAAGAACAAAAGCAACAGTGGCTGCCTAAAATGGTGACCGGCGAAGCCGTGGGTGCACTGGCCATGACCGAACCCGGTGCCGGTTCCGATGTGCAGGGCATCCGCACCAACGCGGTTGCTGACGGTGATGAGTGGATACTCAATGGCTCGAAGATCTTTATCACCAATGGCATCCATGCAGACGTGGTGATCGTCGCTGCCATCACCGATCCGGGTAAAGGCGCCAAGGGCACTTCCCTGTTTCTGGTGGATGCGACTCTTCCCGGCTTCGAACGCGGCAAGAAAATCGAGAAGATCGGGCAGCACAGCTCGGATACGGCAGAGCTGTTTTTCCAGGATGTGCGCCTGCCGACCAGCGCCCTGCTGGGTGAGGTAAACAAGGGCTTTGTAATCATGATGACTGAACTGCCACGCGAGCGGCTGGGGATTGCGGCCCAGGCCGTCGCTGCGGCCGAAGGCGCGCTGGAGCTGACCATCGACTACGTCAAGGAGCGCAAGGCATTCGGACAGACAGTGGCCAGTTTCCAGAACACGCGTTTTTCACTGGCGGATGTGAAGACCGACATCACCCTGAATCGTGCGTTCTACGAAAAGTGTGCAGACGAATATGCTACAGGTGACCTGACTGCCGACAACGCCGCCATGCTCAAGTATGCGACTACCGAGATGCAGTGCAAAACCATAGACCAGTGTCTGCAGCTGTTTGGCGGCTACGGCTATACGGCCGAGTACCCTATATCGCGCTTTTACACGGATGCACGCATCCAGCGCATCTACGGCGGCACTTCGGAAATCATGCGCGAGCTGGTCGCGCGGTCCATGCTTGGCCGCTGATCAGGCCTCGCCCGGGCGCACCCTGGGAGCGAGTGAGTGCGCGATGCGGCACCACCGCTCCATGTCCTCACGGCTGGCGTCCATCAGCTCAAGGCCCACCCAGTACCCGGCACGGCCGTCAGCCGGCCGGCTCCACTTGGCCTCACCCCGCAACTCCAGGTTCTCCTTCCAGTCATCCATGGGCACGGCTAGATTGAGCTGGCTGCCGGCGGCGATCTTTTCCGGCACAAACACTTTCAGGCCGCCTACGGAAATATCCACCGTTTCACAGCGCAAAATGGGATTATCCGATTCTTTACGACTACCGCGGCCCACAACCTCGATAAAAATAGCCTGAACGACCTCGATGCGCTCGTACTGGCGCCTGTCCGTGTAATCGAAGGTCATAAAACGTACTCCATGTGACGACTCTCACCTCAATTTGCCATGACCAGGCAAGGAACGTCATCACAGAACTGGAGATATCTGGAGATTTTCGCAATCTATCCGCCGATTTGACCCACCAGTGAGAGCAGAGACAACAGGAACAGCCCCAGAGTGAGGCTCAGGGCAGAGAACAGGGTGGTCAGTACCACGATATTGGCCGCCAGCACGCCATTGCCCCTGGCCGCGACCACCATTATGTAACCGGATGCCGCCGCCGGCGCGCCCACCAGCAGGAACAGTACTCCCAGCGGCGCACCGCGCACGCCCAGCAGCATGGCCAGGCCGACAACGAGCGCTGGCGCCACCAGCAGGCGCCATACCGTTGACTCCCATGCCAGCGCACCGGAATTGCGCAGCTCACCCAGCTTCATCGCCCCGCCGATGCATATCAGCATCAATGGCAGGAACAGCTTGCTCAGCCACACGCCTGCCGGTTCGACGATGGCCGGTATCGGTAAGCCGGAAAGAGACAGGGCGACGCCGGCGGCTATTCCGATAATCAGCGGATTGCGCAGTACTCCCAGCAATGCCGCCTGCGGCGAGCTCGTGCCGCCCAGGGTGCTGTTGAGTACAAAGACCACCAGCACGTTGTAAAGACTGGTCATTACCGCCACGGCCAGCGCCGCGAGCCGGGCACCCTCCTGCCCATAGGCAGAAATACACAGGGCCAGCCCCATGATCGCCAGGTTGGAGCGATAGGCGCCCTGCACAAATATCCCGCGCTCGCGATGTGGGTGGCCACGCCAGATACTGTAAAGCCAGCTGGTCGTTACCACCAGCAGCGTACCCAGCACCCCGGCAAGCAGGTAAGTGGCGTCGAGCAGATTGCTGTAGTCCACCCCTGCCGCGCCGGCAAAGAGCATCAGTGGCAGGCCGTAGCGAAAAGAAAGGCGCGAGATGCGGTCGTTGAGTTGATCGCTCAACCAGCCCATGCGCGCCAGCAAGGCACCGGCGAACACCCAGGCGAAAGTTGGCAGGGAAACCAGTAGGCAGGTGATAAACAGCTCTATGGCGTCAGCGTGGGTCACTCGCCCTCATCGGCTAGCACAAAACGCTATTGTGCCATTTCCTCCAGTGAGTCGCCGAGTGCATTCACCAGGCTGTCTATTTCACTCTTCTCGATCACAAACGGCAGCCCCAGCTGAATGGTGTCGCCGCCGTAGCGTACGTAAAAGCCTTTCTCCCACATGCGCATGGCGACTTCATACGGACGCCGGGCCGGTTCGTCGGGATAGCTGGCAAGGGTCAATGCGCCGGCAAAGCCATAATTGCGGATGTCAGTAATGTAGGGCCTGCCCCGCAACTGGTGCAGTGTCTGTTCAAAATGCGGTGCCAATTGCGCCACTCGCTGCGGCAGCTGCTCCTGTTCCAGTATATCCAGCGCCGCAATACCGGCAGCACACGCCACCGGGTGTGCGGAGTAGGTATAGCCGTGGGGAAACTCGAGCATATAGTCCGGACCACCCTGGGCCATGAATGTCTGGTAGATCTCATCCCGGGCGACAACGGCGCCCATGGGCACCGCACCATTGGTCAGCTGCTTGGCGAGGTTCATGATGTCCGGCACCACGCCGAAAGCGTCTGCCCCGGTCATCGCGCCCATGCGCCCGAATCCGGTAATCACCTCGTCGAAGATAAGCAGGATGTCGTTGGCGTCGCAGATATCACGCAGGCGCTGCAGGTATCCCGCCGGTGGCGGTATGACCCCGGCAGACCCAGCGAGAGGCTCTACTATAACCGCTGCGATATTGGATGCATCGTGCAGGGAGACCAACTCAGTGAGTTCATCTGCAAGGTGCCAACCGTTGGCAGGCATGCCACGGGTAAAGGCGTTTTCCGAGAGCATGGTGTGTGACAGGTGATCAGCGTCCACTGCCGTACCGAACATTTTGCGGTTGGCGCCGATACCACCCACAGAAATACCGCCGAAGTTAACGCCGTGGTAACCCTTGATGCGACCGATAAGCTTGGTCTTGCCAGGCTGCCCCTTTAACCGCCAGTAGGCTCTGGCCATCTTCAGCGAGGTATCGGCGCTCTCAGAACCCGAATTGGTGAAAAACACATAGTCCAACCCCTCGGGGGTGAGCGACTTGATCTTGTTGGCCAGCTCAAACGAACGCGGCTGGCCGTACTGGAACGCAGGCGAGTAATCCAGCGTCTGCAGCTGTCGGGTCACCGCTTCGGTAATCTCCGGGCGATTGTGGCCCAGGCCACTGGTCCACAACCCCGACAGGCCATCGAGGATACGACGACCCCTGTCATCGATGTAGTAGATGCCCTCTGCCCCCACAATCATGCGCGGGTCGTCTTTGAATTGGCGATTACCGGTATAGGCCATCCAGTGCGCTTCCAGTTGCTCCCGGGTAAGCGGCTGCTGGATCTCTTTCATGCTGGTCATCTCAAATTACTCAAGGCGGATCGCTGGGACGACGATTCTACGACGATGCATTTGTTGCATAAATCAATACCTATCGACCTTTAGTTTCATTATTATTCAACTATCTATCTCAACGGAGCGAAGCGCATGGCCGGCAAGGCATTGCTGGGTAACGTCACCGACAACGATCTGCGCCTGCTACGCGTATTTCGTGCGGTGGTGCAGTGCGGGGGGTTCTCCGCGGCGGAACTGGAACTGAATATCAACCGCTCTACTATTTCCCGGCACATCAAGGACCTGGAGACGCGCCTGGGCGTCACCCTGTGTCGCCGCGGCCGCGGCGGGTTCGCACTGACGCCGGAGGGCGAGCAGGTGTTTGCCAGTGCTGCGAAAATCACCGCCGCCATGGAGGAGTTCCAGCATGACGTGGACGAGTTGCACCAGCGCCTGACCGGGCCGCTGTCTATCGCCATTTTCGATAAGACCGCGTCCAACCCGGACTGTCGCATTTACCGCGCATTTGCGGCGTTCGATCAGCAGGCCCCTGAAGTGCGGCCCGAGATTCATGTAGAACCCATCAACGCCATCGAACGCGGGGTCATGGAGGGTCGCTTCCAGCTGGGTATCATTCCCAATCATCGCCCCTCTGCCAGCCTCAATTACTACCCGCTGTTCGAGGAGCAGATGCTGCTCTACTGTGCCAGCACGCACCCGTTGTTCGGCGCGACTGGCGATGCCATCAACGCGGACATCGTGCGCCAGAAGCGTTACGTTGGCATCGGCTTTCACTCGCCCAATATGGAAACCACCCACCTGCTGGGTCTGCAGCGCCATGCCACGGCGCACGACCAGGAGGCGGTGGCGCACCTGGTATTGTCGGGGCGCTACGTCGGCTTCCTGCCGGAGCATTATGCGGAGGGTTTCGTGGCACGGGGAATGATGCAGCCACTGTTGCCGCAGCTGTACCAGTATGTATGCCAGTTCAGTGCGATCGTGCGTCACGCGCCGCCACCCTCGCGTGTGGTGCAGACGCTGCTGGATGCACTGGTAACGGCTCACTCGCAGTGAACCCGGGCGGCAATCGCCCGGTTTGAGGCTGCGCAGGTTTAGCTGATTGCCCGGGTCGCGAGGCGAGGCAGGGCACGGTTTAACAATGGAGCACTTGCACCGCCCCCGCGCACTTACATACACTCTCTGCTCGCTGCTCTTTTTATGCCACAAACAGGAAAAACCTATGAAACGCCTCACTCGCAACCTCCTCCTCTCACTGGCCGGCGCCGGCTGCCTGGCCGCCTCCGTCCAGGTTACTGCGCACCTCAACGACAAGGAGCCCATGCAGTCCTATCGCCAGTCCTACTTTACGTTGGTGGCGATGAATTTTGGCCCGATTGGCTCAATGGTCAAAGGTGAGATGCCCTGGGACGATGCGAGGCTAAAATTGTTCGCCAATGACCTTGCCACCCTTGGCAGCATGGACGTGTCCCGCGCCTTTGGACCGGGCACTGACAAGGGCACCACACGCGCAAAACCGGAAATCTGGAGCAACCAGGAAGACTTCCGCGCCAAGCTGGAAGACATGCAGGGCGCAGTTGCAGCGCTCCAGGTTGCGGCCGAGTCAGGTGACCGCAAGGCCATTGCCGAGGCTACCGGCGTTGCGGGCAAATCCTGCAAGAGCTGTCATGACGAGTACAAGTCAAAAGACTACCTTTACTAGGACCAGGACCAGGGCAGGCTCACGCTCGTTGAGGTAGCCCTGGTGTCAATGGTTTTTCGGCCAGAGAGGCTGGCCGGGCCTGCACTGTGGTGGGCGTGCATAAACAGTTGTCAACTGTTACCACAGCGGCTGGGGCTGCGGTGCCTGCTCCAACCCCAGCCACACCGCCGCCGCCACCAGGATAAAAATCAACAGGGCTTTCCATGTCGCCACGGGCGCTGACAGCCCGGTTTTCTGCGCCGCCTTGCCCACCAGCATGGCCCTGATGAGTCCCTCTTTCTTGACCCACTGGTGGTAACTCACCACCAGCACGTGCAGTGCTATCAACACCAGCAGGGCCTCAAAAGCCAATTCGTGCACCACACCCATGGTGTCGCGCAGCGGCGTGCTCGCAGCGTAGTAAAGCGGACCGGGAAAAAGAATATCATCGGAGTTGAACAGCCCGCTGACCGCCTGCACCAGCATCAGCAGGAGCAGCGCCAGCACTGACCAGGCACCCAGGGGATTGTGGCCCGGGGTGGGGCTGCGCGCCCCGCGCAGGTAAGCAATGGTCGTCCGCGGACCGTGCACAAAGTCACTGAACCGGGAGTGCCGGCTACCAACGAAACCCCAGGCAATGCGGCTTACGACCAGGACAAGCAGCGTATAGCCAGTCCACTCATGCACGTCGTTGCGACCCTCCTCCCCACTCCACCAGGCCAGTCCGATGCAAAGCACCAAAGCCCAGTGAAATACCCGGGTGGGCAGGTCCCAGAGCAGGAATTCGCGCTTCATGCATCCGCTTCCTGGGGTACCAGCGGGGCGATGTCATCAGGCACATTCTCATAGACGTAACGCCAGCGGCCATCCTCCAGAATGGCACGGTGGCGAGCGCCGGGAAGAGCCGGGTCCACCGTCTCGTAACCGGCATCGCCGTGGTAAAGAGAGACAATGGTGTCCTCATATCCCGTTATGACCGGCAGCACCCGCGGCACGGGGGAGTCTTTCTCCGCTTTCAGCAGCTGCGCCACAGTGCGGTATACAGACAGTCTGCTGAGGGTCACCATGGTCGGCGGCAGAATTCGCAGCTCACCGGCATAGTGTTCTGCCAATGCCTGCTCCAGAGGTAGCCAGCGGTGATCGTGAATCTCACCGCCATCGATCACTACCTTTTCATTGGCCTCCAGGGGCGCGGCATAGATCCAGGTGGAGAAACGGCGCTTTTCTGTCTCCGGTGTGGTCCAGTGACTGAGGAGCACCATGTCCTCGGGCCGCGGTCGTTGACCACACTCCTCCATCGCCTCGCGCGCAGCGGCAACGCGGGCGGCGCGTTCTTCGTCGCCTTCACCCGCCGCCATGTCGGCCTCGTCCAGGCTACCCCCGGGAAAAACCCAGAAGCCGCCCGCAAAAGCCAGCGCCTTGTTGCGCCGTAACAGCAGCGTCTCCAGCCCGGCATCGGAATCGCGCAACAGGACGACGGTACTGGCGGGGCGTACAGTGGAAGAATCGGACATGGGTTAACTCCTGTTTTCGAGAGTGCCCAAGTGTAGCAGCAAGACCGGTGCATGGCAGTCACTGCAACACATCCTGGCGCCAGCGTAACTGTGTTAGGCTCGCCAAAAAGCACAAGAATCCTAACGCGAATGCTTGCAAAATGTTTTGGCGCCCATTGTTTGGCCGGCTTCCTCAGCCTGCTGCTGGCGGCTGGCGAGGCTGTGCACGCCGCGCAGGCCAGGCCGGTGCTGGAAGAAGTTTTCGTCACAGCCCAGCGCGTGGCGCAGTCAGCCCAGGATACACCGCTCTCATTGGTCGCTCTGGATCGCAAACGCCTGGAAGTGCTGGGCATTGCCAATATCGCTGACATCCAGGCCAACGTGCCCAATTTCGTGGTGGACAGTTTTCCAGCGAGCAACCAGACCCTGCGCCTGTTTATACGCGGCGTTGGCATCACCGACGTGCAGATTACTCAGGATCCTGCTGTCGGCGTTTATCTCGACGGTGTATATCTCGCTCGCGCCACCGGACTGAGCAGCGAGGTGGCCGACCTGGAGCGCATTGAAATTCTGCGCGGCCCCCAGGGCACACTCTATGGGCGCAACACCACTGGCGGCGCGCTGAACCTGGTTACCGCGCGACCCGATACCGGGGCTGTCGCATTCACCCAGACAGTGGGCGCGGGTAACCGCGACCTGCTGCTGGTGCGCAGCAGCCTGAACCTGCCACTGACAGACTCGCAGGCGATAAAACTGGCCGCCCTGCATCGCCGGAAAGATGGGTTTATCGACAATCGCGGACCGGGCGGCGACTTCGGTGATGTGTCGGCGGAGGGCGTGCGCCTTGACTGGCGCTGGCAACCCGGCCAGAACTTCACTATGGACTATAGCTGGGACAAGTCCCGCATCGAGTCGTACAACACCACACCGCAGGCGGTGCAGCCGGGCGTGGAGTCGGGCACGCCAGCGGATGCTGCGATTCGCAGCTCACAACGATTTGTACCTTACGCCAGATCACGCCTGAACCGGCTGGATACCAGTGTCCCCCTCCTGCCCACCGACACCACTATCGAAGGCCATGCACTGCGGCTACAGTGGCGCTCAGGCGGCTTCGAACTCAACTCGATCTCCGCCTGGCGAGAACTGGAAGATGACAGCTATATAGACTTTGCCAGCGGCGCGAGCGCGCAGTACCGGGTGGACTTCAGCGCCATCACCCTGGGAGCACAGGGCCCCGCCAGCGAGGACTATGATGAGGTTAGAACCCGTCTTGAGCAGGAGCAATTTTCCCAGGAACTGCAACTGATCGGTGCACTGGGCGACTCGGTCAACCTGGTCGCGGGGCTTTACTATTTCCGGGAAGAGGCGCGGGAGAACTGGTTCCCCCTGCACCATATCTTCAGCTTCCCGGTGATCGCGAGCAACGATAAGGCCACAGCGATCAACCTCCGCGCCGAGGACAATCGCATCGACAACAGCACCCGGGCCGCCTACACACAACTCACCTGGTCACCGCTGCCTGACTGGGCACTTACTGTGGGCTGGCGCTACTCTGCGGATAATCGCGAGGTAAAACGACTGTTTCGCCAGGAGAACTACGTCGACTTTGGCAATATTGTGCTGGGCCCATTTGAGCAAATCGATTTTAGCGCCCGGGCGAGTAAGGACTTCAATGATACCGCCTTCGCACTGATCCTGGAGCACGACTGGCGCGAGGATATCCTGCTCTACGCAAAGCTGACCGAGGCCTACAAGAGTGGCGGCTACAATACTCGAGACCCCGACCCCGATTTTTTCTCCCGTGGTTTCGATGAGGAGAACAACCGCACCGCCGAAGTCGGTATCAAGGGGGAATGGTGGCAGCGCGCTTTGCGCGTCAATAGCGCCGTGTTCTATTCCCGCTTTGAAGACATGCAGCTCAACTTCCTGCTGCCGGGAACTATTGCTGACACCCGTGTATTCAATAGCGGAGCGGCGAGGCTGGCAGGTCTGGAACTTGAAGTTGTGGCCATGCCCCGCGCCGATTTGCTGGCGCGTTTCAACTACGCTTACCTGCACAGCGAAATTGACGATGTCGATGACCCGTTCACCGGCAAACCCAGGTCTTTCGGCTTCAGCAACGCACCCGAGCATAGCGCCAGCCTCAATCTTGATTACCGCTTCCCGGCCATGAAGCTGGGGACTCTCAGCGCAAACATCAACTATACCTATACCGACGCGCGCGACGTAGACACCAGCAATTACATCGACGCCTACGATCTGCTGGGCGCAAGGCTGACGTTCTCCGACATCGAGCTGGCCGCTGGCGAGCTCAGCCTGGCGCTATGGGTCGCCAACGCATTGGACGAAGAATATGTAACGTTCACCATCGACAACCTTCCCCACGCCTCACGCGCTGTGCTCTGGGGGGAGCCTCGCAGTTGGGGGATTGACCTGAAATACAGTTACTGAAAGGAACTGGCGCGCGGTCCATTCAGTGATACCGTAGACTTTGCGCCCGGCGCCAAAATCGGCACACTTACATCCGTCGATAACAACTATAAGGATTACCGCCGTGCGTCATCTTCCGCTGCTCCTGCTCCCCGCCCTGCTCACTGCCCTGCCCGTCATGTCGGAGCAGGAAACCACCGCTACACAGGCAACAGTAAAAATACCCGTGGCACTGCCCGAGCGCGATTACCAGCCCAGCGAAGAACGCGAACCCTGCAACAATTACGACCCGCTGCGCCGCCCCCACTTCGGTGATACCCATGTGCACACCGCCTGGTCATTCGACGCCAACTCTCAGGATACCCGCAACAAACCCGAGGATGCCTACGCATTCGCCAAGGGTGAGCGAACGGGCATTCAGCCCTATGACGAGAATGACCAGCCCATGCGCCACATCCAGATTGACCGCCCCCTGGACTTCACCGCAGTCACTGACCATTCAGAGTTCATGGCGGAAATGCGCATGTGCACAACCGAGGGTTCACCCGGATACTGGCACCCGGTCTGTGCAATACACCGCTACTTTCCGCAACTTACCTTTGCCACCCTGGCCGCCTACGGGCTGCAGGGAAAGAAACGCTGGGGTTTCTGTGGTGATGATGGAGAAATCTGCTTTGCCCAGGCGGCAGATACCTGGCGCGACATCCAGCGCGCAGCGGAAGACGCCTACGATCGCAGCGGTGATTGTAGCTTTACCAGCTTCGCCGCCTACGAGTGGACCGGAACAGTAGGCACGGGCCAGAACCTGCATCACAACGTGGTATTCAAGAATCACCTGGTGCCAGACCACGCCCTGTCGTGGATCGAATCCACTTCCCAGGTCACGCTGTGGGACTATCTGGACAAGGAATGTCTCGACGAGCAACCGGGCTGTGATGCGGTGGTGATACCGCACAACTCCAATTTGAGCGGGGGACTGATGTTTGAAACTGCCAGAATTGCCGATAGGCAGATTCCAGCAGAGCCGGTCACGGCTGAGGAGGCGAGCAGACGAGCACGCTGGAATACGCTGTTCGAAGTGATGCAGCACAAGGGCTCCTCGGAGTGTGACAATCGCCTGCCGACCTGGTCTGAGGACGAATACTGCGGCTTCGAAAAACTGGAGTACGACAGTTTTGGCGGCAAGAACACCGGAACACCCGGTGGTATCGATGCCAAATGGCTTATGCTGCTGGTAGACGAGGAAGACCGCCCACAAACCAAGCTGCCGGACGAAAGCAACTTCTTGCGCTATGCGCTGAAAAAGGGCCTGCAGCAGCAGGCCGAACTGGGCGTCAACAGCTTCAAATTCGGCCTGATCTCAGCCACTGACACGCATATCGCCGCGCCTGGCCTGGCCATGGAGAAGAATCACCCCGGACACGGCGGCGCCGGTATGGGATCTCGCGACGAACTGCCCAGGGGGCTGCCGGACGAACTCGAATACGGACCGGGCGGGCTCGCCGTGCTTTACGCTGAGGAGAATACCCGTGACGCACTGTTCTCAGCCATGCAGCGCAGGGAAGCCTATGCCACCAGTGGAACCCGACCGATACTGCGCTTCTTCGGCGGATGGGATTATGCCGAAGATTCCTGCGCTGACAGTGACATGGTCGCCAGGGGCTACGCCGGTGGCGTGCCCATGGGCGGAGACCTCTCCGCACCAATCACGGAAAACGCAAAACCGCGTTTCATCGTCTCGGCAATGGCCGACACCGGCACCGCTGAATACCCCGGCAACCCGCTGCAACGTATACAGCTGATCAAAGGCTGGTACGAGAGCGGGGAGCTTCACGAGCGCGTGGTGGACGTCGCCGGTGGCGACAACAACGCCAGCGTGGACACCGACACCTGTGACACCAGCGGTGACGGTCACGCTCGCTTATGCACGGTATGGCAGGACAACGATTTCAACCCCCGGGCGCAGGCCTTTTACTACACCAGAGTACTGGAAAACCCCAGCTGTCGTTGGAGCCAGCAGTTTTGCGTGAAGGCAGGCGTACGCTGTGACGATCCGGCGACCATTACCGAGGGTATGGAAAACTGCTGCTCCACAGGTCACCAGAAAGTGATTCAGGAGCGCGCCTGGAGTTCGCCCATCTGGTTTACGCCTGCGACCTGATCATCTCCCTTGACCACGCATCGCTCAGCCTAGAACGCGGGCCACCATGCTCAGGTCAAATCCAATTTTGCTGGCAAGCTGCGCTGCCCGCTCTCGCTCCTCGGGGTCGCGCGAGAGCACCCAGAGATTGGAACAGCGGGTTCCGGTGCGACAGAACGCGAATGCCGGTCTATCCACATCGTCGAAGAGATCGGCCATCTGCTGCAGGTGATCGCCGGGAAAGTTCAAACCGTTGACCGGCAGGTAGTGGTATTCCAGCCCCAACTCTTCGGCAGCGGCGGCAATCTCTGCGCTGTCGGGTTGGCCCTGTTCCTCACCGTCGGGGCGGTTGTTGATCAGCACCTTGAATCCAGCGGCGGCGATTTCAGCTACGGCAGCGGGGCTTATCTGCCCTGACACAGCAAGGCTCTCACTCAATTTATATGCATTCATATCCAGTTCCTTTCCCGGCGCATTCTATACCAGCGCGGGGTCATTGAGATCACTTCATTACTCGCCAGTAAACTGCGGCTGTCGTTTTTCCTTGAACGCGCGAGGCCCCTCGCGGGCATCCTTGCTCATCATAATCGCGCCCGCCTGCTCCATTTCGAAGCGAAAAGCATCGGCCCAGGGCAACGTATGCGTCTCCAGCGCGGTGCGCTTGATCGCCTGCAGGGCAAGGGGTGCCTGACGGCAAATACTATCAGCATAGTGTTCTGCCCTGGCCTGCAGTTGCGCCAGCGGTACTACCTCGGAGACCAGGCCCATATGCAGGGCATCATCAGCACTGACAGGCTCGCCGCCAAGTAAAATACGCATGGCATGGGCCCAGGGCAGTTGCCGGGTCAGGCGTACCATGGAGCCTGCACCGGGCACAATACCCACCTTCGGTTCAGGCAATGAAAACTGCGCATGCTGCGCTGCGATACGGATATCGGTGGCCTGCAGCAGTTCGGTACCTCCGCCCAGGGCGTGACCATTGATGGCCGCGATTACTGGCTTGTAAAGCGGTTTCTCCTTGAGCATGACCCGGTCAGTAATCATCGGATCAGCCTTGAGGCGTTCCTCCACCTCGTTCGCTGGCTGCCGCACACCGGTCCACAGGGGAATCACTTCGCCGAGGTCGCCACCGCAGCAGAAATGCTCCTCGCCCGCGGCGGTCAGCACCGCCACACGGATGCCATCGTCTGCCCTCACCTCTTCCCAGGCATCTGCAAGGCCGATGAAACACTCACCATTGAGCATGTTCTTCACCTGCGGGCGATTCAGCGTAATCCAGGCCTGATGACCGCGTTTTTCCAAAGTAATCGGGGTCATCGCCTGCGCTCCTTGTTACGTGGCGTGAACAAGCTTGATCGCTTTCGCTTACCGGTAACGTCGACAGGCAAAGCTCAGGCGTCGATACTGCTACCAAGCGCAGCGTGGACCAGGCCCCCGTCCACAGTAATCGTCTCCCCAACAACGTAATCGCCCGCTCGACTGGCCAGGAATATCGCCGCACCCGCCATATCCTCGGCGTCTCCCACTCGCCCGGAAGGGATGGACTTCGCCACCTCGACTGCGTGGTCGCGGGCGGCGCGGTTCATCTCGGACGGAAAGGCGCCGGGGGCGATTGACGTGACATTGATATGGTCGCTGACGAGTCGCGCTGCCAGACGCTTGGTGAGATAAATAAGTGCCGACTTGGAGGCGTGGTAACTGTAGGTTTCCCAGGGATTCAATCGCTGGCCGTCAATGGAGGTTATGTTGATGACCTTGGCCGGACGCTCGGCACTGCCGGCGGACATCAGGGAAGCGTGCAGCGCCTGCACCAGGAAGAACGGCGATTTCAGGTTGAGATCCATCACCTTGTCCCAACCCTGCTCAGGGAAATCTTCAAACGGCACAGCCCACGCGGCGCCGGCATTGTTGACGAGAATATCGAGTCTGGGCTCCGCATCGGCAAAGGCAGTGGCCAGCGCCTTACATCCGGCGACTGTGCTGATATCCTGCGGCAGGGAGAAACACCTGGGCCCCAGCTCACTGGCTACCGCGTCGCAGACATCTGCCTTGCGGGAGGATATATACACTGTTGCTCCCTGGGCAATGAAGCCTTCCGCAATCATCCTGCCGATACCACGTGATCCCCCGGTGACCATTGCCACCCTGCCTTCCAGGGAAAAGAGTTTTGAAGTCTCCATAATATGTCGCTGCCTTTTAGTCATATGGTTGGTTGAATAATAGCTTACACCGCGGCACCTGGGCACTGAGCAGGCAGAAGCGCGGATCAGCCAATAAGGTCGTACCGCTTGCCCAGCACGTCGATGATCTCCGCCTGAGGGTTACTGGCGAGAACAACCGGGTGACCGGTGATTTTTTCGGCAATGCCGGTATAGGTCCTCGAGAGTTCCATCAATACCTCTGTCGGCAGCGCGTTATCACGCGCCAGGGCCTGGCGCTCTGGCATACGGTCCTTGTTAAGCAGTATGTCGGGGTCGGGGAAGTGCTGCAGCAGCACCTGCCGAAATCCCTCCTTGGAGTTTTCCAGCACCCTGCCGTCCCGCCAGGCCGGACCGTCCCAGATACGCGAGGAATCCGGTGTACCCACCTCATCCATGTAGATCAACTTTTCCTCTCCCGCCCTGTCCGTCACGTAGCCGAACTCAAACTTGGTGTCCACGAAGATCTGGTCCAGCTCCGCCAGGCGGGCGCTGATCAGCTCAAAACCCTGCCTGAGAAGTGTTTCATAGCGATCCACATCATCGCGACTGCTAAAATTGAAGGCTGCGAAGTGCCTGTCGATGTCGCCGCGGGAAATGTTGACGTCATCGACTGCGGGCACACCGGGCACCCCTTCGAGAATCCCTTTGGTGGAGGGCGTGATCAGCAGCTCGGGCAGTTTCTGGTTTTTCTGCAACCCGTCGGGAAGCCTGATGCCGCAGAACTCGCGCTCGCCATCAGCGTAAGCGCGCCACATAGAGCCGGTAATATACTGACGGGCGATGGCCTCGATCTTTACCGGTCGCGCCTTCTGCACGATCCACACCAGCGGGTGCGGTATATCCAGTATGTGACTGTCTGCCAGACCCTGCTGGCGAAAGCGCTGAAACCAGTAATTGGAAATGGCGTTGAGCGCGGCACCCTTACCCGGCACACCGTGCATACCGCCCTCCCCGTGCCAGATGCAGTCGAATGCGGAGATACGGTCGGAGATCACCATAATCGCCAGCGGCGCATCAGCAGGGACGTCATAGCCGCGCTCGGCAATCAGCCGGGCACTGTCGGCGGCATTGAGCCAGTAAACCGAACGCACCTTACCGCTATGCACAGGTTCCTCTGTGCGAATGGGAAGGTTGTTGTTAACAGCCATTACCTGGTCGGCGAGACTCATGATTACATTCCATCAACTGGGCTAAAAAAAGGCGGCGGACCTGATCCTGCCTGGAGGCGAGATTCTACCAGAGCTCCGTTCGGCGAACACCCATACAAAGGCATTGCCGGGCGCGCACTGGATCAACCATCGGCCTGCGCTTATCCGGCCCGAGTGCAACCAGCACCCCGCCCGGCCGTCTACGGAGTTAAACCCCGGGCCAACGCCACGGTTAACAATTGCAGCGAAAGCGCACAAGCCCCACAGCCTGTGTAAAATGCACCCCTGGCCACACCGGGACAGATACTAAGGAAGCCGCTGATGAACCAGCCACAAACCCCCTACCAGATACTTGGCGAGGAAGGTATCCGCGAACTCACCGGGGCCTTCTACGACCTCATGGATGAGATGCCGGAAGTAGCGGCGCTGCGCGCCATGCACGCGGCGGACCTTGAGCCTATGAAGGAGAAGCTGGCGGACTACCTGACCGGCTGGATGGGTGGGCCACCCCTGTACGCCAACAAACACGGCACCGTATGCATGACCACGCCCCACGAGCCATATGCGATAGGCCCGGAGGAACGCGACCAGTGGCTGCTGTGCATGGACAAGGCCCTTGAGCGCGTCAACGCCAGTGAAGATCTGGTCGCCATGCTCAAAGTGCCGCTGTTTCGCATCGCCGACGCCATTCGCAATCGCGAGGGCCCCAGCGCTGCCAGCACAAACGCCGATATTATCGCCTCACGTTGAGATACCCGACACTGTGAACAAGAAACTGCTATCACTGCTGGCCGTTGTGCCCTGCACATACCTACCCGCGCACGCCAACGCCGAAGAACCGGTCAACCTGGAAGAGATTCTGGTCACCGCCACCCGAATGGAGCAGGAGGGCCAGTATGTGCCCCTGTCCTGGTCCGCCGTGGATGAGGGCACCCTGCAACTCATCGGTCACGTACATATCACCGAGACAATGCAGCGCATACCCGGCGCGTGGATCAGCCGTGGCAACGGACAGGAGAGTCTGCCCTCCCTGCGCTCACCGGTGTTTACGGGCGCCGGCAGCTGCGGCGCCTTTTTCATGGCAGGTGACTCGATCAGCCTGCGCGCCCCGGGATTTTGCAACATCAACCAGCTGTTCGATGCCAACACCGAGCAGGCCGGCCGGATAGAAGTTATCAAAGGTCCCGCCACGGCACTGTATGGCTCCAACGCACTGCACGGCGTGATCAATGTACTCAGCGCTGCGCCGTCTGCTATCAATGCGCTCAGCGTGGAGGCCGGCCCCTACGATTACTATCGCGGCAAGTACGCCTATGGCGCGGTGAACGGCGCGCACGGCATCAGCCTGCGGCTCAACGGCACCACTGATGGCGGCTACAAGGACGACTCAGGCTATGACCAGCAGAAGCTAACAGCGCGATACGACTACCAGGGTGATGTCTGGCAGGTCACCAGCGTTATTGACTATGCGAACCTTAATCAGGAGACGGCCGGCTTCGTACAGGGTTTCAAAGCCTATGAAGACGAGGATATCAAGGACAGCAACCCCAACCCCGAGGCCTACCGGGATGTCCGCTCCGTGCGCGCCTACAGCCGGGCCAGCCGCGCGCTGGGTGAGCAGCATACGCTGGTACTTACGCCCTACCTTCGCGACAACGACATGGACTTCCTGATGCACTTTCTGCCCTGGCAGCCGCTGGAGGAAAACGGTCATTCCAGCCTGGGTTTCCAGGGCGCAGTGCACAGTGACTTCGCGAGCTGGAACTGGGTCAACGGTATTGATCTGGACTACACCGACGGCTGGCTGAAGGAAACCCAGGACGGCGACTTCAGCCCCAACCAACCGGCGGGCGTGCACTATGACTACCAGGTGGACGCACTCAATGCCGCCCTGTTCAGCCAGGTGAGCTGGCGCAGCGGCGCGCTGGAGTTGTCTGCAGGGCTGCGCCTTGACTATACCGGCTACGACTACGACAACCGCACTGGCGATGGCGCCGCCTGTGCGCCGGAGGCCACGGCATGCCGCTTCTTCCGACCGGCAGATCGCGATGACAGCTTCACCAACCTCTCTGCCAATGCGGGCGCAAGTTATGCCCTGGACGACAACCACGTGGGTTACCTGCGCCTGGCCAGTGGTTTTCGCGCACCCCAGGCTGCAGAGCTCTATCGACTTCAGTCAGGGCAACGGGTGGCGGACCTGGACGCGGAAGAACTGGAAAATATTGAACTCGGACTGCGCGGCACGGTTGCAGGTGTCCTGGCCTATGACACGTCCGTTTACTACATGGAAAAGGAAGAGGTTATCTTCCAGGACAGCAATCGCCAGAACATCAGCGGGGCAAGCACCTCACACTATGGTCTGGAGATAAGCCTGGACTATCGCCTCGCCGAGAACTGGTATCTCAATGGTGCCGCCAGCTTCGCCCGCCACCGCTATGACAGCAGCACCGACCTGCTGGGCTCTACCAGCGATATCAAGGGCAACGACATCGATACCGCGCCGCGGCGTTTCGGCAGCGCTCAACTGGGCTGGGAGTTCAACGCGGACTCAGTAGCTGAGCTGGAATGGGTGTACCTGGGTTCGTATTACCTCAACGCTGACAATACGGCCAAGTATGACGGCCATTCTCTGCTCAACCTGCGCGTAAGTTCTCAATTGAGTTCACGGTGGCACGGCACATTGCGCGTGACCAACCTGCTGGATGAGGACTACGCGGAAAGGGCTGACTTCGCCTTTGGCAACTACCGCTACTTCGTCGGCCAGCCCCTGGGCGCTTACCTGGAAGTGGGTTACGCTCTCTGAACGATGGGGCGAGAAACCCCGGTACTTAAACAATCACCATTGCCGCGCAGAGGCGAGCTCAAGAAAACCGATAAGCTATTGAGTGTCTCGCCTGCGCGTGGCCGGCACAATAGAGCGCTTCCTGACGCGGCCTGATTACACGGTGCCGACAGTATCGGCAGCTCAGCTGCCGCGGCGCAGGCGTACGGCGGTCGCCAGTTCCTGCAAGAGAGACTGTGTGTCATCCCAGTTTATGCAGGGGTCCGTAATGCTCTGGCCATAAGTCAAAGGCTGCCCCTCAACGACGTTTTGTCGCCCTTCTACCAGGTTGCTCTCCAGCATAATGCCAATGATGTTGTCGCTGCCACGGGCTACCTGGGTAGCAATGTCAGAGGCCACATCAATCTGCCGAGCCGGAATCTTGCGGCTGTTGGCGTGGGATGCATCGATCATTATCCGCGCGGGTAGCCCGGAGCTGGCCAGCATACCGGCGGCGTCATCGACGGAAAACATATCGTAGTTGGGGTGCTTGCCCCCTCGCAGAATGACGTGACAGTCCTCATTGCCCGCGGTCTGGAATATCGCTGAATGGCCCTGCTTGGTCACCGAGAGGAAGTTGTGTGGCCTGGAGGCCGAATTAATCGCATCGATGGCCACCTGGATATCACCGTCGGTCGCGTTCTTGAAGCCCACCGGACAGGACAAGCCTGAGGCAAGCTCACGGTGGGTCTGGCTCTCTGTGGTGCGCGCACCGATCGCTCCCCAGGAGATGAGGTCCGCGTAGTACTGCGGGCTGATCAGGTCGAGATATTCGGTGCCCGCTGGCAGGCCCATCTCAGCAAGATCCACCAGCAGTTGGCGGGCGAGGTGCAGGCCTTTGGTAATCTGGAAGGTATCATTGAGGTCCGGGTCATTAATCAGGCCTTTCCAGCCCACTGTGGTCCTGGGCTTCTCGAAATACACGCGCATCACCACGAATACATCGTCGGCAATGGTATCGGCCCGCTGGCGCAGCTGTGCTGCATACTCGCGGGCCGCATCGGGGTCATGAATGGAACAAGGCCCCACAATGGCCAGCAGCCGGTCGTCTTCGCCGCTGAGAATATTATGGATAGTGCGACGAGCGTGATCCACGGTCTGCGCGGCACGCTCGCTGACACCGATATCGGCAATCAGCTGTTCGGGGGAGATCAGTTCGTTGGTTCTCTGGATCCTGAGATCATCAGTTCTGGCGGTCATGTTATCTGGCCCATTAATGGCTGCGGGGAAACGAATTCCCGGTGACAAAAAGGCGCCTAATATACCACCAGTCCCGATTGGTTACATGATCTGTAGCAAAGACGGTTCACGCGGGGCCACAACGGCGGATCTGCGCCGGGAAACCGGGTAAATCTGCCCGGCAGTGTCCGCCGCTACGCCCGCGTGGACTCCGCCTCACTTGCCCAGTGCGCGTCCAGCAGGCGCCCTACCGTATTGGCCCGCACCATGTGCGCGGCATACCAGGTATGTAGACAGCGAATACGGGTAAAGTCAGCGATACCACCTATTCCCCTCTTGCTGAACACCTCACAGAAACCCAGTTCGGCAATGCGTTTACGCTGGATTTCATCCATAAACCCGTCGCGATCCGCTATGTGCAGGCGGTGATCTTCGACCATGGCCGCCTGCAGTGCTGCATCCTGGTCGATTCTGGCCTGCAGGATCGCAATCAGGCCGCCGGCCTCCGCCCCGTCTATGCGGTAGTTCAGCGCGCTATCAACCAGCCAGTAAAGTGTGGGAAAGGGCTTGTCGTCGACCAGGGAGGAGACGCGAATCACCATGGGTTCCCGCGCAGCCGAAAGCACGGGTACTGCCTCCAGGCCACGCGGTTCCCTGCCCAGTAAAGCCGCCACTGCCGCCCGTTGTTCTACCGATACCACGTTATTCAACTCCACCCATTTTATCCGCCCTATTCTACGCGAAAGCAATTCATCAGGCTGCCCCGGTGATTGACAATGAAGAGGTGTGCCCGCACAATCCTCGCCCGTACCAGGTGCCTGCCGCAACGACGTTGCTGGGTAGGTTAAATGGGAAGTGTGGTGAAACACCACCGCTGCCCCCGCAACGGTAAACAGCTTCAAGGCTGTGAGCCCGAAACCTGCCTGGACACATTTGCACCGATGGAGCGGAGGGCTTCATGAAAGGTTGCACGATGTTCCTGTCGCGTTCCCTGATCCCCTCCCTCAATCGCCACTTATATATGGGCATTGAGGACACAAAATGAACAACCTGAGAATACTTCCGGCAGTCACCCTGGGCGCACTATGTGCCCTGCCAGTTAACGCCAATACCAAACTCGAAGAGATCATTGTCACCTCTTCCCGCGTCGAAATGCCACTGCGCCAGGTGGGCACGTCGGTCTCCGCACTGAACGCCCGGGAGATCCAGGCGCTGGGCTTTAACTCCATGCTCGACGTTCTGCGCACCCTGCCCTCCGTTGGCGTCAGCAATACGGGCGGTGCCGGCAAGGTGTCGACTCTGCGCATACGTGGCGAGGAAGGTTATCGCACGCTGGTGATGATGGACGGCATCGATATCAGCGACACATCCAGCCCCCAGTTTCTACCGCGCCTTGAGCAGGTGCTGAGCGCTGGTATCGAACGCGTTGAGGTATTGCGTGGACCACAGGGGCTTATGTACGGCGCGGACGCGGGCGGCGTGGTCAATATCACCACCAGGGCGCCCGGCGAAGGTTTTGGCGGCGATGTCAGCGCCGAGGGTGGACGTTACGGCACCCAGCAATACGCGGGCAACCTCGGCTACGCTGGCGATACCGTGGACGCGAACCTGTCCGTCACTGACTTTGAGACAGATGGCTTCAACGCCCGCAGCGACGACACCCTGCTGCGCGATGACGACGGCTACGAGAACACCACCGTCCACGGACGACTGGGCTGGAACGTAAGCGACGCGTTACGCCTGGAACTGGTGGGCCGCGATGTGGAGGGCAAGAGCCAGTACGACAACTGCGGTTTTCCTCGCACTGATAATTGTAACAGTGAGTACGATCAACAGGCCTGGCGGGCCGGTGCACGCTACCAGGGTCAGCGGTTCAATCACGAGCTGGCCTATAGCGAGAGCGAAACCCAGAACAGGGACTTCAGCGATGGCGGCTTTGCGTTCGGCGGTGAGGGCAAACTGGAAAAATGGAACTACCTGGGCAGTTTCAATGGCGGCGAAGCAATGCGATTGGTGTATGGCGTTGACCTGAAGACCGAGTCGCGTGACGACACCGGCACCAACCAGGAACGCGATCAGGACGGTTACTACCTGGAATACCAGGGTGAATTTTCCAAGCGCCTGTTTGTGACCGCAGGTGCGCGCTACGACGACAACGACGACTTCGGCAGTTATAACACCTGGCGAGTCAGCGGTGCATACCTGATCCCGGCAAGCGCAGGTGAAGTAAAACTGCGCGGTGCCTACGGTACCGGTTTCAGGGCACCCAGCCTCTACGAAATCGGCTACAACAACGGCCCCTTCGGCAATGGCGTCGAGCTGGATGCGGAAGAGAGCGAGGGCTACGACCTGGCTATCTCCTGGTTTGGCAATAACGGCCTCTACCTGGAAGCGGTGTATTTCGACCAGACCGTGGACCAGGAAATATTTTTCGACCTGCAAACCTTCGGCGGCTATCTGCAAGGTAAGGGGGAAGCGGATTCCTCCGGCGTGGAGTTGATTGCCGAATGGCCCCTGCTACCGTCACTTTCGCTGACGGGTAACTACACCTACAACGACACCGAAACCAGCGACGCCGGTGAACGGCCACGTCGCCCCGACCATCTGGCCAACCTGGGCCTGAACTGGCAGGGTTTTGACAACCGCCTGAGTCTGGGTATCAATGCACGCCTTGCGCGCGACGCGGTGGGCACTGACGGCGACCCCCTTGATGATTATGAGGTCATCAACATCAATGCCAGCTTCGAAGTCATCCGTGGACTGGATGTATACGGTAGGGTAGAGAACCTGCTTGACAAGGACTACGAAGAAGTTCGCAACTTCAACAGCAGCGGTGCCGCGGCTTATGCCGGCGTGCGCTACTCCTTCTAGCACAGGAGCGACGGCATGAGCGACGAACGTAAAAACGCCAGGCACAAGGCGGCGATGGAAAAACAGAAAACCAAAGTCGATGCCAATATCGACGCCGCAGACGAGGAACGCGGTGTCGCTATCCTGCTCACCGGCAATGGCAAGGGCAAATCCAGCTCGGCTTTCGGCATGGTGATGCGCGCCCTGGGCTACGGCCACAAAGTGGGCGTGGTGCAATTCATCAAGGGGCAGCAACTCTCCGGTGAAGAAATATACCTGAAGGAACACTGCCCCGACGTGGCGTTTCACCAGATGGGTACCGGTTTCACCTGGGACACGCAGGACAGGGAAGCGGACATGAAGGCGGCGGTGGAGACGTGGAACTTCGTGCTGCCCATGCTGAGCGACCCCAGCTACGACCTGGTGGTGATGGACGAGCTCACCTATATGCTCGCTTACGGCTACCTGCCCGAGGACGAGGTCATCGACGCAATCCGCCAGCGGCCACGATCACAGAGCGTGGTGGTCACCGGGCGCGGCGGCGGCTCCGCACTGCAGGAGATCATGGACACAGTCTCCGAAGTCAAAGAGATCAAACACGCCTTCAAAGCTGGCATCAAGGCACGCCAGGGTGTGGATTACTGACCGTGCCCAGGGCGCTGATGGTGCAGGGGACCACGTCTGACGCCGGAAAAAGTGTCCTCGTTGCCGGCCTGTGCCGGGTGCTTGCGCGAAAGGGATTCTCGGTCGCGCCGTTTAAACCCCAGAATATGTCGCTGAACAGCGCGGTCACCCCCCAAGGGGCTGAAATTGGCCGCGCCCAGGCGCTGCAGGCGCAGGCCGCAGGCATTGCGCCGCACGTGGAAATGAACCCCGTGCTGCTTAAGCCGAACTCCGATAAAAACGCCCAGGTGATCCTGGCCGGCAAACCGCTGCAGGACATGGACGCGGTTAACTATCACCAGTACAAGACGCTTGCCATGGACACGGTAATGTCCGCCTGGCATCGCCTGGGCCAGCGCTTCGACCACTTGCTGGTTGAGGGTGCCGGCAGCCCGGCAGAAATCAACCTGCGCGACCGTGACATTGCCAACATGGGCTTTGCCGAAAAGGCTGACGTGCCAGTAATCATCATTGCGGACATCGACCGCGGCGGCGTGTTCGCGCACCTGGTCGGCACACTCGAGCTGCTGTCACCAGGCGAACAGGAGCGCGTTTGCGGTTTTGTCATCAACCGTTTTCGCGGCGACATCAGTTTGCTGGAGCCCGGACTCGACTGGCTGCAGCGGCGCACCGGCAAGCCGGTACTTGGCGTATTACCCTATCTGCACAACCTGCAGCTGGACGCCGAGGATGCGATTGATGTGGCGCAGGTCGCCAAGGAGGCGAACCGCCTGCGGGTGGTGGTGCCTGCCCTACCCCGCATATCCAACACCACCGACTTCGACGCCCTGCGCCTGCATCCCCAGGCAGAGGTCACCTATATTGCAGAAGGTCAGGCGCCTCCGCCGGGTGAACTGGTGGTCTTGCCCGGCAGCAAAAACGTGCGCGAAGATCTGGATTGGCTGCGCCGCAATGGCTGGGAGCCCTACCTGCAGAGGCACCTGCGTTACGGCGGTAAGGTGTTAGGCGTCTGCGGCGGCCTGCAAATGCTGGGTAATGAGATTCATGACCCCGATGGCGTAGAGGGCAGTCCCGGAAGCAGTATGGGTCTGGGCCTGCTGGAGATCAGCACCGTGCTGCGACCGGGAAAAACCTTACTGCAAGCGCATGGCGCCATCACCGCACTGGGCGCAGCAGTACGCGGCTATGAGATACACTGCGGTGAGACCCATCGCGCAGCGGAAACCCAGAGCTTTATTACCCTGGACGACAAGCGCGAGGACGGCGCTATTTCAGCAGATGGGCAGGTTGCCGGCAGCTACCTTCACGGGCTCTTCGATCAGCCGGCGGCCTGCGCTGCACTGCTGCGCTGGGCAGGCCTGGACGCGGCAAAGGAGGTGGATCGCGACGCCATCCGCGAGCGGGAACTGAATCGCCTCGCGGACTGCATAGAACAGCATCTGGACCTGCAGCGCTTGTTTCCCGCCTGCTTCGAGGCGGCATGAACGGCCAGCGCGAGCAAAGCGCGAGGCGGCTGATTACGCTGCTGGTCGTCCTGCTACCGCTGGTATTACTGGTTGCACTTGCCCTGGGCAGCGTCAGCCTTGGCCTGGGCGAATCACTGAGGGCCCTGGAGCAATTGACAGGCACTGAAGCACCCGGTCGCGCCGCCGTAATTATCGGTCAGATTCGCCTGCCGCGCGCACTACTGGCAGCACTGGTGGGGGCGATGCTGGGGATCAGCGGCGCGGCCATGCAGGGTATTTTCCGCAATCCCCTGGCAGACCCGTCACTGATTGGTGTGACCGCGGGGGCCTCATTGGGCGCCAGCCTGGTGATTGCAGGTGCCGGCGGCTGGATCAGCGGCATCAGCGGACTGACTGTTATCTCACTGGGTGCATTTGCTGGCGGCATGTGCGCTGTGGTCGTGGTCTACCGTCTCGCAAATTCCGAGACCGGCACCTCCGTGGCTACCATGTTGCTGGCGGGCATAGCGATCACCGCACTGGCGGGGGCACTGGGCAACGTACTGGAGCTGTTCTCTTCCAACGAGGTACTCAGGCGCATCAGCCTCTGGCGCATGGGCGGACTGGACGGTGCGGACTATCCACGCGTGCTGACCGCACTGGTACTGACCGCAGTGGTCGTGCTGCTCCTGCCCCGGCACGCCAACGCACTCAATGCGCTACTGCTGGGCGAATCCGAGGCGCGCTACCTGGGTATCGATGTCGAGAGAACAAAAAGCTGGATCGTGGTAGTCGTGGCGATTGCCGTGGGCGCCAGTGTCGCCATGGCCGGCACCATCGCCTTTGTCGGCCTGGTCATCCCGCATATCGTGCGCCTGCTGATAGGCCCCGACCATCGCTTTCTACTGCCGGCCTCTGCACTGGCCGGGGCCATTCTGCTGGTGTGTGCGGATATCCTCGCGCGCACCCTCATCGCACCCGCCGAGTTACCCGTGGGCATAGTCACCGCCTGCATAGGCGTGCCCTTCTTTATCTCCCTGCTGCACAGGCGCAGGGACTACGGGATGCAATAATGAGCGTGCTGACCGTTAACGCTGCCAGCGCCTCACCCTATGGCCCGGCATTGTTGCAGAATATTACTTTCTCCCTGCAGGCAGGCCAGGTACTGGGCCTGATCGGGCCCAATGGCGCCGGTAAAAGTACGCTGTTACACGCGGTGGCCGGGGGCATAGCCGTAGACAGCGGCGAGATTCTGCTCAATGACATACCTCTGTCAGAGTACGATCGGGGGCACCGCGCCCGCGCCCTGGCCATGCAGAGTCAGCACGCCGCACTCAACTTCCCCTTCAGCGTCGAAGAGGTCATTCTCCTCGGGCGCATGCCCCATGCCAGTGGCCGCGAGGTAGACAGGCAGATCCTGGAAGAAGTGCTGGCGGCGACCGACACCCTGAGGCTGCGACAGCGCCCCTACACACAGCTTTCAGGCGGCGAAAAGCAGCGGGTGCAGCTGGCAAGAGCGCTGGCCCAGCTGTGGCGAGCAGCGGACAGCCCCGGTCGACTGCTACTGCTGGATGAGCCCAATTCTGCACTGGACCTGGCGCACCAACGCATGGTGATGGAGCGGGTAGACGCCCTGGCGGCCCAGGGCTGTGCCGTCATCGTCGCTACCCACGACTTCAACCTCCTTGCAGCGCACGCCGACCAGCTACTGGTAATGCAGCGGGGCCGCCAACACAGTCATGGCAATGCTGAAACGGTGCTGACCCCGGCGATGTTTGCCGAGGTTTTCCAGGTGGATGTGATGATTGAACGCCACCCGGTGAATGGCTCGCCACTGGTGATCCAGTGTTCCTGAGAATTATAGCGCTGTGCTTGTGCACCCTGGGCAGCCTGGCCTGGGCCGGCCCCAGCGTTGTTGACGCCGTCGGCCGCACAGTCAGCCTGGAGCAACCAGCGCAGCGTATCGTCGCACTTGCCCCGCATATTGTGGAAAACCTGTTCAGTGCCGGCGCGGGTAGCAAGATCATCGCCGCCGTGGACTACAGCGACTATCCGTCAGCCGCAAAGTCGTTACCCAGAATTGGCAGCGCCTTCAGCTGGAGCATCGAGCAGGTAGTGGCCCTCTCGCCCGACCTGGTGGTGTTGTGGGGATCTGGCAACGGCATGACGGCACTGCCCCAGCTGCAACGCCTGGGCCTGACCGTCTATGTCAGCGAGCCAGGCACGCTCAAGGACATCAGCGCAAGCATCCGTGACTTCGGTGTATTGGCCGGCACTGACCACATAGCCCGGCGCAATGCAGCGGCATTCGATGCCGACATTGATGAGCTGGCCGCTAACGGCAGCCAGGGGCCCCGGTTGAGCGTCTTCTACCAGGTCTGGAATACACCGCTACAGACAGTAAATGGCGAGCACATGATCAGTGACGTGATCGAACTTTGCGGTGGGAAAAATATTTTCGCTGAGCAGGCACAGCTCGCCCCGCATATTGCGCTGGAATCACTACTTGAAGCAGATCCGCAGGTGATCGTGGCCAGCGGCACGGACCAGTCACGCCCTGAATGGCTGGACGACTGGCGCCGCTACCCGGTGCTGCAGGCAGTGCAACACGAGGCCCTGTTGCACATTCACCCTGACCTGATACAGCGGCCCACCGCACGCATCGCCCGGGGAGCGGCGGATCTTTGCGCCCAGCTGGATCGAGTAAGGCGTGACTATGTGAGCGTCGCGCCTTCCCCACGGACCTAGCGTCCGGCATATCTTATGCTAAGCTCCAGTTCGCTTAACCCACAACACAAGGCACTATTATGAAACCCGAAACCATCGCCCTGCACGCCGGCTACGACGGCGACCCGGCTACCAACGCCGCTACCACACCTATCTACCAGACCACATCGTTCACCTTCGATAACACGCAGCACGGTGCGGACCTGTTCAACCTCGCAGTGCCCGGCAACATCTATAGCCGCATCATGAATCCCACTAACGCTGTGCTCGAGGCCCGCCTGGCAGAGCTGGAAGGCGGCGTGGGCGCCCTGGCTGTGGCATCGGGTATGGCAGCAATACGCTACGCTATCGAAGCGATTTCCGGGGTGGGCTCCAATATTGTCAGCACCTCACAGCTGTACGGTGGCACCTATAACCTGTTTGCGCACACTTTCCCGAGGCAGGGAATCGAAACGCGCTTTGCGGACGCCGACGACTACGACAAGGTGGCGTCACTGATAGATGAGAACACCACGGCGTTGTTCTGCGAATCAATCGGCAACCCTGCCGGTAACGTTGTAGATATTCAGAAGTGGGCAGACATCGCCCACGCAGCCGGCGTACCGCTGATTGTAGACAATACCGTTGCTACGCCCCTGCTCTGTCGCGCCTTCGATCACGGCGCAGATATCGTGGTGCACTCACTGACCAAGTACATCAGCGGCCACGGCACCACCATAGGCGGCGCCATTATCGACTCCGGCAAGTTTGACTGGGCCGCCAGCGGCCGCTTCCCGGTGATGACGACACCCGATCCGTCCTACCACGGTGTGGTCTATACCGAAGCACTGGGGGCCGCCGCCTACATCGGTCGCTGTCGCGTTGTACCGCTGCGCAATACTGGCGCCGCACTGTCACCACACAGCGCCTTCCTGATTATGCAGGGACTTGAGACCCTGGCACTGCGCATGGAAAAGCACTGCAAGAACGCCAAAAAGGTCGCCAAGTATTTGCGGAAACACCCTCAGGTCAAATGGGTAAACTACGCTGGCCTGAAGGACAGTCCTCATTACGAGACCTGCAAAAAGATCTCCAGCGGCAAGCCCGCAGGTATTCTCAGCTTTGGTATCGAAGGTGGTATTGAAGCTGGCACCCGGTTTATCGACGCCCTGCAGCTGATTCTGCGCCTGGTGAATATCGGCGATGCCAAGTCGCTGGCCTGCCACCCGGCGAGCACTACACACCGGCAGCTGAATCCCGAGGAACTGGCCTCGGCAGGCGTCAGTGAGGAAATGGTGCGGCTGTCCATTGGCATCGAGCATGTGGACGATATTATTGCCGATGTCGAACAGGCGCTGGCTGCTGCGAAATAACGATAGCGCGCTGGCTCAATGCGCCCCTACCTTCGCGGGGATGACTGCAGGGTTTAAGGGGTGACGTCGGTTGGGCTTTACAGGCGGTGGGTGTAGGTGCGCTGCGCACCCTGGAACTAAAAAAAAGCCCGGTTCAATGAACCGGGCTTTTTTATATCACGTCGGTATTAAAACGACGCCGAGACTCTCGCGTACCAGAAAGCACCGTTAAACCCATAAGGGGAAGTAACGGACGATACAGCGCCCAGGAAGCCCAATGTGCCATCTGCTTCGTCGTCCGGCGTCTCGTCAAAGACGTTCTCACCGCCAACGCTCACCGTATAATGGTCTGCAAAGGTATAACTGAACTCAACATCTACCAACACAGTACTGCCATATGTGGCTGCGTCAGATGCGTCGCCCGGACCAAACAGGCCACCGGTGCTGGACCATTCGTCGTAGTAGTTAAGACGCACAAGGCCAGTCATCGCATCCCGCTCATAATCGAAGGTCAGTACAGAACTGTTCTCCGGGACCTGGTTCTCCAGGTCAAAAACGCGATCTGGACCGATAGAGCTGTTCTTGACGTTATCAATCTCCTGCTCATTCCAGTTGTGACGCCAGTCGGTAACCAGCGTACCGCCCCACAGGTCATACCATGCACTCACGCTGATATCGATACCCGATACATTGGTATCAAAGCCGTTGGCGAAGTAAGCCGCGCCAGCATTCAGCAGCAGTTCAGCGTTCTCAAAACCGATACCGGCCAGTTCGTCTACGTTATCCTGATTCAACGTATTCTGAACCAGTGCAAGACGGTCATCGATGCTGATGTCGTAATAGTCAACGGTAATGCTATAGCGATCACCTGGCGTCCAGACCAGTCCCAATGTGAAGCTCTCAGACTCTTCAGGGCTCAATGGCTGAGAACCCAGTACCTGAGAAATAGGATTATCAACCGGGTAAGTCCCCGTGGGAATCAGGTTACCTGAGCTATCTGCCGTTGTGGTGACGTTAAGCGTGTTCACCTGGCCAGGAGACGGCGCCCGGAAACCGGTGTTGGCAGTCGCACGTAATGCGAAATTGTCGGTAAAGTTATAACGCGCGGAGATTTTCCAATCAGTGGTATCACCGAATTCATCATAGTCTTCGTAACGAACTGCGATAGCACCGGACAGATTGTCGGTGATGTCAGTCTCTACGTCGACATAGGCCGCCCAACTATCACTTTCGAACTCACCGACAGACTCAGGTGAGAAACCCTGGAAACCATCCGAGCCGAGACCGAATACGGCGAAGGTAGGACCAACTGCAGTAGAAGCAGCGTCACCCTTGTCGATGATATAGGTTTCGTTACGCCATTCCAGACCGAAGCCAAGGTTCAGAGGTGAGCTGTCGAAGGTCTTGACGAAATCAGCGTTCACGCTGCTCTCTTCCTGCGTCAGTGTACCGGGGTTGAAGTCGGTAGGTGACAGAGCCCCAAGACTGGGGTTGATGCTGTCGACCAGGTTGTATTCGACTTCATTCTCACCGTAGCGACCACGAACATCGTAGCTCAGCCCCATATCACCTAGCTCGCCCCTGCCTCCAAAGACCAGCTCGTAGTCCGCGATGTCTGCGCCAAACAGTGGGCTATAGCCGCCCGGGAACAGTGTATTGATGGGGTTCAGTAAATCAAAACCGCTGGGGCTATCGGCGTTGGCGGTGAGGTAATCACCTGGTGTCAGCCCCTGGGCAAGAATCGAGTCCACCAGGTCCTGCGCCGCTGCGTCGGCAAAGCCGTCGCCATCGGCATCAATTTTGAGTGTTGTGCGCGCCGGCAGGTCTTTGTTCAGATCCCCCGGCAGTACCGGACCACGGTAGAAGAAACCGCCGGTGGTCTCCTGGTCCATATATGTTCCCGTACCGTACACCTCCAAAGCATCGCTGAACGTGTAGGCAGTGTTGGCGACAAACTTCCAGGTTTCGATCTCAGGGTCACCCCAGCGTTGGCCCAGGCCATCGTATGGCACCTGACTCTTGCCAACGATATCTGCTACAGCTGCAGCGTCTGGACGCGCTTGCCCGCGACTGGTTGTGTCCGACTCAGAATATTCCGCGGTGAGGTTAAGAAAACCCGCGTCGCCCAAACCGAGGCCGCCGTTGGCGGCAACCGATGTGCGCTCTCCGTCACCCTCCTGATACTCACCATACTGGCCACTAACCGTAAAGCCCTCAGCGGCATCATTCAGAATAACGTTCACCACACCAGCAATGGCATCAGAGCCATACTGAGCAGAAGCGCCATCGCGAAGCACCTCAATCCGTTTTATCGCAGCGGAGGGGAAAGTCTGGAAATCGACACCCTGAGAGCCCTGGTTTACCGTACCCAACGGGGCCAACTGCAGGTTGACCAGCGCCGAACGATGGCGCCGCGTTCCATTCATCAGTACCAGGGTATGGTCAGGCGACAGATTTCGCAGCGTTACCGGGCGAACAAAAGCAGTGCCGTCGGCAATCGGAAAACGCTGGGTGTTCAGCGCAGGTGAAATCTTCGTAAGCGAATCGGTCAGATCGAACGCCCCCTGATTTACCAGGGCCTTACCGCCAATCAGATCAATCGGGGACAGGGTTTCAGTCGGCGCCAGGCCTTCCTTGCGTGTACCGGTTACAACCACCTCTTCGAGTTGGTTTACTCCGCCCTGGGCATTGGCAGGCATTGCCCCAATGGACGGCACTACAGCGACAATTGCTGAGGCCAACAGGGTTTTTTTGAATTTTTGCATTGCGGTGCTCCCTAAAATGGAAATAAGCTTTGTTTTTCTCACGGAACTTTCTTTGTTCTTATAAATATGACGAAGAGTCTACCCCGAACATCAAGCCATAGCAGTCAGGCCGAGTGTGAGTATTTCATAAGAAATTCGGGTGTATATCTCCTGATAGAGGGAGTAATCGCTGTTTTACATGGAACGGCGCAGCAGTGGCGGTATCTCATCGAACGCCTCACCACCCCGGCGTAGCTCCTCCGCCACTTTCAGCAGCACCGGACCAAGTTGTGGGGTGACCTCTTCCGGACGCAGTGGTTCATTGCACTCGCTGCAGGTGAGCACGGCGTGTGTCTTGTTGCCGCAGCGTTGATGGACATACTCCATGGGCGGGCCCTCGCCCTTATCCATCCATTCATCACCCCAGCGAGCGAGGCTCATCAGCACCGGGTAAAGCCCCAGTCCCTTGCGAGTCAAACGATATTCGTAGCGCAATGGCCGATCGTTATAGGGCACCTTGACCAGAACGCCCGCTTCCACCAGCTTGCCAAGGCGCTCAGACAGTCGATGACGGGTGATTCCCAGGTTGCTCTGGAACTGGTCGAAGCGACGTGTACCCAGAAAGGCATCGCGAATGATAAGCATGGTCCAACGCTCGCCCACTACCGACAATGAACGCGCGACCGAACAGGCCTGTTTGTCTATCTCGTCCCAGCGCATCTTTATTCCCACCTGGTGTATGGCTCAGGCAAAGTTACCACAATGATTCTTAAATGGAACTATCCAAAACCGATGCGAGGTGCTGACACCGTGGCCAGAACGGTCGATCTGCTCGCGGTGGGGTGTAGCACATCATGAACAGAGTCAGGTTGGCGGACCCTTCCGTACTTCAGGACGCCCACGGAAACAACGGGCTGCATCATTCAGAATCCAGGGAGCCCTGGCTATCGAGCTCTTTGAACTTGGCCGCCATGGTGGGGTTGCTGCGGGTGAGCTTCTTGATGGTCACATCCTGCGCCTTGTTATTGGCAAGGCGAAGATTCCGGTCCGTTCCAAGCAAAGCGTCTTTGGTTTTTTGCAGGTGATCAATTGACTTGTCTATCTCATCGATAGCGGTTTTAAACTTTCTGGAGGCAAGGTCGTAGTTCTTCGCGAAGGCTGTCTTGAATTTATCCAGATCGTTCTCAAAACTGGTTATATCGACGTTCTGTGCCTTGACCAGGGCAAGTTCGGTCTTGTATTCAAGCGATTTCATCGCCGCGTTACGCAGCAGCGTAATAATTGGAATAAAAAACTGTGGCCGCACAATGTACATTTTCGGATAGCGGTGAAATACATCTACTATCCCGGAATTATAGAGTTCGCTGTCGGGCTCGAGCAACGACACCAGCACTGCGTATTCACAGCCCTTTTCTGCTCTATCCTTGTCGAGTTCCTTTAAAAAGTCCTCGTTCTTTTTCTTTGTTGCTGTAGTGTCGCTTTCGTTCTTCATCTCGAACATGATTGAAACGATCTCTGTGCCCGCCTCGTCCACGTCGCGAAAAATATAATCGCCCTTGCTTCCCGTTCTGGCGTCGTTATCCTTCTCAAAATAGGCCCTGGGAAACGCTGTCGATCGAATGCGGTTGAACTCGGTCTCGCAGTGCTGTTCCAGCGTTTCGCCAACCATCTTGGTCGACAGCCTGGCCTTCATGTCCCGAAGGCGCTCAATCGCATCGTCGCGATCCTTGATCTGAGTTTCGTATTTATCCTTGAGCGACTTCTCCGCGAGCTGCTTTTCCAGCTCCGCCTGCTTGAGGCTATTGCTGAGAACATCGCGCTCCTTTTCCACCTCACTCAGGGCTTCCCTGACTGCGAGTTTCTGCGCTACCTGGTTAGCGTCTAGCGCAGCCTTGAGAGCCTGAATTTCCGCGTTCTTCTTCGCGGCGGTTTCCTGCAGGCTTTGCACACGTTTTGCCTCAGCCAGCTCTGAAGCCGCATGGCTATCCTGCCTGATCTTCTCCAGTTCATTTTTGAGCGCATCCCGCTCCCTTTCAACAGCGTTCAGCGCCTCCGTAACAGCGAGCTTCTGCGCCACCTCACCTGCATCCAGCTTGGCCTTTAACTCCTGTATCTCGACATCCTTGGCTGCGGCAGACTTCTGCATTTCGCTGCCCACCTTGCTCTTTGCGAGCTCAACCGCAATTTTCTTTTCCTTCTCAGCCAGTTCAAGCCGCTCGTGCAGCTGTTGCTCAAAGTCACTGTCGCGGATCTGCTTCAGAATGTCTGCATAACCGGCCTCATCGATCTTGAACGCCTTATTGCAGTGTGGGCAAATAATCTCATGCATTTACGGTTAACTCCTCTCTGGCAAAACTGCATGTCAATGATTGATGGTAGAAGCATCACCACACGCTATACCAACCTGTCTTCAATCGCCCTGAATAACTCCAGAATGAAATCATCTCTTCTTTGCTTTCTGCATTCGGAGTAAGAGCGAGGCTCGGTAAAGCCTGCAAAATCAAGCCTGAATATCTGCCGTTTCTCCAGGCCCTTCAGATCATGCCTGGCAAAGTCCACAGGCTGAAGCATTACCGGTATTGAAGGCTTATTACCGGACACAAAAACGGGTAACTCCTTCTCGGTAATGAACTTCGATGCCAGGAACGCAGGGCTGACCAGAAGCAGGCCGAAGTCGCAGCTATCTCTCGCACTCAGAATCTGCTGCTCCCAATCTTCACCAACGACTAATCCTGTGTCCCTCCACAGAACGTAATCGTGCTTCTTCGACGGTGCCAGTACGTCACACAACCTGGTTAGAAAGTTGTCCGAAAGCTGCCTGTTCGCGTGGGCATATGAAACAAAGAATTTAACTTTTTTACGCAAATGCTATTACTCCCTGGGGAACATAACGGTAAAAATTCATAGAGAAAGCCTGATGCCGTTTTCCGCAACGCCGGTTGTTGTAACCCCAAGCGTGGGGCCGTTCGCTATCGTGTCACCGTCGTCAAGAACAGCGCCACCAGGCCGTTCAGGCACAAATCGTAGAGCCATCGTCGGATACGGCGTAGAACAGGCAGTCGGAGTGAGCGATGGCCGCATTGTTGGTAATCATAAACAGCTTCAATGGCTGCGCCGGGTACATTTTCCCGTTGTCGATGCGCACCAGTTTGGTGACCGCGCAGCGGCCGCCTGCGTCCAGGGCGGTAAAGAGCTGAGTCTCTGCTCCCCGGGCCCAACCCAGTAAGGTATCGGCTTTTACACCGCCAAAATTGTGGTGTTCGATATCCGGCTTGAGGGTAATGTCATAATTGTCACAGGGCTCTTCGGCGTAGGTCAGCGTGACATTTTCATTCAGTTCCAGACGAATGGGGTCTCGCAATAGCTCCAGCCCCCAGTCTGTGTCGCCAGGGCAGAGCACGGTCCCGGCCTGAAAATAGCGACACATACCCTCGAAGGCCAGTTCGTGAGCCTCATCATCCATGCGCCCGCCAACTTCTACCGTGACGGTGGGACAGGCTTCCTCACTGATTTCCATGAGCGCCCCCAGACCCAGGTCAGAGACGATCAAGCGCTGGGTAAACAGCGATACCAGCGCATCGTGATGACGATCCATAAACGTACACACACCGAAGGCCGGTCCCGACCCTGAGGTGTTGTGCATATCGATCACCGCTTCCGGCCTGTGCAGACGAAGGATCTCCAGTATCTCCTCGGCCAACACGCCCTGGACATCTTCATAGGGTGGGCGAAAGCAGCGATTGAGATCCCGCGCACGCGGCAGCATGCGGTGACTGAACACGGGAGCCTCCAGCGCAGCGCCTACCGAGGCCACAAGGCATACGACATTGGTCGCGGGGCGCCTGCCGCTTTTAAGCCAGCGATACAAAGCGATGGTGCCAGAGGGCTCATTGCCATGCAGCAGGGTCACCAGGGCACGTGTGCGAGTCGTATTCTCGCCGGTCAGGTGGAAACAGGTGGGGCCGTCCATCCAGCGCAGGAACTCCTCGATGTTGTAACCGAGGTCTCTGGGGTCGGGGTCGCGTACAAACTTGAATCTTCTCATAAAGGCCACTGGGCCACGGGCAGGTTTTCTGCGCTCAGGCCGATAAAGTTCTCCAGGAGTTCATGTAAAGCGCGCTCAGTCGACATTTGCTGTTTCAGTTTTTGTAACTTGCGCTGCTGCCAGACTGCACCGGACTGGCGGCTTTCCAGGCGCGCTTCGATTACGCCGAGATAACGGTCAATCTCGGCATTGCTCACGCCGATAGCAACCAGCCCCGACCTGGCGACTGGCAGCATGCGCTCGATCACACCGGTGATGGGCTGCTCGCGAAACCCGGACTGATCCAGTTCGGGCCAGACCAGTTGCGCTTCCAGCCCGTGCTGGGCAGCGCGGTAGAAATTGTACTCCGCATTGTGGAACGGTATCGCGGGTAACAGCTGATTCAGCTGCGGGCGTATGCCTTCCGCTGCACCAATCAGAAAGGCCGCGTTGGCCACCATATCGACAGCGCTGGGGCCCGCGGGCAACGCGCGCATCTCGATCCGCAGGTGGCCGCCATCTGCATCGTCATAAATCGGGCGATTCCACAGCCAGACGGTACTCTGGTGCAGCCGCAGTTCCGCCAGAGTCGGCACCTTGCCTGCCGCTATCTCTTCAGCCGCCGTACTTCCATTGCAAAGCGGCAGCAGCGGCGGGTAAATACGCACCACCTCCCGAAACAGTTCCTCAGCACCCGCTCTTGCCCAGCCCTGGCCAAAGCTCACCCGGGCCGGTTCGTTCCACCCATAGGGGTCCACGTGCCGCGTATCAATGGATTGTTTGAACAGGGGAATGCGGGTTTCCTGCCACAGGGAATGCCCAAACAGTCCAGGGGAGTTTGCTGCGAGAGCGACCGCCAGCGGAGTCATCAACTGGATGGCATTAAACGTATCGGCGTAGGCCTGCGGTGTGACCCGGTAGTGCACCTGGAAAGAAGTATTAGCGCCCTCCAGGGTGATGTCGCGCATTGCCAGCTTCAGTGGTTCCACGCCATTGATATCAATGTGGAAGCGGTCACCGCGTCGCTCTATCAGCTGCTTTACCAGCGCATGGTAACGCCGTCGGTCGGTGATGCAGTGGCTGCCAAAATCGGTCTCGCGCAGCGTGGGAAGAATACCGATGGGCACAATACGACCACCCCGCCGGGCTGCTACCTCGCCCAGGCGCCTGACCCCCTCTACGATGGTTTGTTCGGTTGAGAAAAAGGGATTATCGTCCAGCGCAAAAGGCGGAAGATTAAACTCCAGGTTATAGCGATTGAGCTCAAGCGTAAGGGAGGGATCGGCGGCGTCTTCGAGGATCTCCTGGTTGGCATACAGCGGATAACCGTCGTTATCGACGATATACATTTCCAGTTCTGCGCCCAGGGAACCTGCGCCCTCACCAAAACCCGGGCGCTGCAGAAGATCCCCCAGCGCCTGCATGTTTTCTTCCAGACCGGCGCGAAACGCCAGGAAATCCTGATCGTTGAACTCAGTCTGGTCTATCTCAATACCCATAGCTGCACATTGTGACTTTGCCTGCAGCCATTGTTATTGATCTGGATCGAATTAGCGACTATTGATCAATTGCGATACTGATATGCACCACAACCCGGTAGCTGTTCTCACCCGCGGCCACCGGCACGGCGCCGGCCGCGGCATCGGCCATCATGGCACGCTCCGCCCTGTAGGGCCGCGGCTGCGGATTTTGGGTTTGCTCGGAAATTTCCAGAATCTCGCCAAGTTTCACACCGGCCGCCCGCGCCAGCGTCTCAGCCCTGGCCAGGGCATCCTGGACGGCGGCGGTCCGTGCCGCGGCCAGCACCTCACTCGGGTCGTCGTTGGTGAAGCTCACACTACCACCCTCATTGACACCAAGACTCACGGATTGGTCCAGCAGGCTACCCAGCCTGGCTAACTCGCGTACGCGCACCGTGAGACTGTTACGCACGGTGTAGCCGACGATTTTCGGCGGCTGCTCGTTGCGTGGCTTGGGGTAGATATAGCGAGGCTGTATGGAGAAGTTTGCCGTCTGCAGGTCACGCTGGTCGATACCCGCTTCACCCATCGCCTTGATTACCTCGGCCATCGCCGCGGAGTTCGCGTCCAGGGCGGCCCTGGCGGTCTCCGCTTCCCGGGTAACCGTCAGCTGCAGTACAGCCATATCCGCCGCCATGGCGCGTTCGGCCTGGCCACTGACGCGAAGCTGCGGCTGCGGTTCCTCTGCGCTGACACGCAGCGGCGAAAGCAGAAGCAATGCGATAGCAAGGCAGGCGACATAGGCCCGGGTAAAATCAGTGGTCATAGGTTTGTGCTCCATCGCTCATTTCATTCCACGGAAAACAGCAGTCGTACCGCGGGAGACAATTGCGCTCCCCCCGAGGCGGCATAGGCCGACAATTGCTCGCGCATGGCGCGGGTCCAGAACCTGTCCAAGTGCTCGCCGGTGTGCTGCGCTGCCTGCTTTAGATCACGTTGCTCACCGAAGTTCAACGCAATCTGGTTGGCCATCTTCACCAGGTGCTCACTCTGCTCACTTTGCCGCCTCGTCATCTTTACCTCGCTATTGAATTCGCTGCTCACCGGTATACACGACCTGCCTGCCGGGCTGCACAAAGCCTACCAGGGTTATACCTGCAGAAACTGCCTGCTCTACCGCCAGCGATGTAGGCGCAGACACCGCGGCCAGTACCGGCACATTGCAGGCTGCAGCCTTGGCCACCATTTCGTAGCCGATTCGACTGGTCAGCAACACAAAGCCGGGCTCTGGAACGACGCCCGCCAGGGCACCCAGCAACTTATCCAGGGCATTGTGTCGGCCCACATCCTCGCGCAACAGCAGGATCTCGCCCTGCGCATTGCACCAGGCAGCGCCGTGCACGCCGCCGGTCAGTTGCTTCAACTCCTGCACCTGCGCCAGGCCTGTCAACGCCCTCTGCAAAGATCCGTGGCTCATCCTGACCCCGGCAGTTACCTGCACGGGGGCCGGTACGGCCTGCTCCAGTGATGCCACCCCACATAGGCCGCAGCCGCTGCGCCCGGTGAGATTACGCCGACGTTGCTTCAATGCAGCAAAAGGCTCACCGGTAATTTCCATCGCAACTTCAATACCCTGTTCGCGCACGAGCACTTCCATACCCAGCAGCTGGCCCGGCTCCCGAAGCAGACCCTCGGACAGGCTGAAACCGAGAGCGAGGTCCTCGAGGTCAGCAGGCGTCGCCATCATCACCGCGTGCGATAGGCCGTTATAGACCAGTGCCACGGGGACCTCCACAACCACGCTGTCGCGGTCCTGTGTCTGCTCGCCTGAGCACCAGACGCGGCGGGAGACCGTAACGGTGCGTTCAACCATCCACCGTCGCCCCGGACAACAATTGCCGCTGGCGTTGATCAAACTGCTGCTGTCGGGCCTGCCAGGCGGAGGGCTCACTGACTTTGCTGGCCTGCACCGCAGTGACCTTGTACTCGGGGCAGTTTGTTGCCCAGTCGGAGTTTTCCGTGGTCACCACATTGGTGCCGGATAACGGGTGATGGAAGGTGGTATAGACCACACCGGGTTTAACCCTGGATGAAATTGCAGCGCGCAACACCGTGCTGCCCGTGCGGCTCTGTATACCCACCCAGTCACCGTCATCAATACCGCGCTCCTGCGCATCGTGGGCGTGAATCTCCAGCAGGTCCTCCTGATGCCACAGCGTATTATCCGTACGCCGCGTCTGGGCGCCAACATTGTATTGGCTGAGGATGCGACCGGTGGTTAGCAGCAGCGGAAAACGCCGGTTGGCGCGTTCGTCCGTGGGCACATATTCCGTGACCGCGAAATACCCCTGCCCGCGCACAAAGCTGTCCACGTGCATGGTGGGCGTCCCTTTGGGAGAACTGGCATTACAGGGCCATTGCACGCTGCCCTGCTCGTCCAGCAATGCATAACTGACACCGGCAAAGGCGGGCGTGAGCCGGGCGATCTCATCCATGATCTGTGCAGGATGCTCATAGGACATCTCGCAACCCAGGGCGTTAGCAAAGGCCAGCGTGGCCTCCCAGTCAGCTTTACCGGAGAGCGATGGCATCACCTTACGCACCCGGGAAATACGACGTTCCGCATTGATGAAGGTGCCGTCTTTTTCGAGAAAGGACGCGCCCGGCAGAAATACGTGGGCGAACTTGGCGGTCTCATTGAGGAAAATATCTTGTACCACCAGGCAATCCAGCGAGCGCAGGGCCGCCTGGACGTGCTGTGTATTCGGGTCGGACTGGGCCACGTCCTCGCCCTGGCAGTACAGCCCGCGAAATTCGCCGTCCACCGCGGCGTCAAACATGTTGGGTATGCGCATGCCTGGCTCAGGGTCCAATTCTACATGCCAGTCATCCTCAAATATGGCCCGCGTTGCGGCATCCATGAGGTGACGGTAGCCGGGCAGCTCGTGGGGAAAGGAGCCCATGTCACAGGCACCCTGTACGTTGTTCTGCCCGCGCAGGGGGTTGACGCCCACGCCTTCCCTACCGAGATTACCGGTGAGCATGGCGAGGTTGGCGATACCCATCACGGCGGTAGATCCCTGGCTGTGCTCGGTTACGCCAAGGCCATAGTAGATCGCGGCATTTCCAGCGTTCGCGTAGAGTCGCGCCGCCGCGCGCAAGGCTTGCGGATCAACTCCCGTTGCATCCGCCAGCGCTTCGGGGGAGTTGTGCGCGGCGCGAATAAACTCACACCATTCCTTGAATGCATCGGCCTCGCAACGCTGGTCAATAAACGCCTGGTCCTGCAGGTTTTCGGTCAGAATCACGTGCGCCAGTGCGTTGAGCACTGCCACATTAGCGCCTGGATTGACCGGCAAATGATAGTCTGCACGTATATGCGGCGCATCAACCAACTCAATCTTGCGTGGATCTATCACAATCAGTTGCGCACCCTGACGCAGACGTCGCTTCAATCGCGAACCAAACACCGGATGCGCCTCGGTAGGATTGGCACCCATCACCAGGATTACGTCGGCTTCATCAACTGAAGCAAATGTCTGTGTACCGGCGGATTCACCCAGCGTGGTTTTTAATCCGTAGCCCGTGGGCGAGTGACACACCCGGGCACAGGTATCTATATTGTTGTTGCCAAAGCCCGCGCGTACTAGTTTCTGTACCAGGTAGACCTCTTCATTGGTACAGCGGCTCGAACTGATCGCGCCAATACTGTTGCGCCCGTATTCAGACTGAATCTGGCGAAAACGTTGCGCAGCAAAGGTAACCGCCTCATCCCAACTGACCACGCGCCAGGGCTGGTCAATGCTGTCTCTTATCATTGGTGTAGTGATGCGATCAGGATGAGTGGCATAACCAAAAGCGAAGCGCCCTTTTACGCAGGCGTGGCCCTCGTTGGCCTTGCCGTCTTTCCACGGTGTCATACGCACCACCGTGTTGCCACGCATCTCCGCTCGAAAGCCGCAGCCGACACCGCAGTAGGCACAGGTGGTGATCTCGGTGTGTCCGGGGATGCCCGTGGCAATAATGCTGTTCTCGGTCAGCGTGGCGGTGGGACATGCGTCGACGCAGGCACCACAGGAGACACACTCCGAGTCAATGAAATCCTTGCCGCCGGCACTCACTTTTGAATCGAAGCCGCGCCCTTCAATGGTCAGCGCAAAGGTGCCCTGGATTTCCTCGCAGGCGCGCACGCAGCGCGAGCAGACAATGCATTTGGACGGGTCGAAGGTGAAGTAAGGGTTGCTCTCATCCTTCTCTGCATCCAGGTGATTGGCGCCGGCGAAACCATAGCGCACATCACGCAGGCCCACTTCACCTGCCGTATCCTGCAGTTCACAGTCACCGTTTGTGGGGCAGGTGAGGCAGTCCAGCGGGTGGTCGGAGATATACAGCTCCATCACGCCCCGGCGCAAACTGGCCAGGGCCGGCGTCTGGGTTTCCACCTGCATACCCTCTTCCACCGGTGTCGTGCAGGATGCGGGGTAGCCTTTGCGACCGGCAATCTCAACCAGGCAGACGCGACAGGAGCCGAAGGTATCCAGAGAGTCGGTCGCACAGAGCCGGGGAACCTTGATGCCGGCCAGGGCCGCAGCACGCATCACCGAGGTGCCAGCGGGGACAGACATTGCAACGCCGTCTACTATCAGGTTAACCGACGATTCCGACTGCACCGCCGGCGTGCCGAAATCCTTCTGTGGTTCGTAGTACTGCAGCATAAGCGAGCCGCCTCAGTGAAAATCTTCGGGAAAGTACTGCAGGGCGCTGCGCACGGGGAGCGGAGTAAGCCCGCCCATAGCGCACAGGGACGCCGATTCCATGGTGTCGCAAAGGTCGTTAAGCAGCGCCAGCTGCGTATCCGTATCATCCCTGGCGATGATCTTGTCAATCACCTCCAGACCGCGCACCGAGCCCACCCGACATGGTGTGCACTTACCGCAGGATTCAGCAGCACAGAATGCCATGGCGAAGCGTGCCTGGGCTGCCATGTCCACGGTGTCGTCGAACACAACCACCCCGCCATGCCCCAACATGCCGCCCATCGCGGCAAAGGCCTCGTAATCCAGCGGCGTATCCCACAGGGGTTCGGGAAGGTAAGCGCCCAGCGGCCCACCTACCTGCATCGCGCGCATGGGGCGCCCGGAACGAGTGCCGCCGCCGAACTGTTCGACGACCTGGCGCAAACTCAGTCCGTAGGGAATCTCCACCAGGCCGCCCCGGCTTATATTGCCCGCCAGTTGCAGGGTCAGCGTGCCCCGCGAACGCCCTTCACCCAGGGCGGCGTAGGCCTGGGCGCCGTCGGCCATAATACTGGCCGCTGCCGCCAGTGTAAGCACATTGTTAACGACCGTGGGCTGGCCGAAGAGTCCCTCATGGGCGGGCAACGGCGGTTTGGCGCGCACCAGCCCACGACGACCCTCCAGACTCTCCAGCAGCGCGGTCTCTTCGCCACAGATATAGGCGCCGGCGCCCAGGCGCAGCTCAAGTTGGAAGCGGTGGTCAGTGTCACAGACACTTTCGCCCAGGTAGCCCGCTGCCTCTGCCTTGGCAATCGCTGTATGCATCACCTCCCAGGCCCGCGGATACTCCGAGCGAAGGTAGATAAAACCGCGCTGCGCACCCACCGCCAGACCGGCGATGACTATGCCCTCGATCAATTGGTACGGATCGGCCTCCATCAACAGACGGTCGGCAAAGGTCCCTGAGTCACCTTCATCGGCATTGCAAACAATGTATTTTTCATCGCCCTGCGCGGCCAGTACGGTCTGCCACTTAACGCCCGCGGGAAACGCGGCGCCGCCGCGACCGCGCAGGCCTGAGCGGGTAATTTCATCGACGATATCTTCAGCAGGCAGGTGTACAGCGTGCTCAAGACCATCGAAACCATGGCGAGCAAGGTAGGACTCCAGGCACAGTGGGTCGTCGAGCCCCGCGCGGGCAAAGGTCAGGCGCTGCTGACCGGCAAACCAGGGGTGCTCCTGCAGATCACCCAGACAAAGTGGATGGCTTGCCCATGCCTGCGTGTCGAGTTCGACAATGCCTGGCACTTCAGCGGCGGAAACCGGGCCGAACCCGACGCGTTGACCGTCACGCTCTATCTCCAGCAACGGCTCCAGCCAGAACGCACCGCGCGATCCGTTGCGCACCAGTGTGACATCATCACGGCCCTGCAACACCGCTGCCAGTGCCCGGGCCACACTCTCGGCCCCGACAGCCAGTGCGGTGGTATCCCGAGGTACAAAGTAACGCGTACTCATGCTACAGGCCCGTTGCCGCGCAACCCGGCAATAATCGAGTCCAGTTTCGTTGCGTCGACTCTGGCCCAGGTCTCATTATCGACGCGAACCGAGGGCGAGCAGGCACAATTGCCCAGGCAGTACACCGCCTCAAGCGTTACCGCGCCGTCAGCAGTGGTCTCGCCAAAATCAACACCCAAGAGTTCACGCGCCCGGCGTTCCAGTTCTCTGCCACCAACAGCCTGACAGGATTCGGCGCGACATACCTGCAGGGTGTGGCGCCCACCAGGCTCGGTTTTCAGGTCATGATAGAAGCTGATCACCCCATGCACCTCGGCGGCAGACAGGTTCATCACCCCGGCAATACCGGGAACCGCTTCGCCCGGGATATAGCCAAAGTCCTCCTGCACAGCTTGCAGCAATGGCAACACCCCCCCCGGGATGTCCTGGTACTGACAAAGCAGTTGCGCTAAACGTCTTTCCGGGTCCAAGCGTTGATCCCCCACATGCTTCTACAGTAAGCAGTATGGCGCATCCTCGCTCGTTCGTCAGCGTAGTTTGACACCCGCGCCCGCACCCACATCCACTACCCCGCCCGCATCCTTTTCGCCGAGAACAGCGGGAGGCGCCCTCGGGGTCATTGCCGTAGCGTGAGCGCTGATAACACCGGCATTTTATGGTTATACTTACGCCCCTCACCTATTTCCCTGGAGAACACTTATGCCTGAATTGGTCACCATCGACATCCAGGACCATGTTGCCCACGTCCGTTTGAACCGCGCGGAAAAAATGAACGCCCTGAGTTGGGGCATGTTCGACGCGATTATCGCTGCAGGCAAATCTGTCGCCGCCAACAAGGACATCCGCGCCGTGGTGTTGTCCGGTGAAGGCCGCGGCTTCTGCGCCGGCCTGGACCTGGAGAACTTCGCCGGCGGTGGCCTGGATGGTGACTTCTTTGGCGAGGGCCGCGGCGGCTTCTGGCCCAACTACTACCAGCAACCGGCTTATGTCTGGAAGGCAGTGCCGGTGCCGGTGATTTGCGCCCTGCACGGCGTCGCCTACGGCGGTGGCCTGCAAATCGCAATGGGGGCCGACATCCGCCTGGCGCAACCCAATACCAAACTCTCAGTAATGGAAATAAAGTGGGGACTGATCCCCGATATGTCAGCATCGCAAACCCTGCGTGACCTGGTGCGACTGGATGTGGCCAAGGAACTCACCTTCACCGGCCGTGTGGTAGAAGCGGAGGAAGCACTGGCGCTGGGCCTGGTCACCCGGTTGGAGGACGACCCTGTCGCCGCAGCGCTGGAAATGGCGCGCGATATCGCCAGCCGCAGTCCCGACGCCATTGCCCTGGGCAAGTACCTGCTGGACAACGCCTGGCACGGGGATGAAACCGAGGGTCTGCGCCTGGAAGAGAAACTGCAGGGCCGTATCATTGCTAAAGGCAACCAGATGGAAGCCGTCATGTCAGCCATGGAGGGACGCGAAGCCAGTTTCGCGCAACGCACGATCAACTCATTCGATGACATCAAGGAACTGTGACCATGACTGATACTCCCTACACGCCACCGCCAGTCTGGAAATGGGAACAGGACGAAAACACCAACCGCTTTTCCAATATCAACCGGCCGGTATCGGGTGCCACGCACGAAAAAGAACGTCCGGTAGGCAAGCACCCACTGCAGCTTTATTCACTGGCCACACCCAATGGCGTAAAGGTCACCATTCTGCTGGAAGAGTTACTGGCGCTGGGTATCAAGGAGGCCGAGTACGACGCCTACCTGGTAAACATCATGGAAGGGGATCAGTTCAGCAGTGGCTTCGTCGAGGTCAACCCCAATTCAAAAATTCCCGCGCTGATGGACCACAGTACCAACCCGCCGACCAGGGTATTCGAGTCCGGGGCGATACTCCTGTACCTGGCTGAGAAATTCGGCGCGTTCCTGCCCACCGACGCAAGCCGGGGAGAGTGCTTGTCCTGGCTTTTCTGGCAAATGGGCAGCGCGCCTTACCTGGGCGGCGGTTTCGGCCACTTCTACGCCTATGCGCCGGAGAGATGGGAGTACCCCATCAATCGCTTCACCATGGAAGTAAAACGCCAGTTGGACGTGCTGGATCAGCGCCTGGCTCAGGTGCCCTGGCTTGCCGGCGATGAATATACCATCGCCGATATGGCGGTCTGGCCCTGGTACGGCGAACTGGTGACAGGGGAGATCTATAACGCACAGGAATTCCTCGATGTGCAGTCCTACAAAAACGTGTTGCGCTGGGCAGCGGATGTAAACGCCCGGCCAGCGGTAAAGCGCGGGCAGCGGGTCAACCGCACCTGGGGACCAGAGGAATTGCGCCTGCCGGAACGTCATGACGCCAGCGACCTCGACATTTAGGGCCGGGTTACCAAACAGCCACCGGGCCTGAATCATGAAACCCGAGGAAACGGTCAGGGAACAGAAGCGCATGGGACTGGGCATGATGGTTCTTGCCTGGATCACCCTGCTGGGTCTTGGTGCATTATTTTTCAGCGATGCCCTGGAACGACAGTTCAACCCCAACCGCGAACTGGAAACCCGCTACTCCGAGGCGGGTGTGCGCGAGGTAGTATTGCAGCGCAATCGCTATGGCCACTACGTCACCAGCGGTGAAATCAATGGCCACCCGGTTACCTTCATGCTCGATACCGGCGCAACCGGCGTCGCCATTCCCGACGCGGTCGCGCAGCGCCTGGGTATCGCCAGAGGCCGCGCCTATCGCACGCAGACAGCCAACGGCACGGCGGTAAGCTACGCCGCGACCCTGGATTCCGTAGCCGTGGGCAATATTGTGCTCCACAATGTGCAGGCAGGCATTGCCCCGGGTATGGGCATCGAGGAAGTGCTGCTGGGCATGTCATTCCTGAAACACATCGAATTTACCCAACGTGGTGATTCTCTGATCCTGCGCCAATACGCACCCCCTTCCTGAGAGACTGCAAAAAATTGCACGGCAGGGCACCGTTGCGGCAGCGTTTACTGCGCCAGGCACCCAACCATGGCAGCGATGGCCTCGAGATCAGTGCCAGCAGGTGCTGGCCGCCGTCCCGTAACACCGCGGTCGATGGCTTTTTCCTGTAGCCACGCCAGCGAATGCTGCGATACGTCAGACATATCCTGTTCAGAGGTAATACCGATATCATCGTCAACACTGATGTCCTCGGTAATCGAAAAGCCAACTCGCCGCTCAAACAGCGTGACCGCATTGGGGCCTGTAGCCAGCAGCGTTTCAAACAGGCTGCTGTGAAAGCGAAAAGGCTCTCCCGGCATTTGCGCCAGTGCCTTCACAATGAGGCGGTCCCCGGGCATCAGGTTGGGATTGAACTTGCGGTAAACATATAGCAGACGCGCAGCGGGCAGGGACAGCCCCGCGTTGTCTTCCCTGGTGGGGATCTCGCCGGAGGGCTCTATATCCAGTACCGCAAGAAAGTGCTTCACCACGTCTCCATCGGGAAAGGCGGCGCTTCCGTATTTATGTATCTGTACGTTGTCTCGGCCAAAAACATCGTCCAGCAGCTCTATCCTGCGGTTATAGCCAAAGTGAAATTTCCTATCCAGGGCGGCGAAGCCATGCTTCAGGCGCTCCTGGTATGCGCTCTCCATTCTCGCCTTCATCGGGCGAAAGTACTGATGAATGATTACTCGCGGATACAAGGCACAGGTAACCTCGCAAAGGTCTTGTAGCTCCTCCAGAGTAAAGGAGCCGATGGACTCGGCAGACAGCACTGAGAGTGGGGCGTCGCTGGCCTGGGCCAGCTTGCCCAGGCGGCGTAGCGCGCGCGTCCGCAATTGGGCAATACCCGCCTCGTCCAGTTCAAGGTGACTGAATGCAGGCAGTTGGGCAAGATCGCGTTTAAATGCGCGCAGCATCCACAACGAAGAATTTGCATTGCCACGGTGCAGGTAATTTACTCCTTCCCCTGCCAGTTCCTCGCGATGCTCGAAAAGATAACGCTGGATGGCCGAAGAGCCCGTTTTATGGCTTCCCGCGTGAATGACCAGCTGCTTTTGCCGCATGCCTACCTCCTTACCCTGGCGATGTACATGCAGTAGCTGTAGAAATCGCTGTACTGACGATAGAGCTCAATCTCAGTCTTCTCCGCCTCCACCAGCGCGGCCGCCTGCGAATCCCCGGGGTGGCGTGCCAGAAAGTCGTCAAAGCTCTCCAGCAAAGGCAGGTAATAATTTTCCATCCAGCAGGCCTCGGGCAACGTGAACGTATCGATCACCTCGTAGCCACTGTTCTCCAACTGTTCGGTTTTTTCAGCCTGCGTTGCGATTTCCGGGTATGCGGCATCCCAGTAGCGCTGCACTGCACCGGGCCGTTCCAGGCTGAGCCAGCTAATTTCCGAGACAAGCAGTATTCCACCAGGCCTCAGCAAACGACGCCATTGACGTACGCCCTCAGCAAAACCGATATTGTAAACAGCGCCCTCAGACCAGACCACGTCGAACTCGCCATCAGCGAAAGGCAGCTTGTCCATCGAGCCAACCAGGGCTTTTATGCTTCCGGACAAGCCCTCTCTCGCGGCATTGTCCCTGAGCACTTCAATGAAATCGGGGAGCAGGTCAACCGCTGTAATACTGGCGTCCTGCATCTTCGCCAGCTGGAGACTCGCGGCGCCGGTGCCACAGCCGATATCGACAATCCGCAGAGCGCCAGCGCCGCGCAGACCGGCGAGCTCAACTGCCCTGGCGGTGACTTCCTCACTGCCAGGTCCCTGGCGCTGCTGGTGTTTGTGCAGGTCAACCAGAAGGGACAACTCTTCCATGTCTGTTCCTTAAAAATACGCAAATACGATGCACAACCCGTTCAATTCATGCAGTCTAACATCCACAAACTGTCGAATCATGAGCTATGCTGGTGGCAGCATGCTACCCATGTCCATTCCCCTGCACCCCGGGGCGGCAACCTGAACCTGACTCGAGGAGTTACCATGGATTACCTGAGAACGCCTGATGAGCGTTTTGACAACCTGGCTGGCTATGCCTTCAAACCCAACTACCTGCAGGTCGCGGACGGTGAGGGGGGAGAGTTGCGTGTGCACTACCTCGATGAGGGCCCCCGCAATGCAGACCCGGTACTGCTGATGCACGGGGAGCCCTCGTGGAGCTTCCTGTATCGAAAGATGATCCCGGGGCTGCTTGCTGCCGGCCACCGCGTGGTCGCACCAGACCTGGTCGGGTTCGGACGCTCAGACAAGCCCACCCAACGCGAGGACTATACCTACCAGCGTCACGTGAACTGGATGCAGTCCGTATTGGACCAACTGGAGCTGAACGCAATCACACTATTCTGCCAGGACTGGGGCGGTCTTATAGGGCTGCGCCTGGTTGCGGAAAACCCTGACCGATTCGCCCGCGTCGTCGCCGGGAATACCATGCTGCCCACCGGCGATCGTGACCTGGGTCAGGCCTTTATCGACTGGCGCAATTTTTCTCAACAGGTACCCGAGTTTCCGGTGTCGAAGATCATCGACGGCGCCACGACCACGGAACTGGATGCGGACACCCTGCGGGGTTACGATGCACCCTTTCCCGACGAGAGCTACAAGGAAGGCGCCCGACAGTTCCCCACCCTGGTGCCGGCCACTCCCGACGATCCGGCAAGCGAGAAAAACCGCGCTGCCTGGGATGTCCTGGAGCAATGGCAGAAGCCGTTTCTCACTGCATTCAGCGACTCGGACCCGATCACCGCCGGCGGCGATGCAGTCATGCAGAAGCTGATTCCCGGCTGCCAGGGCCAGGCCCACACCATCATCGAGAATGGTGGTCACTTCCTGCAGGAAGACCAGGGCGAGAAACTCGCCGAGGTGGTGAATACGTTTATTGCCGCCACGCCGTGAGCATCACGCCAGGGGATCAGAACCAGTCGTTCTGCATCCCCAGGCAGGTGTCGTCCAGATTCATCAGCAGCGTTGACCAGGCCCCAATCTCCGGCAGTTCATAGCGGAAGAAGTAACGCATGGCCTGCAATTTCCCACGGTAAAACGCCACATCCGCGTCATGCGGCTGGCCTGCCAGCGCAGCAGACGCGACCAGACCCTGCCTGAGCCACATCCAGGCGATCACCACATGACCGAACATGTCCAGGTACTTGACAGAATTGGCTAGCACCAGGTCGATGTCCTGCTCTCCCATCGCAGCCAGCAGAAATTCGGTAGTCTGATTCACCGTCGCCACCGCAGCCTCCAACTCATATGCATACACAGACAACTCTTCTACCTGTTTGGCCTGCGCGATACTCTCACCAATGGCCCGCAAGCAGGCGCGATAGCCGGCCAGGTTATTCTGCGGCACTTTGCGCGCCAGCAGGTCCAGGGACTGGATTCCGGTGGTGCCTTCGTGAATGGGATTGAGACGGTTGTCGCGATACATCATCTCTACCGGGTGTTCGTTGACGTAGCCGGAGCCGCCCAGTACCTGTATCGCATGGTAATTGGCTTTGGGGCCGTATTCCGAGGGCCAGGTCTTGATAATCGGCGTCAGGAAGTCGAGCAGCTCATGCGCCGCAGCTCGCTCCTCTTCCGTGGGAGCCGTATGCTCATCATCGGCCAGCTGGGTGCCCATCAGGCACAGCGCGTAAGCCCCTTCAGCATAGGCTTTTTGCAACAGCAGCATCCGTTTTACATCGGCGTGTTCGATAATATTCACCGGTGGTGCCAGGGGATCCTTGGCCGAGGGCAGTCTCCCCTGGGGCCGCTCCCTGGCGTAGTCCAGCGAATACTGATAGCCGCACAGGGCGGTGGAGGCGGCCATGGTGCCCACCATGATCCGCGCTTCATTCATCATGTGGAACATGTACATCAGGCCGCGGTTTTCCTCGCCCACGAGGTATCCAATGGCGCCGCCTTTCTCACCGAAATTCAACGCCGTCGAGGTTTGGCCTCGTCCCCCCATCTTGTGAAACAGACCGGCCAGTTGCACGTCATTCCGCGCGCCCAGGCTGCCGTCATCATTGACCAGGAACTTGGGCACGATAAACAGGGAAATACCTTTCACACCCCTGGGCGCACCTTTCACTCTGGCCAGTACCAGGTGAACGATGTTCTCGCTGAGCTCGTGGTCACCACCCGATATCCAGATCTTGTTCCCGGTTATCTGGTAGGTACCATCATCCCGTGGTACCGCGGTGGTGGTCAGGTCCGCCAGGCTGGACCCCGCCCCGGGCTCACTCATGGCCATAGTGCCGGCAAAGCGCCCGCTTCGCTGTGGCTCTACCCACTTTGCTTTTTGCGCCTGTGTACCATGCGCCTCTATCAGGTTGGCATTGGCACTGGTCAGCCCAATGTAGCCCATCGTGGTACTGCCCGCGGCGTTGAGATAGGCATAAACGGCAGAGGTCGCAAGCGGCGGTAGCTGCATGCCGCCCATCTCGTAGTCCGCGCCCGGAGAGGCAAGACCCGCTTCAATCACCGCGTCAAGCGCCTGCTTGATCTCGGGAATCATCTGCACTTTTTCACCGTCGAAAGTCGGTTGATTGGTGTCGATCTTTTGCCTGAACGGCAGAAAGTACTTTTCGGCGATGGTTTCCGCCACGTCCAGGGCAGCGTCTATGGTTTCACGGTTGTGATCGCTGTAGCGTTCCCGCGTGAGGCTTGACTCAACATCAAACACTTCATAGAGCATGAATTTCAGGTCGCGTCGGTCAAGCAGCGGGGCTGGCATGGTATCTCCTCAGGTCAGCATTCTATGGGTATGAAGCAGTGCGACCGGGCGATCGCGGACGGTCGCCCGGTGAGTGTTGGCTATCAGGTAGTAAGAATCACCTTGCCGCGGGCCTTGCGGTCGATCAGGCAGTTGAAGGCTTCCTCATACTGTTCCAGCGGGAAACAGTCTGTCACTACCGGGTTCAACTTGCCGGCGTCGAACAGTGCCCAGAGTTCCTCTCCATTCTGCATCTGAACCTCCGTCTCCTCTCCAGAGAAGCGGCCCCAGAACACACCGACAATGGAGCAGCCCTTGAGCAGCGCCAGATTCAGCGGAATAGCTGGAATCGGGCCACTGGCAAAACCAATCACCAGAAAACGTCCGTTCCACGCCATGCTGCGCACAGCCGGCTCGGAGTAATCGCCGCCAACCGGGTCGTAAACCACGTCGACGCCCTTACCGTCGGTCAGTTCGCGCACCGCGTCCTTTAACGAGACTTCGCTGTAGTTGATCAGTTCATCGGCACCCAGCTGCTTGCACAGCTCCAGTTTCTCAGCGGAGCTGGCCGCTGCGATCACCCTGGCGCCCATCAGCTTACCCAGTTCCACTGCCGTGGAACCGACACCGCCAGCTGCACCCAGCACCAGGAGCGTTTCGCCCTTTTTCAGGTTGGCGCGTTGCTTGAGTGCGTAGTATGAGGTGAAATAAGTGATGCACACGCCCGCGGCCTGCTCGAAGCTCAACGCCTCGGGCATGGGAAAAACACCGAATTCGTTGGCCAGTACTTTCTCACTGAACGCACCGACACCTGCGGCCGCTATCACCTTGTCACCGACCTTGTAACGCGAGACTTTGCTACCCACCGCGCTGACAACGCCAGCGCACTCCCCGCCGGGGATAAACGGCATTTCCGGCTGGTGCTGGTACTTGCCCTGAATCATCAGCACATCGGGGAAGTTAAGACCCGCCGCCTTGACGTCGACGATGACATCGTGCTCACCCGGCTCAGGCTCCGACCAATCCGTTACCAGTTCCAGTTTGTCGGGCAGGCCCAGTTCCTTGCAGACTAGCGCTTTCATAATCGTCTCTCCTAAAGTGTTGTAAATGACGGCGCCGGCTTACTTGTCCACCAGGCCCAGACCTTCCATCGCCTTACCGGTGAATTTCACGGTCTGCTCAAAACCTGCCTCCGGCTGACGCTCGCCCTCTACCGATGCAATAGCGTCCCAGTGAGCGGCAATTCCCTCGGGGGTCTGCTCCCCGGGCGGCAGCCATGCCCCATCCGTCTCCACTATCCTGGCCACAGCATAGGCACCGGCTCCAGCGCACATGATGGTCTTATTGGGGGCATCCTCGCTCACCAGGTAAAGTACGGCCGGTGTCACGGTTTCCGGAGTTAGTAAGGCGAAAGCCTCCTCGGGAATAAGGCCTTCAGTCATGCGCGTGCCGGCAGTTGGCGCCAACGCGTTTACGCGGATGTCGTACTTTGCGCCTTCCTGTACCAGCGTGTTCATCAGGCCAATCACGCCCATTTTCGCACTACCGTAATTAGTCTGGCCAAAGTTGCCGTAGAGACCGGACGATGAGGTGGTCACCACAATGCGCCCATAAGCCTGGTCGCGCATCACATCCCAGCATGCCTTGGAGCAGTTGACGGTGCCCATCAGGTGCACGTCCAACACCAGCCGGAAGTCCTCCAGTGAACCCTTGGCAAAACTCTTATCACGCAAAATGCCGGCATTGTTGACCAGGATGTCCACCCGGCCCCACTTGTCCACAGTCTGCTTCACCATGGCCTCTACCTGGCCATAGTCAGCGACGTTGGCACCATTGGCCATGGCTTCACCGCCAGCGGCCTCGATCTCGGCCACCACGGCAAGTGCCGCCTCGGAGCCGCCGCCTGAGCCGTCGAGGTTACCGCCCAGGTCGTTGACCACGACTTTGGCACCCCGCTTGGCCAGTTCTATAGCGTGACTGCGACCCAGACCCTGGCCCGCGCCGGTAACAATGGCAACTTTGCCGTCATAGCGAATAGACATGATTTACTCATCCTCTTGTAGAAACAAATTTGCGATGCCTGCGTAACTTCCACAAAGTGCACTACGCAACACGCAATAAATGGGGGTTACCGCTGCAGCGGTAACACAAGCACTGCTCTCAGCCGGCGACAACCATCGACAACCACTCAGCCACCAATGCCGGGGTTTCTTCGCCTTCAATCTCCACCGAGATACCCTGCTTGATAAGGAATCGACTGCCGTCCTTGGTCGTCACATCCAGCACTTCCGCGTGGACGCGCACTCGCTTGCCCGCACGCACCGGGGCAAGGAAACGCACCTTGTCGAAGCCGTAGTTGATGCCCATGACCACGTTTTCAGGGGCGATTCCTATACCCTCGATCATCTTCACCAACATGGACAGGGTGAGAAAGCCATGGGCAATGGTTCCACCGAAGGGTGTCTGGGCAGCTTTCTCTTCGTCAATATGAATAAACTGGTGGTCTTCTGTGCAGTCCGCGAATGCGTTGATGCGCTGCTGGTCCAGCGTCACCCATTTACCGGGTTCGAACTTCTTGCCGATTTCGTTGACCAGTTCGTCCTTGGGTACGATTCTCATTGCCATGCCGTGCTCCTGTGTAGACAGAAAAGGGGAGCAACATCCTAGCAACACCGCAGGCTTACATCTGTCACCTGGGTGACATCTCCAGGCCTTGTGCCAGGTCGCCAGGCAGGCGCCGGGCGGCGAGCAAATACAGGACAATGGAGGGCGAACTCAACAGCGCCACAGTGAGCATGGCGTAGCGGAGACTGTCCTCCCCGAAGCGCGGCTGGTACCAATCGCTGAGCAGGCCGGCGGTCAGCGGGCCCAGTCCCAGGCCAATGAGGTTGAGAATAAAGAACAGGATGGCAGAGGTCTGTGCGCGCATCGCCGGCGGCACAATGCCATGGGAAATAGCCAGAGCCGGGCCCAGGTAAGTATTCATCGCGATAGACAGAAAGAACGACACGCCGAGCACGACGGCGGTATTGTCCAGCAGCAGGTAGGGAAAACTCAGGGGAATGGCGAGCATGCCGGAAATCGCCGGCACCCAGAGATACCAGCGCCGGTCCGAATGCCCCACCCTGTCGGCTATAAAACCACCGAGAAAGGTACCCACCATACCGGCAAATCCACCGACGAAAGCCAGGACCAATCCCACCTCGCCTACCGTAAAACCGTGGTTGCGCATGAGGAAAGACGGCGCGAAGTTACCGCTGCCATAGCCGGCAAAGGCCGAGAGGCCGGTAGCCAGGGTCAGGTACCAGAACGAGCGATAGCCGGAGAGTGTTTTCAATGTCTCGGCCAGGGTCGGCTTGTGGACTTGTTGTACTGCGCCCTCCCAGCGACCGCGCGGCGGCTCCTGCACGGTTAAAAAGAACACCAATGCCAGCAGGATGCCCGGTATGCCTACCGAAAAGAAGGCGACACGCCAGCCGAAGTACTGGCTGACAACGCCCCCAACGATAAATCCCAGCAAAATTCCCAGGTGCACACCCGTGGAATAGATTGCCATGGCCGTGCCACGCTGGTGGGCAGGATAGTAGTCACTGATCATGGCATGGGCAGGAGGGCTGCCACCTGCCTCACCAATACCCACACCAATGCGCGCCAACAAAAGGTGGGTGTAATTTTGCGCCAGACCGGAGAGCGCGGTCATGCCACTCCACACGGTCAGCGCCCCGGCGATTATGTTGCGCCGGTTGGTTCGGTCAGCCCACCAGGCAATGGGAATCCCCGCCGTAATGTACACCAGGGCGAAGGAAAAACCGCTGAGCAGCCCCAACTGGGCGTCTGACAAGCCCATTTCCAGCTTGATCGGTTCCTGCAGGATCACCAGTATCTGGCGGTCTACGAAGTTGAAAGCGTAGACCAGGGTCAACATGAACAGGCCGTAACGCGCAGCGCCCTGGCTAACACTGGGTGTTGTCATAGAGGTGTTACCCGGTTGTTGTTATTGTTTATTGATCAACATCCTAACAGGAACCGAGGGGCAGAGCTGTGGCAACGGAAGGTGCTTTAGCCAGGCTCGACCTCAGCCAATAGCCCATCCCGGTCGCGGACCACAACCCGGTCGTCACGGGTCTCGATAAGGCCCTGTTCAGTGAAGGTGCGCAAAACTTTGTTCACACGCTGACGTGACCCCAGGGACAAGCGCGCGAGATCGTTCTGGGTCAGTTTGATATCGATTCGCGTGCCCGACTCGTCCGCCACGCCGAATTCGTCGGCAAAACTCAGTAGCCGCGATGCCACCCGGGCACGCAGTGGGTAAAACAACATACCGCCCAGCAGGCCGTATAGCTTGCGCGTGCCGGCGACATGATCGTGGAAGAGGTTGCGGTACATCAACGGATAGGCATCGGCCACCTCCAGGACAACCTGGCGGGGAATGGCGAGCACGTCTGCCGCGGTCATGGCCTGCACCGAGGTGACGCGCGGCGCATCGTTGGCCAACACGGGCTCACCGAACCAGAAACCATGACTGAGATCGATAATCGCAAAGTCATGCCCTTCACTACTGGAAATGGCGACGCGCAGGCGACCGGTGACGACACAGAAAACCTCCTGGGTGACCTGACCCTCGCTGTAGACCTGACTGCCCCGTGGATAAGGGCGAATAGTGGCGGATGCAGCGAGTTGCTGCAAAGCATCCCCGGGCAGGCCGGTAAACCAGGGCGAATCCGCAACGACGTCCAGAGGCCGGATATCAACCATAAACAGCAAACCTGTGAGTTAAGGTCACCACGTTCTCCCTGGCGATGCCCCTCCCCTGAAGTAGAAAGAGACTCATACTACCAGTGACCGGATGATAGTAAAAAACGAGGGCGTCACATAGTCATAATTAATTAGATAAGCTAGTAGCCATTGTCTATATTTATAAACAAATCACTGACGATCACAAGGAGATCATCATGCCAATGCTTGAACGAGTCCCTAATGTTACCTTCAAGACCCGCGTTCGCGACGAGTCCGTGGATGGGCCCAACCCGTTCCGCTGGGAAGACAAAACCACCGACGATATCTTCGCTGGCAAAAAAGTCGTGGTGTTCTCATTGCCCGGCGCCTTCACCCCCACCTGCTCATCCAACCACCTGCCCCGCTACGAGGAACTGTATGCGGACTTCCAGGCCCAGGGCGTAGACGAGATCGTCTGTGTTTCCGTGAATGACGCCTTCGTTATGTTCCAGTGGGGCAAGAGCATCGGCAACGAAAAGATCTTCCTGCTGCCCGACGGCAACGGTGAATTCACCCGCAAGATGGGCATGCTGGTGGACAAGTCCAACCTCGGCTTCGGTATGCGCTCATGGCGCTACTCCATGGTGGTGGACGATGGGGTGATTGAAAAGATGTTCGTCGAGGCAGACTTCGGCGACAACTGCCCCACAGATCCCTTCGAGGTCTCCGACGCGGACACAATGCTGGCCTACCTCAAGGGCTCAGACGCACCCGGCGTCTCCGAGCCACGCAAAGCCTTCGAGGGCTGACGCCTGCTGCAGGCTGTCCATTGGACAGTCCGCGCTTCCCACCTATAATCCTTGTTCACTTAATGCTATCCGCAGCAGGCGTGGTGCTATCCGGCACTTGCCTGCGCCAGTCCACACAGCGGCTGCGGCGGGACAAGGGGGCACATTGCATATTTTCCGACACGCTCTGATCGCGCTTGGCTTTGCCGCGCTTTCCTTGATCGCACTCTCCGCCCGGGCGCTGGACTGGCCACAGGAAGTGGTTGCAGAAAAGGGCACCATCATCGTTTACCAGCCCCAGCCAGAGACCTTCAAGGGCAATCAACTCACCGGCCGCGCAGCGATGGCCCTGGTACCCGGGGATGGCGGCGAGCAGATCTTTGGCACCTTCTGGTTTGAAGCGCGTATAGACACCGGCCAAAGCGCAGACACCGCACTGGTGCGCGACCTGAAGGTCCGCGAAGTACGCTGGCCAGAGTCAAAAGACGCCGGTGAGCAGCGTTTCACGGCCATCGTTGAAGCAGCGATACCCGACGCCGGGTTTGAGATTTCCAGAGAGCGACTCGCGGCCAGCCTGGCCACGGCCGAGCTGGAGGAAAAGAGCCTGGAGAATCTCAACAATGATCCGCCGAAAATTGTCTTTCGGGAGCAATTGGCAGTGCTGCTCAGCTACGACGGTGAGCCGAAGTACGCCGATATCGACAACAGCAGCTACCAGCGTGTAATCAATGCACCTATCGCCGTGGTGCGCGACAAGGGCGGCAAACACTACGTCACCAATGGCAAACTCTGGTATCAGTCCAAGTCTGCCATGGGTCCCTGGACACCCACCACTACACCACCGGCAGACCTGGTGAAAGCCATGCCCGGCCCCGATACAGAAACCCGGGACTGGCCCACACCGCCGGAAATTGTGGTCGCCACAGAGCCGACTGAGCTGATCGTTACCGACGGCGCGCCAGAGTGGAAGCCCATGGAGGGCGGCGAGGTACTCTATGTCACCAATACCGAGTCCCCGTGGCTGCGTGACCTGCCCACCGGCAATATGTATCTGCTGCTTTCCGGGCGCTGGTTTCGCGCCAAGAGTACAAACGGCCCCTGGACCTTCGTACCTGCAGATGGCCTGCCCGCGGCGTTTGCCAACATTCCCCCCGCTTCCGAGATTGGCGGCTTGCGTACCTCAGTTGCCGGCACGCCCGAGGCCGAGGAAGCCGTGCTCGACGCACAGATCCCGCAGACCGCAGCGATCAGTCGCGACGCCACCCTGACCGTGAATTACGAGGGAAAGCCGAAATTCGAGGATATCCCGGGCACCCAGGTCGCCTATGCAGTGAATACCGCCACCCAGGTTCTGGCTGTGGAGGGGAAATACTATGCGGTCGATAACGGCGTGTGGTTCACCGCAGCCAAAGCCACCGGCCCCTGGGCAGTCGCTGACAGTATTCCCAGCGACGAAATCAAGAAGATCCCCGCCAGTTCACCCGTATACAACACCACCTACGTGAACGTGTACGAGTCCACTCCGGAGGTTGTTTACGTGGGCTACACCCCGGGATACCTCTGGTCCTTCCCCTACTACGGCGTACCTGTATACGGTTCTGGCTGGTATTACCGGCCCTACCCCGGCCCCTGGTACTACCCACGCCCACCCACCTGGGGCTTCAATGTCGGTTACAACCCCTGGACGGGCTGGAGCTTCGGCCTGAGCTGGAGCAGCGGTTTCTTTAATTTTGGCGTCAGCTGGGGTGGCGGCTACTACAACAATTACCATCGCGGATGGTACGGCGGCGGCTACCGTGGCCCCACGGTGATCAATACCGGGGACATCAATATCGGTAACAATATCAACGTGGGTAATCGCGTGGATATAGGCGACAGGATCAATCGCAACGAGCTCAACGTCGGCCGCGACGGCCTGAATCGGGACAGCCTGTACGACCGGGCAGAAAACCGTGATCGCAAGGCCAGCCCGCAAGCGGTGCAGCGCGACCTGAAGCGCGCCACCTCCAACAACAAGCTGAAGAACAATGTCTATGCCGACCGCGACGGTCGCGTGGTCAGAAACGAGGACAATCAGTGGCAGACACGTGACAAGGGCGGCTGGAAACAGGACGCCGACCTCAACCGCCCGGCAACCCGGGAACGCGAGAAACCGGCCACTCGCGATGTCGCTAAACCGGCCAGCCGGGATATACAGAAGCCCGCTTCACGGCCTGCGAGCTACAATCGCCAGCGCGACATGGAAAGCGCCAGGCGAGCGCGCACTAACGGTGCGCGACATGAGCGCAACCGCCCTACACAACACCGGCAAATGCAGCGTCAACCGCGCAACATGCGTCGCTAGCGCCGCGCCAGGCCGGGGATTCACCCCGGCCCCCGGGGCACTGGCTGCTGCACTGGCCCAGCCGCAGTCTTTGACGAAATTGTGCCCGGCACTTCTGCGGGCTCAGGTTTCCGCCTGTTCCAGCTCCTGGATCAGGTAGCCGATGTCTTCGGCCTTCTCGTTAAACACCTGCTGGGCGTCATGCAGGCCACGATTGTAAAAATACGCGCCCAACTCGCGGGCAAAGAAATCGATTAGAAACTCCGCTTCAAAACTGCCAATATCCTGCTGCAGTTCCTCGTTTACGTAGGCTTTGACTTTGCCCACCATGCGGTCTTTTTGCTCGGCTGAAAAGGCGATTTTGTCCATGGTCATCATCGGTTGGGTGCGGATTGTGCCGCACACTGTGATCGAAACAACGCCCGGATACAATCTACCTGACCCTCTATATTCGCTTACGGCCTGTTGAAGTGGCGGTAAAGCTCGTGAGCCCAGGGCGACTGATCAGGCAAGACATTCCCAGCGCCACTCCCATACCAACGGTTGGCGAGCATCTTGCCCTGATTCAGTGATAATATTGGCGGTCTTCTCCAGCGGCCCTGTACTGCGCCAAACCCGCCGGCAGACGCGCTTACTGGCAGTACCACGAACATAAAGACATCCATGAAGACAACTGAACAAGCCAAGCAAACCGGCCACACCCCAATGATGACGCAGTACCTGGCCATCAAGGCGGAGCACCCCCGCGACCTCGTGTTCTATCGCATGGGCGATTTCTACGAACTGTTCTACGACGACGCCAAGCGAGCGGCGGACGTACTCGATATCACCCTCACCGCGCGCGGTAAATCCAATGGCGAGCCGATACCCATGGCCGGCGTGCCCTACCACGCCGCCGAGGGCTACCTGGCCAGGCTGGTAAAAGCGGGTATATCCGTGGCTATCGCTGAACAGATAGGTGACCCGGCCACCAGCAAGGGGCCCGTAGATCGAGCAGTGGTGCGCGTGGTTACCCCGGGCACGCTGTCTGATGAAGCATTGCTGGACGAGCGTACAGACAAGCTGTTACTCGCCGTTTCCCAGCGTGGAGAGCAATACGGCATCGCCCACCTCGACCTGAGTAGCGGGCGTTTCCGGGTGCTGGAGCTGAGTGGCGATGAAGCCCTCAGTGGTGAATTACAGCGTCTTGCCCCTGCTGAAACCCTGTATTGCGACACCATCGGTCACACCGCCATCACCAGCCGTCCAGGCTCTCGCGCCCAGCCCGAATGGGAATTCGACAGCGAAAGCGCACGCCGCGCCCTGAATGCGCAGTTCCAAACACATGATTTACAGGGTTTTGGCTGCGATGGTCTGGACCTCGCCATTGGCGCCGCCGGCTGCCTGCTGCAATACGTGAAGGACACGCAACGCTCCAGCCTGCCGCACATTCGCAGCCTGAGTCACGAGAGCCGGGAGGCCAGCGTTATTCTCGATGCGGCCACTCGCCGTAACCTGGAAATCGATGTGAACATGGCCGGCGGCGACAGTAACACCATCTACTCTGTGCTGGACAAGTGCGTGACCGCAATGGGCAGTCGCCTGCTGCGGCGCTGGCTGCACCGTCCCCTGACCGATATTGCAACGCTTGAGGCCCGTCAGGATGCTATCGGTGCGCTGTGCACCAACTACCACTACGAGCCCGTGCGCGCCTCGCTCAAACCCATAGGCGACATGGAGCGCATCCTCACCCGCGTCGCACTGCGCAGCGCACGCCCGCGGGACCTGTCACGACTGCTCAGCTCGCTGGCCGCACTGCCCCCTCTGCGCGCTGAACTGGGCCACTGCGAGGCGCGCCGCCTGGATGAGCTCGGCACTCTCGCGAACGATTATCCGAACCTGGTGGAACTGCTGCACCGGGCGATAATCGACAACCCTCCCGTGGTGATACGCGAAGGCGGTGTTATCGCCGACGGATATGATGAGGAACTGGACGAGTTGCGCAAACTCAGTACCGGCGCCGCCGACTACCTGCTGGAGATTGAACGGCGTGAGCGTGAAGCCACCGGCATCTCCACGCTCAAAGTAGGCTACAACCGCGTGCACGGTTACTACATTGAGATTGGCCGCGCTCAATCGGAGAAAGCGCCCACAGAGTATATTCGCCGCCAGACCCTGAAGAACGCAGAGCGCTTTATCACCCCGGAATTGAAGGCGTTTGAGGACAAGGCGCTGTCCAGCAAGAGCCGCGCGCTGGCGCGCGAAAAAGCACTTTATGACGCCTTGCTCGAAACACTGAACGAACACCTGGCTGCCCTGCAGGACACAGCAGCCGCTGTTTCCGAAATCGACGTGCTGACCTGCCTGGCAGAACGAGCCGACAACCTTGGCCTGTGTCGGCCGCAATTTTGTGAAGAGACTGTATTTGAAGTCAGCCAGGGCCGACACCTGGTCGTGGAGCAGGTCCTCGAAGAACCGTTTATCGCCAACGACACACTGCTCGACGCCTCACGGCGTATGCTGCTGATTACCGGGCCTAACATGGGCGGCAAGTCGACCTATATGCGGCAGAACGCCGTCATCGCCCTGCTCGCACATATCGGCAGTTACGTGCCTGCCAGCGCAACAAAACTGGCGCCGCTGGATCGGATTTTTACCCGCATCGGCTCATCGGATGACCTCGCCTCAGGCCGTTCCACCTTTATGGTGGAAATGACTGAGACCGCCAACATCCTGCACAACGCCACACCGCGTTCACTGGTATTAATGGATGAAGTCGGTCGTGGCACCAGTACCTTCGACGGCCTGAGCCTGGCCTGGGCAGCGGCGGTAGAACTGGCGCAGAAGGTGCAGGCCTTCACCCTGTTCGCGACCCACTACTTCGAACTGACAGCCCTTCCCGAGCTGTGCCCCACCATGGCCAACGTGCACCTCGACGCCACCGAGCATCAGGATCACGTGGTATTCCTCCACCATATTCAGGAGGGCCCGGCCAACCGCAGCTTCGGGCTGCAGGTGGCCAAACTGGCCGGGATTCCCACACCCGTGCTGCAGGCAGCCAGCGAAAAGCTGCAGGAGCTCGAAGACGCAAGACCCGCTGAGGGTGGTTCTGTCGTTGTCACCGCGACAGCAGCACAGGCAAAAAAGACCGCTTCTCCCCAGGTCGACCTGTTCAGCGCGCCTGCGCCGCACCCGGTAGTAGACGAGTTGGAAGCACTGGACGTGGACAACCTGAGCCCAAGACAGGCCCTGGAAACACTCTACGCCCTGAAAGGAAAACTGTAAGCGGGCCTGCA
>NZ_PKUS01000031.1 GCF_002866825.1 Pseudohalioglobus lutimaris | reverse complement strand
AGACAGGCCCTGGAAACACTCTACGCCCTGAAAGGAAAACTGTAAGCGGGCCTGCAGAATTTCAGGGTGAGTAGCTTTGCTCCTCCGAACCGCGCCGGAGACTGAAGGGTTTCATCTCAATATTCGTTGCACCACCGAACCGGGCCGGAGCCTGCAGGATCTCATCTCAATATTCGTTGCATCACCGAACCGGGCCGGAGACTGGAGGATTTCAGGCTGAGTATCTTTGCTCCTCCGAACCGCGCCGGAGACTGAAGGGTTTCATCTCAGTATTCGTTGCATCACCGAACCGGGCCGGAGACTGGAGGATTTCAGGCTGAGTATCTTTGCTCCTCCGAACCGCGCCGGAGACTGAAGGGTTTCATCTCAGTATTCGTTGCAACACCGAACCGGGCCGGAGACTGGAGGGTTTCAGGGTGAGTATCTTTGCCCCTCCGAACCCTGACACCCTCCAGTCTCCGGCCAGAAACCCGAAACCCGAAACCCGAAACCCGAAACCCAAAACCATGCGCTCCCCCCCCATTCGCAAGGCATAAAAAAGGCTCTTCGCAGATTAGCGGGGTTGCTTAGTTGATAGACACTTTCCAGCTGAGCG
>NZ_PKUS01000030.1 GCF_002866825.1 Pseudohalioglobus lutimaris | reverse complement strand
TCGCAGTCGCAACAATCCACTGGAGGCTGTAGCCCAGCAATATGAACAGACGGGTCACAAGACCCTGGCGGTGCCACCGCACAGTATACAGTCGGGCTATGTTTTCAGTCGCGTGGACGAGGGTACCAAGTCCTTTAATGTTGACGTGGTAGGTCAGGGTGAAGTCCATCTGATGAGCTTCTTTGTGCCCGTGCCAGGGTTGAAGATAGATCACTATGAACTGGATGCGCAGCGCCTTTATTCACCGGGTGAACTGCGTGAAGTCAGCACGGCGCAACTGGTGGCTGAACTCGAGTCCATGCCCTGCTGCGTGCGCGACGCCGCGGGTCGTGACAAGGGTGACCCGCTGAACCTGGTTATTATTGGCGAGCCAGAGGAGCTGTACTATGCCTTTATGCGGGCAGGCTGGGATGAAACCGAAACTATTTACGGCGCGTCGCTGTGGAAAACGGCAGTCTCCGCGCTGAGTGGCGGGCGGTATCGCTACTCCCCGGTGAGTGCACTGTACGTATTCGGCAGACCGCAGGATGCTGCCTTCCAACGTGCGCGCAGCAGTATCCACGAGCGCAATCACCTGCGTCTCTGGATGACGCCGCTGTTGCACCAGGGCAAGCCGGTGTGGCTGGGCCAGATCAGTCGTGATATTGGGGTGCGCTTTACCCGCAAAACGATCACTACCCACAAGATTGACCCTGACGTCGATGAAACCCGTGAGTTTCTGTTGGAGGATCTCGGGTTCAATCAGGCACTGAAGGCCTTTGGCTACATAGGCGGAGTCGGCGCTGCAGCCTACGAACAACCCCGCGGGAACCTGACCGGTGACCCTTATTTCACCGACGGGAGCCGTCTGGTGATGTGGTTGAGTGGTCAGCCGGTCGGGCTGGATGAACTGGAGTTGATAGACCTGACGTCCTACCAGACCGGGGTCGTGGGCCCCTGAAGCCAGTCACCATCGTTTACGAGGCTGGCAGAGGCTGCTTTTGTACCTCGCTGTCGACGTCATCGTTCCACTGCTGAGGCTGCATGTCGGCGGCGCCCAGTGCCTGCATCATTTTCGGGTAGTGGAGGCGAAATACGCCCATCATTTCGTCGTAGGGCAGGTCAAGGTGTTCTCCGCGATCATTAACGTATTCCATGTGCCGGTTACCAGCGCGATCAAATGAGTGGTAAAGGCTGTCCTGGGTCCCGTCAAATTCCAGCGGGAGCAAACCAAAGCGATCACACAGCTCTATGTTGAATGCGGGCGTTGCCTTGACCCATTGACCATTCAGGAAGACAGACGTGTAACCATGAAAATAAAACAGGTCGGTTTCCATCATCTCGCGCATGCGCTCGGTCGAGAGGTGATTGCGCACATCGGCAAAGCCTACCCTTGCCGGTATACCCGCTGCCCGACACATGGCGGCCAGAAGCAACGCCTTGGGTACGCACCAGGACTCGCCGGTGCGGAGTGTGGTAGAAGCCAGGTAATCATCGGGTTTGCCACCAACAGAGTAGGGGTTGTAGCGAATCTCATCCCGGGCCCAATAATACAGCGCCACGGCGTTCGCCTGGTCGCTGGCAGTGGAGTCCACCAGGGAGCGGACAAGTTCAACAATGTCCGGGTGATCGCTGTCGATGAACCGGCTGGGTCGCAGATACTTCTGATTCATAATTAAAACTCTCTGGACAGGCTGATGGCACCACGAACCTGGCCCAGGCTGTAGCCAGTGGCCATGTCATCCGGGTAGTACTGCTCAAGGGAGGTGCGCACTTCTTCACTGAGTTCTTCGCCGTGACACAGCAGGCAGACGCCTTCTACCCCCTGGGCTTGCATGTAGCGAAATTGCCCATTGCGTATATCGCTGGTATTGATTGCAGGCGGTGGCTCCCCGGCGGCGGCGCGCTGGTCGAACTCCTCCAGTACTGCCCGTTCCCAGTCATCCGCTTTTGCGCGGGTGGCGTTGCGCTCCTTCAGGCTTACCCGGCTAACGGACCACCCTGATTCGGCGGCGAGAGCGTCCGCAATTTTCGGCGCCTGACTGGCACAGACTTCGATGGCCAGGGTAGGTCCACCGTCGCTGAGTGCCTGCTTCAGTTCTGGCTTCAGCCTGCCGGCGAAAGCGTTAACTAATCCCTGGGCCTCAGCGATTAATACTTCCTGGTCTGGCGTTGCGGCAAAATTACTATTGGCGGCAACAGCGCAGGTAATCAGTGAAAGCACGGTATAGATCTTGCGCATCATGAACCTTCCTTGCGGGAAACAGGTAGAGCTTAAGAGTTATCTCTCCGGTGTCCCTTGATATGGATCAGCCATCCGCTGGCTGCTCATCTTCTTCGCTGCCGAACCATGCCTCCATTCGCGCTGCGGTTTTCTGGCGGACATCATCATTGATGTAGCTTGCTACGGCGGCGAGCGCCAGCACCAGTACGCCCAGGTCATCTGCATAGCCCACGGCAGGTGTCAGATCGGTTATGGCGTCCAGGGGCACGATAAAATACCCCAGTGCGCCGGCAATAGTGGCCTTCGCCCAGGCGGGCGCCTGCTCTTCCTGCATGGCATAGAACAGCAGCAGTGCTTTCTCAACCACTTCACGGCCCGCAGCACTCGCGTACTTTTTCAGTTTATTCCAGAAGCCCTGTTCACTGAAGGCATCCTCGTACTGGTTATGTCTGCTCATGGTGTTTACCCGAATAGCCAGTGCTCGATTTCCTCGCGGTTGGCCACCACGATTTGCTGCGCCGTGGGGTCGTCGAGTTCTTCCCTGGGGTTGATGTGTAATAGCTTCAGTGCGTAAGGCACCAGTTTACCTCTTGTGCTGACCGTCAGCACGCCATCGTGCATTCCGTAGTCGCTTTCCACGACCTCGCGCTGTGCCGGCTGCAGTCGTGGGTCTGCAGTGATGCGCAAGGTTACCTGTGTGTTCCACTCGGAGTCGCCAGAGCCGCCATGCGTGGACTCGTCCATGATCTCAGGGATATCGCGGAAGCGACTGAGCACAAAGTCACGGTATTCCTGGTTTTTTTCACACCAGGCGCGAACGTGCCAGCGCAGCCCGGTATACACCAGGGTATGCGGGACGATGATACGTCCCTCACGGTCAGGATGATTGAGGGAGACGTAGTCGCAGTCCAGACGCTTCTGCTGGCGCGCGGCCTGCATGATGGGCCGCAGTACCTCCGGCTTCACGTCGCGCAACGGTTGGCTGAGCACCTCCACGTTGCCAACGTTGAGAGAGAGCGATTCGAACATGTTCATCAGTTCGTTGTTGCGTGCCATCAGGTGCAAGTACTCGTCAGCCAATCCGCGAGTGACCTGCGGATGAAATGCCCCGGTAGGTTTGTATCCCTTGAGGTACTTGTCGTACTCAAGATTGCCGACACCGACTTCCCTGAGGTAGGTGTTGATGTCTTTACTGGCCTGTTGGCGACCGATACCAAAGGTATCGCACAGGTGACGGGTGGTAAGCCGGCCCTCCCATAAGGCGATGGTCTCGATATAACGATAGCGTAGCAACAGGTCCCAGCGAAAAGGCCATTTGGCGGGTGCGTCAGTCATCTTTCCAATCCGGGCAAAGTTTCATGCCAGTATAGGCAAACCTGTACTGGATGTGTACATGTCGTCATAAAAGCGCAGCGGTTACCATGTTGTTTTGATCCGGAGATTTCCCCATGTTTGTTAACAGGTTGATGGTGACCCTGTTGCTGGTTGCCGCCTCTATGTCGACCGCGATAGCCCAGACCATCTCACCACAGATGCAGGAAAAGGCCGCACAACTGGCTGGCGAAGCCCTTGCTGATGACCTCGCCTATCGGCTGGTGGAATCCCTGACAACCGAGGTAGGCCCGCGGCTTGCGGGTACCGAGGCGGAGAAGCGTGCGCGGCAATGGGCGGTGCGGAAGTTGTCGGCGCTGGGTTTTGCCAATGTGCGGGTTGAACCCTTTGAGTTGCCGGTCTGGGTACGCGGCCTGGAAGAAGCGGCGATCACCGCGCCTTTCCCCCAGCCCCTGGTGATTGCAGCGCTGGGGGGCAGTACGTCCACCGGCCCCGACGGCGTTGAAGGCGAAGTCGCGGCGTTTACCAGTCTTGCGGATCTCGCCGCTGCACCGGTATCGGCGGTGCAGGGCAAAATCGTTTTCATCGACGAGGTTATGACTCGTACCCAGGACGGCTCTGGTTACAGCGTCGCTGCCGTCAAGCGACGGAATGCGGCTTATACGGCGCAGCAGAAAGGCGCGCTTGCCGTGTTGATCCGCTCTGTGGGTACCAGTAGTCACCGCTTCGCTCACACCGGCCAGATGCGCCGGCTTACTGATTCAGCCGCTGACACGGGAGTGCCGGCGGCGGCATTGTCGGCGCCAGACGCGGACCAGCTACAGCGCATCCTGCGCGCACATGACGGCGTGCGCCTGCGCATATTGCTTACGCCTGAGCAGCGCCCGGCCGGCACTTCCGGCAACGTGGTCGCAGAAATTCCCGGCACCGAGGCAGCTGGAGAAATTGTGCTCATTGGCGCCCACCTCGATTCCTGGGACCAGGGCACAGGCGCTATCGATGACGGTGCCGGGGTAGGGATTGTGATAGCGGCGGCCCGCCACTTGCTCGTAGCCGGGCCCGGGGGTCTGCGGCGCACGGTGCGTATTGTCCTGTTCGGTGCGGAGGAAGTCGGCCTGGTAGGCGCGAAAGCCTACGCCCAGCGGCATGCTCAGACTTTGTCGCAACACATTATTGCCTCGGAGTCAGATTTTGGTGCGGGGCGTATCTGGCGTTTTGATACCGGTGTGGACGAGGCGCGCGTCGCTGCAGCGCAGGAACTGGGTGTCTGGATTCGCCAGATGGGGGCGGGCCCGGGAGACAATAACGCCACGGGTGGTCCGGACATGAAGTACTTGCGCGAGGCGGGCGTGCCCGTGGTGGGCCTGAGGCAGAATGGTTGGGACTACTTCGACCTGCATCACACACCCAACGATACCCTGGATAAAATCGATCCACAGGACCTGGCCCACAACGTGGCGGCCTGGGTCTCATTCGTATACCTGGCAGCCAATGGCGGTGAATACTACCGTTAATCCGGCCCGGGGGATGTTAAGGGTGCGTCAGGCGGTATAATCGCGCCCCTTTTTTTCACCAACGCCATAGAGGCATGTACCGCGTGCGCACGCTTTCCCTGACAACCCTGCGGGAACTGATCCGACTCTCCCTGCCAATGGTGGTTTCCCAGGGTGCATTTGCGGTGATGGTTTTCACCGACCGCTGGTTTCTTGCCCAGATCGATGCGGTGCACGTCGCTTCGGCGATGGGCGGCGGCGTGGCGGCTTTTTTCTCCATGTCCTTATTTATCGGGCTGATCAGTTACGCTAATGCGCTGGTCGCGCAGTATCATGGTGCGGGGCAGATGCAGCGTTGCCCCCGGGTAGTCACCCAGGGCGTTATCATCGCGGTATGTGCTCTGCCGCTGCTGGCGCTGATAGGCATCGGTATGGGGCAGGCGTTTCCTCACCTGGGCCATGATCCGCTGCAGGTGCCGCTGGAGCGAGCCTATTACTATACGCTGATGGCCGGCAGCTTCTTCCAACTGATCAAGATCTGCCTGGCTTCATATTTTGTCGGGATTGGCCGTACCCAGGTGGTTATGGCTGTGAATATAGCCGGTATCTGCCTGAATATACCGCTCACCTGGACGCTGATCTTTGGCCGTATGGGAATGCCGGAACTGGGTATCGTCGGTGCTGCGCTGGGCACCATTGTTGCGCAGTTTCTGGTTATTGGCCTGTACCTGACGATCTACTTTCACCGTCAGCATCGCCTGCGCTTTGCGGTGATGGATTCCTTCGTCCTGGACAAGGGGGTCATGCGGCGCTACCTGCGCCTTGGCACACCCTCTGCCCTGGAAAGCTTCATGAATACGGCAACCTTCAATATTTTCCTGCTGATGTTCCAGGGTTATGGGGTGGTGCAGGGGGCGTCCATGGCCATCGTGTTTAACTGGGACATGTTGTCTTTTGTACCGATGATGGGGCTGAGTATCGGTGTAATGACGCTCATCGGGCGTTTCGTGGGCGCCGAAGACATGGAGCGCGCCAATCAGGTGATTTCCTCGGGTTTTATCCTCGCCTTGTCCTACTCCGGTCTATTGGCGCTTCTTTTCCTGATATTTCGCGTTGAACTGGTGGAAGTCTTTGCCACCGATGACGCCTATTTCGATGAGATTCGTACGCTCGCGCCGATGATGATGATCGGCCTGTGCACCTACATGATGGCCGATGCGGTGATCCTTATAGCGAGCGGAGTGCTGCGCGGTGCGGGTGACACCCGCTGGATCATGTTTACCTCCACTTCCTTGCACTGGCTGATGCTGGTGGCACAGTACTTCGTTATCGTGCGTTGGAAGATGGATCCGCTGGTGTCCTGGTGGGTGTTCGTGGCCATGCTCCTGACAATCTCCACGGCCTACGCTGTCAGACTATACCGCGGTCGCTGGCGGCATCCGGAACGGCTGGCCAGGGTGATGCAGGAGTAGCCGTTGTCAGATCGTGAGCAGGCGTCGCAGTAGTCCGTCCCGGCCCCGGTTTTGCGCGCGGGTAAACAGCAACTCCGCCAACTGGGTTTCTATCTGCTCTGCAACCTGGCTGCGAATGCTCTGCTGCTGGCGCTTGGTGGGGGTCTTGCCTTTCATGGCTGCCAGGTCTATCGGTTCGCCGAAACCGATGTAACAGCGCTGTGGTTTTGGAAAAAGAGTGCCCAGCGCACCAACCGGGATCGGCGGCAGCATATCCTTGCGCGTATCTTCGGTGAGCAGCCCCAGTCGTTTCAGTAGCTGGCCTATGGGGGACTCCGGCAGGTCCTCGCCTTCCATGAGATGCCCGTAGAACTCATCGGGACCAACCATGCCAAAGGGCATGATGGTATAGCCGTTTTTTGCAGCGAGCTTGACGAAGCCATAGCGCTCCTTCCACTGCAGTTCATACATATCGCGGGCGGACTTTACCGCTTCGTGAGCCCCGCCGGGGAACACCAGCAGGTCGCGTCCGTCCGCCATCAGGGCAGAGCATACATCGGGATGACCCATTACTCCGCCACTGCGCAGAACCAGGTCGCCTACACGCGGATTGGTGAACAGGAATTTATCCCCCATGGCCCGGGGGAAGCGGCCCAGCTCGCGCAAGAACATGGGCCCGAGTACCCAGCCGTCCAGGGCAAACAGGGAATGGTTGCCGACAAAGAGGCAGGGCTTGTCGGGCAGGTTCTCCTCGCCGAGGATAACCGGGTTGAACAGCGTTTTAATGATGCGGTAAAAAAACTCCAGCTGCAGCCCACCTGGCTCCGGTGTATCAAGCGCCATCTGGATATGCTGCGCAAGTGCTTCTTTTTCGCCGAGAGGCTGGTTGTCTTTGTCGAAGAGGGACATGTTTGTCTCTGGGGCTACAGTGTAAAGCACGCATTATAGCTGCTTGTCGCTGCGGGGCTACGCGCCGTTTGATAATTACTTTAGAATCGTCGCTTTTTATCCAGGGAGTCCAAACGTGCTTCACATCGGTTTGATTATTCTGTCTCTGCTCATGGCAACCCCCACGGCCGCGGTGGAGCCGGCTGAACACCGTTTTGAGTTCACCTACAGCGTGCTGGCAGGCGAGTTTCCCAATCATGGCGCGGTTGACCTGTATGTGCCATTGCCGGTGGAAGATGCGCATCAGCAAATTCTCGATACCCGAATCGAATCTTCCATACCGGGAGAGATTGGCGTGGAGCCGGTTTACGGGAATCGCTACTACCGTGTGCATCGTCCGGCCAATGTGAACGGCCCCATCAGCGTGGATCTCACCTGGACGGTGACGCGTTCCAGGGTGTTGGCTCAGGAGGGGGTGCTTGACGAAACAGATCGGGAACGCTATCTGCAGTCCAACAATCTGGTCCCTGTCGGTCATGAGATGCTGGACCCCATTCGCGCCGAAGTGCATGCGCTGCGCGCTGATGAGTCGCCGCAGGCCACCGCGAGAGCTATCTATGACTGGGTGGTGGATAACGTGGAGTACAAAAAAGTGGGTACCGGTTGGGGCAACGGGGATACGTTCTGGGCCTGCAGTGAGCGCTATGGCAACTGTACGGATTTTCATGCCTTGTTCATCGCGCTGGCGCGATCTGAAGGCATTCCCGCCAGATTCGAGATGGGCTTTCCCGTGCCCACTGATCGTCTCCAAGGAGCCGTGTCGGGATATCACTGTTGGGTTCAAATGTATGTGCCCGGCACCGGTTGGCTACCCGTGGATGCATCCGAAGCCGCGAAACACCCGCAGGACAGGGAGCGCTACTACGGCAGCCAGCCCGCCGACAGGGTGCATTTAAGTACGGGCAGGGACCTGGTGCTGAGCCCCGCCAGCGAGTCACAGCCGCTTAACTATTTGGTATACCCTTACGTAGAGGTCGCTGGAGTGCCCTGGAAAGTGGATCTGGAAACTCGCTTTTCCTATCGTTTGCTGAACACCGATTCACCCGCCATCTAAAGCCTGAGATTCTTCAAATGGGGAAAAATTGACACAGGACAACTAAATTTCCGCTAGCAGGCGTAACGTGACCTACTGGGAGAACCTATCAGTCGCCTGGGATTGGGAATGACGGCCTACGCCATTATCGATGTCGACATATTCGATATAGCGGACTACCTGCAGTATCAGAAGGCGCTGCGTCCGCTACTCGAAGCGGTGGGGGCGCACTACCTTGTGCGCGGTGGCCAGATTGAGGTGCTGGAAGGGCCCGTTACCCCGCAGTGTTTATTGCTCATCGCTTTCCCCTCCATGGATACGCTCACCGATTTCTATGCCAGTGACGCCTATCGGGCACTGGAAAAACAGCGCAAAAACTGCAGTCGCGCCGTAATGATCGCTGTGCGCGGCATCGAGGACACTCCGCTCCTGCAAGACTGATACGGATCAATTAACCAATCCTCAAAGCCGTCTATTCTGTAGCACTGTTATTGGTCGCCACGGGATCAGGGGTTCATTATGTCGCAAGCCAGGACAGTCACCATCGACGGTAATCAGGCCGCCGCAAGCATTGCCCACTTAACCAATGAAGTGATTGCCATATACCCGATCACGCCTTCTTCCAATATGGGCGAATTCGCCGATGAATGGTCTGCCAACGGGCAGACCAATCTCTGGGGCAGCATACCGCGAGTTGTCGAAATGCAGAGTGAGGGTGGGGCGGCCGGGGCGATCCATGGTGCCTTGCAGGCAGGTGCCCTGGCCACCACCTTCACCGCCTCCCAGGGCCTGCTGCTGATGATCCCGAATATGTACAAGATTGCCGGGGAACTGACACCCACGGTGTTTCATATCGCCGCTCGGTCTATTGCCTGTCAGGGCCTGTCTATTTTTGGCGACCACTCCGATGTTATGTCTACCCGCCAGACCGGCTTCGCCATGCTCTCATCCAACTGCCCGCAGGAGGTGATGGACATGGCGCTTATCGCCCAGTCGGCAACCCTGCAAAGCCGCGTGCCATTTCTACATTTCTTCGACGGCTTCCGCACCTCCCACGAAGTAGCCAAACTAGAGCAGGTGCCTGCAGAAATCGTGCGCAGTATGGTGGACGACGAGGCTGTGCACGCGCACCGTGGCCGGGCCATGTCGCCGGCTCACCCGGTATTGCGCGGCAGTTCGCAGAACCCGGACGTGTATTTCCAGGCCCGGGAAACGGTCAATCCCTATTACTCGGCATTACCGGGAATAGTGCAGGCTGCGATGGACCGGTTTGCTGAGCTTACCGGGCGCCAATACCGCCTTTTCCAGTACGAGGGCGCGGAGGATGCTGAACGCGTCATTATTCTAATGGGCTCCGGTGCGGAGGCTGTCCACGAAACTGTTGATTGCCTGGTGGAGAAGGGCGAAAAGCTGGGCGTGCTGAAAGTCAGGCTTTACCGGCCTTTTGATGCGGCGGCACTGTTGCAGGCGCTGCCTGCAACCACGCGTCGCATCGCTGTGCTGGACCGCACCAAGGAGCCCGGAGCCGATGGCGAGCCGTTGTATAAGGATGTAGTGACTGCCATCGCCCAGGACGTACTGAGCGGGGAGGGGCGCTTTGCGCAGATGCCGGTTGTGGTTGGCGGTCGATACGGCCTGTCGTCCAAGGAGTTTACCCCGGGGATGATCAAGGCGGTATTCGACCAGATAGGCGAGCCGAAGCCACGCAATCAATTCACCATAGGCATTCACGATGACCTCAGTCACACCAGCCTTGACTGGGACGCGTCGTTCCGCACCCGTGCCAACGATGAAACCTTTCAGGCTGTTTTTTATGGTCTCGGTAGCGACGGTACCGTTAGCGCCAACAAGAACAGTATCAAGATCATCGGCGAGAGCACTGACCTGTTCGCCCAGGGCTACTTCGTCTATGACTCGAAAAAGTCAGGCGCGGTTACCATTTCCCACCTACGCTTCGGTCCGGATCGTATTCGTTCCAGTTACCTGATCGGCGAGGGAGATGCGCGCTTTGTTGCCTGTCACCAGCCTAACTTCCTCGACAAGTACGACGTTCTCTCCTACGCAAGTCCCGGAGCGGTTTTCCTGCTCAATTCACCGCTTGCAGCGGATATGGTCTGGGGCGGCCTGCCTGCAACAATGCAGCAGCAGATTATCGACAAAGGAATCAAAGTCTACAGCATAGACGCCTATGACGTGGCCAACCGCAGTGGTATGGGGAAACGCATAAACACCATCATGCAGACCTGTTTCTTTGCTATCTCCGGCATACTGCCCCGGGATGATGCCATCGCATCGATCAAGCAGGCTGTGGAGAAAACTTACGGGCGTAAAGGCCGCAGGATTATCGAGCTTAACTTCAAGGCTATCGACGAAACGTTAGCGTGCCTGCACGAGATTCCGCTGGGGGCAGTGGGTGCCGCAGTCGAGGAGGAGGCCTCTCTGCTCGATGATGCGCCGGCGTTTGTGCGCCGGGTCACTGCAGAAATTATTGCCGGGCGCGGTGATATGATCCCGGTCAGTCACATGCCTGAAGACGGCAGCTTTCCGTTGGGAACGGCCGCTTATGAGAAACGCAACCTTGCCCTGGAGATTCCCGTCTGGGAGACGGACATCTGCACCCAGTGCGGCAAGTGTCCTTTTGTCTGTCCACACAGTGCGATCCGCTCCAAGGTTTTCCATGAATCTGCGCTGGAGAATGCGCCTGCCAGCTTCAAGTCTGCACCGGTTAAGGCAAAGGGTTTCCCCGAGGGATATCACATCAGTTACCAGGTGGCGCCAGAGGACTGCACCGGCTGTACGCTGTGTGTGGATATCTGCCCGATCCGTGACAAGTCCAATGTCAGCCGCAAGGCACTGAATATGGCGCCGCAACCGGCATTGCGTGCGTCGGAGCGGGACAACTGGCAGTTTTTTGAGACCCTGCCCGAGTATGATCGCGGGGCGATAAAGAACAACACGATTGCCGGCTCGATGATTATGCAGCCGCTGTTTGAGTTCTCCGGCGCGTGCGTAGGTTGTGGCGAGACGCCCTACGTGAAGCTGGCGACCCAGCTGTTTGGTGACCGCATGCTCGTGGCTAATGCCACAGGGTGTTCCTCCATCTACGGTGGCAACCTCCCGACCACGCCCTACACCACGTCGCCCGACGGCCGTGGCCCCGCATGGAATAACTCGCTGTTTGAAGACAACGCCGAGTTTGGCCTGGGTATGCGGCTGGCCGTGGACAAACAACGGGACATGGCGCGCGAATCACTGCAGGCCCTGCACGGGCAGTTGGATGAGGAATTGGTGCGGGCCATTCTCGAAGCCGATGAGTCCAGCGAGGCCGGTATCTACGAGCAGCGGCAACGCGTTGCCCAGCTTGACGTCGCGCTGCGGGGTATCGACTCGCCACTGGCCCGACAGCTGCTGACCCTGAGCGAGAACCTGTGTCGCAAGAGTGTGTGGATAGTTGGCGGCGATGGCTGGGCCTACGATATTGGCTATGGAGGCCTCGACCATGTGCTGGCATCCGGGGAAGACGTGAACCTGCTGGTGCTGGATACCGAGGTGTACTCCAATACGGGTGGCCAGACATCCAAGGCGACGCCGCGCGGTGCAGTCGCCAAGTTCTCTTCCGCCGGCAAGACCACGCCCAAGAAAGACCTGGCCCTGCTGGCGATGGAATACGAAAACGTTTATGTGGCAAAGATTGCTTACGGTGGCAAGGATACCCAGACGCTGAATGCGTTTCTTGAAGCTGAGGCACACCCGGGGCCGAGCCTGATCCTGGCGCTGTCGCCCTGTATCGCCCACGGGGTGGATATGTCGCGCAACCATCAGCAGCAGGATATGGCCGTGAAGAGCGGGCACTGGCCGCTGTTCCGCTTTAACCCGGCGAACATTGCACAGGGCAAGCCACCGATGAAGATCGATTCGCGGGCGCCCAGCATTCCCTACCGCGATTACGTGCAGACCGAGACCCGCTTCAGCATGCTCTGGCACACTCATCCCGAGGTGGCCGAGACGCTGGTGGAAGAAGAGCAGCAGTTCGTCAACAATCGCTATCACTACTATAAACAGCTTTCGGAGCTGGACTGGACTGACGGTGAAGAGCTGGCCCAGGCCAAGGCGGGCAAGCAGAAACCGGGAGTGGCCCCGGTAACAGAGGGAGGGCAATAAGATGGCAGATCTGAGCACGAATTACCTGGGGCTGAAGCTGAAAAACCCGCTGGTACCTTCCTCTTCTCCACTGAGTAAGCACCTCGACTCTGCCCGACGGCTGGAGGACGCCGGTGCCTCCGCACTGGTCATGCACTCCCTGTTCGAGGAAAAAATAGAGGAAGAGGATGCGCGCCTGGCCCGTTTCTTTCACCACCAATCGCTGGGCCACGGTGAAGCGGAGAGCTTTCATCCCGTGCCCGATAATTACACCAGCTATGAGGAACAATACCTTGAGCACCTGCAGGCACTGAAGAGTGCGCTGGAGGTCCCGGTGATCGCCAGTCTCAATGGCACCACCACCGGGGGTTGGGTTAGCTACGCCCAGGCGCTGCAGCAGGCCGGGGCAGATGCACTGGAACTAAATGTCTACTATATTCCTGCCGGACCTGACGAGGATTGCTGTCAGGTAGAAAATCGTTACGTCGATGTGCTGCAGGCGGTCCGTGCCGAGGTGAGCATCCCCATCACCATGAAGCTCTCTGCTCAGTTCTCCTCGCCAGTTAACTTTGTAAAACGGCTGGAGCAGGCAGGGGCGGATGGACTGGTGGTATTCAATCGTTTCTATCAGCCCGACATAGAGCTGGATACGCTGGAGGTCGTACCCAAACTGGAGCTGTCCACGTCGGAGGAGTCACTGATGCGAATCCGTTGGCTGGCTATACTCTTCGGGCGCACTGACTGCTCACTCGGCATTACCGGTGGCGTGCACGACTTGCACGATGTACTAAAGTCGCTGCTTGCCGGCGCCGATGTCACGCATATGTGCAGCGCCTTGCTGCGCAGTGGCCCGGGTCACCTGGCGATGGTGCTCAAGTCCCTGGAAGAGTGGCTTGATGAACGTGAATACACCTCGATAGAGCAGATGAAGGGAAGTGTCAGTCAGCGTAATGCCACGGATTCAGCCGCATTTCTACGCGCCAATTACGTCAATGTGCTGGACAGCTACCAACCCCCCGCCGGCGTGCGCTGGTAAAGATACAGGGGCGCCATCGGTAGGCTGGTGCTGCGCCGGGCGATGCGCCCGGTACCGCGCAGCAGCCTGCCCGTGGCCGGTACCGGTGTATTGGTGACGCATAATTGCTGCGCGCAAGGATAGCGGTCATTTCTTGAGCAGCCACGGCGCTGCGGGACGCAGGTAGCACTAGTTTTCATGGCCTGCACACGCGCCCTAAGTTAATATCTGCCGATGTACGAAAAAACGTTCCAGGACCTGCCGGTCAGCGACATTCTCACAGAATTACAGGACAGCCTGCAGATCGCTGACGAGGCCGTGCTGCAGGCGCCTCCGGGAGCCGGTAAGACCACCGCCGTGCCGCTGGCGTTGCTGGACCAGGATTGGTTACAGGGTCGCAAGATCGTGATGTTGGAACCCAGGCGAATGGCTGCCCGGGCTGCTGCGGGGCGTATGGCGCAGTTATTGGGCGAAGAGGTCGGCCAGACGGTGGGCTACAGTATCCGCCTGGATACCCGTACCAGCGACGCAACCCGTATCGAAGTGATTACCGAGGGTATCCTCACCCGGCGCCTGCAGTCCGATCCAGGCCTGGAAGGGGTTGGTCTGGTTATTTTCGATGAGTTTCACGAACGCAGCCTGGATTCTGACCTCTGCCTCGCCCTCTGCCTGCAAGGTCGCGAACTGTTCAGGGAAGGGCCGGCGCTGAAACTACTGGTGATGTCGGCGACCCTGGATGGCGACGCGGTCTCCGGGTTGCTGGCCAATGCGCCGTTAATCACATCAGCAGGCAGGCAGTATCCCGTTACAACGCATTACGGAAGAACGCATCGCCTGCAAGATCCGTTGGCGCCCGCAGTTGTCTCGGCGGTGCGCAAGGCTCTGCGCGAACAGGAGGGCAGTGTACTGGTCTTCCTGCCCGGTCAACGCGAGATCAATAACGTGGGGCGCGAATTGGCCCGCGCCCTTGATGATGATCACCATGAAGGCGTGCTGCTGGCGCCACTGTATGGTGGTCTGAGTATGGCAAAGCAGTCGCGGGCCATCGCGCCCGCTCCGGCGGGACAACGCAAAGTTGTACTCTCTACCAATGTAGCAGAGACCAGTTTGACCATTGAGGGCATCTCGGCGGTGGTCGATTCAGGTCTGGTACGAGAGGCGTTCTTTGACCCCGCTACCGGTATGACCCGGTTGACAACCCGGCGTGTCTCGCGCGCTTCCGCTGAGCAGCGCCAGGGTAGGGCGGGCCGGCTGGGCCCAGGCCACTGCTATCGACTCTGGTCGCAGGAGCAGCACGGGCGCCTCAGTGCCCAGGCTGCCCCGGAGATATTGCATGCAGATCTCGCCCCCATGGTCCTGCAACTGCTCGCCTGGGGCGTCAGTGATCCTGCAGAGTTGGCCTGGCTTGACCCGCCACCCGCGGCAACCTGGAACCAGGCCCTGGACATCCTCGGGCAGATCGGCGCCATGTACAGTAATGAGCATGGCAGGCCGCAATTGACACCGCACGGGGTTCGTTTGGCACAGATGCCGCTGCATCCCCGCCTCGCGCACATGCTGCTGGTTGCCTGCGACATTCATGCCACGGAAACGGCGTGCCTGCTGGCTGCTGTACTCGCGGAACGTCATCCGCTGGCCGGCACTGGTATCGACCTGGGCCAGATCATTGCTGTGCTGATGGGCGAGCAGCCGTGTCCGGCGAGCGCAGAGGGCTGGTTTCGTCGCACCTGGCAACTGGCGCGGCGTTATGCGCGCATTGCCTCCGAGGTACACAAGCCAAAGCGTTTCGCCATGGGCCTGGACAGCGATGACGTGATGGGAGTGTTACTGGCAAGTGCCTACCCGGATCGCATAGCCCGTCGGCGCGCCGCTAGCAGTGAAGACTATCAACTGGCAAACGGGCGCTCCGCGCGTGTGCCGTCAGGGGACGAACTCGCTCGTGAGGAGTGGCTGGCAACGGCAGAAATTGGCGGGCAGGCAGGCAGTTCTGCGGATCGAATCTATAGCGCCGCCGCCCTTAACCCGTCCTGCTTCAGCGAGGCGCTGGCGCCTCTGGTGAACGAAGAGGATAGGGTGGAGTGGGATGTGCGACTGGAACGTTTTACCGCACAGCGTCGTCGACTCGTGGGTATGATCGAGATTGGCAGCGAGCCGCTGACTGAGATTTCTGAAGAAGCCCGTGGCATCGCTTTGCTGGGCGTTGTCCGCCGCAAGGGCCTGGATATGCTGCCCTGGACGGACTCTCTCCGCCAGTGGCGCAGTAGGGTGCAATTGCTGCATCGGATCAACCTGGGTGAAATAGACAACCCCTGGCCGGACCTGGGCGACGACCACCTGCTGGATTCGCTGGAAGACTGGCTGCTACCCTACCTGGGCGATGTAAATCGGCTGGATGACTTTCGCAAACTGGACCTCAAGAAAATTTTGCATGCGAAGTTGGCCTGGCCGCTGCCACTGGAACTTGAGCGTTTGGCCCCGGAACGACTCAGCGTACCCTCGGGTTCCAACATCGTCGTTGATTATGCCCAGGACCCACCGGTGCTGGCAGTCAAACTCCAGGAAATGTTTGGTTGTGAGCAGACGCCCACGGTGGCTGGTGGTCAAGTGCCGTTGCAGGTGCACCTGCTGTCACCGGCGCAGCGTCCCCTGCAGGTCACCCAGGACCTGGCCGGCTTCTGGCGCAGCAGCTACCAGGAGGTCAAGAAGGAGATGAAAGGGCGCTATCCAAAGCATCCCTGGCCGGATGATCCGCTGGTCGCGACGGCAACGGCTCACACCCGCCGCCGGGCGGGTCGCCAGGCCGCGCGAGATGACGCGTGACATGCTGCTGAGCAGGTATTAGTTGGTCTCTATACCCCCAATGTAGGTTGTGGTCTCGTCGCCGGGGGCAGGACGCCGCCCCGCCAGGTGTAAAAGATCCTCGAGAATCAGGTACAGGCAGGGCACCAGGAATAGTGTGATGGCGGTACCCATCAATACACCAAAGCCCAGGGATACGGACATCGGCACGAACATGGTCAGCGAAATGGTGTTGTCCATCATCATTGGTGCCAGACCGATAAAAGTGGTGACACTGGTCAGGATTATCGGGCGAAAGCGCACGCTGCCAGCATGACTGACCACATAAAGCAGGTCCTGCCCGGATTGCCGCTGCTTGTTGATGTAATCAACCAACACCAGGCTGGAGTTCACCACCACCCCTGATAAAGCCACAATGCCCAGCAGCGAAAAGAATACCAGGTCTATGCCCATTATCAGGTGGCCCACTATTGCCCCAACGGCACCGAAGGGAATCACACTCATGATCACCAGTGGTTGCAGATAGGATTGCAGCGGAATGGCCAGCAGCGCATAGATGACCAGCAGTGCAAGCAGCGCAGTAGCGACTAATCCGCCCATGGATTCACTGCGTGATTCTGCCTCGCCCGCCAGGCTGTAGGTGACGCCGGGGTGACGATCGAGGATGTCGGCCAGTTCACGCTTGGCCAGGGAGTCGAGCACGCTTTCCGGAGTGGTTACCGATCGGTCGACGTCGGCAATGACCCGCACGACCCGTTGGCCATCCACGCGGTTTATGGTGGTGTATCCACGATCAAGGTTGACCCTAGCAACGCTGCTGAACGGCACTTCGACACCTTCGCTGGTACGTATGCGCATGGCCTCCAGGTCGCCCAATGAGCGACGTTGTTCCTCGGGATAGCGCACCATTACCCTTATGTCGTCCTTGCCACGCTGGATGCGCTGCGCTTCATACCCATAGAAGGCATGGCGTACCTGTGTGCCAAGGTCGTGCAGTGTCAGGCCCAGGCTACGTGCCTCAGGCAACAGCTGAAGCTGCACTTCCTGCTTGCCAGCGCGGAACGTGTCGGTGATGTCCACCACGCCATTGTATGTTTCCAGTGCTGCGCGCAACTCCGCTGCCACTGAACGCAGTTCGTCGAAATCCTTGCCGTAAAGTTCAATATCGATGGCATCACCTGCCGCGAATGCGGAGGCATCAAAGCGCTGTTCAATAGCGTCGGGAATGCTGCCGGTGAGTTCTCGCCAGCGATTTGCGTAATGGCTGGTAGAGTAGCCGCTGTAGTCAGCCGGCAGGTTCAATTCGATGCCGACTTCGGCAATATTACTTTGGCCGCCCGCAGACAGGTTCAGCGAACCCTTGGGAATAAGGCCGCCCAATACCGCGAAAATGTGGTTGATCTTGCTGGCTTCACCGGGTTGCAGCTCTGCATCCAGCTCTGCACGCAGCGTCTCTGCGGCGTCTTCCAACTGTCTTACCGCCGATTCGGTGCGCTCTATGGGGGTGCCTTCCGGCAGGGTCACCACGGCATAGAGTCGCGTTCCCTCAACATCGGGGAAAAACTGGAATACCATGCGCCCGCTGGCGAACAGCGACAGGGTGAGGGCAAGAACAATAATACCGATCACTGCGGTAAGGTAGCGCCATGCGAGTGCTCTCTCCACGGCTGGCTGGTAGTAGCGAACGGCCACCACCTGCAGGCTGTTGGACAGCGTATCCTGCAAGTCCAGCCAGCGATTTAACAGGGCATTGTCTCCCTTGGTTTTCTCTGCCTTGCGGTGTGCCAGATGTACAGGAAGAATCATTTGGGACTCCACCACACTGAAAAACAGCGCGATGATCACGGTAAGCCCGATTGCTACGAAGAAGTCGCCCATCTCACCCGGAATGTTGACGATCGGCAGGAAGGTCGCCATGGTCGTCAGTACGCCAAAAATGACTGGCACCGATACTTCCTTCGCGCCGTCGATCGCTGCGGTGTTGCGGTCCTTGCCCATCTGCTCGTGAGTGTAAACGCGCTCGCCGATGACGATGGCATCGTCAACCAGAATACCCAGAACAAGAATAAAGCCCATTACCGACATGGTGCTGATGGAGATATCAAATAGCGGGAACAGAGCTACTGTCCCCAACATGGCAACAGGGATGCCGGCGGCGACCCAGAGTGCCAGTCGAAAGCGCAGGAACAGGGTCAGGATCAATAGCACCAGCAGCAATCCGCTGCGAGCGTTTTTGGTAAGCGTGTCCAGACGGTCAACCAGGTCCTGGGACTCGTCCTGCCAGATCAACAGGTCGATTCCCTCTGGAACTTCAAGTCGCGCCTGATCGAGGTAGGCCTTTACCTGCTCGGCAATTTTCAGTACGTCCTCTTTGCCAACCCTGGATACCTTGATGCCCACCGCCGGTTGCTGGTCCAGTCGTGAGTAAAGCTCGGCCTCTTCAAAGCCGTCTACCACTGTGGCCAGTTCACCCACGGTGAGGGTCGTGCCATCGTTGCGCGTCAGCACCACGATGTCCTCGAACTGTTGGCGCGAATAGGCCTGGCCTATGGTGCGTAACAGGATCTCGCCTTCCCCGGTGCGCACAGAGCCACCCGGGATATCCAGCGAACTGCGGCCTATTGCATCGCCCACCTGTTGCAGGGTCAGGCCATGGCGACGCAGGGTCCGCTCCGAAACCTCGATAGATATCTCGTACGGGCGCGCATACAGCAGCGTTGCCTGGGATACGCCGGGCAGGGCGGCGATATCATCGCGTAACTTTGTCCCCACCAGCTTCAGGGTGCGCTCATCCGCATTACCGGCAACGGCGATCTGCATGACCGTCGCCAATATAGCGACCTCGGCTGTGACCGGCTTCTCCGTCTCTGCAGGAAAGGCGTCGATAGCGTCGACCTTACTCTTTATGTCGTTGGCGACCTTGTTTTTGTCGACGCCATCCACTAACTCGATGATGACGGAACAAAACCCTTCCGAGGCAGTGGAACGAATAGTGTCTATACCCTCGCTGCCCTGCACGGCTTCTTCAATGCGGACGCAAACTGCCGACTCTACCTCCTCCGGTGCGGCGCCAAGGTAGGGAACTTTCACATGTACCGCATCCACTTCGATGTTGGGGAACTCTTCCTGGTGAGTTCTTGGCAGCGCCAGCAGGCCGCCTACCACCAGGATCATCATCAGCAGATTGGCGGCTACCGGGTTGTATACGAACCATGCAATTATTCTTGGCATGTGCGTGCCTTATTGCAGCAGTGGATTGACGTGCATGCCGTCAACCACCGTTTGTATGGCAGAGATACAAACTCGCTCGCCACCGGTGAGACCACTGCTGATCAGTACATCGTCATGTTCCAGCCGCAGTACTGAAACCCTGCGAAAACGTAGCCTGTTGTCATCATCAATAACCAGGATCTGGTCGTTGTCACGCATTGCGGAGCGCGGCAGGCGAATCACGTTTTCCACGCGCTGCCCCTGTATTTGTGCGTGTACAAACAGCCCCACGGGAAGCGATGTGCCGTCCGCACTCCGGGACAGGTCGACGCGTGCAACACCGTATATCATTCGCGAGCGCTCATCGATCTCTGCCTCCATGCGTACCAGTTCGCCGTTCCATATCTTGCGTGTGTTGCCAAACTGCGCTGAGAGAGTGACTTCTGGTCGGCCACCTGCTGCAAGGGTGCCGCGATGAGAAATGTCCACCCCCAGGTAATCCAGCTGGTCGGCAGCAATGGGCAGGCGTACTTCCACATAATCTGTGGCATAGATGGTTGCCACGCTGGTGCCACGCGCTACAAACTGGCCCAGGTCAACGCTTTCCGAACGCACGAGTCCGTCGAAGGGAGCGATCAGCTCAGTGCGTCTGAGATCTCGCTGTGCCTGCGCCAGCGCAGCATCGCTATCAGCAAGGTTTGCCTCAGCTATACGTGCTTTTCTGCTGGCGTCGTCCAGCTGCGACTGGCTGGCGAGGTTTTTTACTCGCAGCTTTTCCAGGCGCCTGAGCTCATCACGGCTGTATTCCATCTCAACCTGCGCTCTGTCCCTGGTGGCCTGTGCGCGCTGCAATGCGCTCCTGTAGTCGGCGCTGTCAATGCGCAGCAGCACATCGCCAGTAAGAAACGACCCGCCGCCAACCAGCGAGGGGGACATCCACTCAACTCGACCAGATACTTCGGGTATCAGTTCACTCTGGGTCCGCGGTTGCACACTGCCCTGTGAGAAAACCTGTAGATATTCGCTCTGTGCGCTGACAGTGGTTGCCCTTACGGTGCGCAAGCTGCGTTCGCTGGCCAGTACTTCGCGTTCAGGCGCACTGTTGGCAAGTAGATAGGCCAGTATCAGCCCCAGAGCCAGGGCTGAAGTGGTGTATAGAAATTTCTTGTTCATGGTGTCTCCGTGGCTGGAGCGTATGATACTGGAAGCGCCGCGTGGGTTGGGCGTTTGTTAAGGAAGTTTCATCGAAGCCGCGGCGCACGGTCACAGCCGGGTGCAGCGGCCCCGGCTGCGGGGGCTCAGCGCGGCTTGCTACGCCGAGAGCGGTTAGAGGGCGTGCGCGGCAAGCCGTTGTGCTGGGTCGCGAAAGGCCGGCCCTGGGTGACCACCGCGTGGCGTTTGCCGGGCTGACGAGGCGGCACCAGGTGCATTTTGCCATTGCCGATGAGGTCAATCCGGCCCATTTTTTTCAACGCCTTGCGCAGTGCCGGCCAGTTTTCAGGGTCGTGGTAGCGCAGGAACGCCTTGTGCAGGCGGCGTTGGGACAGTCCCCTCACGGTGGGCATGGTGTCACTGTCGCGGGTAATGCGTTTCAGGGGGTTCTTGCCGCTGTAGTACATTGCCGTGGCGGTTGCCATGGGTGAAGGGTAGAAAGTTTGTACCTGGTCAGCCCTGAACTTGTTGCGCTTCAGCCACAGCGCGAGGTTCATCATGTCCCGGTCAGAGGTACCGGGGTGCGCTGCGATGAAGTAGGGGATCAGGTACTGTTCTTTACCCGCGGCTTTAGAATACTTTTCAAACATGGCCTTGAAGCGGTCATAGGTCCCTATGCCAGGCTTCATCATCTTGTCCAGCGGGCCGTCCTCGGTATGCTCTGGCGCAATTTTCAGGTAACCACCCACATGATGGGTAACTAACTCTTCTACGTATTCCGGGGTCTCCACGGCGATATCGTAACGCAGTCCGGAAGCGATAAGGATCTTCTTGATACCGGGGAGTTCGCGCGCTTTGCGGTAAAGCTCCACCAGTGGTTTCTGGTCAGTATTCAGGTTCTTGCAGATACCCGGATACACGCAGCTCAGCTTGCGGCACTTGGCTTCAATTTCCCTGCTTTTGCAGGCCAGGCGCCACATATTGGCCGTGGGGCCACCGAGGTCGGAAATGACACCGGTGAAAGCGGGGGAGGTATCGCGAATCCTCTCGACCTCGCGGAGAATGGAATCCTCCGAGCGGTTCTGGATGATGCGTCCCTCATGTTCGGTGATCGAACAAAAGGTACAGCCGCCAAAGCAGCCGCGCATGATATTTACCGAGTGACGAATCATCTCGTAGGCCGGCAGGCGGGCATCACCGTAGCGGCTATGCGGCAGGCGGGTGAAGGGCAGTTCGAATACCCAGTCCAGTTCATCCGTCTCCAGGGGAATGGGCGGGCTGTTCAACCACACCTCCCGGTCGCCATGGGCCTGTACCAGCGGTCTGGCGTTGTGTGGGTTGGTTTCCTTGTGGAGTATGCGTGAGGCGTGTGCATACAGGGCCGGGTCACTTTTGACTTGTTCATAGGAGGGGATGCGTATGACGGCAGGTCGGGTATCGTCTACGCGGTCCAGGATGCGCACAACATCCTCGCCCTGTTCGACGACCACTTCCTCAGGTGAGCATTCGGCGGGGCTGTTCTGCTGATAGGGGCTGACCAGTTTGTCCACAGGACCAACGCGGTCGATTGAGGTGGAATCGATCTCTCTCCAATCCTCGGGAATGCGTTTGCAGACAAAAGCCGTGCCGCGCAGGTCGCGTATCTGTTGTACGGGTTCTCCCTTCGCCAGTCGGTGTGCGACATCGACGATGGCGCGCTCGGCATTGCCATACAGCAGCAGATCCGCACGACTATCGAGGAGAATCGAGCGGCGAATCTTGTCGCTCCAGTAATCATAGTGGGCGATACGTCGAAGACTGGCTTCAATACTTCCTACAATCAGGGGAACATCACGGTAGGCCTCTCTAACTCTCTGGCTGTACACGATCACGGCCCGGTCAGGGCGTTTGCCTCCCTCGTTATTGGGCGTATAGGCGTCGTCATGGCGGCGTTTGCGGTCCGCCGTATAGCGGTTGATCATGGAGTCCATGTTGCCAGCAGAGACGCCAAAGAACAGGTTGGGCTTGCCCAGTGCCCGGAACGCCTCGGCGCTGGTCCAGTCGGGTTGGGCGATGATGCCCACGCGAAAACCCTGTGCTTCCAGCAGGCGACCAATGACCGCCATACCGAAGCTTGGATGGTCCACATAGGCGTCACCGGTGACAATGATGATGTCACAGCTGTCCCATCCCAGCGCATCCATCTCCGCCCGGGTAGTGGGCAGTTCCGGCGCCGGGCCGAAGCACTCGGCCCAGTATTTGCGATAACTGTGTATTGGGGTTGGCATGGCGTCCGCCGGTCAACTACTCAAAAGGGCGCGCATTATAGCAGTAGCGCCGCGGTTCAGACAGTTGGCGCCAGCGGCGCTGCTTAGAAGTCTTTGCGCAACGAGATTCCCCAGGTCAACGGCTCCTTGTAATAGGCAACAAAGCGTCCGGACTGGGCCACAGCGTCAGCAATGGTGTCGGTGGAGTCCTCGTCGGTCAGGTTGCGTCCCCAAAGCGTCAGTAGCGTGTCGTACTGCTCAAACAGGAGCCCGGCCCTCAGGTTCAGCGTGTGATACGCATCGTCGTATTTCACCGGGTCATTGTTGACGTCTGTCATGCGCTCATCGGTGTAAACATACTCGCCGTAGAGGAAGGCACTGATGTCTGCACTGACTCGAATGTCCTGGTTGAGGGTGAGTACCAGCACATTTTCAGGGTTGGTGGAGATATCGCCGCCGCTGCGGTCGCAACTGCCATCTTGCTGTTGTCCGGGGTCTGCCTGGTTAGTGTGCCAGGGTGTGCCCGTCCAGCAGGGGCCGTTCTCAAAGTCCGCGTACTCCCCATGATTGTAGGCATAGGCAAGGGTCAGCGTGGTGCTGTTCGTGGGCAACCAGAAAAGGTCAATTTCGGCGCCATAGGTCTCCGCCGTTCCGGCATTGCTGAGGAAAAACCCCCCGCCCTGGAACGAGTTGGTTTGCAGGTCGTCAGTATCGGTCCTGTGCAGGGCGACATTCAGGCGCAGTGCCTGCTGGGGAAATTCCGCTTTCATGCCCAACTCGTAGGACGCCGACGACTCGGCTCCAAAGGCCACATCAAACTCCGATGAGATGCGATCGCTGTTGATACCGCCTGACTTGTATCCAGTTCCGTAGGAGGCGTAGAAAAGCAGTGCATCCCGGGCGAACCAGCTCAGCTTGACAGTGCCGGTAACCTGGTCGTCGTCGAAGCTCTCCCTGATGTCTGGCTGCGGGGAAAGGGGCGGAAACAGGTAGAAGCCCCAGTTGGGTAGCAGCGGGTTGAAGGCGTCTGGCGCGTCCTGTGTGTAGGTATTGGCCAGGTCTTTGTCTTCGTAGGTCCAGCGCAGGCCTGCGGTCAGCACCAGTGACTCGGACAGGTTATAGTCCACCTGCCCGAATGCGGCATAGCTGGTGTGCTCCTGTCTATTGACGTCCAGCGCGCCGCTGCCATCGATAAACGCATTGGCCGGTAGCCCCACAATGCCGACCAGGTCGCTGCCGACGATCGTCTGCCGGTTGTTGTCCAGGTCCTGCTGGTAATAGTAAAGCCCGGCAACGTAATTGAAGGTTTCATAACTGTGACTGACACGCAGTTCCTGGGTGAACTGGCTCTGCTGCGCGTCGTTAATGCGAAACGCACCATCGAGGTCAGTGAAGGCGATATCGGCATCGTCGAAAGCGTCATGCTGGCGCCACGCGGTGACGCTGGTTAGCAGGAAATTGCTGGTCTGCCAGTCCAGCTGCATGGACAGTCCGCCGTCTTCGTTACTGGAGCGGGGTGGTCGTGCCACGCTGACTTCGTAATCAAAGAAATCCCGTTGATCGACTACCGTGCCACCCAGATTAACGATATTGGTATCGGTGCCAAACTTCTCCGCTGATCCGGTGGGAAGATTCTGGGCGACAAAGTTATTCTTGTACGAACCGGCAGCACAGCAGACTTCATCAACCTCCGAATAGTCAGCGATAAGGCGAACGGAGAGGTCGTCAGAGGGGGTCCACAACGCCTGTAGCCGTGCGCCCCAGCGATCCCTGTCATTGATGACGTTGTGATCGCCGTTAACAATGTCCACGTAGCCGTCGCGGTCCATGATGAAGCCGGTAGCGCGCATTGCCAGCCGGTCTTCGGCGACGGTGAGTGACTGGCCGCCGGATATACCCCATAAGCCGTAACTGCCTGCGGTACCCTCAATAAAGCCGCTGCCGTCGAAATCAGGCGCGACCGTGGCAAGTGTGACGGCGCCCGCCGGCGTGTTACGTCCGAACAGCGTGCCCTGGGGACCGCGCAGAATTTCCACGCTGGCCACGTCAACCATGTTATTGATCATCGAACCCTGGCGCGCTCTGTATACGCCGTCAACGTATAGGCCGACAGAGGGTTCAAGACCGAAGTTCTGTGAGCTGGTGAAAATGCCGCGTATGGAAAAAGTCGTGGTGGTCGAGGTCTGGCTCTGGGTGACGACAAGGCTGGGTGCGTTGGTCTGCAGGTCGAACATGTCCTTGACCCCGGATTGCTCCAGCATCGCCTGGTTGAAGGCTGAAACGGCGACAGGTACGTCCTGCAGGTTCTGTTCGCGTTTCTGCGCGGTCACTACAACTTCTTCCAGGACCTGCTGTGCCAGGGAGCCGTTAGCTGCCAGTCCGACGCAAAGTCCGGCAACGGTGAGTGGCAGGGGTGATAGCGAATGCAGCTTCATTGCACGTTTCCTTGCAGGAGAGTCGTTGAGGTTACTCGTCTTCTGGCGCATGACCCGGAGCGGGCAGTGAACTGCCACACTGACGGCAGTAGTGAGCACTCGGGTCGTGTTCAACAGTGGCGCAGGTGGTGCAGTTGCGAGACTTCCTTATGGCCTCTTCCTTCTCCGTCTGCTCTTCCAGGCTCTCGCGCTTGTTCAGCTCAAAAATGACTATGCCGGTCAGTATGGCAATAACCATGTAGCCAATGAGCATGCCTACAGCAGCAATCGACTGCCCCATCGCTGTCATGGGTACCACGTCTCCATAGCCGACAGTGGTGATGGTCACAATGGCCCAGTAAATGCTGTGAGGAATGCTCTTGAATCCGTGTTCCGGGCCCTCGACGACGTACAGGAGGCAGCCGAATATCGTTGCCAGTATGATCATCATCATGAAGAAGACGAGAATTTTACGTGCGGCCCGATGCAGGGCCTCGGCGAGTATGTTGGCTTCATTGAGCAGGGAGAGCAGGCGTAGCACACGGAAAATGCGCAGTAGCCGGAGCATGCGAATGATCAGCAGTGGCGCCGTCTGTGGCAGCAACAGGGAGAGATAAGTCGGCAGTAGCGCAAGCAGGTCGACGACGCCATAGGGGCTGAGGGCATAGGCCTTGCGGTTGGGAGAACACCACAGTCGAACGGCATACTCCAGCGTAAACAGCAGCGTAAATCCCCACTCAATCTGCAGCAGCAGGACACCGTAGCGCAAATGGTAGGACTCGATAGAATCGAGCATGACAATGAGTACGCTGGCCAGGATGACAAGGATCAGGCAGATATCGAACCACTTGCCGGCGCTGGTTTCCGTGCCGAAAATGACGCGATAAAAAACGGCCTGCCGCGATGTGAGTTCTCGCTTGGTCATGCTCTTTAATTGTTATCCCTGTCGGCTGAGCGCAGTAACCACTATATTAGAGCGCTGTAAGCGGTACAACGCCACCATGGAGTCAGAAACGTGAAAATGCCCATTTACCAGGTCGATGCCTTCACCACTGAGCTTTTTCGCGGTAATCCCGCCGCGGTGATGCCCCTGGATGCCTGGCCCGAAGACCATCTACTGCAAGCTGTCGCCAGCGAAAACAACCTTTCCGAGACAGCCTACCTGGTCGCTGGCGAAGGGGGGTATGCACTGCGCTGGTTTACGCCGGAGGTGGAGGTTGATCTCTGTGGTCACGCCACCCTGGCCAGTGCACACGTCCTCTATCAGCATCTGGGCTACGCCGACGACTCGGTTCGCTTCAACACCCGGTCCGGTGATCTTCAGGTGAGGCGAGAAAACGGTGCATATACACTGGATTTTCCAGCCTACGCACTCGCTGAAATGGAAGTGGATGCGGCGGTGTGCGCCGCGCTGGGTGCCGTGCCGCAGCAGGCACTGCAGGTTGAGGGCGCGGCCAAGCGGCTCTATGTGTTCGAGAGTGAAGAGGAGGTGGCGGCGCTGTCACCTGATTTTGCAGCACTGCTGGCGGCCTGTGATCAGAGCATTATCGTCACTGCTCCGGGGACCAGCGTTGACTTTGTGTCGCGTTTTTTCGGGCCTGCTGTGGGCGTTGATGAAGACCCGGTCACCGGGTCGGCACACTGTGCGCTGGTGCCTTACTGGGCCGGCCGGCTGGGTCGCCCCCGGCTTGATGCCCGACAGATTTCCAGGCGTGGTGGTGAACTGCAGTGTGAATTGAAGGCCGGGCGCGTGTTGATGACCGGTGGCTGTGTCACGTTCATGCAGGGGGAGGTCCACTGGCCTCGCTAAAGCTGTGCGACGACGTCGACCATCGCCGCGGTCAGGGTGGCCACATCTTCGCTGTTCATGACATAGGGTGGCATGGCATAGATGAGCTTGCCGAACGGGCGAACCCAGACGCCGCGCTCCACGAACATCGGCGTAACCTGCCTGAGATCTACCGGACTGTTGAGTTCGATCACCCCGATGGCGCCCAGGGAGCGCACCTGCGCGACCTGGTCCAGCTCCCTGGCGGGGGCCAGGCCGGCGGCCAGTTCGCTGCCTATGCGCTCCACGGTGCGCTGCCAGGGTTGTGACAGCAACAGTTTGATGCTGGCGATCGCGGTGGCACAGGCTAACGGATTACCCATGAACGTTGGCCCGTGCATGAATGCCCCGGCTTCGCCGTCGCTGATACCCTCTGCTATCCGGCTATTACACAGTGTGGCAGCAAGGGTCATGTAGCCGCCGGTGAGTGACTTGCCGAGGCAGAGAATATCCGGCTCTACCTGCGCGTGCTCCAGCGCAAACAGCTTTCCGGTGCGGCCAAAACCAGTGGCAATCTCGTCGAATATCAGAAGTACATCGAAAGCGTCACACAGTGCCCGTAGCTTTCGCAGGTAGTCAGGCGAGTAAAAATGCATTCCCCCGGCACCCTGCACCACGGGCTCGACGATAACCGCCGCAATGTCATTGTGGTGTTCGGTGAGCAGGTCACCGATCTCGTGCAGCTCGGATTCAGGGCACTCGGCATCAAAGGCGGCATCGGGAGCGGCAACAAAAAACTGTTTGGGCAGCACGTCGCCAAACAGGTGATGCATGCCGGTTACCGGGTCACAGACAGACATCGCACCAAAGGTGTCACCATGATAGCCACTACGCAGGGCAACCATTTTCTGTTTTTCCGGCCGGCCGCTGGCGTGCCAGTACTGTATGGCCATCTTCAGGGCGACTTCGACCGCCACTGACCCTGAGTCGCTGAAAAAGACACGGTTAAGTGAGGCTGGCGTGAGGTCGGTGAGCATCTTCGCCAGTTTCACTGCCGGCGGGTGGGTGATGCCACCGAACATCACATGTGACATTTTTTCCAGTTGTTTAGACACGGCACGGTTAATCACCGGGTGATTGTAGCCATGTATTGCGCACCACCAGGAAGCCATGCCATCAATCAGTTCACGGCCGTCCGCCAGTTGCAGGCGAACGCCGCTGGCACTGGTGACAGGGACGATAACGCCCGGGTCGCTGGCAGCTGCATAGGGGTGCCAGACATGGGCGTGATCTTCCGCCAGCAACTTGTCCCACATTGACGGTGTGCTCACTGCAGTGCCCGTTCTATGGTGGGCAGCAGGTTTTGCAGCATCGCGGTTTGCGCGTCTGCCGTGGGGTGAATGCCATCGGCCTGCATCAGTCCCGGATCGGTGGCCACGCCATCGAGGATAAATGCACTGAGCAGGCTATTGGTTTCGTGGGCGACTTCGGGAAATGCCTCGCGGAAACTGGCGGTGTAACGTGCTCCGTAGTTTGGCGGTATCTCCATCGGCACAATGATCACGCGAGCGCCGCTGTCGGCGGACAGCGTGGCCAGCTGTGCCAGATTCGTGCGAAATTCTGTTACCGGAAAGCCGCGCAGGCCGTCGTTGCCCCCCAGCTCTATCAATACCACGTCAGGCCGGTGTTCACTGAGCAGCTCCGGCAACCGCCGCAGGGCGCCGGCTGTGGTTTCACCGCTGATACTGGCGTTGATCACGGCGACCGGTTGGTCTCGTGCCGTGAGCTGTTCACCGAGTTTGGCTACCCAGCCCTCTTGCAAAGACATACCGTAGGCCGCACTGATACTATCGCCCAGCACCAGCAGCCGCTGCTCCATGGCCAGGACGGGAGCCGATGTAAACAGGGCGAGTAAACCAAGCGTCGCGGCATAGCGTAGGAAGGGGTAAAGGAATCGTTGCATGATCAAAGCCGAAAATGTCCAGAAAAGGGTCCCGATGGCTGGGAGCGAGCTGGAGATACTGAAAGGGATTTCACTGGAAATCAAGTCGGGAGAGTCCGTGGCCATTGTCGGAGCCTCTGGCTCGGGCAAATCCACGCTATTGGGACTGCTAGCCGGACTCGATGAGACCAGCGCCGGACGTATCATTATCAATGATACTGACCTGGGCCAGTTGGACGAAGATGGCCGGGCGCTGTTTCGGGGCAGGGAAGTGGGCTTTGTGTTTCAATCCTTCCAGTTATTGCCCGCACTGACGGCCCTGGAAAACGTGATGCTGCCACTGGAGCTCAAGGGTGAGGCAAATGCCCGAGAACAGGCGCGGCACTACCTTGAGCGTGTGGAACTGGGCGAGCGGATGGATCACTATCCGCGCCAGATGTCCGGCGGCGAACAGCAGCGCGTGGCGATCGCGAGGGCATTCGCAGCGCGACCCCGCATCCTGTTTGCAGATGAGCCCACCGGTAATCTCGATACCCGCACGGGCGGACATATTATCGACCTGCTGTTTGAGATCAACAACCAGGAGGGGACGACCCTGGTACTGGTAACCCATGACATGACTCTGGCACAGCGCTGCCAGCGTCGACTGGTGCTGGAAGCGGGCGAATTGGTAGAGGGGAACTGAGCGTGTCTGTCACTGCCACACGTATGCTCGCCAGGGACTGGCGCGGCGGTGAACTGGGTGTTCTGATGATGGCCCTCATTCTGGCGGTGGGCGTGGTTTCGGGTATCAGTGCGTTCACTACCAGACTGCAAGCCGCGCTGGAACTGGAGAGCCATCGCTTTCTGGCCGCCGACACTGTCGTGCGCAGCGGGCGCGAGATGCCCGCTCAGTGGTTGCAGCAGGCGCAGGCGTCGGGGCTGCGCGTAGCCACCACTCTCACCTTTCCGTCCATGGTCTATGCCCAGGGAGACGCCATGCAGTTGGCGTCCATCAAGGCCGTGTCAGATGCGTATCCATTGCGCGGGGACCTCAAGTTCAGTGAGCAGCCGTTTGGCGATGCAGTAACGATCACCAATGGCCCGCGGCGCGGCACGGTCTGGCTGGACTCACGACTCTTTCCGCTACTGGATGTCACGCTGGGCGACGCGGTGCAGGTCGGAGAAGCGCAGCTCAAGGTAACCGGGGCGGTGCGCGGCGAGCCTGACCAGGCGGCGGGCATGTTCGGTTATGGACCGCGTCTGCTTATGCACTACGAGGATATCGCCGCGACGGAGGTGATCCAGCCCGGCAGCCGCGTCGAATTCAGGCAGCTTTATGCCGGAGACGTGGGTGATATGACGGATTTCACCCAGTGGTTGGAACCGCAGCTCGCCCCCGGCCAGCGACTGATGACGGTCAGTGACGGGCAGCCCGGTATCAGCAACGCGCTGGACAGGGCCGAACGCTTTCTGCTGCTCGCCGGCAGTCTGGGAGTGGTTCTGGCGGGCGTTGCTATCGCACTGGCGGCCCGTCGGTTCAGCGAGCGGCACAATGATTACGTGGCGGTGATGAAGAGCCTGGGGGCGACCTCCGGCGCGATCAACCAGCTCTATGGCAAAAGTCTGTTGCTGCTGGGCGCTGTGGCCACGGTTTGCGGTTGTCTGCTGGGATGGGGTATTCAGGCCTTATTTTTTACCCTGTTTGCCGACCAGCTCCCGGTTGAACCGGGCCCCAGCGGGCCGCGACCATACCTGATCGGCAGTGCGACAGCCCTGACCTGTCTGTTGAGTTTTGCCTGGCCGCCGCTGCGCCGGCTGGGCCAGGCCAGTCCGCTGCGTGTGTTGCGTAAAGATGTCGCTGTATTCACCCGCGGTACCTCCGGCGATTATTTGTTCGGCCTGGTCGCGGTGTCATTGCTGATGCTGTGGTACAGCGGAGACTGGCGGTTGACGCTGGCATTGCTGGCGGGACTTGCGGTCACCGTCACCCTCGGGATGGGCCTCGCGATGACTCTGCTTAAGGGTGGGCGCCTGGTGGGGATGAGTGCGGGCAGCATCTGGCGGCTGGCGCTGGCCGGTCTGCAGCGGCGAGGCGCAGCCAATGCGCTGCAGGTGGTGATCTTTGCCATGGCGATAATGCTGTTACTGGTTCTGGTGCTGGTGCGGACTTCGCTGGTAGACGAATGGCAGACCCAGCTACCGGAGGACGCACCGAATCACTTTATGATCAACATTGGTCCGGGCGACGTGCAGGCGGTTGACCAGAGGTTGCGCGAGGAGGGTATCAGCAGTGAGGCGCTGTATCCGATGATTCGTGGCCGTATCATGGCGGTGCAGGGGGTAGATCTGCCCACGCGCGACCAGGCCGACATGGATGGCCCGCGTCAACGTGAGGTCAACTTCACCTGGTCGGAAACCCTGCCCGAGGGCAATGAACTGGTAGCCGGTGACTGGTGGCAACCGGGTACGGATGCCGCCATGGTTTCGGTGGAACTCGAGTTTGCCCAGCGCATGGGAATAGAGGTCGGCGACCGCCTCTCCATGCTGGTGGGTGCCCAGCCACTGGACGTGACGGTGAGTAGCCTGCGCAGCCTTGACTGGCAGTCCATGCGGCCAAACTTCTTCATGGTATTTCCGCCCGAGGTGCTGGCCAGCTATCCGGCAACGTTTATGACCAGCTTTCACCTGGATCCGGATAACAAGGTGTTTCTCAACGACTTTATCCGCGAGTTTCCCACGGTCACGGTTATCGAGATGGACCTGGTTATCGAGCAGATCCGCAGCATCATCCAGCAGGTTTCAGGCGCTATTGAACTGGTGCTCGTGGTGATCCTGGCCACGGGTGCGCTGGTTCTGATCGCCGGAGTGCAGGCCAGTGTGGATGAACGCCTGCACGAGAGTTCTATCCTGCGTGCGCTGGGTGCACGCAAGCAATTGATCCTGGGCGGGCTTTTGATTGAGTTCGCCGCCCTGGGGTTGTTTGCCGGACTGCTGGCAACCATAGCGGCAGAAATCTCCGTGGCGATACTGCAGGTAACAGCCATGGACATGCAGTACTCCCCAACACCCTGGTTGTGGCCCCTGGGGATTGGTGCAGGCGTGGTTTTGATCGCGGGGCTGGGAGTATTCAGTTGTCGGCGGGTGGTGTCACATCCGCCGGTTGCCGTGTTGCGCGAGCTATAAGTCTGCAGTGCCAGGTTTTTCTGGCCTGCCCGTCAGTGTCTAGGTGCCGCTCTTGCGAATGCCCGCAAGAAAGGTGCGCGCACCCAGTTCAACCTGCTTATGCAGGTCGATATAGCGTTCGAACAGCTCCGGTGTATCAATGCGCAGCGTTGCCAGGCCGTAGATTCCCGACCAGCCTGCATTGGCCAGGTAAATCACGTTCTCTTCCGTCTGGTAGCGTCCCATGTCGATACCGCGCTGAATGATTTCCTGTACCAGGTGCAGTGTCTCCCGGCTGGCCTCGCGCAACTCAGGGTAGCGCGCGGCAGGTTGTACTGCCGGACCGAACATCAATTTGAATAGCTGTGGATTTTCCGCTGCATAGTCCACGTAGGCGTGAGCCACCCCCAGCATCTGTTCGTCCGGGTCATCGCCGGCTGCTGCAACTGCCTCTCGCAGGGCCAGGAACAGGCCGCGATAGCCGCGGGTTGCCATGGCAGCCAGCAGCTCGCTTTTGTCGGCGAAGTGACGGTAGGGCGCGGTTTGCGACACGCCGATTGCACGTGCCAGTGCACGCAGGCTCAACTCCTCGGCACCCGTATTGCGCAACTGCTCCAGGGCAGTATCCAGTAATTCCGCGCGCAGATTGCCGTGGTGGTAGGACTTTTGCGATGGAGTGTTATTGGTTTCAGTCATAGCAAGGCATTAGATCAGTAATTCGGGGACAGGTCCACGGCGACCACGCTTCGGGTTCGCGCCTGACATGGTGTTCAACACCGGCCGCATTCCCAGCGAAATGTCGAACCAGGACAGCCACAGCTCTCGAAACGAACTGCGCGTCACCGGGCGTAAAAAAACGCCAGCTGGCAGGCTGGCGTTGTGTGAAGTAGCGGTTGGTGAGTTTAGGGAAGCAGGTGCTGAACCGCGTCACGTTCCTCGCAGAGTTCCTGCTCGGTAGCAGACATCTTCGCCTGGCTGAACTCGCCGACTTCAACACCCTGAACGATGCTCCAGTCGCCGTTGGCACAACGGCAGGGGAAGGAGTAAATCAGGCCTTCGGTGATACCGTAGGAGCCATCGGAATAGACGCCCATGGATACCCAGTCGTCACCTTCAGTACCCAGCGCCCAGGAGCGCATGTGGTCAATGGCCGCATTGGCAGCGGAGGCGGCAGAGGAAGCGCCGCGTGCTTTGATAATTGCCGCACCACGCTGTTGTACCACGGGGATGAACTCGCCTTCATACCATTCCTGGTCCACCAGGCTGATTGCGCTCTCGCCGCTCACCTTACAATTGAACAGGTCGGGGTATTGTGTTGCGGAGTGATTTCCCCAGATAGTCATGTTGGTGACATCGTTGACTGTTTTGTTGGTCTTCTGCGCAATCTGGGTCTTGGCACGGTTGTGGTCCAGGCGGGTCATCGCCGTGAAGTTGCGCGGATCGATGTCCGGCGCGTTGCGCTGGGCGATCAATGAGTTGGTGTTGGCCGGGTTGCCCACGACCAGTACTTTTATGTCCTTGCTGGCGTTGTCGTTGATGGCCTTGCCCTGCACGGAGAAGATCGCCGCGTTCGCTTCCAGCAGGTCCTTGCGTTCCATGCCGGGGCCACGGGGGCGTGCGCCAACCAGCAATGCGTAGTCGGTGTCCTTGAAGCCCACATTGGGGTCATCGGTGCAAACAATGTCAGCCAGCAGCGGGAAGGCACAATCTTCCAGTTCCATCTTCACACCCTGCAGTGCGTCCATGGCCGGAGTGATGTCCAGCAGTTGCAGGATAACTGGTTGGTCGTCGCCCAGCATGGCGCCAGAAGCAATACGGAAGAGCAGTGCGTAGCCAATCTGGCCCGCAGCGCCGGTAACGGTCACTCGTACAGGTGTAGTCATCTCGGTGTGTTCCTCGTAGACGGTGTAGTGGGGTCGTTTGGGGCCGACATTTTGTTAGCATTCCACACAAAATACAAGGGTGGCTCGACTATGGTCGGCATACGGCCGGGAAATGGCCCGCTTGGCTGAATGGGGTGCTGGCCCGGTGCGGTGCGGGTCTGTGCACCGCTTGTGGTTAGCGCTCTCCAGCCCGCAGCTGCCTGTTACGGGGCCGTGAACCCCGGAACAATCAACACAGGCGAATCCGGATTCATAAAGAGAAGGCCCCAAAGCTGGCGACACAGGTGGACTGTAAGCCCGAGAAGCAAGTAAAATGCGCGCCAAATCAAGCACTAACGGTCAGGATAACGTGCGCGAGCTGTCCCGCAAGGAAAAAACCGAGTTCAACAAGCTGCAGAAGCGACTGCGGCGTAACGTGGGCAATGCCATCGTCGATTACAATATGATCGAGGAGGGCGACAAGGTGATGGTGTGCCTGTCCGGCGGCAAGGACTCCTATGGCATGCTGGATGTGCTTCTCAGTCTGCAGCAAGCAGCCCCCATCAGCTTTGAGCTGGTTGCGGTCAATCTCGACCAGAAGCAGCCCGGCTTCCCCGAAGGCGTCCTGCCCGCGTTCCTCGAGGGCCTTAATGTTCCCTACCACATACTCGAGAAAGACACTTACAGCATCGTCAAGGAAGTCATTCCAGAGGGGAAGACGACCTGTGGCCTGTGTTCACGACTGCGACGCGGTAACCTCTATGGCTTTGCCCAACAGATCGGAGCCAACAAGATTGCGCTGGGTCATCACCGCGACGATATCGTTGAAACCCTGTTCCTGAATATGTTTTTTGGCGGCAAGCTCAAGGCCATGCCCCCCAAACTGCTTGCGGATGACAAAAAGAACGTGGTGATTCGTCCGCTCGCATACTGCAAGGAGAAAGACCTTGCCCGCCTGGCCGAGTACAAAGAGTTTCCGATTATTCCCTGTAACCTGTGCGGCTCGCAGGAAAACCTGCAGCGTGTGCAGATCAAGAATATGCTGACGCAATGGGAGCGCGAGTACCCGGGGCGCACCGAGACAATTTTCCGCAGCATCTGCAACGTATCGCCTTCCCAGCTTGCCGACGGCGCACTGTTCGACTTTAACAGCCTGCGCGCAGACCAGGTAGACCAGGACCTGCACATCCCGGTGGTCAACGTGGTGAACCTCTGACCGATTCTGGCGACAGTGCGCCGCTGCTGGTGGCAGAGGATTTGTCCCTGGAGCGGGGCGGTCGCCAGCTGTTTACCGGCCTGTCATTTGCCGTGCGTCCTCAGCAGGTCATCCTGGTAGAGGGAGCCAACGGCGCTGGCAAGACCAGCCTGATTCGTATTCTCGCCGGATTGTCCCGGTATGGATTTGAAGGCAGGGTGGCGCGCCATGGGCCAATGCTTTACCTGGGTCATCACAGCGCGGTGAAAGCCCTGCTCACGCCGCGCGAAAACCTGGCCTGGCACGTGTCCGGAGAGAGTCAGTACACCGACGACGAGATTGAGGCGGCGCTGTCCCGGGTAGGCCTCCACGGCTACGAGGACGTGCTCAGTCATACCCTGTCTGCTGGGCAGCATCGTCGCGTTAATCTGGCGAGGCTGTATCTTTCGCGCAGTCCCTTATGGTTGCTGGATGAGCCCTTTACCGCGATCGACGTCAGCGGCGTTGCTGAACTTCAGTCTTTGTTTGCTGCGCATGTGAAGCAGGGCGGGGCGGTGGTGCTGACATCACACCAGGCGCTGAATATAGATCACCAGGTTAGCCGTCTGGACCTGAGCGCCGGGGTTCTGCCGTGAACACGCCCGGCACCGCATTGTTCTGTGCTCGCCTGTTACGCAGGCAACTGGTCCTGGCAGCGCGTCGTCCCGTAGACATTGGTAATCCGCTGTTGTTTTTTGCCATGGTGGTGGCGCTGTTCCCACTGGGCCTCGGGCCAGCGCCGGATACCCTGGCGGACTTCGCCCCCGGAATTCTGTGGATTGTTGCCCTGTTGTCCAATCTGCTGACATCTGACGGCGTGTTTCGCAGCGACTTTGACGATGGCAGCCTGGAGCAGTTGTTGCTGTCGCCTCAACCGTTGTATCTCTCGGTTCTTGCCTATGTCTGCGCTCACTGGCTGGTGACGGGGCTGCTGTTGGCGCTGGTATCGCCCGTTTTTGCGTTGATGCTCAACCTGCCGGCGACAGGCATAGTCGCGCTTTTCTTCAGTCTTTTGCTGGGGACGGCGGTGCTCAGTCTGGTCGGGGGTATCGGCGCCGCATTGACAGTGGGTCTGCGCCGCGGTGGCATGCTGATTTCGCTGCTGATCCTTCCTCTTTATATGCCCGTACTTATTTTTGGTAGTGCGGCGGTGAAGGCGGCAGTGAGCGGCAGTCCTGCCGCGCCATATCTGGCAATACTGGGTGCAATGCTGTCACTGGCCGTGGCACTGGCGCCGATAGCCACCGCAGCCGGCCTGAGGATTAGTGTGGATGCCTGAGAAAGTGTTAGCGATAATTATTCCCCCACAGCGTAACTGGTTGTTCGCCTGTGGCGTCACTGTATAATCGGCGCCGCTATGTGGACCTTCTTCCATAAACTCGGCTCCCCCCCCTGGCTGTATGGTATCTCCGGTACCATCCTGCGCTACCTGGTGCCGCTGACACTGATTGGACTTGCCGTGGGTGTGACCTGGGGCTTGTTGTTCACTGCGCCCGATTTTCGCCAGGGCAACAGCTACCGGATTATTTATATTCATGTGCCGGCGGCCGTGGTGGCACTTGCGGGGTACTATGTGATGGCAACGGCGGGTGCCGTCAGCCTGATCTGGAAGATGAAAATGGCAGATATTGCCATGAAGGCCTGTGCGCCCATTGGCGCAGCCCTCACCTTCGTTGCGCTGGTGACCGGGGCAGTCTGGGGTAAGCCCACCTGGGGTACCTGGTGGGTGTGGGACGCGCGTATCACCTCCATGCTGATCCTGCTCTTCCTTTACCTGGGCGTGATTGCACTTTACGAAGCGTACGACAACAAGGAGGCCGCCGCTAAAGCCTGCGCGGTTTTGAGCCTGGTGGGTACGGTGAACATCCCCATTATTTATAAGTCGGTGGACTGGTGGTACAGCCTGCATCAGCCTGCTTCCATCAAGTTTACGGGCGAATCGACAATTCATGCCAGCATGCTGTATCCGCTGTTATTGATGATCATCAGCTTTTATGCGCTGTTTACCTGCGCGCTGTTGATGAATATGCGCGGGGAGATGCTGGCCCGTGAACGACGCACCAAGTGGGTGCGAAAACTGGCGGAGGACAAGGCGCGCTGATGTATTTCGACAGCTTTGCCGCGATGTTGAGTATGGACGGTCACGGTGCTTACGTCTGGTCCGCCTACGCCATTACCCTGGTGGTAGTGGGCGCGTTATTGTTGGTGCCACTGCGCCGCCAGCGCCGCCTGCTGACCGAACTCTCCGGGGAACTTCGCCGTAACCGCGGCGCTCCAAGCCAGGGCCCATCCGTTAAGGAAGAGGACAGTCATGCATCCGGTACGTAAACAACGACTCTACCTGGTTCTTTTTATTATCGTATTTTCCAGTGCTGCCGTTGGCCTGGTTACTTATGCGATGCGCGGTAACATCAATCTTTTTTACGCGCCCGCTGAAGTTGCAGAGGGCAAGGCGCCTGCAGGGCAGCCCATCCGTGTAGGTGGCATGGTCGTAGAAGGTAGCGTGAAGCGTGCCGATGACAGTCTGGAGACGCGTTTTGAAGTCACCGACTACAAGGCGTCGGTGGCAGTCGTCTATGTAGGAATCCTGCCCGACCTGTTTGATGAAGGCCAGGGGGCGGTAGCCTCAGGAAAACTCGATTCAAATGGTGTACTGCAGGCCTCAGAAGTGCTTGCCAAGCACGATGAAAACTACATGCCCCCAGAGATAATGGATGCACTGGAACAATCAGGCTACGATCACAAAGGGGTGAAACAATGATTCCTGAAATGGGTCATTTTGCCCTGATTATCGGTCTTGCGCTGGCTTTCCTGCTGGCAACCGTCCCGGCCTGGGGTGCCTGGCGGCGCAATACCTATGCCATGGCCCTTGCGCCGCGACTGGCGATCGGTTTGCTGGTCTTTGTGGCGATCAGCTATGGCTGTCTTACTGTTGCTTTTCTGCAGGACGATTTCTCAGTGTCCGTGGTGGCGGCCAACAGCAACTCCCTGCTGCCGGTGATCTATAAATTCTCTGCCGTATGGGGCAATCATGAAGGTTCCCTGCTGCTCTGGGCGCTGATTCTGTGCATGTGGACCGCGGCGGTCGCAATCTTCAGTCCGCAGCTCCCCCTGCTGGTACTCTCGCGGGTACTGGCGGTAATGGGTGGCGTAGGCGTGGGTTTCATCTCCTTCTCGCTGCTCACCTCCAATCCTTTTGCTCGCTTGCTGCCCAGCATTCCGGCCGACGGCAACGACCTGAATCCGCTGTTACAGGACCCCGGCCTGATTATTCACCCGCCGCTGCTCTACATGGGGTATGTCGGTTTTTCCGTGGCGTTTGCGTTTGCTATTGCCGCGCTTCTGGGCGGCAGAATGGATGCATCCTGGGCACGCTGGTCGCGACCCTGGACTAACGTGGCCTGGGCCTTTCTTACGCTGGGGATCATGCTGGGTAGCTGGTGGGCCTATTACGAATTGGGCTGGGGTGGTTGGTGGTTCTGGGACCCGGTTGAAAATGCTTCTTTTATGCCCTGGCTGGCGGGTACTGCGTTGGTGCACTCGCTGGCGGTGACCGAGAAACGCGGCCTGTTCAAGAGCTGGACAGTGCTGCTGGCGATTTTTGCGTTTTCCCTGAGTCTGCTGGGAACATTCCTTGTGCGCTCCGGCGTGTTGACTTCGGTTCACGCGTTCGCCACGGACCCTGCGCGAGGCATGTTTATTCTGGTTTTTCTCGCCATCGTTGTAGGTGGATCCCTGGTCCTCTACGCGTTGCGTGCGCCCGCTGTCAGTAGTCGCGTGAGCTTTTCCTGGGTTTCGCGAGAGTCGTTGCTGCTTTTCAATAATGTGGTGTTCACAGTGGCTACGTTGACCGTGCTCTTCGGCACGCTGTTCCCACTGATCGTGGATGCACTGGGTATGGGCAAGTATTCTGTGGGCCCGCCTTATTTCAACGCCGTCTTTGTGCCGCTGATGGCGCTGCTGGCGCCAGTGATGGCGTTTGGTCCGATTTCCCGTTGGAAGCGCGACAGCACACAGCGCTGGAAAGCTGAACTGCTGCTGCCGGGGGTCGCTGCGGTGCTGTGCGCGATTACACTCCCCATGCTGCAGGCAGATTACAACCTGTGGGTGGCACTGGCAGTATTACTCGCGGCATGGCTGGTCTTTGGCCTGCTCCGGGATACCTGGTTCCGCATGGGCGGAGCCGCGGGTTTCCCCAGGGGGCTGCGTCGTATCACACCAAGCTACTGGGGTATGGTGCTGGCGCACCTGGGATTTGCCGCCTGTATTATCGGTGTCGTGGCAACCAGCCAGTATGCGATTGAGCACGATCTCAAGATGAGCCCGGGGGATACTGACTCACTGGCCGGCTATGATTTCCGCTTTATTGAAGTCGCACCGGTGCGCGGACCTAATTTCCTTGCCGATGAGGCGCGCTTTGAAGTCACCCGTGATGGTGAGTTTGTCGCCTTCATGGCACCGCAGAAGCGCCGTTACCTGGCGAGTGGTTCGATAATGACCGAGGCCGCGATTGATCCCGGTGTATTTCGCGACCTGTTCGTTGCCATGGGCGAGCCTATAGGCGACAGCGGCGCCTGGGCCATTCGTCTGCACTATAAGCCGATGATCCGCTGGATGTGGGTAGGTGCGATCTTTATGGCGTTTGGTGCCTTCACCACGGTTCTGGACAAGCGCTACCGCCGACAGCGCAGCCGTGCAGCCAGTGCCGCAGATGGGGCTGAATATGCCCGCTAGGCTAAAACTCTTCATACCGCTGATACTGTTCGGCGTCCTCGCGCTGTTCCTCCTGCGCGGCCTGTCGCTGGATCCCAAGGAACTACCCTCGGCGCTGATAGACAAGCCTTTCCCCGCGTTTTCACTGCCCGCACTGGGCACTGAGCAGATGCTCAACCAGGATGCGGTCAGTGGGCGTGTCGCATTGTTCAACGTCTGGGCTACCTGGTGTGTGTCCTGTCGCGTGGAGCACCCCTACCTGACCGAGCTCGCGCAGCAGGGTGTGGCCATTTATGGCATTAACTACAAGGATGAAGATGCCGCCGCACTGCAGTGGCTGCAGCAATTGGGCGATCCTTATATTGCCAATATCGCTGACAGGGAGGGCACCCTCGGGCTGGACCTGGGCGTTTACGGTGCGCCGGAGACCTACCTGGTCGATGCGCAGGGCGTTGTTCGCTATCGTCACGTCGGTGTGGTGGATGAACGGGTGTGGACTACTTTACTGCAGCCGATCTATGCACAGTTGCAGGATGGGGGTGAAGGATAATGCGGCAGGTATGCGCGGTGTTACTGTTTATTGCATGGGGGCTCGCTTCCACTGCTGCCCAGGCAGTTATTGAAACCTACGAATTCAGCGACGCACAGTTGGAGGCACGCTACCAGGACCTCAGTGGTGAGCTGCGTTGTCCCAAGTGCCAGAACCAGAATATTGCCGATTCCAACGCACCCATCGCCCAGGACTTACGCAAGCTGCTGCACCAGCAGTTGGAAAAAGGTGCCAGTGATGACGAGATTCTCGAGTACATGACCGATCGCTATGGCGAGTTTGTGCGCTATCGGCCGCGCTTCAGCGGTGCCACCTTACTGCTGTGGCTGGCACCCGGCATTCTGCTTGTTCTGGGCCTGCTGATCGTGGTGATGACACTGCGTGGCCGGGCTAAACCCGGTACAGGTGAACAGGCGTTGACGGAGCATGATCAACAGCGTTTGCGCGACCTGATAGCTAAGGCTGAAAAACCATGACTGTATTTATTGCCGTTTGCGCCTTGCTACTGGCGCTTGCCGGCGTCTTCTTCCTGATACCGATGAAGAAACGTGGTGGCAGTACCGACCAGGACCTGGAGAGAGCGAACCTGGAATGGTATCAGCTGCGTCAGCAGGAGTTGGCGGAGGAGGGTGACGACTCGCTGGCTGCCGATGCGCAACTTCGATTACTGGAAGATGAGCAGGTGCCCGAGTCTATTCACGCCAGGCAGGCGAGTGGACGAGGCTTTCCGGCGTGGTTGTTACTGCCGTTTGTGGCGCTTTTCAGTGTTGCGATGTACTACCAGTTGGGCGGTGCACAAGATGTGGTGATCTCCCGGCAGCTGCAATCCCTGGATGAGACCAGCACACCACAGCAGATGGACGCGCTCATGCGGACGATTGAAAAGCGGGCAGCGCAGCGGCCGGATAATTTGCACTATATCGCCATGCTGGGTCGTTTTTACATGGGCTCCCAGGACTATGCCAAGGCCGCACGCGTCTATGATGAATTGACTCTCGCCGCCCCTGAAGATGCCGCTGGACTGGCCTACGCGGCGCAGGCGAGATATCTCGCTGCGGGTCGCGTACTGGATGACGGTGCCAAAGTGCGTGCAGAGAAAGCCCTGGCAATCGACCCTCATCAGCGCACGGCGCTGGGATTGCTGGGCATGGCGGCTTTCGAACAGGAACAATATCGCGCCGCTATCGGCTACTGGCAGCGTTTGCTGGCGGTCGAGCCGCCGGGATCTGAGAGTCAGCAGATGATCTCGGGTATTATCAACAGTGCCCGGGAAAGGCTGGGCGAACCCGTGGCCGCGACTGTAACGGCACCCGCACCCGCGGCAGTCAGTGGCACCACGCCGGGGGTCACCATATCCGTTGCCCTTCCTGTTGGTGTGGCTATCGCCGCTGCCGATACCGTGTTTGTACTTGCGCGTAATGCCCAGAGTGATAGCCGCATGCCTATAGCGGTGCAGCGTCTGCGCGGGTCGGACCTGCCCCTGACCCTGCGCCTGGATGACAGTAATTCCATGGCGGGGCAGAAACTCTCGCAGGCAGAGTCGGTAATGGTCGTGGTGCAGGTGTCCCCCGACGGTCGCCCCGGCGAGGCGAATGCCACCTGGTTGGGCAGTGCCGGTCCTTTGGCCCCTACCGAGGGCGGGGATATCGTTAATATTGTTCTGGCACCCGTGAGCGGCGCTAGCAAAAGCTAAATTTCGCGGTTTTTTTAGTCAGGGCATAGTGTTGTCTGTTCAAAGTCTATACACTATATCTTGTGTTTCCAGGTGACGGCTTTTTGCCATTTATCCCGGATAAACCTATAAAAAACAGCAAGATATAGCGGGTAGTTAAAGTTAAATGCGACTAAAGTCTATCAAGCTGGCCGGTTTCAAGTCATTTGTTGACCCGACCACCGTCAACTTCCCCAGTAATATGTGCGCCGTCGTTGGACCCAACGGCTGCGGCAAGTCCAACGTAATTGATGCCGTGCGCTGGGTAATGGGTGAGAGCTCCGCCAAGAATCTGCGCGGTGAGTCGATGAGCGACGTGATCTTCAATGGCTCGGTCAATCGCCAGCCGGTCGGTCAGGCATTTATCGAGCTGGTATTCGACAACGCTGACGGCGGTGTAGGCGGCGAATATGCCAGCTACGCAGAAATCTCTATCAAGCGCCTGGTGTCCCGCGAGGGGCAATCTGAGTACTTCCTCAACGGTACGCGCTGCCGCCGCCGCGATATTACTGACATTTTTCTCGGCACCGGCCTGGGGCCGCGCAGCTATGCCATTATTGAACAGGGCATGATTTCGCGCTTGATTGAGTCCAAGCCCGAAGAGCTGCGGGTCTTTATTGAAGAGGCAGCGGGAATCTCCAAGTACAAGGAGCGGCGCAAGGAAACCGAGAGCCGCATGCGGCGCACGCTGGAGAACCTCGAGCGACTGACTGACCTGCGTGAAGAGCTGGAGCGTCAGCTGCAGCATTTGCAGCGCCAGGCCCAGTCCGCTGAAAAGTACAGTCAATATAAAGAGGAAGAGCGGCGCTTTAAAGCACAGCTGCATGGCCTGCAATGGCAGGCGTTGGACCAGCAGGTGAAAGCGGTAACCCAGGGAATCAGTGAGCTGGAAGTGAAGCTGGAAGCTGTTCACGCCGAGCACCAGCAGGTGGACACGGCAATCGAGCAGCATCGTGTCGAGCACACCGACCGCACCGATGCCTTCAACCGCGTGCAGGGCACCTATTACTCGCTTGGCTCGGAAGTGGCGCGCATTGAGCAGACGATCAAGCATCAGCAGGAACGCAGCCGTCAGTTGGCTGATGATCTGCAGCAAACCAGCGATGCGCTCAGCCAGGCGGAGAGCCACCTTGGCGATGACCGCGACAAACTGGTGACCTGGGAGCAGGAAGTTGAAGCCCTGACACCCGAGCTGGAAATGTTGCAGGAGCTGGAAGAGTCCAGTGCCGAGGCCTTGCTGCAGGCGGAGGAGGCCATGCATGCCTGGCAGCAGCAATGGGATGAGTTCAACCAGCACGCCGCTGAGCCGCGCCAGCAGGCAGAGGTCCAGCAGTCGCGCATACAGCATCTGGAACAGGTGCTTAAGCGCATCCAGTCGCGCACGGTTCAGCTGGAGGAGGAGCAGGCGGCATTGGCTCCCGGCCCCGACCAGGGTGAGATGGAAGAACTGGGCGAACAGCTGGCCGAGACCGAAATGGTGATGGCGGAGCATGAAGGTGGGGCGGAACAGGTAGTGGAGCAGATATCTGCCACTCGCGAACGCACCAGTGAACTTTCTGCAGAACTGAACGAAGTGCGTTCATCATTGCAGCAGCTGCGTGGTCGGCAGGCCTCGCTTGAAGCGCTGCAGCAAGCCGCCATGGAAGATGGCAGTGCCGACGTGGGCGAGTGGCTGCAAGCGCAGCAATTAGCCGACAAGCCGCGATTGCTTGAGCAGTTGCAGGTTGACGACGGTTGGCAGCTGGCGGTGGAAACAGTACTCGGTGACTACTTGCAGGCGGTCTGCGTCGATAACCTGGGCGCCCTGGGAGGCATGCTGGGCACTCTGGAACAGGGGCAGCTGGCGCTGGTGGAGACGACGCAGGCGATGCCTGCAGCACCGGAGTTCCTGGCGGCCAAGGTACGTAGTCAGGGCCGGGCAGATCAGCTATTGCAGGGTGTAAAGGTCGCAGAGGACCTCTCACAGGCCATGACAATGCGTGCCGCGCTCGCCCCCAACGAATCAATCATTACCCGCGAGGGTGTCTGGCTTGGCCCGAACTGGCTGCGTGTCACCCGGCTGGCAGATCAGCAGGGTGGTGTGATCCAGCGCCAACAGCAGCTGGAGCAACTGGAAGCTGATTTGGAACAAGCTGTGGCCCGTGAGCAGGCGCTTGAACTGGAGCAGCAGCGGGCGCAGGAGCAGCTGCGGCAACTGGAGGAACAGCGTCAGGTTTCGCAGCGCGAGCTGCAGGCCGCCACCCGTCTGCACGCGGAATACAGTTCGCAGATGTCCGCACTGCAGGCACGGATAGAGCAGATTACTGCGCGTCGCGAACGGCTTCATGCCGACATGGACGAGGCCCGTGAGCAGTTCCGGCAGGAGCAGGAAGCGGTGGCCGAGGCGCGCCAGCTTTTATCCATGGCCATTGAGAGTATGGAATCAGACTCCCGTCGCCGCGAAGAGCTGCTTTCCGTGCGTGATGAGACCCGCGGCACGCTGGATAGCTGCCGACAAAAGGCGCGTCACGACAAGGACACTGCACACCAGAGCGCGATGCGTCACCAGTCCCTGCAAACGCAGCTGGCCTCCATGCGCGCGTCTATAGACCGCACCAATAGCCAGGTGGCGCAGATGCGCGAACGCAAGGACGCCCTGCAGCGCAGCATGAATGATAACGACAACCCCCTGGACGGCCTGCAGGCGGAGCTGGAATCCCAGCTGGAGTTGCGACTGCAGTCCGAATCCGAGTTGGGCGCAGCCCGCCAGGCGGTAGCAGAGGTCGAGCACAAGCTGCGTGAGTGTGAGCAGCAGCGAGCAGCTATAGAGCATCGTGCAGAGGCGGTGCGGGGTGACCTTGAGCGCCAGCGCATCAGCAACCAGACGCTGCAAGTACAGCGGGACAACGTACACAAGCAGTTACAGGAATCAGGCCAGGACGTGCAGGAAGTATTGCAAAGCATGCCCGAAGAGGCCTCAGAGTCCGCCTGGCAACTTGAACTGGAACGGATCGCCAACCGCATTGCGCGGCTGGGCCCGATCAACCTCGCCGCGATTGACGAGTACAGTTTGCAGTCGGAGCGCAAGAACTACCTTGACGCGCAGAACGAGGACCTGGTGACCGCGCTGGAAACCCTGGAGAACGCGATCCGCAAAATCGACAAGGAAACGCGCAATCGCTTCCAGGAGACCTTTGACCAGGTGAACAGCGGCCTACAGGAACTGTTCCCCCGTGTATTTGGCGGTGGCAGCGCCTCCCTGGAGATGACCGGCGACGACCTGCTCAATACCGGCATCGCCATCATGGCGCGCCCGCCGGGCAAAAAGAACAGCACCATTCACCTGCTATCGGGCGGTGAGAAAGCCCTGACGGCCATTGCCCTGGTATTCTCCATCTTCCAGCTCAACCCCGCGCCATTCTGTATGTTGGACGAGGTGGACGCGCCGCTGGATGATGCCAACACGGGGCGTTACGCACGTATGGTCAAGGAGATGTCGGAGAAGGTGCAGTTTATCTTTATCACCCACAACAAGATCACCATGGAGCAGGCGGATCAACTGATGGGTGTTACCATGCACGAGCCCGGCGTTTCTCGCCTGGTGACTGTCGATGTGGACGAAGCCGCAGAGCTGGCAGCAAGCTGATAGGTCGAGGGGATGTCGGAGTTAACTATACGGGACTGGATGGTCATCATTGGTGTACTGCTGATAACGGCGGTACTGCTCGATGCATGGCGCCGTGTGCGCAGCGACAAGTATTCCCGGATCAAGGTGAAGTTGGCCGACCAGGAAGAGAGTGTGTCGCCAGCGGAAGTGGAGGATATTTCCTGGCTCAAGGAGTTGCCCAATGGTGGTGCGCGCGTCGTGCAGCGCGGAGACCTGCTCAAGGCCGCCGGCCACGATGTACCTGATGCGGTTGCTGAACCTGCTTCTGTCGATGCACCATCTGTGGCGGATCAGGCCGATGCCGCGGGTGATGAGGAGCGGGAGCCGGCGATGGCCAGCTTCTCAGCGGAGGACGATAACACCGAAAACCTGGATTGGCTGGACGGCATGGGCGCTGACCGTACGTTGCCGGAACAGCCCGATCCGGCAGCGCCCGGCGTGCTGCCCCGGGACATAGATCCGGAAGTGTTCATGCTCAATGTGGTTGCCCGGGACCCTCGCGGTTTCAAGGGTGAAGATATTCTGCACATCCTGCTTGCCTGCGACCTGCGTTTCGGCGATATGAACTTTTTCCACCGGCACGAGTTTGAGGCAGGAAAGGGCGCTATTCAGTTCAGCGTTGCCAACATGATGCAGCCTGGCGTTTTCGATATAGATAACATGTCAGGTGTCACAACCCCGGGCCTGGTGTTCTTTCTTACGTTACCGGGCCCTGAAGACATGATGAAGGCCTTCGACTACATGCTCGAAACGGCGCAAGCGGTGTCCCGGAATCTTGGCGGCGATGTGCTTGATGAGTCTCGTAGTGTTCTCACCAAGCAGACCCTGGATCATAGCCGGCAGCAAATTCGCGACCTGGAGCGGCGCCTGCTGGCCAGGACTTGATGTTCCGGCGGTTCGCTCTTGGCAGCTTCTGAGATAACAGCACAAGTCCTGCAGCTGCGAGAGCAATTGCGGGAGTGGAACTATCGTTACTACGTTCTCGATGATCCCAGCGTCCCCGATGCCGACTATGACCTCGCCCTGCGTAAACTGCAGGAACTGGAAAGCACGCATCCTGAGTTGGTTTCCGCTGATTCACCTACCCAGCGCGTTGGTGCAGCGCCCCTGGAGCAGTTCAATCAGGTAGCGCATGAAATCCCCATGTTGTCTCTGGACAATGCCTTCGACGCCGATGAGTTGGCCGCGTTTGACCGGCGGGTGCTTGATCGACTGGGAGAGGACACAGGTGCGGTAGAGTACAGCTGTGAACCGAAACTGGACGGTATTGCCGTAAGCCTGCTTTATCGCGAAGGGCGACTGACGCGTGGCGCGACCCGCGGTGATGGCCGTACCGGTGAAGACATCACCCATAATGTGCGTACCATTCCCTCAATCCCCCTGCAGCTGCGCGGTGAGGGGTATCCCCGGGTGCTCGAGGTCAGGGGGGAGATCTACATGCCCCGGGAAGGTTTTGAACGGCTCAATCAGCAGGCGCGTGACGCGGGCTCCAAGCTTTTCGTGAACCCCCGCAATGCGGCAGCCGGCAGCCTGCGCCAGCTGGACGCGCGGATCACAGCGCAGCGCAATCTGGAGATGTGTTGCTACGGTGTGGGCCTGGTTGAGGAGGGAGAGCTGCCGGCGGAGCATGATGCGATTCTGCAGCGGCTTCACGAATGGGGTCTGCGTATCAACAGTGAGTCGCGGGTCGTTACTGGCATTGCAGCCTGCGAGGACTACTATCATCTGCTTGCCGGCAAACGTGACGCATTGGCGTATGACATCGACGGTATCGTCTACAAGGTCAACAGCATAGCGCTGCAGAAAAAACTGGGCTTTGTCTCCCGGGCACCACGCTGGGCAATCGCCCGCAAGTTTCCCGCGCAGGAGCAAATGACCCGACTGCTGGATGTTGAGTTCCAGGTGGGCCGCACCGGGGCGATTACTCCGGTAGCCAGGTTGGAACCTGTATTCGTCGGTGGTGTCACGGTAAGTAATGCCACTCTGCACAACAGCGATGAAATCGAACGCCTGGGCGTGCAGATTGGTGATACCGTGATCGTGCGCAGGGCCGGCGATGTCATTCCACAGGTGGTCTCGGTGGTGTCCGGCAAGCGCCCGGCGGATGCGCGGCCGGTAGTTTTTCCGGGCAGGTGTCCTGTCTGTGGCTCTGCCACAGAACGTGCGGAGGAGGAGGCGGTTGTTCGTTGCATGGGCGGCCTGGTATGTGCAGCCCAGCAAAAGGCAGCAATCAGGCATTTTGTGTCGCGGCGGGCGATGGACGTGGATGGTCTGGGCGACAAGTTGGTAGAGCAACTCGTGGACCAGTGCCTGGTAGAAAACGTAGCCGGCCTCTACCACCTGCGTAAGGAGCAGCTTCTTGGGCTGGAACGCATGGGCGAAAAGTCTGCCGATAAGCTGCTCAAAGCACTGGAGCACAGCAAGGCGACAAGTTTGCCGCGGTTTATTTTTGCGCTGGGTATTCGAGAGGTCGGTGAGGCGACGGCCCTGAACCTGGCACGTCATTTCGGGTCGTGGGAAAAACTAATCGCCGCGTCAGAAGAGCAGCTATTGGCGGTGGACGATGTGGGGCCTGTTGTCGCTGATCATTTGCGCCAGTTCTTTGATTCCAAAAGCAGTATGGCGGTGGCGCAGTCCCTGCGTGATGCAGGCGTGCACTGGCCTGACCTGGAAGTGCAGGAGGAGGTGGCTCTGCCGTTGACAGGGCAGACCTGGGTGGTGACCGGTAAGCTGGAGCAGATGGGCCGCAACGATGCCAAGGCGATATTGCAGGGGCTGGGAGCGAAAGTGGCGGGAAGTGTCTCTGCCAGGACTCACTGTGTGGTGGCCGGGCCCGGCGCCGGCTCGAAGTTAACCAGGGCGACTGAGTTGGGCCTTGAAGTGATTGACGAGGATGCGTTTATCAAGCTAATACGAGATTACGGTGTGCAGTTGTGAAGCGGCTGGGCCTGCTGGCCCCGCTGTTGCTTGTTGCTGCCTGCACCACATCGCCACCCGTAAATGTCGACAATATCTGCGCCATTTTCGAAGAGAAGCGCGGCTGGTATGACGATGCCGCCGACGCACGGAAGGACTGGGGTAGTCCTATCTCGGTGATGATGGCGATCATGCACCAGGAGTCACGCTTCGTCGCCAAGGCAAGGCCGCCGCGCAAGAAGATTTTTGGTTTTATTCCCGGCCCGCGGCCCTCTGATGCCTACGGCTACAGTCAGGCTAAAAAGTCTACCTGGAAAGAGTACAAGCGCAGCGCCGGGCGTTACGGCGCTGATCGGGATGATTTTTCCGACGCCATTGACTTTATCGGCTGGTACAACCATCAGTCGAATCGGCGCAATGGCATCAGTAAACAGGATAGCTACGGACTCTATCTCGCTTACCACGAGGGGCAAGGTGGCTATAGTCGCGGTACCTATCGGTCCAAAGAATGGCTGCGTAGAGTCGCGCGCAAGGTTGAACAACGAGCGGTCAATTACCGCCAGCAGCTTTTGGGCTGTGAAAGCTCTTTGAAAAAGAAAGGCTGGTTCTTCGGCTGGTGAAAGTTAGCTCCGAACACATTTGGGGAATTGCGCCTGTTTATCCGAAAACGCGCATAAGTAACAGATAAGTAACGTTTTTATACTGCAACCCTAATGTAAAAGTCGTAGACATGTGCCACAATTCGGGGCGTTTGTGCCGCGTGATTTCCCGCTGCACCCAAGCCGAAGGCGAGCCGTAACGTGAAACCGACAGACATTCAAGATCCCGAATATTTCCACAAAGTCGTAGATTGCCAGTACGCATGTCCCGCGCACACGCCAGTGCCGGAGTACATCCGCCTGATTGCGGCCGAGCGCTACACCGATGCCTACATGGTCAACTGGCAATCAAATGTGTTCCCCGGTGTTCTGGGCCGGACCTGTGATCGACCCTGCGAGCCTGCTTGCCGGCGTGGCCGAATAGAGGATGAACCCGTCGCGATCTGTCGGTTGAAGCGGGTGGCGGCGGATAACAAGGACGATATTACTCACCTGCTGCCGCAGATTCCCAGCGAAAAAAACGGCAAGCGTATCGCGCTGATTGGTGCGGGTCCCGCTTCCCTCACGGTTGCCCGCGATCTCGCCCCGCTGGGCTACAGCATCGATGTCTACGACAACCAGTTTGCCGGTGGCGGCATGATGCGCAGCCAGATTCCTTCCTTCCGTTTGCCTGAAGAAGTGTTGAACGAGGAAGTGAATTACATCCTCGATATGGACATCAATGCAACTTTCGACATACAGGTAGACAGCCTGAAAGAGGTTCTGGCCAAGGGTTACGATGCAGTGTTTGTCGGTACCGGCGCACCCAAAGGCAAGGGCTTGAATCTGCCCGGTCTGGAGGAGGCGGCGGAGCACGTGCATCTTGGCATTGACTGGCTCGCCAGTGTCGCTTTTGAGCATACCCATGAAATTCAACAGAAGGTGCTGGTGCTTGGCGGCGGCAACACGGCAATGGACTGCTGCCGAACATCCATGCGTCTGGGTGGTAAGGACGTGCGCGTTGTCGTGCGCAGTCCCTTCGAGGACATGAAAGCATCACCCTGGGAGAAAGAGGATGCCATGCACGAGGGCATACCAATTTATAACAATCACGTTCCCAAGGAATTTGTGCTCGAGGACGGCGAGTTCAAAGGGATGCACTTCGAGAAAGTAGAAGCGGTTTATGACGAGAACGGCAAACGTAAACTGGTGCCTACTGATGAACCGCTGGTATTCATGGAAGCGGATGTGGTGTTGATGGCCATTGGCCAGGAAAACTCTTTCCCGTGGATAGAGCGTGACCTCAATATCGACTTCGACAAGTGGGACATGCCGGTTGTCGACCCGGTCACGTTCCAGTCCACTAATGAGAAAGTGTTCTTCGGTGGTGATGCTGCATTTGGTCCCGAGAACGTCATTACCGCCGTAGCCCACGGTCACCAGGCCGCCATCAGTATTGACCTTTACTGTCGTGGCGAGGCTGTGAGTGATCGTCCAGCGCCGGGTGTCACGCTGGCCAGCCAGAAAATGGGCGTGCATGAATGGAGCTACGATAACGCAGTCGAAAATGACCCGCGCTATATCGTACCGCTGGCGCCGCTGGAAAAAACCCTCGCTGACCGCAAGATGGAAGTGGAACTGGGCTTTGACCGGGCTACCGGCTTCAAGGAGGCGGAACGCTGCCTCAACTGCGATGTGCAAACAGTATTTGAAGAGACCCGGTGCATTGAATGCGATGCCTGTGTCGACATCTGTCCCACGGACTGCATTACCTTCACTGTGAAGAGCGAAGAAGACGACCTGCGTACCAGGCTGACCGCACCAGCGCGCAACCTGTCCCAGGACCTCTACGTATCTGACGTTCTGCCTACCTCCCGGGTGATGGTAAAGGACGAGAACGTCTGCCTGCACTGCGGGCTCTGCGCTGAGCGCTGTCCCACATCTGCCTGGGATATGCAGAAGTTTCTCTATAACGTCACCAAGGCGGGCCTCTAACAAATGAAAAAACTGGAATCCGTCAACGACTTCGTCATTAAATTTGCCAACGTTAATGGCACCGGTTCTGCCAGCGCCAACAATATGTTTGCCAAGGCGCTGTTCCGCATGGGTCTGCCCGTCAGCCCCAAGAATATCTTCCCCTCGAACATACAGGGGCTGCCGACGTGGTACGAAGTGCGCGTTAGTGAGAAGGGCTACCTGGGGCGGCGCGGCGGTATCGATATCGCGTTGTCGGTGAACCCGCAGAGCATGGCCCAGGACATACGGGAAGTGGAGCCGGGCGGCTATTTCATCTACGACAACACCAAGCCGCTGGACCTGCGACTGGTGCGCAACGATGTCAATATCATTGGTATCCCGCTTACGCGTATTTGTAATGATGAGTACAAGGATCCACGGCAACGACAGCTGTTCAAGAACGTGATCTATGTAGGCGCCCTGGCAGCGCTGTTGGACATGGATTTCAAGGTACTCACCGATCTGGTCGCCGACCAGTTCAAGGGTAAGGAAAAGCTGATACTGCCGAACATTCATGCCCTGGAACTCGGCCACCAGTATGCGCGTAACAATGTAGAGTGCCCCATAGGCATTCGTGTGCAGTCGGCCGATGCGGTAGGTGACCAGATTTTGCTCGACGGGAACACTGCGTTGGGTCTGGGTGCGGTATACGGGGGAGCTACTGTCGCTGCCTGGTACCCGATCACACCCTCCACGTCTGTGGTGGATGCATTTGAAAAGTACGCTCGTCGAATTCGCATCGACCCGGGCACGGGGCGAAAGAACTATGCGATCGTGCAGGCAGAGGACGAACTGTCGGCGATTGGCATGGTTATTGGTGCCAGCTGGAATGGCGCGCGTGCCTTCACCGCTACCAGCGGCCCCGGCATTTCACTGATGAGCGAGTTTCTGGGCCTGGCTTATTTTGCCGAGATACCCACGGTGCTCTTCGATGTTCAGCGCGCCGGCCCATCTACAGGCATGCCGACACGGACGCAGCAATCGGATATTCTTTCCACGGCCTATGCCTCGCACGGTGACACCAAACAAGTTCTGCTGTTTCCATCGACGCCCAAAGAGTGTTTTGATTTCGGCGCACAGTCTTTTGACCTGGCGGAACGCCTGCAAACGCCCATCATACTGATGACAGACTTGGACCTGGGCATGAATGACAACATGTCCCCACCGCTGGAATGGGAAGACGGACGGGAATACGACCGTGGCAAGGTGATGACTGCGGAGCAGCTTGAGGCCGGAATGGAGTTCGGCCGTTACACCGATGTGGATGGCGATGCCATCTGTTACCGCACCTATCCCGCCACGCACCCAAGCCGCGGCGCATACTTCACGCGGGGTACTTCGCGTGACGAGAAGGCGGTGTACACGGAGAAAGGCGAAGAGTATGAGGAGAACATGCTGCGCCTGATGCGCAAGTGGGACACCATCAAGGAATACGTTCCCGGCCCCGAGACTATTTCAGCTGCGCAAGAAACCGATATAGCGGTACTGTATTTCGGCACCAGTGAGCAGTCCTCGCGGGAAGCGCTGGATTACCTGGCAGAGGAAGGTGTGCACATGGACGCGATGCGCGTGCGTGCATTCCCCTTTAACCATGAGGTGAAGGCCTTCATCGAAGAACATGATCAGGTATTTGTGATCGAGCAGAATCGTGATGCGCAGCTGCGTACCCTGTTGATGGCAGAGTTTGAATTCGGCCCGGACAAATTGAAATCGGTGTTGTGTTTTGACGGTACCCCGATCAGCGCTCGCAATATCAAGAAGCAGATTAATCAGCACCTGGACGGCGGGGCAGTAGAACCCCTGCATCGCACCAAGGTCGCCAGTTCAGGCGGAGAATAAGCCATGAGTTACCAGATTCCAAAGTTTCGCCATCCGGATTTGCCGGTCAATGACCTGGGTTATACCCGGGCAGACTATGAAGGCTCCATCTCCACGTTGTGCGCTGGCTGTGGTCACGACTCGATTTCCGGCGCTATTGTGCGTGCCTGCCACGAGTTGTCTATCGAGCCGCATAAGATCGCCAAGTTGTCCGGGATTGGCTGCTCTTCCAAGTCACCTACCTATTTCCTGGGTAAATCCCATGGCTTTAACTCTGTTCACGGTCGCATGCCCTCGGTAGTAACAGGGGCGGCTATGGCCAACAGGGATCTGCTTTATCTCGGCGTATCCGGCGACGGTGACACCGCGTCCATCGGTATGGGGCAGTTCGCGCACGTTGCGCGACGCAATCTCAATATGGTCTATATCGTCATGAATAATGGCTGTTACGGGCTGACCAAGGGACAGGATTCCGCTACCGCCGATGAGGGCTCGGTAAGCAAGAAAGGCGACGCCAATATCTACAGTGCGATTGACCTCTGCGCCACCGCTCTGCAAATGGGGGCTACCTTTGTTGCCCGCAGTTTCTCCGGTGACAAGGAGCAGTTGGTACCCCTGATCAAGGCGGCGACCCGGCATCGCGGTTTCGCCTTTATTGATGTGGTGTCACCCTGCGTCACATTCAATAATAATCCAGGCTCCACCAAGAGCTATGAGTTCGTGCGTGAGCACGCAGAAGCGACAGGTACCGTTGATTTTGTGCCCATGCAAAAGGAGATAACCACAGACTACGAGGCCGGCTTCAGCCATGAGGTGACGTTGCATGACGGTTCCTCCATTCACCTTTACAAGATGGAGGAGAACCTTGACCCGTTTGACCGTACCTCCGCGCTGATTTCGATGGAAAAGCATCGTGTTGCCGGTGATATTCTCACCGGGCTCATCTATATGGACAAGGATTCACGCGACCTGCACGATGTGATGGAAACGTCCAGCCGGCCCCTCAATACGCTGGGCGCCGAAGACCTATGCCCCGGGAATCAGATGCTGAAAAATATCAACGCCAGCCTACGCTGATCGTCCCTCAAACAGTCCCGGGCCCTAAGGGCACCGGGACTGCCCACGCCCGTGGGCAGTCCCCCAGGTCACCGTCAGCGCCGCCAGCGCTGTAGAAAATACCGCTCATTCCTCATTTGTCATTAATTTGTCATAATTTCACCGTCTAATACCTGCATTCGTTTCACAGAGGAAGTTCCGTCCCCATGTCCGAACGCACGGTTTTAATAGTAGATGACGAGCTTGCCATACGCGATATGCTGCGCATGGCGTTGGAGATGGCCGGGTATCGGTGCATTGAGGCGGAAAATATACAGCAGGCACATGCACTGATTTTCGACGAGCGCCCTGACATTATTCTCCTGGACTGGATGCTTCCCGGTGGTAGCGGTCTGGAACTGATGCGCAGGCTCAAGCGTGAAGAGAGTACTCGTGAAGTGCCGGTCATTATGCTCACCGCCAAGACGGCTGAAGATAACGTTATTCAGGGCCTGGATGTGGGTGCAGATGACTACATGACCAAACCGTTTGCCCCCAGGGAGCTTATTGCGAGAGTACGGGCACTGCTGCGGCGCGCCAGCGGTGGAGAAGAGCAGGGACGCATGGAAGTCGGCGGACTGGTCCTCGATGGTGAGAGCAGGCGCATTATTGCTGGAGACGATGCGATCGATATGGGCCCAACGGAGTTCAACCTGCTGCAGTTTTTCATGTCCCATCCAGAGCGTGCCTATACCCGCGGTCAGTTGCTCGACCATGTCTGGGGTGGCAACGTTTATGTGGAGGAGCGCACGGTTGATGTGCACATCCGGCGCCTGCGCAAAGCGCTGCAAACGGAGGCCGCAGACTATAGCGGCCTGATTCAAACCGTCCGCGGCACCGGTTACCGGTTTTCATCCCGTGGCCTCTAGCAGCGCATAATCGATAAGACAATGGACTGGCGCTCGGCGGTATCGCGAATTTTTTCTGTAGTTGCAGCGGGTGGTCTTGTCGGCTGGTACCTGGGTGATGCTCTTGCAGGTATTGCCGGTGCTTCAGTGTTGGTGTTGCTGTTTTGGAGTTGGCAGATCTGGCGGGTAGAGAACTGGCTGCGAGACAGCTCAACGCCGCCACCCGACGTGCATGGCGTATGGGGCGATATCGTCGCCCGTATCTATAAACAGCAACGTGAAGCGAAAGCGTCCGAAGAGCGTTTGCAGTCTACAGTCGATTATTTGCTGCAGTCTTTTGCGGCCATGCGCGACGGCGTGGTGATTGTTGAGGCAGGTGGCGGAATTCGCTGGTGCAATGAGGCGGCTCAAACATTGTTGGCGCTGCGTTACCCGGACGATGTTGGCCAGGCCATTACCAATCTCGTGCGCGAACCGGAGTTCAGCGATTATATCCATTCCGGGGACTACGCTGAGCCCCTGGTCTATGCCAGTAGCGGTCTGGTGAAGCGTCACCTGCAGTTGATTGTCACGCAATTTGCGGAAGGCGATACGCTACTGTTCATCCGCGAAGTGACGGACCGCGTGCGCACCGAACAAATGCGCCGGGATTTTGTTGGCAATGTGTCCCATGAACTGCGCACGCCGCTGACCGTAATAACGGGCTACCTGGAGACGCTATTGACCGATCCGGAGAAATTGCCGCGAACATATGTTCGCGCACTGGAGCAGATGCAAGGGCAGGCGGCGCGCATGGAGAACCTGCTCAAAGACCTGTTGTGGCTCTCGCGTATCGAAGCCACTCAGGGACAGGAGAAGCATGAACTGGTCGACATGGCTGCGTTGCTTTATGAACTGCAGGATGAAGTATCCGGTACATTTCCTGGGCGCGAGCTGAACCTGGAGCTACTTTGCAGTGATACAATCCGCGGCGATCACCGCGAACTCTATAGCGCTGTATCTAACCTGGTTTATAACGCCCTGAAGTACAGCAAGGAGGGAAGCCCCGTCATTGCGGCATGGCGTAAGGAAGGAGAGTATTGTCGCCTCGACATTCGTGATCAGGGGGTCGGCATTGACCCGGTGCATTTTCCACGACTGACGGAGCGCTTTTATCGAGTCGATGACAGCCGTTCCGCTTCCACTGGAGGGACCGGGTTGGGTCTGGCCATCGTCAAGCACGTGGCAGCCGCTCATGACGCAGACCTCGGCATTGACAGCACACTCGGGCAGGGCAGCACGTTCAGCTTGCGCTTCCCGGCCACAGAACAGAGTTCAGGAGATCAGGGCCATGCTGAAGCAGGACGATCACAAACACCACATATCTGAGCGGTTCAACGCTGAGTTGGAAAGCATCAAGAACCATCTGCTGGAGATGGGCGGCAAGGTGGAAAGGCAACTCAACGCCGCAGTGGCAGCGCTGGTGGCCGGCGATACCGGTGAGGCTGAGGAAATCATCAACCGGGATCACGAGGTTAATCAGATGGAAATCCGCATCGACGATGAGTGCTCTACGATCATTGCCAGGCGGCAACCCACCGCCAGCGACCTGCGCCTGGTGATGACCGTGATCAAGGTGAATACAGATATCGAACGCATAGGTGACGAGGCAGCGAAAATCGCGCGCCAGGGTATTCGCCTGGCAGAGGAAAGCGCTTCACCAACCAATTTTGTAGAGATTCGCCATATTGGCAGTCATGTCGAGTCCATGCTGCGCAAGGCGCTGGATGCCTTTGCTCGGCTGGACCTGGACCTGGCGGTAGAAGTCGTTAAAGAAGACACCGGCGTGGACAAGGAATACGGTAGCGCGCTGCGGTCACTGGTCACGTTTATGATGGAAGACCCCCGCGACATCGGCGCTATTCTCAATGAGATGTGGGCGCTGCGCAGCCTGGAACGCATCGGTGACCATGCTGCCAATATAGCTGAGCACGTGATTTACCTGGTGCGCGGGCAGGACGTCCGTCATCAGAAGTCGATTCAGGAGTTCATCGATAAAGTCGGTGAGCGCTGAGGCCCAAAACGCTCTTTCATCGCAATAAGTGTTTTTAAATCAATGTGTTGAGGCTGTAATATTCCCGTAACAATTCCCCCATAGACTGGTCCGTATCGCAACCGCTCATAGACTGCGGAATTGCTAATCAAGGGGAGATTGAACCACGTGAAAAAGCATGTTTTGGGCGCAATTGTGTTAACTGTCGGACTGGGCAACCTTGCTGTTGCCCAGGCTCAGGGCCGCGATAATGTGAGCATCGTCGGGTCTTCCACTGTATATCCCTTCGCCACTGTGGTGGCAGAGCGCTTCGGCCGTTCCACGGACTTCAAAGCCCCCAAAATTGAATCGACCGGATCAGGCGGCGGTCTTAAACTGTTCTGTAAAGGCCTCGGCGCGAACACCCCGGATATCACCAATTCCTCCCGCAGGATAAAGAAGAGCGAATACGACCAGTGCCAGGAAAATGGCGTTACCGACGTGGTCGAAGTACTGGTGGGTTTTGACGGTATCGCGATCGCTAATTCACGGCAGGCGCCGCAATTGACCTTGAGTCTGCAGGACCTGTATCTGGCACTTGCCAAGGATGTTCCCGGCCCGGATGGAAAGCTCATCCCCAATCCCAACAAGACATGGAAAGATATCAACCCGGCGCTGCCAGCCAGCACTATCGAAGTGCTGGGGCCGCCCCCCACATCCGGTACTCGCGATGCCTTTGCAGAACTCGCGCTAGGCGGCGGTGCACAAGCGATTCCCGCACTGAAGAGCTTGCGTGAGCTGGGTGCAGACCAGGTCGATGAAATCAAGGCAGCCGTGGCTGCACTGGGTATTCCTGAAGGGTTTTACCAAAGCTATTCGCAAAGCAGTGGTAAGGCACCCAAAGGTAAGGACATCTTCAAAGCCATTGCCTATTCAGTTCGCGAGGATGGTGCATATATCGAAGCCGGAGAAAACGACAACCTGATCGTGCAGAAGCTGGAAGCCAACCCCAATGCCCTGGGTATCTTTGGTTTCAGTTTCCTGGACGAGAATGGGGACAAGGTCCAGGGCTCTCTCATCAACGGAGTAGAACCAAGCTTTGATTCCATTGCCGATGGTGACTATCCGGTATCGCGGCCTCTGTACTTTTACATCAAGTCCGCGCACGTTGGTCGTATCCCCGGTATCCGGGAGTACGCTATCGAGTTTGCCTCGGACCGTGCCATGGGTGAAGACGGTTACCTCACAGAAAGGGGGTTGATCCCACTGGACGAAGTTGAACTGAAGCAGGTCCAGGCAGACGTGGCGTCACTCAAGCGCCTGGAAATGTAAAAATATCACGCGCGGTGATGCCATCGTCCCTGTTGTATCCGTTGCACCGCTCACCGCGGCGCGATGTTCTTTAAAGAGTTCACAATGCAGACATCAACTGTATTCCTGACCCTGGTGGCACTTTGTGCCGTCAGTTTCTTTATAGGGCGCCACAAATCCCGGTTGATCGGGATGGCGGGTGGGGGGCTGCAAACCCTCCACTCCTTACCAGTCCACTACGGCTATATGGCCGCACTTTGGGCCGGTCTGCCTGCGTTGTTGGTGTTCATTGTCTGGCTGGGTGTCGAAGCCCCGGTTATCCGTAATCTGGTCATCGCGGAGCTGCCGGCTGAGGTACTCGCCCTGAGCCTGGACGAATTGGGGCTCTACTACAACCAGGTCGTCGGCGTCGCACTGGGAAGTGTCGATGTCGGCGTGGTGGATGCAAACCAGGTCACCGCGGCACACCGCTATAATGAGCTTCTTACCGCAAGCCGCGGCCTGAAGATGTTGCTGGTCAGTCTGGTTGCGGTGATCGGTGGATTACTGGCGGTCATGCGAGTCAAGCCGGATTTACGTGCACGTAATCATGTAGAAGATATCTTCACCTGGGTTCTTTTCGCCTGCTCCTCCATCGCTGTTTTCACGACGCTGGGTATCGTGCTGTCGGTGTTGTTTGAAGCGGTCCGGTTTTTTCAGGTGATACCGATGAATGACTTTCTGTTTGGTCTGCAATGGAGCCCGCAGATGGCCATTCGGGCTGACCAGGTGGGCGCGTCCGGCTCCTTTGGGTTCATCCCACTGTTGGTCGGAACGCTGCTGATCTCCATGGTCGCCATGCTCATTGCTGTGCCCATCGGACTGATGTCGGCTATTTACTTATCCGAGTATGCGAGCCGCCGTTTTCGCGCCGTCACCAAGCCCGTACTGGAGATTCTCGCTGGCGTCCCCACGGTCGTTTACGGTTTTTTCGCTGCGCTGACGGTAGCCCCGTTTATTCGCAATCTGGGCGAAAGTATCGGTTTGTCGGTGGCGTCGGAGAGTGCGCTGGCGGCGGGACTGGTGATGGGTATTATGATCATTCCCTTCGTGATGTCCCTGTCAGACGACATTATCAGCGCAGTACCAAATACCCTGCGTGAGGCGTCGCTGGGAATGGGCGCCACCATGAGCGAGACCATTCGCAAAGTGCTGTTGCCCGCTGCTTTGCCGGGTATCGTGGGCGGTATTTTACTGGCCGTTTCCCGGGCGATCGGCGAAACCATGATCGTGGTGATGGCGGCGGGCCTTTCGGCCAAGCTCACGATTAACCCATTGGAGGCCGTGACCACCATCACCGTTCAGATCGTCACCCTGCTGGTGGGTGACCAGGAGTTCGACAGCCCCAAAACCCTTGCGGCTTTCGCGCTTGGGTTGGTGCTGTTTTTTGTCACCTTATTGTTGAATGTGATCGCGCTCTACGTGGTGCGCAAGTATCGGGAGCAGTATGAGTAAGGACGCATTCAAGAATACTGAACTCATCCAGGCTTCGCTGAAAAAGCGCTATGCGCGCGAGCGTCGCTTTCAGTTATTCGGTAAGTTGGCGGTATTGCTGGGCTTTGTATTTCTGTTCATCCTGCTGTTCGATATTGTCAGCAAGGGCACGCCTGCCTTCACCCAGAAGCAGTTACAGATAGCAGTAGACTTTGATCCCGACAAGCTCGGTGTGGATGCGAGCGCCAGTGCGGAGCAACTACGCCAGGCGAACTTCAATGCAGTGATCAAGTCTTCGCTACGGGATATGTTTCCCGAGGTGACCAGCAGGGGAGACAAGAAACGTCTTTATCGCCTGGTCAGTATCGGTGCGGAATACGCACTGCGGGATCGTGTGATCGAGGACCCCTCACTGATAGGCCAGCGCAAGGATTTCTGGCTGTTGGCGCATTCCGAGGCGGCTGGATACCTCAAGGGCCAGATTTCCAGGGAGCTGCCCGAAGTAGAGCGTAAGGTCAAGGATATACAAATGGACTGGCTAGACCAGCTCCGCGACAAGGGCCTTACCAAATCCTCCTTCAATACCCTTTTCTTCCTGGAGGGGGATTCACGAGAGCCGGAACTGGCGGGTATACGCGCGGCGCTGCAGGGATCTTTCTTTACCCTTGTGGTGACCTTCCTTCTGGCCTTTCCGATAGGCGTGTTTGCCGCTGTCTATCTGGAAGAGTTTGCGCCGCGTAATCGCATTACCGACCTGATTGAAATAAACATTAACAATCTGGCTGCCGTTCCCTCTATCGTGTTCGGCTTGCTGGGGCTGGCCGTGTTTATCAACTTTTTTGAGTTACCGAGGTCAGCACCTCTGGTAGGGGGTATCGTACTTTCATTGATGACCTTGCCGACTATCATCATTACCTCCAGGGCATCGATTCAGGCAGTGTCTCCCTCGATACGTGAAGCAGCGCTGGGTGTGGGCGCGTCCAAGATACAGACGGTTTTTCACCATGTGCTGCCAGTCGCCATGCCGGGCATACTGACAGGGTCAATTATTGGTATGGCTCAGGCACTGGGTGAATCCGCGCCACTGCTGATGATCGGTATGGTGGCATTTATTATGGAGGTTCCGGGTGGTGTGACTGATCCCTCTACAGTCCTCCCGGTACAGATTTTTCTCTGGGCCGACAGCCCCGAGCGGGGCTTTACCGAAAAGACGTCGGCTGCGATTATGGTGCTGATGGGATTCCTGATTGTGATGAATGCGCTGGCGATCTATCTACGCCGACGCTTTGAAGTGAAATAGACCAAGCAGATGCGACGCAAGGAACGAAAATCATGAGTACAGCCGATGCCAACGCACACGGAGCTGTTCCCGACGAAGCCGTCGGGCTGGATGTGCAGGATCACGTGGATGTAGCTCACTATGAGACGATAGGCGAACCCTACGTTGATAACGCGAAGATGTCCGCGCGTAACGTCAATGTTTACTATGCCGACAAGCAGGCGATCATGGATGTGTCGCTGGACATCGGTGAGAATGAAGTGCTGTCGATGATCGGGCCTTCTGGCTGTGGCAAATCCACGTTCCTGCGTTCACTGAACCGAATGAACGACATTATTCCCATCTGCGAAGTTAAAGGGGATATCAGGTTGGACGGGGAAGATATCTACGGCTCTGACCAGGACACCGTCCTCCTGCGTGCGCGTGTCGGCATGGTTTTTCAGAAGCCAAACCCTTTTCCCAAAACCATATACGAAAACGTGGCCTATGGGCCACGCATACACGGATTGGCGCACAGCAAGGCAGAAATGGATGAGATAGTGGAAACCAGCCTGCGGCGGGCGAGTCTCTGGGACGAAGTGAAAGACGTCCTGGAGCAGCCGGGCACGGGCTTATCCGGCGGCCAGCAGCAACGACTGTGTATCGCCCGGGCCATCGCCGTCAGCCCAGAGGTTATCCTTATGGATGAGCCCTGCTCCGCGCTGGACCCTATCGCCACAGCGCGCATCGAGGAATTGATAGATGAACTCAAAGAGCGTTTCACCATTGCCATTGTGACGCACTCCATGCAGCAGGCAGCAAGGGTCTCCCAGCGCACGGCATACTTCCACCTCGGCAAGCTTATCGAGGTGGGCGACACCAAGCAGATCTTTACCATGCCTCGCCATGAGCTCACTGAAAATTACATTACAGGCCGCTTTGGTTAATCGTGGAGAATAGGTGATGGACGACAATTTGCACCTCAATCAGCATACGTCACAGAAGTATAACGAAGAGCTTGAAGATATCCGCTCCCGTGTCCTGGAAATGGGTGGTCTTGTAGAGGCCCAGTGCCGCAAGGCGTTAAAGGCGCTGGTAAAGAGCGATATCGATCTGGCGGAGGAGGTAGCGACCTCGGACTATAAAGTCAACGATATGGAAGTTGCCATTAATGCCCGTTGTACGGACATTCTGGCTCTGCGCCAGCCGGCCGCCAGTGACCTGAGGGTGGTAGTGTCGATTATTCGGATGGCGGCTGATCTGGAGAGGATAGGCGATGAAGCGGAGAAAATAGGCCGCCTGGTGAAGTCGCTGGAGAAGGGGCGCGACCGCACCACCTTTCGCAGCGAGACCAAGCACCTGGGCAAGAGCGCGCTGAGCATCCTTAATGGCGCGCTTGACGCCTTCGCTCGAATGGATGTAGCGGCCGCCATTGCGACGGCCGCCAAGGACCCTGAGATCGATGACGAATTCGAGGCGCTCACGCGCTTGTCTATTACCCATATGATGGAGGAGCCAGCGTCAGTCAAGAGCCTGCTCAAGGTAAACTGGTGTGCTCGCGCCCTGGAGAGGATAGGGGACCACGCGGTCAATATCTGTGAAGAGGTCGTTTATCTCGTCAAGGGCTCAGACGTGCGCCACCTCAGTCTCAGTGAGATCCAGGAACGCTACCTGTAGGCTCAGACTGTCTGCAATCGTCAGCAGCCTTTGACCGTTGGTGCATCGTCTACAGTAGTCTCCCGGGGTTGTATCCATTTTAGCATTACGCGAATGTCATAATAATGTCATACAAAGCTCGTATTCTTCGCCGGGTTACTGAGATCTTTTGTTACAAAATGTCATATAGGGGGATAAATGAAACAGATATTAAGCGCTGCGATTGCCGCGGCTGTGTTAGCAGGGACCGGGTCTGCACAAGGAGCCGTGTCCGAGGCTGAGTGGGAGCAGTTCAAGACGCAGTTTGCCGATATGGCGGCGCGTTTAGAGGCGCTGGAGACGGAGAACGCCCGGCTCAGGCAGGCAGGGGTCTCGGTACCGGTGGATGACCTGAGTCAGTTGCAGGCCGACGTGGTGAAGCTGCAGGAGCAGAACAGCGCTTCTTCCTGGACGGACAAACTGAGTCTTGCCGGTGACTTCCGGTATCGCTATGAATACATAGACGTTGAAGATGCAGACTCCAGGGAGCGGAACAGGGTTCGGGCGAGACTGGCCGCTACCGCCAGGCTACCGAACGATGTCGAGGTGGGTATGGGCGTCGCTACCGGGGGAGACGACCCGGTATCCACCAACCAGACGCTGGGAGGTGGCGGTAGCTCCAAGGAACTGCGCCTGGACAAAGCCTATGCCAAGTGGAACCTGACTGACGGTTTTTACCTGCAGGCTGGAAAGTTCAGCAACCCGCTGTACCGACCACAGAAGAGCGGACTGCTGTGGGACGGCGACTGGAGACCAGAGGGCGTTAGTGCGGGTTGGCAGTCGGAGCACCTGTTCGTCAATGCGATTGGTAATTGGTTGGAAAGTGACACTCGTGGCGGTAACGATGAGTTCGCATGGGGTTTTCAGGGTGGAGCACGGTTGGCTCTGGGCGAAGCTCGCCTGACCGCATCTCTGGCGTATTACGATTTCCCGACTGCCGGGGCTACCCCGTTTTTTGGCGACAAAGACGACCCGGACTTCTTTGGCAACAGCAGCACGGATGACGGCCTGCGCTACCTCTACAACTACGAGATGGTGGAGTTGGGCGGCGACCTGGCCATGAACATGTTCGGTATGCCCCTCAGCCTTTATGGTAACTATGTCCAGAACCAGGATGCTGACGACTACGACACTGGCTGGCTGGCGGGTGTGAAGTTAGGTAAGACCAGTGGCAAGGGCACATGGTCGATAGGCTATCAGTATCAGGACCTCGAAGCGGATGCCGTACTTGGATTGTTGAGTGATTCCGACTTCGCCGGCGGTGGTACCGACGGTAAAGGGCACCTTGTTGCTCTGGGCTACGGCGTCAATAAGCAATGGAGCCTGGGTCTGAGGATGTTCCTGCGCAATGAAGCTGGCGAGAAAAACCTGGCCGACCAGGGTGGCCCTCTCGACTACGATCGAATACAGATCGACACCAAGTTCAAGTATTAGACCTGATCTGGCGGTCCTTTCTGCAGTGGGAAAGAGGCCGGGAAGAAGCGCTCGTAGCGCTTCTTCTTTTTTGCCTTGAAAAACGCCCGTAACGGTTGCATTGCACGTTATGTTCCTTATAATGCGCGCTTCTGGCAAAGCCAGACACTGTGTCCCGTTCGTCTAGTGGTCTAGGACACCGCCCTTTCACGGCGGTAACAGGGGTTCGAACCCCCTACGGGATGCCATATTCTGAACCCGGCTCTGCCGGGTTTTTTTACGCCTGCAGTTTCCCATGGGTTACACTGGCCGGCGGAATTTGGCGAAGGATTACAGCGTTTATGAGCCGTTTTTGGAGCGACCTCGCAACCAGGCTGACACCCTATGTCCCGGGCGAACAGCCCCGGGGAACGCGCCTGATCAAGCTCAATACCAACGAGAACCCCTATGGGCCTGCGCCGGGTGTGCTCGCGGCGTTGGCAAATATCAGTGCCGACCAGTTGCGCCGCTATCCAGACCCCGAGTCCAGCGAGCTGGGCGCCGCCTGGGCGGCCCGGGAGGGGTTGCAGGCCGACCAGGTTTTTCTGGGGAACGGTTCCGACGAGGTGCTCGCCCACGCCTTTGCTGCCTTGCTCAAACACGAGCAGCCGCTGTTGTTTCCCGACATCAGCTACAGTTTTTATCCGGTATGGTGTGAACTCTACCAGGTCCCTTTTCAAGCAGTCCCTTTGCGTGACGACTTCTCCGTGCAGGTGGACGACTACAATACTCCCTGCGGCGGGATCATCATTCCCAATCCCAATGCCCCCACCGGCAGGATAATGCCACTGGACGATGTGTCTCGCCTGTTGACCGCTCACCGTGACTGTGTGGTGGTGATCGATGAAGCCTATATCGATTTTGGCGGGCACTCGGCTACCGCGCTGGTGGCTGACCATAACAACCTGCTGGTGATTCAGACCGCCTCTAAGTCGCGTTCGATGGCAGGCATGCGTGTGGGTGCCGCTTTTGGCCAGCGGGAGCTGATACAAGGGCTCGTACGGGTAAAGGACTCGTTTAATTCCTACCCGCTGGATGTGGTAGCGCAGCAGGCCATGCTGGCATCGCTGGCCGACGAGGAGTGGATTGATTCATGCTGCAAGCGCGTGGTGGCAACAAGAGAACGCACTGCCAGTGCGCTGCAACAGATGGGTTTTGATGTATTGCCTTCCGCTGCCAACTTCCTCTTTGCACGCCATAAAAATCAGCATGCGGCCGATTTGTTTGCCGCTTTGCGTGAACGCGGGGTGATCGTGCGCTATTTCAACAAGCCAAGAATCGAGCAGTTTCTTCGCATCAGCATCGGCACAGATGAAGATATGGACGCTCTACTGGCTGCGCTGCAGGACATACTGGCCTGAGCCGGTCTTGCTGGTGTAGCAGGCTCAGCGTTTCTTCAATACGACGCTGCCAATGGAATAGCCCGCGCCGAAAGAGCAAAGCACACCGAGGTCGCCCGTCACCATATCCGCACGATGTTTGTGGAACGCGATCACCGAGCCAGCCGAACTGGTGTTGGCGTACTCGTCCAGGATGGTAGGCGCCTCTTCCGGTGCTGCATCTCTCCCCAATACACGCCTGGAGATCAGTTGGTTCATGCTCAGGTTAGCCTGGTGCAGCCACATTCGCTTGAGTTGATCTGGCGCGATATCGAGTCTCGCGAGTTGTTCTGATATCTGGCTGGCCACTGCAGGGCATACTTCCTTGAATACCTTGCGGCCCTCCTGGACGAAGAGTTTGTCTGGTTGGCCTACGCCGGACTCGTCACAGCGGTTAAGGAAACCAAAATTATTGCGGATGTTGTTGGAGTAAACTGTCTGCAGCTTGCTGTCGATTATGGTGTATTGCTCAGCAGATGTAGCTGAGCTTGCCGGTTCGATGATCACAGCGGTGCAGACGTCTCCGAAGATAAAATGGGAGTCCCGGTCACGAAAGTTCAGGTGGCCGCTGCAAATTTCCGGGTTTAGCATCAGTACGCACCGGGCGCTGCCTGTAGCAACCATATCGCGGGCTTGTTGTATGCCGAATGTCGCAGAGGAGCAGGCCACGTTCATATCGAAGCCATATCCCGTGATCCCCAGCGCCTCCTGGATTTCGACTGCCATCGCAGGGTAGGCGCGTTGCATATTGGAGGCGGCAACAATCACCGCGTCGATGTCTTCAGGGCGTTTCCCGGCCTGTTCCAGTGCCTCGGCGGCTGCGGCTACTGCCATTTCACACTGTATCGACTGCGCTTCGTTGGGGCGCTCCGCGAGGTTGGGGGTCATCCGCAGCGGATCGAGGATGCCGTCCTTGTTCATTACAAACCGTGACTTGATGCCAGAGGCCTTTTCAATGAACTCCGCAGAGGAGGGCTGTAGAGGCGGCATGTCGCCAGCGGCAATCGCGTCGGCGTTGTCAGCGTTGTAGAGCTCGACGAAGGCATTAAACGATTCGACCAGTTCTTCATTACTGATGGAATCCCTGGGCGTGTACAATCCTGTCCCGCTGATGACAATTTCGGTCATGGGTGCTTTAACTCTGCTTGTTTGAAGGTGTCTATTCTAGCCATCGCGGCGCTTTGCATCCACGTCCGCATCGCTTCCTTTTTGTTCGACTCAATAAAAAAAGCCGCGTGGCGGCTTTGTTATTTCCCTGTGGCCCCGGGGAGGCCGGGTGCTACTCCCCGTTGGCCGGTACTGTCGCAAACGTCTAGCGGTCGTCCAGGCTGACGAAATCGCGCTTGGTATGCCCCGTGTACAGCTGGCGGGGTCGACCGATGCGGTAGCTGCCGCTGATCATCTCATGCCAATGGGCGATCCAGCCTATGGTGCGGCCCACTGCGAAGATAACGGTGAACATGCTGGTCGGGATACCAATAGCCTTGAGGATAATGCCGGAGTAGAAGTCGACGTTCGGGTACAGCTTCTTCTCCACGAAGTATTCGTCCTCCAGGGCGATCTGCTCAAGACGCTTGGCGATCTTCAGCAGCGGGTCGTCTTCCAGGCCCAGCTCTGCCAGGACCTCGTCTGCCGCCTTTTTCATCACTTTGGCACGCGGGTCGAAGTTCTTGTACACGCGGTGACCGAAGCCCATCAGGCGGAAGGGGTCATCTCTATCCTTCGCGCGTGCGACGAACTCTTCAATTCGCGACTCATCACCAATTTCCTCAAGCATGTTGAGAACGGCTTCATTGGCTCCGCCGTGTGACGGCCCCCACAAGGCCGCAATACCGGCAGCGATGCAGGCGAAGGGGTTGGCACCGGAAGAGCCTGCCAGGCGCACGGTGGACGTGGAAGCATTCTGTTCGTGATCCGCGTGCAACAGGAAAACCTTGTCCATGGCGTCAGTCAGCACGGGGCTGACATTGCTGGGCTCGCAGGGCACACCGAACATCATGTGCAGGAAGTTCTCCGCATAGCTCATGCTGTTGTCGGGGTACATGAAGGGCTGGCCGATGGAAAACTTGTAGCACATTGCGGCGATCGTGGGCATTTTGGCGATCAGGCGGAAGGCCGCGACCTGGCGGCTGTGTTCGTCTGCGATGTCCAGGGAGTCGTGGTAGAAGGCAGAGAGGGCACCGACAACTCCGCACATGATGGCCATGGGGTGTGAGTCCCGGCGGAAACCGTTGAAGAAGTGTACCAACTGCTCATGGACCATGGTGTGGTTGGTCACGGTATTGACGAACTCGGCCTTTTCTTCGGCGTTGGGGAGTTCACCGTAGAGCAGGAGGTAGCAGGTCTCCAGGTAGTCAGAGTGCTCTGCCAGTTGCTCGATGGGGTAGCCGCGGTGCAGTAAGATACCTTTGCCGCCGTCGATAAAGGTGATTTGGGACTCGCATGCTGCGGTGGAAACAAAGCCAGGGTCGTAGGTGAACATGCCCTTGCCGGTCAGGCTGCCTACATCGACGACGTCGGGCCCCAGGGTCCCAGAATAGATCGGCAGCTCGATGGCCTCGTCTATCCCGTCGATAGAAAGAGTGGCTTTTTTGTCGCTCATAGAGGGGATCCTGCTTGATAAACCAGTGGGTCGATCACTATAGAGTCTGTGCTGTTTTTGTCAATCGACCTTAGCCTAAAGTCGCCTATCTTTAGGCTAACTGGGCGCTAAAATCGTTGATGCTGATCCTGCACGTTCGGCGAAGTTCGGTGCAAATGAAATTATCGCGACAAAACCGGCCTCAGGTTTGTAATCAGGCGGCTAAGTCCTTATAATTTCGCGCGTTTTGGTAGTTTGTCTCGAAGAGGTGTGCATCCGAAACGGGCCCTGCGCCGTATACTCTAACCGCCTGTTGGCGTCAACGATGGTATCCAATGTGAAAGACAATCGTCCTGTAAACCTGGACATCGGAACCATGCGGCTCCCCATAACCGCATGGGCGTCCATTACTCACCGCGCCACCGGCGTGGCCTTATTTGTCGGAATGGCTGTTTTGCTGTGGCTGTTAGACGGCAGCTTGTCTGGACCCGAGGGGTTCGCCGCTGTGCAGGAATGCCTGGACAGTGTACTCGCCAAGTTGATCATTTGGGGCGTCGTCTCCGCCCTGATCTATCACGCACTGGCCGGCGTCAAGCACCTCATCATGGACTTCGGAATAGGTGAAACCATGGAAGGGGGCGTGCTGGGTGCGCGCATCGTCATCGCGCTGTCGGTCGTGCTCATTCTTATTGCGGGGATATGGATATGGTAAGGTCTGTAACCAGTTTTGGCCGTTCGGGCGTTTCCGATTGGCTTCTCCAGCGGGTCAGCGGCGTCATTCTTCTGGCTTACTTCCTGTGCATCGGCTCGGCGCTGGTCGGCGGGGTTGATTATCTATCCTGGCGGGACATGTTTGAAGGGACCGGCATGCGCGTGTTCACGCTGCTGGCCATTCTTTCCTTGGCGGCGCACGCCTGGATAGGCATGTGGGCCGTCAGCACGGACTATATGACTGAACGGCTGATGGGCAAGAAGGGCAACGTACTGCGCATAGCCTTCCAGATTGCGTGCAGCCTGGTGATATTTGTTTACGTGATCTGGGGTGTCCAGATCCTCTGGGGTTAAAGCATTATGAGTGGAATTCGTACTATATCGTTCGATGGTGTCATCGTCGGCGGTGGCGGCGCCGGTATGCGCGCAGCACTGCAGCTGGCGCAGTCCGGTTACAAGACGGCAGTTATATCCAAGGTTTTCCCCACGCGCTCGCACACTGTCTCCGCCCAGGGTGGAATAACCTGCGCGATTGCCAGTGATGACCCCAATGACGATTGGCGCTGGCACATGTACGACACCGTCAAGGGCTCCGACTACATCGGCGACCAGGACGCTATCGAATATATGTGCAGCGAAGGTCCCCAGGCGGTATTCGAGCTGGAGCACATGGGGCTGCCATTTTCGCGTACAGAAGAAGGGCGCATATATCAGCGCCCCTTTGGCGGTCAATCGAAAAACTTCGGCGAGGGTGGCCAGGCGGCTAGAACCTGTGCCGCGGCAGACCGCACCGGTCATGCCCTGTTGCACACCCTTTACCAGGGCAACATGAAAAACAATACCGTGTTTTTCAATGAGTGGTACGCCACTGACCTGGTCAAGAATCAGGATGGCGCTGTCGTCGGCGTTATCGCCATATGCATGGAAACCGGCGAGACGGTTTATGTGAAGTCCAAGGCCACCGTATTTGCCACAGGTGGCGCGGGACGTATCTACGCCTCTACCACGAATGCACACATCAACACCGGTGACGGTGTCGGCATGGCTCTGCGCGCCGGGTTTCCGGTGCAGGACATCGAGATGTGGCAGTTTCACCCCACCGGCATACACGGTGCTGGCACCCTGGTGACAGAAGGTTGCCGCGGCGAGGGTGGTTACTTGATCAACAAGGATGGCGAACGCTTTATGGAGCGCTATGCGCCCAATGCCAAGGACCTGGCAGGACGTGACGTGGTTGCCCGTTCCATGGTCCTGGAGATCATCGAAGGGCGCGGTTGTGGCCCCGAAGGTGATCATGTATTCCTCAAGTTGGACCATCTCGGCGAGGAAGTGCTGGAAAGCCGACTTCCGGGTATTTGTGAGCTGTCTCGTACATTTGCCCATGCTGACCCGGTAAAAGAGCCGATTCCGGTGGTGCCCACCTGTCATTACATGATGGGCGGAATTCCCACCAATGTGCATGGCCAGGCGTTGACAGTAGATGCCAGCGGTAATGACCAGATCATTCCGGGCCTGTATGCCTGTGGTGAAGTCGCCTGTGTTTCGGTTCATGGCGCCAACCGTCTTGGCGGTAATTCGCTGCTGGACCTGGTGGTATTCGGCCGCGCCTCTGGCCTGTACATCGAGAACGCACTGCGAGACGGCATCGAACTGCGTGACGCATCGGAAAGCGACATCGAGCAGGGAATGGCCCGCCTCGATAAATTGAATAGCTCCACCGGTGGCGAGAACGTCGCCGAGCTGCGTAAGGAACTGCAGAACACGATGCAGAATCACTTTGGCGTATTCCGCAACGGTGAATTCATGCGTGAGGGCATCAAGAAGCTGGATGACCTGCGTGGTCGTATCGACAGTGCGAACCTCAGTGACAAAAGCATGGCCTACAATACGGCGCGAATTGAAGCCCTGGAACTGCACAACCTGTTCGAAGTTGCTGAAGCGACTGCAATCACAGCAGAGGCACGCAATGAAAGCCGTGGCGCCCATGCCCGTGAGGACTTCCAGGAGCGGGATGACGAAAACTGGCTTTGCCACTCCATGTATTACCCTGCCGACAAGCGGGTCGGGAAGCGTGCGGTGAACTTCGAGCCGAAAACTGTTGATACCTTCCAGCCGAAAATTCGGACTTACTAAGGAGCAGGACACATGTTGCAAGTTAGTATCTACCGCTATAACCCCGAGACCGATAGTGAGCCCTCGATGCAGGACTTCCAGGTCGATACAGGCGGTAAAGACCTGATGGTTCTTGACGTTCTGGAACTGATCAAGAGTCAGGACACCACCGTTTCCTACCGCCGCTCCTGTCGTGAGGGCGTATGCGGTTCAGACGGCCTGAACATGAACGGTAAAAACGGTCTTGCCTGCATTACGCCGCTCTCGGAGACGGTCAAGGGGAACAAACTCGTCGTGCGCCCCCTGCCGGGCCTGCCGGTGATACGCGATCTGGTGGTGGACATGAGCATGTTCTACGCGCAGTATGAGAAAGTGCAGCCTTACCTGATTAATGATACGCCGGCGCCGGCGATCGAGCGACTGCAGTCCCCGGAAGACCGGGAGAAGCTGGATGGCCTCTACGAGTGCATCCTTTGTGCCTGTTGTTCTACTGCCTGCCCCTCGTTCTGGTGGAACCCGGACCGCTTCATCGGTCCCTCAGGTCTGTTGCAGGCCTACCGCTTCCTTGCTGACAGCCGTGACCTGGCCACTGACGAGAGGCTGTCCAGGCTGGATGACCCCTTTAGCGTATTCCGCTGTCATGGCATCCAGAATTGCATAAATGTGTGTCCCAAGGGGCTCAATCCCACCCGGGCTATCGGTCACATCCGTAATATGCTCCTTGCCCGGGCGACCTGATAACAGGATGTTTTTCTTTAAGTAGTTCCTGCAACTTATTGAAAAACAGGAATATAGAATACACATGGCGCCATCCTTTTGGAGTGGCGTCGTAACGTCAGGCGCAGCGGCCGGGGTTTTATCAGCACTCGGGACAGGTCACTGCTAGAATTCGGGTATACATGCCCCTAATCGGGCGCTAACCCCTTCCGGAAGGGCTGCAATGCAAGAGAGCTCAATGGAACTCCTATGGCGGAGTTCCCATATCGCGGGTGGTAATGCCACCTACGTCGAGGACTTGTACGAGTCCTACCTCAAGGACCCGAACGGTGTCCCGGAGCAGTGGCGCGACTATTTCAACAAGTTGCCCCGGGTGGAATCTGATTTCGTCCACAATGAGGACATTCCCCATTCTGTCATTCGCGACCGCTTTGCCCAGATCAGCAAGATGCGGGTGCGCACCGAAGCGACGATAGCCCACGATTCCCAGGCCACCGAATACGAGCGCAAGCAGGTTAGGGTGGTGCAGTTGATCTCTGCCTACCGTCAGCGAGGCCACCAGAAAGCGGAGCTTGACCCTCTTGGTATTGCCAGGCGCGAACACGTGCGTGACCTGGAGTTGTCCTTTCACGAATTATCCCGGGCCGACTTCGACACGGTATTCCAGACCGGCAGCCTGCACATTGGCAAGGCCGACGCCACACTGGGCGAAATCCACGATGTGCTGGAGCGCACCTACTGTAAATCGATCGGCGCCGAGTTCATGCACATCGTCAACACCGACGAGCGCCACTGGATAATGACGCGCATGGAATCGGTGCGCGGGGCACCGGATTTTGGCGAGGAGGTGCAGTTGACGCTGCTGCGTCGCCTGATTCGGGCAGAGGGCCTGGAAAAGTCCCTGGCTTCCAAATACCCGGGTACCAAGCGGTTTGGTCTCGAGGGCGGCGAAAGCCTGATTCCGATGCTCGCGGAAATGATTCAGCGGTCCGGCTCCCAGGGCGTGAAAGAAATCGTCATTGGTATGGCGCACCGCGGGCGTCTCAACGTGCTGGTCAATACCCTGGGCAAAAACCCGTCAGAACTGTTCGATGAGTTTGAGGGCAGGGCCGAGTACGACGGCTCCGGGGACGTGAAATACCACCAGGGTTTCTCCTCCAATGTGATGACCCCCGGCGGGGAAGTTCACCTCGCACTGGCGTTTAACCCCTCACATCTCGAGATCGTCGCCCCTGTAGTGGAGGGTTCGGTTCGGGCAAGGCAGGAGCGGCGCGAGGACCATGTCGGCGAACTGGTGACACCTGTCGTCATTCATGGTGACGCGGCGTTTGCCGGGCAGGGCGTGGTCATGGAAACATTCCAGATGTCCCAGACGCGCGCCTACAAGACAGGGGGCACAGTCCATATCGTGCTCAATAACCAGGTGGGCTTCACTACCAGCCTGCGCGAGGATGCACGTTCTACAGAATACTGCACCGACGTTGCGAAGATGGTGCAGGCACCTATCTTCCACGTGAATGCCGATGACCCTGAGGCGGTACTCTTTGTAACGCAGATGGCGGTGGATTACCGCACCGAGTTCCGCAAGGACGTGGTAATTGATCTGATCTGTTATCGGCGTCGCGGCCACAATGAAGCGGACGAACCCTCGGTCACGCAGCCGCTGATGTACCAGGCGATTCGCAAGCATAAAACGACCCGCGATCTCTATGCTGCCCGGTTGGTCGCACAGGGTGTGCTCAGCGAAGAGCAGGACGCCTTTCTCGTGGACACCTTCCGCGAATCGCTTGACCGGGGCGAGCCGCTGGTCAGTAGCCTGGTGTCGGAGCCTAACAAGACGCTGTTTGTCGACTGGTCTCCCTACATCGGTCACAAGTGGACCGATCAGGCCACTACCACTATTGACCTGCAGAAATTGCAGGCACTGGCACAAGAGATCAACGTCGCTCCCGATAATTTCCCGTTGCAGCGCACGGTGTCCAGGATTCTTGAAGACCGTAGAAAAATGGCAGCAGGTGCTGCACCCGTCAACTGGGGCTTTGCGGAAACTATGGCCTACGCCACACTGCTGGATGCGGAGTACCCTGTGCGCCTGACCGGGCAGGACGTGGGTCGCGGGACCTTTTCTCATCGCCATGCAGTGCTGCACAACCAGAAGGATGAGGGCTGCTATATACCCCTGCAGCACATCAGCGATGAACAGGCGCCATTTGTTATTCACGATTCACTGCTTTCAGAAGAAGCAGTGCTGGCGTTTGAATACGGCTATGCCACCACTATGCCCAAGGGTCTGGTTATCTGGGAAGCGCAATTTGGTGACTTCGCCAATGGTGCCCAGGTGGTGATAGACCAGTTTATTACCAGCGGCGAACATAAATGGCAGCGCCTGTGCGGGCTGACCATGTTGCTGCCACACGGCTACGAAGGGCAGGGTCCTGAGCACTCTTCCGCGCGCCTTGAGCGTTTCCTGCAATTGTGCGCCGAGCATAATATTCAGGTTTGCGTACCCACAACGCCTGCGCAGGTCTTCCATATGCTGAGGCGGCAGGCGATACGTCCACTGCGTAAGCCGCTGGTCGTGATGTCACCCAAGAGCCTGTTGCGCCATAAAGAGGCCGTTTCTACGCTGGAGGATCTGGCACAGGGACGCTTTCATAATGTACTCGACGAGTCTGACGATCTTGACAAGGCAAAGGTGCGCCGGGTCATTCTGTGCAGTGGCAAGGTGTACTATGACCTGCGTGCCGCCCGGCGCGAGCGGGAGATCGACGACGTGGCGATCGTGCGCATAGAGCAGTTGTATCCCTTCCCCGAGGAAGATCTGCTGGCCGTGCTCAAGCAATACCCCGCCATTACCGATGCAGTCTGGTGTCAGGAAGAGCCCATGAACCAGGGTGCCTGGTATTCCAGCCAGCATCACATGCGACGGGTTCTGTTTAATCACAAGAATGATGTCTATCTTCACTACGTTGGCAGGGACAGTTCGGCGTCGCCGGCGGCTGGTTACATGGCTCTGCACCTCGAGCAACTGGAAGCATTTATCAACAAGGCCCTGGCTCCCGAAGAGCCCTGGCAGTAATAGCGCAAGGAATAGAAATGGCTATTGAAATCAAGGCTCCCGCCTTCCCCGAGTCGGTCGCAGATGGCGAAGTGGCTGTCTGGCATAAACAGGAAGGAGAGGCGGTTTCACGCGACGAGCTTATCGTCGAGATCGAAACTGACAAGGTGGTCATGGAAGTGGTTGCGCCGGAGGACGGGGTGCTAACCAGCATTCACGCCCAGCAAGGCGATACCGTTTTAAGTGAGCAGCTACTGGCCACGCTGGAGCAGGGGGCGGCGGCAGCCAGCGCGCCTGCAGCAGCGCCAGAAGCACCTGCTGCTTCCGGCGATGATGATGCTGCCGACGAGGCCTCAGCACTGCTGGGTCCGGCGGCTCGCCAGTTGGTAGAGGAACACAAACTGGACGTCGGTAAAATAACCGGTACCGGTAAAAATAGGCGGATCACCAAGGAAGACGTGGTCAACTTTATGAAAGCTGCCCAGGCCGCGCCTGCGGCAGCGCCTGTCGCTCCGGCGCAGCCTGAGGCGGAGCAGGTGGGGCCAACCGGTGAGCGTATCGAGCGGCGTGTCCCGATGACGCGGATGCGTGCCAAAATTGCCGAACGTTTGCTTGATGCGACGCAACAGACAGCGATGCTCACCACCTTTAACGAGGTGAACATGGCGCCGATGATGGCGCTGCGCAGCAAGTACAAAGAGCAGTTTGAGAAGACCCATAACGGCACTCGCCTGGGTTTTATGGGCATGTTCGTGAAGGCCGCCTGTGAAGCCTTGAAGCGTTTCCCCGAAGTGAATGCGTCTATCGATGGTAATGATGTCGTCTATCACGGCTACCAGGATATCGGCGTTGCTGTCTCGACACCGGGTGGACTGGTTGTGCCGGTACTTCGCGACGCCGATTTTATGAGCATCGCTGACGTTGAAGCAGCTGTTCGTGACCTGGGACTGCGTGCCCGCGATAACAAACTGACCATAGAGGACATAACCGGTGGCACGTTTACGGTTACCAACGGTGGCGTATTCGGCTCGTTGATGTCCACGCCAATTCTCAACCCGCCACAAACCGGCATTCTGGGTATGCACAAGATCCAGGAACGGCCAATGGCGGTAGATGGTGAGGTGGTTATCCTGCCAATGATGTACCTGGCCCTGTCCTACGATCACCGTTTGATAGACGGTAAGACAGCAGTGCAATTCCTTGTTGCGGTGAAGGACCTCATCGAGGATCCGGCGCGTATTCTGCTGCAACTGTAGGTTGTACTTTTTAGCCGTAAGCAATGTTTGCGGCGAGCTTTTAACGCTTATACGGGAAAGAACATGTCTGACAAGTACGATGTAGTAGTCATCGGCGCGGGCCCAGCGGGCTACGTGGCCGCGATCAAAGCAGCGCAGTTGGGTCTGTCCACGGCCTGCGTCGAGCAATGGCTGGATGACAAAGGCAAGGTCCGCCTGGGCGGGACCTGTCTCAACGTGGGCTGCATTCCCTCCAAGGCTTTGCTCGATTCCAGCCATAAGTATCACGAGGCCAAAGCCGAGCTGGATGTGCACGGCATTGCCGTGGGTGATACAACAATTGATGTGCCTGCGATGCTGGGCCGAAAAGACAAGATCGTTAACCAGCTGACCGGGGGTATTGACGGCCTGTTCAAGCATAACGGCGTCACCGCCATCTCAGGCAGCGGTAAAGTGCTTGCCGGCGCGAACGTTGAAGTGACCGACAAGGACGGCAATGTCCAGATCGTGGAAGCCGGAAAAGTGATCATCGCTGCGGGCTCCGTGCCGGTAGAGATACCACCGGCGCCAGTGGATGATGAGTATATTGTCGATTCAACCGGGGCGCTTGAGTTTCGTCAGGTACCGGAGCGGCTCGGTGTGATCGGTGCCGGCGTGATCGGTCTGGAACTGGGCAGTGTATGGAGTCGTCTTGGCGCCGAAGTGGTGATGCTGGAAGCGCTCGATGAGTTCTTGCCGATGATGGATCAGCAGATCGCCAGGGAGTCGGGCAAGATCTTCAAGAAGCAGGGACTGGACATTCGCCTGGGTGCGCGGGTCACCGGCACCGAGATAAAGGATGGGAAAGTCGTTGTCTCCTACAGCAGCACCGATGGTGAGCATAGCGAAACCTTCGACAAACTGATTGTCGCGGTGGGTCGTCGGCCGCGTTCCGGGGAACTGTTCTCTTCGGACAGTGGTATCACCCTTGACGAGCGCGGTTACATATTCGTCAATGACTTCTGCGAGACCGAGGCGCCTAATGTATATGCTATTGGTGACGTGGTACGTGGTCCCATGCTGGCGCACAAGGGATCGGAGGAGGGCGTTATGGTAGCAGAGCGTATCCATGGCAAGCCCGCACAAATGAACTACGACTGTATTCCCTCTGTTATCTATACTCATCCGGAGGTGGCCGCAGTCGGCAAAACAGAGCAAGAATTGAAGGCCGAAGGGGTGCCCTATAAATCAGGTACCTTCCCTTTCGCCGCGAGCGGTAGAGCACTGGCAGCGAATGATTCGGACGGCCTGGTAAAGATGCTGTCTCACGAAGAGACCGACAGGGTACTGGGTTGCCATATCGTTGGTCCCTCCGCCGCAGACCTGGTGCAGCAGGTGGTTATCGCCATGGAGTTCGGCTCCAGCACGGAAGACCTGGCGCTGACAGTCTTTGCTCATCCGACACTCTCCGAGGCAGTCCATGAGGCTGCACTGGCGGTAGACGGTCAGGCCATACATATCGCCAACCGTAAGAAACGCAAGTAGAATTCGACGCGCGCATACAATAACTCCAATCGCCGGCGTGCGTTATAAGGGGCTGGAACCGACTTATCAGGGCCAGCTAAAACAAGCAGCAACAGCAACTAGAAAAGAGCAGGACAACACATGAACCTTCATGAGTACCAGGGCAAACAGCTGTTTGCCGAATACGGACTGCCGGTTTCCAAGGGTTATGCAGTCGATAATCCCACCGAAGCGGCAGAAGCGGCGGACCTGATTGGCGGCGATATGTGGGTGGTAAAAGCCCAGGTGCACGCCGGCGGCCGCGGCAAAGCCGGAGGCGTGAAATTGGTGAAGACCAAGGACGAGATCCGCGAATTCGCAACAAACTGGCTGGGCAAAAATCTGGTGACTTACCAGACAGACGAGAACGGCCAGCCCGTCAGCAAGATTCTGGTAGAGTCCTGTACTGACATAGCCGAAGAGCTTTATCTTGGCGCAGTCGTCGACCGCTCTACACGTCGAATTGTCTTCATGGCCTCTACAGAGGGCGGTGTCGAGATCGAAAAAGTCGCCGAAGAAACCCCGGACAAAATTCTCAGGGCAATTATTGACCCGCTGGTGGGCCCTCAGCCCTATCAGGGGCGTGAGCTGGCTTTCAAGCTGGGTTTGTCCGGCGACCAGATCAAGCAGTTCGTGAAAATCTTCATGGGCCTTGCACAGATGTTCGTAGACAAGGACCTGGCGCTTATCGAGATCAACCCCCTGGTGATCACTGAAGAGGGCAAGCTGCATTGTCTCGATGCCAAGCTCGGTGTAGACAGCAATGCGCTGTATCGCCAGAACGCCTTGCGCGAAATGCACGACCCGTCCCAGGAAGATGAGCGCGAGTCTCATGCTGCCCAGTGGGAGCTCAACTACGTGGCACTGGACGGCAATATCGGTTGTATGGTGAATGGCGCTGGCCTGGCCATGGGTACCATGGATATCGTTGCCCTGCACGGTGGCTTCCCCGCCAACTTCCTTGATGTGGGTGGCGGTGCGACCAAGGAGCGTGTATCCGAGGCGTTCAAGATTATTCTTTCCGACGATAACGTCAAAGCCGTATTGATCAACATATTCGGCGGTATCGTTCGTTGCGACCTGATCGCCGAGGGCGTGATCGGCGCGGTTGAAGAAATTGGCGTAGAGGTCCCGGTTGTGGTGCGCCTGGAAGGAAACAATGCCGAGCTGGGCCGTAAGGTGCTGGCGGACAGTGGATTGAATATCATTGCTGCGACCAGCCTTACCGATGCTGCACAGCAGGCAGTTAAAGCAGCAGGAGGGGCGGCATAATGAGCGTTCTTATAGACAAGAATACCAAAGTCATCTGTCAGGGTTTCACTGGCTCCCAGGGTACCTTCCACTCTGAACAGGCCATTGAGTACGGCACGCAGATGGTAGGCGGTGTTACGCCTGGAAAAGGCGGGCAGGAACACCTTGGGCTTCCCGTATTCAACACGGTGAGTGAAGCAGTCGCCGCCACCGGCGCAGATGCATCAGTGATCTATGTTCCGGCACCGTTCTGCAAGGACTCTATCCTGGAAGCGGCTAATGGTGGAATCAAGCTGATCGTCTGCATCACTGAGGGCATTCCCACGCTGGATATGTTGGAAGCCAAGGTCAAGTGTGATGAGCTGGGCGTGCGTCTTATCGGCCCTAACTGCCCCGGTGTGATCACTCCGGGAGAGTGTAAGATCGGCATCATGCCTGGTCACATACATCTTCCCGGCAAGGTGGGAATTGTCTCCCGCTCCGGTACGCTCACCTACGAAGCGGTCAAGCAAACGACTGACGCCGGCTATGGCCAGTCCACCTGTGTTGGTATTGGTGGCGACCCCATTCCCGGGTCCAACTTCATCGACATTCTGGAAATGTTCCAGAATGACCCGGCTACCGAGGCGATTGTGATGATCGGTGAGATCGGTGGTACGGCGGAAGAGGAGGCAGCTGCCTTCATCAAGGCCAACGTTACCAAGCCAGTGGTTTCCTACATTGCCGGCGTCACGGCGCCCAAAGGCAAGCGTATGGGCCATGCCGGGGCGATCATTTCCGGCGGTAAAGGCACAGCGGACGAGAAGTTTGCTGCGCTGGAAGATGCCGGTGTGAAGACCGTTCGCTCCCTCGCGGAGATTGGTTCCGCCCTGGGCGAAGTCACAGGCTGGTAAGCCTGGTACCAAAAGGCTACTGCTTAAGGGCTCATCTTCGGATGGGCCCTTTTTGTTGGTGCCTCGGGCGATTCAACGGTGGGCTTCGCCTGGGAGAGGGCTATTGCGCTACAATGGGAGGTTCATAGTAACCGGAAGCTTAGCTGGCGCCTCAGGCTTCAGGCGCCCGGGAACACCCGGGCATGTCATGATCTCCTGGTTATTTACCGATGTTGGCTTGTTGTTATTGGCTTCAGAGAGTGACTGAAGGTGTTTGCGAAATGCGCTCAAACAGCGAGTAAGCGAAAGTAGTAACTCTGAGCAGGTCAACAAACGAAATTCAGAGAAGCGATGAGTAAAGATCACAGCATGTCCGCCATAGACGGGTTGAAGACAGACCCCGATCTCCACGATTACCTGGTTCAAAGGGTAGGGAAGTCGCAACTACGGCGGCGCCTGGGGATTGAAACTGAACATGTAGCCGACAAGTTTGGCCAGGGCCGGACCTTATTTCATATAGAGAACTGGAGTACCGCCGCCAGCGTGATCCACTTCCTACTGAAAATCACCCGGATGTCGGCGCGGGGCAAAGCCAATGTGACCGACTTTTGCGTTAGGCAAAACACGGTTGACTTACCACATCTGCCTATAGAGTTTGATGGATTTACGATTCTGCAACTGAGTGACCTGCACCTGGACATTTTGCCTGAATTTCCCGATGCACTGGCCCAGGTACTGAAAGGGCTGGAATACGATATCTGCGTTCTCACTGGGGACTATCGTTTTCTTACCCACGGTCCCCACGAGAAAGCTCTTCATGGCCTGGAACGAATATGTAAGGAGATCAATCGGGATACCTACGCCATACTGGGAAACCACGACAGCATTCTGATGGCACGGGGTATAGAGTCCCTGGGCATCCAGCTTTTACTCAACGAGAACATTGCCCTGGAGCGAGCGAAGTCTTCAATTCACCTGGCGGGGATTGACGACCCCCACTATTACGCGGCGGATAATCTTGAAAGCGCCTATGACTCTATTCCTGATGATGCTGTGTCCCTGCTTTTGGCGCATTCACCCGAAATATACCGCCATGCAGCTTACACCGGGTTTGATTTCATGATGTGTGGTCATACCCACGCTGGACAGATATGCCTACCTGGATCTGTCGCTCTGGCCTACAACTCATCCGCACCCAGATTTACAGGCGCCGGTGCCTGGTCCTTTGATCTGATGCAGGGCTATACGTCTGCCGGAACTGGCAGCTCTGTGGTTCCCGCACGATTTAACTGTCCTCCCGAATTAACCTTACACCGCCTGAGGCTGGTTCGCTAAGTCATGCATTCGCAGGCCTTCTTCCTAGTAGGGGCGCTTGCGAATATTTAGCAGGAATAGCGGCTTGGACACCAGCAACTGCAGGAGCATGAACGCCAGGCTAAGGACTACCGCCCACCACCACACCAGTTCCATTGAAAAACAACTGTAGAGCGCGGGTAACAGCGATTCCGGCAGCTGATCCAGCCCTATGCTTCGATCGCTGGGCCTCAGGCCGCAGCGGCGTTTCATAAAACTCGAAATCAGGTCGCCAAGCATCACGTTGCAGCCAAACAACAGACCGAAAGTCAGGCCGAAGTCGAATAACTCGGCCAGGATACACGCGGTGAGCAACGCGGCACAGATACCGCGCCAGGTCTTTGACACGCCAAAGATGGCATTACCGTCACCAAGACGTTTATTGAAATCCACCGGGATGCTGGCACGGGAACCAAGCAGGCGGGCGGCAAGAATCGGCGCGCCATTGCTCGCCAGAAGCATAGTGAGAAGTTTAAGGAATATCCCGGTTGTCACGGTCGCCTGATTATCTACCCATCCAGTAAACAGTCTACGCGCTGGCGTCGAATGGCACCAATCAACTTTTAACAATTGGAATCAGCAAGGAAAAAGGCGCATCTGTCTGAAGCAAGGACGTATGCTTCCACGATTCGTATCGTACGACCACTGAACGTGCTGGCCTAGTTCTGGAGTGGTTCACCAGGGCGACTATCTGTCTTATCACGATGAGATCCTACTGGGGACGACGTCGTCAGCCTGATCAACACCGCAAAACTGGATGTTGTTCGGAGGTGGAGGCGGTCACGGGCGCTTTCGCCTACTTTGAGGGAATTGGGCCCCCAGATTGCTCTTTCGAACTGCATCTTTACAGTCGATTATCTCGGACATGCGACTCGATTCTGAATTTGCCTGAGCCCGTCAGCAGGATGGTGAATCTCGGCCAATCGTCTGCTTGCGGCTGCTTCGGCGGCCTGCTCTTTATACCCATAAAAAAAGTAAGGATAATTGACCTTCATCATGGGAATTTCCCACGTCCTGGTTAACCTAGAGTTAAGCAGGCTTTTTGGCTTGTGCTTTTTTTCATGAAAATGGCAGTGACTGGTGTGCTGCCGTTAATCATATGGAGATGTGAGAGATGAGAAAGATAATACTTGGCATGGCTATGGTGGCCGTTGCTAGCAGTGCGTTTGCACAAACTATCTATGAGCAAAAAACTTATGTGTTCACTGGCCTACCCGACGGATCAAATATCATCGAGGATGCAGATGCACAGAAAGAGTGCGAGCGGGGTATTAAGTGGTTAGCAGATAGACAGTTCTATGGTATTAATCCTAACTACTTCCTGAAAGTTAAAGTATACGCCGTGGATATCATCCAACGAAACGGCAGGATGGATCAGGAACGTGGTCCGGAAGTGGGAGAGATGCTTATATGCCAGGACTGGCAGTCCTACGCTATTGCAGGAACGAATCATGTGCCAATTTATTACGAAGTGACCATAGGGGGCACTAGATTCAGAATTATTGGCGGCGGTACTTCACCGTTCTTCCCCAATGAAGAATTCTTACCCGGGGGCGGTGGAACGAAGAGCCCTGCAAACTATCCTGAATCTGGGGTCGCTAATCTGAGCTATACGGGCACAGTATTGACTTCGACGGACGGCGGGCGTGGTGGCATGTTTTACACTGGAAACACAGGTTTCCTGGACGGTGTGCCACGAGAATACTATGACCACTCCGGTATCAGCGTGCTGCAGGTGCTCATTCCACAGCAATAGGAATTTTAGGTCAACGGAGCTGTAACGCGTAACATACTGTTTTGCGTTTACAGCTTCACCTGCCCTTAGCGACCATTGCTCTGATGTAAAAGCGGACATTCCCACGATTCTGGGCCGGCTGATGCCAAAATGGTCCGCTTTCCCCTGCGGATTCAAACGGTCGACGCAACACAGGCATTAAATCTATCAGCTGGTGTTTCGTAGTCC
>NZ_PKUS01000003.1 GCF_002866825.1 Pseudohalioglobus lutimaris | reverse complement strand
GCCGGCCAATATTTTCTATTCGTTGACGAATAACTTCGTTCCCGCCGTGGTGCTGTTCAGCATCCTGGTGGGGATTGCACTTATATCCGTTGACGAAAAGGACGGGGTACTGAAGCTCTTTGATGGCATTGCCCAGGCGATGTCTCGTATCAATAACTTCGTGGTTCAGCTTACCCCCTATGGCATTTTTGCCATTGCAGCCGCCGCATCCGGCACCATGACCATCGATGAGCTGGGTCGGGTACAGGTGTATCTGGTGACCTATATCAGCCTGGCCATGTTGACCACGTTCTGGATTTTCCCTGGTTTGATTTCGGCGGTGAGCGGAATTCCGTTTCGCGAGGTATTCAGGACTTTCCGCGATCCGCTGGTCACGGCTTTTGCCACCGGCAACCAGTTTGTTGTGCTGCCCCAGATTGCCGCCAGCTGCAAAGAACTGCTCAAGCGTCACGGTGCGAGAGGCGAGCAAACGGACTCTGCGGTTGATATTCTGGTGCCCGTTTCGTTTAATTTTCCGTCGCTTGGTAAATTGCTGGTATTGCTGTTTGTGCTGTTTGCAGGCTGGTTTACCGATTCAGAGTTAGGTCTCAGTGACTACCTCTTCCTTGCATCAGGGGGCGTGCTCAGCCTGTTTGGCAGCATCAACGTTGCGGTTCCCTACATGCTGGACTCTCTGCGAATCCCTTCGGATATGTTCGAGTTGTTTCTGATTACCGGTATTGTCGTGGGCCGATTTGGCGCGATGCTGGCCGCCCTACACATCATCGTTCTGTCGGTTGTGGGTACGCTGGCGATGGCCGGCCTGCTGCGCTTTTCCATCAGGTTTCTGCTGCGTTACCTGCTGCTTTCGGGGCTGGCCATGATGGTTATGGTCTCTGTGCTGCGTGTTTACTTCGAGCTGTTTGTACCGCCACCGCCACCCAGGGAGGAGGTGCTTGCCAATGTAGAGCTATCGAGCCGCTGGATACCGTTTGAAGTTGCCACCGAGTTGCCCGAAATCAGCCAGACGCAACTGGCGGGTGCGCGTATTGATCACATTTTCCGCAGTGAGGTGCTACAGGTGGGCTATCGGCCCAATAACCTGCCCTGCAGCTACATCACGCCCCGGGGAGAGCTGGTGGGATTTGACGTGGAAATGGCGCAGTCCCTGGCAGTTGACCTTGAGGTGGAGCTGGAGTTCGTGCCTTTCGAGTTTGATGATCTGGGGCGAATGCTTGCCTCCGGCGAGATTGACGTGGCTATGTCCTGTATTGCCAGCCTCCCCGATCGTTTCGCCTACGCGACCTTCTCCGACCCGTATCTGGAGTTGCGCCTGGGTTTCGTGGTGAAGGACCATGAACGTGGATTGTTCCTGGATCTGGACCGCTTGCGTTCCACCCCCGACCTGAGTTTCGCCCTGGTCAGTAGTCATTACCATGAAGAAAGGCTACAGCATCTGCTGCCCGAGGCAACAATCGTGCAGCTTGACTCAGCTGAGGACTTTTTTACCGGGGGTGACCAGGGCGCCGACGCATTGCTGCTGACGGTGGAGGAGGGTTCTGCCTACGCCTACCGCTACCCGCGCTACACCGTCGTGCAGCCGTCCTCTAACGTCAGTGTGCCGGCGAGCTATGCGGTTCCAAAAGGTGACCTGGAAATGATGCAGTTCATCAATAACTGGATACAACTCAAGCGACTGGATGGAACCATTGAGCGGCTTTACCAGTACTGGATGCTCGGCGGTGCGGCGCAGCCAAAGCGGCCTCGATGGTCGGTGATTCGCGATGTCCTTGGCTGGGTGGACTGAGCTTGGCAAGGATACGTGCCAAAGGACCCGATAAGCACTACACTTCGGGCATTCCAACTTCTCTCTAAGAGGCCCGGCCCATGCGCACAGCAATCGTAGTTCTCTTGTCCACATTGCTTTCACTGGCTATGCCGGTGGCCGCTTACGAGGTCACGACAGCCGCTAGAGTGGTGGCGTTCGCCGACGTGCATGGCGCCTACGACGATTGGGTCGCCCTGCTTCGGGAAGTGGGCGTTGTTGATGATCAACTGGATTGGAGCGGAGGAAAGACCCATCTGGTTTCTGTTGGTGACCTTGTAGATCGTGGCCCGGGTTCGCGCGACGTTGTGGAGCTGATGATGAAACTCCAGGCCCAGGCGCAGCAGGTCGGCGGGGCTGTGCACATGACTCTGGGCAATCATGAGGTGATGGTGATGACCGGCGATTTGCGCTATGTCTCTGCCGCCGAGTTCGCCGCTTTTGCTGACGATGAATCCCAGGCTGATCGCGATCTTTTTTACACGCAGTACCGGCGTTTCAATACTGGAGGGGACGAAGCGGTAGTGCGGGCAACTTTTGATGAGCAGTATCCTCCCGGCTTCGTCGCTCTGCGCAAGGCCTACTCCCTGTCTGGAGACCTTGGTCGTTGGCTGATACAGCAGCCTTTTGTAATCAGGGTAAACGACAAGGTTTACATGCACGGCGGTATCGCGGCAGATGCAACGGATAAAACGATAGAGGAACTCAACGCCAGTTTGCAGGCAGAACTGCGCGACTTCATGTCCAGTATGGATACGCTGCGTGAAGAGGGGGTTATGCCCTGGCATGTGGACTATCATGACCGGCTGAATTTTCTGAATGCCAGGGTCGAGGAATTTGCTGCCGCCAACCCCAGGCAGCGTGCGCCGTGGTTTGCCCAGGTGCAGCAGGTTTTTGATGCCCAGAAAGCATTTGTGTTTAGCCCGGACAGCCCTAACTGGTATCGCGGTACCGCGATGTGCCATCCGCTGGCGGAGTCTTTCAATACTGAACGTTTCCTCAAGCAGGTCGGCGCGAAACAGCTGGTGATGGGGCACACGCCTACAAAGGGCAAGGTGCTATCGCGCATGGATGGCCTCGCCATCCGACTGGATACCGGTATGTTGAAAGCCGTTTATAAAGGGCAGGCATCTGCACTGGTGTCCAATGATGGGGATGACTATGTCCACTATCTGGGTCAAGGCCAGAGAGCACTGCCCACCGCTGAGGCCACCGAGCTCTCCAGGAAGCTGTCAGCGATGAGTGACGCAGAGCTCGAAGACTTCATGCGCACGGCACCGGTGACCAATGTAGAAGACATCGGTACGGGTATTACCAACCCCAAGCGGGTCACCCAGGAGCGCGATGGTCTGGCCAATGACGCCGTGTTCAAGTATGAAGACACGCATCCAGGCATGCAGTCCAAGCCCCGCTACGTCACTCGCAGTTTTAACGAGAGTGACCGCTATCAGTATGATGTTGCCGCCTATAAGCTGGACCGCATGCTGGACTGGCAGATGGTACCGGCGGCTGTTATAGCAGAAGTGGACGGAACTGAGGGGGCGTTGTCAGATTGGGTTGAGAAGGCCATCAATGAACGGGATCGCCTTGATCAGGACCTCCCGTTTGGCGGGTACTGCAAACAATGGGAGCAATACCGACTGCGCTTTGTATTCGATATTCTGATTCACAATGATGATCGCAACCTGACCAATATTCTGTGGACCAAAGATGACTTCATGATGAAATTCATCGACCACAGCCTGGCGTTTCGCACTACCGAGCGACGGCCAAAGCAATATCGCAAAGTAGACCTAGAAGTGTCCGACCTGCTCTACAATCGCTTACAAAGCCTGAATAGCGAGAACCTGACCGAGCAACTCTCAGCGTACCTGCATCCAAAGCAGATCGAGGGGATACTGGCTCGTCGCGACCTGATATTAAAAGAAGCGTCGAGAACCGGAAAATAAGACCAGTTAAACTCATTTAAGGCTGATTCAGTTGACGACTACTACGACGGGCGGATGGCTGCGGCGAACACTTTTTCTAGGCGTGGAGTTACGCGCTGGGGAAACCCTGGGCGTGCTGGCAATGTTTGCCAGCCTGTTCCTTATCCTGTTCACTGCCTACCTGCTCAAACCTGCCCGGGAGATGCTTATTCTTACCGAGGGAACGGCAGAGGTTCGCAGCTATGCCGTGGCACTGCAGGCCCTGTTGCTGCTCTTTTTCATTCCGCTCTACGGCAAGTTTTCCCGTCGCTTCGACAGCTATCGGTATATGCAGATCGTCACTGCCATATGCGTCGCCACCTTGTTGGTATTTGCCGTTGCAGGGAACGCGGGGCTGTCCATCTCCGTGGTGTATTTTGTCTGGCTCGGTGCCTACAGCGTGCTGATTATTTCGCAGTTCTGGGCTTTCGCCTCAGAGCTATATAGTCGCGAGGCTGGGGAGCGCCTGTTTGTTATAGTGGCACTGGGTGCGTCCCTGGGCGCCTGGCTGGGTTCGGCGGTGTCCCGCGAGTTGGTCAACTATCTCGATGCATATGGGCTGATCATTGCCGGCGCATTTACCCTCGCCCTGTCCGCTATTCCAGCCAGCCGGGCCGGGCTCTCTGTACCGGAAGCCTCGAGGGGGCGTAGCGAAAGCGGAGTCAGTGCGCAAGCCTCGCTTTTTGCAGGCTTCCAACTGGTGCTCAGCCGCCGCTACCTGATGTTGATGGCTGCCTTTGTCATTATGTTGAACCTGGTTAATACCACCGGCGAGTACCTGCTTTCTGCCATTCTCGAAGACCTGTATGCCACAGGTAGTGCCGCAGGGGAAATTGCTGTTGACAAGGGTACTTATGTGGGGCGATTTTACGGCGGTTTCTATTTTATGGTTAATCTGTTTGGGGTGCTTATCCAGTTCTTCCTGGTATCCCGCCTGATTCGCGTTGCCGGGTTTAGCATAGCGTTTATGCTGACGCCGCTGGTCATCTTTCTAGGCTACGCGTCGCTGGCGCTGCTGCCTATTGTGGGTTGGTTCCGCTACTTTAAAATAGCAGAGAACAGTCTGGACTATTCATTACAGAATACCGCGAGGCAGATGCTCTACCTGCCGCTGTCCCGGCAGGAAAAGTACGAGGCACGGGCGGTGATTGACCCTTTCGGCCAACGTCTGGGCGACCTCATTCAGGCCGGTCTTATCTTCGCCGGTCTGCACGTATTGGGTTGGGCGTCCACGGATTTTATTCCGCTGGCCACCGTCATGGCGGCCTGTACGCTGACCCTTGCTCTGTTGATCATTCGTGAGCGGTCGCGATTGCTTTCGGCGCAGCATAAAACTGACACGGATAACATTACGGGAGAGTAGAAATGGTGCAGGCGATCAGAATCGAGGAGACGGGAGGGCCGGAGGTGATGCAGCTTCAGGATGTCCCGCTGGAGGCGCCGGGGCCGGGTATGGTGACGGTGCGCAATCACAGTATTGGTCTCAATTACATCGACACCTACCATCGCAGCGGATTATACCCGCTGCCACTGCCTACCGGGCTGGGCCTGGAGGCAGCGGGTGAAGTGGAGGCGGTAGGAGAAGGCGCCGACCTGCAAGTTGGCGACCGTGTTGCTTACTGCTCCGCAGGCTTCGGTGCATATGCCGAGGCTATCAACCTGCCCGCGCAGCGCCTGGTCAAAGTACCCGAGGGAGTCAGTTATGATCAGGCGGCTGCCTCCCTGCTCAAAGGGCAGACTGCAGAGTACCTGATCCAGCGAACCTACGCGTTACAAGCAGGTGAGACATGCCTGTTTCATGCGGCCGCGGGTGGGGTGGGTTTGCTGTTCGGCCAGTGGGCGGCAAGCATCGGCGCGAACGCGATCGGCACGGTAAGCTCAGCGGAAAAAGCGGCGCTGGCGCGGGCACATGGCTATAGCCATGTGATCAACTATAGCGAAGAGAATGTCCTCGAACGTGTCATGGAGATTACCGGGGGTGAGAAGTTACCCGTGGTGTATGACGGGGTCGGCAAGGATACATTTTTTCTGTCGCTGGACTGCCTGCGCCCGCGCGGATTGATGGCCAGTTTCGGCAATGCATCAGGCTCGCCCGATCCGCTCAATCTGCAGGAACTGGCGAACCGCGGCTCGCTCTATATCACACGGCCCACGATGCTCACCTACACTGCGACGCCTGAAGAACTGCGCCAGTCCACTGAAGACCTGTTTACGCGAGTTCTCTCCGGCGATATTCGGGTGGAAATCAACCAGCGTTATGCTCTGGCAGATGTCCAGCAGGCACATCGCGACCTGCAGGATCGCAAAACCACGGGCTCCACGGTGCTCATCCCTTGATGGCAGTGAAAGTGAAACCGCTGGTGCTGGAGGGCAAGACGGTGCGGCTGGAGCCACTCTGTCAGGAGCACGCCCAGGGGCTTTACAATCGTGGTCGCTTTGAACCCGACTGGGCCTACATGCCCCGTGCCTGTTTCGTTGACGCAGCCGACGCACGGCACTGGATAGACGAAGCGCTGGCGACATCGGAACAGATGGCATTTGCCATCGTGGATCTGGCTCGAGGCCGTGTGGCGGGCAGTACGCGCTACCTGAATATCCGTCCGGCGCACCGCTCTCTGGAAATTGGCTGGACGTGGCTGGGGCAGGATTATCAGCGCACAGGGTTTAATACCGAGAGCAAGCTGCTATTGATGACGCACGCTTTTGAGCGGCTGGCGTGTGCCCGGGTTGAGTTCAAGACCGATGCCCGCAACCTGCGCTCCCAGGCAGCTCTCGAGCGGATTGGCGCCACCCGGGAGGGCGTGTTGCGTAAGCACATGATTGTGCAGGGCGGTCACGAGCGAGATTCAGTATATTTCAGTGTGATCGACGAGGAATGGCCGCAGGTGAAGCGGCGCTTGCAATCCCTTTGTGAACGCTGAGACGGTCTAACTGACCGTCGCCTGCACAGTTTCTGTATCGGAAAAACGCCCCGCGAAGAGAGGGGAGCTGAGGTAGCGTTCGCCCGAGTCCGGAAGTATCGCGACGATCACTTTGCCCTGGTTCTCTTCCCGCTGGGCCAGTCGATCCGCCACAGCCATGGCAGCGCCGCATGACACCCCCGCCAAAATGCCTTCCTCCTGCATCAAGCGGTGGGCAAACACCATGGCCTCTTCACTGCTGACATGTTCCACAGCATCCACCATCGTCAGGTCCAGGTTCTCGGGTAGAAACCCTGCCCCGATTCCCTGGATCTTGTGGGGTGAATGGGTCGGTTCCTCCCCGGCCAGGGCAGCGCTGATCATGGTGGATGTGTCGGGCTCTACCGCGACTGTGGTGATGGCCTTGCCACAGGTGTTTTTAATGTATCGGGAAATGCCGGTGAGAGTGCCGCCGGTGCCCACGCCCGACACGAGTATGTCGATAGCGCCATCGGTGTCCTTCCAGATTTCCGGGCCGGTGGTCGCTTCATGAATTGCCGGGTTGGCCGGATTTTCAAACTGCTTGGGGCCCCAGTATTTTTTCGGATCCGAGTCAATGATGTCCCTGGCTGCCTGCATCGCTGCGGCAATTCCCAGGGCCCCATCGGTAAGATGGATTTCAGCGCCCAGGGCTTTCATCAGCATCCGGCGCTCCAGGCTGAAGGTGTTGGGCATGGTGAGGATACAGCCATACCCCTTGGCCGCGGCGACAAACGCCAGGGCGATACCTGTGTTGCCGCTGGTCGGCTCGACGATGGTCATACCGGGTTTCAGGCTGCCGTCCTGCTCTGCTGCAGCAACCATGCTGGAGCCGATACGGCATTTCACTGACATGGCCGGGTTACGATTCTCCAGTTTGGCGTAAACGTTGCCACTGCTCACCCGGTTGATTTTTACCAGCGGCGTGCCGCCTATGGTCTGGGCGTTGTTGTCGAAAATCGTGCTCATGGTGTGGTTCCTTATTCTGGTTCGCGGATGCGGCGGTGCAGGGAAGAAGACTAGCCTCGAGGCGCGGTTATGTCCATGCAGGCCCATGTTGTAAATTTTTTTATATCTTTGCTGAACTAACCGGGAATACGTGAGTCATATCTTTCAGTTACAGCGTAGTCGCCTTTGCGGCATGAGACTCCTGCGCTGTTGCTGCTTCTGGATTCATCCAGGTTTCATATCCCTCTGTGAGAGATGCTAGTGCATTCCGGCCCCAATGGGGCCGGTTTTTTTATATTTCCGGTCAGACAGGGCAGGTAAAGCCTGCATTGTGTTACCTGGGTTCCTCGATCAGCTCCGCTGCCGTGGGTCCAGATTCCGGTCCCGCCAACTGTCCGGTTGCCAGGGCCAGCGATTCAAGCGTTTGTGGCCCGGTCAGCTTATGCACCAGTTTGCCATCCGGATTCAGAATCAGCGTCGTCGGCAGAACTGAGGGTTTGTTTAATCCAAACAGCGCCGCTGGGTCTTCCAGTATTACAGGGAAGGCAATCCCGAATTCATCCATCTGCGCCTGCAGCGCATCCCCGGTTGCGCCGTCGAAGTTCACGCCAAGTACCGCAAGCTGCGGATAGGTACTGTCCAGCGCATTCAGTTCCGGTATTTCCTTAATGCAGGGAGTGCACCACCGGGCCCAGTAGTTTACCACCAACCAGCGCCCCTTGTAGTCGTCCAGATCCAACCTTGGCAGCGTGTTACCGTCGGTCTGACCGCAGCCCGCGAGCAGGAGCGTTAGTGTCAATGTTGCCAGGCGTATCACTGTTTGAATAATTCCACGAGATTAATATCCAGAACTTCACGTTGCTGTTTTCGTTGATCACGCAGCAACTGGTAGGCTTTGCTCTGCCACGTCATTTGCGCGCTGATGTCTTCCTGGTTCAGGGGTTGTTCGTCGTTAACCCATTCCTTCAATTGCCAGAACCGTATGGAGTGCAGGTCACGGCTGAGCAGGTAATGACCGCGGTCGCTCTGGGTGATCACTTTTTTTTCCATCAGTACATCGCGTAAGTGGCGCCAGGTTTCGCTGTCGAGACCACGGGTGACGCGGTGGCTGTTGTTAAGCAGCTCGATTTCGCGAACGGTTTTACCTGCCTGCTGCTTTTGCCAGAACAAATACAACACGTCCAGCGCTTTCAGCACGTTGGGGCGACTGGATTGCTCAGCGTTCTGGTAACCGGAAAGGCTGTGCACCAGAATGCCGCCCATCAACACGATATTCCAGGACAGGTATATCCATAACAGAAACAAGGGTACGGCAGCGAAGGCACCATAGATAAAAGTGTAGCTGGAACCGACTACCAGGTCGGTAAAGAGTGAGCGGGCAGCGTGGAAGGCGAGGGCTGCAACAAGTCCGCCGATGACGGTGTGCTTGAAGGGTACGCGGCAGTTGGGCACGGCGACATAAAGCAGGGTGAAACTGGCTGCCGACAGTAGAATGGGCGAAATCTGCAGCAGCAGCGCCTTGGCGCCAAAAATGTCGTACTCATCCAGCACATTGGAAAAAGAGGCCAGATAGGTGCTGATTGCCAGGGCCAGGCCCAGTGCTACCGGCGCAAGGCTGAGAACAGCCCAATAGAGCAGGAAACTGGAAACCGCGCTTCGATTCTCCCGCGCTCTCCAGATCAGGTTGAACGCCTTCTCAATGTTTCTCAGCATCAGTACTGCTGTCACGACCAGAAATACTATTCCCGGTCCTGTGAGGTTCTTGGCCTGCGCGGAAAAATCGCGTAAGTAGCTTTCAACCTGGCTGCTGCTCTGTGGCATGAGGTTCTCAAAAAGAAAACTCTGCATCTGCTCTTCCAGGCCTTGGAAAGTGGGTATCGCCGACGCCATGGTGTACAGCACGGTGAGCAGCGGCACCATGGCGAACAGGCTCATGTAGGTCAACGCCGCCGCATTTTCTGAGCAGCGATCAGCGGTGAATCGCGACATCAGGTAACGAACGCGCCGCCAGAAGCCATCCAACCTGTTTTTGAACTCTTCCATGATCCTATTATTGCATGAATGCTGACACCGGGGCACAGTCCCTTTGGTATACTCTGCCGCGTCCAGTAAAGCCGCAGGCGGAGTCATGTATGAGCGAGTACACCATTTACCATAACCCCCGATGTTCCAAGTCCAGAGCCACCCTGGGCTTGCTTCAGGAGCAGGGGATCGAGCCCAATATCGTAATGTATCTGGAGACCGCACCCGACGCGGAAGAGATACGTGACCTTTTGGGCAAACTGGGGATCAGCGCGGCGCAACTGGTGCGCAGGGGAGAAGAGGCCTACAAAGCGGAAGGCCTGGGCCCGGATTCCAGCGAGGCGACGCTGGTGGCAGCCATGGCAACTCACCCGAAACTGATTGAGCGTCCTATTGTTGTCCGCGGCGAGCGTGCAATCCTTGGCCGCCCGCCAGAGAACGTACTGGAGCTTATAGACTGATGTCCGCCCCCTATGTTTTGGTACTGTACTACTCACGCCAGGGCGCCACGGCTGAAATGGCCAGGCAGATAGCGCGCGGAGTGGAGCAGGTTGCCGGGATGAGTGCTCGCCTGCGCACGGTGCCTGCGGTGTCGGCCAACTGTGAGCAAGCCGAGGATGATATTCCGCAGGCGGGCCCGCTGTATTGCGAGGCCGATGACCTGCGCGAATGTGCAGGCCTGGTGCTGGGAAGCCCTACACGCTTTGGTAATATGGCAGCGCCCCTGAAGTACTTCATCGATCAGACATCAAGCCTGTGGCTCAGTGGCGCGATGATCGACAAGCCCGCAGCCGTGTTTACATCCACCTCCAGTTTGCACGGTGGCCAGGAGAGTACCCTGCTTACCATGATGCTGCCCCTGCTGCATCACGGCATGCTGATTGCGGGACTTCCCTATAGTGAAGCCGGCCTCATGAGTGCCGAATCCGGCGGGACACCTTATGGCGCCTCGCATTGGGCTGGCGCAGACAACAGCAGAGCGGTTGATGACAACGAAGTGCTGCTGTGCCAGTCCCTGGGCCGTCGCGTGGCGCACCTCAGCGCGAGGCTGAAATGATGGCGACGCTTGCCGACAGGGCGCGGGTCGTGACCTGGTTGAGCTTTTCGGTACTGTTCTTGCAACAGTTGGTCGAGATGTGGTCGATCCGCGCGCCCTGGATCATATGGTTTGCAGTGCTGTTGCCGCTGGTGATTTTCGTGCCCGGCATGCTGCGCGACAATTTGCGCAGCTTTATCTGGTTATGTTTTGTCAGCCTGCTCTACTTCATGCGCCTGGTTGTCAGCCTGTTTGCAGACCCGGACAACCCCGTTTCCATCATTGGCATGGTGGCGGTTGTCCTGTTGTTCTGTAGTGCCATGATGTACGTACGCTGGCGTGCCCGTGAGTTGCGCCCGCCATCCGCAGAAAACGGAGATGATAAATGAGTAATGCTTCTTTCTTGCGCCGTGTATTCGGCGGCATCTGGCGGACGATAACCCATATTCGCAACGCGCTGGCCAATATCGTGTTTCTGCTATTTCTGGTGGTGGTGTACTTCGTCTATTTCGGTGGCGGCCCCGAGCCGCTGCCTGAGCAGGCAGCGCTGGTACTCAATCCCATGGGCTCTATTGTCGACCAGAAGGCGCCTGTCGATCCACTACAGGCCCTGCTGACTGAGCCCTCGCCAGCCGATTATGAGGTTCGGTTGCGGGATGTGATCGAGGCCATCGAGATAGCCCGTGATGATGAAAGCATCAACGCCCTGGTCATGGAGCTGGAGTACCTGGTCCACGCGGGTATCAGCCGCACCCAGGAGATTGTCGCGGCCCTGGAGTCTTTTCGGGAAACGGGAAAGCCAATTGTTGCTGTAGGGGACTTTTATACCCAGGATCAATACTTGCTTGCCAGCTATGCAGATGAGGTGATTGGTCACCCCATGGGCGGTGTGGCGATCGAAGGATATGGAATGTACCCCCAGTATTTTGCCGAGGCGCTGGAGAAGCTATCGGTAACCATGCACGTCTTTCGTGCTGGTCAGTACAAGTCGGCAGTGGAGCCGTTCCTGCGTAACGATATGTCGCCAGAGGAAAAGGTTGCGGCAAAGCAGTGGCTGGATGACCTGTGGGGCCGTTATACGGCGACCGTTGAAGCCAATCGAGAGTTGGCAGAAGGTGCGGTTGATGCCTATGTAAATGGTTTCGCACAGCGCATGGTAGACGGAGATGGTGACTCAGCGCGTGACGCGCTTGAGGCGGGGCTTATAGACCAACTGCTTACCCGGGCGCAGGCCGATGATTATCTGGCGGAATTGGTGGGCGAGCGCGATGAGGAGGGGCTCTACCAGTCAGTGCCTTTTGAGCAATACCTTCACCGCAAGCGTGGCCTGGAATTGATTGACAGTAGCAGCCCAAGGATTGCGGTGATCACGGCGCAGGGCAATATCCTGCCCGGAGATCAGCCTCCGGGCACTGTTGGCAGCGATAGTCTTGCCCGGCAGATCCGCGCAGCTACCGCGAACGATGGCGTCAAGGCTATTGTTCTGCGGGTGACGTCGCCAGGAGGCAGTATGTTCGCCTCGGAAGTCATTCGCGAGCACGTCCTGCTGGCCCGCGCCGCAGGTAAACCGGTGGTGGTCTCCATGGGTTCAATGGCTGCCTCGGGTGGCTACTATATCGCCGCAGCGGCGGATGAGATCTGGGCAACACCCACCACGATCACCGGCAGCATTGGTGTCTTTGCCGCCTTCCCGACTGTGGAGAACCTGCTGCAGAGGGCAGGAGTTCATACCGATGGCGTGGGCACGACCAGCCTTGCCGGGTCCCTGCGCCTCGACCGCGGCCTGAATCCGCAGTTGAGCCAGGCCTTGGCCGCAGGTGTGGAAAATTCCTATCGAAAATTTCTCGATATCGTAGCGGATGGCAGGGATATGACGCTGGAGGAGGTTCGCCATGCTGCACAGGGGCGCGTGTGGAGTGCCTCTGACGCCCTGTCGTTGGGCCTGGTGGATTTCCTGGGCAACCTCGATGACGCTATAGGCGCAGCCGCAGCCAGGGCTGACCTCGTCAATTACGAAATCGAATATATCGAAGAACCGCTGTCCCCTGGCGCGCTGTTTTTCCAGCAGTTAACGGAGCGCATGGGTGGGCTGGGCGTATTGTCCCGGGGAGATAGCGTCGCCGCGTTGATGGCAATGTACCAGCCGGTAATTGCCGCAGTCGCTGTGATTGAAAACTTGCAGGATCCGCGTCACATCTATGGGCTTTGCCTTACCTGCTCGAGCACCCACTGATTGACAAAGCCAGGGACCTGGCCGCCGTTAGTGTGCTGATTACCGCGACAGTTGCGCTGTTGATGGCAGGCCTGGTCCTTATACCGTACCTTTTTCGCTGAGCGCGGGCAGTTCGCCAGGCTGCGTTTTCGGGCCCCTGCCGGTCAGGGCTGCCAGGTCATCGAGGATCATGTACAGACTAGGCACCAGGAGCAGCGTGATTACCGTGGCGAAGACAATACCAAAGGCCAGTGAAATGGCCATGGGAACCATAAACTGTGCCTGGGCACTGCGCTCTAGAAGCATGGGCGCAAGCCCGAGGAACGTCGTGAGTGACGTGAGCATAATGGCGCGGAAGCGACGACAGCCAGCGTCGATAATAGCCTCGTTCTTTTTCCGGCCCGCCGCCACGGACTTGTTGACGTAATCTACGAGGATAAGGCTGTCATTCACTACTACGCCGGACAGGGCGACGATGCCCATTACCGACATCATGCTCATGTCGTGGCCAAGGGCCCAGTGAGCGAGAATTGCCCCGATAATGCCGAACGGGATAACGCCCATAATGATAAGTGGCTGCAGGTAGGAGCGAGTGGGCACCGCAAGCAGGGCGTAAATACCGAACAGCGCAAGGGCGAAGCCAACGAACATGCTCACCGCCATTTTCCGCTCTTCGTCCGCAAGTCCCGACTCCTCCCAGCTTAAACCGGGGTACTTTTTCATCAGGTCAGGCAGGATATTGCGTTCCACGTCAGCCATTACCTTACTGGGCTCGATGATGGCTATGTCAGCTTCCGCGGTCACCTCTGCAGCGCGCTGGAAGTCGATTCGGGTCGATTTCAGCAGCCCAGGGCGCACCTCAAATTGCGCCACTGTCTCGAACGGAATCGCATTTCCATCGGGTGTGCGAATAAACATGTTGTTCAAGGTGGATACGTTTTCGCGGTCTGCCCTTGGGTAACGTACCATCACCTTGATTTCATCGATGCCGCGCTGAATGCGTTGGGCCTCGGCACCGTAGAAGGCGTGACGCACCTGGGAACCCAGGTCAAAGCGGGATAGTCCCAGCGCCTCACCTTCGGGCAGCAGTTGCAGATGAAACTCCTCGCGGGTATCGCTCGCGCCGTTGCGAATGTCACTGAGACCATCATAGTTACGCAGCTTTTCTTCGAGTTCCTCGGCGGCTTTACGCAGTGTGCTGAAATCACTGTGCTTCAGGTCGAACGCGATATTGGGGCCGAAGTTGGGGCCGTCCGAGGATTCGAAGCCAAGCACTTCTGCACCGTGAATTCGCCCAACCTCTTCGCGCCAGCGGTTGAGGATCTCTTCGTTGGATATGCTGCGCGTGTCTTGTTTGGTCAGTTCGACATCGATGCGCCCATTGATACGATCAAATCCATAGGCGGAAACGTAATCCACCAGGCCCGAGTCGGTATTGTTGGCGCGTTGATACTCGCGATCGACCCTGTCCAGTGACGCGATGATATGGGTTACCGCCTCGGTCGTCGCCTCTTCCGGACTGCCCTGGGACATGCGCAGTTCTACCTGGAAAAACTCGCCCGGAGTATGCGGCGAAAGTACCGTACGCACGATACCGCCTGCAATCAGGCCGATGGCCATAATGAATAGCGACAGGAATAATGCCAGCGTGACATAGCGGTTTGCCACACAGCGTTGCACCATGCGCCGGTAAGGCCCATTGATAAAGCCGCGTAGTCGACTGTTTACGCCCTCCTGAACGTGATCAACCGATAGCAGGAAACGGTTTTGGGTGGGCTTGCTGTCGGCCAGGTGCGCAGGAAGAATCCACTTGGACTCTACCAGTGAAAAAATCAGGCAAAGAATCACTACCCAGCCGAAGGCCTCGGGCATTGGGCCAAACACACCCTGGACAAACAAGGTCGGGATAAAAGCGACAATGGTTGTGAGCACGCCGAACGTTGCCGGGGTGGCCACGCGATACACACCGCGTATAACGTTGTCTACGCTGTGGCCGTGCTGCTCAGTTTCGTTGTAGGCGCTTTCTCCCATGATAATCGCATCATCTACAACGATGCCCAGGACCAGGATAAATCCAAAGAGACTGATCATGTTGAGGCTGGCGTCGACAAAAGGGGTGTTGAGCACAGCCATGGCGCCCAAAAAGCATACGGGAATACCCAGCATCACCCAGAAGGCCAGCTTGATTTCCAGAAACAGCGCCAGCGTGAAGAAAACCAATAGCGCACCGATGGCCAGGTTCTTCACCATCATGGCCAGGCGCCCTTTGAGGTAGTACGTGGAGTCCGACCATATATCCAGCCTGACTCCGTCTGCCAGCGACAGGCGCTTCGTCTCCAGATAGGCGCGGGCAGCGTCGGCCGTCTTGATAATGTCCTGTTTGCCCATGGCAAAGACGTTTATACCCAGCGAATACTGCCCATTGAAAATGGAGAAACCGTTGGTGTCGACGAAGCCGTCCTCTACCGTGGCGATGTCTCCCAGCATCAGTCGTGTTCCGTCCGGCCATGTTTTCAGCACAATTTCTTCGAAATCGCGTTGTACATAAGCCTGGCCGATTGTGCGCAACATAATATCGCCGTGACGGGTTTGTACCGACCCCGAGGGCAGGTCCAGGGAGGACGCTGAAATAGTGCGTGCCACATCGGCGAGTGTCAGGTGATATTCACGCAGCGACTGTTCAGATATTTCTATGGCAATTTCATAATCCCGGGCTCCCACCACGTCGGCGGAGGAGATTTCCGGCAGGGTCAGCAGTTCCCTGCGAATCTCATCCGCCAGGGATTTCATGCTGCGCTCGTCCAATGCGCCTGAAATCTGAATAGTCAATGCGGCAAACATCACTTCCGGTTGGGTAATGATCGGCTCCTCCGCCTCTTCCGGGAAGCTGCTGATACCGTCTATGCGGTTCTGCACGTCGTTCAGGAGCTTGGAAATGGGTACGCCGTCCTGGGCCTCGATTACGATTCGGCCCATGGATTCCATGGAGTCTGATTCAACACGTTTGATTCCGTCGAGGTCGTTGATTGCCTCTTCGACTTTCATCACTACACCCAATTCCACTTCCTCGGGCGCGGCACCCGGGTAGGGTACCGTGATAAAAATGGCTTCAAAGTCGAAAGCCGGAAACAGTGCTCGCTGGATCGTGAATGCACTACCCAGACCGACGGAGAGTATGACCAGCATCATCAGGTTGGCGGCTACGGGGTTGCGGGCGAACCAGGCGATGACGCCGCCCGGCACCGTTTCGTTACCGTTCATGGTGTGACTGCAGCAGTAGTGGGCTTGTGGGCGATGCCAGTGTTACTTGCAGTTGCCTCGCTGGGCAGTGCATCCCCCTCCTGATTGAGGCGATCGGTAGGCGTGCTGGTATTGACTTCCACACGGGCTCCACTTAACGAGGGGTCCAGAGCGGTCAGGGAGATGCGTTCGCCTTCGTTGAGACCGGAGCTGACGAAAATCCGGTCACCGCCGGTGCGCAGAACGGTGACCTTGCGATTGCGCAATATGTTGTTTTCATCGACCACCCAGAGCAGGTTCCCCGCGCGCAGTACATAGCGCGGCAGCACGACAATCCCCGGAAACTCCCTGCCGCCGATATTTGCATTGACGAAGGTGCCCAGGCGCAGTGGTTCGCGCTCGGGGTGTTCCAGCGCATAGGGGTCCTCTATGCGTGCCACGGCATATAGCACGCGTGAGCGCTCGTCATAGACACCCTCAGTGCGGTGCAGCGTTGCTGGCCAATGCTTTACCTCTCCTGAAACGTCCGTATACAGGTCAATGACGGCGCTGCCGCCACCTCCCTGTATGCCGGGCAGTTCGAGGTAATTCAGGCGGCTCTGGGGAATAGGCAGTCGTACTTCCGCAACGTCCACTGAAAAAACTTCTGCTACCTTGGTGCCTGCACCTACGAACTGGCCCAGTTCGCTGTGCTTTTGGCGTATCACCGCACTGTAGGGCGATTTGATAATCGTGCGCTCCAACCGGTCGCGTGCAGTATTCAGGTCCGCCATAGCCGCCAGTAATTGTGCCTCGGCGAGTTCCAACTGCGGTTTGCGCAGGTACAGATCTCTTGCCTCGGGGCTGCGCTGGCTGTTGGCCGGGAGTTTTTTCCATTCACGCAGGGCCACCTCCGCTCGGCCTCTCTCCTGGGCCAGGGTGCTTTCCGCTGACTCCACTGCTGATTGTGCGCGCAACAGGTCGGTCTGGTAGTCGCGTGGGTCGATGCGCAGCAGTACCTCGCCTTCGGCGACAAAACTGCCCACCAGAAAGTGTTCGGAGACTTCTATAATGCGCCCCGCAACTTCCGCCATCAACGTGGACTCACGCAGCGGGCCCACGGTTCCCTGTGCCTGCACCTCGACCTGCACCGACTCTTTTACGGCGACAGCGACGTCTACCGAGACCGGCTTGTACTCTGGGTGGGCAATTTGCGCTGGCGGTTGGCGCAAGTAAAGCCCGACAGCGACAGCCGTCGCAACGGCTAACATCAACAGCGCAAGTAATGACTGTTTTTTAATCGAGGTCACAGGAATATCCGCAAAGAGGTACAGGCAGTGTTATATCACAGAGCCGTCACCGGCTCTGTGAAAAACTTGTAATATCAGTGTCTTTACGCGGTCTTTGTGCCGATGGATCAGGGGTGGGCCGGGGCGGTTGCCCCGACCGCGAAGGGGTTGCTACTCGGACTTATCGAAGTGCACATCCATTTGTGGGTAGGGGATGCTGATGCCCGCTTCATCAAACTTCAATTTGACCGACTCTGTCGTGTCCCAGAGTACGCCCCAGTAGTCAGCAGCATTCACCCAGGGTCGCACCAGGAAGTTGACGCTGGAATCGCCCAGTTCGCCCAGTGCCACTACCGGTGCCGGCTCGGCCAGCACGCGTTTATCAGCAGTCACAATTTCTTCAAGCAGAGCCTTGGCTTTCTTGATGTCATCGTCGTAGCCAATACCAAACACCATGTCCACTCGACGCGTGGCTCTGGCGGAGTAATTGGTAATACTGTTGGAGTAAACCGCGCCGTTGGGAACGATCACCTCTTTATTGTCTGGCGTGGTGAGCGTGGTGGTGAAGATCCCAATGGCATCGACAGAACCGGAAACGCCCGCCACTTCAACGAAATTACCCTTGGTAAACGGACGGAATACGATCAGCATCACCCCACTGGCGAAGTTGGCGAGCGAGCTTTGCAACGACAGGCCGATGGCCAGGCCGGCGGCACCCAGCAGGGCGACCAGAGATGTCGTATCGACGCCCAGTTGACTGAGCGCGGCGATGATGACGAATAGCAGCAGCACCCAGCGCAGTATGGAGAGCAGAAACTTGACCAGTATCTCGTCCATGCTCCGGGCGTTCATGAATCTGCCCGCGACCTTGACCACAATTGCGACGGCCATACGACCGAGGATAAAAATTGCGAGGGCCAGGGCGATCTTTATACCCCAGGGGATGATGATTGTTTCCAGAAGTTGACTGGTATCCATGGACGGGTTCCGTTTTAGTGGTTAATTAAAGAAGCGCTAAACTATATATCAGCGCTGTAACATTTCAACTTTTGAAAGCTGCTGTGGTGGCGACAGTTGAACCGGCCAGCCTATATGCCGCCGGGGTGCAATGCTATAGTCGTGACTCTGATTTACGGGGAGATTTTTCATGACCACAGTGTTTGAACAACCGGCTGAGCTGCTTGGTGCTGTCGGCCAGCACCTTGGCTATAGCGATTGGCTGGAAATTGACCAGCAGCGCATTAACCTGTTTGCCGATGCCACTGGCGATCATCAGTGGATACATGTGGACCCGGAGAGGGCAGCACAGGGGCCGTTTGGCAGCACTATTGCTCACGGTTACCTGACCCTGTCCCTGGCCAACATGTTCTTGCCACAGATTATGGAAGTTCGTAATACATCGATGGGAGTGAACTATGGCTGCGAGAAAGTCCGTTTCCCCGCCGCAGTCCCCGTCGGCTCACGTGTTCGGGGCGGCGGCGAGGTGATTAGCGCAGAAGAGGTCAAGGGGGGCGTCCAGGTGGTAGTGCGTATCACCATCGAGGTGGAGGGCGGTGACCGGCCTGCCTGTGTTATTGACACCATCAGCCGTTTTTTCCCCTGACAGCCCGCAGTTAGCGCGATGAAGGATGAGGGTGGCCCAAAGGATTTGAACCGGCGGCGGTTGCTGCTCGCTGCTGGCGCGGCGTCCGTGCTGGCGACACGTGCTCCCGGCGCAGTAGCCCTGCCCAGTAGCCGCGTGCCGGCCTGGGACCAGGAGGTCGACGTGCTGGTGGCAGGTTCCGGTGCGGGCGGCACCTGCGCTGCCCTGGAGGCCAGGCGTGCCGGCGCATCGGTAATGGTTTTGGAGTCCCTGGCGGTTCCCGGCGGCAGTTCTTCCCTGTCCGGAGGTGTGGTCTACGCAGGTGGTGGAACAGCCCTGCAGCGTGCCTTGAAAATAGAAGACTCACCCGAGGCCATGTTTGATTTCCTGATTCGAGCCGGGACCCCCAATCCCCCTCGCGACAAGATCCAGCTCTATTGTGAACAGAGCCCCGAGCATTTTGCCTGGTTGGTTGCGCAGGGCGTCCCCTACACCGAGAAGTTTACTGCCGACAAGGGACTGCCAATGGGCGATGAGTCCCTGTATTTCTCCGGTACCGAGCAGGCCTGGCCCGCGCGTGACTATGCGCGCCCCGCGCCCCGCGGTCACGTGCCCGGCGTGGTGGGTATGAACGGCGGGCGCACCCTGATGGAAGCGCTGCACGGGCAGTTGCGTGCGGCCGGGGTAAAGATACGCACCCGCGTGGCCATGAAGCAGCTGGTGATTGAGAGCGACGGGAGGGTGAGTGGGGCGGTGGTGCACAGCTCCGTGGGGAAAAAGTATCTGCGTGCACGTCGGGGGATAGTGCTGGCCTGTGGTGGTTTTGTTCACAATCGCGACATGATGGTCCAGTACGCTCCGCACCTTTCGCGCTGTTCGGTTCCCTGGGCTGGCGCCGGTGATCAGGGTGATGGAATCAATATGGGGATCGCAGCGGGCGCAGCCAGCTTGCGTATGCATGAGGGCTTTGCAGTGGCGCCCATCTATCCGCCGGAAAATACGATTCCGGCCATCCTCGTTAACGCCAGCGGCCAGCGTTTCATTAGTGAGGACAGTTATCATGCTGTGATTGGCCATAGCATCGCTTACCAGCAACAGGGTAAGGCCTGGCTGATTACCGACCAGGAGAGCGCCTACCAGAGCGTGCAGGACAACTTTCCGCTTGCGGCCAAGAGTAATAGTATGGGTGGCCTGGCCGAGCAGCTTTCCCTGCCACGGGGTGCGCTACAGAATACGGTGGCCTATTACAATCGCTATGCCAGCAAGGGAGAGGACCCGATGTTTCACAAGTCCGTGGATTACCTGCGACCGCTGCAGGGCCCGCCCTACAAAGCCTGGGACATCTCCGTTGATCGCGCCTTTTTTGCTGCTCACACGCTGGGCGGGCTGGCCACTAATTTGAATGGAGAAGTCCTCAGCAGTTTCGGTGAACTGATTCCTGGGCTTTTTGCCGTAGGACGCACGACAGCCGGTATTCCTACCGCCCCCTACATCGCCAGCGGTCTCTCTGTGGGAGACGCTACTTTTTTCGGTAGGCGGGCGGGGCGTGTCGTTGCGGGTCTGGCCCCTGACGGCGGAGGCAGGGCGTGAAGCGTGCCCCCGGCATATTCCTTGGCCTGTTGCTGGCCAGTTTGCCCGCCCTGGGCAGTGAGTTGGAAGCGAGGCTCGCCCTGGCCGACGCAGACCGCGGGCGATTGCTGTTCGGCCCCTGTCGCACCTGCCACTACCCCGAGGCATTTATGGGGCACAATACGGGGCCAAACCTGAGCGGTATTTTCGGTAAGGTCGCTGGAAAGCAGGCTGGTTTCGAGTTCTATTCCGAGGGTTTCAAGGCGGCTGAATTCGTGTGGACGCCGCAGCTGATGTATGCGTGGCTGGAAAATCCCATGGCCATGTTCCCTGACTCGCGGATGATGAGTCTGGGTGTGCCCGACGCCCAGAGCCGTGCGGACCTTATCGCCTTTTTACTGGAAGCAACTGATCGCGACGCCCGTCGCTAACTGCTGCCTGGCGGTGTATTGGGGGTAACTATCGCGCCGCTGGGGTAATGCGGTTTGGCATCTCGTAAAGGTGGCGCAGCTGCCCAACCGCGTTGATCTCAGCGCTTGATGATGACCGAGCTACCGTGACCGAAAAGTCCCTGGTTTGCGGTGATGCCAACGCGCGCACCTTCCACCTGTCGATCTCCCGCCTGACCTCGCAGTTGCCAGGTCAACTCGCAGACCTGAGCCAGGGCCTGAGCCGGCACAGCCTCACCGAAACAGGCCAGACCGCCGGAAACATTGACTGGAATCTTGCCGCCAATGGCGGTGTCGCCGGCGCGCAACAGTGCTGCCGCTTCGCCCCGGGGAGCCAGTTGCAGGTCTTCTATCCAGTCCAGCTCCAGTGCGGTAGACAGGTCATATACTTCCGCGAGATCCACATCCTCAGGCCCGATGCCTGCCTCTTCGTAGGCCTTCAGCGGCAGGGTGGAGCGAAAGGCGTGCGCCTCAATGCCGGCAGCCGCTGCGGAGTCTGTGGCGATATCGGGCATCTCTACTACGGAGCTGGCGAAGGTGGGAGTTGTCGTCGAGATGGCGGCGACCCGGGGGGCGTCGCCCCTGCCTATCCTCTCAGCATACTCAATGCTGGAGACGATCAGTGCAGCGCCACCGTCGGAGGTCGCACAGATGTCCATCAGTCGCAGTGGGTCGGCGACCATGGCAGATGCGGCCACGTCCTCGGCGCTGAAACACTTGCGATAGCGGGCTCGCGGGTTCTTGCTGCCGATCAGGGAGTTCTTCACTTTAACCGCGGCAAAGTCATCCAGGGTGTCGCCGTACAGGTCCATTCTGCGACGGGCATAGAGCGCAAAATAGGTGGGGTTGGTGATACCCAGATAAAAGCGTACCCAGTCCGGATCTTCCGGCCGATAGCCACCGGCCGGTGCCAGGAAACCCTTGGGAGTTGTGTCGGCACCGACTACCATGGCGACGTCACAGCCGCCGGCAAGAATCTTGTTGCGGGCGGCGGCCAGGGCCTGCGAACCTGAGGCGCAGGCGGCGTAGGAAGTATTGACCTCCGCACCCTGCCATCCCAGGGCCTGTGCAAAGGTGGCACCGGCTACATAGCCGGGGTAACCGCAGCGCACCGTCGCGCCTCCGGAAACAAATTTCACATCCTGCCAGGGCACTGCGGCATCCTTCAGGGCTTCACGCGCTGCGGCAACACCGTACTGCACAAAGTTGTGACCCCATTTTCCCCAGGGGTGCATGCCGGCGCCGAGAATTGCTACTTCGTTGGACATTGTCTGTGTTTCTCCTGCTGCGTCGCCCCTAAAGGGCCGCCGGCTTCCATTTCCAGGTCATTTTGATGTCGTCGTCTGTCTCATGCAGCGGCTCCAGTACCAGTTCAACCGGCATACCAACTTTGAGATCCTCACAGCTGACACCCTCGATAACCTGTCCAAGAACCACCATCTGCTCCGCCTCCAACTGCACTGCGGCGATGGAGTAAGGCTCAAATGGTTCCGCCGCAACAAAGGGCGCCGGGGGTTTATAGCAGGCGTTGGTATAGCTCCAGATGTGACCGGTTCGGCTCAGTTCCACTTCGCGAAAGTCGGTGGAATCGCAGGCCGGGTTACGGCAGTAGTCGTTATTCTTGGGAAAGAAGTAGCTGCCGCATTCCTTGCACTGGGTGCCGATCAGGTGCGGTTTGACTTCCATGGTATGCCAGCCGTCAATAGCTGGCGCCAGGGGTTTGTCGCTCATTGGGTTCTCCCGGAAAAATCGCGGACCAGAGTAAACCCGCACCGGCACCGTGGCAAGAACACGATCTATTGAGTTGGATGAGGTTTACCATGACAGACCTGCCTTGCTCCGCTGCGCTGAATTAGGCAGAGTGGGGCGATGTGTGGCCGCTTTAACGTAATCGACAGCCCCGGTTTACAGGACTTACTGCGCGACCTGGGTATTGAAATCAACCTGCCTACCCGGACCAACATTGCCCCTACCGAGGCCGTTGGCCTGGTGCGGCGGACAGAGGGGCGCCCGCAGTTGGACGCCGCGCGCTGGTGGCTGACGCCTTCCTGGGCTCCGGCGGTGGATCAGAAATACAGTATGTTCAATGCCCGCGCGGAGACCCTCGCTACCAGCCGCGCTTTCCGCACCCCGTTCAGGCGGCACCGCGGGATCGTCCCCATGAGCAGCTTTATAGAGTGGCGCACAGAAGATGGCGTGAAACAGCCCTGGCTGGTCACTAACTTAGAGCAGGCCTTTGCCGCTGCGGCACTTTGGGATGTGTGGGAGGGCGATGGCTCGCCGCTGCTCAGTTGCACCCTGGTAACCACTGCGGCGGCGCAGGCCTTTGTTCCCTGGCACAAACGCATGCCCGTGGTGCTTGAGGCTGCAGAGATGGAGCGTTGGCTGGACAACGATCACGAGGTGGCCGCAGACGACCCGCTGTTTCGCAGCCAGTTGAAGTCGCCCTGGCAGTTACAGCGGGTTTCGCGCGATGTCAGCAACGCCAGAAACAAGAACCCCTCGCAAATGGAGGGGTTGGGGGAGGTTGTTCAACTGCCCGCGCAGGATTGATCCTGGGCAGTGGCTCAGAACGAGTAGCGCAGGTCCACCCCGTAGGTGCGCACATCGTCTATGTTGGTGTGGTAGGCGCCCAGTTCGTCCGCAGCGAACCCGCCGGGATTTCCCGCTCGCTCTTCGTCCAGCAGGTTGTTACCCCATAGAGCCACCTCGAAGGTGTCTTCCTCGTTGGACCAGGCCACCCGCGCATTGAGCAGTTTCTCATCCTGGAAATACCACTTACCCGTGGTGAAAATGGCCGTATCCTCGTTGGGGCCCGGGTCTTCCCGGAACTGGTAGTTCATGTGCAGCAACACGTAGCCGTAGGCAATTTCAGGTGTCCAGTCCAGCTTAAGGGTGTACTCGGTGTTGGTCTCCCCGCTGTTGGTCTCTCCGCCAACCAGTTCCCCGGCCGCGTTGTAGTACTGTTGGGATATATTGTCGGTCTCGCGGTAGGTGGTCAGGCCGCCCAGTCGCAGTGTGTCGGTGATGTTCCAGGTGACCACTAACTCTACGCCGTCTGCCTCCTCGTCGCTGCTGATGACGCCGGGTGCGGCGGTGGGATCGTCAGGGCCATCCTTAATGTCCGTGGAGGTTTGCTTGCCGTCCAGTTCATGGTGGAACAGTGCCAGCTCCACGCGCAGGCTTTCTTCAAAGAAATCACCCTTCAGGCCGAGTTCATAGCTGGTCATTTCCTCCGGGTCGAAGGAACCGGCGGCGAAGGCCCGGAAACTCTGTCCGTCGAAGCCGCCTGACTTATAGCCGGTGGCGAAGGAAAAATAGGTCATAGCGTAGTCGGTGAACTGCCAGTCAACGACGAGGCGGCCGGTGGTTTTATTCCAGTCATCCTCGGCGGTGAACTTGTCGTACCACTCGCTTTCACTGGCACCGGTCTGGCTGGGAGTGTAATTCACCCGGAAAGGGATGAACGGCCAGTCGGCAAAGCTGTTGTCGTAGGTTTGCCATGAGTACTCTTTTTCATCGTAGCTGTAGCGCAGACCGGCAGCTATGCGAATGGTGTCAGTTAGTTGGTAGGTGCCGTCGATGAATACACCCCAGTTGACGAAGTCGCCGGTGTTATCCATGGTCTCGGTGAAATACTGCTGGCCAAAGCTGGGCGGGAGTACGGCTGTGGGAACTCCGGTCAGCTCTGTCGCAGCAGCCGAGAAGTCGATATAAGTCGCGTCAGGCGCATCCGGGAAGTAATCCCAGATATGGTCGTCCAGATCCAGCACGATAGTGGGGTCGATCAGCCCTAGAGCCTGCGCGAAAGGTAGCAACTCGCCACTGAGCAACTGCATGTAGGAATCGGTCAGCAGGCCGATATCGGTGCGCTGGAAAACCTCTTCTTTACTGTAGTTCGCGCCCAGAATGAGGTCGAAATTTTCGTCAACGAAGTGGAAGCGCACCTCGCTGTAGAAGATGTCGGAGTCTTCGATATTGTTGGTGTCCAGGTAACGACGCGCTTCCGGGGTGCCGTCTTCTTCCTGCAGGTTGGTGGTATCCCAGTCGCGGTAGCTGACGATACCGAACATGTCCCACTGCTCGTTGAAGGCGTGGTTGATCTGCAGGTTAACGCCGTACATTTCACGTGTTTCTTCTTCGTTGGTGCGGTTGGCCCTGTACGTTTTACTTGCGCCCACTACATCGTGCTGGTCCTTGCCGCGGAAGGGATCGTTGCTGCCCTGGTAGGCATATTTGCTGACGCCGATAGCGGCGCGGGGCATTTCGTCACGGTCTTCATAGTCTGCCGAGAACTGAATTTCCGTGTCTGCCGTAGGTGTCCACAGCATCACGCCGCGGGCAGCCCAAAAGCCCTCATCGCGGTAATCACCGCCATTGGTGACGGCATCTGTGGCGCCGGATCGCTGGTGGGAGAACAGGTTGCCGCGCAATGCCAGCGTGTCGCTGACCGGGGTGTTGAACATGCCCTCCACGCGCACCAGGTCCTGGTTGCCCAGGCGTGCCTTGACGAAGCCCTCCACCTCCTGGCTGGGTTTATTCGGGACAATATTGATCACACCGGCGGTGGCATTGCGCCCGAACAGGGTGCCCTGTGGTCCCTTGAGGACTTCAGTACGGGCAATATCGGTGAAGGGAATCGAGGTCACGGCGCGGGGCATATAGGAGCCATCGTAGAATGTGGCCACCGAGGGGTCCTGCCCGGAACTGATATTGGGGCTGCTGACACCGCGCACGGTGATCCCCAACTGGGTGGAACCGCTTACGGAGTCACCGATCTCCACGCCAGGCATGAACGCGTCGATATCCTGGATGGTCGCGGCACCGGTGTTGATCATGTCCTGTGCGGTGAAGGCGCTCACGGCCCCCGGTACGGACATAAAGTCTTCTTCCCGCTTCTGCGCGGTGACGATGACCTCTTCGAGCTGCAGGCTGTAGCGGCTGCCGGTTTTTGCTTCTTCCTGGGCCAGGCTGCCATTGGCAAGCGCTGAGCTGGCAAGGGTGAAAAGCGCCAATTTGACGGCGGTCGAAAGGGTGGTTGGTCCCGCGGGGCATTTCCCGCGTGAAGGCTGTGCGTTGTTCATCGTCTCAGATCCCGGATTGCGACTGTGTCAGTTCATTTTTTATGGGTAGGTCGGCACTTTTGCGCAAGAATTTCAGTGCGTGTCCGGCGTCAACCGTAAGTTATTGTTATAAAGCCAGTTTCAAGGTCTCTCGGTATACCTGGCCGTATCATACCGTAGAAACACCTGTCGTTAGAATCTTCTCAGGTGGTCGGTTTAGATAGCAACTGCGTAGTCTCAGGGTATTAGCTTAAATCAATCTGAAAATACGTAGGGCGTGGTCGCATCGTTCCGGCGACGGCGCCATACAGTCCAATTCCGGGTCAGGTGGAAGGCGCGCTCACCGCCGCAGGGTTGCCCTGGGCCTCTGCAATCGACGCGGCCACCTCCTGGCTCAACGCATAAAGCAACTCACTATAGGCTGCGGCGACCTCGTTGCCGTTCTGTGTGGTGGCCGGGAGTGGGCGACTTTGCTTGCTTAGCCGTCGCGCAACAGTGCTGTCGTCAGCTACCCTGTACACAAACCACTCCGCTACCAGTACCACCCGTTCAGCATTTGAGTCCATTTCCACCAGGCGCAGTTTGACTCCGTAGTCAGGTGCGCGCTTCGGATGCCAGGGATAGAGGCGTACATTCTCGGTTTGCAGCAATCCGGCCAGGTTAAGCGCCACCACTCGCAGGATGCCGTCCTCCAGTGGCTCTGCCCAGCGCTCGGTGCTGGAGATCGCCAGGCTGTTGCTGTCAATGCGCTTAACCAGCGAGTCCCGGTTAAGATACTCCGGGACGGTTATCGGGCCAACGCCTATTGAAGGCGTCATGCCCTGGGGAAGTGGCGCTTCCGGAGCGGTGAGTAAATAATGCTGGCTGCTGGGCGTAGTACCGCAGGCTGCCAATAGCGGCAGCAGCAGGAGGGCGATCCAGTGTCTTACCAGTGAACGGTTCATTTTGCGTCTCCACTTCTTCCCCGGATGAGTGACTCCGGGTGCTCCTCCAGCGACTGGCCCAGCTGCTGCAACGCCCGCCCGGCCTGGCCCAATTCACGCAGGGCGCGATTGAGTTCATAAATCGTGGCGGAGTCGTAGTCCACCAGTCCCTCAAAATCCTGCATACCCGCTTCAAATGCCTTGATCGCGTCTGCAAGCAGCGCGAGGTTCTGGTTAACCAGCAGGGACAGCTGTGGTATTTCGGCATTTGCCAGACTGACGGTGTCGCTGGCGCCGTCCAGCAGGGCATCCAGTTTGGGGCCCGAGCTGGCGAGTTGCCCCCCCAGTCGGGTGCTGAGTTCGTTCACTGACGCCAGAGTCTCCTGTAGTTGACCGGGCAGGTCCTGGAAACTATGGCTGTTGACGAACGTGTTCACGCCGCTGGCGATGGACTCCAGGTCACCGGCAACCTTGGAAAAGTCGATGGATTCCAGCCTGCGGGTGATTCGCTCCAGTTCCGTGGGAATGGTAGGTATCTGCAGGTAAGGCGAGTCTATCGGTGCCAGGATCAGTGCGCTGTCCGGATGAAAGTCCAACTGCACATAGAGTAATCCGGTGAGCAGACTCTGGGTGTTGAGCTGGGCGCGCAGGCCGTGCGAGATCAACTCTTCGGTGAGGTTCTCTGCGTTGGAGCCACTGCGGCGGATATTGTCGCCCTGGATCTCCGCCTCCACCAGCATGATCAATTCCACCGTGTCCGAGTCCAGGATCAGTTCCACATCGGTTACCTGGCCGATCTGTACGCCGCGCAGTGCCACGGAAGCACCCACATTGAGGCCCTTCACCGAACCCTCGAAGACCATAACCACCTTGCTGCTGTCCTTCCCGAAGCCCGTTCCGAGGGCAAAGATAATCGTGGTCACGCCGATAAGCAGGGCGCCGATTACGAAGGCGCCTATCGCCACCGTGTTGGGTTTTTCACTCATGAGGGTTCCTCTGCAGTCGCGCTGCTGCTCGCCTCGCGGGCCAGGAATTGACGCACCACGGGCTGGTCGCTGTGGTCACGCAGTATTTTGGGATCACCATAGGCAATCATGGTTTTGCTGGTGGCATCCAGATACACCGAATTGGTGGCAATTGCAAAGATGCTCGGCAGCTCATGGGTAACCATCACCACGGTGGCACCGGTGCTGCTCTGCAGCTGTACGATCAGTTCATCGAGCAGGCTTGAACTGATCGGGTCCAGCCCCGCGGAGGGTTCATCAAAAAACAGGATCTCCGGGTCCAGGGCAATGGCCCTGGCCAGGGCGGCGCGCTTGCGCATGCCGCCGCTGATTTCGGACGGGTAGTAGTTCTGATAGCCCGCCAAACCAACCAGGGCCAGTTTGTAGGCGATGATGTCGGCGCGATCTGCCGCCGAGTAGGGCGTGTAGAGCTGTAGTGGCAGACCGACATTTTCCGCCAGGGTCATGGCGCTGAACAGGCCTCCGCTCTGGTAGGTGATGCCCCAGCGCCTGCGCATGGCGTCCTGCTGCTCCTCGCTGGCAGCAAAAAAACTCTGTCCGTCGTAGAGTATGTCCCCGGCCGCGGGAGAGAGCAGGCCGAGCATATGTTTGAGTAGTGTACTTTTACCGCAGCCGCTGCCGCCCATGATCACGAAAATGTCGCCGCGATTGATATCGAACTCAAGATTGGACTGGATGACGCGAGAACCGTAAGCCATGGTCAGGTTGCGGACGCTGATGTGGGGTTCGCTCATCAGATATCCAGCTGTTGAAAGATAATGTTGATGGCCGCGTCGGCAACGATCAGGTAGACCACAGCGGTAACCACGGCCTCGGTTGCGGCCTGACCCACAGCAGCTGAGCTGCGCCCGCTGTTGATGCCCGAGCGACAGCCGGCCACGGCAATCAGTAGTCCAAAGACGACACTCTTGATCAGGCCCACGCAGAGGTGGTTCAACGCCACTGCCCCCTCGCCCTGCGCAATATACATCAAAGGCGTGATACCCATGCCCCCGGCGACAATGCCGCCGCCGATGACCCCCAGCAGGTTGGCGTACAGCGTGAGCAGTGGCATCATCACCACCAGCGCCAATATTCGCGGCACCACCAGGAACTCCATAGGGGAAATGCCCATTGTGGTGATTGCATCGATTTCCTCGTTGGTTTGCATGGTGCCCAGTTGTGCCGCGTAGGCGGCGCCGGTGCGGCCAGCCATGACCACCGCAGTCATCAATACGCCCATCTCCCTGAGCATCCCAATGACCACCAGGTCAGCGACGTAGATCTCTGCGCCGAACTGTTGCAACTGCACCGCACCCAGGTAGGCCAGGATCATACCAACCAGAACGCTGGTCAGGCTGATAATGGCGAAGGCATTCGGTCCGGCCTGGTAGCAGAAGTGGCGGAAATCGGAGAATCGCGTGCTGGCCTGACCGATAACCAGTCGTGAGAGGGCGATGCAGAGCTCGCCGATGAACGCCAGCGAATCCACAGTGGCACTGCGCAACTGGCGCAACAAGTGTTCCGGGTCAAACCAGTCGCGCCAGGAACTGCCCGGTGCTGCGCCGGGGTCATGTGTCGGTACGGTGCTGGCAACCTCCAGTAACTGGTTTACGTTGGCCGGGACGTTGCGCATGGAAAAGGCGATACCGTCGTCACGGCACTGGTTATAGCACTGCAGCAGAAATGCCATCAGCACGGAATCCCACTGCCCCAGTTGTTCACCATCGACTATCAGTTCAGGCGCAACGATGCAGCACAAGTCCTCCTTGAGTGACTGGAAGTCCTGGTGCGAGTTGCCCTGGATCCAGTCGCCACTGATCATCAGCACCGCGCTGTCGCGATCCCGGGTGATCAGGTCGAACCCTGGTGATTGTTGCGTCATTGGTACCTTGTCAGGCTGGGGCAGGACACAGTTTAAGGCCTGAACCGACCGGATGTCGATTTAACGAAAGGGCAGGGCGGGTATTACCGCACTCAAGCTCTCCTGTGCCTTGCGATAGACCTCGATAACTGGCGTTCGGTTGCCCGCCTCCCGGCGCCGCGCAATCATCGTCACCGGGAAGAGGTAGTTGTCGCTGCTCTTGTAACGCAGGGCCCGGGTGCGACCCAGCCTGTCTTCGTAGATGACCCAGTCAAGGCCCAGCTCAGCGGCCAGCAGGTCGCCCATGATGATGCCCATGGCTTGAAGTTCGCGGGTCTGGTCATCGCGCACCAGTCCCTCATCCAGCATTCGTTGCAGCAATGCCAGGTCCCGATCCCGTTCGCCGCTGAACTGATTACCGAGATTGCGCGCTGCCAGGTCATCCAGTGACTCTCGCTGCTGTTGCATGAATTGGCGGTCCAGGTAGGACAGGTCGCTGATGAATGCTTCGCCCTGGGCGTTGCCCGGGGTTGATACGGCCAGCCCCAGCAACAGGGCCAGACCGGTGAGGGTTCGCAGGAATAGCATAGGCAGGCCTCCAAAACAGATCGAACCAAGGATAACAGGCCTGCCTAATTTAGCCCAAGCCGGTTGTCATCCACGCTCCGTCATGGATAATGGCGAACTTCCTCGCGGACGGCCGGAAACAGAGCTGTTCCGCCAGATTTTTCGGAGAATTGCGGATGATTACCGGCAGCATTGTCGCCCTTGTTACGCCCATGCACAGCGATGGCAGCGTCGACTGGGAAGCGCTTGATCGGCTTCTGGACCTGCATATCGCGGCAGGCACCGGGGCCATTGGCGCCGTGGGTACCACCGGCGAAAGCGCGACCCTCAGCGTTCCAGAGCATTGTGAGGTGATCAAACACTGCGTGCAGAAAGTGGGCGGGCGAATACCCATTCTGGCGGGCACGGGTGCCAACGCCACATGGGAAGCTATTGAGTTGACCCGGGCGGCCGCCGACGCGGGTGCCGACGCCTGTTTGCTGGTGACCCCTTACTACAACCGGCCAACCCAGGAAGGCCTCTATCTGCATTTCAAGGCGATAGCCGAAGCGGTGGATGTGCCGCAGGTCCTGTACAACGTACCGGGGCGCACGGCGGTAGACATGCGCAATGACACCGTGGAGCGGCTGGTTGGCCTACGCAATATCATCGGCATCAAGGACGCCACTGGCGACCTGGACCGCGGTCGCGAACTGATCGCGCGCTGCGGCCAACAGATTGCCATTTACTCAGGAGACGACGCCACCGCCATGGAGCTGATGCTGGCCGGCGGCAAGGGTAATATATCCGTGACTGCAAATGTGGCCCCGGTGCAGATGGCAGAGATGTGCCGGCTGGCCCTGGCAGGAGACCGCGAGGGGGCAAGTGCGATTAACGCTCAGTTGGATCCGCTGAATCGCGCGCTGTTCCTTGAGGCCAACCCTATCCCGGTCAAGTGGGCGCTGCAGCAGCAGGGCCTGATCGGTGAGGGTATACGTCTGCCGCTTACCCCGCTCGCCCCGGTCTATCACGGAGAGGTCGCCTCGGCCCTGAAGGCGGTAGCACAATGATAAAGACAGTAATCACCGGACGCTGGGCCCTGATCGCCCTGATGCTGGCATCGACGACAGGCTGCGGCTACCTGTTTGGCGACCAGGGGGTATTTCGCGATGCCTCCGAGGACTATAAGCGAGCGCCCGACATGCCGGTGATTGCCGTGCCGGAGGGCAAGAGTACCGATGCCTTGCAGGAGATCTACCCCGTACCGGCTACAACAGGTGGCGTAGTCAGCTCTGCTGAATTCGAAGTGCCGCGGCCTACGCCGCTGGTTGGCAATGCCGAGGACGAGACAGTGCGCATTCAGCGGCTTGGCGATGAGAGCTGGGCGCTGGTCGCTGAAGCGCCGGGTCAGGTCTGGCCCCAGGTGCGCAGCTTCCTGACCAGCTCGGGTATTGGTTTGGCCAGGGTGGATGCCCGGGCCGGTATACTGGAAACGGGCTGGTTGCAGCTTGAGGGGGCGCCGATGGGCAGCCGCTTCCGCATGCGCATAGAACAGGGCGTGCAACGTGGCACCAGTGAATTGCACGTGTTGCAGCAGAACCAGGCCGGCGATGTGAATGTGTGGCCAGCGCGTTCTGATGATCTGGACCAGGAATCGGAGATGCTGCGCACGCTGGCGCAGTTTATCGCCAATAGCGCGGAAGCGGCGCCAGTCTCCATGGTCGCCGAGCAAGGTATCAGCGCCGGCGGGCGTATCACCCTGCAGGAAAGCGCGGGCGGAGAGCCCTATCTGCAGCTGCTACTCCCCTTCGATCGTGCCTGGGCTTCCCTGGGCAGGGCGCTAGAGAAATCCACGTTCGAAATTACCGACCGTGATCGCAGCCAGGGAACCTTCTATACGGTCTTCCTCGGGCCCGAATCCGGTGAGGAAGAGGGCTGGTTCGACTGGCTATGGGGCTCCGAGGACGTGCACCCACAGGCGGGAGAGCGCTTTGTCGTGTCAATCGAAGACAGGGGCGAGTCCGGTATTCATATTTATCTTCGTGCGCAGGAACAGGAGGCAGAGCTGGCGGTTCGTGACCAGCAGGCATTACTGTCGCTGATCAAGGGCAATATCAACTAGCCCGGTGATGCGTTTTGCCTCACTCGGCTCCGGCAGCAAGGGCAATGCAACCCTGGTGCAGTCCGGAGAGACACTGTTGATGATCGATTGTGGCTTCTCCGTGCGGGAAACCACGCGACGTATGGCCCGCCTGGGTCTGCAGCCCGATCAGTTGCAGGCCATTCTGGTCACACATGAGCATAGCGATCACTGTGCCGGCGTGGCCCGGCTTTCACGGCGCCACAATATCCCTGTGTACCTCACCCATGGCACGGCCTCCAGTGGACGCTGTGATGGCAGTCATACATTCTGCTGTTTTAACTGTGATGATCAGTTTGATATTGGCCAGATCAGCGTACAAACCGTGGCGGTGCCTCATGATGCCGTCGAGCCTTGCCAGTTTCGCCTGTCCGCCGCGGGAAGGTCTCTCGGTGTGCTTACGGACCTGGGCTGTGTGACCCCCCACGTGGTGGACAGCTACCGTGGCTGTGACAGCCTGCTACTGGAATTTAATCACGACTCGGATATGTTGCTGCTGGGCAAATACCCCCCGCACCTGAAAAGCAGGGTGGGTGGCGACTGGGGGCATCTAAACAATGAGCAGGCTGCCGGGTTGCTGCGCCAGCTGGACTGTGCCGGCGCGCTGAATAACCTGGTAGTGGCCCACATCAGTGAAAACAATAACTCCCGCGACAGTGCCGAACGGGCATTGTGCGAGGTCCTGGACTCTCTCGAGAGAGTGGTCTGGGCGCAGCAGGACGAAGGGTTCGACTGGCTTCAGGTCTGATCCTGCTGAGTGCGCACGGTTACGCCCCCTCTACTTCGGCTTCCTGCTGTGCTTCCTCGGCGCGGTTGCGCTTCCAGCGTCTGTTGCTCCACAGCCAGCTTTCCGGCTCGCTGCGAATGGATGCCTCGGCTAGTTCTACATAGCGATCGGTGATGAGGTGTGATTCTTTATCATACGGTGGGCTGGCGACCTCGTGGAACTCGATTTCATAGTAGCCCGTGCGGCGACGGCGACATTGTGCGAAGACCACAGGGAAACCGGTCATTTTTGCGATAGTTTCCGCGCCCAGGTAGAAATTGGCTTCCTGATTCATAAAAGTGGTCCAGTAACCGCGTTCGCTGCGAATCGGTGACTGGTCGGCCACCATTACAAACAAGCGAAACTCGCGCCGGCGGCGGAGTATGTCACGGGTCGCGCTCTTCATGGACAGGGGGCGAGACCCGAACTGGCTGCGAATATCAAAGATGAGTTTGTCAACGGTTTGGTTATGCAGGGGTTTGTAAACCGGGTCTATGGGAATGTTGAGGTGGGTAGTGGCACCGTGCAGCATCCACTCCCAGTTACCCTGGTGAATGGTGAGGACGATGACGGACCGTGTAAAGCCCTCGCTTTGCTGTTCCAGGACGTCACGATTGAGTATGTTTACGCGCTGCAGGAAGTCATCCGGCCGCATGCGCCGTGCCTTGATGATCTCCAGTGCCACCTGGCTGATGCGCTGGTAGAACAGCCTTGCGGTGGCCTTGAGTTCGCCACTGGACTTATCCGGGAAGGCGCGGGTCAAATTATTACGCACGACCTCGCGGCGGTAGCGGAAGACGTAATAAAGCAGCACATACCCTACCCACGCCAGTGCATAGAGTAAGGGGAAGGGCAGGTAGCTGATCAGGCGATAGATCATGGCCGGGTGCAGTGTGCGGGCAAGATCAGTTGATCAAGCTGGAACAGCGCATTACGCCCCGGGCACTGCAACTGCGGGTTCCCGGAGAGGTCCAGAACGCGCAGCGAGAGTAATTCATAGAGTGCAACAGGGTCCACAATGCGGTTGTTGGTCAGGTCCAGGCTTTCCAGGGAGGACAGGGCTGCCAGGGGGTGCAGATGCTCAATCTGGTTGGAGGCCAGGCTAAGCTGGCGCAACCCGGTGAACAGGCCCAGACCGTCAAGGGAGCCGATTTCAGCAGCGCTGCAGTTGAGGACCAGCAGTTCGTTGGGCCGGGTTACCTGCTGGTCAATAATGGCCTGCTCGATGCAGGTGCGCAGGCCATCGTCTATCACCGTGAAATCAGAAAACAGCGGGCGGGGTGTATAAACCACTTTTTCGTTGACCGTCAGGTCGTAGTTGCTGCATCCGCCTGAGGTGGCCAGTAGCAGAGCAAACAGTATCCAGCGTGGCATTGCTGACTCCCTTGGGTTGAGGTTTCTGGCGCCACGTAATTTGCCCATAGCCGCAGCGCTCCTGGCTACCTATAATAACACTGCCAGAGAGATAAATCGGAAAGCGTAATGACTAAGCCCGACAAACCAGCGACGGCGTCCCAGGATAACGCGAGTAACCGCGGAGATGCGATCTCCCTGGTACAGCGGGGCAATCTCAAGACCCTGGAAAAGACACTGCGCAAGCAATGGCGCCTGGGGCAGAATATCGTGCTGTGCTGGAGTGCGGATGAACGCGGTCTGCTGGTCATTTTTGTGCCCCACTATTTTCTCGGCAACTACTGTGCCCTGGGTGAGGACAATAAGGGCAATGAACTGTTCATTCGCGAGCTGATTTCCGGCGACAGGCGAATGACCCGGGAAGAAATGTTTGAAGTCTCGGACCGGCTTCAGATCTCCCCGACGTTTATCAAACTGGATACACCGCTAAGTGAAGAGCCGCAGGTGCTGCAGCAGGTAGAACAGCTCATTCGTCGCTACGGTTTGAGTTATGTGGAGAGCCGGGCGGTGTTGTTATTCGATATTGTCGAGTTCTCCCTGTACACACCATTCGAACAGGCCAGCCAGCTGAACAGCCTCTCCTACACGCTGAACTCGGCCTATAACAAGCTGCTGGCCCGCGGGATAGAGGTTAACTTCGCCCGAACCACCACCGGTGATGGCTACTATATCTGGAATCGCAGCCTGGGGCCCGAGGCCAATCTTGATCTGTTCTATTTCATGTTGTTGGTGGTGGCGGATAACGCCGCCGCGCGATCAGCTTCCCGCGGCAATACGGTACCGGTAATACGTTCCGGCTTTCATATAGGCGGCCACTATGAGCTTTACCAGGCGGAAGGTATTAACCCCACGGTGTTCAGCTATATTGTCGGCGATGTGACGATTGAGCTGGCGCGTATGCTCGAATTGGCTGCGGCCGAGCAGATTCTGGTCGGTGATTTCAGTACCCAACTGGGTGAGGGCGCTTTGTCGACGGCAAAAGTGTCTACCCAGGCGTTTGTCGCTGCCTGTAATCGAGGGCTGGAATCACTCGCTGGTTTGCAGCTTGCGGGAAAGACAGTCGGCTCGCTTGGCTGTAGTCTGAGTGAGCACGCGGACGAAACGGGCGAGCAAGTCCCGCGTCGCTTTCGCATCACCGACAAGCACGGCCTCTCCCGCTTCGCGTATAACCTGCGCCTGAGCATCAATGCCGGAGACGAGAAGTTTCAACTGGGCCTTGATGAGCATCAACTGCCAGGCCACGCTGCCCCAGCGGAGCAACAGCCCGCATCGAATGCAGTGCCTGGCCAGAACGAAGAAGCTCCGCCCCCGGCAACTGCCGAAGCGATTATTGATGACTTCGCCGGGCTATTGAAAAAGCGCCACGGCAGTATTGTTGAGGAGTGAGCGCCGCTGTCTGACGTCCCTCTTGCGCGACTCGGTGTCTGTGCCGTTCACGAAATTTCCGAGGCCCGCGCGCAGAAACTGGCGGAACAACTCGCACTGCCCCTGCTGCCTGCCGCTACCTCTCCCCGGGATTGTGGGATCGCCACTGCCCTGCTGATGGTGGATGAGAACCGCCTCGCACTGCAGTTGTGCGGGCGCAAAATGCCGGGTGCGGTGTCGGTGGACTTTGGAACTGCCGGTATGCGTCATCGGCGCGGCGCCGGGCATAATGAATTGCTCGGCAGGGCAGTGGGCGTCGGCAAGAAGCCTGGGCTTGCCGTGATCGATGCCACGGCGGGCCTGGGTCGGGACGGGTTCGTGCTCGCCGACCTGGGTGTGAATGTGCGCTTGTGTGAACGCCATCCCGTTGTTGCCGCATTACTCAGCGCAGGGCTTGCTGCGGGCACTGCAGTCGCTGATGATTGGCTGAACGCAGTGCTCGCCAGAATGCAACTGACAGAAGGCGATGTGCGTGAGCTGCCGCACGATGAGGTAGCCGCTGCAGACGTAATCTACCTGGACCCGATGTTTCCCCCGCGAGACAAGACTGCGGCGGTGAAAAAGGAAATGGCGCTATTCCAGTTCCTGCTGCAGGGCGTGCCAGCAGATGCGGACGAATTATTGCGCTGGGCGCTGCAGAAGCCCGTTGCAAGGGTGGTGGTCAAGCGCCCGGCAAAGGCGGAGCCCCTGGCGGGTCTGCAACCTTCTCACGCCATACGCGGCAAGGCTGTGCGTTACGATGTTTACGTGCTGGCGGGCCTTGCATGAAGGCTTCTACCTGTTGCGTCGCGCCATTGGCCATTCTCTCAATTGTTGCTTTTCGGAGTTTCTGCAATGTCTGAACACAAAAAAACGGCGCTGGTGACTGGCGCTTCATCTGGCCTGGGTGCGGAGTTTTGCCGGCAGCTGTCCGCGCAGTGTGAGGTTGTCATCGCAGTGGCCCGTCGCCGCGAGCGCCTTGAGGGTTTGCGCGAAGAACTGGCCGGCAATACGCAAGTGCATGTCATTGAAGCCGATCTGCTCAGTGTTGAAGGCCTGGCCAGAACACTGGAGGCCCTGCGTCAGAAAGGCCCGGTGGATATTCTGGTGAACAATGCAGGCTTCAGTCCCTACGGTGATTTTGCCGCCACTGAAATCGGTATACAGCGAGATATGTTGAGCCTGCACTGTGATGCGAGTATCAGCCTGTGCCGTGCGGCGATACCTTTCATGCAAGAGCTGGGTGGGGGGCATATTATCAACGTGTCCTCCCTGGGTGCGTTCCTGCCGGGACGAAAGCTCGCGGTGTATGGCGCGAGCAAGGCGTTTCTGAATTACTTTTCGCTTTCACTGCAACAGGAGCTGGAGAGCACTGGTATTACCGTGCAGGCGCTTTGCCCGGGGCTGGTGCGTACAGAGATTCATGAGCCAATGAAAGCGCAGGGGTTTGACACGGAGGCGTTCCCCGATGACATGTGGATGCAATCGGAGGATGTGGTGAGCGCCAGCCTGGCCGCGCTGGGTAATGGTCGTGTACTGGTTATACCGGGAGAGGGCAGTCTCGCCCTGGCGCGCATGGGCGCGCAGGCAACGCTGGATGCGTTAGGAGACTAGCAATCGCTGGATAATGCCGCGGTAGACGGCGGTAAGGCGCGGCAGATCCGGCGCATGCACAGCCTCGTCTATTTTGTGAATAGTGGCATTCACGGGCCCCAGTTCCACGACCTGGGCGCCGCTGGGTGCGATAAAGCGCCCGTCAGAGGTTCCGCCCGCAGTGGACAACTCGGTATCTATGCCCAGTTCATCCTTAATGCTGGCTATGGCTGCCTCCACCAGCTCGCCGCTGGGGGTGAGGAACGGTTGGCCGCTCAGGCTCCAGTCAATATCGTAGTTCAGACCATGTGCGTCGAGAATGGCATGCGTACGCTGGCGCAGCTCCATGTCGGTTACCTCAGTTGAAAACCTGAAGTTGAACACCACCCGGGCGTCTCCGGGGATGACATTGGTCGCCCCGGTGCCGGCGTTGATATTGGAAACCTGCATGGAGGTGGGCGGGAAGAAGCTGTTGCCCTGGTCCCAGGTCTCTGCGGTGAGCGCTGCAACAGCGGGCATTGCACGATGAATAGGGTTATCAGCCAGTTGCGGGTAGGCGATGTGGCCCTGTACCCCTTTAACAGTGAGGGTGGCATTGAGTGAGCCGCGGCGTCCGTTCTTGATGACATCACCCAGGCGCTCGCTGCTGGAGGGCTCACCCACCAGGCACCAGGTGATCTGCTCGCCCCGGCCTGCCAGCCATTCCATGACGCGCACTGTGCCATCAACAGCAGGGCCTTCCTCATCTGAGGTGATCAGAAAACCGATGCGCCCACCGTTATCGGGGTACTGGGCGACAAACTCTTCACAGGCAACAATCATTGCCGCGAGGCTGGCCTTCATGTCGGCCGCGCCACGCCCGTATAGCGTATCCCCCAGTAATGTGGGCTCAAACGGGTGCGTACTCCACTGCTCCAGCGGACCCGTCGGCACCACGTCAGTATGTCCTGCGAACACCAGTATCGGCCCGCTAGTGCCGCGCACGGCCCAGAGGTTGTCGACATCACCAAAGCGAAGGGCCGTGCACTCGAAGCCGATTGCTTCCAGTCTGGCAGTCATCAGGGCCTGGCAGCCCGCATCGTCGGGTGTGACCGAGGCGCGGCTGATCAGTTCACGGCAAAGCTCCAGCGTTTTATTCAATGCAGTATACGCAGCCCTAGTTGTGGGCGTGCAACTCCTCATTCAACTCTATAGCGGAGCGGTTGGTGAGGCACTCCACTGCGCCGGTGGTGGAGTTGCGACGAAACAGCAGGTCGGACTTGCTTGCAAGGTCTCGCGCCCTGACGGTTTCTACCGGCATGCCCTCGGCGTCGAGCATGGTGACTTTGGTGCCGGCAGTAACGAACAGCCCCGCTTCAACCGTGCAGCGATCTCCAAGCGGGATGCCAATGCCGGCATTGGCACCGATCAGGCACTCCTTGCCCACTGCAATGATAATGTTACCGCCACCGGACAGGGTGCCCATGGTTGAGCACCCGCCACCCAGGTCGGAACCCGCTCCAACCCTTACGCCGGCCGAAATGCGTCCTTCTATCATGCCCGGACCATCTGTGCCGGCATTAAAATTGACGAAGCCCTCGTGCATGATAGTGGTTCCCTCGCCCAGGTATGCGCCCAGGCGCACGCGAGCAGTGTGGGCGATACGCACGCCCTTCGGCACCACGTAGTTGGTCATTTTGGGAAACTTGTCTACGCAGCTGACTTCCAGTACCTCACCGCGCAGGCGGGCGGCCAGTTGTCGTTCGGGAAGCTCCTCGATGTCCACCGCGCCCTCATTGGTCCACGCGACATTAGGTAAAGCGCCGAACAATCCATCCAGTACGGTGCCGTGCGGCTTCACCAGGCGGTGGGACAGCAGGTGCAATTTCAGGTAACCCTCGGGCACATTGGCTGGAGCCGCGTCCTCTGTCAGCAGCACCGCTACCGCAGGGCGGTCACTGTCCCGCAGTCGGCTGGCAAGGGATGCCTGTTCGTCTTCCCCGGCCTCGCTCAGCTTGCTCTGCAATGTGCGTAGCTGGTTCGCGTCCAGCGTCGCAGTGTTACCCAGGCCTGCCACGGCGGCGGCCAGCTCTGCGGACGGTGAGATCAGCGGCCGCGGAAAGAAAACCTCCAGCCACTCACCTTTCCTATTGTGAGTGCCCACGCCAAGGCCGAGGGCGAACGCGGATTCTGTCATGGTGTTGTATGTCCTGTCTTCACCCTAAAGGGTGTGGTGATTGAAAATTGTCTGGTAGTTGGCAGATGAAAAGCCGCAGTGCAGTTCGTGCCCTGTATCGAGGACGGGGCGTTTGAACAGGGTGGGGTGCTCGAGAATGGCGGCAGCAGCTGTGACGTCGTCCATGTTGTCCCGGGCCGTCGGGTCCAGGGCCTTCCAGGTTGTACTGCGCTTGTTCACCAGAATCTCCCAGCCCAGGGTTTGCAGCCAGTGCATCACGGTCTCCCGCTCCAACCCATCCGCGCGTACGTCGTGAAAGCGATACTCGATTTCCCTGTCATCCAGCCATTTTCTGGCCTTCTTCACCGTGTCGCAGTTCTTGATGCCGTAGAGCGTGATCACGTACTGTCCAATTGTCGTTGTAAACGGGTCGAGTAGCATAGCAAATCGGCTCCTTCAGATATAGCGAGAGCAGATGCTATAGTCTTCCCGATGCTAGCTGACGCAAACCCAATAAGGAAATAAACCATGGAACGTTTCAACGCTGAACTGGCACTGCCTATAGCAGTGATGCTCCTGCTTACCCTGCTGGTCTGGGTCTACCTATTTGTGACCCGAATGCGCTACCTGACGGCGAACCATATTGACGCTGAGCAGCTGAAAACGCCTGCCGCTGTGCAGGCCGCAATTCCTGATGATGTTTCCGGGCCCAGCAATAATTTCAAGAACTTGCTGGAAGTGCCGGTGCTGTTCTACGTGACCTGCCTGTATCTGACCCTGTTCGGGATGGTCGATGCTCTACACGTCAATTGCGCCTGGATATTCGTCGTCGGCCGCATCATCCATAGCCTGATTCACTGCACCTACAACAAGGTGATGCACCGATTCATTGTCTACGTGGTGTCTTCGATAGCGGTCTGGGTCATGATTGTTCGCGGCTTGCTTGCCGCGTTGTAAGCCCGATCAGGTGGCGCCAGCCGCCTGCAGTATCGCTGCGTAGTCACCGCCCCTGCGGTGCCCGGAGATGATTTCCAGTGCTGTGCGGCCCTCGCGGTCCTGCGCATTGATATTCCGATTCTGCTCGCCGAAAAAGCGCACGAACAGCTCAAAATCGGAGGCCCGCATACTCTGGTAGGCTTTTAATAGCATGTGGAAGTCTTCATTGCTCTCGTCGTGCGGCCGCACGTTGAGGAAGCTGCGTACGTGGTCCTCTGTCCATACTTCATCCAGTACTTTCTGTTTATCTTTTTTCATCGCTTTACTTCTTTCCCGTTGTCGCTGCCCGCCATTGACGGGATGCGGAGATTACTTGAGTTTTTCTGCCAACAGCTTGTTGACCATTTGCGGATTCGCCTGACCCTTGGACACTTTCATTACCTGACCGACGAAGAAGCCCACCAGTTTCTTGCGTTTGCCATCGTCCGCCTCGAGGAATTGCGTCACCTGCGCCGCGTTATCGGCGATGACCTGGTCGACCATGGCCTCCAGGGCGCCAGAGTCGGAAACCTGCTTCAGTCCTCGTGCCTCGATAATCTCATCGGCACTGTCCTCACCCTGCCACATCGCCTCGAACACCTGCTTGGCTATTTTACCGGAAATACTGTTGTCGAGAATGCGGGTGATCAGTTGACCAAGACTGTTTGCGGATACCGGGCTGGCTTCAATAGCCAGCTCATTTTTGTTCAACTGCCCCCGCAACTCGACCTGCACCCAGTTGGCGGCTATTTTTGCATCCCCACAGGCGGCGACCACTTGCTCGTAGTAGTCAGCCAGTGCCGGGCTGTCGACCAGTACGCCGGCGTCGTAGGCGGACAGCTGATGCTGCTCAATGAACCGCTGGCGCTTGTCAGCGGGTAGTTCCGGCAGGCTCTTGCGTATTTCTGCCACGTATTGCTCGTCGATCACCACCGGCAACAGGTCAGGCTCGGGGAAGTAACGATAGTCGTTGGCGACTTCCTTGCTGCGCATGGGTCGGGTCTCGTCCCTGTCCGCATCGTAGAGCCGGGTCTCCTGAACAATGCGTCCGCCGCTCTCGAGTATGTCAGCCTGACGTTCAAATTCGTGGCGTATAGCGCGTTCGACAAACCTGAACGAGTTAACGTTCTTGATCTCTGCCCGCGTGCCGAGTTTTTCAGAGCCCATTGGCCGCAGGGAAATGTTGATGTCACAGCGCATGGAGCCTTCGGCCATATTTCCGTCGGATATGCCCAGGTAGGTGACCAGGCTGTGCAGGGTCTTGAGGTAGGCGACGGCCTCTGCCGCGCTGCGGATATCAGGTTCACTGACGATCTCCAGCAGCGGCGTCCCGGCCCGGTTCAGGTCGATGCCGCTCATACCATGGAAGTCCTCATGCAATGACTTTCCTGCGTCCTCTTCAAGGTGGGCACGGGTGATGCCAATTTGTTTGCTGGAACCGTCTTCCAGCTGTATCTCGAACTGCCCGGCGCCGACGATGGGGTCGCTAAACTGGCTGATCTGGTAGCCTTTGGGGAGGTCCGGATAGAAGTAATTTTTACGATCAAATACCGAGCGCATGCCAATGTGGGCGTCGATGCCGAGGCCAAACATCACCGCATAGCGCACGGCCTGCTCATTGAGCACGGGGAGCATACCGGGCATGGCGAGGTCCACGGCGCTCGCCTGGGTATTGGGCTCTGCACCGAAATCGGTAGCAGAGCCGGAAAATATTTTTGAGCGGGTGGCCAGTTGCAGATGCACTTCCAGGCCGATGACCGTTTCCCATTGCATCAGGCGTCCCCCCCGGTTTGTGGTGTTTGTGTGTGCCAGTCCGTTGCCTGCTGGAAGCGATGGGCCACGTTGAGTAACCGGGACTCGGCAAAGTGGGGCCCAATCAACTGCATGCCCACGGGTTTGCCGTGAACCAGTCCGGCGGGAACGGACATGCCCGGCAGTCCGGCGAGGTTTACCGCCAGGGTGTAGACATCCTCCAGGTACATGGCCACGGGGTCGTCGGTCTTGGCGCCCAGTGCAAAGGCAGGGCCAGGAGTGGTAGGTCCGACGATCACATCCACCTGTTCGAACGCCGTCATGAAATCCCCGTGAATCAGGCGCCTGGCCTGCTGGGCCTTCTTGTAATAGGCGTCATAGTAGCCGGCGGAGAGGGCATAGGTGCCCACCAGAATACGTCTTTTTACCTCGTCTCCAAAGCCTTCTTCCCGGGTCCGGGTATACAGGTCGTGCAGGTCCTGCGGGCTCTCGCAGCGGTGGCCATAGCGCACCCCGTCGAACCGCGACAGGTTGGTAGAGGCTTCAGCCGGTGCAATGATGTAGTAGGCGGGAATGGTCAGCTCGCTGTGCGGCAGGGTGATGTCCACGAGGGTGGCGCCCTGGCGCTCCAGTTCCTGCAGGGCCGCGTTGATACATTCGCCGGTGGCAGCATCGAGCCCATCGCCGAAGAATTGGCGAGGCAATCCGATGCGCAGACCGTTGAGTGGCTTTTCCAGGCCGGCCGTGTAGTCTTCCGTGGCGACGTTGGCAGAGGTGGAGTCCAGTGGGTCGTGGCCCGCCATGGCGTTGAGCAGGATTGCGCAGTCCTCGGCCGTGTGGGCCATCGGGCCGCCCTGGTCGAGGCTGGACGCATAGGCGACCATGCCCAGGCGCGAAACCCGGCCATAGGTCGGTTTAAGTCCAGTGATGCCGCAAAAGGCTGCCGGTTGGCGAATAGAGCCGCCGGTGTCAGTGCCGGTAGCCGCGGGAGCCATCATTGCTGCCACGGCGGCTGCCGAGCCACCCGAGGAGCCCCCGGGTACGGTCTTCGTGTCCCACGGGTTTTTCACTGGGCCGTAGTAGCTGTTTTCGTTGGAAGAGCCCATGGCAAACTCATCGAGATTGGTCTTGCCGAGGTTGACGGTGCCGGCACCCTGAAAGCGCTCAATAACCGTAGCGCTATAGGGTGGAACGAAATTGTCCAGCATTTTTGAGCCACAACTGGTGCGCAGGCCCTGGGTGCAGAAAATGTCCTTGTGTGCCAGCGGAATACCGGTCAGTGCGGCGGCGTCCCCTTTGGCAAGGCGTTCGTCAGCAGCGGCGGCAGCGGTTAGCGCGGCTGCTTCATTGACGGTAATAAACGCATTGTAGACCGGGTTCAACTCGGTGATACGTGCGCAAAAGTGTCGCGTGAGTTCGACGCTGGAAAAGCGTTTGTCCCGCAACCCCTGGATGAGTTGGGCAACAGTCTGAGTATGCATTATGGAGTCCTGGTGAAGCGTTTACTGCCTAGTCGATAACTTTGGGCACGAGATAAAGGCCGTCTTCCACCGCCGGGGCAATGGCCTGGAATGCCTCCCTGCGATTGGTTTCGGTGACGGTGTCGGCACGCAGTAGCTGGACTGCGTCAAGGGGGTTTGCCATGGGCTCTACGCCCGCTGTGTCTGCGGCCTGCAACTGATCAACCATGTCCAGTATTCTGGTGATGCGCTGGGCAACTTCGCCAATTTGTTCATCGGCAATGCGGATACGCGCCAGTTCCGCGATTTTTTCGATCTCGTCTTGCTCAATAGCCATGTTTTTACAACCGGGAATAGCCGCCGGGCTGCGGCAGGGGCGCTAAAGTTACCACATTTGCGCCTTGCCCAAAATCCCCCCGGTTGTTACAGTTGCCCGAATAATTCGGCCCTACAAAAATCGGTCGAAAACCGCAGCATTTCATGGGCGTTCCAACTGATGTGCGGCTGGTAGGGAAGCGTGCAGGACTGGCCAGCCCAGTTCCCCCGTTGTATTCAAAAGGTAGTAACACTTAATGCTGAAGAAATTGCGTGGAGTCTTCTCCAACGATCTCTCTATTGATCTGGGTACCGCCAACACCCTTATCTACGTTCGCGACAAGGGCATCGTACTAGACGAGCCATCTGTTGTTGCCATTCGTATTCACAATGGCCAGAAGACAATAGAGGCCGTGGGCAAAGAAGCCAAGCGTATGCTGGGCCGGACACCGGGTAATATCACTGCCATCCGTCCGCTCAAGGACGGCGTCATTGCCGACTTCCAGGTCACTGAGAAAATGCTCCAGCATTTTATTGCCAAGGTTCATGAGACCCGCTTTATCCGACCCAGCCCCAGGGTGCTGGTTTGCGTACCTTGCATGTCTACCCAGGTGGAGCGTCGGGCCATTCGCGAATCCGCGTTGTCCGCGGGGGCGCGTGAAGTACGTCTTATAGAAGAGCCTATGGCCGCGGCGATCGGTGCCGGGCTGGATGTTGAAGAAGCCAGCGGTTGTATGGTGGTTGACGTGGGGGGGGGTACCACCGAGATAGCGATTATTTCCCTCAATGGCATCGTCTACCGCGACTCTGTGCGCATTGGCGGCGACCGTTTTGACGAGGCGATCGTCTCGCATGTCCGCCGTCGCTACGGCAGCCTGATAGGTGATGCCACTGCAGAAAAAATCAAGATGGAAGTGGGCTGCGCTTTTGGTGGCTCCGACCTGCGCGAAATTGACGTACGCGGACGCAACCTCGCAGAGGGCGTGCCTCGCAGCTTTACGCTGGACAGCGATGAAATACTCGAGTCGCTGCAGGACCCGCTGTCGTCTATCGTGCAGTCGGTAAAGTCCGCGCTGGAACAATCCCCGCCTGAACTGGCCGCAGATATAGCCGAAAGCGGCATCGTGCTAACCGGTGGTGGTGCGCTACTGCGCGACCTGGACAGGCTGATTTCCGAGGAAACCGGGCTGCCGGTTATCGTCGCCGAGGATCCTCTGACCTGCGTGGCGCGTGGCGGTGGTCGCGCCATGGAGTATATGGACAGACGCACCATAGACCTGTTGTCCACTGAATAAGTAAACTGTCCCCCGAGCTTCCGCAGGAATCACCGAGGAGAGGACATCAAGCCACTATTCGTCAAAGAGTCCAACCTGGGGCTGCGCCTGTTGCTGGTTACCCTGTTGGTATTGGGCTTGCTGGTGGCAGACCTGCGCTTCAATGCCCTGCGCCATACCCGCTCTGCCCTGGAAGTGATTGCCGCCCCCGTATACTGGGTCACGGATATTCCTTCACGCCTGTCTGACTGGAACGACGAGCACCTGGTCAGCCGCGACGAACTGCTGGGAAGAAATGGGCGTTTGCGTCGCGAGAACCTGGTGTTGAGAGGACGCTCGCAGCAAATGGCCTCGTTACAAGCAGAAAACGTGCGCCTGCGAGCGCTGCTCAATTCCTCGGCACTGCTGCGCGATGATGTGCTGGTGGCCGAACTCATAGGCGTATCACCGGACCCTGTGCGCCACCAGCTGGTGCTTAACAAGGGTCAGCGCGATGGCGTATTCGTTGGTCAGGCCCTGATCGACGCCGATGGGCTGCTGGGGCAGATCGTTCAGGTCAGCCAGGTAAATTCACGCGCATTGCTGATAACGGACGCAACACACTCTATCCCCGTGCAAGTCAATCGCAATGGTGTCAGGGCGATCGCTGAGGGTACCGGCAGCCTGACACTGCTGGAGATCCATCACGTGTCCGCGACCACGGACATACGCGAGGGCGACCTGCTGGTCACTTCCGGGCTTGGTGGGCGATTCCCGGTTGGCTACCCGGTCGGCGTGGTCAGTGAGATCGAACGGGACCCGGGAGAAGCCTTCGCGCGCATTACGGCAAGGCCCAGCGCAGCATTGGAACGCAGCCGCCACGTACTGCTGGTATTCACCTCGAAACCTGCGGGGGAGAGCTGAACCTTGGTCGACCAGGGGCCTTTTGCCTATTGGGTGATACTTGCCAGCTTTTTCCTGGCTCTGGTCCTGGCCTTGCTACCGTTACCGGAGTGGCTGGCCTGGGGCCGGCCTGAATGGGTGGCGCTGGTACTTGTCTATTGGGTGATCGCCTTGCCCCAGCGAGTGGGTATATTTACGGCCCTGCTATTGGGGGTAATGCTGGATGTGGCGGAGGGGGCGGTATTGGGGCAGAACGCTTTTGCCCTGGTAGCCCTTGCGCTGCTGGCCTTGTTGCTCTACCAGCGACTGCGCGTATTCAGCCTCTGGCAGCAATCGGCAGTAGTGTTCGTTCTGATTGCCATTAACCAGATGATTTGCCAGTGGGTGCAGAACCTGGAGGGGGCGGGATCACAGACGCTGTTTTTCCTGCTGCCGGCAGTTTCCAGTGCGCTACTCTGGCCTTTTGTGCTGCAAAGTATGCGCAGTTTGCGCCGCTACTACCGGGTAAGTTGATATGGAATTGATTCTCGCCTCGGCCTCGCCTCGTCGCCGGGAGCTCTTACAGCAGATCGGCGTCCCGCATCGCTGTGACCCTGCGGATATCGATGAGTCCCGCCATGAGGGCGAGCCGCCGGAAGAGTATGTGCAGCGTATGGCGCAGGAGAAAGCCGCAGTGGTTGCCGCGCGTTATAGCGGTCAGTCCGTCGTCGTACTGGCCGCTGATACATCGGTTGTGCTCGACGAGGATGTGCTGGGCAAGCCGGCGGATCACTTTGATGGACTGGGCATGCTTGCCCGGCTCAGTGGCCGCAGTCACGCCGTGCTTACTGCGATTTGCCTGCAGCGACCAGACGGCGACAGCCAGACCCAACTGGTGGAGACACAAGTCACCTTTACGTCACTCAGCCGCGAGCTATGTGAAGCTTACCTGGCCACCGATGAACCCTGGGATAAAGCGGGCGGGTACGGTATCCAGGGCCTGGCAGCCGCTTTTGTCAGTTCCATCGAAGGCAGTTACAGTAACGTAGTGGGGCTGCCCCTCGCCCAGACCTGGCAAATGTTGTCCGGGTTGGGAATTGCCAGCGTGCTGGAGACACCGGGTGAGTGAAGAGATTCTGGTCAACGTAACACCCATGGAGACAAGGGTGGCAGTGGTGGACAACGGCGTCACCCAGGACATTCATATTGAGCGCAGTGTCAGTCTGGGTATGGTTGGTAATATCTATGCTGGCAAGGTCCTGCGGGTGCTGCCGGGAATGCAGGCCGCCTTCGTTGATATCGGTGCCGACCGCAGCAGTTTCATCCACGTCTCCGATATCCACGACCCCGGGGTCGAGGGCAGGGCGCGCAGCAGTGACGCCATTGGTGATCATCTGCACGAGGGCAAGAAGGTCATTGTGCAAGTCACCAAGGATCCCCTGGGGAGCAAGGGGGCAAGACTGACCACCGAGCTGTCGGTTTCCTCCCGTTATCTGGTGTTCATGCCCCAGACCAGCCATGTCGGTGTTTCCCAGCGTATAGATGACGCCGAAGAGAGAACCCGGCTGCAGGCTCTGCTCACCGCCGGGCTCGCCGCCGAGGAGATGGATGGACAGGGTGGCTATATTCTGCGCACCGCTGCAGAGGGTGTTGGGCTGGAGGAAATCCAGGCTGACCTGCGGTTTCTGAAGCGGTTGTGGGCAGCGGTTTCCCGGCGGGCCAAGGCGGCACGCAAGGCAGAGTTGCTCTACTCTGAGCTGCCGCTGCACATGCGTACCGTGCGCGACCTGGCCCGACCCGGTGTGGAGCGTATCCTTATCGATAGCCGCGAGAGCTTCACCGCGCTGCAGGAGTTTTGTGGCGAGTACATGCCGGAGGTCTCAGGCCTGCTGGAGCATTATCCGGGAGAGCGCCCGCTGTTTGACCTGCACGGGATCGAGGAAGACATCCAGCGAGCGTTGAGTCGCAAGGTGGGGCTGAAGTCAGGCGGCTACCTGGTGATAGACCAGACCGAGGCGATGACCACCATTGACGTCAATACGGGTTCTTTTGTCGGGCGTCGCAATCTGGAAGAGACCATCTTCAAGACCAACCTGGAAGCGGCTACCATGCTTGCCCGCCAGCTGCGTATCCGCAATCTCGGCGGGATCATTATTATCGACTTTATCGACATGCGCGATGAAGAGCACCGCAGACAAGTCCACCGGTCGCTGGAAAAGGCCATGGCGCGGGATCCTGCCCGCAACAAAATCACCGATGTCTCTGCGCTGGGACTGGTGGAAATGACCCGCAAGCGCACTCGCGAGAGCCTGCAACAACTGCTGTGCGAGGACTGCCCAGTCTGCCAGGGGCGCGGCATGCTGAAGACCGCGGAAACAGTTTGCTATGAGATATTTCGCGAAATAATGCGTGATGCGCGTGCCTACGAGGCCGACAGCCTGCTGGTGCTTGCTTGCCAGGGCGTGATCGACCGGCTGCTGGATGAAGAGTCCGCCAATGTGGCCGACCTGGAGGAATTTATCGGCAAATCCATCAGTCTGCGTGTTGAACCGGACAATAACCCGGAACACTTTGATATCGTGTTGCTCTAGACAGGCAGGGCGTTCGAGGCGGGAAGTCCCCTTTTGCAAGAATCCATATTTCACAAGCTAAGCAATATACTGTGGGTCTGTGTGGTCACCGCAGTCGTGCTGCTGGCTACTTATGTCAGTTTTGGCCGCTACCTGAGCACTAATCTGCAGGGCTGGCAGGATGAAGTATTGACGCAGCTTAACAGCCGTGTGCCGTTTGTCATCAGTGCACAGCGGATCGGCGGACAGTGGTCCTCCTTTACGCCCGAGATCGTGCTTCATGGGCTGGAACTGGATTTGCCTGACGACGGTACCCGACCGCTGCAGCTCACCGGCGGGCGCATTGGGATCGACGTACTGGGGTCACTTCTCACCCGCAGTTTGCAGATTACATCGTTACAGCTTGATGGCCTGACCCTGCATGGTGAGCTCACTGAGGAGGGAAGACTGGTCATTCCCGGCCTGAGCGGCGACGGCGGGACGCTGGGCGAGTGGCTGCAGGATTTTCTGCTCAATATCGAGTATGTCACCCTGGACAACAATCGGTTACGGCTGAGTCTGCCCGGGGGCTCAACGCGTGATCTCGCCCTCGCATTACACCTGGCCCGTGATGGCAGTGAGCGCAGCTTGCGCGCTGACCTGCTCTCGGCCCGGGGCACATCCATTCGCCTGCACGGTATGGGGCTGGGCAATCCCTTCAGACCAGACCAGTTCGAGGGCACGTTGTATTTGCAGGCAGATACCGGCGATATTGCCGCAGTCGCTGACCTGTTCACCCAGACTCCGCCGCTGTGGGCAGAGGGGGAGTTGGGCAGTGAGATCTGGTTGTCCTGGGATCGCGGCGAGGCGCAAGTGGACATGGAATTGTCGCTGGTCGATCCGGTGTTGCGCCCTGAAGACGGCTCATGGTCGATCCCCCTGGATGCGCTGTCGGTAAAAGCCACACTGCTGGAGCGCCGCAACCGGTGGACAGTTTATGCGTCCGACCTGAGTGTCAGTCACCAGGGCGTGGTAGTCGACATCCCTCGTATGCAATTTGATGCATGGGGCGACTCACTGCGCCTGCGCACGGCTGATCTGCAACTGGAACCTCTCAATCGGCTTTTTTCGGGTATGCCGGCAGTGCCTGATTCCCTGCGCTCTGTTTTCGACATACTTAATCTGCGTGGCGAGATATCCGCCTTGCAACTGGCGGTAGGTGACCTGGCTGACCCCCTGGCCGGCTGGGATGCGGAGGGTAACTTCGATCGTTTGCAAGTGGATTCCTGGAAAGGTGCTCCCGGGGTGACCTCGGGTACCGGCTACTTTGAGATATCGGACTCCGGCGGCTATGTGGTGATAGACAGCCAGCAATTCTCCATGGACTTCCCCACGGTTTTCACTCAGCCGCTTTACTATGAGGACTTTTACGGGACCCTGCACCTGGACTGGGACAGCGAGGCCCTGCTACTGCACAGTGACCTGATCACGGCAGCAGCGGAGGAGGGGAAGGCGCAAGCCCTGTTCAGCCTCAATATCCCGTTCAGCGAGACAGAACCGGGCCTGGAGATGGGGTTGCTGGTGGGCCTTGCTGACTCTCACTCTGTGTATCGTGACAAGTACATACCCTACATACTCAACGCCGGCCTTTTAGACTGGCTGTCCACCGCGATAGGCGACGGGGATATCCGCCAGGCAGGGTTTGTATGGCGCGGCAGCCTGCGATCCGGGGCCGGCGCGTTACGCACCGTGCAGTTGATGCTCGACCTCGATAACACAGCATTGGCATACCACCCCGACTGGCCGCCTGTCTCCGACCTGCAAGGCACGGTACTGATCGACGACACCAATGTCAGCGTGTGGACGGAACGCGCCCGCTTATATGACTCAATGGTTGCACATCTGTCTGCTGAGGCCTGGATGGACGGAGAGCAGCAAATGCAGTTGGCCATTGACGGTGAGGTGACGGGCGGTGCCGTGGACGGCTTGCGTGCCGTGAATGAATCACTGCTGGGTAGCCTCACTGGGGGGGTGTTCGACAACTGGGCTGCGACTGGCGGCTTACAGACCGTTTTGCAACTACAGCTCAACCTGGCAGACAAGACCGCAGCGCCGCTGGTGGATGTCAGCGTCGATCTGGCAGACGTAGACCTGACAATAGACCCGGGCAGGCTGCCGCTCAATGCAGTTAACGGGCAATTGCGCTACACCTCTGCCGCCGGGTTCAGGGCTGATCAGTTACAGGCGCGGCTTTGGGGCCGTGAAGTGGTGGCAGATATCAGCCAGCGTGCCCTGCGCGGAGGCGACCTGCCATTTGCCATTGCTGATTCGGCTCTGGAGGTTGCCTTGCAGGGCAGCGTCGCGGCGCGGGACGTGCAGGATTGGCTGTCTGTAGATGCCCTGTCGCTTGCCGAAGGTGTAGCGGTGGTGGATGGACTGGTGAGCGTGATTCCGGGAGAGGCATCGTTACTCACCCTGCGCTCCTCCCTGGAAGGCATGGCGCTTGATTTACCCGCCCCCTGGAAGAAAGCGGCCGCAGAGTCACGGCCGCTGGAACTGGCGTTGCCCCTTGGCGGTGAAAAAACAGTCATGGGGATTGCCCTGGGGGAAGACCTGTCCCTGCATCTTGATATCACCGGCCAGACCCTGCAGGCCGCTTCGCTGGGTCTGTCGGCACCGCCACCTGAGTTACAGCCGCAGGCGATACTGGCCCAGGGGCGGGCGGGTGTGGTTGATGTACAGGCATGGCTTGATTTTACCTCGCGGTACCTGTTGCCAGCGGACACCGATGATGAGGGGGCGACTCAGCCCGCCCCACAGGCTGCTGCGCCTGTAGCGGAAGCGGCAGAAGGTTTCCGGCTGGGGATAAACGGTATGCAGGCCGAACGCTTGTTGTTTTTTGGTCGAGAGTACCAGGGTGTCAATTTCAGCCTGCAGCAGTCGGTAAATGGTTTAACCGTGCGTGGCACTACGGATTGGTTGCAGGGCGAGTACCAGCAGCCGGTAGATGGACCGGCGCTGCTGCAACTGGACTACCTGGATCTGGTGGCCCGAGATGGCCTGGACTCCGACCCTCAGGCCCAGGGAGAGGGCCCTGATGCTGCAGTGGCGGAGCCCATCTCCCTGCCTGATATTAAGGTAAGCCTCACTGAACTACGAATCGATGGTAAACCCGCCGGGTCCCTGGCTTTTGACTTGAGCTCGGCTGACGGGGAAATCAACGCAGACAATATCCAGGGTGATTTGATGGGTATGCGGTTACTGGCGGCGGCACCAGGTCGACTTAGCTGGGTCCCCGCGCAGGGCAGTCGCCTGGAACTGCCCTTACAGTTTGATGATATCGGGGATACGCTGGAACAGCTCGGTTACGCGCGTTTCCTGGAAACCGACGAAGGGGAGGTCGTCCTGGACCTGGGGTGGGCCGGGCCGCCGGACAAGGCTTCTCTGGCTGAACTTGAGGGGGCCGTCAGGCTGGGCCTCGGGTCCGGCAGGTTCCTGAAAACCCCGGGCGGGGCGGGTGCGTTGAAAGTGGTGGAGATTGTCAACCTCGCCGGTATTGTCGAACGCCTGAGCCTCTCGCATATGTTTGAGTCTGGCCTTAGTTTTGACACAGTGGACGGAGAGGTTTTTTTCCACACTGGCACCCTGGAAGTGGCCAGCCTGTCAGTGCGCAGCAGTGCCAGCGCTTTCGCGATGAGCGGTGTCTCTGACATCGCCACACGCAGCCTCGACGGTGAGCTGGTGGCTACCCTGCCGGTTGCCAACAACCTGCCGTGGGTAGCGGCACTGACGGCTGGGCCCGCCGTCGCCGCCGGTGTGTTCGTGGTCAGCAAAGTCTTCGAGAAGCAAATGAATAGGTTGTCCAGCGGGGTCTACTCTATCCAGGGCACGTGGGACGAACCGCAGGTGGACTTCGATCGTATTTTCGATGATGAGATGCGCCTGGAGTCGGCTGCGGAGGCCCGGGTTGTACCTGCAGAGTTGACGCCTGCCGGGTCGGCCAATATCGATGGGGAAACGGATAAAGGCGACGTGCAGCAGCCTGCGAGCCAGGAGGACCCTTGACCTTATCCGTGGTTGTCCTGCAGTTCGCGCAAGTAGCGGAATAGTTTGCGGCTGGCAGCTGGAGGCTTGCCCAGTTTCTGTTCCCGCTGGTGCTGCAGCACCAGTTGACGCAACTGCTGTCGATCTGCCTGCGGCCAGCGCTGGATCACCATCTCCACACCGCTGACACCCTTGACCAGAACATCCTCCCGCAGTCGCTCCAACTGGTGAAAAGCGGCGCTCGCCTCGCTGGCGGGCCGGCGCATTTGCTCAAGCGCTTCTGTGATCGGCTCCGGGTCAATATTGCGCATCAGCTTGCCAACGTACTGTAGATGACGGCGCAGTGCGTTCTTGCTGCGGATACGACGGGTTTCGCGGATAGCTCGCAGCAATTGTTCATCGGCAATGGGCAGCCCATCCAGCTGCTGGTCGTTGAGTTGGGTCAGTTCCTCGCCCAGGGACTGGCGGGCATGCATCTGCCGTTTCAGTTCTGATTTGCTGGGGCCTTCTTCCTGGCCGTCATCAAGCTCTGATTGGGGATCACGCATAGAACATCGTAGCCAGGCCGAGGAAGGAGACAAAACCGACCACGTCGGTGACGGTCGTGAGGATAACGCCACCGGCTAATGCCGGGTCAATTTTAAAGCGGGTGAGCAGCAGGGGTAGCGCGGCACCGGTAAAGGCTGCAGTCACCAGGTTGATGACCATGGCCGCGCCGATAATCAATGCTATGTTCCAGTCGTCAAACCACAGTGAAGCGGCGACAGCCACTACAGCAGCCCACACGACGCCATTGATCACACCGATGATCACCTCTCTCACCAGCAGCCAGTTCTGGTTGTTGCGAACCACCTGGCCCATGGCTATACCGCGTACCAGTACAGTAAGCGTCTGGGTACCAGCCACACCGCCCATGGAAGCGACAATCGGCATCAGTACCGCCAGAGCCACAACCTTGTCGATGGTGTCCTGAAACATGTTGATGGCAGCGGCGGCGATAAATGCGGTAATCAGGTTGATACCCAGCCAGATAGCCCGTTTAGGTGCGGCCCTGGCCACCGGCGCGAAGGTATCCTCTTCTTCATCCAGTCCGGCCATGGACATGAAGGAGTGATCCGCATCCTCACGGATGACATCGACCACGTCGTCAATGGTAATACGGCCCAGAAGTCTACCACTCTCGTCTACCACGGGCGCCGATACCCAGTCATTGCGCTCGAAGAGTCGCGCCACCTCATCATCGGGCGTGTCCACCGGGATGGGGTCGATGTCCGTAATCATCATTTCGCGAACCGTGGTGGACGGGTCGGAAACCAGCAGGGTGCGCAACGGCAAGAGGCCAATAAACTGGTCTGAACGATTGACGACGATGAGGTTGTCGGTCATCGGCGGCAGGTCTTCATGGCGGCGCAGATAACGCATAACCACGTCCAGGGTCAGTCTGGCGCGGATGGTGATGGTGTCGGTGTTCATCAGGCCACCGGCGACATCATCAGGATAGAGCATGACCTGTTCCAGGCGCGCGCGGTCCTGGTGGTCCATGGAGTTGAGTACTTCCCAGGTTATGCGATCCGGGAGTTGCTGGAGTATGTCGGCGATATCGTCATCTTCGAGTCCCTCGGTGATGGTGGCCACCTCGGCAGCATCCATACGTGACAGGAAGTGTGACTGAAGGTCGTCGGGCAACTCACCCAGGACCTCACCCTCCAGGTCGACATCGATCAGTTTCCACAGGATGTTCCGGAACTTGGGAGGGGAGGACTCCAGCATATGCGCGATATCCGCAGGCGGCATGCCATTGAGCATGCGCTGCACATCGACAAAGGCGCCGCTGTCCAGTGACAGCGTCAGTCTGTCGAGTGTGTCCTGGGGTTTGGCGATGTTCTGGGGCATGCCGTGGGCTCCGCTTTCAGCAGCGGGAAGCAGTGCCCGCCGCCGGGAGATTATCCGGTAAACGGCCGGTAGCAACAACGTGATTAGTTACAGAGACGACTACTCGGCTTCGTCGAAGCGATTTGCAATCAATGTAGTGAGCGCTTCCAGGGCGTCGTCTTCATCCCGGCCCTCGATTTTCAGGTCAAGCACGGTACCTTTGCCTGCAGCCAGCATCATTACTGACATTATGCTCTTGGCGTCAACCAGTTGCCCATCCTTGCCAGCGCGGATGTCGCTGGCAAAAGCTGAGGTGCAGCCGACAAACTTGGCCGCCGCCCTGGCGTGCAGCCCCAGCTTGTTGACGATAGTGACCTGGGTCTCAATCACTTACTGAATTTCCCTGTGTCTGATGTGAATTCCCGGGTATTGTTCCTGGTAGTTCTTGAACAGTCGCTCTGTCAAGTATACCGAACGATGCTGGCCGCCGGTACAGCCAATAGCTATGGTCATATAGCTGCGATTGCTCTCCTTGTAGCGCGGTAGCCAGGTGTCGAGGAAGTTGCGAATATCGGCGTAGAGCTCACCGGTCATTGGCTGGGCTTCGAGAAAATCCCGCACCGCTGCGTCGGTACCATTTAGCAGTCTCAGCTCTTTTACCCAGTGGGGGTTGGGCAACATGCGTACATCGAAGACCAGGTCAGCATCGGTTGGAATACCGCGCTTGAAGCCGAAAGACTGGATGAGCACAGACATGCTGCCACTGCGGCTGCCCAGCAAGCGCTGTTTGATCGCGTCGCGCAATTCGTAAATGGTCATCTGGCTGGTGTCCAGCACTAATGTAGCGGCGCTGGAAATGGGTTCCAGTAACTCTCGCTCCCTGGCGATGGCATCAGCGAGGGGCATGCTGTCAGTGGTGAGGGGGTGCTTTCTGCGCGTTTCGGAGAAGCGCTTGATCAGGGCCGACTCCTCCGCGTCCAGGAATAAGACCTCCGATTCGACGGACGCCGGCAGGTCATCCATGACCTGGCCAAAATCGGCAAGGTACTTCCAGGCGTTGCGGGCGTCGATACAGACTGCGGTGCCGCGAAAATGCGCGAATTCCTCCAGCTGCGCCTCGGCCACAAGAGAGGGTAGAAGAGATACGGGCAGGTTGTCGATGCAGTAGTAACCCTCGTCCTCCAGTTGGTGCAAGGCCGTACTCTTACCCGAGCCTGAACGCCCGCTGATAATTATTAGCTGCATAAAAACCGCCCCCTAGGGGGGCACCGCCTCCGCTTCGGTAGCTATCCTGAACACCTCATCTGCGGTGCGCGCAGCGCGCAGCGCGTCACAGAAGCTGGCCTGGCTGAACAAGCGCGCCAGTCCCGCGAGGGTGTCCAGGTGCTGTTGGGTTGCTTCCTCGGGCACCAGCAATGCGAAAACGAGGTCTACCGGTTGGTTGTCCGGGGAGTCAAAATCGATAGGCTCGGCCAGCGTCAGCAGCGCTCCTGTGGGCTGGCTGCAGTTGCCAATGCGGCAGTGGGGGATGGCGATACCTTCGCCCAGACCTGTGCTTCCGAGTTTTTCCCTGGCGATGAAATGGCTGAACACCTCGTCGTAAGACAGTGACAATTGGTCGTCGCTGATGATGCGGGCGAGGGATTCAAAAAGTCTTTTCTTGCTGAGCCCCGGAATCTGGCAAGCTGCGCGCTCCGGGGTCAGTAGTGTGGCAAGGGGTTGCATGATAATAATACGGGCGCTAGTGCCCGCGATTCTTTTCCTTGTGCTTGATTAGCTGGCGGTCAAGTTTGTCCGCCAGTGAGTCGATTGCGGCGTACATGTCTTCGGACTCGGCATGCGCGAAGATGTCGGCTCCGGAAATGTGGATTTTCGCCTCGGCTTTCTGCTCCATTTTCTCGACGATTAGGGTGACCTCGATATTAGTGATCTGGTCGAAGTGTCGCTGGAGGCGTTCGAATTTTTGCTCCACATATTCACGCAGGGGATCGGTTACTTCCACATGATGTCCGCTGACGGTCAGTTGCATATTATTGCTCCTTCTTCGAGTGAACCCGGTTCGAGCCGGGACCGGCATTGCCGGATTTTCCTTGTTACTGAATTCTAGACCAACGCTATAGCGCTTCGGTTTTTTTTTGCTCGTTTTGAGACCCGCATACTAGATCAGCCGCTTACGCTCATTCGACGGTGGTATATGCAGGGTTTCACGGTACTTGGCGATAGTCCGCCTGGCTACTTTTATACCTTGTTCTTCCAGCAGCTGGGTGATCTTGTTGTCACTCAGGGGTTTGCGCGAATTTTCCGCGGCGACCAGTTTACGAATCAATGCGCGTATTGCGGTAGAGGAGCATTCTCCGCCACTGGTTGTTGATACGTGGCTGGAGAAGAAATATTTCAGCTCGAAGATGCCGCGCGGAGTATGCATATACTTCTGGGTAGTAACGCGCGAAATTGTTGATTCGTGCATTTCCACCGCTTCCGCAATGTCGTGCAACACCAGGGGTTTCATTGCTTCCTCGCCATATTCGAGGAAGTTGCGCTGGTGTTCGACAATCTTGGTAGCGACCTTCATCAAGGTTTCGTTGCGGCTCTGCAGGCTTTTCAGGAACCAGCGCGCTTCCTGCAGGTTATCGCGTAAATAGGTGTTGTCTGCGCTGTTGTCAGCGCGCTTTATCAAGCTGGCGTAGCCGCTGTTGATGCGTAGTTTGGGCGCGATGTCAGGGTTCAGCTCTACTCGCCAGCGCCCCTCATGTTTACTGACAAAGACATCGGGAATAACATACTCGACCTCATCCGGAGCGCAGGTTTCTCCCGGCCGCGGGTCCAGGGTCTGGATTAATGCCAGTGCCTCCTTGAGCTGGGGTTCCTTGAGCCTGGTGCGACGCATTATCTGGCTGAAATCGCCATTTGCCAGCTGCGGCAGGTGTCGGTTCAGAATCACTCTTGCCTGTTCGATGTATGGCGTGGTGGGGGGTAACTGTTGCAGCTGTACTAGCAGGCATTCCTGCAGGTCGCGGGTGCACACTCCCGCGGGCTCAAACTGCTGCAGCCGGTGCAATACGGCCACCACCTCGTCCATTTCAATGTCGAGTTCTGCGTCGAACGACTCGAGAATGTCTTCCAGAGTGAGCTGGAGCCTGCCCGCACCATCGGTGGCGTCGATGATTGACAGCGCAATCAGTCGGTCGGTATCGGACAGGCGCGCGAGGTTCAGTTGCCAGAGAAGTTGCTCACGCAGGCTCTCGCGTGGTGCGTTGCGGGCCGCGAAGTCGTCATCCGCGAAGTCGTCGCCCATGGGTGCGGGGGCGGCTGAGCTGGAGGGCAGCAGGTCATCCCATTGTGTATCCACGGGTAACTCGTCAGGTATGGTTTCGTTGCTGACGTTGGTGTCTGCGTTGCTGGAGGCATCCTTCCACTCGTCGCCCTGATCGCCTTTCTCCTGTTGCGCCTCCGGAGACTGTTGGTTTTGAACCTCTTCGGCGATGGAACTTGCGGCGTTGTCTTCCTCGTTCACTTCCAGCAGGGGGTTGCTGTCCAGCGCTTGCTGGATTTCCTGTTGCAGGTCCAGCGTGGATAGTTGTAGTAAACGGATGGCCTGCTGCAGCTGCGGAGTCATCGTCAGCTGTTGGCCAAGCTTGAGTTGAAGCGACTGTTTCATCAGGTTTTTGGTAACGCTGTGCGACGCTGGTGGAGCGAGCATCCTCGGTGACATCAACAGCAGCAGTTTAGCGCTGCCCGAAGAGCCGTGGCAACCTTGTGGCGCGAAATTTGCTTGTTGACTTTCCTGAAACGGGCGGGGTCTTCCTGGGTTACATCTTGAATTGCTCGCCCAGGTAGATTTTGCGCACATGCGCATTGCCAAGAACCTCTTCGGCACTACCCGAGGCAATGATGTGCCCTTCGCCGACGATATAGGCCTTCTCGCAGATGTCGAGCGTGTCGCGGACATTGTGATCGGTGATCAATACACCGATCCCCCGCTGACGCAGATGGTTGATAATTTGCTTGATATCGCTCACGGAGATAGGGTCCACGCCTGCAAAAGGCTCATCAAGCAGAATGAAGTCCGGCTCCGCTGCGAGCGCCCTGGCAATCTCCACGCGCCGTCTTTCTCCCCCGGAAAGCGATTGGCCCAGACTGTCGCGAAGATGCTGGACGTGGAACTCAGCCAACAATTGGTCGCGCTGCGCCAGGCGCTGCTGTTTGTTCAGGTCCGGGCGTGTCTCGAGAATGGCGAGAATATTGTCACCGACTGAAAGCTTGCGAAAAATCGACGCTTCCTGCGGCAGGTAGCCGATACCGCGCCTGGCGCGTTCATGCATGGACAGGGGAGTGATGTCCTCCCCATTGAGTTCTATCACACCGCGGTCGGCCTGGATGATCCCGGTGATCATGTAGAAGCAGGTGGTTTTACCGGCGCCATTCGGGCCCAGCAGGCCCACGACCTGGCCGCTATCGATCTGCAGGGAAACATCCTGCACGACTTCCCGACCGCGATAAGCCTTGGCCAGATTATTCGCTTGCAGTCGCGCCACTATCGGCTTCCTCGTTATCCAGTACCTGGGCGGGTATCACCACCTGGACCCTGCTGGTGTCACCGCTCAGGGTAGAACCGGCTTTCACCAATTGCTGGTCGATCAGGTAGTCGATGAAGTCCCCGGTGACGATGGAGCCGTCCTGTTCAATGTGAGCGCTCTTGCGCAATTCGATGCGCTGCTCATTCTTCATGTACTCAATTGTCTCCGCCCTGGCCTTGATCAGCCCTTTGGCGGGGTCGGGTTGTTGTTGCAGGTGAGCAGGTTTGCCGGTGGCGAGAATGCGATCAGCTTCCTCACCAACGTGGTAGATGGTTATCTGGTCGGCCTCGATATGCAGACTGCCCTGATCCATCTTCACATTGCCGCTATAGCGCGTAAAACCCTGCTTTTCATCGCGCAGGGCCTCATCTGCCTCAATATGTATGGGTTGCTCCCGGTCTTCCGGCAGTGCGCTGGCAATACCCGGTAATACCAGCACCAGTAGGCCGATTAGCCCGCTGGCGAGGAGTCGATCAAGGTAGCTGCTCATAGGTGCTCTCTACATTGGGTTTCAAGGTGATAGTCTCCTCGTTCATTCTGGCGACCATGCCGTCGGCCGTGGTCCGGTTGTTTTCCTGAATGATGGTAACGGTTTTCCGTGAAGTCGCTATCTTTTCGTCTACTTCGATATCCAGTGCATTGGTTTGCATCTGCGTGCCGGTCTGGTCGTGTGTCAGTTCAACGTTCTTGCGCAGCAGCAGGCGCTGGCTGTGCTCTTCGAAACGACCGCGAGCGGCGACTGCCGACCAGGTTCTGTCGTCGCCACTGTGCGCATAAAACCGTGGATTTGTCAGCAGTGAGACGCTGCCACGAGCGAATTGTTCCACCCGTTCCGCCTCCAGGATATCCGTGAGCTCCCCATTTTCGTCAAAGGACCATGCCCGCGTCTGCCAGATATAGCTTTTTGGCAGGTCTTTCTGGCGCGCTTGTGTGTCTTCGTCAGGACTATGTGAAGTCTGGGGCTTCCAGTAGTAGTTCGCCGCGAGTACAAGGGCGATGGCCACCAGGATTTGCAGCAAGAGCCGGGGCATCAGTCGTATTTCGCTTGCAATTTGCCCAGGGAGCCGCGCCAGTTGAGCAAGGCCTCGCACGCCTCGCGCACTGCGCCGTGGCCGCCTGTATATTGACTGACCCAGTCTGCTGCCTCGTGCAGGGAAATAACGGCATCGGCCGGTGCCATGCCGATACCCGCTGCGCGGACCGCCGCCAGGTCGGGGAGGTCATCGCCCATATAGGCGCATTGCTGCGGGGTGACCTGCCTGAGCAAGCATATTTCCTTGAGGGCGGTGAGTTTATCCTCACGCCCCTGGATCACCTCGGAGATGCCCAGTTCCCTGGCACGCCTGGCGACAATGTGCGAACTGCGGCCGGTGATCAGTACTACCTCGATTCCGTCGCGTTGAAGCAACTTGATGCCGAGACCGTCTTTGATGTTGAAGCTCTTTAATTCTTCGCCGCTGTTTCCGTATTGAATACGGCCGTCGGTCAGGACGCCGTCGACATCAAGCGCGAGAAGGGTAATGTCCCGGGCAATTTCTTCAACTGTAGCCACTGTGTTCATGCGATTCCGGCATGCAACAGGTGCATCAGGTGGATAACACCACAGGTATCTCCGCGGTCATCGACGACAACCAGCGATGTGATTTCGTTCTCCTCCATGATGCGCAGTGCCTCCGCAGCCAGCATTTGTGGACTGGCGGTCTTCGCGCCGGTCGTCATCAGCTCGCTGATGGGTGTGCCATTGATATCGACGCGTTGGTCCAGGGTGCGGCGCAGGTCACCGTCGGTAAAGATGCCCAATAGTGTGCCGTCACCGTCGGTGACCGTGGTCATGCCCAGCCGTTTACTGCTGATTTCCAGCAGCGCAGAAGAGAGCGGCGTCTCCGCGGTGACGGTGGGGATGGCATCCCCTGACCGCATGATGTCCTCTACCTTGAGCAGCAGTTTTTTGCCCAGGGTTCCGCCTGGATGGGAGAAGGCAAAATCCTCCGCCGTAAAGCCGCGCGCTTCAAGCAGGGCGATGGCCAGTGCATCGCCCATCACCAATGCGGTAGTCGTGCTGGAGGTGGGGGTCAGGTCCAGCGGGCAGGCTTCAGTTTCTACGCCGGTGTCCAGGTGCGCGTCAGCAGCTTTGGCCAGCGTGGAATTCGGATTGCCGGTCATCGCGATCAGCCTGCTGCCAATACGTTTCAACAGGGGGAGCAGGGTCACCACCTCGCTCACCTCGCCGCTGTTGGACAGGGCAATCACCGCATCCCCGACGGTAATCATACCCATGTCGCCGTGGCTGGCTTCGCCGGGATGCACAAAATGCGATGGAGTACCGGTGCTGGCCAGGGTGGCGGCGATTTTACGGGCTATATGTCCGGATTTGCCCATGCCGGTGACAATCACTCGCCCCTTGCACTCCAGCAGTAGTTGGCAGGCTGCATCGAAGTCCTCGCCAATACGCTCTCCAAGGGCAGCGACAGCTTGCGCTTCCATGTCGATGGTGCGCTTTGCAGAGTGGTTGAAATTGCTGGACGAGGTTGCCGTCATAGGCCTGGGTCCCGGGTTAAATACTAAGAAATAGCCAGTAATAATACAGCGCGTAGAAAGAGACTAACAATACCCCTACCGTACGACCTATGTAGGAGCGTCCGCCCACGGATGCACGGCGCTTGCGACTGACCAGAATGGCCACGGCGAGGAAGACGGTGAGAAAAATCATCGTTGGGTAGTCACGGGTAATGACGGCATGCTCCAGGCTCTCCGCGCCGACGATACCCGGGATACTCATCACTGCCAGCAGGTTGAACATGTTGGACCCAATAACGTTGCCCAGCGCAATCTCAGTGTGTCCGCGCAGCGCGCTGGCGACCGTTGCCGCCAACTCGGGGAGACTGGTGCCCACGGCGACGATAGTCAGCCCTATCACCAGTTCCGACACGCCCATGCTTTCAGCAATGACCACCGCCCCCCACACCAGCATGCGAGAACTCGCAACCAGTAACACCAGCCCGGCCAGGAAGTAGATCCATGCCTGCCGGCTTTTCAGCGGTTGCAGATACTCATCCTCCGCCTCTCCAACCAGCACCTCGTCCTGCTGTTGACTCCGTACCATGTGAAAGATGATCAAGCCCAGTGTGCTGACCATAACCCAGCCGTCCAGGCTTGACAGAACGTCGTCGAGTAGCAGAAAGCCGGCTCCAAAGGTCACCAGCAACAACAGTGGCATCTCCTTTTTCATGCAGCTTTCGTGCACCAGCATGGGCGCCACCAGAAGGGTGACGCCCAATACGAGTCCGATGTTCGCGATGTTGGAGCCGATCGCGTTACCAATGGCCAGGTCGCCGGCGCCGGTGAGGGCGGCGGTGAAAGAAACCAGTATCTCGGGAGCAGAGGTGCCCAGGGATACGATCGTCAGGCCGATGATAACGGGTGACATGCCCAGGTTTTTGGCAATGGAGGCGGCACCCGCAACAAACAGGTCTGCGCTCCAGATAAGCATGATGAACCCGACAAGAATGGTCGCTGCAGCTAACAGCATAAAAGCCTGTTTCCTGTTAAAGTAGGCGCCGCGCCGGTATGGGGAACTGCGCAGGCAACGCTGTTGTCACATAACCAGGCGCAGCGGCCCGCGTGTGGACCTGGGGTAACGGGTCTCGGTATTAGGCGGATTATACAGGGCACTGCGAGTGTGAATAGTAGTATTGGACAGCTTCGGGGAGCAGAGATGAAATTTCGCATGCAATTGAGCGCGCTTTTGTGGGTACTGGCGCTTGCTTTGGGCGCAAACGCGCAGCAGGGCGTGGCGCAGGCGGACGCGGGAGTGACCGCCCATGAAGTGGTGGAGGCCACGACCAGCAGCGTGATGGCGGTGGTCAGTGAGGCGAAGGAGTATGCAGAGGAAGACCCTGAAAGGTACTACCAGTCCATACAGGAGATTCTCGACCCCGTGGTAGATTTCCGTGGCTTTGCCCGCGGGGTGATGGGTCCTTATGCGACCAGTGAGCGCTATCGCTCCCTGGATGCAGACGGGCAGGCGCAACTGCGATCGCAGCTTGATCGGTTTACGGAAGTAATGCGCAGGGGCATGGTGCGCACTTACGGTAAGGGGCTACTGGCCTTCGGCGGGTCGCGGATCCAGGTATCCAGCCCTTCCCTTGATGAGGCCGAGGCCTCCAGAGTGTCGGTGGAGCAGCTGATATACTCTGACGCGGTTGAGCCCTACGTCGTGATGTACCAGATGGGCCGAGATCGTTCAGGGGAGTGGAAACTGCGCAATATGATTATCGAAAGCGTAAACCTTGGAGAGATTTACCAGAGTCAGTTCGAGTCAGCGGCGCGTAAGCAGAAAGGTGATCTCGATACGGTGATTGATACCTGGTCGGCGCCTGAAGTCGATAGCTGATCCAGCCGGTGGCTGTCGCCTTTACCCCCATTTTCTCCTAAACTACGCCGATTTCTGCCTCTACCTTGATGGTCGGGGCGTTGTCATGTGTACTGCACCCCTACCCGGAGATCGATATGGACGCCGCTACCGTCAAGGTACTTTTACAGAATCACTTGCCAGACTGCGAGTTTCACGTGCAGGGCGAAGGCGCCAATTACGATATTACCGCGATAGGTGTTGTTTTTGACGGTCTGCGCCCGGTAAAAAAACAACAACTGGTATACGGAGCCCTCAACGCTGAAATTGCCGAAGGCAGTATCCATGCGGTAAATATCCGCACTTTCACGCCTGAGCAGTGGCAGCAGCAGGGCTGAAACCGGGTCGCTGGTCGTTCCGTTGTGGACAAGCTGCTGGCCGTTGAGCCTGCCGTTGCCGTTAAGCTGTCGCACCTGTATGACACACAACCATGATCGAGTTTTCGGGATGCATGCGCGCGCCGGTCCCGTTGATGGGCCCCATGCTTACGCGAGTTGGCAGGTCGAGTGTTGCTGTCCCGGGTAACTGCGCTATTGGCAGCCTGTCTGTGAACCTTCACTTGCAGGGCCGGTGGTGCAGGGTGAGACCCTGATCGAACGTGTTTATCATTTCGATCGTGGTTACCAGCGTATCGAGGAATAATTACCATCGCCGGCTGCGACTACCCGTCGCCCGGTGGATTGAATGAGACCTAGCCCTATGAGCGAAACTATAACGATTGCCCTCACCAAGGGTCGCATCCTAAAGGAAACGCTGCCGTTGCTGGCGCAGGCGGGGATCGCGCCGTTGGATGATGTGAGTAAGAGCCGCAAACTGATTTTTGATACCACCGCAGCGGGCGTGCGCCTGGTGATTATTCGCGGCACAGACGTGCCCACGTATGTACGTCACGGCGCTGCAGATGTAGGTGTTGTGGGTAAGGACGTTTTACTCGAGCACGGGGCCGAGGGTCTGTATGAACCGCTGGACCTGGGCATTGCCCGCTGTCGTTTGATGACTGCCGGCCCGGTTGGCTGGCAGCAGGATGGCGCGCGGATCAGGGTGGCAACCAAGTTTGTAAACATCGCAAGGGATTTTTTTGCACGCAAGGGTGTGCATGCGGATGTCATCAAACTTTACGGGGCGATGGAGCTGGCGCCTATGATGGATCTTGCCGATCTTATTGTCGATATCGTTGATACGGGCAATACGCTGCGCGCTAACGGTATGGAGCCGATCGATGAAATTGCCAGTGTCAGTTCCAGGTTGATCGTCAACAAGGCCGCCATGCGATCTCATCACAGTGGAATAAAGGCGTTAATTGATGACCTGTCCACTGCGGTTGAGGCGCAAACATGAGGCGGCTCGATTCGGCGCAGGGCGATTTCCAGCTGCAACTCAAGCAACTCACCGCCTGGGAGGAAGAGCTGGATCACGCTGTAAACGACACCGTGCGTGAGGTGCTGGAAGATGTAGCTGTTCGTGGCGACGAGGCGCTGTTGGAGTACACGGCGCGCTTCGATGGCCTGGAGCTGAGTCATGCGGCCGAGCTGGAGATCGGCCAGGAGCGCCTGCAGCAGGCACTGCTTGCCATCGATGACGCCAGCAGGGAGGCCCTCGAAACGGCCGCGGCGCGCATTCGTGAGTATCACCAGCACCAGCTGCAGGATAGCTGGAACTACCGTGACAGCGCGGGTAATTTGCTGGGACAGCAGATAACGGCCCTGGAAAGCGCCGGTATCTATGTGCCCGGCGGTAAGGCCAGCTACCCGTCATCGGTGCTGATGAATGCCATTCCTGCGCATGTGGCTGGCGTCGAGCAGATTGTGATGGTAGTGCCTGCCCCCGGGGGTGAAGTGAACGAGCTGGTGCTGGCAGCTGCCGCGATAGCGGGTGTGAACCGCGTCTTCACACTGGGGGGCGCGCAGGCGGTGGCGGCGCTGGCCTACGGTACTGAGACCGTGCCAGCGGTGGACAAGATCGTCGGCCCCGGCAATATCTATGTGGCCACCGCCAAACGTATGGTGTTCGGCCGCGTGGGCATAGACATGATCGCCGGCCCCTCGGAAATACTGGTGATCTGCGATGGCACTACCGAGCCGGACTGGGTGGCCATGGACCTGTTCTCCCAGGCTGAACACGATGAAAATGCCCAGTCCATACTGCTGTGCCCCCACGCCGGGTATCTCGACCGTGTTGGGCAGAGTATCGAGAAGTTGCTGCCGGAAATGGAGCGTGCGCCTATCATACGGGCCTCTCTTGAGGGCCGCGGCGCAATGATCCTCACCCGCGACCTGCAGGAGGCGGTAGAGATCAGTAATCAACTGGCTCCTGAGCACCTTGAGCTGTCTGTGCAGGACCCCGAGGCCCTGTTGCCCTCGGTGCGTCATGCCGGCGCAATTTTCATGGGGGCATACACGTCGGAGGCTTTGGGAGACTATTGCGCGGGGCCCAATCACGTGTTGCCGACATCGCGCAGTGCCCGTTTTTTCTCACCTCTGGGTGTCTACGACTTCCAGAAGCGGAGTTCGGTGATCATGTGCAGTGCGCAAGGTGTGCAGGAACTGGGTCGAGTGGCTTCGGTGCTGGCGCGCGGTGAGTCACTCACCGCACATGCCCGCAGTGCCGAGTACCGCCTCGACGAATAATCTGTAAAGTGCGCTAGCTGGCGGGGCTGGTCTGTCCCTGCACGCCGACCACGGCGCGCAGTTCCAGACTCTGCTGGCCACGCTGTACCGTGACCGCAATTGCGTCACCGGGGCGCAACTGGGCGATCTGGAGCATGGTCTGGCGTCCGTCAATTACCGGCTCGCCATCAATGTGCGTGATAATGTCTCCCGGCATCACCCCCGCTCGCAGCGCCGGACTTCTCTCTGAGATGGCGACAACGACCAGTGCCTGTTGCTGGCCTCCATTAGTAAGGCGAATAGGCTCCACGCTGACGCCCAGCCAACCACGAATCACTTCCCCATACTCGATCAGGTCACGCATGATGTAAGTGGCCAGGTTTATCGGTATAGCGAGGCTTATGCCGATACCTGTAGCTGCAGCGCCGGCCTGGCTGCTGGATGTGTAGATAAGTGTGTTGATGCCCAGCAACTTGCCACGGGTGTCGATGAGCGCACCACCAGAGTTGCCCTGGTGAATAATGGCGTCGGTCTGGATGTAATCTTCGTAAGCGCCCAGCTGCAAGCCGTAGCGCCCTAATGCAGAGACGATGCCCTGGGTGACGGTATGCCCAAAGCCAAGGGGGTTGCCGATCGCCAGTACAACATCACCCACGCTCAATTCATTCGAGTCGGCCAGTTCTATCGGGGTCAGGCCCGGCAGGTTGATTCTGAGCACCGCCAGATCGGTGGCGATGTCAGAGCCCACCACTATCGCGCTGGCCGAACGTCCGTCATGCAACAGCACCTGAATGGCATCGGCACCTGCTATGACATGGTGATTGGTCAGGATATGCCCCGCATCGGTCATGATGACGCCGGAGCCCAGGGAGCGTTCAATGCGTTGTTGCGGCATGCGTTGGGCGAGGGCCAGGCGGTCCTGTAAAAGCGGATTGGCGGTTTTCACCAGCTTGGCGATATAGACATTGACCACGGCGGGTGTGGCCTTGCTTACTGCGGGAGCAAAAGTCTGGGGTGCTTTCGCTTCTGCGCCGTTGCCGTCGCTTCCAGGAAGTACCCAGCGGTCGAGGATCAGCAGGGCGGCGAGCAGTCCGGCAATAGCCGGCCAGGTAATGAACTTGAGGCCTTCTTTCATAGATGTAGGTGAGTCCTGTCCCGGGTTAGAGTAAGGTCTCGCTGTGCTGGTCCGTTGTACTGTTATGCTGGCATTGTATATGAAGCGGAGTTGCCGCGAACAGGAAATAGCGCGTATGAGTATATCCCTTTTCACCCTGCTGGACTGGTTACAGGAGACACTGCAGCCGGAGCGTTTTCACGATTACTGTCCAAATGGTCTGCAGGTAGAGGGACGGTCCCAGGTCCGGCGGCTGGCGACCGGGGTGACGGCCAACCAGGATGTGCTGGACCAGGCCATAGCCTGGGGAGCAGACGCCATCCTGGTGCACCACGGGTACTTCTGGAAGGGAGAGGCGGAGCCAGTGGTGGGGATGAAGCGGAGACGCCTGGCGGCGTTGCTTGCCAACGACGTCAGTTTGATTGCCTACCACTTGCCGCTGGACGCCCACCCCGTGCTGGGCAACAACGCCCGCCTGGGCCAGCTGATGGGTGTTAGCGATTCCCGGCCCCTGCAGCCTCAGGAGCCGGCTTCAGTTGGCACTGTGGGTACGCTGTCGACTACTGCGGGAGAGCTGAGAGACTTGCTGCAGTCGCTGACGGCAAGGCGGCCGCTGCTGATCGGGGAGCCGGAGCGCAGGGTGAAGCGGGTGGCCTGGTGCACGGGCGCTGCGCAGTCCTATATCGGTGCTGCGGTGACGGCTGGCGCCGATGTCTTCGTCACCGGGGAGGTTTCGGAACCGACGGTGCATACTGCCAGGGAGGAGGGCATTGCGTTTATTGCAGCGGGGCACCATGCCACAGAGCGGTATGGGGTGCAGGCAGTCGGGGAGGCGCTGGCTGGGCAGTTTCCGCTGGAGCATTGCTTTTTTGACAGCGACAACCCGGTCTGATCAGGCTTTGGCGGCCTCTTCCCTGAGCGTATCGACGGCCTTCTTGTCTATCCCGAACTCCTCGTTAAGCATGCCCTTTTCATCGGGTGAGGTTTTCGGCGCATAATCCAGTGGCGGCTGAATATTGGCGAGGTTATCGGGGATCTCCGCCGGATCGCGCCGGGTCGGATCCTCGCCGATGGCCACGGGGCCGTTGCCCTGGCAGAGGTTTTCCGCGCCGCGGGCGAGGTGATTGTGGACGTCGCGATAGCTGTCAGTGAGCGTGTTCAGCAGGCGCGCTGTGTCTGAAAAGTGCTCTACGACTTCGTCTTCATAGGCTTTTTTGTCCTGCAGCACCTGGTCGAGCTTGCGCTCCACTTCACGGTGCTTTTGACCGGCAGGCGAGCTCCGCTGGCCCAGCAGCAGTCCCAGGCCCAGGCCGATTATAAGTCCGGCCGCAGCGCCGACGATAACGATGGTCAAGCTGTACACGAAGTCTTCCTCTTGGCAGTTCTGGCGTCGCCGCGCAGTATAGCGCGTCTTGCGCAGTGTCCATAGGTTTTGAGCACAATACCTTGGTGGCGTTGCCTTAGCGCTGGGCTGCCGGTACAGTGTGCCGCCCGAAATCCGTTTAATAGTTCCATGACTACACCCTGGCAGCGTTATCAGGCAGATTTGCGACGGGAAGGCTTTTCGCATGACCCCGCACAGGAAGCGGCTGTGCGCCTGTTGGATGACCTGCACCAGCGCCTGCTGGCGCGCCAGGATGCGGGTGAAACAGGCCTGTCCGCACTACTGGGCAAGTTGCGCAAGCAAGACCCCATACCCGAGACAGGGCTCTACCTGTGGGGTGGCGTAGGGCGAGGCAAGACTTATCTGATGGACACGTTTTTTGACTGTCTGCCGTTTGAGCGCAAGCTGCGTGTGCATTTCCATCGTTTCATGCAGCGAGTCCATGGCGAACTCACCGAGCTTGAGGGCGTCAAGAACCCGCTGGAAACCGTTGCTGACCGTCTTGCCGAAGAGGCTATTGTGGTCTGCTTTGACGAATTCTTCGTCACTGATATCGGTGATGCCATGATTCTCGGTGGGTTGATGGAGGCTCTGTTTGCCCGCGGCGTAACGCTGGTAGCCACTTCCAACATCGTTCCCGACAAACTCTATGAGAATGGCCTGCAGCGCCAGCGCTTTTTACCCGCGATTGAGTTGGTCAAAAAGTATACAGATGTGGTCAATGTGGATGCCGGAGTCGACTATCGGCTGCGTACACTGCAGCAGGCCGAGTTATACCATTACCCGCTGGATAAGGCCGCCGATACCAGCTTGCGCGCCAGTTTCGATGCGCTGGCGGTAGAGCCGGGCAAACACTGGGAGCGTATCCAGATCAATGGGCGTTATCTGACAGTACGCTGCCTGGCGGAGGACGTGGCCTGGTTTGACTTTGACGAGCTCTGCGACGGGCCCCGGTCGCAGAATGACTACATCGAACTGGCACGAATTTTTCACGCAGTGCTGCTTTCTGGCGTGCCTGAATTCAATCCTGACCTGAATGACCAGGCGCGACGATTTATTAACCTGGTGGACGAGTTCTATGACCGCAATGTAAAGCTGGTGATGGCCGCGCAGAAGCCGCTGCTTGAGCTCTATGCCGGCGGTAGTCTGGAGTTCGAGTTTCAGCGCACCCAGTCCCGGCTGCAGGAGATGCAATCTCATGAATATCTGGCGCGTGAGCATCGCCCCTAGGAAAGTGTCGGGCGGCTGTGTGCGGGTGCGGTTTCATGGGCAAAAAAGGTATCCTGCGCAGCAGATTGACAATGCGTGAATAATACCTATCCAGTGGCACCGGGCCCCCGGCGGTAAGTAACGAAATTTATTCGTTTTCCGCCTTGAAAAGGGGTGGTGTACGCAGTAGTATTCGCGCTCTCGAAATTGGAGCCCTCCAAGAGGCTATTATTCTCATGAAAACTTACAGTGCCAAAGCAGAAGACGTGTCCCGCGACTGGTTCGTGGTTGACGCTTCTGACAAGACCCTGGGGCGCCTGGCCAGTGAAATTGCGCTGCGCCTGCGCGGCAAGCACAAAGCCGAGTACACACCTCACGTGGACACGGGTGACTACATTGTAGTGATCAATGCCGAGAAAGTGCGTGTGACCGGAGCCAAGGCTACCGACAAGATTTATCACAGCCACACCGGATATCCCGGCGGCCTGAAGTCAATCTCCTTCGAGAAGTTGATCGACAAGGCGCCTGAACGGGTTCTTCAGGGTGCTGTGAAGGGCATGTTGCCGCGTAACCCGCTGGGCCGCGCCATGTTCAAGAAGCTGAAAGTGTATGCGGGTACTGAACATCCGCACGCGGCACAGCAGCCCCAAGTACTGAATATCTAACGGATAGTATCTATGTCAGCTACCCAATATTACGGAACCGGCCGTCGCAAGACGTCTACCGCTCGCGTTTTCCTGCAAAACGGCCAGGGCACTATCACCATCAACAAGCGCCCCATCGACCAGTATTTTGGTCGTGAAGTCGCTCGTATGATTGTTCGTCAGCCTCTGGAACTCGTTGAATTGAATGATAAATTCGATGTTAACGTAACGGTAGCAGGCGGTGGCAGCTTCGGCCAGGCCGGTGCGATTCGCCACGGCATTACGCGCGCGCTCATGGAGTATGACGAGTCACTGCGTGGTGCCCTGCGCGGCGCTGGCTACGTTACCCGTGACGCCCGTGAGGTAGAGCGGAAGAAGGTCGGTCTGCGCAAGGCGCGTAAGCGTCCTCAGTTCTCCAAGCGTTAAGCAGACTGTGGCCCCGCCTGTTGGGGCAGCCGAATATCGAATCAAGCGTCTGCCCATCACTGTGGGCGGACGTTTTTTTTGCTTGTCTGGTTGGCATGGCTCTGCCCCAAATATGGGCCGGTGCCGGTCAGTGATACAGAGTTGATTCAACGCAAATTCTCAAGCAAAACGCTTTTAAAACAAGGCGTTTACCTTGTCACGAGAGTGTAAAATCACTAGAATTTGCCCCATTTTGTTGGAGGCGGATTCCGGGGCGATATCCCTCGCGTCCACCCGCCTCAGTCCTAGGGGAGAAAAGCATGAGTAGCGATGGCGTAAATTCCGGCAGGCGAAAGTTCCTGACTGCTGCCACCAGTGTGGTGGGCGTGGCCGGCGTGGTTGGCGTGGCGGTGCCCTTCCTGGGTTCCTGGAACCCATCGGCCAAGGCCAAGGCGGCGGGCGCACCCGTCAAGGCGGATGTCAGTAAGCTCGAACCCGGGCAGATGGTGGTCGTGGAGTGGCGTGGTCAGCCCGTGTATGTGATGCACCGCACCGAGGCCCAGCTGGAGGATCTGCCTAAACTGGACGGCAGCCTCAAGGACCCTGAGTCAGCTATTTCTGAACAACCCGATTACATTACCGGGATTGCACGCTCCCTGCGCCCGGAGCTACTCGTGGTCGTGGGTTTGTGCACACACCTGGGCTGCGCACCGAAGTTCCGTCCAGAAGTCGGCGCTGCCGACCTCGGCGGCGATGCATGGCTGGGCGGCTTCTTCTGCCCCTGCCACGGTTCTAAATTTGATCTATCCGGTCGCGTCTATTCCGGCGTACCGGCTTCTACCAACCTGGTGGTCCCCCCTTATTCTTTTGAGGGTGACAATGTCCTGGTTATCGGCGTGGATGCGGAGGCTGCTTGATGAACAATATGCTTATTGGTTTGCGCGACTGGGTTGATGATCGTCTGCCTATTATGCGTGCCTGGAACACCCACATGGGCCAGTACTACGCGCCCAAGAACTTCAACTTCTGGTACTTCTTCGGTGTGTTGTCACTGTTGGTACTGGTCAACCAGTTGCTCACCGGCATCTGGCTGACGATGAATTACACACCGAGTGCAGAGGAAGCCTTTGCGTCCGTCGAATACATCATGCGTGACGTGGATTACGGTTGGTTGCTGCGCTATATGCACTCTACCGGGGCGTCGGCGTTCTTCGTTGTAGTCTATCTGCACATGTTCCGTGCCATGCTCTACGGCTCCTACAAAAAGCCTCGAGAGCTCATCTGGATCTTCGGTATGTTGATCTTTGTGGTACTGATGGCTGAGGCGTTCGTGGGCTACGTGCTGCCCTGGGGGCAGATGTCCTACTGGGGTGCACAGGTGATTATCTCGCTGTTTGGTGCGATCCCTGTCGTCGGAGAAGATATTGTTACCTGGATTCGTGGCGATTACCTGATTTCCGGGATAACCCTGAACCGTTTCTTTGCACTACACGTGGTGGCGCTGCCAATTGTCCTGCTGGCACTGGTCGTACTGCACCTGCTGGCACTGCATGAGGTCGGCTCCAACAACCCTGATGGCGTGGAAATCAAGAAGCACAAGGGTCCCGATGGCGTGCCCCTGGATGGTATTGCCTTCCATCCTTATTACACAGTGCACGACCTGCAGGCAATTGCGGTATTCCTGTTCGTCTTTTGTGGCGTGATCTTCTTCCTTCCAGAAATGGGTGGGTACTTCTTGGAGTACGCCAACTTTGAAGAGGCGAACCCGTTGAAGACCCCCGAGCATATTGCACCGGTTTGGTACTTCACTCCTTTCTATTCGGTTCTGCGAGCCGTGCCGGACAAGTTCTGGGGCTTTATCGCCTTTGCCGCTTCTGTGGCCATCCCGTTCCTGCTGCCATGGCTGGACCGCAGCCCGGTCAACTCCTGGCGCTACCGTGGCAACATCACCAAGATCATGCTGGTGCTGTTCGTGGCCAGCTTCCTGATCCTGGGTGTATTGGGTGTGAAAGCGCCTACGCCAGAGCGCACCTTCCTGGCGCAGATCTGCTCGGTGTTCTACTTTGCTTTCTTCCTGTTCATGCCCGTATGGTCCGCCCTGGACAAGACCAAGCCTGTACCCGAGCGGGTCACCACCGACGGTGGTATCGGCTTCTGGGGCAGCATGGGTGGTCTTGCCCTGATCCTGGCGCTGACTATCCTGCCGTTAAAGGCGGTAGGCGCAGAGTCAGCCCATGCCTGTGGCGCGATTGATTGCGATGAGTTTGTCGCCGACCCGGCCAACAAGGCTTCTCTGCAGAATGGCGCCAAGCTATACATGAATTACTGCATGGGTTGTCACTCGCTGCAGTATTCTCGCTACAATCGAGTGGCGGCTGACCTTGGCATTCCGGATGACCTGATGGAAGCGAACCTGATTTTTGATCCCAACGTGAAAATCGGGTCGTTGATGGAGAATGCCATGGACGACCGCACCGCGAAGGTCTGGTTCGGGGCGGCTCCTCCCGACCTCACCCTGGTCTCCCGTGCTCGCCAGCCCGACTGGCTATATACCTACCTGCGCACTTTTTACAAGGACGACAGTCGTCCCTATGGCGTGAACAACCGTGTGTTCAAGGACGTGGGTATGCCTCATGTCATGCTGGAATTACAGGGCATGCAGGAGTGCGCTATGGGGCCGGTGAAGGCCGGCAATGGCGGTGTAAAGCGTGACCCGCTCACCGGGGAAGATATCCTGGATGACCCCTGTGGTCAGTTCAGTGTCACCGAAGAAGGCAGCATGAGCCCCGAGGAGTTCGATTCCGCGATGTACGACCTGGTTAACTTCCTGGCGTATACTGCAGAGCCGATGGCGGCCGAGCGGCAGCGCACCGGTATTTTTGTCTTGCTCTTCATCGTATTGTTCTTCGTCTTTGCCTGGTTGCTCAATCGTGAGTACTGGAAAGACGTACACTGATCTGCGTTAATCAAATGTGGCAGCGTGGCATATGTCACGCTGCATTTTTTATTTTAAAAAGAACCAACTGAGGAATCCCCATGGGTGTTGTGGCAAAGCGGTCTTCAATGACTTTCTTCTCTGATCCCACCAGTCACTACAGTCACCGCGTGCGCATTGTTCTGGCCGAAAAAGGTGTCACCGTAGACATGATTGAGACAGACTCCGCACATCCCCCCGCGGAACTGTCAGAGCTCAATCCCTATAACAGTCTTCCGACGCTGGTGGATCGCGACCTGGTTCTCTATGAGTCCAAGGTCATGATGGAGTACCTCGACGAGCGCTTCCCGCATCCTCCGCTATTGCCGGTTTACCCGGTGGCGCGCGCAGAAAGCCGCTTGCTGATTCATCGCATCGAAAAGGACTGGTGTGCGCTGGTGGACTCCATCCTGACCACGCGCAGTGATAACGTGATGAAGAAAGCAACCAAGGAACTCAAAGACAGTATTACCGGTATTGCCCCTATTTTCGCCGAAAAGCCTTACTTTATGAGCGAGGAGTTCACCCTGGTGGATTGTTGTATCGCGCCTATTCTCTGGCGGTTGCCCTCACTCGGCGTAGACATTCGCTCTTCCAAGCAAACCAAGCCCCTGCTCACTTACATGGACGAACTGTTTGCACGGGAGTCATTTCAGGAAAGCTTGTCCGAGCAGGAGCGGGAGTTGCGTTCCTGAGCGAACGCATCCCGGTAGTTTTTTACGGATGTCTATGACCCCGAGTCGTCCCTATATCATGCGAGCACTCTATGAGTGGATCGTGGATAACGGCTGTACGCCCTATATCCTGGTTGATGCCACGCTGGAGCATGTATCCGTCCCGGAGCAGTACGTCAAAGACGGTCAGATCGTCCTCAATATCTCACCCACAGCGGTGATGGATCTCAATATCGCCAATGAATCAGTGGCATTCAATGGCCGTTTCGGGGGCGTGGCCACTGATATCTTTGTCCCGGTGAAGGCGGTCATCGGTATCTATGCCCGGGAAAATGGGCAGGGCATGGTGTTCGAACCGGAAGATGAGCCTGAGTCCACTCCACCCGATGATACCCCGCCGGAGCCATCCAAACCGGAAGGTCGCCCCTCCCTCAAGATCGTTAAATAGTCAGCGCCTCGCCCCGGGGCCAGGGACGTCCAGGAAAATTTTCCTATGGTTGCTGCCCGCGCGTGAGAAGCGGAGTACACTCTGCGAATGACCGATTTTGTACACCTTCGCCTGCACTCTGAGTATTCCATCGTCGACGGACTGGTCCGTCTAAAGCCGCTGATGAGCCGTGTTGCGGAACTCGGCATGCCCGCCGTTGCCGTAACCGATGTCAGTAACTTCTATGGGTTGATAAAAGCCTACAAGAGCGCGTTCAGCGCTGGCGTTCAGCCGATTTTCGGCACGGACCTGCGGGTCATGGAGTCGGATGACCCGGAAAAGTCCTATCCCATGTGCCTGCTGGCCATGAACCAGGCGGGGTATCACAACCTTACCCTGCTGATCAGTCGATCCTGGGCCGATGGACAATATCTGGGGATACCACATGTCCACAAAACCTGGCTGGAAGAGTGCTCGGAAGGGGTGATCGCCCTGTCTGCAGGGGCGCAGGGAGATGTCGGCCAGGCCCTGGTCGGCGGTAAGCTGGAACTGGCCCGGGAGCGGGCGAGCTACTGGATGAAAGTCTACCCGCAGCGCTATTACCTGGAACTGCATCGCACTGGCAGGGAAGGGGATGAGACCCACCTGCATGGTGCTGTGCAACTGGCAGCGCAATTGCAGTGCCCGGTGGTGGCAACCAACGACGTTCGTTTTCTTGATGCATCCGAGTTCGAAGCCCATGAGGCGAGGGTTTGCATAGGCGAGGGCCGTACGCTGGATGATCCTCGTCGTGCACGGACTTATACCGAGCAACAATATCTGCGTACGCCCCAGGAGATGGCTGAGCTGTTTGCCGATATCCCTGAGGCACTGGCCAATTCAGTGCAGATCGCCCGCCGCTGTAGCGTTATTCTCGAACTGGGCAAGCCCTACCTGCCGGACTACCCGGTGCCGGAAGGCATGACCATGGACGAGTATTTTCGCCAACTCTCCCACCAGGGACTGGATATGCGCCTGCAGGCGTTATTCGACAGCACTGCCCCAGACTTTCCCGCGAAGCAGACGGAATATCGAGAGCGCCTGGACTTTGAGTTGGAAACGATTATCCAGATGGGCTTCCCGGGCTATTTCCTCATCGTTATGGATTTTATTCGCTGGGCCAAGCAGCATGACATCCCGGTGGGCCCTGGACGGGGCTCCGGCGCCGGTTCGCTGGTTGCCTATGCCCTGGAAATTACTGACCTGGATCCTATTGAGTATGACCTCCTGTTCGAGCGTTTTCTCAATCCCGAGCGGGTCTCAATGCCTGACTTCGACGTCGACTTCTGTATGGAGAAGCGCGATCAGGTTATCGACTATGTAGCCGATACCTACGGCCGTGAGGCGGTTTCACAGATTATCACTTTCGGTACCATGGCGGCCAAGGCCGTGGTGCGTGATGTAGCCCGGGTGCAGGGCAAATCCTATGGTCTTGCCGACAAGCTCTCCAAGCTGATTCCTTTTGAAGTTGGCATGACCCTGGAAAAGGCATTGGAGCAGGAAGAAGCCTTGCGCGAGTTTCTTGCAGAAGACCCCCAGGCCCAGGAGATCTGGGACATGGCGGTGCAGCTTGAGGGTATTACCCGTGGTGTGGGTAAGCACGCGGGTGGTGTGGTGATAGCGCCTTCGAAGCTCACTGACTTTTCGCCGCTGTACTGTGACGAAACCGGTTCCGGCCTGGTGACCCAGTACGACAAGGGTGATGTGGAAGACGCCGGGCTGGTCAAGTTTGATTTCCTGGGCCTGCGTACACTGACCATCATCGACTGGGCAGTGAAGATGATCAACGCGGCGCGCAGCAGCCGCGGCGAAGCCGCGCTGGATATCATGCAGATTCCCCTGGATGACCCCGCATCTTTCAACCTGTTGAAGTCGGCGAAAACAACTGCCGTCTTTCAGCTGGAATCCAGCGGGATGAAGGACCTCATTGAGCGCTTGCAGCCTGATTGCTTCGAAGACATCGTCGCGCTGGTGGCATTGTTCCGCCCCGGTCCGCTGCAATCGGGCATGGTGGACAACTTCATCAACCGAAAGCATGGCCGCGAGGAGCTGTCCTACCCTGACATCAAGTGGCAGCATGAGTCACTCAAGCCTATCCTGGAACCGACCTACGGCATCATCCTCTACCAGGAACAGGTGATGCAGATCGCCCAGGAGCTGGCTGGTTATACGCTGGGCGGCGCCGACATGTTGCGTCGCGCCATGGGTAAAAAGAAGCCTGAGGAGATGGCCAAGCAGCGTGCTGTTTTCGAGGACGGCGCCAGGTCCAAGGGCGTCGATGGCGAGCTGGCGATCAAGATATTCGACCTGGTGGAGAAGTTCGCGGGCTACGGTTTTAACAAATCGCACTCTGCAGCTTATGCGCTTGTCTCTTACCAGACCTGCTGGTTGAAGACGCATTATCCTGCTCAGTTTATGGCTGCGGTGATGAGTTCGGAACTGGATAACACCGACAAGATCGTGGTGTTCGTGGATGAGTGCAAGCGCATGAAGCTGTCACTCAAGCTACCCGACGTGAATGAAGGGCAGTACATGTTCACGGTGAATGCCAGCAATGAAATCATCTACGGGCTGGGCGCAATCAAGGGTCTGGGTGAGGGCCCCATCGAAATTATCCTTAAGACCCGTGAGGAAGAAGGCCCCTTTGTCGACTTGTTCGATTTCTGTGCGCGCACCGATCCACGGAAGGTTAACCGCAAGGCTATCGAGGCGCTTATCCGTTCCGGGGCCCTGGACTCCTTAGGTGAAGACCGCTGGGTGCTGATGGCCAGCATGGAGGACGCGCTGAAGGCCGCGGAGCAGAGCGCCAGTAATCGCGATGCGGGAATCGAAGACCTGTTTGGAGAGGTGGTACCCAGCCAGGGGAATGGTGTCGATGACGTCTATGCTGACTTCCGGCGTGTGCGCCCCTGGACTGACAAAGAGCGGCTGGGTGGCGAGCGCGACACACTGGGCCTGTATATCACCGGCCACCCCATCGATGAGTATAAGACGGAGATTGGCCGTTTTGCGCCCAATCGCATTGTTGACGTGCGCGCAGACAAGAAGGGTAACCAGGTGGTTGCCGGGCTGATCATGTCCACGCGCACGATGAATACACAGCGAGGCACCATGGCGGTGTTAACGCTTGACGACAGTAGCGCACAGATAGAGGTGACGCTGTTTTCCGAGGTGTACGGCCAATACCGTGAATTGCTGGTGAAGGACACCATCGTTATTGTAGAGGGGCGGGTCCAGCAGGATGACCGCAGTGGCAAACCCGTGGTGCGTGCCAGCAGCGTGCGCAGCATCGACGAGGCGCGCCAGAGCTACGCCTCCAGACTGACTCTGCAGGTCAGCGGTGACAATGTAGATGAGCGGTTCGCTGAGCAACTTGAGCGCATCCTCATCGATGCGGGTGGAGGCCGCTGTCCCGTTTCCATGGTCTACCTGCAGCCCAACAATCGTGCGCGGATCGACTTTGGCGAACGCTGGCGGGTAGTGCCCAGTGACGAGTTGTTGCAGGCATTGCGCGATGAGTTGGGCCCCGAGCGGGTTGCCCTGGAATACTGATTGTGGCCCTGCGACCGCTGCTTTTAATTATTTTTCTGCTCAGTGCCTGCGCTTCGGCGGCGACACCGCCATGCCCCTATCAGGGTGAGCCGGACTATGCAGCCTCTGCCGGGTGTCTCGCCGTTGTGCATGGCAAGATGCTGGTTGTCGGCTCGCGAACCGGCGGCGTCACCCCGCCAGGAGGCAAGGCCAGGGACGGTGAGTCAGCGCAATGTGCGGCGCATAGGGAAACCTATGAGGAAACTGGCCTGGACCTCATTCCGCGGGAGCTGGTCGCAGTATTTGATACCGGGTTCCATCTTTACTTCTGTGAGATCCATGCGCAGTCTGGAAGCATCGAAGCCGATGTGCTGGAAGTAAAGCGCGGTTATTGGTTGGATTTTACTGATTTCGACAAGGTGCGTTGGCGCTACCCGGGGCAGGGTGAGCGCTTGTACCAGCTGCTGCAGCCGCAAGACCAAACAGATGATATCGGGGCAGAATGACCCGGGTCTTAAGCCCCACCTCTTCTTCGCAGAACCTCAAACCAGGGAGTTGTAACCATGGCAGAAAATGACAACATAGAAGCGGCCGTATTGCGCAGGCTGCTGGCACACCTCGATAGCCGAAAGGACGTGCAGAATATTGAGCTGATGAACCTGGCAGGCTTCTGCCGCAACTGCTTGTCCAAGTGGTATATGGCGGCGGCGGCGGAGCAGGGCGTTGAGGTCGACTACGATCAGGCACGCGAGCGCATTTACGGTATGCCCTATGCGGATTGGAAGGCGCAATACCAGAAAGAGGCGACCGCTGAGCAACTGGCGGCTTTTGAGCAGAGCAAGCCTGCGGACGACGCCTGAATGCGTAGCGCTGGCGGGCGATCATTTTGCTAATCTAACGGTATCGCTAATAATTCAATAACGAGGATCTTGATATGAAATTAAAAGCACTGCTGGCCGCAGCAGGCCTGGCTGTTTCCTGCGGCGTAGCGCCATTCGCTGCCGCGGCGGACAAACCCAATATTCTGGTAATTTGGGGTGATGATATTGGCATTACCAATATCAGCGCCTACAGCGACGGCATTATGGGTTACCGCACGCCCAATATAGATCGTATCGCTAACGAGGGTATGCGCTTTACCGATTATTATGGTGATCAGAGCTGTACCGCTGGCCGCTCCAGCTTCATCACCGGTCAGTCTCCCCTGCGTACGGGCCTCTCCAAAGTGGGGCTTCCCGGCGCCGAAATGGGTATCCAGGACCGGGATATCACCATCGCCGAAGTGCTGAAGACACAGGGATACGCTACCGGGCAGTTTGGCAAGAACCACCTTGGCGACAAAGACAAACACCTGCCGACCAATCACGGTTTTGATGAGTTTTTCGGCAACCTCTATCACCTCAATGCGGAAGAGGAACCGGAGGACGTCGACTACCCCCAGGACCCGCGTTTCCGCAAGATGTTCGGGCCCCGGGGCGTCATTCGCTCCTACGCTGACGGACGTGTAGAGGATACCGGCCCGCTCACGCGCAAGCGCATGGAAACGGCTGATGAGGAATTCGTCACCGCGGCGATGAAGTTTGTCGACAAGTCCGTGAAAAGTAATAAGCCGTTTTTCGTCTGGGTCAATACTACGGGGATGCACTTCCGCACTCATCCGGCGGCGAAGCACCTGGGCAAGTCAGGGCAGGATTTCTACAATGATGTCATGGTCGCTCACGATGAACTGGTTGGCATGTTGCTGGACCAGTTGGACGACTTGAAGGTTGCCGACAACACCATCGTTTTTTATTCCACCGATAACGGCGTGCACTTCAACACCTGGCCAGACGCGGGTATTACGCCTTTTCGTAGCGAGAAAAACTCCAACTGGGAGGGGGCCTACCGGGTTCCTGCCGTCGTTCGCTGGCCGGGTAAGATCGCCCCGGGGCAGGTTTCCAATGAAATCATGTCACACCTGGACTGGATGCCCACGTTGGTTGCAGCCGCCGGTGATGCAAACCTGAAGCAGGACCTGCTCAAGGGTAAACGTGTTGGCAGTAAGAGCTCAAAACTGCACCTGGATGGCTACAACTTTGTGCCGTACCTGACCGGACAGGCAGACAAGGGCCCTCGTCGCGAATTTATCTATCACAACGACGGGGCTATGCCCGTTTGCGTTCGCATCGGGGACTGGAAGGTCGTGTACGCGGAGAATCGTGCGCAGACCATGGCGCTGTGGGCAGAGCCGTTTGTGACCCTGCGTCTGCCGAAGATCTTCAACTTGCGTCGCGATCCGTTTGAGCGTGCTGATCACAACTCCAACAGCTATTGGGACTGGATGATCGACAAAGCGGCATGGGTCTACATGGGCACCGCGTCTACAACCATGTACCTGCAGACATTCGAAACATATCCACCGAGCCAGAGCCCGGACTCCTGGTCCATAGACAAGCTCACCGAGAAATACCTGAAGCAGTAGCGTGCGCCCCGCACGGTTGAGTCGTGCGGGGTGTCTTCAACCTGGATAGGCGGTTTGGCTCAGGCGTCAGTTGGTGACCTGGTGGCAGCGGGCTTGCCGCTATGCCCGAAAAGCGATGACTTGATGCGGGCCCGGGTCTGCGCGATGTCGCCGCCGATAGCATATAGGGCGGGTACCATCAGCAGGGTGACGAACAGGGCAAACAGTACACCAAAGGCCAGCGAGAGAACGGCGGGTTTGAGAAACTGCGCATTCGTGGCTTCTTCCGCCATGATCGGTAGCAAGCCAACGAAGGTCGTCACCGTGGTGAGCAGTATCGGGCGGAAACGGTTGGTGCCTGCGTCGATGATGGCACTGTGCAGGTTTTTACCAGACTCCCGCAGGCGGCCTATATAGTCCACCAGTACCAGGTTGTCGTTAACCACAACTCCTGCGGCTGCGCCTATTCCAAACCACGAAAACATGGCCATAGGCGTGCCAAACAATAGGTGGCCGAATATGGCGCCCATGAAACCAAAGGGGATGGCGGTCATAACCAGTAAGGGTAGCCAGTAGGAGTGGAACGCCACGGCAATCAGTGCGTACATCATGAACAGGGCCACTGCATAGAGCGCGAGAATTTCACTGAAAAACTCTTCTTCCTGCTCCTGCTGCCCACCCTTGAGAACTTCCAGCCCCGGATACCGCTGCTTTAATTTCGGCATAAAGCTGTCGTTGACGTCCTTGGTTATATCGCCCATCAGGTCGTGGTCCATATCCGCCCTGACGCGAATAAAGCGCTCTCCGTCCCGACGGGTTATGCGTTCCACACCAGCACCCAACTCAACCTCGACGATGGACAACAGGGGCAACTCACGACCGTCTGTTGTGCGCACACGGAAGTTCTCAAGGCTGGAGAGGTTATTGCGCTGCTCCGCGGGGTACTTGACCATCACTTTCACATCACCATTCTCACGCGGCAGCCGCTGCACCTCTTCACCGAAATAGGCCTGGCGCACCTGCTGTGATACCTCGGCAAGGGTAATACCGAGTTTCTCGACGCCGGGGCGCAGGTTCAGGATCATTTCGTCGGATTCACCACGCTGGCTATCGCGCACAAAGAACGTACCGTCGTAACTGGAGAGCTGGGTTCTCAAGTCAAGTGATGCGGCGCTGAGTTGCTCCGGGTCGCGGTGCTTGAGCAAATAGGTCACGTCAGCGCCGTTGTCGGTGATGGTATAGTTGACTTCTATCTCGTCCGCATCGGGGATGTCGCCAACCAGTTCACGAAAGCGTTCGGCTGCCTCTTTCGCGGAGAGGTCGCGTACTTCCGGTGATGCAAGTTTGACGATAGCAATCACGCTGTCGCGCCGGGAGCGGGTGTACCAACCCTCGATTAACTTGCCGCTGCCTTCCCCGGCCTCAGCGCGCTGGTCCACCTCCTGTATCAGCGCCTGTTCCGCCCCCTGTAACTGATCGAGTATTTCCAGGGCGCGGGAATAGGGCGTGCCGTTGGGCAGGGTGACATTGATATAAATCTGTTCTGATTCCACCTGGGGCATGAAGTAGAAGCGCACCCAACCGCTGGTGAATATACCGATGCTGATGACGAACGCGGCGATGAAAATGCTGGCCGTGAGATAGCGGTGCTCCAGTGCCCAGCGCAGAATCGGCCGGTAGGTGTTCTCGGCAAAGTCGATGATGCTGTGCTCGACTTTCTGTTGTGCCCTGGCGAGCCCGTGCAACTCTTTCCTGGGCTTCAGGTGACGCAGGTGAGAAGGCAGGATGAAGAACGCCTCCACCAGGGAGAGCGTCAGTGCCACGGTAATGACGATGGACAGCTGACGCGTCATCTGCGCGGCTTCTCCACTGACAAACAGCCAGGGTGCGAAAGCGATCATGGTTGTGAGCACCGCGAATATAACCGGTCTGGAGACTGCCATCGCCCCCTGGATCGCCGAGCGATCACCACCCCCGCTGATATGGGCGTGGTGATGAATACTTTCGCCGACGACGATCGCGTCATCCACCACGATGCCCAGTACCATGAGGAAAGCGAAGGAAGAGATAACATTCATCGAGACATCATTCACTGGTAGCAGTGCAAAGGTGCCAATGAACGCCACAGCGATGCCCCCCGTCACCCACAGGGCGACCTTGGGTCGAAGCGAAAGTATGAGCACCATGAATACCAGTAGCAGCCCGATATAGGATGACTCGGCGATCAGGTTCATGCGCTCGTTGTAGATATCGGCGGTATTGAACCACATGGTAAGTTCAACGCCCTGGGGCAGTCGGGAACGTGCTTCCTCCATCCACTCCAGTACCGCCTCGCTAGCCTTGACCACCTGCATGTTCTCGGTGTCCAGTATCTGCAGCAGCACGGCGGGTTGGCCGTTCATGGTGGCGAGGATTTCGTTGTCCTCAAAGCCGTCTATCACCCTGGCGACGTCGCCTACCCGAATGACGGCACCTTCGGCAGTCTGGCGGATAACAATGCGCTCAAAGTCAGCCTGGTTGTCCGCCAGGTTGCGCGCTCGCAATTGCACGTCGCCGGTTTCGGTGCGTACGCGCCCCGACGACAGGTTGATCGAGTTTGCACGGATGGCGTTGGCCACCTCCTCGAAAGAGAGACCGAAGCGGCGCATCGCGGTTTCTGACAGCTCGATCGTGACCTCTTCCTTGCGCGTACCAAACAGGTTGATAGTCGAGACGTAGGGCAGGCCGGCGATTTCATCCTTGAGATCCTCGGCGAGGCGCGTCAGCTCGCGTTCGCTGATATCACCATGCACCGCCACTCGCAGCATTTCATCGCGGTTCTGTCGCCTTTGCACTCGCGGGGGTTCGATGTCTCGTGGCAGCGAGGTGACGCCGTCTACAGCGGCCTTTATCTCGTTGATAAAGTCGTTGATGTCAACGTTGGGGTAGGTTCTGACATTGATCTCAGCGTAGCCTTCGCTGGCAGTGGAGTCGTAGTGGTAGACCTGGTCAACATTCTCCAGCGCTTGCTCGATGCGGGCAACGACCTGTTCTTCCACTTCCTCGGGGTTTGCTCCCGGCCAGGTGACAAGGATACTCGCCTGGTTAATCTTGATTTCAGGAAAGGCCTCCCGCTCCATTGCCCGCAGGCCGAGGAAGCCGGAGAGCAATATGCCAACCATCAGCAGGTTGGCGGCAACCGGGTTGTGCACCCACCAGGCGATGATCTTTTGCACTGCTTTAACCCCCGGCCTGGGTCAGGTTGCGCACTGCCATGCCCTGTATGGGGTTGCGTATAGCCGAGGTGACCACCTGCTCTCCGGGCGTGAGGCCTGCGCTGACAAAGGCCTTGTCGGCGTTGGACTGGACCACGTCGACATCGCGAATCTCCAGCAGGTTTTCACTGCTGATTACGTAGACAACGTTGCCGGCTCGCAGCGCGCTTGAAGGGATACTCATACCCTCCAATAGTTCGCGGCCGCTGATGCGCGCTTCTACGAACAAGCCTACCGCCATGGGCATGCCATGCTGGGATGCCCCCGTTCCATAAGGGTCGGCGACCTCGGCTATCGCATAAAGCATGCGCGTATCCGTGTCTACAGAGGCATCCAACCGCTTCAGGGTGCCCGTCCAGACCTGTTTTTTCCCGGCAACATCAGCCGTGAAGCGCACAGGCAGTCCGCCCCCGGCGGGCGCAGTGTAGCCAATGGGCAGGCCCAGTGAGGCCAGCTGCTGATTGTTCAGTGGCAGGCGAATCTCGACAACCTCTGTGCTGAATACCCGGCCCATCACGGTGCCGGGGGAAATAAACTGACCGATGTCGACGCGGGTGCTGGCGACGCGACCGGCAAAGGGCAGGGTAATACGGGTGCGCTCGAGGTCCAGGCCGGCGCGCTCCAGTCCTGCTTCCGCTGCCTCACGCATGGCGATTGCCTGCTGTACCTGCGGCTTCTTCAAGGCCAGATCGGAGGGGTTGGTGGTGTTGCGCAACTGCTTGTGCGCCACGTCCTGGTCTGCGAGAGCCTGTTGCACCGCAAGTTCTGCGTCCGCAAGCCTTGCACGCGCCTCGCTCAAGGCCAGCCTGTAGTCGGTGTCATCAATCTGCAGCAGGGTGACGCCGGGCTCGATGAGGCCGCCTTCGACGAATTCGGGTGAAACGCTGATGACCCGCCCGCCAACTTGCGATACCAGGTCTATTGCCGTTCGCGAGCGCACTTCACCCTGGGTCACGACTTCCAGCGTGCCCTGTTCGCGCATTACAGGCGAGGTATATACGGCTGCAGCCCGCAGCGGCTCATCGTTCTTCTCCGGCTCAGGCCGGGAGGCCTGTAGCAATGCATAGGCGCCGGCGGAGGCGGCTATTACCACCAGTGGGGCGACGACTTTTACCAGCCTGTTGGCCATCGATTATTGTGTCCTTTTTTGCTGCCCGGTATGTCTAGACGTATGGCGCGGCCCGGCCCACAACGCCAGACTGCAAAAGTAACACCTTTTGGCCCTGGACCACTGGTTTTGCGATGAGTCGATGGATTGCTGCGGCTAGTTGCCTTCTGCGAACTTCGGCCGGCCCGGTCGGTATGCGCCTATTGTTGGCTGGCCACCCAGGCACCCATGCGCTCCTCAAGCGCATCCAGTGGGATCGCCCCTGCGCCCAGCAGTTCATCATGGAAGCTGCGAATATCAAATTGATCGCCCAGCGCCTGCTCTGCTTGCGCGCGCAGTTCCAGCATTTTGAGTTGGCCGATCTTGTAGGCCAGTGCCTGGCCCGGCCAGCCGATGTAACGATCAATTTCATTAATGATATCCGTCTCGGTTTTCGCTGCGTTGTCTTTGAAGTAGTCAATGGCACGCTGCCTGCTCCAGCCGAAATAGTGAATGCCGGTGTCTACCACCAGGCGCACCGCCCGCCACATGTCGTAGGTCAGTTGCCCATAGCGGGAGTAGGGGTCCTGGTAAAGACCCATCTCGTAGCCCAGGCGTTCGGAGTAGAGTCCCCAGCCTTCAGTAAAAGCGGTGACTCGCTGCTCAGTGCGAAACTGTGGAAGACCTTCCAGCTCCTGGGCCAGGGCGATCTGCAGATGGTGCCCGGGAACCGCCTCGTGCACACTGAGTACTTCCATTTCATACTTCGGGCGTACTTCGGGGCGGTAGAGATTGACGTAGTAGTAGCCGGCACGGGTGCCGTTTGCAGCCGGTGGGGAATAATAGGCAGTAGTGGTATCAGGTGCTGACGCCGCGGGGATGGGACGCAGGCCGTAGGGCATGCGCGGCAGCTTGCCGAACAGCTTCACCAGTTCCGGGTCCAGCCGTTTGGAAACGGCGAGATACGCCTGAAACAACGCCTCGGGCGTGTCGTAGTAAAACTGTGGGTCACTGCGCAGGAAGTCGTTGAAGGCTTGCAGATCTCCTTCGAAGCCGGCCTGCGCTTTCACGGCCTCCATCTCCTTGAGAATACGTGCCACCTCTGTCAGGCCAGTTTCATGGATCTGTATGGGCGTGAGGTCGGTTGTGGTAAAGCTCCGGGCCAGGAATTCGTATATCTTCTTTCCGCCCGGTAGGGCGCCGACACCGGGCTGTTGCCGGCACCTGGGCAGGTAGGTGTCGGCGATAAACTCGCGGAACTGGCGATAGGCGGGGTTAACCTCTCTGGCGATAACATTTTTCGCGCTGGCTCGCAGTGCCTCAGCCTCGGCCGCGGGAATGGTCTCCGGCATCTCCTGGAACGGACCATAAAAAGGGCTTTCTTCCACGGCTACTTCACTAATCTTGTCGATCTGCGCCGGTACTCGCTGCATAACGACCTGCGACTGTACCCGCTGCTTGTTGATGCCTTCGGCGAGCAGGGCTGTTTCCTGTTCCAGCAACGTCGGCAGCGCGCGCAGTCGCGCCAGCCACATTTGATAATCCTGCGCAGTATTGAAAGGTGTCACTTCGCTGATTTGATACGTGTGTTGCGGCCCGGAGCGCATGTTGATTGTCATCAGGTCCAGGCCCAGCTCGTGGGCCTGGCGATCGTTTTCGAGGGTGGCAGTGAGCATTCGGTGGTTGAGCCTGTCTGCAGGCGTCAGTGCGGAAGGGTCCAGTGCCTCCAGGCGGGCGAGAAACGCGCCGCGCTCGTTGTGGCGTCGCTCGATGGACTGCATGCTGCGATCATCCCATTTGTCATTGCCGCTGCGCTCACCACGATAGGTTCGGCGCTCGGGGCTTTCCTGCAGATACCATTGCCAGTAGTCGTCGACAATGTGTTGCATGGACTCTGTGTTCGCCTGCGCGAATACAGCCAGGAAGGTAAGAAGCATGCAGGCAATCAGGCGCATGAGAAATTCTCCAGTTTTAGTGTTGGGGATGGTAACCCCCCCACTTGTGTTTTTAAACCAGGGCCGGCGTTCAGCGCTTGCGAACCTTCTGTGCCTGCTCCAGCCAGAACAGGGTGTCAACGTAACTCACGAAGCGGCTCAGGTAGTGGGGGGAAAGATCACGCATGGTCGCCAGTGAGCGTGTGGCAAGACGCTGTGGGTTCAATGGCCCCGCCTCAGCGGGTACCTCTTCCAGTGCCTGGGTGACCACCTTGTCAGCGTTGAGCTTGACCATGGCAGAGTGAAAGCGGCGTGCAGCCTTGAGCTCCTGGTGGCGAGCCTGTGGCGAGTGCCCTGGCGCTGACTGCCCGGCAATAGCATCAACCAGTTCGAATTCCTGTTGGCGGAGGGCCTGCTCCAGCGGGGCTACATGTGGGTCGTCCTGTTCCTCGCGCAGTGATTCCAGCAGGCGATTGAGTTCTCGCAGCGGTAGGTTGTCTCGCTTCGCCCGGAGGTCTGGAGCCGGTTTTTCCGCCTGCTGGCGATACTGGTCCATGGCTTCACTGGCTCTGGCCCTGAGTATTTCGCCCAGTCTGCCACCGCGAGCATCCGCACGTTGCAACAGGCTTTCTATGTAACGCAGGCGCACGGGATCTCTGTCACCCGCTGTGGTCTTTAGCGCCGTGAACTCGTCGCCTGGTGCAGTCACTCTGGTACCTGCTCAGCCGCAGCCCTGGGTACAGGAGCCATTTCTACACGGCGGTTTTGAGAGCGGCTGCTGTCGTCGGAGTTTGCAACCACCGGCTGTTGGGAGCCGAAGGCAGCGGCGAACACCAGGGAAGGCGGCATGCCTTCCTCGATCAGCGCGCGGGTGACCGTGAGCGCGCGTTGGGCGGAGAGCTCCCAGTTGTCGCTGTAACTCAGGTTGCCTTGCTGTATGGGCAGGTCGTCAGTGAACCCACTGACCATGAGTAACTCGTTCTGCTCGCCGAGGTAAAGCTTCAGTGGCGAAACCAGCGAGTTGAGCAGATCGCGGCCACCGGGTTGCAGTTCATCTGAATTGAGCGCGAAGAGTACGCTTCCACTGATGCCAATGCGTCCATCCCGCAGGGTGATGCGACCGCTGGCGAGGGGCGTTGCCAGCGCTTCTTCCAGTACCATACGGCGTTCCTGCTCGGCCTCGCGGCGCACCACTTCCTGTTGCAGCGACTGGGTGAGCTCCACCTGGTAACCCAGTACCCACACCAGGATCAGTACAAACACGCCCACCAGTGCAGACATCAGGTCGCCGAAGATTGCCCAGACTGGCGTGTGGTCTTCCAACCCCGGTTGTAACTCATTCATCAGCTGGTGGCCTCAGCGGCGAACAGGTCCCCGGTCTGCCCAAGGCGCCGCAGTTCCTCGATAATTTCGCGCTGGGAGAGCATGCTCTGGTCAATAATCTCCCTGGCCTGGGCTACGTAGTAGCTCATCTGCTCGTCGGAACGCTCGCTGGATTTCTCCATCGACTCCTCGATACGGCACAGGTTCTCCACCAGCTGTGTGTTGGAATCGCTGAACAGCTGGACGGCGAGGCTGAAGGAGTCGCCCAGGCTGGCTATATCCGCGGCGCTGCCGGCAGCGTTTGCGGTGATCTCCGAGAGTTTGCCGGCTTCCGCCGTGAGCTGCTGCTGAAAGTGCTTGCTCACATCCTTGAGTGTGGCACCGGTATCGGCGACAAGGCTTTCGATGGCCGCATGCTGTTGTGCCGTGGACTGCTGCATGGCGGTGGAAAGCGAGCCCAGCTCCTCGAGAATTTTCTGCCGCTCCTCCAGCATATGGTTGTCACGTTCCAGGTTGCCGGAGACCTGCTCTCGCAGTTTACCGATCACCTCGGCGGCTGCTTTTGGCGTCTCAGATGCGGTATGGATCAGCTCTTTCATCGGTTCCTGTAACTCGCGACCAAGTCCTGCCAGTTGCTCGGCTGCCGTGGCTTGCAGCTTGCTCAGCTGCTCGCTTGTGTTGGTTTCCAGCTGCGCAATACTCTCGGTTACCGAAGCGTTCAGCTGTTCCAGCGACGCCGTGGCGGCGCTATGCAGCTCTTGCAAGCCCTGGGCAGAGGAGGCTTGCAGGCTTTCCAGGTGGCTACCCGTGCTGTCTTGCAGTGTGTCGAAGTGCCGGCTTGCGCTGGCTTGCAGTTCCTCCAGTGTTCTTGCGGTATCCGTATGGCTCTGCGCCAGCATCTGCGCGGTGTTGCTGCGCAGGTCTGCCAGCTGCGCCTCTGTGTCTTGTCGAATGGCGGCCAGCGAGCCGCTGGTGTCTCCATACAGCTTGCTCATCTGCTCCCCGGTGCCAGTCTGCAGCGCTGCCAGCTGCGCAGCCGTCGTGGTTTGAATCTCGCCAAGGGCCGCTGCGGCGTTGCTGTTGAGCGCGTTGATACCTTCTGCGGTTGCGCTCTGTATACCTGCGAGGCGCCGGGCGGTTTCCAGCCGACTGTCGTTTTCCTCCTTGCGCAGGCCGCCCAGTTCGCTGCGCAGTGCACCGCTCATCTGCGTCAGGTCCTCACGCAGAGCAGCAGTCAAAGCCTCCATGCGCTGGCCCTGCTGGGCCAGCCAATCTGATTCCTTATCTGCCCGCTCTCGCTGCATCGTCTCGGTCGAGGTCAGTATTTTTTCATGTGTCTCCGCCGAGACGGCGGACAGCTGCTTCATGGCATCCGTCACCACCGGGGCGATGCTCTCGCCTGCCAGCCTGCCGCTGGCTGCAAGGCTGTCACGCAGTGATTGGTCAACGGACTGCGCCAGGTCGCGGTACTGCTGTTCCGCTGCCTGATGGAACTGCTGCTGGTTTGTCGTCAACTGCTCCGTCAGCTGCTGGCCCATGCGCTCGAGCTCGCCCGCCATGACGGTGAGCTTTTCCGCTACATCAGGCAGCGCGTGCGCTTGCGCCTGCAGGGCCTGAAACGTCTGCTGGCGATTGTAGTGCAATGAGTAGCAGCGCAGCGGACCGCTGGTCAAGCGGTCCAGTTCGCGAGTAACCAGAATGCGCTCGCGGCGGCTTAGCGTCGCGTTCAGCCCAAGCATGGCGGAGGCGGCAACGCCGGCCACGGAGGTGCCGAAAGCCAGCCCCAGGCCTTCTATCGGTGCTGCAAGACCGTTGCGGATTGCTTCCAGTTCGGTGCTGCCCTGCAGCGCGCCGACGGCGCCCTGCAGTGTGTCTACCATGCCGACAAAGGTACCCAGAAGGCCAAGCATAACCAGCAGGCCTACCAGGTAGGGCGCAAATACTGGCGCCGGTAATCCAACCTTCTCGCCCTCTATACGCTGTGCCACCGCGTTTTGCAGCGACGCGTGAAGTTGGCCCAGCCAGGAAGGGAGGGAAAAGCTTTCACCTTCGTGGACATCTCCAAGGGCGCCGGCCAGGTTGGCGGTGGCCTGGCGAAACTGCACCAGTTCCACCAGGCCCAGCGCGTAGACAAAGCCAATCAGGGCAGTGACCAGCAATGCCAGGGGGTTGGCACCGACGAAGCCCGCCCCCATCCAGATGATGGCAGCTGCACCGAGCAGGGCGGCGACGATGAACAATAGCTTAGTCTTCATTCGGTATCTCTTCGTTAAGTGCTTCGATCAGTCCAAGTGCCGGTAACAGGCGGGCTTCTATCTCAGCCAGCAGCAGCCCCTGGGCTTCGCGGCGATACTGCTCCCGGGTGTCCCGCCATGCTGCGTCTGCGTCGGCCCCCTCGTTGACAGTTTTCTGGTACTGAGCGTAGAGGTATCCAAGGCGCTGACCCAGAAGCCCGGGTACTGCGCCCAGATAGCCGCGTGAATGCAGCGCCAGCGCATCGCCCAGCGCCTCGTCGATGGCGCAGATGCGTGCCAGCTTTGCTGACAATGCCGCCACGGTTTGTCGGGTGCGCAGGTGTAGTCCCCGTATCTTGCTGTCCACATCCACCTGTTGCTGCTGGTAAAACTTGAGGTAGGGGCGCGCGGCATCGGTCGGCGTAGCGGGAGGCGTTGATTCCTCTGCAGGCCAGCGGATGCGGCTGGGCCCTGTACTGGGAAAAAAGCTGCGCATCGCGGCCTGTACCAGACGACTGCGCGCGCGCAGGAACTCTTCAGTGACGCCGGCGCTGAAGCTGGCAACATCCTCACATTCGACCACCAGGTCACGCGCGTGAGCATCCGACAGTGTTATGGAGTCGGAAAAATCGATCAGTTCTCCCAGGCGTTCGGTAAATTGCCGGTGAGAGACCTGCGTTTCGCTGCGCGAGATGTCCGTGAGAAAGCGGACAAGGCGCGAACGACCCAGGGCAACTTGGGGTAGGGCTTGCGTCATGTAGTGTTTATAGATCTTGCAGAAATTGACCACGCCAGGCGGCCGACAGCGTATTATCCTGTTTGCCAGCAAGGATTCAAGGCGATATGCGGCCTCGCGGCTTCATTTAGCGGCTCGGCGGGGCAGACGGCGCAAGTTGCTGGATTTTTGTACAATGTGACGCCGCCGAATTGCTACTCGACGGCCCCCGCGATGCCCAGCCTGTCGCAATGCGCCAGCTGCGGCTGTACCTGTGCAGCCCCGGCCATGTTGATAATTCCGGACGGTGCATCGCTGAATAACCTGATTGAGGCAAATAACAATGAAGAAAACCCTGCTAATTGTCCTGGTGCTGGCGGCAGTCGTCGCGCTACTGCTCTACCTGTTCCGGTCGCCGGTGAAAGAGGTCGCCTATGCGGCGCTGACTGCGGACATGTTTGTCGCCATCGACAATGATGCGTTTAACCCGGGGCCTGCGATTGGCTCGTCCTTTCCCGGTGTTAACGCCACCTGGCAGGGTGAGCCGGTGCGTCGCCTGGATGCGTTTGCGGGCCCCAGGGGCACGGTATTCGTGGCCACACGATCGGCAGACTGGTGCCCCTATTGTATGAAGCAAATGATTCAACTGCAGGAGCACAAGGCCGCCTATGACGCCGCAGGTATCGGGATCGTCGCGATGACCTACGATGACCCGGCGCTACAACAGGCCTTTGCAGAGAAATGGGGCATTGAGTATCCCATTCTTCACGATGTCGACACGCTGAGCTTCAAGACACTGGGCATCCTCAACAAGTCCTATGACCCCGGCGATGACGCCTACGGCATTCCCTATCCAGGCAGCATTGTTGTGGACGCGCAGGGCATAGTAGTTGGTAAGCTGTTCCTCGAAGCCTACAGCGTCAGGGTCGATGCGCTCTCCGCACTGGAGTTCGCCGTCGCCGCACTGGATCAGCAGGACTGACTGGGGGGGGTGCGCTAGCGGGTCACCAGCTTTTTCCCCTGTGACACGTCAATCGAGCGACGAAAACTTGACGCGCATCAAGTCGCTGATGTACAAGTGCCGCCATGCTTAACCACCCAATAACATCGCCATCAAGCGGAAATAACACCATGGTATTGAACAAGATTTTTGTCATCGTGGACCCCACCACAGACGAGCAGCCAGCCTTCGAAAGAGCGCTGCTGTCTGCCAAGATGACGGGCACGCGCCTTCACCTTTATGCCTGCGCGCCTGGACCTTCCAGGGACAGTGGCGAAGCTTCAGCCCTGGAGCTCAAGGCCAGGGAACTGCTGGACGCATTCCTGTTACGGTGCCAGGACGCGGGCGTGGAGGCTGTGGACGAACTGGAGCAGGGCGCGAACTGGAGCCAGTCGGCGGTGCGCGCTGCGGCGCGATGCAGTGCATCGATGATATTCAAGAATTCTTTCGAGCACCGGGACGTGCAGCGCGAAATGAGGCCTACTTCAGACTTTACTCTGCTGCGCCTTGCATCCTGCCCGGTGCTGCTGGTCAAGGACAGGCGCGACTGGGGTCATCGTCGTGTGCTGGCGGCGGTCAACACGGGTTCCACGGACAATGCCCATATCAAGCTCACTAACCAGATCATCAGCTTCGCGCAGAACTTTACCGATGCCTACGGCTCTGACGCGCACTTCGTGACCGCTTATAACAACAGTAATCGTCCGCCAGAGGTGCAGGAACTTGCCGGGATCTGCGGCGCCCCTACGGAGCATGTGCATGTGATCAAGGGGTCTGCGGCGCCGGTTATCAGTGCACTTGCCGATGAGATAGAGGTGGACCTGATTATCATCGGCACGGTCGGGCGCAGTGGGATCAAGGGCCGCGTCGTCGGTAATACAGCAGAGAAGATACTCGACCACACGGAAGCGGATGTGCTGGTGGTAACCTAGGGCTTGTCCGTAGTGACCCAGAATGGCTTAATCTATTCCTTTAGTCCCTATCTCGTTTTATAAGCACGTAGTATGAAGTTCTCGCTATCCACGTTAATTGTTTCCTTCACGCTTCTGGCTTCTGCCTGTAGCTCGGTCGACTATCACGACACGATCTGGAAAGCGGCCACCAGCCAAAACCAGGGCGATTTCGCAAGCGCAGAGCAACACCACGGCGAAGCCGTTGCACAAATGCGCTTGCATGACTCAGTATCAAGTGATGAGCTGGCCGTGCAGTTATCAAATCAAGCATCCGCTCTAAACCTGCTCAACCGACCTGATGAGGCAGAGGTGCTGCTGCTGGAATCTATTGATCTATTGAGGTCGCAGGAGACGATCAGCGAATCCGACTTTTTCACGGTCACCGTAAACCTCGCTCGTACATATGAGTTGCAGCATAGACTGGATGAAGCAGAACGGCTTTACCTGCAATCGCTCAAAGTGGTGAGTAACCTTCCTGATTGGCCAGAGAGCAGGAATAGGTTTGTTTACGCGGGGCTAGCCAATGTATATGCCTGGAAGGGTGAACAGGAGCCTGCGATGCGTTACTTTAAGCTAGCGGAGCAGCTTTACACACAAGATTTTGGTGCTGACAGTTTTTGGTGGACTATGAAAAAGGATGAATTCCTGGCAATCCAAAACTCAGAGGGAACCTAGTGTTGGTTCTTACGCTATGTGAAAGCTTCCCGCGATAAATGGCCTGAGCTATTTATTGAGTTCTACGACACTGTCCTCCAATTGCCTGGCGTGAGCCCGCTCTCGTCCACAGCGCCGCTCCATGAAGATCTATATTATTTAAACCCTGGGTCTGCTCCCAGCCTTAACAGCTGTCGCTCGCGCAAAAGCTGGCTGGCATCGTGAAAAGCAATCGTCGTTCAGCGCTTAAAGCCAATTTTTAGGACGGAGTGGATTCGGTTGAGTTAATCGTTTGTGAAACCGGTTCTCGCATTTAGTCACCGATTCATCCCTTTTTTTATCCTGTTTGTTCTGTCGTAGGGAATAGAAAGTACGGGTCGAGCGTCAACATGATTGAACAGCGCATGGTTGAATTGATGCAAGAAGCAATAGCATTCCCTTACATCGCAGACAAGCCCCCCTCACGTACACCGACACGGAACCCACTGGTACTGGTGCTACTGTGGTCACTGACGCTAGCAGCCTGCGGAGATGGCTCTAGCAGGAGTCCGTCGAGCCCCCCCACAGAGCCGAGCGGATTCGATCTCGACATCACTTTCCCACCTGATGGTGCTTCGACCGAGGGTGTGGCCGCAATCACCGTTAGCGGCACTCTGGAGGCCAGCGGAGGCGGCCCGCTGTCTGCGGCAGACATCCAGAGTTTTTCCGTAAATAATGTCCCGGCAACCGTGGATTTTAAACTGGGCCGCTGGCATGCGGAGATTCCGCTCGGCATCAGAGAAAATGTTGCACTCACGGCGAGCCTGGAGCCTACTTCAGGGCGCATCGTGGAGGTAGTGTCCTCGGTATACAACACTCCTCTACAGGGCGCGTATGAATTAATTCGGCTTTTTGACGATGGCAATTCGGCGCTGGTATACGGCAGCGGGCAATTGCGGCGATTGGACCTTGCTTCTGGCGCTGAAACGCCGGTTATCGATGGGCTGGTTGATGGTTACCGGGTTCCTGCGACAGGGATACGCATGGACGCGACGGCCAGTAACGCCTATCTTTTGCGCTGGGACGCATATGGTTATTCACCGGATGCCTACACCGTGGATTTGGGTGATGGTACCGGGCGATCTCTGGGGTTCCTGTACTACCCCAGCGACTTTGTTTCACATCATGGTTTCGATCTCGATCCAGTGAACATGCAGCTTGTGTACTCACGCAAGACTGGGGACCTTCACGGAATAGAGGGCAATAACTGTAGGCTCATGGCCATTCCATTAACAGGCCCTCCGCTGAGGGAAATTGCCCGCACAAGTCACGTAAGTGATCTGCCGGGAGCGCCCCCCGTGCCATTCTGTCCAGGCCCGGTTGTCATCGACGCAACTAACAACCGAGCAATTGTTGCAGCAGATGAGCAAGCCTATCCAGAACATTATTTCCCTGACCCGGAAGACTACGGCCTGTACGCGTACGATCTGGCCACGGGCTCCGGCAGTGTACTGTCCAACGCACTTCCCGAGAGTGGTCCACTGCTGTATTCACCAGAATGGCTATTTTTAAGTCATGAGGGAGGTCGGGTCCTGGCTGTGGACGAGGAACGGATTCTCTGGGTCGATCTCGCCAGTGGTGATCGCTCGTTAGCAGTTGACGAGCCCAATATGCCCGACTCGATCACCGATGTGGATTACGATGAGACCGGTCAACGCCTGGTTATCGCTAGCGAATACGACCACCTGAGTGCGCTTAGCCTGGTCACAGGTGATCGCCAGGAATTGATGAGCATAACACTGGAAAACGCTATCGGAGGCGGTCCTGAGGTACCAGGTGGCGCTTTGTCCGTTGCAGATAGCGAACGGAACCGGCTTTACGTGTTTGACGAGCGAAAGGTGCAACTGGTGAGCATCGACCTGGATACTTTGGAGCGCACACTCCTTGCGGCTAAGCTGCAAGGAGGTGCCTACGTACCTGCTGCGGCGCTCCATCCGACCGAGCCATATCTTTACTATATTAGCCATAATTCCGCGCTTATGCGCGTCAACGTGGAAACGGGTGTTCAAGAAGTCGTCTCTTCAGACAGCATCGGTGGAGGTATCAATCTAAGACAGATTGCAGGCTTAAGCGTGGATGCTGAGCACGGCTTGATATACGCGTCCGGGGTCATTGGTCAGTGGAACCGAAATGGGCTCGTTTCGGTTGATATCGCCACAGGCGCCCGCAAACTGGTCGCCGATATTGGGAATATTGATTTCGATCACCCCTCTGCGCTCAAGCTGAACTTGTACAGCGCGAGTCAGGACCGGGTGATTGCGACGACGCAAGGCGGTAACGTTATTGCCATCAATGTACACAGCGGCCAGCGTAGCCCGATTTACGCCGGATCCGGCGAGGAATCTATCGAGAGTATCGCTTGGGACTCGACCCCGGGGCGGATTCTGGTTGGGTTTGATCCCACGGGGTTTGACCGCTACTCCCCTGCCACCTCTCTCGATATCCGCTCCATCGACCTGGAGAGCGGCACTCCCGCCGGCGTACTGGAGGGTGCTATGCCCTTCGCCTTCGACTCGACGCGAGCGCTCATCTACAATGTGGGCGATTTGCTCGGCAATGGGGAAACAGGTCAGGCCTATGCCATTGACAGGTACACCGGAGCCGTGGCGACTATCGCCCGGTTGCCCTGAGCGGTACAAGCCAACGCGACACCCGTTCATTGGTTCTGACTGGAGACTGGTGTTACTGCGTGTTCTTTACAACTGGTTAGCCTTTAGATAACAAATCACCCATCTTCGCGATAACTGTCTATGGCCGGGCAGGCGCAGAACAGGTTGCGATCTCCGAACACGTTGTCTACCCGGTTCACGGGTGGCCAGTACTTGTAGCGGCGCAATGACGCCACGGGGTAGGCGGCCAGCTCTCTGGAGTAAGAGTGCTCCCAGGCAGTGGCTGCCACGTCCTCAAGGGTGTGTGGCGCGTTGGCGAGCGGGTTGTCCTGGGCATCTATTTTGCCCGCCTGCACCGCATCGATTTCCTGCCTGATGGCGATCAGCGCATCGCAGAACCGGTCGAGTTCGTACAGCGACTCCGATTCCGTCGGCTCTATCATCAAGGTGCCTGCCACGGGGAAGCTCATGGTGGGAGCATGGAAACCAAAATCAATGAGCCTTTTGGCGATGTCTTCCTCGCTGACGCCGGAAGCTTCCTTGATCGGGCGGATGTCGATGATGCACTCGTGCGCGACATTGCCACTGTTGCCCGTGTACAGGATGGGATAGTGGCTTTTCAGGCGGTGTGCAATGTAGTTGGCGCTGAGGATGGCAACCTTACTTGCCTGCTCCAGGCCGTCGCCACCCATCAGCGCGATGTAGGCCCATGAAATCGGCAGGATAGACGCGCTGCCGTAAGGTGCAGCTGAAACCACGTCGTTGTCGGCATCCACGCCTGGCACGGGTGAGACAGGGTGACTGGGCAGGAACGGCTGCAGGTGCGCGCCAACGCCGATGGGCCCCATGCCCGGGCCGCCACCGCCGTGGGGAATACAGAAGGTCTTGTGCAGGTTCAGGTGGGACACGTCGGCGCCAAATTTGCCCGGTGCGGCAATACCCACCAGGGCGTTGAGATTGGCACCATCCACATAGACCTGGCCACCGTGTTCGTGCACAACGGCGCAGAGCTCGATGATGGACTCCTCAAATACGCCATGGGTAGAGGGGTAGGTGACCATGATGCAGGCCAGGTCCTCGGTATGACGCTCAGCCTTGAGCCTCAGGTCGTCCATGTCCACATTGCCCTGGTTATCGCAATCGACAATCACCACTTTCATACCCGCCAGGGCAGCAGACGCGGGGTTGGTGCCATGGGCAGAGGAGGGGATCAGGCAGATTTTCCGCTGGTGGTCACCGCGGCTCTGGTGGTAGCGCATGATCGCCAGCAGACCGGCATATTCGCCCTGTGACCCGGCATTGGGCTGCATGGAGATCGCGTCATACCCTGTGGCCTCCAGTAACATGTGATCGAGTTCGGCCAGCAAAGCCTGGTAGCCTTTGGTCTGATCTACCGGTGCGAAGGGGTGCAGGCCGGCGAACTCCGGCCAGGTGACCGGGAGCATTTCAGTGGTGGCATTGAGCTTCATCGTGCAGCTGCCCAGGGGAATCATCGCCCGGTTGAGGGCAATGTCCTTGTCTTCCAGGTAGCGCATATAGCGCAACATCTCGGTTTCGGAGTGGTAGTCGTTAAACAGCGGATGCTGCAGGTAGTCCATGTCCCTGAGCAGTCCTGCCGGAATGCTGGAAGTATCATCAATTGCAGCGTCCAGTGCGCTGACATCGGGCAGGTTACCGTCGTTGAATACCTGCCACAGTGTTTCCACATCGGCGGCGGTAGTGGTTTCATCGAGCGTGACGCCAAGGCGGTCGGTGTCGATAATGCGCAGGTTGATGCCCTGGGCAAGGGCCCTTTCGATGATCGATGATTGCTGTTCACCCACCTCGAAGGTCAGCGTGTCGAAATAGGTAGCCTGCTGCGCAGGCAGGCCTATTTCCTTCATGCCAGTGGCAAAAATGCTGGCCAGTCTGTGGATCCTCACGGCGATTCGGCGCAGCCCCTCGGGCCCGTGGTACATGGCATAAAACGCGGCCATGATAGCCAGCAGGGCCTGGGCAGTGCAGATGTTGCTGGTGGCCTTTTCGCGGCGGATGTGTTGCTCGCGGGTTTGCATGGCCATGCGCAGTGCCTGGTTGCCGCGACGGTCAATCGACACGCCGATGATGCGCCCGGGTATAGAACGCTTGTAGGCGTCACGGGTGGCGAAAAACGCGGCGTGTGGGCCACCGAACCCCATGGGTACACCGAACCGCTGTGTGTTGCCAACGACCACGTCGGCACCCAGTTCGCCCGGTGATTTGACCAGCAGCAGGGACATGATATCGGCGGCGACTGTCACCAGCGTCTGCGCGGCGTGGGCGCGTTCAATCAACGGAGAGATGTCCTCCAGGTGCCCGTAGGTGCCGGGGTACTGCAGCAAGACACCAAAGGCTTCAGTATCGCCCACCAGCTTTTCGGGGCAGCCGACCACTATCTCTATGCCCAGCACTTCGGCCCGTGTTTTGACCACTGAGATGGTCTGGGGGTGGCAGTCGTCTGCAACGATAAATACATTGCTGCGATTCTTCTTGTTCATGCGATGCAGCAGGGTCATCGCCTCCGCCGCCGCCGTGCTCTCGTCGAGCATGGAGGCGTTGGCCATGTCCATACCGGTGAGATCGATGATCATTTGCTGGAAGCTCAGCAGCGCCTCGAGGCGTCCCTGCGAAATCTCCGGCTGATAAGGCGTGTAGGCGGTGTACCAGCCCGGGTTCTCCAGCACGTTGCGCTGAATGACGGCGGGGACGAACGTGTTGCTGTAGCCGGTGCCAATATATGACTTGTTGACGACGTTCTGGCTGGCCAGCGCGCGCAAGCGGGCGATGACCGCCTGCTCAGTTTGCGCAGGGGGCAGATCCATAGGTGTGTGGCGGCGGATCGCCGCGGGCACTGTGTCGTCAATTAATGCATCGAGGTTGTCATAGCCGAGGATTCGCGCCATTTCCTCTTGCTGTTTGACAGTGGGACCAATATGACGTTGGATGAAGTCCGAGTGGTTTTCCAGCTCAAACAGGGACGGGCGAGTCATAGGTTCTCCAGCGTTGGAAGCAGGTTTGCATGGGAATGCTTGCAAAGCGCGGAATCTTACCAGCACGCGGCCCGGTAGCCAATAAATCGTGTGAATGATGAATAGTGACCGCATGGTTGATCCAATTTGCAAAGACTCGTCCCTGGACGGTTTACTGGCCCGCGTTCGCGCCTGCCGCCAGTGCGAGGCGGGGCTGCCGCTGGGGGCGAATCCTGTCGTTCGCGTCAGCGCAACGGCCAGGCTGCTGATTGTCGGCCAGGCGCCCGGCACCCGGGTTCACGCGACGGGAATTCCCTGGGATGACCCCAGCGGCGAACGGCTTCGACAGTGGCTGCAGCTGGATAACGCGGTGTTTTACGACGAGTCGCGGGTAGCCATCATGCCGATGGGCTTTTGCTACCCCGGTAAAGGCAAGTCCGGCGACCTGCCGCCGCGCAGCGAATGTGCGCCGCTCTGGCATGAAGCATTGCTAGAGCAGATGCCGGCGCTGGAGCTCACGCTGCTGGTGGGCAGTTATGCCCAGCAGTATTATCTGGGACGCAGTGCAGAAACCCTGACCGCCAGGGTTCAGCGCTGGCAGGATTTCGCCCCGCGCTTCCTCCCACTCCCGCACCCCTCGCCGCGTAATACCTTGTGGTTGCGTCGCAATCCCTGGTTTGAGGAGCAGGTATTGCCCGCTTTGCGGGCGCGAATCACGGCCCTGCAATTGGCAAACCCGCCAGATTGATTTACGTTGGCTAGTACGCTGGGTCGCAAGCCCGGCACCATGGATAAAAACAAGCAGGAGCTATAACCATGAGCGCATACCGTTCTCCACTGATATTACTGGCTGGGGCGCTATTGAGCGCGTCAATAGCTGGTTGTTCCGACAGCAGCGATTCAAGGCCGCCGGCCCCGGTCCCGCCCATCAGTATCGAGACGCCGAATGCCGAGCGCTGCGAGATCCTGGATGGGGTGAACTGTATGTTCCCCTGGCCAAGTGCCGCCTTTACGGTGGCGGACGAGACGACTCCTACTGGCCGGCGGGTGAACCTGTCGCAGGCCTCTCTCCCTGCCAACAAGCAGGACGTGCGCGTGGATCCGGGCGAGTGGAACAGGAATGACGGCTTTTCCCCCTCACAGCTGATTATGTTGCAGGTGCCGGGCATCGACCTCGAGCAGACCGGCGCGGCCGCCATTACCGATATCGAGCAATCCCTAAATGCGGATGCGCCGATTGTGGTGATCAATGCCGAGACCGGGGAACAGCACCTGATTTTTGCGGAGTTGGATGCCAATACGGACGAGCCATCGGAGCAGGCTTTGCTTATCCGCCCCATGCAGCAGTTTGAGCGCGGCGGACGGTATATAGTCGCCCTGCGTGGCTTGCGTGATGCCGATGGACAAGAGCTTGAGGCGCCGGCAGTATTTCGAGCCTTCCGCGATGACACCCTGACCGATAACAGCGCCATAGAAGATCGCCGGGCAGCGATGGAGGACATCTTTACGATTCTCGCCGATGCCGGTATTGCGCGTGAGAAGCTCTACCTGGCCTGGGATTTCAACATCGGTTCGGTTCAGAGCATCACCGAACGCTTGCTGCATATTCGCGACGAGGCGTTTGCGGACCTGGGTAGCGCCGCACCCCTGTTCGAGGTTGCAGCGGTCACCGAATTTGCGCCTTGTGGGATTGATGGCTGCGGCGAGGGTGAAGATGAGCAGATCAGCCGTGAGGTGTCCGGTACCTTCCAGGTACCCAACTTCCTGGCGTCAGATGAAGGCGGCCCCGGTTCTACGTTCTATTATGCCGACCCGGATGATGGCCTGCCTGACCGCCTCGGTGGCGATAACCTGTTTACCGCCCGGTTCTTTTGCCGTATTCCGCGTTCCGTCAGCGAGGATTTCGCCCAGGCGCCAAAGGTGCAGGCGCGAGCCTCGCTCTACGGTCATGGTCTTTTGGGTAGTGCCGGTGAAGTGCAGGGGGGTACCGGCAACAATGTTGACATCATGGCCGACACTTACCAGATGATGTTCTGTGCCACTGACTGGAGCGGCTTTGCCAATGAGGACGCCGGTTTTGCCGTGCAGGCGCTGCAGGACTTCAGCCTGCTTCCCGCTTTCTTCGACCGTCAGCAGCAGGGCATGCTCAACTTTATGTTCCTCGCGCGCCTGCTCAAGCATGATGCGGGGTTCGCCGCGCATCCGGCTTTCCAGTCAGGCGGAGTGGCGGCTTTTGATAACAGCGTGGTCTACTACGACGGCAACAGTCAGGGTGGCATTCTCGGGGGCGCGCTGATGGCCGTGATCCAGGACGTGACCCGTGGCGTGCTCGGCGTGCCCGGCATGGCTTACAGTTTCCTGTTGCGCCGGAGCATCGACTTCGACGTGTACAAGCCGTTCTTCGGCGGCGGGGCCACTGGCGACAACGGCGGTGGTTACCCCAGCATCAAGGATCAGGGGTTCTTGCTGTCTCTGGCGCAGATGCTCTGGGACAGAGCCGAGTCCAGTGGTTATGTCTACCATATCGAAAACAACACCTTGCCTAACACTCCGTCACATGCGGTCTTGCTGCAGGTGGCCTATGGCGATCACCAGGTGAGTATGTGGGCCGCTGAATCCATGGCCCGTGCCATCGGTGCCAGGCTACGGGTGCCCGCCCTGGAACCGGGTCGGCACCCTGACAGTAACCCCTTCGTGGGCCTGGAACCGGTGCCTGCAGGTGAGTTTCTTGGCTCGGTAATTTCCATCTGGGACAACGGCCCGGTGGGAGGTGGTGCGGTGAATGGCGGCAGCGCCGCGCCGCCGATTACCAACACGCCCCCCTTTGAACCGGATTTCGGTGAAGACCCGCACAGTCGCCCACGCAAGGACCCGGTGGCCCAGAAACAGAAGCATTTCTTCCTTATGCCCGACGGGGTAGGGCGCTTTGTCGACACCTGTGACTCGAGCCTTCCCTGCACTGTCGACGGCTACGTTCCCGGGGGTTAGCGACCTCGCTGTGCTTATCCCGGCTGCCGTATCTGGTGGTTGGGTTCGCTGAGTTTCTGTCTATAGCAGCATTGTGGCCTCACCGCCAATGCCGCTCTCCCATGGCCGGCAGGCTGCTGCCCCGGAAAAGTGACTGCAGATTAATGAGAATCGATCACATTTAGACTTGTAAATGCGAATTCATCTCATTATTATTCGTCTGTAACTTAAGACGCGCTTTCTGGGGATAATATGAAGTACCGCATTCTTGCCGCCGCAGTGGCGGCCGCGCTGGCCACCACTGTACAAGCCGGTATCGACGATATTGAAGAAGTAACCATTATTGGCGACAAGGCGCAGGCCCGGTTGCTGGCCGGAACAGGCTCAGTGATCGACGGCGAGCAGATTTCAATTGAAGCCGCACGTGACATCAACCAGTTATTGAAGACTGTTCCCGGAGTCTACATTCAGGAGGAGGACGGCTACGGCCTGCGTCCCAATATAGGTATTCGCGGTGCCACCGCGGAACGTTCTTCGAAGATTACCCTGCTGGAAGATGGTGTTATGGTCGCGCCGGCTCCTTACTCCAATCCAGCGGCCTATTACTTCCCCACGGCGAGCCGCATGCACACCATCGAAGTGCTCAAGGGCGCGCCATTGTTGCGCTACGGCCCGCAAACAACCGGCGGTGTGGTTAACCTCATTTCCACGCCTATTCCCCAGGAGAGCGCGGGCGCGTTAAACCTTGCCTACGGGCAGAATGCCGAGGCAGACTTGATTGCCAACTACGGTGCGCGCAGCGGGAACTTTGGTTTCCTGGTGGAGACGGCGCAGCGACGCAGTGAAGGGTTCAAGGAGATTGACCGCAGCAGTCGGGATACCGGCTACGACATCGCTGACTATATGGTGAAACTGGCCTGGGAAACAGAATTACAAAGTCTGCAGCTCAAAGCCCAGTACTCAGAGGAAACCTCTGACGAGACGTACCTGGGGCTGACTGACACCGACTTTGACCGTGACGAAGACCGTCGTTACGGGCTGTCTGCACCCGATGAAATGGATAATGATCACCAGGGCTATAACCTGGTTTACCGCCTGCAGCTGGCAGACAACATCAACATGACCGCCACGGGTTACTACAATGCGTTCTCCCGCAACTGGTACAAGCTCAGCGGTGGTGGCAGCCTGGTCGAGGATGCCAACGACGGCGATGTGTTTGCCCAGGGCGTCCTCGACGGCAGCGAAGATTTCGCAGGCCTGAAATACAAGAACAACAGTCGCGACTATGAATCCCGCGGCATCGAGCTGAACTTCGATATGGGCTTTGGTGACCACCAGCTGGCGCTGGGTGGCCGTGTGCACGAGGACGAGATGGATCGCTTCCAGCCGGAAGATGTCTATGACCAGGTTGATGGACAGCTGGTCTACGTCAGCACCACTGCTCCTGTCGGCAGCAATAATAGACTGGAGTCTGCGGATGCGCTTAGCCTCTGGGTGGTGGATGCGTGGCAGGTAACCGACGCGCTCAACGTCAATCTGGCGTTGCGCTGGGAGGATGTGCAGTCCTCGCGCAGGGAATACGCCGACCCGCAGCGCAATGAGTTGAAAAGTCGACGCAGCAACGACACCGATGAGTGGTTGCCCGGGGCGTCTTTCACTTACGATGTGAGCGAGAACTGGCAGGTTCTGGCCGGTGTGCACAGGGGCTTCTCTCCCCTGGGCGGCGGCGCCAGGTCGTTTGAAGATCCGGAAACCAGCACCAACTACGAGGCGGGTGTGCGCTATCGCGGCCAGTGGTTTGTTGAAGCCGTGGGATTCTATTCAGACTTCGACAACAAGAGTGAGAACTGTTCCAACGCCAGCCCCTGTTCCAATGGCGCCACCTCGGGTTCGTTTAACACCGGGCAAGCGGTTATTGCGGGAATGGAGCTGCAGGCGGGAACCAGCTTTGAGCTGGGCAGCTTCAGCCTGCCGCTGGACCTGATGTATACCTACACCGATGCCGAGATCAGTAAGGACAACCCCGAGGAAGGGTTCGAAAAGGGTGACCGGCTGGCTTCCATACCGGAGAACGTGTTCAGTCTGCGCCTTGGGATACTCGCGGCCAATGGCTGGGGCAACTATGCGGTGGCCAAGTACGTCGACGATATGTGCATGACCGTCGGTTGTGTGGGCGGTGATGCGCGGGACCAGAGCGAAGACCTGTTTGTATTGGACTACATCAGCCGCTATGCCTTGAATGAAGAAGCCGTGGTCTACCTCAAAGTGGAGAACCTGCTGGATGAGCGTGCCATTGTTTCTCGCCTGCCTGACGGGGCTCGACCCAACAAACCGCGCACAGCCTCGGTCGGCCTGGAGTGGCGTTTTTAATCTGCTGCTCTGCGCACCGGGTTTGAAGCGGGTAGGGCGCATGCATACGGTTTAAGCCCCTGTCATACCAGCGCTGCTTCACCCGCACCCACACCAGCCATGCGTGTCGGCAACAGCTTACTGAAAGCTGATATGTTGGTTGGGAGGGGGCGGTTCAGTCCGCATAGTTGACGTCGGTGACGTAGTAGGTCTGCTCGCCGGAAGGGCTGTGCACAACCACCTCGTCGTCCACGCCCTTGCCCAGCATTGAACGCGCCATGGGCGAGTCCATGCTGAGCTTACCCGCGCCAAGATCGAACTCATCCGGGCCAACGATACGCCAGCGCTTTTCCTCGCCTGCTTCGTCCTCCAGCGTCACCCATGCGCCAAAGCGGATCTTACCCGGGTCGTCCGGCGCTCTGCTGACCACCTCCAGTTCGTCCAGGCGCTTGTTGAGAAAACGCACGCGTGAATCGATTTCACGCAGACGGCGTTTGCCATAGATGTAATCACCGTTCTCCGAGCGGTCCCCATTCTTGGCGGCCTCGTGCACCGCATGCGTCACCTGTGGTCTTTCGACCTTCCACAGCTGGTGCAGCTCCTGGCGCAGTGCAGTTTCACCCTCGGGGGTGATGTATTTTGAGCCGCGTCTACGCGGCGGTCGGTAACGTCCCATGGGTGCATTCTAGAAGGATGGAGCGGGTTTTGCCAAAGCCTCCCGCACCTAGGCAAGTATGCCAAATCGTGATTGTTCGCGGCGGTGGTGCGGGTAATAATGTCGCTGTGGTTTGCGGCGGTGCAGGCAGCGCCTGTTGCGGTGAGCGCCGTTCCCGGTAATGAAGTTCTGGAGTTGGCAATGAAAAACGTGTTTTGGTCCACCCTGTTGGCAGTCTGCTCGCCACTGGCGTCTGCCCAGTGCCCGCCGCTGGACGGTGATCTCGTGCAAGGCGGCCTGTTATGGGGAAGCACTGCACCGGGCAGTTCGGTGAGCCTGGGTGGGCGTGAACTGGACGTGTTGGCGGATGGCACTTTTTTTGGCGGTTTTGGCCGCGATGCAGCCGCCTCGGCAGAGCTGGTGATTGAGGGAGAGCGGCCCTGCCGACAGACCCTCGAGGTCACGTCGCGCCAGTATCGGATTTCCCGGGTGGATGGGGTGCCACAGAAAACGGTGACACCTTCCCAGGAACACCTGGACCGTATCGCCCGTGAGCGGGCCCTGGTGAGTGCCGCCAAGGGCCAGCGCCTGCAGCGGCCGGACCTGTTACAGGGCGCGCTGGCGGGATTTGAGTGGCCCACTACAGGCCGTATCTCCGGCGTATACGGGAGCCAGCGCATCTATAACGGAACGCCAAAGAGTCCGCATTACGGTGTGGATGTGGCCGTTCCCACCGGTACGCCGGTTTACGCTCCCAGTGGCGGGGTGGTTACGCTGGCAGAGCCCGACCTGTTTTATTCCGGCGGCACGGTGATTCTCGACCATGGCTACGGCCTGTCCTCGTCGTTCCTGCATATGAGCAAAGTGCATGTGGCAGTGGGCACTGAAATCCGCCGCGGAGAACTGATTGGCGAGGTGGGCGCGACGGGCCGTGCCACCGGGCCTCACCTGGATTGGAGAATGAGTTGGCGCAGCGAGCGTATCGACCCGCAACTGCTGGTGCCGCCTATGCCGGCTGCGACCAGTGGCCAATAGGCGACCCCGTAAAAAATCCGTATAATGCTGGCCCTTTCAGGAAGACCGGTTCTCATATGATCGACAAGAAACTACTCAGCATCCTGGTGTGCCCAGTGAGCAAGGCGCCACTGGAATACGATGAAGAAAAAGGCGAGCTGATATGCAAGGCCTCCGGGCTCGCCTACCCGGTGCGCGACGGCATTCCAGTGATGCTGGAGTCTGAAGCGCGCCAGCTGACTGCAGACGAGAAACTGGGGTAGCGCTGTGACAGATACCATTTTCGGCAAGATTATCGCTGGCGAGATTCCCGCGGAGCTCATCTACGAGGACGAGCACTGTATTGCCATCAATGACATCGCGCCCCAGGCGCCCGTGCACGTGCTGGTCATTCCCAGGCAGGGCATTGCGCGGCTGGTGGATGCCGGGCCCGGGGACCAGGCGCTGCTGGGGCACCTGCTGCTGGCGGCGGGCAAAGTGGCCGAGCAGTTGGGTGTACAGGACGCTTTCCGCCTGATTATCAACAATGGCGAGGGTGCAGGCCAGACCGTCTTCCATTTGCACCTGCATATCATCGCCGGCAGGGAATTTGCCGAAGGGCATATGGCGGGCTAGGGCCCGTTCACCAGATACTAACGAGATAAACTATGAAGACCGTAGAGATACGTGAGGCGTTCCTGGATTTCTTTGAGCAGCAGGGGCATACCCGGGTGCCGTCCAGTTCGCTGGTGCCGACCAATGACCCGACCCTGCTGTTCACCAATGCCGGCATGAATCAGTTCAAGGACACGTTTCTGGGTACTGAACCGCGTCCCTACGTTCGAGCCGCATCCAGCCAGCGCTGTGTGCGCGCCGGCGGCAAGCACAACGATCTGGAAAACGTCGGATATACCGCCCGGCACCACACCTTTTTTGAGATGCTGGGCAACTTCAGCTTTGGCGATTACTTCAAGCGGGACGCTATCCAGTTTGCCTGGAACTTCCTCACCGATACTCTGGGCTTGCCGCCCGAGCGCTTGTGGGTGACCTGCCACGTCTCCGATGACGAGGCGGAAGAGATCTGGGTCAATGAGATCGGCTTCCCCCGGGAGCGTATTTCCCGCCTGGACGAGGACAACTTCTGGCAGATGGGCGATACCGGCCCCTGTGGTCCGTGTTCGGAAATATTCTATGATCATGGGCCCGATGTGCCCGGTGGTCCCCCGGGCAGCGCGGACGACGACCTGGACCGTTATATCGAGATCTGGAACCTGGTTTTCATGCAGTTCAATCGCGATGGTGCGGGCGAAATGCATCCATTGCCTGCACCCTCGGTTGATACCGGCATGGGTCTGGAGCGCATCGCCGCGGTGATGCAGAAGGTACACAGCAACTACGAGATCGATTTGTTCCAGGCGCTGATTACCGCGGCCGCGGGCATTCTCGGTGTCAAAGACCTGGAACATAAATCACTGCGGGTTATTGCCGACCACATTCGCTCCTGTGCCTTTCTGGTCACCGACGGCGTGCTGCCCGGCAATGAGGGCCGAGGCTACGTACTGCGCAGGATCATCCGTCGTGCCGTGCGCCACGGCAACAAGCTCGGCGCAAGTGAACCCTTTTTCTTCAGGCTGGTTGCGACCCTGGCCGATGAGATGGGTGGTGCCTACCCGGAACTGGTGAGTTTGCAGCCGCAGATCGAAAAAGCGTTGCGCACTGAAGAGGAGCAGTTTGCCAAAACGCTGGATAACGGCATGCAGATTCTCGAGGACGCACTCGACGGTTTGGCGGGCAAGGAAATTCCCGGCGACGTGGTGTTCAAGCTTTACGATACTTACGGCTTTCCCTTGGACCTCACCGGCGATATTGCGCGTGAACGCGGCCTTGGCCTGGACCTTGCGGGCTACGAGTCTGCGATGGCCGAACAGCGCTCACGCTCGCAGGAGGGGGGCAGCTTCAAGGTCGATTACAACGACATTCTCAAGCTGGAAGGACACACCGAGTTTACCGGCTACGACAGCCTGCACGGCGAGGGAACCGTCACCGCACTGTTGCGCGATGGCGCCGAGGTGGACAGCCTGGATACCGATGAGACCGGTATTGTCGTGCTTTCCAACACCCCTTTTTACGGTGAGTCCGGTGGCCAGGTGGGCGATACCGGTTACATGACGGCTCGCGGCCTGAAGCTGGAGGTGACCAACACCACCAAGTCGTCCGACCAGCACCTGCACCATGTGAAAGTACTTGAGGGCAGTGTCAGTAAGGGTGATGTCCTCGAGACCCGCGTGGATGATTCCCTGCGCCAGCGGACCCGCCTGAATCATTCAGCCACGCACCTGCTTCACGCCGCGTTGCGCAAGGTGCTGGGCGAGCATGTACAGCAGAAGGGGTCGCTGGTGGATTCAGAGCGCCTGCGCTTTGACTTCTCCCACTTCGAGGGTGTGACCAGCGCTGAACTGAAGCAGGTAGAGACCCTGGTTAATGACCAGGTACGCGCCAATACAGAAGTAAAAACGCGACTGATGTCCATGGATGAAGCGGTTGAAGCCGGTGCCATGGCCCTGTTTGGCGAGAAGTACGGAGACGAAGTTCGTGTGTTGTCGATGGGGGAGAGCGACTTTTCCGTTGAACTCTGCGGCGGCACCCATGTAGCGCGTACCGGTGACATCGGCCTGATGCGCATCACAGCGGAATCCGGCGTGGCCGCAGGAATCCGTCGCATTGAAGGTGTAACCGGCGCCGCGGCACTGGCCCAGTTTGATGCCGCCGAGGCGCGTCTGGCCTCAGTTTGTGAGGTGGTGAAGGGCAACGCCGACAATGTCGCAGAGAAGGTGAGCGGCCTGCGTGCGGAGAATCGCGAGTTGGAAAAGGAAGTCGCCCGACTGAAGCAGAAACTGGCCACAGGAACCGGTTCCGATCTTACCGCGGATGCCGTCGATGTGGCCGGCATCAAGGTGCTGGCCGCCAACGTCGATGGGGCCGATGCGAAGTCCCTGCGCGATACGCTGGACCAGGTGAAGAACAAGCTGGGTTCTGCCGTGGTGTTGTTGGCCGCGGTCAATGATGACAAGGTCGCGCTGGTCGCGGGGGTCACCAAGGATCTGACCGGGAAAGTGAAAGCCGGAGACCTGATGCGTGAGTTTGCCGGCCGCCTGGGAGGCAAGGGTGGTGGCCGCCCGGATATGGCGCAGGGTGGCGGCACCGATACGGCGGCGCTTGCCGACGTGCTCAAGGCAGTGCCGCAGTGGGTTGAGGAGCAGGCCGGGTAATGCGGTCCGCAATAGCGGCGGCTATGCCTGTACGCAGGTCTCCGGGGTTGGCCGGGGGTTTTAAATACTGACACAGTGGTGTTTAATACCGCCGCTTTTATCCGGGGTCTATAACCCGGGCGTGAGTTTCACGCCGGTTTGTGAGAGAAAATGAGCTTAATCGTACAAAAATTTGGCGGCACCTCCGTGGGCACCATCGAGCGCATCGAACAGGTGGCCGACAAAGTTTCACGCTTCCGTGCTGAGGGTCATGACGTTGTCGTGGTCGTTTCCGCCATGTCCGGCGAGACCAATCGTCTCATCGGTCTGGCCCATGAGGTTCAGGATCGCCCGGTGCCTCGGGAAATGGACGTGCTGGTGTCCACAGGTGAACAGGTGACCACTGCGTTGCTGGCGATGGCGCTGGACAAACGCGGCGTCAAGGCCAAGAGCTATAATGGTAGCCAGGTGCGCATCCTCACCGACGACGCCCATACCAAGGCGCGTATCCGCGAGATTGATGACCAGCGCCTGCACGCCGACCTCAGCGGCGGCTTTGTTATCGTTGTTGCCGGTTTCCAGGGCGTCGACGAGCTGGGCAATATCACCACGCTTGGGCGCGGAGGTTCCGATACCACGGCAGTTGCACTGGCGGCAGCGTTGAAAGCGGACGAGTGCCAGATCTATACAGACGTGGATGGCGTCTACACCACAGACCCGCGCGTGGTGGATGGTGCCCGCCGTTTAGACAAAATCACCTTTGAAGAAATGTTGGAAATGGCCAGCATGGGTTCCAAGGTACTGCAGATTCGCGCCGTGGAATTTGCCGGGAAATACAGTGTTCCTCTACGCGTGTTACACAGCTTTGAGGAAGGCCCCGGAACCCTGATTACACTTGAGGAAGACACAGAGATGGAAACGCCAACCATTGCCGGTATTGCATTCAACCGTGACGAGGCGAAGCTCACTATTCTGGGCGTCCCCGACATGCCCGGTGTGGCTCACCATATCCTTGGCCCCATTGGCGAAGCCAATATCGAAGTCGACGTTATTGTGCAGAACGTGGCCGATGACGGCTCTACCGACTTTACTTTTACCGTCGGTCGCAATGACTTGCCGCGGGCTGAAGAAGTGCTCAAGCAGGTCGCCAGTGAGATCAGCGCGCGCGAAGTCAGGGTTGATAGCAAAATCGCCAAGGTCTCGGTGGTAGGGGTGGGTATGCGCTCCCATGCCGGTGTTGCCAGCCAGATGTTCGCCGCGCTGGCCGAAGTGGGGATCAACATCCAGATGATCACGACTTCCGAGATCAAGATCTCGGTGATCATCGAAGAGAAGTTCCTGGAGTTGGCGGTGCGATCCCTGCACTCGTCTTTCGGTTTGGATGGGGAACCCCGCGACGAAAACGCTGCCTAAGCCAGGCACAGCGTTGCGTTGGGCAAATTAGGAAGGATGAATTTCTATTCTGGCCGTTTTCGACATGGTATAAATACGTAGTAGAGTCAGGATTGCGCGCAATGGCGCCAGCTCTAGCGCAAACGTATTGGAGAAGTAAATGTTAATACTGACTCGCAGAGTGGGTGAATCGTTAATGGTAGGGGACGACATTACCGTTACCGTGTTGGGTGTGAAAGGAAACCAGGTACGCATCGGGGTGAATGCTCCCCGTGATGTCGCTGTCCATCGCGAGGAAATCTACGAGCGCATTCAGGATGACGGCGGCAAAAAAGTTGACGAGAATCCCGAATAATCCCCGTCAGAACTTCCCTATCACTTTGATTTCCCACTGATTGTGGTATTATCTCGCGCCTGAGTCGGAACGCGTTTCCGGCTCCTTAAAATCTGTTTGCAACGTCTTCGGAGAGCTGGCCGAGTGGCTGAAGGCGCACCCCTGCTAAGGGTGTATAGGCTAATACCCTATCGAGGGTTCGAATCCCTCGCTCTCCGCCATATAACGGGTTGATTTCATTGGAATAAGATCTCTTCCCTGCTCGGTATGGGACCATTTTGGGACCAAACCTTCAGAAACCCCTAGTTTTTCCGATACGAATGCCGCCATGCCGGCGGCATCTTCCGATATCCACTTGCCGTAGTGTTCATCGATCATGCGGGTGCTTGTGTGCCCAACCTGGCGAATAATCCACTCCTTTGGAATGCCGGCGGTCAGCAATTGGCTGATGAAGGTGTGACGCGCATTGTTCGGCCCACGATAGCGCACCTTGGCTTTTTTTAGGTGGGCACGCCAAAAGTTATTTCGTACCGTCCCGTCGGATTCGTGTGGCCGCTTTGTATTACTGTTTAAAAAGACGGGTCGAACCTTCTCGGAAAAACTTTTCTTGTTGTCGCGTGACTTGACCTTCATTTGACGCGGCGCCAATCCCTCCGTGAGCGGGTGTTGTACTTTCAGCCATTCGATTGCAGGCGTGATCAGTTCCACCTCCCGCGTGGAGCGTTTGGTTTTGGTCTGCTTGTAGGTACCGTTCACCCTGGCACGACAGACTTTGACCGTCCCACGCTTGAGGTCGATATCTTCCCAGGCCAACGCGATCAGCTCCGAGATTCTCAGTCCCGACCAGAACGCAAACCCCATCATGTGGATCTCCTGCACGCGTTTCGTTGGAGTGGATAAGATAGTTTCGATTTCTGTCAGGGTGAAGGGGTCGGGATCTTCCCGATCACCCAGCGGGAGGTTATCGATCGCATCAAGGGGAGAGTCGTAGCGCACGTTATCAGCTTTTGCATCTTTGAAGATGCCGCGCAGAATAATCATGATTTCGTTGATGGTTTTATTGGAGAGCGCGATGAGATCCAGCGCAATCCACTTTTCTATTTCTGTCTTCGTGATTGAAGCGAGTTTGTGCGATCCCCAGCGAGGACGAATATGATTTTCAACTTTGGATTTGTAGTTGACATAGGTTGATTGTGCGGTCCGGATTTTCTTGACAGACAGCCAGAGGTCCAGGGCCTGGTCAACGGTGCGGTCACGGTGGGGATTGCTGCCGAACTGGCTGCAGCGATTGGAGTCGGGAAAGTGGCTGGCATAGTCAAAGATACCGCGACCAATTTCAAAGAGAATCGCTGCACGCTTTTTTTCAGCGAATTTGATGTTGGCGTTGGTGACCCGTAAACCTTTCAGGGTTTCACGGCACCGCACCCCTCGATACCGAAAATCGATACGGATCGTGGCTCCGTGTACTTGTACGCCTTCAGGTAATTCCGCCTCAGTTGACTTTGCTGACGATGTGCTGGTCGATTTGTCAGTGGTAACCACTTTCCGTCCATTCATCAATTGCGCGCCAGTTGTACATGATGTTGCCATCCGGCGCTTTCACCCAGTGAACGCCTTCTAACCAAACGCCTTGTACGCGTTTGTGCTTCTGTGCATCCAGGCGAAAACCGGTGAGCTCTGTTAACTTTTTGCCGCGTATCCATTTGGGTAGCGGCACACTGTATTGAAGAGGGTCGGTCATTGCGTTCACACAGGCTAGTAAGATTGGAATTCGCGAAAAGATTAGCATTGAGCTAATCATTGAAACAAGCGATCCTACCCGCAAAGTTCTTACCGCTGTGCTAAACGAATTTAAAGCGCCTCTCCCTTGAAAATGATGACACCGCACAAGACGGTATCTGCGGTCACCTCAACAATGCGATTAGGCCAATCAGGGTTGAGCGTTTTGAGATACTGCTTGCCTTCCTCCACGATCAATTGCTTGAACGACACCTCATTGGATGCTTCAAAACGAACGACGACATAGTTCCCGTGATCGGCTGCTGCCTGAGGATCGACAAAAATCAATTCTCCCTCTCGGAACTTCGGCTCCATGCTGGCGCCGCGCACGCGCAGTACGAATGTCTCATCACTACATTTGACCGGGCAGATGAGGAGCTGGGTATTGTAAGGTGGCGGTTTATCCTCTGATATTTCGTGCCCTTTTCCGACCTGGTCCCACGCGATTAACGGATGGTGATTGCCGCGACTGGGGCCATCGCGCTCCAGGGCGATGCTCTCCTCATTTTCGTGATCTTCGTCCATCCAGCCCTGGGGCTTGTCCATGGCCGTCTCTAACTTGGCGGCTAGATCATCCCCGATGCCTCGTGGAGTTCCTTTCTTGGTAGGCAGCTGATTTCGAACCTGGCTGAGGTAGGAGCTATTGGTGTCCGCAGCGCGGGCCAAGCTCGCCGCCGAACCAGCTTCACGAATGAGGATCTCAAGATTCTTGAGCCGTATCGGAATATGCTTTCTTGTCATATATGTAGTTTAGCAGAATTTAGCACAATGATAAACATTTAATTAGCATAAAATCTTGTGGGACAATATGCACAGTGCTAATGTTAGTTTGCATGGAGCTAAAGTATTTTCTAAGGATGGCAACCAAAAGGGAGCGGGCAGAAGTTGCGGTAGCGTGCAACGACTCGGTTTCCTACTTGTATCAGATTGCCGGCCAACACCGATATGCCAGCCCACTGATGGCGACGCAAATTGAGCGATATACCCGCATCGTGGCGGACCACTCTGACGGACGGCTGAAGCCCGTGCCTCGGGCGAGCATGGTCAAACACCCTGAGATTTTCTACGGCGTTGACGGTGACTCCGAAGTAGAAGAGGCCGAGGTGGGCAATGACGATGAATGACAAGTCGCCATCGACCCATGAGCTCTCACGCGTGGATGTCACCCGCATCCATCACTATTCTCGCAATCCCCGCCGCCAGCAGAACCCGGAATACGACCGCATCAAGGCGTCGATCCAGGCTGAAGGTCTGGACCAGCCACTGGTGCTTTCACAGGAGCCGGGGTTTTCGGACTACGTGCTACACAGTGGCGGCAATACGCGGCTGACGATACTGCAGGAGCTCTTCGAAGAGACAGGGGATGACCGGTTCCGCTGGATCGATTGCGTCATCAAGCCCTGGTCGCAAGAATCGAACGTATTGTTTGCTCATCTGCGTGAAAACGAACTTCGCGGGGGTCTGCCCTTCATCGACAAAGCCTTGGCGGTATTTGAAGCGAAGTCCCTCCTGGAACAAGAACTGGCGGTCGAGAACCTGTCCCAGCGTCAACTGGAAGCAATATTCCGGGAGCGGGGATTTGGCCTTAGTCACAGCATGATTTCCAAGATGGGGTACGCCGTTGAGGTACTCTGGCCATTGATGCCGAAAGCCCTAGCTGCTGGATTGGGGCGGCCTCAGGTTGAAAAGATCCGCGCCCTGGAACGTGCAGCCCAAGCGATCTGGGCTCGGCACCAACTGGGCGACGATACGGTTTTCGACAGTGTGTTTGCGGAGTTATGCCGCCGCCATGACGCTCCCGAGTGGGATATCCAGCCGTTGCGCGATGCATTGGAAAACGAGATTGCCGTGGAGTCCGAACAGCATCGTCAGGTAATTCATCTGGAGATGGAAGCCCACCTGGCAGGCCGGTCATTCGAGTTTACCGACAACCCTGCTCGCGCAGGGGAAGGCTGGCCGGATAGTGGGTTGGAAGCTGAAAACCCAGTGGACAAGGCGCAGTGCACGGATAAGCTGATGTCCGATCGCCTGCCTTCCGAAAGCTCATCCCCGGTGGCTAATAACGACGTCAGGGGTGCGGAGGCGAATACCACGACTGGGGCGAGCCCAGTGGCGAAGGCCAATCCGACTGGCCATCACAAGGATGTGGATGCATTGCGCCACCAGATCTGGGACTGTGCCTCGGCGTTGGCGGCAGCACACGGGTTACGTGAGATCGTGATTCAACTCCCGGATCAAGGTCTTGGCTTCTTGCTGATCGGTGTCCCACCCCAGGATCTGACCGAGACGCTCGATGCGGACATGCTGGCGCTGGTATCTGCGTTGTGGTGGCAGTTGGCGGCGAGTTCGGAGTTGACCATGGCACCGGTTGATAGTGTCCTGGCGTATCTCGATGATGCCTCTATGCTGCACCAGGCACTGGCATCCCATGATGCCGGATTGCTATTCAATAGCGTCTGGACACCAGATCCCGGTCATCTGAGCAGTCAGCTCTGGCAACAGCTAAACCCGCCGGAGTGGCAGCATTTGCTGCAACTAATGGATGCTTACCGCGCTATCAAACGACTCGCCTACGACAGTGGTATCGAGTTGTGGGTGTCCGAGCAGGGTGATGGCGATGCCCTCCAATAAAGAGGCGGATCTCACCACCGCCGTTCTGTTATATGCCATGCGATGCCTGGCTGAGGGGGACCAGCAGGCGCTACGGGCGATGAATTTTGGCCCCAAAGAGCTGGATGCCCTGAAAACAATGAGCCTGGCTGATCTCTATCGGGTCGATACGCTGCGGGTGCATTGCCTGCAGATTAGTCTTAATCGCGATGTCTTCTGGCCGATGCTGGAGCACCTGCAGCATCAGCGAGAATCCGAAGATCTGCAGCGTGAATTGCTGGTCGCCGACGCGCCATTGGAGATGATGCAACAGCTGTTCGGTTTGAGTTCGCGGGAATACACCCGCTGGCGCCGATTATTGACGCTGGCGCCGGCGGTAGGTAGGCCGCCCGAGCTGGACGAAGCGGATACCCACAGGCTCTGGTATGCCTGGCAAGAATGCCTGACATCGGAAGACAAAAACACCTTGGCCGCTGCGGACTATCTCGGCCTGCAGCGACATACGGGTATCGGGCTGCGATCGTTGTGGGCGCTGGTGCAGCGCTGGGAAACCTACGGTGAAAGCGTCGGCTGCATACCTGCCGAGCGGGTTGCCGAGAATGGCCCATGATGAGGACGGATTGCGTCCAGAAACCGTTGCGCTCGATGCACTAATCAAGGCGACCATTGCCAAAGTTCGGACGCAAAGTGATTCATCCTCGCCGGATACCATGTTGTTTGTGGGTAACTGGCATCAGGCGGTGCCCGCCATGGTCATCCAGGATCCGGTACTGGAGCCGGTCGACAAGCTGGTATGGATGGTCATCATGTTACATGCCCGGGAGACGGGTGGGCGAACGGCCTTTCCCGATTACGATACCATTGCCAGAAAGACCAACGTTTCTTCGACATCGACAGTCTCCCGCGCCATAGCCATCCTGCGCCTTACGCGTTGGTTGACCTTGTGCGCCAAAGTGCGGCAGAAGAGTGGTCGCTTCACCGGTAATGTCTACAGCCTCCATGATGAGCCTTTACCGCTGGCGGATGCCCTGTACCTGGATGAGGCCTACATGGCCTTCGTCACACAATCCCAGGAGCACCACCATGCGCGTGTTCGACGGGTGGCCGAGGCGGTGCTAGAGAGCCTGGATAGAGATATTCAACAGGGAGAGTACCTCGGCCGGCAGGAGTCAGCCATTGAGCGCCGCTTGCAGGCCGCTCGGCAACTCTCAGAGAGCCGCGGAAACCACGACCAACACGGTCGCTATTTCACATTTCATACCGCTAGCCTTGATCAGCTGAATAAGCCGTCAGAAACCAGAATATATGGGCAATCTGACCAGCACCAAAATTCAAAGGCGGAGGAACGAGAACACTACGGTAGTCGTTGTAGTAGTAATTATAAAAAAACAACTACAACAACCACTACACCAAATACCAACAATGAGAGAAAAGGATTTTCAGAAAGCGATCAATCCATCCCCCTGCCGTCGGATCAAACTTTGATTTATCCACCGCGACTGTCAGAGAACCAGAAACACTTGGCGGATCGGTATCTTGCAATGATCGACCCTGATGATCGTCAGCTGGTGCTCGATGAACTCCAGGGCCGACTAGCGTCCGAGAATAAAGGGATGAAACCTGTATACGACGAGTTGCGGTTTTTACACTCCCTGTGTAAGGCCGCGCAACAAGGCGAATTCGTGCCTAATCTTGGCATTAAAGTCGTTGAAGCCAGGCAGGAGCGTGTACATCACGCGCCGCCACCTGAGGACGAAGCCCAAAAAGCCAAAACTGCTGAGGAACGAGAACGTTCCCAGGCCTATGGCCGGGAGCAGCTGGCCAAGTTGCGAGCTTCGTTAAACGATGACACCTGAATCTTTCGCCGCACCGCCCTGGAAGTATTGACGGCGTTCGACGCCCCGCTTGGGTGTTTCCACTGGAACAACTTGATCCATCACCCATGAAAGCAACGCAGCGACCGGATAGATATTCCATGGTCTCGTGCTGCGAATCGTGGATTCATAGCACGATAGAAACGAGCTTGCATGGGAGTGATGTCAATGAGTTTAGGCGCCGAGCTGTCCCACCAAACCACGGATTCCAAGCTACCTGAGTCAGGGCTGGGTGCATTGCAGGGTGACGTCTGGTTGACTATCCAGACGTATCAAGCTCAGAGCCTCATTCGCGGTCGACGGGCTGCCGATGGCAAGCCCGCTATCATCGGCCTGATCGGGTTCGCTGATCGTCTGAAATCCCTATGGCACGCCATTCGCTTCGACGACCCCTACGCAGACTGGTGGCTACTCAAAGTGGAGGAGGGTATTGCCGATATCCGTGCTCAGCTTGGGGGCCTGCAGCAAAGGATGGCCGCGCTTATGGCAACACCGAGCAGCTCGCTGGAGTTCGTTGTGGCGCAATCGAGCCGGCCCCAGAGGGTATCGTTGCAGTTTGCCAACCCCTACGCATTTCGTGCAGCGCAGTTGCTGGGCGAGTATGACCAGCTGATGTGTGCAGATCGGACCTTGCGTCATCTGGGCATTGAGATGCCGATGGATCTGGTCGAGCAGGTCGCTGCCAGTGGCCGCTGGGTGCGCCGGATTTTTGCCTTGCCACTTGGGTATCACTGCCTGGATATCTGCCGACAGGACGTTCGACAACAAACACCCATGGCCATCAGGGCAAGGGAGCGGATGGGTGACCTGCCGGGCGACATCCTGCACGGTGAACGGCTACCTGCCCTGCGCCCAGTAGTGTATCGGCAAATCGAAGGCAGCGCCCGCCAGGGTGGAGATGAGGCTTAATCGCTATGGGCGCCGGCTCGCTCCAGCAGATCAGCCTATCCCTCGATCGGCGGATACCCCTCGAAGCAATTCTGTTACAGCGCTTACAGCGTCTACCCAGGGGCCGACAAAACGAGTGGTTGAGGCAACTTCTTTCAGTGGGGTTTCGCAGTGAATGCCAGGTCATCAAATCTGAGCAAATTTTGCCCGCTCCCGATTTGATCTCGCGGGCGTGGAGTACGCGCACCATGATGGAGGGTTGTCACCCCATCGACACGGACAATCACCATTCGGCGGATATGCCCAGTGAAGAAGCCAAACAAGGTCACGCCTTTGATAACACTGTTTTAAACCCCGATCCACTTCCCAAAGAGCCTGTCGGTAAGCCCTTTGCCCACCTGAGACGAGTGATTGGCGAATAACGACACTTAATACAGAAGCCAGGATGTACTCCATGACCGAACGAACCGATGAAAAATATACTGACGATGACCTATCACCGCTACCGATCGATCCCATGGAAGTCGTTCCGGTAGGCCTGGATGACGGCTATGCGTACACCAAAGTGGCGTTGCCGGACGGGCGCCTTGTGGCGGTGCCGTCCCGGGCGCGGATGGGGTCAGCGGGTGTCACCTGGATTCGGGAGGAGGAGCAGAAGATCTTTGAGTACGAAACCGAGGGCAGTGTGTACTCCGTCGGCGCGGTGGATGGTGAACCCACCCAATTCAATGAATACCCGGGTTCGGCACTAAACCGGGTGATCGTTCAACATGCATTACACCAGGCGGGTCTTTCGGGCCGATCTGTGCACGCGGTCACCGGATTACCGGTCTCAGCGTTCTACCGCAATGATGGTCAGCAAAGGCGACAGGCGATCCAGGCAAAGAGAGACGGCTTGAAATTGACGGTAGAGCCTGTCGTTTCGCACACGTCAGCGCAGCGAACACTCAAAACCAGTATTGCGTTCCACGAGGTGATTCCGGAGGCGTTGGCTGCCTGGTATGACTTCGTGATCGTGACGTCCGACGATGGCGTGACGCTTGATGCCGATCGCGTCAACGCGCCCATTGCCATTGTCGATATCGGTGGCCGGACGACTGACTATGTGGTGGTCCGGGATCAGGGCATTGTCCACGAATCGTCGGGCTCTCTGAATCGCGGCATGCTCAACGTGAAGGTACGTGTAGCGGACGGTATTCAGGAACTATTTGATGTCGATGAGCTGGGTGAGCAAAGCATTGCCAGGGCCGTTGAAACGCAAAGATTACGACTTCACGGGAAGGATCACGACGTTTCTGACCTGGTGAAGGCGGCGAAACGGGAGTTGGTGGAAAGGCTCTACACGGAAACACGCCGCAAGCTCGGGCTTGGGGTGGAACTGGACCGGGTGCTGTTCGTCGGGGGTGGCAGTGCGGCATTGTCTGACGATATTGCCAACTGGTTTCCCAACCAGACAATTGCCGACCATGCCGCCTTTGCTAATGCACGTGGCATGCTCAAGTACCTGCAGTTTGTCTGCAATGTCCCCGCGAGGGAGGGGTAACGACTTTGTACGTGGCCACTGCGGTCTCAGTGGCAAAAAGATGTCATCGGATTGTGTAAGCGACATCGCGGTTTTACCGTCAATCCAAGGTCTGGGCTTGCCCTGACTTTACTCACCCTGCCGGGAAACGACTTCCCGCCAGGGAATCGCGTTCTCCGGCATTCAATAATGTTCAAGGAGAATGTGTCATGACCAGTAGACAAACTACGTCTGAAAAACCGAAGTATTTCGATCTTGATATACACGGCATCGGTTATCTCAACCGTGTACGCGAAGTGACGCCAGAGAACGGATTTCCCTTTCTCAGTGTCACAATCGCAGCACTGCGAGGGCCAGCCGACAACGTCCAGCATACCCACTTTGATTGTGTGGTATCGGGCGAGGAAGCAAAGGACCTGGTGCGCCAGCTGATGCCTGCGGTCGAAGCTGACATGAAAGTGTTGGTGGGATTTCACCTCAGTGATCTGCAGGCTCAAACCTTTATCTTTAAACAAGGCGAACGTGCCGGTACGACAGGTGTTGGCTTGAAGTCCCGTCTGCTTCGATTCCAATGGGTCAAAGTAGACGGTAAGCCATTCCTGGGAACGTCAGCGACCAGCAACGCGGTCGCCTAACCGCAAACCCTGGCAGCATTCACCGATGCTGCCAGTCTTCCAAACCAGCGAGGAAACCTATTCCTCGCGGGATTGGTCTCCCCGCGCCAGCAAAGGAGACCAGTCATGGCTTCTAAATCATCGCCTGCAAAGGCAAGTAGTAAAAACCGTTTGGCGGCGCTGAAAATCGCATCGCTGACCGACTTTGAAAAGCAATCCCTGTTGCAATTAGCCCTCGCAGTATTGGGGGAGATGCATCGACCAGGAACCGAGCTGCCCAGCCCCAATCGTACCCGTGAATATTTGCGGATGTTGTTGGCGGATAGGAAAGCGGAAGTGTTTGGTTGCGTGTATCTGGATAACCGGCATCAAGTCATCGAGGCAGCCGAGCTGTTTCAAGGCACGATTGACGGCGCATCGGTGTATCCCCGTGTGGTGGTACAGCAGGCGCTGACGCTCAATGCCGCTGCGGTGCTTTTTTTTCATAATCATCCGAGCGGTGTCGCTGAACCCAGTCATGCTGACAAGGCGATAACCCAGCGGTTGAAAGATGCTCTGGCACTGGTGGACATACGTGTGCTGGATCATTTCATCGTGACTTCCGGTGAATCGCTATCGTTTGCCGAGAGCGGATTGCTTTAAAAGCCGTTTACTCAACCCATTGGGGAGTCCCTACTTCCCAATGGGAAGGAGGTGCTCCCTGAGCATTTTATTCATTTCTCCAGGGAGAACCCTTATGAAAAATTCAGAAACTCAATCGTTGGAAGACGTGTTTGGTCCTGTGATTGCGAGCTATAGCCGTGCACAGGCGATCGATGACGGTGTGCTGATCGATGTCACCCCTATGGCGCGAGAAGCCGGATTCAAGTGGCCAGTCGCACTCACGCACACTGCGTGGTGTGATTGTGTAACCTGGAGCGAGCGGGATAACCGCTTTCAGGTTTACCAGGATGAGTCCGGCCGGTTGTGGGATGTGCTGTTCATGGCGTTCTACGCCATTCGAACAGCGACGACGCCGGGTGATCGGCTGCGATTCTCGTTGTATCGCGTGCCGAAAGACGGGCGATCCACGGAAGCCCAGGAGGTGAGCTTGAAGCTGATGGTCGGCCCCGGCGACGCCGGCGAACCGGTCGTCACGATCATGCTACCCAATGAAGATTGATATCGCCGACGAGAATCGGCTCCTTGCCCTGGCCACTTGGGATAAAGTGGCACTTCCCCCGCACCCGCTCGCCTGTTTCCTTGAATGCGCTTTCGGTTTGAAGTGCCAACGCCTTTCTTGCTTCTCGTTTTGGCTATGGTTCCACTGTAACCACGGCTCGAACCACTCTGTCTGCTCGACGGCCATGACAGGTTGCAGACCTGGCGTGGGCGTCGATGCGCACGAAGCCCTCGTCACTGCTGAGCGAAGCGGAGTAGTGACGAGGGCGGCGGAGCCCGGAACAACTACGGCTTGCGCTCGAATTGATGCGTTCAGCGCGAATTCAGTCTGGCTATACTGGCGGCCATGCATCGCAGAGAGCTTCATACGCGGCCACGGCGGTAACGTGGATGGGGGAAGTTGCCCTCGCCATCCAAAATGGCAGAAACAACAACAGCGTCGCCAGAGCTTCAACGGCGCACAGCCTCGGCTGCAGCTCATCTTCAACGCTTCTTCAATTGCAGGACGTCGTCCTCGCTTCAACCTGGCTATCGCCAAAAATCCGGCTGGCAATCAGCCGACTTTCAGCACGCCGTTACATCGACGGTTTCTTTCAACATGCGGACCGATGGTTCCGCCCATTAAACAGGAGGTGAAACGCTCACCATCAACGACGGCTCTTCGAGCCCTTGGTTTACCCGGCACCATCTTCAACAGAAGAGCAGCCAGGTTGCCTGCGACCAGGCTTATCAGGTCGAACGGGGAGTAGTGTCCCTTGACCCTTCCGCCTCGGCGGACCCTGTCAGGCTACGTGCCTGCGGTTGGTCATAAACACTTACCAGATATGGAAGTACACGATGAGAGACCTGAACTACCAATTGAAACAATTGTGCAAACGCAACCGCGATGGCAGCTACAGCACGCAAGCCAACCGTGCGCGTATGCTCAACCAGATCGCGAATCAGTTGCAGGAGATGGGGTATCGGCGGATGACCACCCGATCCCTGAAGCCAAAGCATGTGGATGCCCTGGTAAAGCGCTGGCTCGGTGAGGGCATGGCGGCCGGTACCATCAAGAACCGCATGAACTGCCTACGCTGGTGGGCAGCGAAAGTGGATCGGCGCAATGTCATTGCCCGCTCGAACGAGTTCTACGGCATCCCCGACCGGCAATTCGTCAGTAACGAGTCTAAGGCGGTCGCGGTCGATAGCCAGGCACTGACCAGTATCCAGGATGACTACGTGCGTATGAGCCTGGAGCTGCAGCGTTCCTTCGGTTTGCGAAGAGAGGAGGCAATCAAATTCATGCCCGGTTTCGCCGATCAGGGCGATCATATCCGGCTCAAGGCGTCCTGGACCAAGGGCGGCAAGTCGCGCGTCGTGCCGATCCTCCGTCAGGACCAGCGAACCGTCCTGGATCGTGCGCACCGATTGGCCGGGAATGGATCCCTGATTCCTTCCCAGAAAAGCTATATCCAGCAGTTGAGAGCCTACGAGCGACATACCACACAAGCGGGGCTGTCGAAGCTGCATGGACTGCGCCATGCCTACGCCCAGTCACGCTTTGAGCAATTGACTGGCTGGGCCTGTCCTGCCGCGGGTGGGCCGACCGCTGCCAGTCTCAGCGCCGATCAACGCAAGCTGGATCACCAGGCACGACTCATCATCAGTCGCGAACTCGGCCATACCCGCGAGCAGATCAGCGCTGTGTATTTAGGTCGATAGTCATTAGCAGAGAGCCGTTTGACAGAAAACCCGACACCCACGGAACGGATTGATCGTTCACGGGTGAGGATCGGTTGGTGATCATGACGACCATCATCATGATCGAGAGCCAAACATGTCTTCGTCCAAGCATTCCGCAATCCCGCAACGCTTAACGATATGGTTGTGCTGCACTGGCCTGGCCATCACGGGTCACTCCGCATGGGCCGCGCAGCAACTGAATTCAGTGAAAGGCGCTCAGGCCCAGATTGGCCGATATTCCGTCATTGCTGTCGCGCCAACGGCCGGACAGCAAGACCTTCTGTCGGTCACCAAGTCGATCACCATTCCGAACGACATCAAGACTGTCGGTGATGCCTTGCACTGGTTGTTGCGCGATTCCGGTTATCGCCTGGCAGATCATGCCGTTCTGTCGGAGGAAGCCATCGACATGCTCGATCTGCCGTTGCCAAATGCGCATCGCGCTTTTGAGCCGATGTCGCTCAAGACGGTGATCGGGCTGATGGTAGGCCCGGCGTTTCACCCGGTTCAGGATCCTGTACATCGCCTCATTGCCTTCGAGCGTTGTACCGATGCCTCGCACCCTGCATCGACCGGAGGCGCACACTAATGGAAGGGTTCTTTCTGATTATTGTGTTGGTCACTGCATTGCTGGTCGGCGTCGAGTCCGAGCGACCTGATCAAGAGCAGCGTTCTGTCCATACGGCTACGCTGACGATTGAGCAGGGTGTCACCGGTCAATCCCCAGTACATCTTTGCGACCCGACGCATCAGACCATCGTTCAACGCGATTTAACCGTACCGGTCGATCAGCAGGTCAACGACCATGACCGCTGAGTGCAGAGTGCGATCCTCGCGCATCGGGATTCTCGGATTTTGGCTGTGTATCACATTGCCCGTCAACGCGGACACCGGGCCGGGTTCGGACACTTCGGAGCTCCAGGCTGTCGAGCAGTCGACGACCCAACAGATCGAATCCCGGACTTCCCGCGCAGAACAGTGGGGGTTGGACCCAACTGAGTGGCTGCGTTATGAATCCCTGATGCAGGGAGTTCGCGGCAGCGTAAGTCCTGCCACGCTGTCACCCTTGGAAGTCTTGGGTATTCATGCACGCACGGCCGACGAGCGCCGTCGCTACGCCGAACAGTGGGCCGTGATGATGCGTGACGACGCCGAGCGGATCCTGGCGTTCCAACGTGCTTACGACGACGCCCAGCAGCGCCTGTTCCCCAATGGACTATTGATCGATGCCAGTGCCCTGGCCTCAGCCGCAACGAATCAAACGGCAACCGAAAAACTGACATGGCAGCCCGATGACCGGGTGCTGTTCTTTACCGAGACGCAGTGCCCGCGCTGTGACGCCGTATTGGAGCGACTGGTCAGTCAGATCAAACAATTTGCCGGCATTGATTTGTATCTGATCGATGTGTCGGTCGGTGAGGAGTCCCGCATACGCGACTGGGCTGCAGCGAGGCAGATCGATCCGCAGTGGGTCAGCGACCACCGAATGACGCTGAACATCGATGCCGGCGCGTTCGACCAGGTCACTGGCCACACGGGCCAGCAGGGTCAGGATTTGCCGGTACTGATACTGCGCCGGGAGGGTCAGTTGGCACCCTTGCCGGTATCGCGGTTTTGACGAGCGCCGGTCATGGCAAGCCGCTCGATCATCGTCTGTGCGGTCGGCCTATTGTGTGGGCCGATGATGGCGCAGTCGCAACCGATCCCCGCCGGGTATCAGCAGGTCGCGCGTGAATACGGTCTGCCGCCGGCGCTGCTCTATGCGGTAGCCCTCACTGAGAGCGGTCAAAGTTCACTGAGTCGTGGAGAGTTTCGCCCCTGGCCGTGGGCGCTGAATATCGACGGCAAGGGGCACTATTTTCCATCTCGCCAGAGCGCGTGGCAGGCCTTGCAGACGGCATTGGCGGAAACCGATGCGTCCGTGGATATCGGGCTGATGCAGGTCAGCTGGCGCTATCACCAGTCATCCCTGGGTTCATCCTGGCAGGCGCTCGATCCCTACCACAATATGCGGGTGGCGGCCGCGCTGTTGCGCGGTTGCTTAATTGAACACCGTACCTGGATCGAGAGCGCCGGTTGTTACCACGCACCCAATGATCCAGCCCGCGCAAACCGCTATGGCCGCCGTGTACAGGAGCGCTGGGCGCAAGTGCTCGATGCGACCGAGGAGGTTCCCGATGATGCTCAGTAATCGATCGCTGTTGCTTATCTTTGGGCTGGTACTGTCACTCTTGCTCGGCGTGAGTGCCAACGCATTCGCCGAGTTGACGCTCATTTACGACAACGGTCAAACGCGGCCGCTGGCACCATTGCTTGAGCCACTCCTGGCGGATGACTCGCCATCGTCCGGGCCAACCGTAAGCTCCACCCTCGATCCCTCGTCCAATCCCTTGTCCAGTGATGGTCCGGCAGACCTTCGCAATCTGTTGCCAGTGCGCTCACCCGGTCTGACTGTCGGCGATATCGCTGGCAGTGCCTTGCGTCCCGAGGTGCTGGCGCGGCTGGCACAAGGCAATCCACGGCCGTTTTTTTTGATCGGATCGGATGCCACGTCGTTGCGGTGGCTGGTCTCGCACCGAGACGTCCTGGAAGATCTTGGCGCCGTGGGTATGCTGATACAAGCCGAGACCGAGACAGATGTGCGACGGGTAGCGGAGGTGGCGCAAGGCTTATCCATCACCCTGGGATCCGGGAGTGACCTGGCCGCAGCTCTGGCCATCGATCGTTACCCGGTGTTGATCACCCCTGACGGTATCCGGCAATGAGCACGCATCCGATGGAGGCATTGTTGCGGCCTCCCGTCGAGTTGTGGTCCACCGCCACCGCATTTGCGGCGGGCACTCTGGCCTGGTTGGCACCCTGGGCTCTGATGATGCCACCGGGTATCGCGGCGGCCACCGGGTTGACCTTTTTCGGGTTTGGCGTGTGGCGGGGCCGTCAGGCCTGGCGCGTACTGCGCTACCAACATCACATGAAGCGGCTGCCGGAGTATCGCCTGCGGGCAGCGCAGATTCCCGTCAGTCGGCATAAGCTGTTTTTGGGCAAAGGATTTCGCTGGACACAACAACATACGCAGCGGCTGCGCGATACGCTGAAGCCCGAGGTGCGGCGTTACGTGCAACCGGGCAGGCTTTATCAGTGGGCAAGACAAAAGGAGGTGGCCTGGGAGTCGATCCCCATACTCTCGGTGCTGGCCAAAGGCTTGTGCAGCCGTTCCCGCTGGAATCCGTTGGCGCCGCTACCCGCGGTCGGCGGCAAGCCGGCGCTGCACGCCGTTGAACCCCTTGAGCAATCCGTGTGGATGGATCTCGGGGAACGCGTCGGGCACACGCTGGTGCTCGGCACCACCCGCGTCGGCAAGACACGCTTGGCCGAGCTGCTCATCACCCAGGACATTCGCCGGGGTGATGTCGTCATCGTCTTCGACCCTAAGGGCGATGCCGACCTGTTGCGCCGGATCTACGCCGAAGCCAAGCGCGCCGGCCGGCTGGACGACTTCTATCTGTTCCATCTCGGCTTCCCCGAACTGTCGGCGCGCTATAACGCCATTGGCAACTTCTCGCGCATCACCGAGGTCGCCACCCGTATCGCCAACCAGTTACCAAACGAGGGGAACTCGGCGGCCTTCAAGGAGTTTGCCTGGCGATTCGTCAATATCATTGCACGTGCCCTGGTGGCCTTGACGCGTAGACCGGACTATCAACAGATTCGCCGCTACATCAACGACATCGAACCCCTGTTTGTGGAGTATGCCGGCCATTGCGCCGAGGTGGCCGGTATCGACGCCTGGGCATCGCTGGTGGAAGAGCGCGCCGCGGACATCAAGGAGCGCAACCTGCCCAACGCATTGCGTGGCCGGTCGATGGAAGCCATCGCCTGTATGCGGTTATTGCAGGAGAGGGCCATTTACGACCCGGTTCTGGATGGCCTGATTTCGGCGTTCAAATACGACAAGACCTATTTCGACAAGATCGTCAGTTCCGTCGGCCCGCTGATGGAAAAGCTGACGACCGGCACCATCGCCGCGCTGATCTCGCCGGATTACCAGGACGAGCAGGATGCGAGGCCGATCTTCGAATGGATGGAGGTGGTCCGGCGCAAAGGAATTGTGTATGTCGGGCTCGACGCCCTCACAGACACCACGGTCGCCAGTGCAGTGGGCAACTCCATGTTCGCGGACCTGGTATCCGTCGCGGGCACGATCTATAAGCACGGTGTCATGGCGCCCGGGTCCGATACTTCACTCCCGGAAAACGCGCGACAGTCGCTGCCCACCATCTCATTGCACGCGGACGAGTTTAACGAACTGATCGGGGACGAGTTCGTGCCACTGTTGAACAAGGCCGGTGGCGCCGGTTTTCAGGTCACGGCCTATACCCAGACCTGGTCGGACGTGGAGGCGCGGATCGGCAGTCGCGCCAAAGCCGGGCAGGTGGCGGGTAACTTTAATACGATGCTGATGCTGCGGGTGAAAGAGCTGGATACCGCCGAGATGCTGACTGAGCAGTTGCCACGTGTGGAGGTTTTCACCCTGATGAGTGTCTCCGGTGTCGATGATTCCTCGGATCCCGGTTCCGGCGTCGATTTCAAATCCCGCAATGAGGACCGGATCAGCGTCTCGGAAGTGCCGATGCTGACCGCGGCGGATATGGTCACGCTCCCCAAAGGGCAGGCTTTCGCGCTATTGGAAGGAGGGCAGCTCTGGAAAATTCGTATTCCGTTGCCGGATGACCGCGCCGATGCCGCCATGCCAGGAAATTTTGAGGAAATGGCCGAGGCCATGCGGCGCAGCTACATCACCAACGATCACTGGTATCGGGTGACTGAGCACTGGTGGCACGGCGTCTCTGAGGCGACGGTTGAGCCTGCAGAATCGAGTGTCTCAGACTGAGCATGGCGGAACCGACCGATCCTCGTCGAACCGTTGCCCGTCCCGGAGCGATCTCCCTGGTATTGACGGGTTTCGCCCAATGCCTCAAATGGCTGATCCTCTCCCTGGTCTTTTCCATCCTGATCGAATGGATCGGTATGGCATTCTGGTGGGAGGAGCAGGGCGTGGCGCATAGCCGACAGATGCTGGTGAATGAGCTGCAATTTCTTGGGGCAGACTTTCATCGCAGTTGGTTGACCGCGCAGCCCATGCAGTTCGCCAGTGATTTATCGGAACGCTTCTACACCATCGCCTTCGAGTGGACCGGCCTTATTGATCTCATTCAGTGGGTCACGCCGGTTCCCTCCTCCGAAGAGTCCGGTGTGCGCCCCCTGCTGCACCAACTTTATCGGCCTGTGGCTGACTATGTGTTGGCGGGGATGCAGATCACCCAAGTATTTGCTGTGAGACTGGCCATTCTGGCCCTGGCCACCCCGGTATTTGGGCTTTTCACTCTGGTGGCACTGGTGGATGGTCTGGTGCGGCGGGATTTGCGGCGCTGGGGCGGGGGCCGGGAGAGCTCTTTCGTCTATCACTACGCCAAGAAAGCCGCCATTCCGCTGATCATCATGGCCTGGGTACTCTACCTGGCACTGCCATTCAGTCTTCATCCGTCCTGGATCATCCTGCCGTTTGCTCTGGCCTTTGCCTTTGCCGTCACCATCACGGCCAGCACCTTCAAGAAGTATCTCTGATACACTTGACTGTACTATTACAGTTTGCTAGGCTGCATCAAAGCACTGTAAAAATACAGTACGGAGTTAAGCATGATCGCACAAGCCGAACAATTACTGCAGCGTGGTTCCAGTGTCACCTGTTCACTGCTGCCGGCGATTTTCGCTATTTTCAGCCAGTGGCGCTTGACTGGCGCTCAGCAGATGACCCTGTTGGGGCTCAGCAATGAGAAGACCCTCTACAACTGGAAGAACCAGCCCGAAAAGGCCAAGCTGACCCGGGACTTGCTGGAGCGGGCGAGCTATATCCTGGGGATCTACAAATCTCTGCAGATTCTATTGCCCGACCAGGCACTGGCCGATCAGTGGCTGGCTACCCCTAATGACAATCCGCTGTTCAATGGCACGGCACCGCTGGATCGCATACTTGCCGGTCAGGTCGTGGACCTGGCTGTGGTCAGGAACTTCCTTGATGCGGAGCGGGGTGGCTGGTGATCGATATCGCTACGCTACCCAGCAGCGAGATCAATGAACCGGTTTACCGGGTCATCCTGTCGCGCTACCCACAGATCCACCTGTTCGAGCGCGTCTCCAATCCCCAGGATTGGGATGTGTTGTACGCCGTAGAGTCACTGACCAATCCCAGGTTACGCGACGAAGTGGGTGATATTCGTCTGGTGCCTCCGGAAGATCGTGTCTATGGTGATGGCGCCTCCTGGATCATGGCGGCGTTTACGCACCCGCCTGTTGATGGTCGTGGCGGTCGCTTCAACAGGGACTTTGGTATCTATTACTGCGCCGCTGACGAGTCGATCGCTGTGGCCGAGTCCTCGTTTCATCGCGCACGATTCCTGAAAGAGTCTCGAATCGACAGGACCACCCAGGAAATGCGCGTTATCCGTGCACAACTGGGGCCGGCTACCTTGCACGACATACGACACCTGGTCGGTGAGGCGATTTACGATCCCGATGATTATCGCGAGGCACAGCAGCTCGGCTACAACTTGCGTGATGCAAACAGTTACGGTGTTCACTTCCGGAGCGTGAGGGCGGAGGGTGACTGCTACGGCGTCATGCGCCCCAGGGTGCTTTCGGATGCCATCCACTGGCGCTACCTGCGGTACCACTATGACCAGGGATCGATCGTCCAGGTTGAATCCCTCGATGGCAACGGTAGACGGTGATGGCGATGTACAAAGAACTGCTGTGGATATTCACCCAACTCCCTGACGATTACATCGTCCTCGATACAGAGACCACGGGATTGCCTGATGAAAACGGCTTGCCGGATATCGTAACGCTCGGCATCACCGTGGTTAGGAATAGAGAAATCGCGGAAACCATCGAATTCAAGACACAACCGCAAAAACGAATTTCAGAAGAAGCGCAATCTATACACGGGATCACCAACGAACAGGCTGCCGCATTCGAGTCCTTTGATTCGCAGTGGCAACGGATTGCCGGCTACCTGAAGGATCAGCTCATCATCATCCACAACGCCAGTTTCGACTGGCCGATTCTCCAGGATCACGTTGAGCGATACGGAATGGTAATGCCGCAGATTCAAGGGGTGTTCTGCAGTCAGAAAACAGCCATCCCATGGGCGCAGGCAATGAATTTGCCATGCAGCCACCGAGGTCCGTCGTTAGATGCGCTGACGAAAGCATTTGGTGTTGAAGATCTCAGAAACAATTTGGGCGGGTTACACGAAGCGAGGATTGACAGCCGGCAGTTGAGCCAAGTTGTAGAAGCTATAAGACGCAATGAAAGCACGATTTAGTTCTTAACCTTGAATTGAAAGTTAGGAATGTTCAATTGCTTCCAGTAATAGATGCGGTCTTTCGATTTTAGCTGTTGATGAACGCGTTTTAGAAAATGCAGGAGTGAATACAAGCATGGTAAACCTCGGAAGCCGACAACCTACAGAATTTTCAGTATAGAAATGGCTCAATCACCTGAACTCGCTGGCGGCGAAGGCTTCACCTTTGAGGGCGACGCGGCTGCATTCTATCTGACCGCACTGCTAGCCGAGGCTTATGCACCCGGCATCGATGATCGAACTGTTGTTCAGGTATCGGTTCAGCAACGCGATTTCGGTGAACCACTGGATGATGTGATCGTCGATTTTGAAGATACCTCAAAGAACCTCGCCCGACTTAGCCTCCAGGTAAAGCGTTCGCTCACGATCAGCAGTGCAAAAACGAACAAAGACTTTCTCGAAATCATCCGTGACAGTTGGGCAACCCTCAACAAGCCAGACTTCCGCTTCAATGTTGACCGCTACGGGGCCGCAGTTGGTACCGTCACCCCTGCCAAAGAACGGGCATTAAAGACCCTTTGCGATTGGGCCCGCGAAAGCCTGACGGCTGACCATTTCCACTCTCGCTTTGTGAAGGGCGGCAGCGCCAGCGCAGACATCAAAACGGTTAAGAACGACGTCGTTACTCTACTGGATGCAGCGAAGGGGGCACCGTGCACGAGTGAAGAAGAGTACCAGTTCCTTGCTCATTTCGTGCTCATTCAATTCGATTTCCTTCGCGAAGGCGCCACTGATCCCTCTGATGCCATTAATCGTATTAAGGATTGCCTTGCGCCAGATGATGCAGCCAAAGCACCGCTTGTCTGGTCACGAGCAGTTCAGCTGGCCCGTTCATCAGCCGGAAAATCAGGTCAGTTTGATCGCATACGACTTGTTCGCTTGATCTCACCTATCGCACGACTCCGCGGAGCGCCCTCACTACGCCTCGACCTCGACAAATTAACGGAGCTAGCGAAGAGCTACGCGAACCTCATTCCGGACGATATTGGTGGGACAAAGCTCGACCGTATCTCGCTCCTTGAGAGCATGGACGCAAAGCTCACAACAGCCCGTGCCGTCCAGGTCCGCGGCCTGCCAGGAAGTGGCAAATCAGTCGTGGTGAGGCGAGCGGTGCAGCGTGCACTAGGCAACGGGCCGATCATCTTCCTCAAAGCTGAGCAGCTCGAAGGGACCAGCTGGATCAGCTATGCGACCTCGCAGGGTTTATCGGGTGCTCACCTGGAGCAACTTCTCGTAGAGATCGGGGCTGCCGGTACTCCCGTACTCTTTATCGATGCGATCGACCGCATCGACACAGAACACCAGCCCATCATCGTCGAAGTGCTCCACACCATTGTGGAATCACCACTACTTGATAACTGGCGCGTCGTCGTTTCCCTTCGCGACACCGGCATTGAGATGCTTCGCAATTGGTTGGGCGAATTCCTCGATACCCTGAAGGTCGAGACGCTAAGCGTTGGTCAGCTGAGCGACGATGAGGCCGAGTCGCTCGCAAAAGCCAAGCCACACCTGAGATCACTTCTGTTTGGATCTGCTCAAGTGCAAGAGATTGTCCGACGACCTTTTTTTGCGAAAGTGCTGAACCAGAGTTACATGGCCGACCCCAGCGCTTCGACATTCGCACCCCAATCTGAAGTCGATTTGATTGAGAATTGGTGGCGGCGGGGCGGCTACAATGAGACGGGTCAAAACGCCCTTGAACGCCAGCGAGCATTACTCGACTTGGCAAGTGTCCGTGCCCGCCAGCTTAGCCAGCCGATTGCCCTTAGCCAGCTAACCTCAGTTGCACACATCGATGGCCTAAGATCAGACGGCATACTCCAAAATGCCCGTGAAGGGGTTTCCGTCCGCTTCGCGCACGATATCTTCTTCGAATGGGCCTTCTTCCATGTCATAGCCGATCGCGGACTACAATGGATGGGAGTTATCAAGGCCTGCGGCGAACCACCGGCAGTCGCGCGCGTCGTCGAGCTCACCTCTCAATGGGAGTATGCGCAGGGAACAAACTGGCCAGCGTACCTTGCCCAAACGGAGGATTCGGAACTTAGGTCACAATGGCTGCGAGCGTGGCTGGTTGGTCCCCTCGGAACTTCGAGATTCGAAGTTGATGAAGACCAATTCGCGACAGCTGTCTTTGCCGACGACTTCCGACTTTTCAGGAAGACGCTCGTCTGGTTTCAGGCTGAGAAGACCACCCCAAATGAGAATATCCTTACTGGTGGTCTCCCACGGGAACAACGCCAACGGTTCGCTGATCTTCTCGGATGGCCTTCCGACTTCTCCGCGTGGCGTCGCCTCATCAATTTTATACTACAGCGCATTGCAGACATTCCGCAGCGGCTTTATCCAGAGATCGTCTCCATCTTCGAGGTCTGGCAGAATGCTTTGGCCGACCTCCGCAACCCGACGTCTCATGCACTTTTGCAACAATGCGCTGTCTGGCTCGCCGCCATCGACGCGATCAGTACTGCCGATAGACCTGATGAGAACTCTGTTTATTGGGGGGAGGTTCCCGGCTTGGGTGCTCTCAGAAAATCGCTGGGCCAGCTCCTCTTAAGATCGTCGAGAGCCGAGCCATCCCTTGCAGCCGACTATTTGCGACGGGTCGCCAACTCGGAGCGCATCCGAGACGATGCATTTCATGACATCATCGCCTGCTCACCCGTCCTCGCCCAATCGCTACCCCAGTCTGTGGTCGAACTTTCACTAGCGTTCCTGCTTGGGGAGCTTCCGGATGAGCAAGTTGCCCGAGAAAAACAGGAACTTCATGACACGGCTGAGTGGCGCAAAGCAGTTTTAGAAAAGCCAGACGCCGAAAGGACACGTAAAGAAAAAATGGCACTTTCGGGTAGATTTTATCTGCGAACCGTCGGTGATTTCAGCTACCACGACTGGGAAAGGCTTTCGATCCACGACGACCACAGAAACTTCTGGCCGCCTTCGCCACTTCGAGAGCCCTTTCACTCGCTTTTCCAATCATCTCCTGACCATGCACTGCGGCTCCTTCGAGAACTCTGCAATCATGCGATGACCGCATGGCGACAGCTGCATCATCACTCACACGACCATGGGGGCACCCCTATACCGCTCGAGCTTACGTTTCCCTGGGGTACCCAAATTTTCTGGGGCACCGATCGAGAGTATCTTTGGTTTCGGTCGACGTGGGCACCTAAAGCCATCGGCTGCGCATTCATGGCGCTCGAGGAGTGGTGCTTCACCGAGCTTGAGCAAAGCCAGACTGTTGACGAGCTGATCCAGCATATTGTCGAGGGGAACGAGTGCATCGCCATCCTAGGAATGGCGTCTATGCTCGCCCTCCACACCGAGTGGGTGTCTGAAACAACATTGCCGCTCTTCACCTCGCAACGCCTGTTAGCCGCAGACCATAATCGAATGGCGCAAGACCTTTCATCATCGACGAACCTGATCGGTTTCACGAGTAGTACTGACAAACCTCACGTTGATGCAATCCGGACAGCAAATGCTAGGACTGTCCGTAAGACACAGCTTAGTTGGATGGTACCCAGGTTTGTCTTTGCGACGGAGCCATTCCGCGATCGAGCACGCGAAGCGATCCTCAATTTCAAAAACGATCTGCCCTTCCAGTACGAAGAACACCGGGCCATTCCGGAGGCACAGGAGCACCTTACAAAGCAGGCCCTCGAATATGCCGAGTTGGCGGATCCGGAAAACTATCAGGCCTACCGCACCAAAGAGGGTTCGGACCAAATAGCGATTGTCCACGTCAGCCCATCTGCTGCTCAGCCTGAAAATGTAGCCAGAGCCGAAGAAGCTAATAAGTACCTCAGGCAGACCGGCCTTTGGACATGGGCATCCAAATCATTCGAAGAGAAGACACTGAACGACACCTATACGATCGAGGATGCCATCGTGTTGTCCAAGGAAGCGGACGCCAGCGACTTATTCGAACACTCGAACAGCGAGAATGAAGAAGAGCAGTTGGGAATGCGTCGGGGTGCAGTCGCCGCCACAGCGGCCATAGCGCTTAACTTTAGAGAAGGGCGTACACACGAAGACCTTGAGTGGGCTCGTGGTGTCCTAGAACGCGCAATCCGTCTGCCAGAAAAGTTCGATTCGATGTGGTCCCCTGGTTCCGTCGTCCCGTGGCACCAGGGGATCTATGTGGCACGGGGGCTCGCAGCGGATCTCCGGGAAGGTACAGCAGCGCGCAGAACGACTAATGACCTCCTCGGGCTAATCGCGCACCCACTTGAAATTGTTGCGTTGACCGCACTCGAAGAGACCTGCAAGCTTTGGCCTAATGACTCGAAGTTGACTTGGGCCGCGCTGATCTTGGCGTTTTCACTCTGCCACGTTCCTTCGCGGCCGCGTGACCAGCTCCGTCGACACGGTGAAGCACTCCATACATCAAATGAAGCACAAGCCGCTGTCAACGCGGCGCTTGCGTTTTATGAGCATGGAAGCGAATGGACGCCACTCCCGTTACCGCCTCCAGCCTGGGTGAAGGTCGAACCTGGGAAGGGCCGGCGTGGGTATCTAAGATATGAAGATTACGACTTGGATGATGCAACCGACGCTGCTGAAGTTTGGGGTGAACCGGATGTCTTTTGGCGCTCAAAGCAAGCTGCAGAAGTCCTTCAGCGCATCCCCTTCGACGAGGTTCTAAACAGCAGTGCAAAAAGCGCGCTTCTCGACTTCCTTGCTAGTGTTCTCGACTGGACTAACCAGAAGAATGCACCGCCTTGGGTGAAGCCCGGACGTCGTGATCGGTCGGCGACCCAAATCTTTGAGTGGACGCATACGCTCGGCTCAAGGCTGGGACACGTGGCTGGCCTAATGCCGCTTGCCGACTTTCAGGCCCGCTTCCTTGATCCGATTTTGGACCTCGAAGGCGACAATTGCTGGTCTCTTCTTTCGCCATTCACGAGCACCTATGTCTGCGCTTACGTGTACGACGCGCCGGTCGTTCCAGTCGATACAGTTGCGATACTCGATCTCTGTCTAACGCGGCTCCTTCAGGACCGTACATTCAAGCGCGACACCTACCGGAGCGGAGAATTTTCAGGCTTCGATCAACCCGAGCTTGTTCGTACGTTGATGTTTGTCTCAGTCGACTGCGCCGATTTGGCCGCGCGCTACGTGAATGGCGACTGGTCCGAAATCAGCCGCATCCTGCCCTTGATTGATCGTTTTATTCGCGCCGGCGGATGGACTGCTTCAGTGATGGACCCATTCTTGACGCTCTGTGAACGAGCAAGAGCCAACTACCCGGCCGGTGCCTTCGCAGAGCAAGTGCTCGCAATTATCGGCGACGGTCCCGACAGCCTGAAAGGTTGGCATGGAACATTCATCCCAGCGCGCATTGCAGAGCTAGTGCAACACTTTGCACATCGTGACGCACCGATGACGCTGACCTTGGCACAGAAGTTCCTGCGAATCCTCGACATGCTAGTCGACATGGGAGATCGGCGAAGTGCGGCGCTTCAGCTTGGCGAGGCGTTCCGCGAGATTCGTGCAACCAATTAGTCCGGTGGGATGCCTAATAGGCTTTACCTGCGCGGCCTTTGATTCTGACCGATGTGGTGGTAGAGACCGGTATACTAGTCGACAACCTGAAACCTATATACGATGCCGCTAGGTCGGATTCTCGTCGCCCACGGCCGACCTGATTTGACTATCGAAAACTCGCTTCGGGTGTGTTGCGGGCTTTTATGATGGCTTGTAAACCACCCCACCCACCGAATAGATTTTCCATCGTTCCTCGCTACTGATTCTCGCACTATGCCCTGTAACAACACACGGGAGCAGCAGTGCCATGCAACGCCATCTCTGGCTACCTACTTTTCTGATCATTGGCTTGTTCATCACGCCTGCGGCCTTCGCCGATGCAGACGCCGAGCGCGATGCGCTGGCAAAAATCATCCATGAGCTGAATGCCCTTGAATCCTTGATCAAGCAAGCCGAGGTCAATGCCGATAAGGATGCCCGTGTCCGTTTTAATTATGACTGGCTGCGCCAGGACCTGAAGCAAATCAGGGACGGCGTTCAGTCACACATCGATGCGCCTCGTGCCCAACCACGTTCCTTCCCGCCCCTGCGCGGCGATTACCGTCGCTAGGTTGCGCGATGACAGGGGCACAGCAAGCAGCTTTCCAAGCCGGTTCCGGTATTACCCCAGCGACGATGCTGACAGCGGTCGCGTCGATGGTCCTGGTGCTGGCGTTTGTGTGGGTGATCTGGGTTGCCATCGGCACCTTTCGGGCTTGGCAGGAAGGTCAGGCCACGGTCTTCGACCTGACCTGGAGCACCTTGCGGGCAAGCATTGTGTTGATGGTGTTGGGTTTCTATTTGCGGTGAGTCGATCGAGAAAGCCCGGTAAGGGCAAGCGGCGGTGCATCGCAGTGGGATGCGGGGATAGGCCCCATTTTTATCAGCGTTACAGAAGAGGACATTTCTTATGGGTACATCAACTACAGAAAACGGGCTCGGCAAAAAGTCCGTTGCCATTCGCAGGCCGCTATTGGCAACGGCCGCGGTGTTTTTCCCACTGCCGCTCTGGGCGGCGTTGCCGACGCCGGTCGCGCCGAGTACCGCTCCGGGTGCGGGTGACTGGATCGGACTGATCCAGGGCTACATCAAAGACGGTGGACTGGTGCTCGGACTCGCTATCGCGGTTCTGGGTTTTCTCTGGATCGCTTATCTGGGCTTCGCCAAATTCAATGAAGCCCGCCAGGGCAAAGCGGAGTGGGCTGAAGTGGGCGTCTTGGGCATCGTTGGTGCCATCGTCCTGATTTTCGCCAGCTATCTGCTGACCGAAGCGGCCGGTGTCATCTGATACCTGACATCAATAGCAGCACGTGGCAGGAGGTGTGGATGTCGAAAGACCATGAAATCCTGGCGGACCGGCTCAATGCCGAGCCCGTCATCTTCAAAGGTTGCTCGTCCTCTGAGCTTGGCATGATTGTGGGGTTGGCCATCGTGATCTGGCTGCCCCTCAGTCTGCTCCTCGCCTGGATGCTCGGCGCCATCACCATGGGTTTCGGTATCGTCGGTGTCGGCGTGGTCGCCACCGTCGTGGTGATGGCGAGCATATTTCAGCGCATCAAGCGCGGGCGGTCTGACGGGTACTACCAGCAATGGTTGCGCATCCGCCTGCAGTCGACGGGTCTCTATCGCGCGCCCTGGGTGTTACGTACGGGGGCTTGGGATATCGGGAGGACGCAGCATGCGCCGCTACCGTCTCGAAATCGATAACGTACGCGCCCATTTGCGTTCCTTGTGGATCATCATTGGTCTGCAAGGGCTGATCATCCTGGCGCTCTGGATCGGCTGGAGCCAGGCGCCCAAGCAATTGCGTGTCTACGTGCCGCCGGATCTGCGCTCCGGTGCGGTCCTGGCGGCCGAGGAGGTGCCTCCGGCCAATGTCTACGCCTTCGCGTTCTACATTTTCCAGCAACTCAATCGTTGGCCCGACAACGGCGCAACGGACTACGGCAGCGCGATTTTCCGCATCTCACCCTACCTGACGCCGCGCTATCGCAATGACCTGATCGCCGACATGGAACTCAAAGCTCGCCGCGGTGAATTGACCTACCGGGTGCGCGGTGTTCATGAAGTGCCGGGGCACGGTTATGAGGAACGTCGCGTCGATGTGCTGTCACCTGATGTCTGGGTCGTCTGGCTGGATCTCGACCTGTTGGAGTCAGTAAAAGGCATGACCGTGAAGCAAACCACGATTCGCTACCCGATTCGCGTGGTACGCCAGGCCATCGATCCGGAATCGAATCCCTGGGGGCTGGCACTCGATGGGTACGCCAGTGATGGCCCGCGTCGATTGAACGAGGCCGAGCTGGCTGAACCCGGCGTGACTGGCGCCACTACAAATAAGGAATCATCCCAATGAATCCCCGTCATTTCGTTGCGCCAGTGAGATGGATCGCCTTGCTCGGTTTCTGCATTCCGCTGTTGTCCTTTGCACAAGTCGATACAGCATCAAATGCGCCTGAACGTGTTGTCTGGAACAAAACGCCCATCGCGATTCCGTTAGTCGTCGGCGAAGAACGTCTGGTGCATTTTCCAGGCTCGGTGAGTATCGGTCTGCCGCAGGCACTGACCGCGCTGCTGCGCAGCCAAAGTGTCAACGGCACCCTGTACCTCTTGGCCAGAGAGCCATTCGACACCACCCGCATCATGGTGCGATCGGAAACCGAGGGGCCGATGTATGTTCTCGATGTGTCAGCAGAGCCTGCCGAGTCCGGCAGCCACACACTTCCCGATGTGCAGATAATGCTGGATTCGGAACCGGACACGGATGCTGCCGAGTCGCTATCTAACAACCAATCGCTGTCTTGGGGATATGCCGCCTTAACCCGGTATGCCGCGCAACAACTCTACGCACCCACACGACTGATTCCTCGTCAGTCCGGTGTGGTCGCCATTCCGGTCAGTGCCGAACCGGTCGAGCTGGTGCATGGCGCACGGATCGAAGCGGTCCCCGTCGCCGCCTGGAAGGCGGGTTTACGTTATGTCACTGCCGTCAAGTTGACCAATCGAACCCAAAGGCCGGTGGTGCTGGATCCGCGAGAACTTCGCGGGGCCTGGTTAGCAGCAACGTTTCAGCACAACCGCTTGCTACCTGCGGGCAACGAAGACGATACCACCGCGGTCTATCTGATCTCGGATCGGCCATTCGATGTGGCGTTTTAAAAGAGGAGTGGAATCTACCCCATGTCGATGGTCACCAGTAATCGCTTATTACCTCTGCTTGCCGGCTCTGTTGTCTTGATGGCGGCGCTGGTTGCAGTGAAGTCCTGCTCGCCGGATGAAGAGCAGGCTCAAGTCTTGGAGGCGGTACCGCAGGCGCCGAAACCGGATGCCGATTCGCCGGCAGACACCATCAAGACCCTGACCGCCAATGTCAGCGCCATGACCTCGGAGTTGAATGCTCTGCGTCGGGACAACACGGCGCTCAAACAAGAAAACCGCGACTTAATCGAGGACCGCAAACAGATCGAAAACAACGTGCTGACCCGAGTGCAGCAATCCCTGGCAGCCAAACGGAGCGACACCGCGTCACCGGAGACGACTTCAGCCATTGCGGCCTTGACCGCCAGGGTGGACTCCCTGACCAATCGCTACGGCCAGTCTGCAAAACCTTCATCGGCTGTGGGCTCTGACATTCCCGTCGGGCTCGGTCTGGATGGTGTCAGCGCACCCTCTGCGAACTCTGAGTCGCTGGTGTGGGTCAATCCTATGGAGCTCTCGCCATCGCCTGGGGAGGACCAAGAGACGCTGCTCAACCGCTTCAGTCGCACCGGTCGCAACGCGCTCGACAGCGCGGGTCCGCCGGTGCAATCGCTGGTCTCCAAAGGCTCCGATGTCCTTAATAGCACGCTCCCGGTCTACACGGTGCCTCGCAATGCCACCCTGATTGGATCCACCGGCATGACAGCCCTGGTGGGCCGGGTGCCTATCCAGGGGCAGGTGCGCGACCCTATGCCGTTCAAGGTGATTACCGGTAAGGAAAACCTGGCCGCCAATGGCCTACGCATTCCGGGCATCGAAGGCATGATCTGGAGCGGCACCGCGATCGGCGACTGGACCCTTTCCTGTGTCACCGGAAAATTGGAATCGGTGACCTTCGTGTTCGAGGACGGCACCATTCAGACCCTCGCCAGTGATGACAATCAACGGGGTGGTTCCAGTGGAAGCAGCGCAGGGGGAGGCAATAACCGGCCGCTCGGCTGGATTTCCGATGCGCGCGGTATTCCCTGTATCACAGGTGAGCGCAAGACCAACGCGCCTGCCTTCCTCACTCAGCGCATTGGAGTTATGGCGCTGGAAGCGGCGGGCGAAGCGGCCGCGCAGGCGGAAACCACCACCCTGATCAACGATGCCGGTACGGCAACGAGCGTCGTTTCCGGAGAGACCGGCAAATATGTGTTGGGCAAAACCCTGAGCGGCGGCAGCGAGGAAGTGGCCCAGTGGCTGCGGGAGCGCCAGGCGCAGAGTTTCGATGCGGTCTTTGTCCCCGCCGGCGTCGAGCTGGCAATCCACGTCGATCACGAAATTCCCATCGATTTCCATTCCAATGGCAGGAAACTTCATCATGACGCGAATCTATTCCAACATGCGACGACTACCACTGGTTCTGGTTTGGACTAGCCTGTTGATGGTCGGCTGCGCGAGCACAAAAGAGACGGTGTTGCCCCAGGACGGCCCGACTATGAAGTCCATTTACGACCAGCACATGGTGGACGTTCAAAAGCCCGACCATCGTCGCGTGATCGGTGGTCAGCCGTTACCGCAATCGGGTATCGAGCACTACCGCGGCTTCGTGCGGAAAGCGGCCAACGAGATCGATACCGTATTTCCCCGCCTGCCCAACCCCACGCTGGTGATGTACATCTTTCCTCACCTGTCGGGGAGTGAGCGCACCCCGATACCGGGTTATGTGACCACCTTTCCCCTCTATGAAACGGTGGAGTACGCCCTGCCCGGGGAAGTGTCCGGCGAGATGCCGTCTGACAACAGTCAGTCACCATCAGGCCAGTAGGGGTACACATGGCAATCAATCAACCCGAGAACGCGGATGCATCCCCGCTCACTAACGCGACTATCAAGCGGCACTACGACCGCCCACCGTCGTTTACCGACCTGTTGCCCTGGATGGAATACATCCCTGAGTGCAAAGCCTTTGTGTTGGAGGACGGTGTCAGCCTGGGGGCGCTGTTCGAAGTCACCCCGGTCGGCTGTGAAGCACGCACGCCGGCGTTTATGGCGCAGCTGCGAGATACCATCCAGACCGCGATCAATGAGGCTATTCCTGAACGCGACGATGCGCCCTGGGTATTACAGGTCTATGTGCAGGATGAACCACGGCTCAATCAGTTCGACGCCTTACTGGCCCGTTATCCGATGCCGAAAGTTCGCGCATCGGATTATTCACAACACTATCAGGCCGTGATGTCGGCGCATTTGCAGGCGATCTCCCGCCCGGGCGGTTTGTTTGACGATACCACGGTCACGGGTTCGCGTTGGCAGGGCCAGCAGCGTCGGATTCGGGTGGTGCTCTACAGGCGTTTGAAGCACAACGGCAAAGCCCCGGCAGGCATCGAGGTGGAGGAGGCGCTCAATGATGTGGCGACTAAATGGATTGCCGCTCTCGCTTCGGCAGGGATCCATATCCAGCGTGCGGATGGCAAGGCGTTTTATCACTGGATGCTGAGCTGGTTTAACCCCAAGCCAGCATTTGCCGAGGGAAGCCCGGAATCGTTGCTGCAGATGGCGCCCTATCCGGGTGACGACGATCTACCCTTTGGCTACGACTTTGCGGAACAGTTGACGCTGTCGATGCCGCGTTCCGACGAGGCTTCGGCGAGCTGGCACTTCGATGATTTGCCGCACACGGTTGTGACGATTCAAAGCTTGCGGCGGGCGCCGGACATCGGCCACTTCACAGCGGAGCGCCAGGCCGGGGATCAGGTGTTCTCGCTCTTTGATCGTCTGCCTGAGCACACCATCATGGCAATAACACTCACGCTGAAACCCCAGGACACTACCCGCAATCACATCGCGCAAATCAAACGTGCCTCGGTAGGAGACTCGGCGGAGGCGTCGATTACCCGAGAAGACGCAGAGCAAGTGGAGCGAGAGATGGCGCAGGGCAACAAACTCTATCCTGTCAGCCTGGCTTTCTATGTGCGCGGCGAGAATCAAAAGTCCCTGCGTTACAATTTGAATCGCCTGAACGCACTGCTTCTTCCCAACGGATTACAACCGATTACCCAGGAAGCGGACTTGCTGGCGCTCGATAGCTACATCCGCAATCTGCCCATGGCCTATGACGCGGATCTGGATAAATCCCGGCGACGTTCGCGGCTGATTTTCTCTCGCCAAATTGCCAATCTGTTGCCGTTCTATGGTCGTTCGCGTGGAACCGGGCATCCTGGGTTGGTGTTCTATAACCGCGGTGCCGAGCCGCTGGTGTTCGACCCGTTACATCGGGAGGATCGCAAAAAGAACGCGCACATGCTGATTCTGGGGCCAACGGGTGCAGGGAAGTCGGCGCTACTGGTGTATCTGTTGCAACAGATGATGGCACGGCACCGACCCCGTATTTTTATTATCGAAGCGGGCGCGTCGTTTTCGCTGCTGGGGCAGCATTTTGCGCACCACGGATTGTCGGTCAACCAGATCACGTTGAACCCCAATGTCGATGTCAGTCTGCCTCCCTTTGCCGATGCGCTGCGCCTCCTCGATCGGCGTCATGCGCTGAATCCGCTCGATGCCGATGACCCCTCGTTGGAGGAGACGCTGGACGAAGACGATGAGATCGAAGATGAGGGCGGCGGGCGCGATATTCTCGGTGAAATGGAAATTGCCGCGCGCATCATGATTACCGGTGGCGATGAGCGTGAGGATGCGCGCTTGACCCGTGCCGACCGGTTGCTGATTCGCAATGCCATATTCCTTGCTGCGAAAACCGTGAAAGAGGCCGGTAATACCCAGGTGGTTACCCAGGACGTGGTCGATGCTTTTCAGGTCATCGCCACCAACAAGGAATTACCCGAGCATCGGCGCAATCGCGCACTGGAGATGGGCGATGGTATGGCGCTGTTCTGCTCAGGCCTGGCAGGCCATTTCTTTAACCGACCTGGGCAGTCTTGGCCGGAGGCCGATGTCACCATTCTTGAAATGGGCATGCTGGCCCGGGAGGGCTACGAGGACCAACTGACTGTCGCTTACCTGTCGATGATGAGCCACATCAACGATCTGGTTGAACGCTATCAGCACGATGACCGGCCCACTCTGGTCATCACCGACGAAGGTCACATCATCACCACCAATCCGCTGTTGGCGCGCTACGTGGTCAAGATCACCAAGATGTGGCGCAAGCTCGGTGCCTGGTTCTGGATTGCCACCCAGAATCTGGAAGACTTCCCGGACGCGAGCCGTAAGATGCTCAATATGATGGAGTGGTGGCTGTGCCTGGTGATGCCCAAGGAAGAGGTGGAACAGATCGCGCGCTTCAAGGATCTGAATGATGAACAGCGTAACCTTTTACTTTCGGCTCGCAAGGAACCGGGTAAATACGTGGAGGGAGTTGTGCTGGCCGATAAGGTTGAGGCGTTGTTCCGCAATGTTCCACCTGCTTTATCGCTGGCATTGGCCATGACTGAAAAGCATGAGAAGGCCGAGCGCGCCGCCATTATGCGTGAAAAGCATTGTTCAGAGCTCGAAGCCGTTTATGAGGTTGCCCGGCGTATTGAGCAGTCGCGTTAGTGTCATTCAGGTTGGCTGTTTAGCGCAGCTGTACCACGCCACGGCAGGCCGGAAAGGTCGCGCATCCCCAAAATTGATTGCCCGCATTTTTTCCACTCTTGGTGGTACGAAGCACCATCTCGCTGCCGCACTTCGGGCACTGTTTTGGACTTTGGGGTGTAGCAGAGGGAGTGGCTGATGGCGTGGTGGAGGGCGTGACTGGGGGTGCGACAGTCTGCTTCTGACGCAGATGGCGGACGTGTTGGCGGTTGGTGGTCAGCCCGCGCTGCAATCGCAGTTGCTCGATCTGTCTGATCACGGCATCGATGTCGGCCTGACTGAGTACCACCTCGCGCTTAGCTTTAATGTGGCGAATATAGCCACCGGCATAGGTCACGTTATCGGGCATCTCTGTCTTGAACGTGGAGTCACCGACAAACACCACCAGCGAGTGAATGACGGAAGACGGAATATCCAATTGGGCTTCAAGCGTTTTGACGTGTTTGTAGTTCTGATGCAGTGGGTTTTGAAACTTGTTGGTGTGCTTATAGATTTTCTGCGTCCAGGTCTTCTGGTTGGCCGAGCCGAATATCCATCCCCTAATGTTCTTGGTTTCAATTACGAACACGCCATAGCGCGACACGATGATATGGTCGATCTGTGTGGTGCCATTCTCTGATTGTAAGGTAACGTCCTTGATCAGGTGGTACTCGTCCTTGGGGAGAAATAGCCGAGCGGCTGTGTTCACCAGAAACTCACCGGTAATCCCTTTGAACCAGGGGGATTTGAGAATGCCAGCCAATATGGCCAGTGGAATGAGATACCACAGCGCGCCGTAGACTTGCTGGATGATAGGGCTGAAGTCCATTTCCGTATTTTGTTTCCGCTATCGATTTCCCTTGATTATAAAAACGGTGCTGTTTCTGTTCCAGAAACTTCGACCGCTTCTGTCTGAATAAACCGTGTTTCCCAAATCCGTAATCACTCAGGATGGTGACTTTCACAAAGCCATCCCGGGTTGGACGATCGTCAGTGAATGTCGCAAAGGCTCAATACATAATCTCGTTGCTGCTAACAGGAACACTCTGTTCGTCTGTGCAAGCCAGCGAGATTGCAATCGAGCAGGCCATTGGGCAGGGCCCGACGATCGAGGTGTTCATCGATTCGAGTCTCCAGATTGTGTCTGGGAATGACCATAAGACCGTCTATCTGATCGATAGGATTTACAAACTTCAGGAAGAGCTCTCCATTGACCTGCCAGCAGATCCAGAGTCCGCCAAATCTCTGGCCCTGCAACGATTCCAACGGATGAACACTCAGCTCAGCAGAGAACTGGAAAACGCCGCCAAGGGCCTGGTGCAGGCAATGCAGTACGGTATCGATCGTTACCCGGCCATTGTTTTTGATGGCCAGGCCGTTGTGTATGGCCTTACCGACATTCCCGCTGCCACCCAGCTTTATCAGCGGTGGCAAGCAGAGAGCGCGACACAATGAAAGCCGCCCTGCACCGTGGTTGGCTGGTCCTGCTGCTGTTAGTGCCTCTGGTTGGTCACACCGGCACCATTACCACACCGGAAATTGTTGCGCAGACCACCCGTGCGGCACTCAGCTGTATGCGCTGGATGCCCGTGGGGATGTGCTTCTGGTTGCGTTGCTCCCTGTCCGGGTGCAGCGTGCGCACCTCGATCAAAGTAGGGCATTACCAACCCGATGCGGTGGTGAGTGCCTACAACGAACTCGGCGGTAATCCCTGGGTCGAGATTCGCAGTACGCTGGGTGTGGCACAACGAACAGTCGCCAATGGGCTCCTCGGCAGCTTGCTGGCGGTGCCGATTGACAGCGCCGGGAATAGAACCGAAGGCGGGCAGGGCAACAAGGATCATCGCAACCTGGTATTCCGGGAAACGGATGTCATCGGGCATCCGGTCAGCTCCCTGTCGAGCATCGTCGCCAGCACCGGCTACCTCTGTAACTCACAAACTACTCCCTTCTTTCCGTATTTCCTGTCGGGACTGGACGCACTCTCCTGGCGGATGGAAATCCCGGAGATGCTCTACCCGGCGAGCCTGATACCCGGTTTGCGGGAGATCGGCACCTGGCCACTGCAGACCTGGGGCGGTGTGTACCCTCGCACCGGCTGGACGACGCAGGCGGAGGAACCCAAGGCGGCGGCCATCAATGCCCAGCGCGCCGGCGACATCGTGACCCGCCGGGGGCAACCCCATATCTACGTGCCGATAACCGGTGGTTCCAGTTCGCGGCAGCGCGTGTGGCCACCCGGGCCACTGGTTGAAGACGATCCCGACACGGGCGAGTGGCAGATGCTGATGCCCAGCGCGGAATCGACCTGCAAGGTATTTGGCACCAATGACCTGGCCAGTTTCACCGGCTGGGGCGGTGGTCGAGTCGATGCCCAGGGTGACTATGCCTGGAATCTGTGGCGCCCCTACAGCTGTTGCCGCGATCGCGGCATCTTTCTGTTCAACGTCGACTGGATCAATTACCCACCATGAGCATGAAAGTGTCTGTTCGCACCGTGTTGTTGATTGGCGCCCTGAGTGTGTGTCACGTCGTTAACGCAGCCCAGGGGCCCACCGAAGACAGCTTGTGGTACTACGAAATCGGCGGAGCAGAGCCGGTCTCTGTACCCGCTAATCCGTCAGTCGTCTCCGTCACCCTGGGCGGCTCTGCTCAACTGGGACTTGGGTATAGCTGCGGCAAGTTCGATCCGGTGGCCGCGGTAACCAACACCCTGAATGATATTGGTGCCGGTGTCGATAATATGATGAATGCGATGACCGCAGCGGCCACCAGTGCCATTGCGGCGTTACCGGCATTGATCCTGCAGCGCGCCAACCCTGGCCTGTACGATCTTTTCCAGAATGCCCTGATTAAGGCCGAAGAAACCATGCAGCTGGCGACCAAGTCCTGCGAGCAGATGGAGGCCGAGATCGCCCAGGGCAAGAACCCCTATGCCGATCTGATCACGCTATCCAAAGGCAACGACTGGAAGGTGCAGATGGGGATTGGCGGCAATGATGCCGTCACCGCCAAAGATACGGTGGAAACTTCCAATGGCGATAACGGTGTGCCCTGGATCGGTGGGCAGGCGGGTGGCACCGGCCAGCCGGTGCTGGAGTTTACCGGCGACATCGTCGAGGCCGGTTACAACATCAATATGAATCGGGCCGTCACCGATACCACGCCAGTGCCCGCCGCATCGGCCACGCGCCTGTCTGAAATCTGGGGCTCTCCGGCGGAGGCCCGCGATTGGACAGTCGATGTGGTGGGCGAGAACATCGTCACCACCTGCGACACCTGCCGCAAAGACAGCATTCCCGGCACCGGGTTGTTACCCAAGCTCTACCAGGAGTCCGCCACCGTCACCACAGAAATTCAGAATCTGGTCAGTGGCGCGACACCGCCGACGCTGGCTAACCTCGATCAGATCACCGCGCCCGGCGTGGCCATCACCCGTCAGGTGATCGAAGCGATCCGTGAGATGCCGCCCTCGGAGCAGAGCCTGATCATGGGTCGATTGGTCTCTGAAATCAGCACCGCGCGCACCGTCGAGAAGGCGCTGTTCGCACGGCGATTGTTATTGTCGGGCCGACAGGTTCCTGAGGTCTACGCCACGGAAGTCGCACGCGAGCATGCAGACACGTCTATTGCCGAGCTCGACAAAGAGATCGAGAACCTGCTGTTTGAGACCCGTGTGCGCAAAGAGGTGGTCTCCGACACCGTTGCCACCTTACTCGAACGCGCGGCGGCCAGAAGGCAAAGCTCGCTCACCGTGCCCGAAGTGCCGACCCTCGATCCGAACCCGTTGCGAGGTGGCCGTGTTCAATAACAGTGGGGCAAAACGCAAGGGCTTCCTGTTCGCTACGTTGGTGGCTGTTCTGCTGACGGCACTGGTGGGCTATTGGCTGATGCATCGGTTGCAGACCAACTCTGTACCGTCCATACAGCAGGGTATCGACTCCTGGCGTCTAACACTCATGCTATGCCGGTGGACAGTGATCGCGGTGGTGGCGTTCGGTTGGAATGTCGGCATTGAACACCTCGCGAAAACCGGAAAAATCCAATCCGCACTGGCAGATCAGCTTCACCGGTATCGCTGGCGCGCCGTCACCTGGCTGGTCATTCTCGAACTGGTGTTGGGTCAGGGCTTGGTTGTGAAGTTTCTCGGTATCACCGCAGGGCCGATCGTCTGATGAGTGTCGACAGCTACCTGGAGCTTTTTACCTCGCTCTTCGGCTGGGCCTTCTACGGCATTCTGTGGGATGTGCTGGTCAGTACCGGGATCGTCTATCTCCCGTTTTTGGGCATCCTGATCGATAACTGGCGCGAACCCGCCCAAGGTGGGGAAGTGGGTCATGCCAGCGGTCTTTCACTGCGGCGTATGGAGATCGAGCTGTTCATCGCACTGTTGGTGGTCGTGCTTGCAGGGCAACCCGCTGCGCTCACTCCCCTCAACGCCGCAACCCTGTCGTATTCACCACCACCGACCCTGTTGGATCCGGCCCCGGCCGCCGCAACCGTGGCTGCGCCACAGAGTACCTACGGCACGACCGGGTTTACCGGCTCCGCCGCAACGGTCAACGTCCCGGTATGGTGGTACGGTGTCATCGCGCTGAGTTCGGGTTTGAACCACGCGATCGTAGAAGGCTTGCCAACGGTGGCGGATATGCGCACCTTCGAGCAGCAGGCCCATCTGGCCACCATTGCGGATCCTGGCCTGCGGCAGGAGGTCAGCGATTTCTTCAGTCAGTGTTACATACCGGCTCGCTCCAAGTATCAGGCAGAGCGGCCGGATACCCCGGCGATCAGTGGCATCCTCGCCACCTATGGCCCCGATGACCCGGACTGGATGGGCTCACACGTCTACCGGGATACCGCGGGCTATTACGACTCCTTGCGCCCAGCCAACCAAATCACCGGCTGGGTCTACAATGCGGCCAGGGATACGGAGTACGATCCGACAGCGCCGCCGGCCTGGGGCAAGCCCTTCTGCAAACAGTGGTGGGAAGATGCAGCGATCGGCCTAAGAGAGAAGCTGATCAATGAAGCAGATGCGACTTCTGCTGGCTTCTCAGGTCTGGTGGTCGCCATCGCGCCAGCACTGGCCGGTGAGCAGCAAAACGATGCCGTCGCCAAAACCGTGCTTACCAACGCACCGCCTTCCTGGTCGAGCAACGAGTTGATCGCTAACAATGCCTCCGGTTCAGGCTTGTTCAATACCGCCGGCAATATCGTCAAAGGGGGCCTCGCCGCCGGTGGTGTGATCACGGCATCCGCTTTATTTTCCGTCACCATGACCGCCGTTCTGCAGTCACTGCCCATGGTCCAGGCCATCATGCTGCTGGGTATCTATGCACTGCTGCCACTGGTGGTCGTGCTGTCCCGCTACTCAATTGCCATGATGGTGGTCGCTGGCATGGCGATTTTCACAATCAAATTCTGGACGGTACTCTGGTACCTGGCGATGTGGGTGGATCAGAACCTGATTTTGTCCATGTATCCCGACGTTAATGTCTTCCTTCAGCTCTTCGCCAACCCGGGGGAACACGATGCCAAGCGCATGTTGCTGAATATGATTACCACCAGTCTCTATCTGGGATTACCGTTGTTATGGAGTGGGATGATGGCGTGGGCGGGGGTGAATGTAGGGCGATCCATAACAGCAGCCACGTCGCCACTTGCGAGGCCAGCTGACGATGCGGGACGACAGGGTGGCAGCCTCGGCAAAATGGCAATCTCAAAAGGGATGAAGAAATAAGGAGTCGCTACAAATCCTCCTCATACCAACCGTCTGGGTCGGTTCCGGAATCCATACGGCCTGTACGGAAATTGTGCTCACCGAATCGGTCTGAGCCCTCGCCAAGGGGGCGATCATCACTTTCGTCGTCATCAGTACTGAATAGAACACCGACCGCGGTCAGCAGCAAGGCGATGCAGCCCTTGAGAGCGGCGAAAATGCGGGTGGAGCTTTTCATTGGCAGACTCCAACTGCGGGTTACGCTATTTGAGCTTCTTTTTCACCGTCTCGATGAGCTGGTCACAGCACCCAGAGACTTCGAAGCTTAACGAGTCGAGATTCCGGCCCTTCACTTTGACCTTGGGTCTTTGTCCATGTTCAGGGCATCGTGCTGAGCCAACGGACTTTGTGATCGACTCCTGCACCGACTTCAAAACGGCGGACTCCAGAGCATTGCCCATATTTCTGGGCGATACCTTTCGACCGTTGATCTCGAATGAAATATCAATCATCGATCATCCCTCTACTTTTCCTTTCTCACACCTTTGAACGGGCCCTTGCTGGAGGTTTTCACGTCCATAAAGCGACCGGTTGCGGTATCCCGCTTGACGTAGTGGCCAGACGGGGTCTTGGTTTGTGAACGGCCGCGAACCGCGCCATTGCGGTGACCGTCTCCCTTGGGAGGGTTAGTTGCCATGATTAGCTACTCCTGGAATAAGCCGGTCGAAGCCAGTCTCCGACCATGATCGCAGAATATACAGATCAAAATGATTATGTCAACAGATACAAATAATCACCAGAATACAAAGTATTATCATATAACGTCAAATTAGTGCAAAATGCTCCCTACCTTAATTAGGGGGATGGGTTGAGGTGGAGCTGTCAGACATTAGCCAGGCACAAAAAGAGCGTCTGTCGCATATCGACTTCCGCACTTACTTTTTAGGTGAAATTGGCCGTAGCGATCTGGTTACCCGATTCGGGATCGGCGAGGCCGCAGCCACGCGTGACATCACGCTCTATAGAGAGCTGGCGCCGGCTAATCTGGACTACGACACCAGGCTGAAATCCTACGTTAAGTCAGCCGCCTTTGAGCCGTTGTTTGAGTATTCGCCATCACAAGTACTGGCGGCGCTTTCCCAGGGGTTCGGTGAAGACTTCATTGGCAGCCACAAGCCGATGGTTCGGTGCGAGACACCCGCCGAACTAAATCGGCCGTTTTTGCCTGTGCTAGCCGTGCTCACAAGGGCGATTTACCACAAAAGGGTGGTGAAGATTCAGTACCGCTCCATCCAGTCGGGTTTAAGTGAGCGCGAAATCGCTCCTTTTGTATTGGTGGACAACGGTCTGCGCTGGCATGTGCGAGCCTTCGATCGCAATCGCCAGGACTTCATTGATTTTGTGGTTACGCGAATCACAGACCCTGTCATCGTCGAGGACGAGCCCAAAGACCATGAAATGAGTGATGCGGACATACAGTGGAACAGAATTGTTGAGATGAATTTGGTGCCGCATCCCAACCTTCCCCATCCTGAAACCATTGAGATGGATTACGCGATGCGGGATGGCGGGCTAACAGTAAAAATTCGTGCCGCCGTAGCCGGCTACGTTCTGAGACGGTGGAATGTGGACTGCACTAAAGATCACAAGCTTGAAGGGGGAGAGTATCACCTCTGGCTTTCTAATCCACAGGCTCTATACGGCGTAAAGAATCTGGTTCTAGCTCCGGGCTACGAACAAACAGAATAAGCGGAGTGAAACGAGTGGCATCTAGAAATGCGAATGTTCAACCCGAGGTTCTTGGAATTGCTGCCGTTACTTCCTACCTCTGGGAGGCGGCCAATATCCTGCGTGGTCCTGTCGACGCGGCCGACTTCAAGACCTACATATTCCCGCTGCTGTTCTTCAAGCGGCTCTCCGACGTTTATGACGAGGAGTATGCCGTGGCACTGGAAGAGTCAGACGGCGACGTGGAATTTGCCCAGTTTCCCGAGAACCATCGGTTCCAGGTTCCGGAGGGCTGCCACTGGAAAGATGTCCGGGCCAAGAGCGCCAATATCGGCCATGCGCTCCAGAAGGCGATGCGCTGTATCGAGCAGGCCAACCCGGACACCCTGCACGGCATCTTCGGCGACGCCCAGTGGACCAATAAAGACCGCCTTTCGGACGCGCTGCTCAAGGACCTGATCGAACACTTCTCGTCGCTCAACCTGGGCAACGAGCACTGCAAGGCGGACATTCTCGGCCAGGCCTATGAATACCTGATCAAGAAATTTGCCGACCTGACCAACAAGAAGGCCGGTGAATTCTATACCCCTCGCTCCGTGGTCGCGCTGATGGTTCGCATCCTTGCGCCCAAGGCCGGGGAAACCATCTATGACCCGGCCTGCGGGACCGGCGGCATGCTTCTCGAAGCGCTGCATCATGTCAAAGAGCATGGCGGCGACGAGAACCTCATGCTGGGCAAGCTCTACGGCCAGGAAAAAAACCTGACCACATCCTCCATCGCCCGGATGAACCTCTTTCTCCACGGCGCGGAAGATTTCCATATCGAACGTGGCGACACCCTGCGCTTGCCCGCCTTTTATTCAGGCGACAGCCTCGCCACCTTTGACTGCGTCATCGCCAATCCTCCGTTCTCCCTGGAAAAGTGGGGAGATGACGTCTGGATCAACGACCCCTACGGCCGCAACTTTGCCGGACTGCCGCCAGCCAAGTCCGGCGACTTCGCCTGGGTCCAGCACATGATCAAGTCCATGGCCCGCAAGACCGGCCGCATGGCCGTGGTGCTTCCCCATGGCGTGCTGTGATTTTACCCCGGCATGACGGATACCCAGAAAAGAGTGGATAATCACCACTTAAGAGAGGTATCCCATGTCACACAGAAGACGGTACTCACCTGAGTACAAACAAGAAGCTGTGCGCCTTGTGCAGCAATCCGACACACCAGTATCAGAGATCGCACGAAATCTCGGTATCAATGACAACATGCTCCGCCGCTGGGTAAAACAGGCATCGGAGCCAGGAAAGTCGGCCTTTCCCGGCCACGGAAACCCCAGGGATGAGGAAGTAGCCAGGCTCCAGCGTGAACTTCGGCAAGTGAAGAAGGAGCGCGATTTTTTGCGCGAAGCGGCAACGTTCTTCGCAAAGGAATCCAAGTGAGATTCCAGATGATCGAGCGTTGCCGCGAAACTTATCCAGTCAGCATGATGTGTCGTCTGCTCAAAGTATCTACCAGCGGCTACTACGATTGGCGGCACCGGCCACCCAGCAAGCGTGCCCTGGACAACCAACGTCTGTTAAAGAAGGTTGTCGCCCTCCATGACGATAGCGATGGCGTCCACGGCAGCCCTCGAATCTGGGAGGACCTGCGGTATGACGGCGAGACTTGCAGCCTGAACCGCGTAGCCCGGCTTATGAAGGAGAATGAGATTCAAGGCATCCCTTCGACTCGGAAGTGGCGTAGGCGTAAATCTACACAGCGGCCAGAGAGCATCAAGAATCACCTGGAACGGGATTTTACTGCGGAAGAACCTGGCGCCAAGTGGGTCACGGACATCACCTACATCCGTACCGGTGAAGGCTGGCTCTACCTAACAATTGTCGTTGATTTATTCTGTGGCCAAGTTGTGGGCTGGTCCATGAGCCACCGGATGGATCGCCAGTTGGTTATTCAGGCCGTACTAATGGCCTTGTGGCAGCAGAAGTCGAAATCCCATGTGGTATTACATTCAGATCGCGGGTCTCAATTTACCAGCCACGAGTACCAGCAGTTCCTGGCGGGCCACAACATCACTTGCAGCATGAGTGCTGTTGGCAGCTGCTACGACAACGCCGCCGCTGAGAGCTTCTTTGGACTGTTGAAGAGGGAGCGGGTTAATCGACGTCGATATGCCACCAGATCTGAGGCCAGGGCCGATGTGTTCGAATATATCGAGATCACTTACAATCCAAGGAAGCGCCGGAAACTAGAGCAATTGAGTCAAACTACTCTTAACTGATTATCCGCCGGGTCGGGGTAAAACCAGTCAGCCTCTCCTGGGGTTGTGTGTACATCCGCCAGCCTTGAAGCGCCGTGCATCACCCATTCTCATTTCGCCACACCCGCACCTTGCGATGCGATGTTGCAATAGCAAGGTGCGGGGTACATTTGGCGAGTAATCGGGAAGCCGCCATTATCGGGGGATAACGATAATGATATTTCTTTATCGAAAAAAATCGTGTAGTGTGCAACGTGTGGCGAGATCAGCCCCTGTGATGTAAGAGGAGTTCAGATTTGGGTGACGCCGGTAATAAGAAAAAAAAGCTTACCGATCCCGGGTCGAGCGCTAAAGCCGTTAACCCGATCGGGCGCCGTCTGCGCGAATTGCGCAAAGAGCACGACTGGACGCTGGCCGAGGTTGCCGCGCGCACCGGCATCTCCGTCGGCACGCTATCGAAACTGGAGCACGGCAAGACAGACCTGAACTTCACTAGCGTCAATAAACTTGCCAATGGGCTCGGTCTACCGGTAACTGACCTGACTAATCCGGGGAGTCGCATGCAAGGCAGGCGCACCATCACCATTGGTGGGCAAGGTGCCCTCTTCGACACACCCGATGTGGCGTATGAGGTGTTGTGCAGTGAGGTGACCAATCACCAGCAGGGTTACCTGAAAGGCGTGGTGAAATCCCATGAATTTGACCCTGAACTACCCTGGCATCGTCACAAGGGGCAAGAATTTGTGTACGTGCTCAGTGGCCGCCTGGAATTGCATACAGAGCTTTACCAGCCGGTCCAACTCAAGGCCGGCGACAGTATCCTGTTTGATTCGTCGATGGGGCACCATTATGTATCGCTCGGGCGCAAGCACGCCGAGATTCTGATCAGCATGTCCCTGCAAGGTTATGAGAACGTGTCTGACACATTTCGCCCCAGACAGAGGCAGGTACGATGACTGAAAAACGACGCGTAGGAAAAGAGATCGCATTGCCCGATGGCAGTATCGCCCCACTTTCGGCTGCCTACGCCGCTGCGGGATTTTTATTCACTTCCGGGCAACTCGCTTTTGATGAGGCGGGTAAATTGCACACGGGCGATATCGCCGATCAGACGCGTTTGTGCCTCGAGAATATTCGTCGACTGCTGAAGGGTGAGGGTCTGTCCCTGCAGGATGTGGTGAAGGTCACTATCTGGCTTACTGATCCTGCGGATTTCAGCGGATTCAATGCGACCTACAGTGAGTTTTTTGGCGAGCACCGCCCCGCGCGTTCGACGGTGCGGTCTGATCTTATGCTTCCGGGCGCAAAAGTCGAGATAGAGGCCATCGCGGCCTACTGAGGTATAGGCACTCCCCCTTTGGATTCCAGGCCAAGGAAATTCCCAGGCCAGAATATTTTTCGAATAAAGTTTTCGAATACGAAAAAATGTGCTATGTTCTGCAAATAGCAGGTTGCGATGCGGACATTCAGGCGCTGTGGAAACCTTTGACATAATAATAGTGGGCGCGGGAATGGCCGGCGCTTCCATCGCTGGGGAGCTCAGTGGCCAGGCACGCGTACTGCTGCTGGAGCGCGAGGAGCAGCCGGGTTACCACTCCACCGGCCGCTCGGCCGCAGCTTTTATACCGTCCTACGGCCATGATAACCCTAGTCTTTCTTTACTGACTAAATGCAGTCTCGATTTCCTGCTCGACCCATCTGAGATTTTTCGGACGAAGACCCTGTTGCACCGCAGGGGTCTGCTGGTGCTTTGCGCACCTGGCGAAGAAGCCGCCATGGACCAGGAGTGGTCCTCATTGCAGCAAAGTATTCCCACAATCTTTCGTGCGGATACGGACTTCATCAGGCGCCAGTTGCCTATCGTGAATGATGACTATGCGGCGACCGGCTGGTACGAACCCGATGTGTTCGATATGGATGTGCACGCGCTGCATGAAGGTTACCTGCGAGCCCTGCGTGAGCGGGGCGGCAGGCTGTTGAGTAACGTTGCTATATCCGGACTTGAACGCAGGGGCGCTGCCTGGTGTGTCGAGACCCCCGACGCAAGCTACTCGGCGCCGTTGCTGGTCAATGCAGCGGGCGCGTGGGCCGATGAAGTGGCGGCATTGGCAGGCGTTGATGGTATTGGCCTGACCCCACTTCGCCGCACCGCCGTGCTGCTGGATCCGCCTGCCGGGTGCGATGTGTCGGGCTGGCCGCTGGTCATGGCGAGTGACGGTTCGTTCTACCTGAAGCCGGATGCGGGGCTGATCCTCGCCTCACCCGCCGATGAACATCCCTCGCGGGCCTGCGATGCGCAACCCGAGGAACTGGATATCGCCTATGCCGTGCACTACGCCCAACAAGCACTGCAACTCGAGGTGCGGCAGGTCAAACACAGCTGGGCCGGCCTGCGCAATTTCGTCGCCGACCGCACACCGGTGATCGGCTTTGCACCTGATTCCGAGGGGTTTTTCTGGCTGGCGGGGCAGGGCGGCCACGGTATACAGACAGCACCCGCCGCGGCGAGGCTGGCGGCCTCTCTACTGCTGGGCAGCGGCTTGCCGGTCGACCTCGAACAGGTGGGCTTTGACCCCGCCTGGGTATCTCCGCGGCGACTCGAAGGGCTTGAAACCGTAACCAAAAAATCTCACCCCCAAACCAATTTTGCACAATAAAACCACTCTGAGGAACAGCACCATGCGTAAGACAATCCTGGCTTTGAATATCGGTGCCCTCGCGGCACTTGCCGTAACCACCACCCAGGCACAGGCCCAGGGAGGAAAAACTTCGACTTTCGCACTGGAGGAAGTGATAGTCACGGCCCAGAAACGTAGCGAAAGCAGTCAGGATGTGCCTATCAGCATCCAGGCCTTCAGCGCCGACGGTATGGAGAAGCTGGGCGCTACCGAATTGTTTGACCTGGCCAAGAGCGCACCGTCTCTGAGTACTGGTGGGATTCCGGGCAGTAATCAGACCAGCGGCATCCGCGGCGTCGTTGATTTTTCTCGCAATATTGGTATCGATGCGCGCATGGGTGTGTATATTGACGGCGTCTATCAGGGGCGTTCGTCATCGGCAAACCAGCCGTTGCTGGGCCTGGAGAGCGTGGAGATTCTGCGCGGTCCACAGGGCACGCTATTTGGGAAGAATACGGTGTCCGGCGCGATAAACCTGAATACGAAAAAGGCCTCCGACGAGCTCACGGGAGAGGTGAAGGCCGGCATTGGCAACGAAGGCTACTGGACAGTGTCGGGGTTAGTGAGTGGCCCGTTGGCCGACACCGTATTTGGTTCTATCGCGTATTCGAAACAGGAACGCGATGGATGGTTCGATAATATCGCGCTCAACAAGGACGTAGGTGACTGGTCACAGGAAGGCGCACGCGGCCAGCTTCGCGCTCTGCCGAGTGAGCAGCTGGAAATTATCCTGGCCGGAGATTGGGGCAAGTCGGATAGCGACATGCCGGTTTATACGCTGGAATCTTTTCCAGCTTACACTACCGCCAAAGATGAAGAGAATGACACGGTGGAGTTCTGGGGCACAGCCCTGACGCTCAATTACAACACCGAAAGCGATTACACACTATCGTCCATCTCAGCCTATCGGGAGAATGAATACACGCTGGTAGGAGACGAGGACTTTACACCGGCGTTCGATGCATTCCAGACCACCTTTGACGAGGATGGTGACCAGTTTTCCCAGGAATTCCGCATCGTTTCGCCGAAGTATGACGCCTTTGATTGGGTTGCGGGTCTCTATTACTTCGAGAGTAGTACTTCCACGGGTCGTAATCTGTTGCTCGGCGCGCCACTGCTGCCCGTGCCGCAACTCGGTGGAGTTATTGCGATTCCCAGCCAGAACGATGTCACCAGCTATGCCGCATATATCCATGGCAACTACCGCCTGACAGAGAAGTTGGAGCTGACAGCCGGATTGCGCTTTACCGACGAGGAAAAGGACTTTGATTTCGAACAGGTGAATACCCCGGAAGACCCCGCCGGTGCAGCGTTCATCTTTGAGAATTTACTGGGCTTCGACCCCGCTACCGCGGCGTTTCTAGGTTCCCAGGCGCCGGGTTCGGCGCTGGCCGCTCTTAATCTTACCTATAAGGACACCTACAGTGACAGCTTCTGGTCGCCGACGCTGGGTATTAACTATATGGTGAACGATGATGTAATGTACTACGCGAAGTACTCTCGTGGTAACCAGAGCGGTGGATTCAACGGTGACTTCAACCCCTACCTGCCGGCCATCCAGTTTGACTCAGAGTACGTTGATGCCTACGAAATAGGTATCAAGTCGACACTGGCTGATGGTGCTGTGCGCTTCAACGCGGATGTGTTTTATCAGGAATATTCTGATTTCCAGCTGTTCCAGCGTGTCCCGGTTGGAAACACCTCGGTGCAGATTGTCTCCAATGCCGGTGAGGCGACCAGCCAGGGAGTGGAGGTGGAAACCGTCTGGCTGCCTACTGATACTTTGCAGCTCACCTTGAATGCCACCTACCTGGATGCCACCTATGACAAGTTCGACAATCCCATATCGGCAATCGACCCTACCCAGCCCGAGAATTACAACGGCAATGATCTGAGTTATGCGCCGGAATGGAAGCTATACGCCGGCGTACAATATATTCAGCCCATAGGTGACGCAGGTGAGCTGACCTTCAATGTTGACTATACCTATCAGGATGATAGCTACAGTGGTCCAGAAAACGATAAGACCCAGCTGATTCCCGATTATGATCTTTGGAATGCACGCGTTACCTATAATCCGCCAAGTGATCGCTGGCAGGTGGCAGCCTGGATTCGCAACATCGGCGACGATGAATACATCATCAATCACAGTGTGGCCAGTCTCACGTCAGTCGAACGTGTCATCTGGGGTATGCCGCGGCTCTACGGGCTCGAATTCAAGTACTACCTGGGGCAATAGGCATTACTCCCTATCGGTGCTGGTATCGTGATGTGAATAAACACCGGGCGTCTGCGAGGCGCAGCTCTTTCCGCTGCGCCGAACATCGCTCGGTCCAAAAGATAAAGCGGGGGGAGGCTTCCCAGTGAACCGCTGCATGCAGGTCTATATTGTTCCCGCCGCGGTATTTGTTTCTGTGGTTATGGGCGGCGGCTACGGTACCGGTCGCGAGGTGGTGGAATTCTTCACCCGCTACGGCCTGTTGGGGGGACTGCTGGGTATAGGCGTTGCCTCCTGTGTGTTTGCCCTGGTATTGGCCTGCACTTACGAGTTCGCGCGAGTGTTCCAGGTTTACGACTACCGAACGTTTTTTGGCAAACTCATCGGTCCATTCTGGATCTGCTTCGAGATTCTTTACCTGCTGTTGTTCCTGCTGGTGCTGGGTGTGGTTGGTTCGGCTGCGGGCAATATTCTCGAGGAGGAGTTTGGAATTTCCAGCCTTGTGGGCATGGCTGGGGTGCTGGTGCTGGTGATTGCGCTGGTGTACTTCGGCCGCGAGGCAGTGGAAAAAGTACTCACCCTGTGGTCTATCGGCATGTACCTGGTGTTTGTGGCCTATTTTATTCAGGTGATGGACCATGGTGATGTAGATGTTCTACATGCTGTAGAAAATGGTGCGGTGGAGGTGGGTTGGCTACAGGGCGGCGTCCTCTATGCCATGTACAACCTTGCCATAGCACCTGTTCTGCTGTTCTCTACCCGGGCAATACGTTCGCGGGCGGAAGCTATACTGGCTGGCCTGGTCACCGGCCTGGCGGTGATGATCCCTGCGATCCTGTTTCACGTCAGCTATGCAGTAGGGTATCCCGCTGTCCTGGATGAACCCGTACCCAACTACTGGATGATGTCCCAGTACACCACGCCCCTGTTGCTGGGTATTTTCCTGGTCGCTTTGCTCGGCACCCTGGTAGAAACCGGTGCGGGGCTGGTGCAGGGATTTATAGAGCGTATTGAGGCGGTGCTGAAGCCCGGCGAGGACGAAGCGCTGGGACATCCGGCCAGGGCCGGTATAGCAATAGTGACGCTAGGCCTGGGTGGACTGTTGGGCTCACTGGGAATCGTCTCCCTGGTGGCCAAAGGGTATTCCGCATTATCTGTAGGCTTTGCGCTGGTCTATATCATTCCCATTTGTACCCTGGGTCTCGTGAAAATAATGAAATCGTCAGAAATGGGCTGAAAAATGCTCCAATTTTTATGTCGTAAGTCGATTAGTGGCGACATCGATGTGAATCTTGCCATGCGCCATCTGGCCAGCCACGAATGGGGGCGGGCGCGAGTGATCCTCGAAAGAGCATTGGCCAAGGGGCGGCTGTCAGAGCCTGAGCAAGCCCGTATTCTTTTGCAGGAAGCCCGGGATCGACTGGGCGTCAGGGGTGCATAAAAGTTGTGATCGAGACAAGTTCACTGAGAATCCGCCGCCAGCTTACAGGTTCGATGTCGCAAACTGCTACACGAGGGAACTCCCAATGAACAGAAACGTTATACCCGGACTGCTTGGCATAGCCTTCTGCACGGTGCTGGCTGCTGCAAACGTCCTTGGCCAACCGCAGCCGACCACGAATGATGCAATATCCGGCAAGGTGGCCGCTGCCCTTGAAGCCGTTACCGCCGGGCTGGTCGGTGTTGTGGGCGTGGCCGCGCAGGATATGGCCGGTGGCACACAGGTCTTCCTCAATGGTGATCAGCCCTTCCCGATGGCCAGTACCTACAAGATTCCGATAGCCGTTGCCCTGCTCAGCAAAGTCGATGCCGGCGAACTGAGCCTCACCGACATGATCGAGATCGATGATGGCGAGTGGGTGTATTCCCAGGTGATCGCGGCGAATTTTATCTACCAGGGGGTGGCGCTGTCAGTCGCCAACCTGCTGGAGGTTATGATTACCCACAGTGACAATACCGCCACCGATGTCTGCCTGCGATTGGCGGGCGGTCCTGCGGCGGTCAACCGCCGCCTGGCACAACTGGGCATCGAAGGTATGCGGGTCGACCGCTCCACCGGTGACCTGTTGCGTGATTTCTACGGCGTCGAGCCGGGACGGGAAAATCTCGCCGAGGTCGCGCGCATTGCAAGTGCTGATCCGGCCAGGGTCATCGCAGCAGACCCACGGTTCGAGGCGGATCCCCTGGATAAGTCGACCCCGAGTGCGATGTTGAACCTGTTGATCAGTCTTTACAACGGCAGTGCTCTCAGTGAGAAAAGCACCGAGTTTTTGCTGGGTACCATGGCTCGAACCGTAACCATGCCCGACCGCCTTGGCGGCTTGCTTCCAAGGAATACGCCCGTGGCCCACAAGACAGGAACGGTGGGTGGCGTGGCCAACGATGCGGGCTACATCACGCTGCCCGACGGACGCCGGTTCGCTATCGTGGTTTTCACCCGCGGCAGCGACACACCACCGGCCGATCGTGAGCGTGCTGTCGCCGAGGTGGCGCGAACACTCTATGATTATTTTTTGATCCACCCAGCCAGCAACTAGATGGCCGGGCTGGGAAATATCCGGCCCGGCAAAAGTCCTGTCGACAACGCGTGGGGAAATCCATGCGGTGGCAACCTGGTTGGAAAGGAAATTTGAACTGCCCTTAACTCAACACCGCAATTTTCTGGCGCTCTACGAGTTCAAGATCAATCTCATATCCGAGCCCCGGTTTGCCGGGTGCGTGGGCGAAGCCATCAGAATCAATCTGGATTTCTTCGACCAACCCATGCCACCAGGCTTCATGGGGTAATAGCACCTCCATAAAGCTGGTGTTCGGAATCGCCATCTGGATATGGAGATTGGCTACATCATTCATTGAATTGCCTCCATGATGGATTTCAAGCTTCATGGCGAACGCTTCCGCGAGATGTGCAATCTTGAGCATTGAGGTAATGCCGCCTTTGATCATCACGTCGCCACGCAACATATCGGTAGCTTTGTTCATGATCCAGGGCGCATAGTCATCCAGCCATCCGGCCGGAAATTCGGTGGCCATCACGGGTATATCCATACTTTCCCTGAGCTTTGCATAGTTGTAGATATCAGTAACGGGTAGAGGATCCTCATACCACAGGAAAGCCAGTTCCTCTATCGCGCGACCCACCTTCACTGCCTCGCCAAGGTCATAGGCCGAACGAGAATCCAGCATCAGGTTAAAGTCGTCACCCACCGCTTTACGGACGGCCTGGCAGGCGGCGATATCCTCGCGCCAGTTTTGTTTGGGGTGCAGTTTATAACCGTGCAAACCAGCGTCCTGTACTGCAAGCGCCTGTTCGACATATCCGTCAACAGAATCGTGCTGCTCTGAACTGGCATAGACCGGGATCTTGTGGCGGAATGTGCCGATCATGGCATGTACAGGCAATCCGCTGATTTTGCCCGCGAGATCCCATAAGGCGACGTCGACAGCACAGACCGCCAGCGTGCTGACCTGTGCCCGCATGCGGGACATGCTCTGGAACAGGCGCTCGCGATCCAGTGGGTTCTGGCCCATAAGCATAGGTTTCAGGAAACGGATGATATACGGTGCTTCGAGGCTGGCAGGGTGAACGCACAAACCTAATAATGCATGGCCCTCGATGCCTTCATCTGTTGTTATCCGCACCAAACCCAGGTCACTGGTGCCTGCCACGCTCTTAACTGCGTGATCATAGCTTTTAAGCGGGATATTCTCCCATTTAAACAGCGTTACCGTGAGATCCGTAATCTTCATATCAATTTTCCTGAGATGTTTCGATACTATTGATCCAAACCCAGGCGAGCTAACACTTCCTCGGTGTGTTCACCGAGCAAGGGTACTGAGCTATGCTCCCGCTTTGGTGTGCGGGAAAAAGCCAATGGACTATCGACTACCCGCAGGCTCTTTTGCCCTTTAACGGGAACGTCAGTCAGGGCGTTTATTTCCTTGATCTGTGGTTGCGACATGGCATCTGCAATACTCATAATCGGTGCACACAACAAGTCCTTGGCTTGCAAACGGGACAATAGTTCATCAGTGCTGAGGTGTTTACATGCCGCCGCCAATATCGGTTCGACGGTGCTCTTGTGTTTGGCGAGTTCAAGTACCGAGGCGGCTTCAATTCCCAGCTTTTTGCTCATATCCTCGACGCCCAGCGCCTCACACATCAGACCCAATGGATTTTCCTTGAAAAAGCCCAGGGCAAGCACCCAACCGTCGGTTGTCGAAAAGATAAAGTTCAGGCCTGTTTCAAGCCAGTTGATCGACCTGCCGGTATTCAATACGGAGGCGACTTCAATCCCCTGTATCGCAGCCGCCGTTCCCAGCAATGAGGTGGTGACCTTCTGGCCCTTGCCCGACTTTTCACGCTCCATCAGGGCCAGAAGAATTCCCTGCGCAAGAACCATGCCGGAACCAAAATCGATGGCCGGGGCATTGACGATAACGGGCGCTTTGTCACCTGAGTTATTGGCGCAATAGCCACTCAGCGCCTGAATGACCATCTCCTGACCGCCAAACGAGGCCAGCGGACCGGTTTCGCCATAGCCAGTGGCTACGGCGTAAATCAATTTGGGGCTAATTTTGGCAAGAGCTTCGTAACCAAAGCCCAGGCGCTCCATCACACCGGGGCGGTAGTTGTGCAGAAATACATCACTTTCCTTGACGAGGGCCATTAACACCTCTTTGCCCTTGTCCGTTGTGATATCAATACAAACCGACTTTTTATTGCGGTTAGCTGCGGCAAAATGGCTGCTCAAGGAATTATTCATCAGTGCATGAATGTCTGTGTTGCGCAGAATATCGCCACCCTGCGTTTTTTCCACTTTGATGACTTCCGCACCGTAATCGGCAAGCACCTGACCCGCCAATGGCCCCTGGAAAACTTCACTTAATTCAAGAACCTTTAAGTCACTTAGAATACCCATAGATCAGCCCACCTGCGCTTTGTTAATCTGGTCGGCAACGATTTGCCTCATGATCTGATTACTGCCGTCATAAATCTGAGTGATTTTGGCGTCACGGAACATTCGCTCGATGGCATATTCTTTCAGGTAGCCATAACCCCCATGCAATTGAACCGCATCGTTTGCCACATCCATAGCCGCGTCCGTGCAGGCAATTTTTGCCATGGAACTGAAAGCCTCAACGCCCGGTTGTCCGTCAATCAGCATGTTAACTGCCTTATAAAGCAGTGCACGGCTGGACTCCACCTTGACCGCCATGTCAGCGATCATGCCCTTAACCATCTGAAACTGTGCAATCGGCTGACCCATTTGCACGCGCTCGTTGGTGTACTGAACTGCCTCGTCCAGGGCTCCCTGAGCAATGCCCAGTCCCAGAGCTGAAATACTCAAGCGGGACGTGAGAAGATAGTCCTTGAAGTAAGAAAGCCCCTTGTCCGGTTCACCAATACATCGATCATCCGCCACAAAACAGTCATCAAGAATCACATCACATGTCGGACTCCCGCGCTGTCCCATTTTGTCTTCCTTGGCACCGAAAGATATCCCCTTGTCATCTTTACCTACCACGAAGACACCGAAAGAGCGGTCATCACTGCTGCCGGTTCGCGCCAGCACCAGATACCAGTCAGCCCAACCACCATTGGTAATAAAACGCTTATTACCATTGATTACCCAGCCGCCATCTACTTTTTTTGCGGTGGCTTTTATAGCCATCAAATCAGAACCCGCTTGGGGCTCAGTCATACACCAGCCCGTTTTTTTCTCGCCACTGGCAACACCGGGCACCAGCTCTTTTAACTGATCATTTCCATTCTCCACGATAATACTGAATAGCCAACTGCTTGCGATCGTTAGGGAGGTGGACGCGCATACACGAGCCAACTCTTCGCTGGCAATAACCTGTAGCATCAGATCGCCATCACTGCCGCCAAACTCTTCAGGGAACGGAATGCCCTGCAAACCCAAAGCCCTTGCAGCCTCAAAGGCCTCCTCTGGCGCAAGGGAATCGCGATCAATCATAGCGGCATGTGGCTTGACTTTTTCCTCGGCGAAACGTCTTACGGTACTGCGAAACTCTTCGTAAATTTCATTCATGTCATTGCGCATAAAAATCACTTTTTCTCAACAAATAGACTGTATATAAATCAGGCGCGGTCGGCCTTAATCACCGGGGTCACTCAGTCAGATAAGGTTTCAAGGCCTTTGCAGCCAGCAGGAAAAAACCCTGGCCGTACATCGCCCAGTCATAAACTACATTCGGCCCGCCTGGCGGTACGGTCACGCCCGGAATCTTGCCAGATGGCTCAACGGATCCCGCCACTACGCCGAAGGCCCTAAGGGCATTTTCAATCAATGCCTTGTCAACCAGATCCATATCCAGTTCAAGCGCGCGGGGAATCGCAAATGCAAACATCAGGGTCCCGGACGCCTCGAAATTGGATCTCGGGTCGTCCAGGGTATTGCGCAGGTAACCATTGCGATCCTGGTGTTTGCTCATAGCAGTAAGCAGGCGCCTTACAACGTCCTTGAAAAGACCTGCTTTCGGATGCGATGGCAGCAACTCCAGTAAATGAATACCGGCCAGAAGCAACCAACCACAACCCCGGGACCAGAAGGTAGACTGGGGGTAGCAATTGGGCACTTCACACCACATATGGCGCGCCAGACCCGCTTTTTCGTCAAGCAGGTGCGCTACATGCACCTCAAATTGAAGGACGGCCTCTTCAATATATTTATCTTCACCTGTTATCTGGCCGAACCGGACCAGGAAGGGGCAGGTCAGGTAAGTAAAGTCCACCCATAGCTCACGGGCTTCGTAACGCGGGCAGATGCCCCCATCGCTGGTCCGTGGCGAATTGACGAGCGCTTGAATTTGACGCTCAGCGGCATCCAGATATTCTTGTTTCCTGGAGTTTTCGTAAACCTGCAGTAGTGGCATACCCAGCGCGGAGGACAGGGAACCGGTGGGCGTGTAATCAATGCCGGCTTGAGCTGCCTTAAACGCATCGCCGTAACATAAGTTCCCCGACGAGTTCTGCGTCGCGACTGCACGATCCAGCCATCGCTGCACTACTTCTAAGGCATGATCGTCGCCCCAGGCCAGCAACCCGGACATGGCAATTGCCTTTTCCCAGGAATCTCGTTCAGCACTGTTTGCCAGGGTAAAGGCTGTTACCTGCTTCACCAATTGTTCCATTTCCTGAACTTTCATCGTGCAAAACTCCGTGGGACAATAAAAAACTATCCGGATAGTATTCTTGCAGGGGTGGCTTGTCAATACTTCGTTGGCTGAGTTGGCTGAGTTGGCTGAGTTGGCTGAGTTGGCTGAGTTGGCTGAGTTGGCTGAGTTGGCTGAGTTGGCTGAGTTGGCTGAGTTGGCTGAGTTGGCTGAGTTGGCTGAGTTGGCTGAGTTGGCTGAGTTGGCTGAGTTGGCTGAGTTGGCTGAGTTGGCTGAGTTGGCTGAGTTGGCTGAGTTGGCTGAGTTGGCTGAGTTGGCTGAGTTGGCTGAGTTGGCTGAGTTGGCTGAGTTGGCTGAGTTGGCTGAGTTGGCTGAGTTGGCTGAGTTGGCTGAGTTGGCTGAGTTGGCTGAGTTGGCTGAGTTGGCTGAGTTGGCTGAGTTGGCTGAGTTGGCTGAGTTGGCTGAGTTGGCTGAGTTGGCTGAGTTGGCTGAGTTGGCTGAGTTGGCTGAGTTGGCTGAGTTGGCTGAGTTGGCTGAGTTGGCTGAGTTGGCTGAGTTGGCTGAGTTGGCTGAGTTGGCTGAGTTGGCTGAGTTGGCTGAGTTGGCTGAGTTGGCTGAGTTGGCTGAGTTGGCTGAGTTGGCTGAGTTGGCTGAGTTGGCTGAGTTGGCTGAGTTGGCTGAGTTGGCTGAGTTGGCTGAGTTGGCTGAGTTGGCTGAGTTGGCTGAGTTGGCTGAGTTGGCTGAGTTGGCTGAGTTGGCTGAGTTGGCTGAGTTGGCTGAGTTGGCTGAGTTGGCTGAGTTGGCTGAGTTGGCTGAGTTGGCTGAGTTGGCTGAGTTGGCTGAGGGCTACTCGATGACCTGCCGGTCTGACGATGCAGAGGCAGGCTGGTAGGGCATCAAAAAGCGGGCAGCAGGGCCCGCGGGAGACGCGATCGCTGCAGGTGAACTTTCAACGAAAAATGACGGGGTGAAGCAACGCATCCCTGAGTGATCTGATCAGCTGGCGGCCTACCTCGGGGTCCCGGCCTGAGCGGTACCAGAGCAGCATATTGCCGTCTCGAATGGCGATAAGGGAGGTAACAGTGTTTTCAATATTGATACCCGATGAGAGTTCCCCATTTCTCACACCCTCAGAGATAATCTCTGTCAACAGGCGCGTTAACTTTTCGTAGCTACCTTCAATTTTTCGATGTATATCTGCATCCAGGTGGGTGAAGCCAATGGACATCATAATCATTGCGCCGATATCGTCCGGGTGTTTCGCTCCCCAATCGGCTTGAAAGTTAACGAACCGGATCAGCAGGTCTTTCGCGGATCCATCCGCCACCGATAGTTCCTGTGCGAGCAAATCAATGGAGCGGAACTCAATATCATGCAGAATTTCGAGGATCAGGCGTTTTTTGCTTTTGAAGTAGTAGTAAACCGCCCCCTTGGTAAACCCCGCCGTATTCGCAATTTCTTCAAGACTGGTGTTTGAGTAGCCTTTCGTAGCAATCAGGTGCAGGGCAGCGGCTTTTATTTTACTGGTGCTTTGTTCACGGTTTTTCTTGGGCTTCATTGTTGCTTTTTCACTCCTGATGAGGGCGTATGGTCGCAAATGCGAGATGTCCAATGCAACCACCACCTGCGCGCCTGCGCTCACTTGCCCCTGATTGCCACCTGACGTTACGGGCGAAGAGGGCGAAGTCCCGGCAAACACAATTTCCATCGTGAAATATAAGAGCCGCCTCGACCTTCCCGTAAATAGAGGAGGCATTGACTCCGCAAAAACAAAAAGATACTATCCGGATAGTATACTAATTTTGGAGGCCTGCACAGGCGTGTCCAGACAAGCCGTTTAACAGCCATACCGCATATGCAGCGATTGAGAAGGAATGATGGAAAAGGAAAACACTAAAACTGGCCCCCTCGCGGGTATCAAGGTGTTGGATTTGACCGGCAATGCGCCCGGGCCCTACTGCACCATGCTATTGGCTGATATGGGGGCAGAAGTGATTGTCGTTGGAGGCGGCAGGGCAGGGGGGCCCGTCAGCACCTTTTCGCCGGGGAAGCGTTTTGTCACCCTGGATCTGAAGTCGCCTGCCGGCACCAGGATATTAAAAGAAATGATCAAAACAACGGATATCCTTATTGAGGGCTATCGGCCGGGCGTGATGAAACGCCTGGGACTCGACTATGAAACGGTCAGCGAGGTGAACACCAGGCTGATCTACTGCTCACTGACCGGGTACGGGCAGACCGGCCCTATGGCCTCTGAAGCGGGACACGATATTAACTATATCGCCCTGAGTGGGGTGCTGGGTTCCCTGGGGCCTATCGGCCAACCGCCTTTACCGCCGCTCAATCTTGTTGCCGATTTTGCGGGCGGCAGTTTGTTTGCCCTGAGCGGCATCTTGTCAGCACTCTATGAGCGCGAAAAATCCGGTCAGGGCCAGTATATCGATGCCGCCATGATAGACGGTTGCCTATCGATGATGGCAATGCATTTTCCAATCTGGGAAACGCCGTTTATGGCCGGGCGTGGTAAAAATTTCACTGGTGGCCACTTTCCGTTCTATCGCTGCTACCAGTGTTCTGATGGTCAATATATGTCGGTGGGCGCGATAGAACCGCAGTTTTATGCCTCTTTGTGTGCGAAGCTGGGTCTTGCTGATGTGCCTGAACAAATGAATACCGCATTGTGGGATTCTACGGCAAAGCAATTTGAAGCCGCATTTAAAACCAGAACGCGTAGCGAATGGGAGCAGATCTTTGACGGCTCTGACGCTTGCGTGGCGCCTGTGTTAACGCCTGACGAAGTATGGGCACATCCCCAGGTCCAGGCTCGTTGCCAGTCCGTCCAGGATCGATCTGTGCCACCTGCGCCTGCTTTGAGCCGATCTCCCATGAACCGGGGCGAGGTGGATGAAAGCAACCAGACCTACGCCTTGTTGCATGAACTGGGTTTTATGGATGAAGAAATCGCGGCCGCCATGCCGAAGAACTCAGCTGAGATAGAAATGGTTCAGGCATGGCCCCAAAAAGTTTAGGTCTCCGACTTTTCCGGATCGGTCAAAACTGGGTCTGGAAGACGATTTACACCAGCTTGAACCGGGTACGCGTCACATATGGATTTAGCTGAAGCTCAGCTTGATATCGACCAAGCCATTGTCGAAGCGGGCGATGATGTGGTCGCCAGCCTCAGCCGGCTTTGCGTTGTGCGTTGCTCCCGAAGGTATAACGTGGCCCAGCTCCAATACCGCTCCGGTTTCGCTGAGCTTGTTTGCCCACCAGGCCACGGCAGGGACAGGATCGCCAAATTCAACTGAGCTACAAGACTTGTCTATTTCATGATCAAACTACAGGGCGTTTCCCTTTTAGAGAGGATATCAGCAGATGAATAAGTATTCGCGTCAGCAGCGCATAGACATGACACTTGATGATCGCCTTCATCAGGCAGAAGGCTGGGTTTATATGACCGGCATGCAGGCGCTGGTGCGCTTGCCGATCCAGCAGCGCATGCGCGATGAAGCGGCCGGCTTGAATACGGGTGGTTATATCTCTGGCTATCGCGGCTCGCCCGTGGGTACCTACGATATGTCGCTGCAGCAATCGGAGAAAGAACTAAAAGCCCACAACATCTATTTTCAGCCCGGTTTGAACGAGGACCTGGCGGCCACGGCCACATGGGGCTCGCAGATGGTGGGGTTGTTTCCAGGCGCGAAAGTTGATGGTGTCTTCTCGATCTGGTACGGGAAAGCGCCAGGCCTGGATCGCTCAATGGACGCTATTCGTCATGCCAACCTTGCAGGCACCAACGCCAAGGGCGGGACCTTGCTTCTGGTGGGTGACGATCATGGCGCCAAGTCATCCACCGTGGCGTGTTATTCCGATTTGAATTTTGCATCCCTGGGACTGCCTTTTCTGGCCCCGGCCAATGTGCAGGATGTTTTTGATTACGGTCTTCATGGCATAGCGATGAGCCGTTATGCCTCCACCCTTGTGGGTATGAAACTGGTTACCGACGTGGTCGAGGGTGGCGGTTCAGTCTATGTGTCGCCGGATAGCCCTAAGATCATCACGCCAGAAGACACGGGTCCCGATACCACGATCAAAACGTTTACCCCTTTTTTGGAGCAGGAGCGTCTTTTGTGGGACGTAAAGCTAAAAAAGGTGCTGACCTATGCGCGCGCCAATGGGATAAATCGTCGGGAGGGCGCCCCTGAGGCCCGAATTGGCATCATGGCCGCCGGCAAAGCCTGGCAGGACATGAGCCAGGCCCTTTCGGGCCTGGGTTATGCTGACGGAAAACTGCGGGATACACCCATAAGCCTGTTAAAAATAGGCATGGTTTGGCCACTGGATTACGATATCGTTCGCGAATTTTCCAAAGACCTGCACACCCTTTTGATCGTAGAGGAGAAACGCCCCCTACTTGAAGACCAGGTACGTGCCATTCTCTACGGTTCAGATATTTGCCCCAACATCGTGGGTAAAAACTTCAAACCTCACGCCGGCGCTGTTTGCGGGGGTGACTGCGCGTTCCCAACCTATGGGGAAATCAACCCGAATCTGGTTACCCAGGTTCTGGTGCGAGTGCTGAATGATGTTGATCCAGATTGCGGCATTTCGCTTCCCGACTATCTGCAAAGCCAGACTGTCCTGCCAGGCGGTGTCGAACGACCACCCTCATTTTGCGCCGGCTGTCCGCACGGTCGCTCAACACAAGTCCTGGAAGGAAGTCGCGCTCTGGCTGGCATTGGCTGCCATTCCCTGGCTATTTTACGTGACGCAACGAAAACCAATTCGATGAGTCATATGGGCGCTGAAGGTATGATGTGGGCGGGGCAATTCCCGTTTACTGATGAGAAACATGTCTTTGCTAATATGGGTGATGGAACGTACTTCCATTCCGGCTATCTTGCCATCCGCGCCGCCGTGGCATCAAAGGCGAATATAACCTACAAAATTCTTCATAACGGTTTTGTCTCCATGACAGGGGGGCAGCAACACGATGGTGATATTTCGCCGGAGAAGATCATCAGGCAGCTGACAGGTGAGGGTGTCGCGCGTATTGCGTTGGTATCGGATGAACCTGAGAAATTTGACGCTCGCGCGCTCGGTGTTCAGGTCTATCACCGTACGGCTATGGAAGCGGTTCAGGCGGAATTTCGTGAGTTAAGCGGGGTAACGGTCATTATTTATGATCAGCCCTGTGCGACAGAGCGCCGCCGTTTGCGTAAACGCGGCAAATGGCAAGACCCCGATAAGCGCGTTTTCATTAATCCTGAAGTCTGCGAAGGCTGTGGTGACTGCTCCACGGTTTCAGGCTGCATGGCGATTGAGCCGTTGGAAACCGAGTTAGGTCGCAAGCGTAAAATTAACCAGTCCTCATGTAACAAGGATTTTTCCTGCCTTGAGGGTTTCTGCCCTTCACTAGTCAGTGTCTCGGGTGCGCAGCCAAAAAAAGCGCAGGCCGCCGAAGTGCAGATAGATGCCAGTCACCTGCCTGCGCCTGAGTACACCTTTGATGGTACCTGGTCGATACTCGTGTCAGGTATTGGTGGCGCGGGGGTGGTGACGATAGGTCAGACGCTGGCTGTCGCAGCACATGCCGATGGCTATTTCTCAACCAGCCTTGATATTACCGGTTTGGCCCAGAAATATGGGGCTGTTCATTCCCATGTCAAGATAGCGGAAAACCCTGAACAGATGAGAGCGACCCGCATCGCTGTGGGCGAAGCCAACGCAATGATAGGCAGTGACCTCGTTGTCGCCGCTGGTGACGAAGCGCTTTCAAAAGTTGTCAGTGGCAAATCCGTTGCGGTTGTCGATACAACAGTGGTGCCTACCGCCGAGTTCTCCATGAATCCGGATTGGAAGGTAGATAGTGAAGCGCAGATAGGGCGTTTGAACCAGGTATTGGGGGACAACCTTCGAACTTTGGATGCGCAGACGCTGGCAGACCGGGTAATGGGAGATCGTGTTTTCGCCAATATGTTGCTGATGGGTGCTTCCTGGCAGCAGGGAGGGATTCCCCTGTCTCTGGAAGCAATTCATCGTGCCATCGAGCTGAACGGGGTGGCCGTTGCCAGGAACAAGCAGGCCTTCGATCTTGGGCGACTGGCCTATGCAGATGCGCCCGCCGCTCGCCGTCTGGCGGGCGAGGAAGTGCCGGTTGTAGTGCAGATGCATCGCGAGCCGTCAGTGGACGATATCGTCGCACACCGGGTCGCTGAATTGACCGATTACAAGGACGCAAACCTTGCCAAACGCTACTCCGACACGGTGCAACGGGTCCGCAGCGCAGGACTGAATGAGGCTGCAGTCAAGGCCGTAGCGCGTGGCTATTACAAGCTGCTGGCTGACAAGGACGAATGGGAGGTGGCCAGACTCTATACGAAGCCGTCGTTCCGCAAAGCTCTGGCGGATACCTTCGACGGCGACATAAAACTAACCTTCCACTTCGGTGCATGGCCCTATGGTGGGCTGGACAAAGAAACCGGCAAGTTCACCAAGGGGGAAGTATCGAGCAGCAGGGCAATGTTCTTCTTCGGGATGATGAACCGGTTCCGGTTTCTGCGCGGTTCAATCCTGGATCCATTTCGCTATTCAGAGGAGCGTAAGCTCGCCGCCAAACTGCTTGCGGATTATGAGTCGGATATTGCGTTCGCCCTTTCGAATAACTCGGCTGAATCGGCTGAAAAAATCGCTGCGCTATTGAATCTGCCAGAGCATATTCGAGGCTACGGCCATGTTCGTGAGCGTCATGCTGATACTGTGAGCAAAAGCCGTGACGAACTGCGAGCCGCCATCCTCGCTCGTGAGGTGAAAGCCGCCTGATTTGAAGTCATACCGGGCAGATAGTCCTTAATTTAGCTGTGGTAGATACAAGCGGCAAAGGCCGCCAAATAGCCAAGGAGAATAGAATGAAAATCACAGATTTAAAAACATGGGCTGTAGCGACTCCTCCACCGCATAAAGGCGGTGCCTATTGGATATTTGTTAAGTTAACAACCGACAATGGGATATCCGGCTACGGTGAAGTCTACGGCGTACCATTCGGGCCCGCTACTGTTTGCAAGATGATCGAGAACGTATTCGAACGCCATGTGGTAGGGGAGAGCCCGTTTAATATTGAAAAAATGTGGCGCATCATTTACTCCGCCGGATTTGTGCAGCGTCCTGATGTCAGCACGGGGGGAGTCCTCTCAGGTATCGAAATCGCTTGCTGGGATATTATTGGCAAGGCTTTGGATCAACCCATCTACAACCTGATGGGAGGGAAGGTGCATGAGAAGCTGAGATCTTATACCTACCTTTATCCTGACGTTGATGAATTGACCGCAGAGAAATTTCATGGCGATGCAGCTGCGGCGCCCAAACGCTTACAGCATTACATGGATATGGGCTTTACCGCTGTCGGGTTCGATCCGGTAATGCCGATGGGTTCTTTCGATCCGCGCCAGCTTTCCCTCGAGGCCCTGGAAGGCGCGGAGCAGCTGATGCAAAGTTTGCGCGAGGTGGCTGGAAGCAAGTGTGATTTGATGATCAAGACACATGGCCAATTAACCACTTCCAGTGCAATTCGCCTTGCCCGCCGGTTGGAGAGATTCGATCCGCTCTGGTTCGAGGAGCCTGTGCCGCCATGCAATCCACAAGAAATGGCGCGCGTTGCCCGTTCCACCACTATTCCGATCTCCGGTGCCGAACGACTGGTCGGCCGTTTCGAGATTTCAAAAGTACTGGAGGCGCAGGCGATTCAAATCCTGCAGCCGGCCCTGGGTCGCGTGGGCGGTATTCTGGAGGGCAAGAAGATCGCTGCCATGGCCGAGGCGCATTATGCGCAGTTTGCACCGCACCTGTACGCCGGTCCGATCGAAGCCGCGGCGAACATTCAGTTGTCAACCACGCTGCCGAACTTTCTGATCCTTGAAAGCATCGACAACTTCGACGGTTTTTTCAACGACATGCTCACCACGCCGATTCAGTGGGAGGGCGGTTATGTAACCGTCCCCGACCGGCCAGGTCTTGGTTTTGAACTCAACGAAGCGCTGGCAGATGCCAACCCGTATACGGGAGAGAACGCCTTCCCACCGATGGCTGAATCGCCCATTTTCTAATCAAGAGCAGCGAAAAGCGTGTCTTTGGTATTGAATAATGGAGCTGATAAGCAATTGAAAAAGTTAAGCATTATCGACAGCGCATTCCTGATGATGGAGAGCAGAGAAACGCCCATGCACACGAGCAGTTTTAATCTGTTTACCCTGCCCGAGGGAGCTGACGAGCAGGAGTTCCTGCACGGCCTGGCAGACGGTTTGCGCACTGCACATGAGCTGCAGTCGCCCTTCGGAGAAAAATTGAAGGTTGGCCCGCGCGGGATGCTGGGACCGCTTTACTGGGAGAAGGACACCTCCCTGGGCCTGAACTACCATATACGCCATTCTGCCCTGCCCAAACCGGGTCGATTTCGCGAGTCGTTTGCCCTGGTTTCCCGGCTACACGGTACCTTATCTGCGTTTTCGGCATGGTGAAGTCCGCCGGCAGGTACTCGCTTATCATCAGCGAGAGAATCACGGGTGCGGTTAGCAGGTACGCCAGGGTGGCGCCCATTCCCAGCATGGCAAGCACCAGCTGCCATACGGCTATCCAGTATTCGTACTTTACCTAAAGTTCCGCCAGATCCTGCTCCCGCGAGTATTATGATTGTTCCTGCGCTTCAGCCATGTATGGCCTTTCCCAGTCCCGCCAGCGCCGCTTCCATGGTCGCTTCGCCCAGGGTGGGGTGGACATGTATGGTGCCGGCGATATCTTCCAGGCAGGCGCCCATCTCCAGTGCCAGTGCAAACTGATTGCTGAGTTCGGCGACGTGGGTCCCGACAGCATGCATGCCGAGGACCAGGTGATTGTCGGCCCGCGCCGTCACCCGCACGAACCCGCCGTCCGTGCCGCTGTTCATGGCCAGCGCCCTGCCGATGGCCGCGAACGGGAATTTTCCCACCACGGTCTCGATGCCCTGGTTGGCAGCCTCAGCGGGCGAGAGTCCCACCCCGATGATTTCAGGCTCGGTGAAGCACACCGCCGGGATGGCCTTCGGGTCGAATTCGCGACGTTTGCCGGCAATGATTTCCGCCACCATCTCCGCCTGGGCCGACGCCTTGTGCGCCAGCATGGGTTCACCCACCAGGTCGCCGATGGCCCATACGTTTTTCATCGAGGTGCGGCACTGGCTGTCCACCTTGACCGCGGCGCCCTGCATATCGATGCACATGTTTTCCAGGCCCCAGCCCGCTGTATTGGGGCGCCTGCCCACGGTCATCAACACTTTGTCTGCCTTTATCCTGCCCTGCTTTCCATGCTCGTCGGTATAGACAAGCTCCGGCTTGCCGCCTTGAGTTTCGACCCGCTCGGCGCGCGCCCGGCAGATCACTTCCACTTCATGCCGCTTCAGCCAGTTCTCGATAGGTTGGGTCATTTCCGGGTCGAACAGTGGCAGGATGCGTTCCAGCCCCTCGATAAATGTCACTTTCGCTCCCATTTTACGCAGGGCTATGCCGAGTTCCAGGCCGATATAGCCGGCTCCTATAATCACCGTCTCGTCGGGAACGGCCTGCAGATTGAGGGCCTCGCTGGACGAGATGACATCGCCGCCCAGGGGGATGCCCGGCAATGGGCTGACGGTGGAGCCATTGGCCAGCACGACGTGCTCGGCGCTTATATGCAGCGAGCCCTGTTCGCATTCCACCTCGCAGTTTTTTCCGTCGGAGAACCTGGCCCAGCCATGGACGACCTTCACGCCGGCTTTTTTCAGCAGAGCGGCGACCCCCCGGTTCAGTTTGTCCACCACCGCGTCTTTCCACTCGACCATGCCCCCAAGGTTCAAAACCGGGGCGGCGGGCAACGAGATGCCCAGGCTTTCACGCTCACTGTGGGAGAGCATCTCCTGATACATCGAGGCGCCATGGATCAACGCCTTGGACGGGATGCAGCCGCGATTGAGGCAGGTTCCCCCGAGGCGGTCCGCCTCGACCAGCACGGTGTCGAGGCCCAGTTGCCCGGCGCGAATCGCCGCCACGTAACCGCCAGGTCCGCCGCCCACCACCAGCACCTTGCAAGACAGGGAATCCATCACGCTGCCTCCACGAATAACATGGCCGGGCACTCGAGCAGGCTCCGGATGCACTGGATGAATTGGGTGGCTTCCCAGCCATCGATAATGCGGTGATCAAAGGACGAGGACAGATGCATGATGTCCCGGGGCACGAATCCACCGTTCTGCCACAACGGTCGTTTCGCCACCTTGTTAATGCCCACTATCGCGACCTCGGGTGAATTGATCACCGGTGTCGTCGCGATCCCGCCCAGTGGTCCCAGGCTGGTAATGGTAATGTTGGAACCTCTGAGTTCGTCGCGCCCGATGGTACCCGCGCGAGCCGCTTCGGCGAGCCGTTTGACCTCTGTGGCAGCCTGCCACACATCCAGAGTCTCGGCGTGTCGGATAACCGGCACCAGCAGCCCCGCCGGCGTCTGGGTGGCTATGCCGATATGAGCGGCGCCATACTGCCGCAGTATTTCGTTCTCATCATCGTAGCATGAGCCCATTTGCGGGAACGCCCGCAATGCCTTCACCATGGCCCGAATGAAAAAGGGCAGCATGGTGAGTTTTTGCTGGTCGTCGCGCCGCTGGTCATTCATGCGGGCCCGCAATAGCTCCAGTTCTGTGACATCCACTTCCTCGACGTAGGTATAGTGCGGGATGCGTTGCATCGTGTCCTGCATGATGGCGGCGATCTTACGGCGCAGTCCAATGACTTTGGTCTCGCTGACGGAGGTGTCGGCAATTGGGCCCGCAGCCATGCCCCTCCGCGCCGTATGGTTGGCGATGAATGCATCGAGATCTGCGTGCGAGATGCGCCGGGCAGGCCCGCTGCCCGGTACCTGGCGCAGATCGATGCCTGCTTCACGTGCGCGCTGGCGCACTGCAGGTGATGCAATAGGTTTTTCACCTTCGGGACGGGGTACCGCTGGCGGTGGGTTGGCATCATGCGGCGGGGCGGGTCGCTGCGGTGTCGGGGGCGGCACTTCGGCCACGCCGGGTGCCGGTTCTGGAACCGGCGCCGGGTCGTTGGGATGGGATGTCGGCGGGTGCTGGTCGGCTGCGCTAGCGGTCTGGCCATCGCGAGTTTCGGCCGCGATATTGCCCGGCCCGCTAACCTGCAATCGGACCAGGTCCGCCCCCACAGCCATGGTTGCGCCCGCCTCGGGTCCCGTCCAGGTCACCTCGCCGTCGACTGGAGACGGGATTTCCACGGTCGCCTTGTCGGTCATCACCACGCACAGCAGGTCGTCTTCCACGATGGTGTCGCCGACCTGCACGCTCCATTCAACGATCTCGACTTCGGCGATGCCCTCGCCGACATCCGGCATTTTGATCAGGTAGTTACCCATGTTCACGCCTCCATCACCTTGTGCAGTGCTGCTCCCACCCGGCCCGGGCCGGGGAAATAGTCCCATTCCTGCGCGTGTGGATAGGGTGTGTCCCATCCGGTCACCCGCTCGATTGGCGCCTCCAGGTGGTAGAGGCAGCGTTCCTGCACCACCGCGATCAACTCGCCGGCGAAGCCGCTGGTCCGGGTGGCCTCGTGCACGACCACGCACCGCCCCGTCTTTTTGACCGAGGCTTCGATGGTCTCTTCGTCAAGCGGCAGCAGGGAGCGCAGGTCAACCACTTCGGCGTCTATCCCCGTCTCCTGCGCGGCAACCAGGGCCACGTGCACCATGGTGCCGTATGCCAGGACGGTAACCGCCTCGCCTTCGCGCGCGATGGAGGCCTTGCCGAGGGGCACTGTGTAGTGTCCATCCGGAACCTCGCTGGCGGGATGCGCCGACCACGGGGTAACCGGCCGTTCGTGGTGCCCATCGAAGGGGCCGTTGTAGAGCCGCTTGGGCTCAAAGAAAATAACGGGATCGTCGTCCTCGATCGAGGCAATGAGCAGCCCCTTGGCGTCATAGGGGTTGGAGGGCATGACCACCTTCAGGCCGGCGACGTGGGTGAACAGTGCCTCCGGGCTCTGGCTGTGGGTCTGGCCACCGAAGATACCGCCGCCGCAGGGCGTCCTGATAGTTATCGGTGCAAAGAATTCGCCCGAGGAGCGATAGCGCAGCCGGGCAGCCTCGGAGGCGATCTGGTCATAGGCGGGCAGGATGTAGTCGGCGAACTGGATCTCTGGTACCGGTCGCAGGCCATAGGCGCCCATGCCCACCGCGGCGCCGATGATGCCCAGCTCGCTGATCGGCGCATCGAACACCCTCGATTTGCCGTACTTTTTCTGCAGTCCCTCGGTGGCGCGGAACACGCCGCCAAAATAGCCAACGTCCTCGCCGAATACCACCACGTTGTCGTCTGCGCCCAGCATCACATCCAGGGCATCGCGAATAGCCTCAATCATATTTTTTCGGGCCACGTTACACGCCTCCCTGCTGCCGCTGCCGACGCAGATGGGGCGGCATCTCCTTGTAGACGTGGTTGAACATCTCGCTTGCACTGGGTGCCGGCCCCTTGCCCAGTGTGCCGAAAGATTCGGCCTGCTTGGCGGCCGCCTTCACTTCGGCCCCCAGTTCTTCAACCATCGCCTGGTGGCGCGACTCGCTCCACTGCCCGAGCGCGATAAGGTGTTGCTTGAGGCGCTCGATGGGGTCACCCAGCGGCCACGCCGCGTACTCGTCTGCAGGCCGGTACTTGCCGGGGTCATCGGATGTTGAGTGGGCGGCGGCCCGGTAGGTCACCCACTCGATCAGGGTGGGCCCCAGGTTGGCGCGGGCCCGATCGATGGCCCACTTGGATGCGGCGTGCACGGCCAGGAAATCGTTGCCGTCTACGCGCAGCGACGGGATATTGAAACCGTGGCCACGGCAGGCGAAGTTGGCCGCCTGGCCACCCGCTATGCCCTGGAAGGAGGAAATGGCCCACTGGTTGTTGACCACGTTCATGACCACCGGCGGCTTGTAGACGGAGGCGTAGACGAGGGCCGCGTGGAAGTCGCTCTCGGCAGTGGAACCGTCACCAATCCAGCCCGAGGCGATCCGGTTGTCGCCCTTGATGGCCGAGGCCATCGCCCAGCCCACCGCCTGCATGAACTGGGTGCCGAGATTGCCCGAAATCGAGAAAAAACCGTGATCCCGCTCAGAATAAAAAAAGGGCAATGAGCGACCGCCGAGTTTGTCCCTGGCGTTGCTATATATCTGGCAGATCATGTCCACTAGCGGGAAGTCCTGGGCGATCAGCAGACCCTGCTGTCGATATGTCGGGAAGCACATATCGTGAGGGCCGAGGGCCAGCCGTTGACCGCAGGCAATCGCCTCCTCGCCGCGACACTGCACGTAGATGGAAGTCTTGCCCTGGCGCTGGGCCATCAGCATCCGCTCATCGAATATCCGCGTTTTCTCCATGGCCCTGAGGCCTCGTAGTAACAGTGACGGGTCTAGTTCCATCGCCCAGGGGCCCACAGCAGCGTGCTCGTCGTCAAGCACCCTGACAAGGTCGAAAGCCAGGTCATGCATGTCCTGCGGGGGGCAGTCCTGTTCCGGGCGGCGAGCGCCTCCCGCCGGCAGTAACTTGAGGTAACTGAAGTCCGGCTGGTCGCCGGGGCGGGAGCTCGGCTCGGGGACATGTAAGGAGAGTTGTCGATGGGGGTCCACGCTGATTCCTTTTTTTTTCGAAAACGAAAATATGGACAAAATGTAGCATGAGATGGGCGGGGGTGTCTCACTAAATACATGGCGCGAAAAGCAATTATTTAGTGATTTACACTAATAATTAGCTTTATATTGCAGTAGGCAACTAATAAAAATAGACTTTTTGCTAGTAGGAGTTTCCCGCTATGGCTGCAGACCAACAACTGGACAAAATCGATCACGCCATCCTGGAGGCCCTGCAGGCCAACTGCAGTTTGAGCTACACCGAACTGGCCCAACGAGTGCACCTCTCTGCCACACCCTGCGCACGACGGGTAAAACTGCTGGAGGATCGCGGTTATTTCCGCGGCCGCGTCATGTTGCTGGACCCGGACAGGGTGGGCTTGCCCGTGAATGTGTTTGTGCAGGTGACACTGCATCACCAGGTCAAGGCAAACCTGCAGGCGTTCGAGCAGGCCGTGGCGCAATGGCCCGAAGTGATGGAGTGTTACCTGATGACAGGCGACTTCGATTACCTGATGCGTGTGGTGGTGCCGGATTTGAGGAGTTACCAGCGGTTCCTGGATGAAAGCCTCACCCCGACACCCGGTATCGATAACATCCGCAGCAGCTTTTCCATAAAACAGGTGGCTTACCGGACGGCCCTGCCACTCAACCATTTGATCCCGGAATAGAATTCCCGCCCGCGGCAGCGCGGGCAAGCCCGCCTTCACGCCGCTGCACGTTGGCTCCGGCTTCGCCAACGGTATCGCCAAGCTGCACAATGCCGGCCGGGGTAACACGCAAAGTCTCATAGAGTCGCGGCTATTTACTATCGAGGGACAGCTGTCCCCCCAGTTGTGCAGCCAAAGCGCTGCTGGGGGCGAGGCTCTGGATCACGCTTTGAGATCCCCGAAATGTGAGGATTATGCCCTGGAGGATCGTCTATAGATAAAGATAAGAACCGCCGCTATAAACAGCTGAAGGGCACCTTACAGTATAAGGGTGAATAGCACCGTGTTTCCCAGCTGTGCTGTTTCCGCAACGGCGGCAGGAAAGATAGAGGCGTTGATCAGAACACCCAGATTAATGTTCCTCACAATCACTTCGAACTCAATTGCGCTGGATTCGGGCCGCGATAAACGCGCCAGCTTTGGAGTCAGGTAACCAACAGCAGACAGGAATACGGCAAACAGCGCTACCAGCAGCAGATTGCTGTAGCCAAATGCGGTCATAGTCAAGCGCCCAGCCATGGCGGAGCCAACCACAATTGCAATGATGCCCAGCAAAGACCCGCGAATACTCCACTTGGACAGGGTGGGGGGCGCTGCGTGGGTAGAGGTAGAGAAATAACATGCCGATTGCCAGCGGCAGCAGCAACGTAAGGGCGATTTCTTGCATTATCTGCGCTTTGGGCATCGTGAAATCGGCCGGCAGGTACTGGCTTATCATCAGCGAGAGAATCAAAGGTGTGGATACAAGACACGCCAGGGTTGTGACAGCGGTAATACTTATGGACAGGGCGGCATTACCGCGGGCGAAGAAGGTAAAAATATTGGAAACGGTGCCACCCGGGATGGCGGCAATCAAGGCGATACCTACGGCCAGCCCGTCGTGCACGCCCAGTAGCCGCAAAAAGATGAAGGCAGCCAGAGGCACGGCCAGCAGCTGTATCGCTGTGCCCACCGAAATGGCGAGGGGTTCCAGTACCACGTCGCGAAAATCCTTTGGAGTCAGCGTGGCGCGTGGCGCCCATGCCAGCATTGCCAGAATCAGCTGGCTGGCCGCGAACCAGTATTCGTGCCCTACGTAAAAATCAGCCATTCTGGACCCCTGGTTGACACAAAAACCGCTGCCTCCAGCAACGGCCTGACAAATTGGCATATTTCGAATACGAAATATATGTGTTAAGATCGAAATCGTTAGTCGTGGCAGTTGATGAAGGTCCGGTTCAAGAGGATAAATCTTATGAAGGTAGGCATTAGAGCTCTGGTTGGCGTTATAGCCGCAGTAGTTGTCATCTCGGTAAGCGGCGCCGAGGAGTACGACCTGGTCATCAACAACGGCCGGGTTATGGACCCTGAGACCAGGTACGACAGTATTGCCAATGTGGGCATCAGCGCGGGCCGGATCGCCGTGATCACCCAGGACAAGATCAGCGGCAAGCAGACCATCGACGCCACCGGACATGTGGTCGCACCGGGGTTTATCGACACCCACTGGCACTACGACCGGCCCTGGTCAAACAAGCTCGCCCTGCGCGACGGCCGGACCAGCGTTATGGATCTCGAGGTCGGCACCAATGGTCCTTATATCGATCAGTGGTACAGGTCGCGGGCAGGAAACAGCCAGGTTAATTACGGGCAGGCCGTTGCCCACGAGCTCGCCCGTTCCACGGTTCTCGATGGCTTCGAGGGCGCCCAGGATACACGCTCAGCTGTTGATACCCGCGGTGCAGGAACCGGCTGGTGTTGCCGCAGGCCCACCCTCGAAGAAGCCAACAGAATCCTGCAGGTCCTGGACGAGGGTTTGCAGGCCGGCGGACTCGGTATCGGATCGACCGTCGGCTACATGCGCGACGGTGTGTCTGCGCGTGAGTTTTTCGAGCTGCAACGCCTGGCGGGCCACTACGGCCGGCAGGTCGGCGCCCATTTCCGCTACACCCCGGGCACCGATACCACCGAAGCCAACGGCATTCAGGAGCTGCTGGCCAACGCGGCGGCCCTGGGAGCCCCGGCCCTGGCCAACCATTTCAACAACCCTGGCTACAACCTGGTGCACGAATTGTTGGTGCGGATGCGTGAGCGCGGCATGAACGTCTGGGGAGAAATCTACCCCTACGCCGCCGGCTCCACCGCCTTGAACGCGGTCTTCCTGGAGCCGGAGATGTGGGTGGAGACCCTGGGGTACAAGTACGAGGACACCATTCAGGATGTAGAGACAGGGGAGTGGTACACGCAGGAGACACGCGCCCGGATGATCGCGAAGGAGCCGGTCAGGCCCGTGCTTGTTTTCAAGATGCCCGAGTCGGCCGTGGTGGACTGGCTCAAGCTGCCGGGCGTCTCGCTGGTCACTGATGGCATGCCGATGCTCCCCGATGACGACCTGACCTGGGACACGCCCTATGACGAGCTGCCCAACACCCATCCGCGCGGGGCGGGCAGTTACGCCAGGGCCCTGCGGCTGGCCAGGGAAAACAACATTCCTCTTATGCAAATCGTTGCAATGTCCAGCTATAACTCGGCTCGTCCCCTCGGGGAAATGGGTCTGAAAAGCATGCAGGAACGGGGCCGCATGCAGGAGGGGATGGTTGCCGACATCACGGTTTTCGACCCCGACACGGTGACCGACAATGCCACCTATGAAAAGGGAACACTCCCCTCCACCGGAATTCCGTATGTCGTGGTCAACGGCGTGATTGTCGTCAAGGATTACCTGGTACTCAAGGGGGTCAATCCCGGTCAGCCGATTCGCTTTGAGCCAGTCAAAAGCCGCCTTGAGCCTATCACCCTTGAAGGCTGGTACAAGACCTACTATGCATCACCGATAGATTTTGGCGGCGGCGGCGTGCCCGGCTCACAGCCCGTCCAAATGGGTGACATGGACATTCATATCCACTGATATGGATGTCTGCAACGCCCGGCTGTGGGCGAGGGTCGTCCCGGGCTCCTTGTGATAAGCGTCTTTCAGGATTCAGGAAAACAGGGCCAGGAATCTGTCGTCCGATTTCAGGGAGGCCAGCCGCGGATCCAGGCGTGCGGGGCCGAACCAGACACAACCTTCATCACGCGCCTCACTCAAAAGTTCCAAAGCGCGGTCCACATCGCCCAGTTCGGCATACGCCGGGGCCAGTATTGGCCTGGGTGCGCGAGGAAGAATGGCCGCCGCGGCGGCCTCTGCCAACTGCAGGGCCCGCTCGATTTTACCCGCCCTTGCGAAAACATAGGCAGCACCAGCGCAAACCGCGGGCCTTCCTGCAGAGATGTGTATCGCCGCTTCAATTGCCGCGAGCGCTTCCCGATATCTCCCAAGATATGCGGCGAAGATGCCCGCATAGGCCGGAGCGACGTCGTCCAGCGGGTACATTCGCTGCAAAGTCACCTCATGCGCCAGCGCCTCTGCAACACGGTCGTTGCAAAAGAGTGCCCAACTGTAACTGTGCCGGTTGAGCAAGGCGTGAGGATTTATCTCCGCCGCCCGCTGAGCGGCGACGGTACTATCCCGGGCGAGACCCTGGTTCCGGAATATCCAGGAGCGATAAACGTAGGCGCGGGAATACCCGGGATCGATTGCCAGCGCCTCATTGAGGAGGATATGCGCCTCATCGAGCTCGCCCAGCATAGCGCCTTTGAACCAGGCCAATATGGACAAGCCCTGAACAAGCTTGGGGTTCGCTTCAAGGGCACACCGGCAAGCCTCCAAACCAAGCTTCAGACCTTCGGCAGGGACCAGGTCGCCACGCACAAGCTGGTACATTCTGGTATCAGCCACGGCCGCATGTGCCGCCGCAAAATTGGGGTCCACTCTGGCGGCTTCTTGAAACAACAGAACGGCCCGTGCCTGCCCCGCAGGGCTGGGATCATTGGCTTCCCTGTCGCCCGCAGCGTAATGTGAATAGGCCAGAGGCAATGTGGAGATACATTCGGAGAGCGCAGATTTGGTTTGGGAAGGCTCGAATTTTTTCACCGCCACGGCCAGGCGGTAGCCGCGCTTGGGAACCGTATCCACGTAGCGCTTACCGTCGGCACCGAGTAGTTTTCGGAGCGAATAGACACAGCGCGCAAGCGAGGCATAGGCCACGACCTGGTTGTGCCATAACTCCTCTTCTATCTCCCTATGACTTACAACCCGGCCTTGAGCCTCCAGCAGTAACAGCAGCAGAGCCAATTCCTTGGGCGGCAGTGGCACAAGTCTGTCATCGCGAAACAGACCCGCTGACGAATCGAGCATAAAGGATCCGAACATGAAAGCCGTACTGTTTTTCATCAGTTTGACGTTGCCTTCGCGGAACAGGCTGTTATTAAATCCCTTGAATTTAGTGGCTTGCAAGACGTTCAATGGTAAACGGCCGTCCTATGCGGTGCCGGTACAGTAACAGCATAATACCACAGAGTTTTGACCACTCTATCCGTTAACTTTTCATCAAGTTATTTCACGATTGAGGTACAAAATCCTGCGTACTATTACCGTTGGTGTGAAGTAAAACCGGGATGGCTTATCTGCAAGAGGACCCTTAGAGGCATTGCACGCCTGCGGTGTCTATGCCCACCGCATGGGCGCTGCCACTCTTGCCAGGTGGATCCCTGATCCAGGTGTCACAAGGCAATATGGAATCCAAGCAGTTGAGGAAACCAGGATGACGAAGAGTGCGAAACTTATGTTCAGAACTTTGCTGGCAATCTGTTTGTGGTTTTCAGGCCCCTCGCCGGACAGGGACCGGGCGATTGCCGAGATCGCGCGCTCGCTGTTCGACTACTTCTACGTTGGGCGGATGGCGAAGCAGTAAACAGGCAACGCTCTTGGGGGCGCCCCGGCAGAGCGGGCGCCCCACTAACGCAAGCTCACGCGGAAGTAAGTCGAAATGACCACAACAATTACTGGATACACTTTAAGGAGATTTATGCAACGAAGTCGCCGTAGAAAGGAAGCAGGGAATATCCAGCGGGCCCTTTTTGCCGTTGTCGCTATTATTGCGATGGCTATCTCGCCACAGGTTCTTGCTGAGACCTACGATGTTGTGATCAACAACGGCAGGGTCATGGACCCCGAGACCAACTTCAACGGCGTGCGCAACGTTGGCGTAAAGGGCGGCAAGATTGTTGTCATCACCAAGGATGCAATCAAAGGCAAAGAAACCATCGACGCCAGTGGTCACGTTGTTGCCCCAGGCTTTATCGAGGGGCACCAGCACGCTACAGATCAGTTTAGTCGCAAGGTTAATTTGCGTGATGGCTTGACCACCCAGATGGATTTCGAAGCAGGCGCCGGCGATATCGCCAAATGGTATGCGGAAGCCGAGGGCAAAACCCAGAGCAACTACGGCATGGTCGTGCTCGCTACGCTTGCCCGTGTATCGGTGTTGGACGGTCCTGAAATTGCGGCTATGGGTAATGACATGGGCGAACTGTTCCGTGGTGTGGTAGGTGCCGCAGCCGCAAAGGCCCAGAAAGAAGGGCGTAAGCCGGGCTGGTCGTCCACCTTGCCCAATAAAGAGCAGATGACCCGGATTATGAGCTATGTCGACGAAGGTCTTCGCCAAGGCGCCTTGGGCGTGGGCGTTCCCGTCGGTTATATGACCACGGGTGTTACCCAATACGAATTGTATAAGTACCAGGAGTTGGCGGCAAAATATGGCCGGGTTACAAATGGCCATGTACGCTTTGCCGGTGTTCGTCCACCCAGTGAGGGGCAGTTGGGAGTTCAGGAAATGCTGGCCAATGCCATGGTTTTGGATGCGCCTTTCATGGCTTCACACCTGAACAGTAACATGGACTGGGAATACACCATTCCCATGATTAACGACGCAAGAGAAAAAAGAGGCGCCAGGGTATGGGGTGAGGTTTACCCTTATGCTGCCGGTTCTACCATTGCTTCTGCTGATATCCTTACGGAAGCAGGTATGGCTCAAATGGGGATCACCTATTCAGACGTTGCGAATCTCGATGGCACCCGGTGGGACAAAGCGATGTATGAGGACGTACGCAAGAATGATCCCGGCAGGGCGATTGTGATTTACAACAACCCGCCTGAAGCCATTGCTAAATGGCTGGCTCAGCCAGGAGTGGTCATCGTCTCTGACGGTATGGCTATCCAGGATGAAAAGCTTAACTACTACCCTTGGGATTCCTCCTATGAAGGCAAGTCAGTTCACCCGCGCAGCGCAGGTACCCGCGCCAAAGTACTGCGCATGGTGCGCGAAGAAAAGATCATGCCTTTGATGGAGGCTATCTCCAAGATGAGCTATTTACACGCCAAGTACTTTGCTGAGCTGGGCGGCATTAGCCAGTTCAGGACCAAGGGAAGAGTGCAGGTGGGTGCCGATGCCGACATCGTCGTCTTCAACCCGGATACGGTCACAGACAACAGCACTTACGAGCCAGGCAAGGGCGCGCTGCCCTCAACCGGCATTCCCTACGTGCTGGTGAACGGCGTCGTGGTGGTGAAAGATTCCGTAGTGCAAAAGGTCTTTCCGGGCAAGCCAATTCGTTTCCCGGTGATGGAAAAGGGCCGGCTGGACCAGATTTCTATCGAACCCAGGACATTTGACCCTGACCAGTCGTAATACGAGGACGAGTGATGCGGAGCCATGGCGCGTGGTTCACCCCCCACTACTTCCGCCACTGAAAATCAAACTCAAAATGGACGTACCAATGAAACTGCAAAGACATCTACTGATCGGGACCCTCTTAATGAGTGTCATGGGCGCTATGCCGGCCTTGGCGCAAGACTATGACCTGGTGATCATTAATGGCCGGGTCATGGACCCTGAAACGCTATTTGATGGTTTCGCCAACGTCGGTATCAAAGATGGCCGCATTGCCGAAATCAGCAAGAAACCGCTGAAGGGTGCAAAGACGATAGATGCCACCGGCCACATCGTGGCACCGGGCTTCATCGACACCCATTTCCATTGGCAGACGCCAATCGGGTACCGGATCGGGTTGCGCGACGGCCTGACCAGCGGCATTGATTTCGAGGCGGGCTGTGCGGGATCCTATGTCGCGGCCTGGTACGAGGCGCGTGCCGGCGTGACCCAGGCCAACTATGGCTGCGCGGTCAGCCACGAAATTGCCCGCGGGATGATAATCGACGGGTCAAAGGGCGATTACCTGATAAACGGCCCCATTGCCGCTCTTGAAATCCGGAAGAAAGCGGGCTGGAGTGTGACGCGACCGACCCTGGAACAGGGCAACGCGATTCTTGAAGAGATTGACAAGGGTCTGCAGGCGGGTGCGCCGGGCATCGGCAGCACCGTGGGCTATATGAGAGAGGGCGTCTCTTCCCGCGAGATGTTCGAGGTGCAGAAAGTTGGCGCACGCTATGGCCGCCCGACTGGCGCACATACACGCTATACGCTTGGCACCGACACGACCGAGAACAACGGTGCGCAGGAACTCATTGCCAACGCCCTGGCGCTTGGCGCCCCGGCGATCGTCCTTCACTTCAATAACCCCGGCTGGCGGCTTGCCCAGCAAATGATTGTTAGGCTTCAAGAACAAGGCCACAACATCTGGGGTGAAATCTATCCCTACGCCGCAGGTTCCACCACGATCAATGCCTCTTTTCTGCAGCCGGAAAGCTGGATGGAGCAGTTGGGCAACCGCTATGAGGATACCGTGCAGGATCCGTCCACGGGTAAGTTCTACACCCTGGAGACATTCAAGGCCGACGTGGCTTCCAATCCGACCAAGCCGGTCGTCGTATTCAAGATGCCCGCCGAAGATCCGCCGAAATGGCTGACGCTGAAGGGCGTCACCGTAGGCAGCGACGCGCTTCCTGCCGAACCGTACTTCGGCCCGTGGGATTACCCGCTGGAGAAGCTCGGCAATACCCACCCTCGCGCAGCGGGTGCCAGAGGCGCGACGATCCGCCTCGGTCGGGAAAACAACATCCCGATGATGCAGCTGATGTCGATCCTCAGCTATAATGCTGCCAGGCATCTGGGCGATACGGGCCTGAAAGCGATGCAGGAACGCGGCCGCATCCAGACCGGCATGGTCGCCGATATCGTGGTCTTTGACCCCGAAACCTTCAGGGACAATTCGACGTACGAGAGGGGTACCATCCCTTCAACGGGCATGAAAGCCGTGCTCGTGAACGGTGTTGTCACCGTGCGCGACGACAAGGTGCTTCCTGTTTTCGCCGGTCAGCCGATCCGGTTTGACCCCGAAGAAAAACCGCGCTTCGTGCCGATCTCGGTAGAGGCATGGAATGCCGAATTCTCGACCGGCATGCCCGGTGACTTCACAGCCCTCCCGGCGAAGGGCGGCAACTGAGTGGGATGTAATTATGCAGTTACAATTAAGGAGATGCTTAAAATGAAATTTCGGAACTCCATCATTGCCCTTGTGGTTTCCGCGGCGGCCACCATCGGCCCGGCATACGGCCAGACATCAGACGGCCAGCCTGTTGCCACCTCGATTGAGCAATTCGCGGCGAAGCTTGTCGGGCGCATCGGCTTTGCGGCGCAGGAGATCGGCAGCGACGAAGTCATCGCGTTGAATGGCGATGAAACCTTCCCCATGGCCAGCACCTACAAGGTTGCGATCGCCACTGCCGTTCTGGACCGCGTGGACAAGAAAGAACTCAGTCTCGACCAACTGGTTGAAATCACACCCGACATGATGATGATCGGGGACGCTGCACTGAGCGACACATTCGTGCATCCCGGGCTTCAGCTTTCGGTGGCAAACCTGATGGAGATCATGATCACGGAGAGCGACAACACGGCGACCGACACCTTGATCGGGCTGGCTGGCGGAGCCGCGGCAGTGACCGAAAATCTGCGCAGGCTCGGGGTCACCGATTTCAGTGTCGATCGGACGACCGGCGAGATCATCGGGGAATTCTATGGCCTGCCAGGACCTGCCACGATGAAAGTCGCCATAGAGGCCTTCAAGACCCGGCCGGAGCTTGCGACGATCGTAAGTGACCGCAATTTGGACTTCGAGGCGGATCCCCGCGACCACGCAACGCCCCTTGCGATGCTGAAACTCCTGCTTGCCATCGACAGTAGCACGGCGATGAGCGCCGAGAGCCGCGACTTCCTGATTGACGTCATGTCGCGCACGCGCACCGGCGCTGCCCGGCTCAAGGGGCTGCTGCCGAAGGGAACGCCCGTGGCGCACAAAACCGGAACCATAGGGGGAGTGGCCAATGACGTCGGCTATATCACGCTCCCCGACGGTCGTCGGTTTGCAATCGCCGTGTTCACCAAGAGCAGCGAGACCTCCGAGGCAGACAGGGATAGGGCCATTGCAGAGGTCGCCCGCTCGCTTTACGACTACTACTATGTTGGGCAGATGGCGAAGCAGTAATCGGGGAAACTTCGCCGTGCAGGTTCTGCCAGTGCGATTTAGTGCGGCGAAGACAGAACTCCCCAGGAAGAACCATCGTTATACCGACAGGAGAAAACCAATGAGGAATCCAATGGAAAGGAAAAATCCAGTGAAGGCCCTGATGAAACCATTATTCACTCTAATTGTTACGTCATCACTTGGCTTTCAGCCAGCACTAGCGCAGAACAACCAACAGTTCATGACACAGGAGGATGGCCAGGCGACCTTTGATGCGGTCGTCGCCGAAGCCGCTGAACTGATCAAGGAACTCAACATCCCGGGACTTGGTATCGGGGTCATCCATGGGCCCAACTCCTACGGCGCCGGACTCGGTGTCGCGAACGTAACCACCGGAGAGCCCGTTACCACTGATACGCAATTCCAAATCGGCTCGGTGACAAAAACCTTCCTTTCGACAACGGCCATGAAGCTGTCCGAACAGGGCAAGCTGGATTTGAACGCGCGTGTCGTCGACATCCTGCCGTGGTGGAGGGTCGCGGATCCCGACGCGACGTCGAAAGCCCGGGTCGTCGACCTGTTCTACCATCACGCGGGCTGGTATGGCGACCATGGGTTCCTTCCTGTTCCTCCGGGTGGGTCGATCAGCGAGAAGGTCATGCTCCAGGCGGCTTACGTCGAGCAGATCTATCCGTTCGGTCAAACCTGGATGTACAACAACACCGCCATCACCTTCGCGACCCATGTGGTGTCGCATGTCGGCGGAAAGCCGATCGAGGACCTGATCGAAGAAAACCTACTCACACCGCTTGGCATGGAGTCGACATCCTTCAATTACGACCCCACCCCGCCGGCCAAAGATTACGCATGGGGTCATCCGCCGATCTACGGGGAAGGCAGCATCAGCGATCTCAAGCCGTACTACATTCCGTTGATCAGAGAGTCCGCAGCCTCCGGCGGAATCCGGTCTACGGTTACCGACATGCTGAAATACGCCCGCTTTCAGCTGGACGGCAAGGACGCCGCCGGGAACCAACTGTTGTCCATGGAATCGCTGGACTATGCCCACGCTCCGGCAGTCGACGCTTCGGCCGGCGAGTTCACCGGACTGACATGGTTCGTCCACGACTACGACGGCGTCACCAGCCCCTTCCACGGGGGGAATTGGCCCGGCACGCGGTCTTTTCTCAAGCTGGTCCCGGAACACGACTTTGCCGTGGTGATCATGGTCCACAGCGATCGCGGTGTCGAAGCCTACAGCAAAATTGCGGACGAAATGGTCAAAGCCTTCACGGGAATCGAGGCCGACTCTCCGGTCGCAGCGGGCGTTGATCCGGCTGTGCTCGATCCCTTCGTCGGCGTCTTCAAGGGGAATTCCCAAAACATCGAGATCCGCAAAGAGGGCGACAAATATGTGTTTGTCCAGTTCTCCGCATTGACCAGTGGAGCGGATCCCGCGCCTGCCAATGTGGCCAACACGGCCGAGGGCTATTTCATCATCACCGAAGGCCCGAACGAGGGCGGCCTTGGTGAATTGCTCGAAGATCCGTCTGGCGAACCCAACTTCGTGCGGTTTAACCACCGGATCTTCATTCGAGGCGACGGGGCGGTCGATGAATTCGACCTCTCCGGGTCGGTATTCGACAAATAACCGGGTCGGCAATAGCCACGGATTCGGTGGAGGGGCGATCCTGCGTGGCACGGATTGAACTCTCCGCCGAATCCACTGTGTCGACAACAGGAAAAATACAATGCGGAAACTGAACCTGAAGAAACTGACCGCGGCGCTTGTCGTCGCGGTTAGCTTCGCCCTGCCGGCGGCTGCTCAAGACGCCTCCGGACCGATCCTGTTCACCAACGTCAACGTCTTTGACGGCGTGAACGAAGCCCTGATCAAGAATGCCAATGTCGTGGTGACGGACAACCTGATCACTGCAGTGTCGACCGAACCGCTTGCCGTTGCAGGGGGCAGGGTCATCGACGGCGGTGGTCGAACCATGATGCCGGGCATGATCGACGTGCACTGGCACACCTACTTCGCGTATTTGACGGTGGGACAGCTACTGAACACCACTGATATGGGCGATATCGCGATTGCCGGATTGCTGGGTAATGAGCAAGTACTGATGCGCGGCTTCACGACCGTCCGCGACATTGGGGGAAACCCGTTCGCCGTTCACAAAGCCATTGATGCCGGAAAATTCCCCGGTCCCCGCATGTTGGTGGCCGGCCCGCCTCTGGGTCAAACCGGGGGGCACTTTGACCTGTATCCCTATAATGACGTGCCGCGTCAGCCATCGGACTCGCTTCCTTATCTGGAGCGCAACGGAGTGGTCGCCACTGGGGACGGTGTTCCTGAGGTGACGCGCAAGGCTCGCGAAATCCTGCGTATGGGCGCCCACCACATCAAGATCGCGGGCGGCGGCGGCGTGTCTTCGATTTATGACCCGCTGGACGTCACCCAGTACTCGCTTGAAGAGATGCAGGCGATCGTCGGCGTTGCAGAGAACTGGAACACTTATGTCGCCGCACATATCTTCACGGACGAGGCCATACAGACGGCGATCAAAGCCGGGGTCAAGACGATCGAACACGGCAATCTGATCATGTCGAAAGAGACCCTCAAGATGATGAAGGACAACGGCGTCTGGCTGAGCGCGCAGCCCCTCATCGACGACGAGGACAGGCTGGTGTTCGACAATCCCGCGAGCACAGCGAAGTGGGTTGCAGTCACCGACGGAACCGCCAGAAACTATGCCGCGGCCAAGGCGGCGGGCGTCAAGATCGCGTTCGGCACCGACATGCTGTTCGATCCTGCGGCCGCAGCGAAACAGGGCAAAATGGTGACCAAGCTGAAGAACTGGTTCACCCCCTACGAGGCGCTCAAGATGGTGACCTCGGACAACGCGGAACTGCTGATGATGAGCGGCCCGCGCCATCCTTACCAGGAAGGCCCGCTTGGGGTGATCAAGGAAGGTGCCTATGCCGACCTGATTCTGGTTGACGGTAATCCGCTGGAAAACCTCGATCTCGTCGGTGACGCCGAGGCCAACTTCGACCTGATCATGAAAGACGGGAAAGTTTATAAAAACACTTTGAACTAAAACATCGTATAGATAGAAACCAAAGCTCATGAAACGAAGAAAATTTATTAAGTTAGCGAGTTCTACCGGCGTTGCCGCAGCATCAGCGTCTTTACTGACATTTCCCGGAAAGAGTGAGGGAAAAATGGCAAGCTCAAAAAAATTAAGAGTCTCCTATGTTGGTTTTTTCCATGAAACCAACACCTACCTCACCGAAGGCATGGGCGAAACCACGCTGGACAGAATGCGCGTTTTCCGCGGCGATCAGATTAAGAAGCAGATAAAAGGGACTGCCATTGGCGGGGCAGTGGATGTCTGCGAGGAAGAGGGCTGGGAGTTGCTCCCGGGGGTCATGTTCTATGTAGACTGGTGCTTTAGCACGGTGAACGATCAGGCCTGGAAAGATGCGAAAAAGGACATCCTGGACACGCTGAAAACACAGTTACCGATGGACATCGTCTACCTCTCTGTTCACGGCGCCGGCATGGTGAATAGTACGCCCGATCTTGAAGGAGACCTGGCGGAGTCGGTCAGAGCCTTGGTAGGAAATGACACAATGATCGTCTGGTCGGGCGACCTGCATGGCAAGATCACGGACAAAATGAAGGACAATATGAATTTCTTCAGTGCCTGCAAACAATATCCCCATATGGATATGAATGCATGCGCACGTGATGCCATGTATCGCGGTGCTGCAATCCTGGCAGGAGAATCGCATCCTACCCCCGCCTATCGCAAAGTGCCACTGATGATGGGCATGAGTAATACCGAAGAGGAGGGCACCTTTGCAAATCGACTTAAAGAGAAGTGCATTGAAATGGAAAAGCGGCCCGGTGTTCTCAACTGCTCTGTTATGCATGGTTTCCCATACCAGGACAGCAATTTTTGTGGCGTGTTCCCGATGGTCACTACCGAAAATAACCTCGAGCTTGCACAAGAACTGGTGGACGAACTGGCGCAGTGGATATGGGATCACCGGAAAGAGTCCATCATCCCACTGGAACCTTTGGACAAAACGATGAGCACGGTGCTGGCCATGCTCGAGAAGGATGGCCACTATGTCCGTAGATTGCCAACGAAAGGCGACGTCATCGACCATACCCCGATCGTGATTGGCGACGCTGCTGATAATCCGGGTGGCGGTGCCGGCGGTGGAGGCACCCACCTGCTTAAGGCCCTTATGGAGACCAAAGGCCTGGGGAAAGTCGCTTTCATGTCCATACACGATCCGGAAACCGCAAAGGCCGCAGTCGCTGCCGGTGTCGGAGCAACAATCGATGTGAGCCTTGGGGGCAAGTTTGAGAAATTGGCGGGCGAACCTATCAAGACCAAAGCCTATGTCAAGTCCCTTTCGGATGGGAATGAGATCGTTCGCGGGGGGACCGCTTTCAACGGCCCATTCCAGCTTGGCCCCACCGCCAGGTTGGTCATCGAAGCGGAGAATACGGTGGATGTCATCGTTATTTCCGGCCTATGCCAGACCTATGATGATACGCAGGGACGGCCACATGGCATCATCATTCAGGAATATGACGTGATAGGCGTCAAAAGCGGGATGCACTTTCGAGCGTTCTATGAAAACTTCACCGACAAGTTGTTGATCGCTGATGTTCCCGGAACCACCAGCCGCGATATTACGCTTTTCGAGCACACCAAGCTAACGTATCCCATTTACCCTCTCGATGAAAACGCAAAGTTTAGTATTGCGGGTTAGCGAACATATACAAAAGCACTTTTCACTAGAATGCTGGTTAGTAATGTTTCGAGTGCTATCCAAGCTAGGAAATTAGCGGCCTATGTCAATGGCTCAACGCTCATGTAAATGAATCGGTGCTCTCGCGTCAGACAAAGAAGGCATGATGCACAATGCTGTTCAGTAAGCTGATTGATAGGCTCAGGAGAGCCAGGATGTGGCGTGGCAAATGGCTGCGGATCATGGGATAGGTCTGCGGCACGTTGTTCGTGGGCAAGTTACATCCCCCCAAGACAAGCTTATCGAGCATACAATGTTCTATGCATACGTTCTGAGTGATGCTCGCGGCCGATCTGATGGATGGACTCCTGCAAGTGATGCGGCGTTATAGTCGCACGCCTGCTGGCGGTCTCAGTCCCGAAACTGGAGCCTGATGATTTTTTTCTTTATTACGTGTCGTAAAATGTCACTTCGAGCCATGGTTGCATTTGCTCTTATTTGGGCTACTGCTCCACTGCTTCACGCGCAGGACAGCGCGAGGGACCTCGCCGGTCCAGCCGCGGTGAGCTCCCAGCTTGCGGCAGACGAAATAGACAAGCCTGATCTTCTCGGAGTTGACCTGCAGAACGACATTGACGCGTGGAAGACGGGTGTGAAGGAACGGACCGGTCTGACTTTCGGGATTGACTATACGTCACTGGGACTGGTCGCGACCGACAGTATTGGTGCCAGCACTGCGGCAAGCGGGGTCTTCCGTGGCTATGGCAATTGGGAGCTGTTCAATCGCGGTAAGAAGAACAACGGTAGCCTCGTCTTTAAATTCGAACACCGCCATGCCTACACCGACCTGGCTCCAGGAGCTTTCGCCGACGAGCTTGGTTACGCCGGGGTCACCAGCGTAGGATTCAACGATCAGGGATTCAGGGCTACCCACCTGTTCTGGAGTCAACTGTTTGGTGGCGGGCGTGGAGCTCTCAACATCGGTTTCCTGGACACCAGCGACTACGTCGACGTTTACCCGCTTGCCAGTCCGTGGACCCGCTTCACCAACAACGCCTTCCTGAATGGATCCGGAGCCATGGGCGGAATCCCTGACGGTGCTCTCGGCGCCGTTGTCGCAGGATTCCTGACAGACCACCTGTACCTCGGGGGACTAATCGCCGATGCTAATGGCGATGCCACCAATCTCGGCGATGGATTTGACAGCCTGGTCAATGACTTTGAGACCTTCAAGTCGCTTGAGTTGGGCTGGGCTTCCAGTCGAGAGGAAGTGATCCTCAACAACGCGCACGTCACACTCTGGCAAGTCGACGAGCGCAGCCGCGCCGGAACTCCCGATGGCTGGGGCATCAGCGCCTCGATCACAACAAGCGCCGATAGCGGCTTTACGCAGTTCCTCCGCGCCGGATGGGCGGACGATGGGGACAGTCCCTACGAAGCCTCGCTCAGCACCGGTTTCGACTTTACCTGGAACCCGGGACATTCCGTGTTCGGTGTCGGATTGAACTGGAATCGTCCCAACCCTTCCGTCTACGGAACGAATCTCGGCGACCAGTATTCCCTCGAACTTTTCCAGCATCTTCAACTCACTCAGGAAATTGCGCTTACGCCAAGTGTCCAGGTCATCCGGAATCCAGCCCTCAATCCAACTGACGACTGGAGCACCTTTTTCGGCCTCCGCCTGAGAGCCGCTTTATGATCCAATCCCAAAATAAACGAGCATCCAAGCCACGAGAAAAATAAGGTAAACCGTATGAAGAAATATACAATGTTGTTAGCAGGATTGACGGTCGCTTTGGCGGGTACGGGCCTTTCAGCGCAGGAGGAGCAGAGCAATGAGGAGATCGCGCGAGAACTGGCTAATCCCAATACCACCCTTGGTACTCTCAATTTTAACTTGGACTACACAAGCTATAAGGGCGATCTGCCTGGGGCCGACGGCCAGGATGCATACCGCGTCAGCTTCCAGCCCGTACTGCCTTACCCGCTGGGGGGAAGGAGTCAACCTCTTCGTTCGTCCCAACTTTCCAGTGATGTATAAGCAGCCGATTCCCTGGGTTGGCGGCGCTGATGTTTTTCCTACAGAAGACGGCCAGTTCGGTATTCTGTCCGGGGCATTCAACGATTCTGATGTAGAACTGGGTGACATCGGTTTTGACGTGGCTATCGGTAAAACGCTACCTAGCAAAACAGTCCTGGTCGGTGGCGTGGTGGGGACCCTGGATACTGCCACCGACGATGCCGTCGGCCTGGGTCAGTATCTGTTGGGGCCCGAGGTGGCTGTCGCCCAGATCTTTGATTGGGGTGTTCTCGGTCTGCTGGTAACTCATCAATGGGACGTGGGTGGTAACGATGACTTCGACACCAGTATCACGGGGGGGCAGTATTTCTATGTCGTGAACCTCAGCGACGGCTGGCAAATTACCGGTTCACCTACTTTCAGCTACAACCATGAGGCGTCGCCTGGAGAGGAGAAATGGACCCTGCCGGTTGGAGTCGGATTTTCCAAGACCACCCGCTTTGGCAAAACCCCCTGGAAGTTGAGCCTGCAGTATTGGCAATTCGTAAAGCAAGCTGACAGTCTTGGGCCTGACTTCCAGATTCGCTTTTCTCTGGGTCCCGTGGTTCCACTTCCCTGGTAGGAGGTCTTGCGATGAATAATAACAACCTGAAACCACACACCTGGATGTCACGGCTGGCGTCAGTCAATCTGAATCTTTCTACCGAACGGCAGGAGCAGTCGATGAAAATGAAATTTCGAGCACCTCAGTTTGCCGCTTGGGCTCTGGCTTTGCTGATTGCCAGCCCTGTAGTTGCACCCTCGCCAGTATTGGCAAGCGATCTGGATAGGTGCATGCTAAAGGCCATTGCCTCTGCGGACGAGTCGACCAGCATTGGGGAACTTCGCAAGGCTTGTGCGACTGCCCTGGACAGAGTGTCTATAGAAGAAGAGAAAGTTCTAACGTCTTTGCCTGTATACGAACAACAGGACGTTATTGCTTCTCGCTACGAAGTTGAGTCGGAAATCGAGGAGCGTCCCTTCGCTATCACGGCGAACCTGCCCAACTACATCCTGTACACGGTCATGGACCAACCCAACCAAGCCCCGTTTGAAGACCAGACCGACTCAGTGGATCCAGTGCAGGACGATGAAATGCAGTTTCAGGTCAGCATAAAGGCGCCAGTATGGCGGCAAATGTTCGGAACCAATTTCGACACATTCGTTTCTTACACTTCCAGGTCTTACTGGCAGTTGTTCAATGACGAATTTTCTGCGCCGTTTCGCGAGACGAATTATGAACCGGAGGTTTTCGTGCGAGACTTCAGCGAATACGATTTACTGGGCTTAAAGATTGCCGGGTGGTCACTGGGCTTCAACCACCAGTCGAACGGGCAGAGCCAGCGGTATTCCAGGAGTTGGAATCGCATAATGGCCAAAAGCGCTATCTCCATCACCGACGATCTGGGGGTTCTTGCCAGGGCCTGGTACCGGATTCCTGAAGACGAGGAGGACGACGACAACCCCGGAATGCATCGCTACTACGGATACGGTGATCTGCGCGCGGTCTGGGCACCGAATCGCAATACGGTTACCGCAATGCTGCGGCCCGGTACGCAGGAGACGTCCTTCGAGCTGACCTGGAGCTACCCCATCAGCAAAGTATTTCGCATCTACGCACAATACTATAATGGCTATGGCGAGAGCCTGCTGGACTACGATTACGATATGGAGCGTTTTGGCATCGGTATTGCGATGAATGACTACCTTCAACGCTTCTAATCACCGACAATGAAAACAAGAGAATTCGCGTTTCTACAATACCAGTCCACTCGCCCCCGGGGAGTGCCTGCATATTGGGAACGCAATAATTATTCCTGAGCACAAAAGACGTGCAAGGAGCTGGTGTGTCCGTCAACGTTTATCAGCTTTGGCTGCTTCACGGTAATGTGTCATGAAGAATTTCCTGGCGATGTTGATACCCTGTGTATTGTTTCCGTTTCTGGCGGTGTTGGCGCCCGCCGTCTATGCCGCCGATACCCAATTCCCACTGAAACCGCCTGATCTATCCTGTCCTTGGCGAATTAGTAAATCATGCGGCTGTTGGTAGTTGGAAAAGTCCGCGACAATGCTTTTCCCAGTGGTAGTGAGCAATATCAGCTGCTTTTACGTCTGCAGATTCGACCGGAGTAGTCCCGCCCCGACTTGAATGACACCGATACTTGTTGTAGTACTGCATATACGCTCGTAGTTTGTTTTCGAGATCAGTCTCGGTCCAAAATAGAGTCTGGTCCAGTAGCTCTCGGCGAACACTGCCGATCAGTCTTTCTACAAATGGGTGTGATGTTGGGGTATAAGGCACCGATTTAATCTCTTCGATTTCCAGTACTCTGAGATTCGCTTTCCATTGCCGATACTGGAAGAGGGGGTCGTTGTCGGTGCTGACTCGGCTCGGCCAATCTTGCCCGCAAGTCGCTTCGTTGAACATTCTACATACCGCTGGGCCATCGGCGGCACAGGCATGAACTGAAAACCCGATAATCCTTCGGGTGTATTGGTCCATGACGACCATGATCCAGTGAGAACGTAAGGTAATGGATTCAGCGCGAAACAAATCAATACTCCATAGGCTGTCTTTGGTGTGACCGAGTGTAGTTAACCAGGATGGGCCGCCGCTCCCGGGATACGGTTTGTAATGAGCTGCTAGTACACGCCGGACACTGTCTTTGTCTAAACTCAGCCCGAATGCGAGATTGATCTGCTGCGCGATACGCGGGCAACCATAGCGAGGGTTTCGCTGTTTCATTTCGACGATGGCATTGATAACTGTTTGGGAGGGACCCGCTGGTCCGGGTTTACGACCACCGCCAGGTGAGTAAAGCTGACGGTATTTACGCTTTACCAGAGCAGTGTGAAATCGGAGTAGGGTGGATGGCTGAAGGATGATGGCTGCCCGGGCGATTCGTCTGGGTTTGAGGAATAAAGATAAGAACCCGAGCAGTGTGCGTTCCTGTGTACTCAGGTTTGGTGATCTTTGGCGGGATCTACTGTGGATGATTAATTGCTGCTTCAGAAGCAGATTCTCGGCGAGGAGCTCACGATAGCCGCCTGGCCGGATCAGTTTGGCCAAGGCGGTGAGCAGATGGAAAAGTAGCAGAAGGGCACCGTTCATAGTGCCCAACGGTATTATCATATTGTCTCTGGCAGCAACTGCTAACTATCAGATAATATTAGGAAATTACTAATTCGCCATGCACATCTAATCTGAGCGATCGGGCAGTCTCTTGCATCTTGCGCAATATGCAATATCCCTATACACTACCTGCGTACTCAGCAGGAAAACTGGGAATTGATCAAGAGCATAAGACACAAAGGGTTAAAGAAGTTCTTCAACAGCGGTGGCAATGATACCCGGGGCATCAATTCCGACCATGAGGACAAACTGCGCGATCAGTTGGCCGCCTTGGATTCTGCTACAGACATTACGGATATTGATCTGCCAGGGTGGCGCCTGCACCCCTTGAAGGGAAAGGATAAAGGGCGGCACGCTATCTGGGTCAGCGGCAACTGGCGAATGACCTTCGAGTTTGAGAACGGCGATGCGTATGTCGTCGACTATGAGGATTATCACTGATGGCTAAAATCACTGTACACCCGGGAGGGTTCATCAAGCGTAACTATATAGATGAATTGGGCCTCACGGCCGCCGAATTGGCGGATGCGCTGGAAGTGTCAGAGTCCACTTTGAGCCGCCTGGTTCATGAAAAGATCGATCTGTCTCCGGCCCTGGCGGTGAAAGTGAGTAAGGTGTTGGGGCGCTCGGCCGAGAGTTGGATGGCGATGCAAGCCAATCACACACTGGCAAGATGTGAGGCCGAATTGGGGCAATGGACACCGACCCGGCAGGTGACTGCTGAAGGCTTTGTTGCCGTGAAAGGTGGTAAGTCGAAAGCCAAGCACAAGGCTGCGGCGAAGACAGCGACGGCCTAGCGAACTGCCCACCACGGATTCGTAATCTGGGAATAGTTATGGTTTAGCGCGGTGTTAGGGTTTTTGCCAGAGCAGCGTTTATGCATATATGCATATTCCCTGATAATTCCCTGTTATATCTTGCCTCTGATTGGCGAAATTGATTCTCTTGCACATAAGCGCAATGACTCCCCAGCGAATGGTTGATGCATTCACAAGGGTGTGTCCACTGACTTACTTGGCTAACCCTTCAGTCGAACATCGAACAGGCAGCAGCCATTTCCGTTATCGCATCGTTCAGGTGGCCGGTGTGAAATTAACGCAATGGATAAAGATGGGCGAGATCCTTGCGATAAGTAACTAGGAGCGTTACAGTATCTCTTCTTTGAGGAGGTGGCTTTTGATTCACAGTTTTCGCGACCGATGGCTTCACGACTTCTATCTGGTAGATAAGGGCAGTAAGAAGATTCCCTCTGAGATCAAAGACAGGCTTTTCCGAAAGCTGCAGTTGATCGATGATGCGACCAGTGACTTGGACTTGCGTTCACCTCCGAGTAACCATTTTGAAAAGTTGAGAGGAAAATTGGCCAGCAAGCATTCAATTCGTATTAACAAACAATGGCGGTTGGTATTTGCGTGGTCAGGTGAAAGAGGCGAGGCTAAAGACATTTATTTGGATAACCACGATTACCGATGAGGCAGGCGATGAATATTACGAAACGACAACCCGTCAGTGTAGGCGAAATGATTAACGAGGAATTCCTGTTGCCAATGGGACTGACCCAGGGACAGCTGGCAGAAGCGATGGGTGTGAGTCGAAAAACCGTCAACGAGCTATGTACCAATCGTCGCGCCATCACGGCGGATACCGCGTTGATGCTGGCCAAGGTCTTTGGCAATTCAGCGGAGTTCTGGTTGAACTTGCAGCAGCGAAACGAGTTGTGGAAAGCACTGAATACACCGAAGCGGCGAGCTCGAATCGAGAAGGCCAGGCCTGTCGCAGCTTGATATTTTTTTTGGGACCACCATGGGACCATCATCACGCCTTCTGATGCCCTCTAATGCCGGGCCCATTTTTTAACTCTCTGATTTAAAAGGCATTAGGAGGCATGGGGAGGCGTAAAATAGCATGGCTCAGGGTTCGAATCCCTCGCTCTCCGCCATAAACTGAAAAGGGCTGCCCCAAAGGGGCGGCCCTTTTCAGTTTACGGGGGTGAGTGCGGACTTGGTTCAAGTCTCCGGTTCGACAAATTCGCCTTAGAGGCGAATTTAGACGCCGCAGCGGAGCGAAGGCGCCCGCAGGGTCACAACGGCCCAAAGGCCGCTGTGATCAATCCCTCGCCCGGACCGTTAAACACCTAACGATGTTTTTCCCAGCGAATAATGCCGGCGGAACGCCGCATCAGGCTCAGCAGGCCGCGGTTCTTGCGACCCTCGGGATGGACGTCCTGCCAGGCCTTGAGGAAGTGCTGGTTCACCAGGCGAATGACATGGAAACGGTCAGCGACGATCCTGGCTCGTGGGAAGTACTGCCGTGCGATATTGCGGTAAGTTTCGGACAGGTCCATGACGATAAGCCGGACATTGTCTTTACCGCGCAGACGCCGCAAATAGCCTTCCAGGCTTGCCTCGGAGCGTCCAAGGCGCACATCAAAAACCTTGTTTCGCTGCAGGTCCACCAGCGTTGTGGCAAAGCCCCTTTTGCGGGTGAAGAAGTGCTCATCGATACCCAGCACCTTGGAGCAGGGGCGATTCGACATCTCAGAAAGCCGCTGTCTACAATAGCTCTGATACCAGCGCTCAGTGGTGGCCGCGCTGATCCTGTGAGTGCGCTCCAGCTTGGCCTGGGTGACACCGCCGTCGTGTGTCTCAAAGACTTCGAGCCGGAAGGCCTCTGAGGCCCTGAAGCGGGGCCGAACACCTTTGAACCGATGGCGGAAGTAGCGTCCACAGCGCGGACAATGGTACTTCGGTGCCCTGAGGTGCAAGGTGCGCTGGAAATCGATGCTGCAGGCTGCTTTTTGGTTTACCTCCGGAAATCGGTCAGTCAGGTGGTTGTTCAGCATTTGAATCATTGTCTTTTCTCCACTAGTCACCAGGCGCCCTCACGGACGTCCCTGGCAATACGGAACAGGGCGTGATCCGTTGCGGATTTGAACTGCCGGATCAGGGCGGCAAAGAAATGCGGGCGCTCTCGAATGATTTCTTTCGCAATTTAGCTGTCATCCTCCATGAGTTCTGCGCAAGGCCAGTGGCCCAGAGTATGGTTTAGGCGTCTATGAATCAGTAGGCCGATAGCGCATTTGAATCAACTCAGCCATGACCGCCACCGAAATTTCAATTGGAGTCTTGCTGCCTATGGAGAGTCCTACCGGAGCATGCAGCCTGGACACTTGCTCCGTCGAAAGGCCCAGTTCCTTTAATCGCACCAGACGATTCTCAGTTGTCTTTTGTGAGCCAAGAGCGCCGACGTACCAGGCGTCTGTTGAGAGCGCCTCCATAAGCGCCATGTCATCAATTCTTGGATCATGGGTCAGCGTGATGATGAGCGTGTGCCGGTCGCATTCACGCTCTCGAATCACATCATCAGGCATGCCTTGAATCAGTTCAACATTGGGGCCTGCCCACTGGTTCAGGAAGGACTGCCTTGGATCTGTTACTAGAACCTCATAGTCCATTGCCAGCGCCAATTCGCTCAGGGTTTGGGCAAGCTGTCCGGCACCAACTAGCATCATACGCATTCTGGGGCCGAAGCATTGCTCGAGGTGTGAGTTGGAAATCTCAAGCGGTTCGTAGTACTCAACTCGAATCAGTTGTGTTTTTCCGGTAGTCAGGCTAACGCGTCTCTTGACACAATATCGCTTATCGATCGCCGTTAAAGACGCCTTGATCCATTTTAGATCGCCTTCATCGAGGCGCTGAACCATCAGGATCAGCTTTCCTCCGCAGGGCAGCCCCAGGCGCTCGTTCTCTTCAGCACTAACCCCGTACTCAATTAGCTCCGGCAACTCATCTGCAAGACCACGTCTGCTGAGTTTTTCCAACAAGTCCTCTTCCACACAGCCACCGGATACCGAGCCAAACTGTTCTCCCGTTGCTAGCGCGGCGAGCATTGATCCGTCTGGTCTGGGTGAAGAGCCGACTGTCTTTACGATCGTGCAGAGCCATGGTTGCTCGCCTCTGTCTATCCAGGTTTGCAAACGTTGTAAAAGGTTATGATCAAGAGCTCTCATTGCAGACTTTCGGCAGTTGCTATAGCTCGATTGTGAACGTTCATTGAATAGACTATATGCATGGAATCAAACGCAAAATGAGTGAGAAAAAATACGAAAGACGGGGCAGAACTAGTCAAACGTATTTGCCAAGGCATTACATCGTACGGCGAACATGTTAAGAACCCCTGCCATTGGACTGGTGTTTGATTGCAGTAAAAGGCTCAGTGCATGCATGAAAAAAGCCCGGCAGAGTTTCCTCAATTACCGGGCAAGTTGACCTGAATGGGAGTATTACCAGTCTCAGTTAGGTGCTCCGCGGGCCTCAGAATCTGTAAGTGAAATCGACGCCGTAGGTTTGGGGTGCACCGCGTTGGAAGTACAAAGCACCATAAGTGCTGGACAGATCAAGACCATAAACGAAGTATTCCTCATCGAACAGGTTGTTGGCCCAGATGCCAGCGCTAAAGCTATCGGACTCCAGCGACAACCTGGCATTCGCCACCCAGTAAGAACCCTGAGACAGTGCATCGTCTTCAAACGGTTCAAAGAACACCTCCGATTGGTATGCCGCGTTGACATTCAGGCCGAGGTCACCAAGGCCGGTGTTCATCAACCTCCAGTCAATGCCAATATTGGCAGTTGTGTCTGGAGCTCCGATTAACTGGTTACCCTTCGCTGACTCCTCCAGTATCTCCAACTCTTCATATTCCGCGTCAAGCAGACCAAGCCCGGCCGTCAAAGTAATATCGTCAGTCGCGAGATACTGTAGATCCATCTCAAATCCGTTAACAGTGGATTCAGGTGCGTTCCTAAGCGGGAACAGGAAGCCTCCGTCTTCTGCAATGACGAACTGCTGATTCTCATAGTCGTAGTGGAAAAGCGCCGCATTCAAGATCAGGCGATTGTCAAAAAACTCTGACTTCATGCCAAACTCATAAGAGTCAACCTCTTCCGGCTCGGCGGCGGTGATCTCTGCCTCAGCGTCACCGAAGGCCTGACCGTTAATGGCTCCTGACCGATAGCCCTGACTAAATGACAGGTAAAACAGCGTAGTGTCGCTGGCTTGCCAATCGAGTCCAAGTTCAACCGATGAGTTTGTGAAATTCTCTGACTGCGAAGCGTCCAGGAAGACAGGAAAACTCAGAACACGCTCGCCTTCAGCAGTTGTTTCTCCGAAGTAGCCATCGTAGTCGCTAACTTCGACATCGTCGTCGCTGTACCTATAGCCTGCTCTCAATGTGATAGTCGTTGTAAGTTCGTAGTCGCCTTTGAGATAAACTGCCCAACTGTCACGCTCCTGGTGGTAGAAGTTACCAAAGTGAAAGCCTCTACCTCCCGTAGGGGGCGTCCCCAGGACGGCACTTAATGTGTCCACAAAACCAAGTGCTTCATCATCCAGTGTCCAAATGATGGTGCTGTTGTCGAGTTCGTCTGACGTGTATTGAGCACCTACAATCCAGTTCAGAGGGCCATCAAGTTCCGAAACCAGCCTGAGTTCCTGAACGGTCTGCTTGATGTTCTTCGCATACAGATTGGACTCGTCAAGTGCGTACTCCAGTCCGTCGTCATCAGCAGCGTAGTCAAGACTTGCCTTGTCATAGCTTGTTACAGAAACCAGTGTGTAGTCATCTCCTAAATCCCATGTCAGGGTCAGGTTGGCTCCGGTGTTGGTGTTATTCCAGAAGCTGTCCTGACGTTGCGATGAGCTTTCGTGAAAGCCGAGTCCTTGTCGCGTTAGTCCGCCAGTGAGGCCTGGATCTGTGACCTCAGAGTAGGCACTGTATGGTTGAGTTTTGTTGTCGTGGCTATAGATTCGAAGCAATGCCTCGAAGTTGTCGGAGGGCGTATAGAGTAGCGCAAGGCGACCTGCGAGCATATCCGTGCCAAGTTCATCGTCTCCGCCAGGCAACTGGTTCTCGATGAGCCCGTCGTCCTCCACATAGTTCACGGCGATTCTTGCGGCAAGTACATCGTCAATGATTCCTGTTTGGAATGCTACCTGGGCTTCCTTTCTGCTGTAGTTTCCATAGCCAAGGCTTATGTATCCTTCCTGTTCAAATCCAGGTTTCTTGGTGATGATGTTGATGGCGCCGCCCGTGGCATTTTTACCATAAAGTGAACCCTGTGGGCCCCGCAGCACCTCTATACGCTCTATATCGTACATATGCCCTATTTCTAGCGTAGGCAAGGCTCTCACTGCGTCATCCACATACAGCGCGATGGGTGAACTTTGCGTGAGTGTGAAGTCAGTTGTAGTGACCCCCCTAAGTACGAAGAAAGGAGAACCACCTTCACCGTAGGGCTGGATAGAACTCAGGTTCGGCAAGCGCCCGGTGATATCGCCAATGTCATCCATTTTCATAGAGGACAAAGCGTGGCTATCAAAGGACGTTATAGCCGATGGTATCTCCTGAATGGACTGGGCTCTGCGAGTCGCAGTGACCATAACCTCTTCGAGAGACTGTGCCCACGCGGGTGTTTCGGTTAGAAACGCCGCAGCCAGGCCGACGCACATTGTGGTTTTTAAGAAACTTCTGGGTTTTGAAGCAAGCTGCCGTGAGTTCATGATTATCACCTTCCCCTGAGTTAATGATTTCGGGTATGTACACCTTCAATGTAGTAGACATATACCCACAAGATTTCACACTCGTAGATCTAATTACACTGGTTAATTATTTATGTGAACAATTAAAATAGATAATTGTCCGGAGCATGTCAAGAGCAGTTTTCGGTTTATTACGCGCGTCTCAGTACACCAGAGACGTCGCGTCGGTCGCGGATAATGAGAATTGGGGTGTGCGGCGCAACTTCGTTATGTATGGTCTGTTGGTGAGGCACGTTTATACAGGCAATATGTTCGGACTCTGGGCCGCTGAGCGGTCTTATGAGCGCCCTTTGCACATTCGGACAGCTGGATGGTGAGACGATACGAGGAAAATTCGCCGATCAAGAGTCCTTAACTTGTCTCAGCACAGTAACCTTGCGATGACGCCTGAAGCAGCCAAATAACAGGGTCTAATTTTCGGCGGTCGCATTCTCAAAAATTGACCCCGCCAATTGTTTTCGAGCCCGGCCGCGTAGCCATGCCCAAGCCACCTGCTTGCCGATCGTATCGAATGGTTTGATCGGCCATCTCTTCGGCTTCCTGTTGACAATCCAGAAGTCTGTAAGCTCGCTACTATGGCCACTGAGTAAATGCGAAATTGTCTGGCCATGCAGGTGATTTATCGCCAGGCCATGCCCCCAACACCCGCCCACGTAGATTACCCGTGCGTCTCCTAAAAAACACAGATGAGGGACCAGGTCTCGGGTGCCAGACATATGCCCACCCCAATTGTGTGCCATACGTAGATCTTTCAGTGCTGGAAAAATTCGTTTCAGGTGAGCCAGGGACACCTCCCCACCCTCGCTACTGACCTCAGGCTGCATTTCACCGAAAAGCGGATGCCCACCATAATAGATCCAATAAAACTGGATGCGCCCATCCGCTGTCGGGGCCATATAATGAAACAGGTCGAGAGTGCTCTCTAGCGCGTTCCGCTGACCCCATCCTATAGCTCTCCATTGTTCGTCGCTCAGGCGTTCAGTCACGGCAGCGCGGGCAAAAATAGGCGACTGAAGACGTCGCATCTCTCTGCCAAGCGCCCCTTCCAGCTGATGTGTGTAGGCGTTTGTTGCGATGACTGCCTTGTCGGCCCTCACTACTCCCCGGGGCGTAGCCACCCGGATTCCACCGGGTACCCTGTCCAGGGAAACCGCCGGCGAGTTCTCGAATATTTCAACTCCGGCACGTTCTGCCAGTCGCTTCAGTTCGCGTACATGTTTGCAGGGATTCAATAATCCCAGATCCGGGTCATGCATCGCAGCCTTAAAATTTTTGTTTCCTGAGTAGGCGTTCTGCACAGTCTCGGCCTCCATCCAGGATATGTTATCGGCGCCAAACTCCTGACTCATTTCATAGAGTGATCTCAGCCCATCTATCCATCGATCATCAAAGGCGACTCGCATGAGCCCGGGATGGCGATAGTCACTATCCAGATTGTTTGTTTCGATGATTTCGCGGGTGTAGCTTACCGCCCGACGGCAATATTGAAAGGAAGCCTGGGAGCGCTCGGCACCATATTTATGGCGAATTGACATCTGATCCATACCGAATTGCGGCATCACCCAACCGGCAGCACGGCCACTGGCCCCGAAACCAATGATCTCCGATTCAATCAGGACCACTCGCGCAAACGAGTCCAGAGCTGTGTGCCATGCCGCCGACAGTCCAGCAACTCCACCGCCTATAACGAGCACATCACACGACAGTTCCCCATCGAGGTCCCGGTTTGCGCTGTAGGCACCGAAATCATGTATCCAGAATGATTTGGCTGCATGGGGCGGTGAGGATTCAGCTTCAGTGGCTGAGACAGTATCTGCAGGTGCGTTCTCGCGGGACATAATATCGTCCTGAGACTATTGGGGAAGATAGGCAATTGCCGTCACTTCAACTTTAATAGCCTCGCTGACGAAGCCTGCGACCTGTACTCCAGCGACTGAAGGGCCATCCGTATTCTCATAGAACTTCTGTCTATGAGGAAACATCGACTCTTCAAATTCGGTTGCCTCAACGCCATAGAATATCATCTCGCTGACAATGTCTTTCGAGGAACCACCGTGAATCTCCAGGACACGCGCCATTTTCTCGTACACAGCCTTCATTTGCATGCCGGCGTCATCTGCAAAAATCTCGTTTCCCTCGTCATCGGTAGCAGTCAGGCCGCCGATGTAAACCAGATCGCCCGCGCGTACAGCCAGGGACATACAGTAAGATTTCTCCATGTCAGGAATAAGGTGAAAAAATTGAGCTGAAGTCTTGGTCATGACTTATCCTCGAAGGCTTTGTGAATCTCGTCAGCAACCAGGAAACCTGACTCGATTGCACCATCCATAAATCCTACCCAGCCTTTTGCAAGGTAGTCACCGGCGAAGTGAACCTTCCCCTCTGCCTCGGCAAAAGCCTGCTCAACCCCGACGTTCTGGCCTGGTCGCGGCATATGCCAGGTACCCAGGGAAAATTCATCGTTGCTCCAGTCATGGCCTGTGCTAGCGGTCGCTTTCAGCTCTGGATGAAGATCGGCGAGCACGTGATTTACCTCATCGAGGTTCTTCGGATCAAATGCTGTCCCGTCTGTACCGAAGCCCACATAAATACGTGTACTGCCTTCTTCGCGAATAGGATTCAACAGGTTGAGCGTTGCTCCGGGAGGCGCAACAATAGCATGTCCCTCGGGTTCACCTTCCGTTGTGAACAGAACTTTCATACCCTTTGCCGCATGTTCCTCTTGAGACAAGCTCATCTTTTCTTGCCCCAGAGGCGGATTGAACTCTACGCTTTTAATGCAGTTCATCGGCAGTGCACAGACGACTCTCTTCGACGTGAAACGCCTGCCGTCACGCGTCGCGATCACCGTCAGAGCATCGGTTTGATCGACGCTGCGGACAGGTGAATCCAGTCGGATATCCAGCTTTGCTCGAGCAGCCATCTTTTCGATCAGTGCGGAATTTCCCTCATTAGTCTTATACCGGGCAAGACAGTCCACCATCAGCCCGACATCCCACCCGGAAGCCGACCACCAGCGCAACTGAGACAAATAGCTGACGTTCTCTGGCGGGGCATTGGTCTGGACACTGATTTCTGCTGCGAAAACTGCCTCTTCAAGCGGTGAAAGACCCAGCTCACCGATCTTATCCTGGATAGTTATCTCATCCAGCGAGCTGCGTTCCGCGAGGCGTTCAAACTCATAGGGCTGCTCCATCAGATGACCAAGCTCAGTATCGCCCGCAAATCGCCCCCATACATCCTGCAGTATCTCTCGAAATCGATCGAATTCCAGTTCCTGTGGAGTCCCCTCAACCCACACTGTGATGGGCGGAAGAAATGGGTCCTCATGCAGCGTTAGTTCAGAGCGCATGAATTCTGCCCAAATATACGGCTGAAACCAGTGAATCCAGGTAGCCCCAAGTTCTACTTTATGGCCCTCAAGTTCACTCGTCCACACCCGGCCGCCGATGCGATCACGCGCCTCAAGCACGACGACTTTATACCCGTGATTTTTCAATTCGCGCGCAGCGGTAATACCCGCAAAGCCCGCTCCAATGACCACCACATCAAATATTTCGTCCTTCAAAACGTGATTCTCCCAGGTTGGTTCGTCGACATTCGAGGTGGAAACATAATATTAATTATTCATATGTTTAATAATTGCTTTTTCACTTTTGCCGCATGAGGCGATTCGCGGATGGTCAGGTATGGTGAGGCTTAGCCGGCACCAGCGTCTTCGTCAGGGGTATCGATCTTGCCGTATGAAATTCCAGCGAGGCGACCATCATGTGTCGACTGTGCAATGAGTGCCGGACTGACACAATCTCCGATCCGCTCTAGCGAATTGACGAGTTTGTCTTCCTGTTTCTGCTGTAACTGATAATAGAGCGAGTCACTCGCCAGTTGGCCTGTTACCAGGACCACCGCGTTGGAGGAGAGACGAGACTCTTTCCCCGTCAGCTGCTCCGTTACGTGCACAGAGGTTTCTTCTATTGAGGAAATCGTATTGCCGACCAGAATTTCTACGCCGGACTCCCTCATGGTTCGTACGATGTGATCAAACTCCAGCGTGTTTATCGTCCAGGGCGCTGGGATCGCTGCTGAGGTCACATAGGTGACCTTGCACCCCGCAGACACGAGCTTATCCACTATGACTGTGGCCATGTAATAATAGTCGTCGTCGTAAACAATCACATCTCCCTCAGGAAGATCACCGTTCAGGATTTCCTCTGGAGAGTAGACCTGTGAGCCATCCCAGCCGGGAACAGGATCGAGATGGCTTCTACCGGTTCCATCCCGGCGCCATGTAGCGCCCGTGGCGACGATCACGTGATCTGCTTCGAAGCCCTCGACATCGTCAGCAGTCAATGGGCTTGCCAGATACATCTGGACGTTGGGCATGAGTTGGAGTTGGCCCACTCTGTAATCAACCACTCGCCCCCAGGCGCTCAGCCGAGGCATTTTACGTTCCTTAACAAGACGCCCGCCCCATTCTTCGCCTGCATCTGCAATGGAGACCTGGTATCCACGTTTTCCCAGGGTAAGCGCAGCTTCCAATCCTGATGGGCCTCCGCCAATGACCAAAATGTTTTTCGACTCGTCATGGGCCGGGGGTACGCGCTCCGGGTGCCAGTTTTTGCGGTGTTCTTCTCCCACTGATGGGTTTTGTGTGCAACGGATCGCTGTATTGTTCATGACTTCTGCAGCGCAGGCATTGCAACCAATGCATTCCCTGATGCGGTCAATCTCGCCTTCGTTGATTTTATTGGGCAGAAATGGGTCTGCTATCGAAGGGCGGGCCGAGCCTATAATGTCTAGAATGCCGCGATTAATCTGGCTTACCATCGCATCAGGTGACGTAAATCTCCCAACACCGACAACCGGTTTGCTCGTCACTTGCTTAACAAAGCTTACGAACGTTTCCTGTTCCCCTTCTTCAAAAAAACGGGAGCTGCCACTGTCCCAGGCCCAGTCTGATACATTCACATCCCAGAGATCGGGGATATCGGCCAACGCCTCTACCACTCGTCGACCGTCTTCCCGGATGTTCAGGCTTGAGGGTTGCTGTCTGTCTTCTACTGCAAACCGAAACGCGATTGCACAGGTATCTCCGACGGCATCTTTCAGGTCTGACAAAACCTCTTTTATGAGTCGAACCCGGTTTTCAAAAACTCCGCCATACTCATCCGTTCGCTTATTGGTGCGCTGCATAAGGAAGTCCTGCAGCAATGACAAATCATGAGAGCAATAGGCATAAATAATGTCGAAGCCTGCTTTTTGCGCTCGTTTAGCCGCCTTCGTATACCATCCACGAAATTCGGCGATGTCTTTCTTGTCCATTTTGCGAGCGCCGACTGGGTTGTTGTACAGGCGCGGGAACTGCGCAGATGGAGATATCGGATGTTGACGATACGACCAGGAGGGGCATGATGCACCAACATGGGCCAACTCCACTCCTGCCAGAGAGCCGTGTTCATGAATGGCGGAGGTTAGTCGGGACATAGGTTCGATAAAATCATCAGATGATAGCCGAGTACATACAAATGGTGCATGGTCCGACGTTTCGTGAATCATGGTTTCCCCGGTGCACACCGTCCCCCAGCCGCCTTCAGCGCGGGCCTTGCGATAGGCGATCATCTCATCCATCTTTCCCATGCCGAGAGAATCTGCATGTGGCACTACGTAGAAGCGGTTCTTCATTGTTACAGGGCCGATTTGAATCGGTTCAAACAATTTATCGTAGCGTTGATCGCGATCGGACATCGTGCAGACCCTTTTGGTGATTGCTCTCGAAAACTTGTGTGAAAGATCAGCTGATCGGCTCAACCAGCACTTCTTTGGCCTTTATATAGCAGTCTTTTAAAAGGACCCGGGCGCCATCAAAAACAAGTATATCCAGACCTCGCATCATGCTTACCGAATTGTCAGCGCCGGTAATCCGTAATGTCCAGGTAACGAGAGCTTTCTCTGACGCAGGGTCGACGATAGTCTCCTCGACCGTGTAGGCCAGGTCCCCAAAAGAGCCGTCAAAGATGGGAGTCATCGCTGCGCGGATTTCAATCTTGCCTGCGTGTACATTTCCAAATTCGTCGATATATCGACCTTCATCCGAGAAGTCCGCTAACGCACCCTCTAGATCACTGGCGTTAAAGCGGGCCATAAAGTTCGCTACATGTTCTTCTAACTCTGTCATGGGACAGTTCCTTTTTTTGAGTTACCAACGTTCGTTTTCGAGAACAGTTGATAGAGTCAAAACTTCGTTTCCATTTTTTCGGTGAATTGAAATTCCTGTCGCATCAGATCCTTGTCTTTACTTACTTTCCTGAACCACTCAATGCAGTCGTCCTTCTGTTGTCCTGGCTGCGAGTAATAGAGTCTCCTGAGATTGTCGCTGGCTCGGGGCGATACAAGTTCAGTGAATATTCGGCGCCGGTCTGTCTCGTAATATTCCAGCAAATTTTCATCTGCGCCGTCATGCAGTACTCGGTTCAGCGCCTCTGTCAGCGCGAAGGCGTCGAACATACCGCCAGTGAGACCCAAACCCCCGGTAGGATTGGTGACATGTGCAGAGTCGCCGACCAGCAGGACGCGACCCACACGCATTCTGTCGGCAACGCGTTGATGCATCCGATAGGGCGCATAGTCATCCAACTCATACGGGATATCAGGCAAGTGGTTCACAAACATCGCTGCAATGCGCTCTGGAATCTCCTCTTCAGGCAAGTCCGGGTCCTCCATAAAGGTAACGCGCCATAGCTGAGATTCATCTATCCTGCACAGTACAGCACCATGCTTGTCATCCAACTGCATGGTCGTGTCCGGGAAATTCAAGCTTGAAAGGTCAATGCGCGTATTGGTAGCGATGTAGCGCATTGGCCAGGTGATACCAAAGAAGTTCAGCCCCAGGATATCCTTGCGTATCGAACTGGCGGCGCCGTCTGCAGCGACCAGGTAATCGCCTTCAATAGCGCCCTTGCCATTCGGCCCGTCTACTTCCACGGTAACGCCGCCCGAGTGCTCTACACAGCCAACACATCGGGTAGATCTCTCGATATGAGCGTTCGGCAGACGTTCCAGATGCTTGGCAGCTATGTCGGAGAGCAAGCCCTGATGAAGGTGTAAGGCGTAAGGATGCGGCGTGCTGTCATCCAGGCAGTCCATTGACCAGTAAATCATTTCTTCGGAGCTGTGAATCCTCCACGCGAAACCTTGTCGGGTAAAGCCGGCCTTCACGCAGTCCTCAAGCAAGCCGAGGCGCTCAAGGTACGGCAGTACCGGGTGGTGGTAAACAAGCGCCCGGGGGCTATCGTTCAACTTATCAAGCGCTTCGACAACTGTCACCCTGGTGCCTGCCTGTGCAAGTCCTAACGCGGTTAAAAGTCCTGCTGGCCCTCCGCCTGCAATGATTACGTGTTGTGTCATAACCGCTCTCTCCTTATGAAGTCATGTTTCGGTGTGTGCAAGGGCGTGCTTGTCTCTGCGGGTCGCTGTCAGGCAAGCTTCCAATGGGGTTTGGTGTACTAGAGGAGTCATCGGCGCACGCAAACGGACTAGGGGTGTTGTTAACGTGCTGGTGAGTACAAGTGCCCGAAAGTATCTGATTGGCTTGTGCTGAAATTCGGGCTTCTTTCATTTTGGCCTCAAGGTTGACCTTCGATACAGATATTGGTAATGTTTAATTGCTCAGGTGCGCAATATAATTGACCTTAGCAACAAGTTTTGACCTAGTCAATGCCTGATCGACTTTTGTGCTGCCAAAAGTATTGCAGCTGCCTTCTCAGTGCGAACCAAGGGGATCTGTGAAAATGAAAGACGAAAGCAATAGTGGGTCGATTACTCGACGAGGGGTCTTAATGGCCGCCGCGGCCGTCTCTGCTGGAACAGCCCTTCAAAGCTGCGCGCGTCCCGGCGATAGTGCTGCGGAGGCGCCAAAGGCAAAATCTCATGACCTGGATTTTGACGTTGTAGTTATAGGCGGAGGCTTCGCCGGTGTTACGGCAGCGAGGGAGTTAGGCGTTGACGGCTATCGAGTGCTCTTGCTTGAAGCGAGGCCGCGATTGGGCGGGCGTACTTTTACTGGTAAGTTCCAGGGCAAGAAAGTTGAATACGGCGGTGCTTGTGTGCATTGGATCCAGCCTCATGTGTTTGCCGAGATGCAACGTTATGGCAAGGGTTTCGAAGAGGTTCCGCTAGTTGATCTTGATGCTACAAATGTAATGCTCTCAACAGGCGAAATTCGAAGAATCTCTCCGGAAGAGTTCATTCGTGAGTATGACTTTGCGATGGAAGCATTTAATGCACGCTCCCTTGAGCTGTTTCCACGGCCTTATTCCCCGTTCTTCAATCCGGAAGTACTTGCGTTGGAAAACGTTTCAGCCGCGGAGCATATTGAGACTCTTGGACTCAACGAAATCCAGAAGGCAACATTGAATGCGGAAATGACGTTGTACGCGGGGGCTCCTACGACCGAGTACAGCTACACCAGCTTTGTGAAGTTGTTTGCGCTTGCTGCATGGGATTATTACATGTTTACCGACTCCGAGAAGCACTACAAAATCGCCGACGGAGGCACACTCGGCTTATGTAAAGCGATTCTTGATCACAGTGGTGCAGAGGTGCGCCTGGGTAAAGTCGTATCTGCGATCACACAGGAACAGGACTCTGTGCGTATCGAAACCACAGACGGGCAGGTGGTAACAGCGAAAACGACGGTTATTACCGTCCCTACAAAAGTCTATGACAGCATTAGCTTCAGCCCGGGGCTGTCGAACGAAAAGCAGGCGTTTATTAAAAATGCTGAGATGTGTGATGCCGCGTGTATGTTTGTACGCTTCAAGCAGAATATTGGAAATACCTTCTCTTTTTGTGACGACCCCAATCCTTTCTCGGCAATACAGACTGAGTACTTCGATGATCAGATTGGTACAATCGTAAAGGTGACGCTTGCACGACAATCACTCATAGATATTAATGATCAAGATGCTGTAAAGAAGGAGATGAAGCGTCTCTTTCCAAATGTCGATATTGTCGCAATATCCAGTTACAACTGGGCCACTGACCCCTTTTCCCGTCAGGGTTGGCCGTCTTACCGTGTCGGCTGGTTTAGTAAGTATAAAGATATGGCGAAACCGGAAGGGAGGCTGTACTTTGCCGGAGGTGCGACAGCAGATGGATGGCATGAGTACATTGACGGTGCCGTAGAAAGCGGGATTCGCGTCGGTCGCGAGGTGCGAGAAGCTCTCGGCCGGGAGTTGGGTTCGCGGGAATGATGTTCATTACAAGACCGCAATCCTATCGAGCCTCGCTTCTTCCGCTTTTGGTTTCTGTCCTGGCTGCTTGCTCTTATGAGGGCGGGAGCAGTCATGGCGCTGCTGGAGTGAACGAATCAGTTGACGTCAGCGACTGGGAGGAGATAGCTGAGAAAGCGACCGCGGCATCAGTGGTTAAAGGGGAAGCGCTTTTTCAGATGTGTACGGGTTGCCACAGTTTTGAGGAGGGCGAGCCTTCTCCCGCCGGGCCGGGCTTATTCGGCTTTGCGGGCCGCAGGGTTGGCTCGCTGGAGGCGTATCCGTATACGCAGGCATTGGCGAACTCAACGGAGCGCTGGACCGTTAGTCACTTCGACGCATTTATCGCATCGCCATATGATGTTTATCCTGGGACGGGAATGGCATTTTCAGGCTTGAAAAACGAGTTAGATCGACAAGCCTTGATTGCTTTCATCGGGGCGAGATTATCTGAGCCGTGATCTGCACGACTGCACGGTGAGAGTATCAACACTAGAGCCGCCTCTGTTACAGAGGTCGATACAGGCAGGGGTATTTCAAGCCGGCCTGACGTTTTGGCACACTAAAAAGCTGCGGTCTACGACTTTCACCTGGCAGGCCAGATAATCCATCGGGGTGGGTCCTGGAACGGGGTGGCTAAGTGGCCGCAATTCGGGCCAATGATCTTTTACGAGCACGAAGCGCCATGGCAGAAACCAGTAGAGCTGCAAGTAACGCGGGTGCCGGCGCAATGACGAAAACTACCGACAGCGAAGCCCCCGTCAAGGCCCCTGCGGCTATCGCCGGCCCGATAGACTGTGCGGCTACTGTTGCGATATACATCATTCGAGTCAGGTGTTCTTCCGGGTCGTTCTCCGCCGTCAGGGCCATGTAGTAGGCGAGTCCCATATTCCACGCAGAAGCATAAAGCCCGAAAGAAATTGTGTAGAGTGATACCGAGTCAGCCAGGTAGAGTGCTGCCAGCGAGGCAAGAAGGAGTAAAGTGGTGAAAGCGATCCATTTTAAGCGACCACCAACCGCACCGAAGATTAACGGGACTGTACTTCCAAACGCAGAAAATATGAAACCCAGCGCCAGGGCGTTGGCCACGCCTGCCTGATCCAGGCCATTTGCAAGGCCTACGCGCTCAACATACCCATACACAATATTTACGCTGATGCCGAAAAGAAACAGGGCGGCGAGTGCAGCCCAGCCTGTGGCCTTGGTGTGCGATATATCCTCCGCCAGATGCGGCTCCTCCACCTTGTCGGATTGACCGCCAAGCTCGCGCGACAGGAAGAGTGCGAGGATGAGCCCCAAAGCAAGCCAGAGTGCTCCGGAGCCCAGGCTGGCGGAAAAGCCATACTGCGTGCGCAGGGCATCAAGAAGCCAGACTGCCACCGCCGAAAGAAACATGCCCAGCGCCAGTCCAACACCAAAAGCACGATCCGGTGAAGCTGCCCGCGCCAGTATGCAGGCTGTCACCGTCGTGATCATTACAACACCAAAACCAGAGAGAAACCTCACCACGGCAAGCACGAAATAGGTGTCGGCTACTGCAGTCAGGACATTTGCCAGCGTTGCAAGGAGTGAGGCGGCAACGATCAGGCTGCGCCATCTGTATCGCGGCATCATGAAGTAACCCGCGACAGCGCCCAGAATGCCCCCAGCCTGGTCTATTGTCTGGACAAAACCTGCCTGGGATAGCGTTAGCCCAAGGGCATCAACGTACATTCCAATGAAGAATGGCGCGATGTCTATTAGGATAATTGAAATGGCATAGATTAGCGCCGCCAGGGCAAGCGTCCTCATAGGATTGCTACCCAGTTTTGGATTTTTATCCCCCATGTCTAGCGGCTCCCTTGCGAATAATCTGGTTATTATCAATCTTGGTTACCGGGACATTACACGACACGTAATTGTTCGTCTATACAATAAACTGAACGCAACAGCCAAAAGAACCTGGGCGCTTTCAGTCGGCTGGGGATATCCATGCTAACTTTCGGCTCGGTTAAGTCGTAACTGTTCTCTTTTTTCTATCGAATGATAGGCATGCGTTGGGGTGATAAAAAGCGCCCGTAGTCGCAGGATTTTAAGTAGTTTGCTCAGTTCAGGAAACGAAGAGATCCCTCCGGGATCGAAGCCTTCGCGAGGAAAGTAGTCACCAATCTAATTGCCACTTTACGTTCTTGCCACCGTCCGAGTTTTAATTATATACTTGAACAATATAATATTGATCTGCTGCGCTGTGGGGCTTGTATGACGAATTACAGAATTGGCCAGATAGTACCGAGTTCCAATGTCACAATGGAAACTGAGATTCCGGCGCTTCTCCGTGCTCGAGAGGGTGTTTCACCGGAGAGGTTTACCTTTCACTCTTCACGCATGCGAATGAAGAAAGTGACAAAAGAGGAGTTGGCCGCCATGGACGCGGCCAGTGACCGATGCGCGCTTGAGTTGTCCGATGCGAAAGTCGATGTAATGGGTTATGCCTGCCTGGTCGCGATTATGTCGATGGGGAGGGGCTATCATCGAGAATCTCAAAGCCGCCTGCATGAGGTGACGAAGGATAACGAGAGTCCCACACCGGTGGTTTCTTCTGCTGGAGCATTGGTGGAGGGCATCATGGCGCTGGGTGCCAGGCGCGTTGCAGTGGTTGCTCCGTACATGAAGCCACTGACAGAACTTGTAGTTGACTACATTGGTAGCGAGGGCATCGAAGTTGTTGAATGGCGAGCACTCGAAATCTCTGACAACCTGATGGTCGCAGCCCACGATCCGAGTAAGCTTCCCGGGATTGTAGCGGGTATGCAGCATATCAGCGATGTTGATGCTGTCGTCCTTTCAGCATGTGTCCAGATGCCTTCCCTTCCCGCGGTGGCCCTGGTTGAGGCGCAGACTGGCAAGCCAGTGCTGACCGCTGCGATCGCTACGACCTGGGCGATGCTTAAGGCTCTCGACCTGGACACTCGCGTGCCGGGTGGCGGTGCATTGCTCTCCGGCGCCTACTGAGGGATTTATCATGTTTGGTTTTAATGTTCAGGCGAATGGAATACGACAGCATTTGATTCAGTATGAAGGTTCTGGGCCAGATTTGTTAATAGTGCCGGGGATTACTTCACCCGCTATCACCTGGGGCTTTGTCGCAGAACGGCTTGCTGAAAACTTCAATGTTTATGTTCTGGATGTGCGAGGAAGGGGGCTTAGTCAGGCCGGGCAGCTTGACTATTCTCTTGATGCAATGGCCAAAGATGTCGTCGCCCTGACAAATACCGATTATTTTGACAGGCCCCTGGTGCTTGGCCATTCCATGGGAGCGCGTACAGCGATCCGTGCGGCAAGGAATGCACCAGAGGCTTTCTCGGGCATGATTCTTGTCGACCCGCCAATGAGTGGCCCGGGAAGAAGGGATTACCCCTCCCCATGGCCCTGGTATGAGGACTCTATCTTAATGGCTCAAAAGGGCTGTTCTGCTGAGGCAATGCGGGACTTCTGCCCGACCTGGACAGACCAGCAGCTAGCACTCAGGGCGGAGTGGTTGCACACCTGTCAGTTGGATGCCATCGAAATTGCCTACAAGGGTTTTCACAGTGACGATATCCATTCAGATATCCCCTCTCTCAAACTACCACTTCGCCTTGTTGTCGCGGGCGGGGCGCCGGTGATAAGCGATAGTGACGTTGAGGAGTTAGTCGAACTTGCACCGCATCTTGAGGTGCGGGTCGTTGAAGGTGCTGGCCACATGATTCCCTGGGATGACCTGGAAGGCTTCTTTGCGGCGGTTTCTGATTTCGCCTGCCCTTAAAAATACCAGAACTTGGAGTTATAGCGTCAATGGATCATGCCAGCTTTGCTGAAATTTGCCTGCATCAACTTAAAATGTCGGGTGTTCGAGAAGGTGAGCGCGTCACTGTTCTGACACAAGGTGACGAGCGGCTGGATTATGCAGATGCGTTCCTTGCTGCGGGTCGCCGCCTGGGGGCGAGTATTTATCATATCCGCTTACCCCCTCCGCCAGTGCAAGGGAACTGGGCCGTTGGTCAAACGGTGCTGGCATCCATGCCAGAGGTGGTTGAAGCCCTCAAAACCTCGGATATGCTGATTGATTGTGTATTCCTTCTGTTCTCACCAGAGCAAATGGCGATTCAGGCGGCGGGGGCCAGGATACTGACCGTGGTTGAACCGCCTGAGTTGCTGGCGCGCATGCTGCCCAATAAGGCGCTTCGTGAGAAAGTTGAGTTTGCGGGTGAGTTGCTTGCCAAGGCAAGTCATATGCGAATTACTTCGCCTCACGGAACGGATGTGTCATACCAACTGAATACCTACCCGACGCTGACAGAATATGGGTGTACAGATGAGCCGGGACGCTGGGATCATTGGCCTTCCGGGTTTGTCTTTACCGGCGGAGACGACGACGGCGTTGACGGCCAGATTGTCGTGGCGCCCGGCGACGTGCTGTTACCGCAAAATATATATGTTCGTGAGCCTATTACCTACACTATCGAGAAGGGGTGGATCAAAGATATCCGCGGAGGCGTTGAGGCCGATCTGGTTAACGCTTATATGGCCTCGTTTGGTGACAGGCAAGGCTATGGGATGAGTCACGTGGGTTGGGGAATGAACCCAGATGCCAACTGGCATTCGATGGTGCCTGGATTGTTTCCGGGCGGTATGGGCATGGAAGCGAGAAGCTACCTGGGTAACGTAATGTTCTCAACGGGCCCAAACAACGAATTGGGCGGCAGCAACAATACCCACTGTCACCTGGATATCCCGATGAGGGGGTGTTCTCTGTTTCTTGATGATGAGGCGGTCGTCATCGACGGAAAAATGGCATTGGAGAGTTTGATGTATGACGGGAAATAGTGCGTTTCCAGTTTGGCGGTCTGCACCGATGCCACCGATTACAGGCGCGCTGTGATGTCTGATCAGGACAGCGTTTATCATACAGCGGGCTTTGGTGGAGGCGTGCCGCGTGGCGTGCGCCCTGCAATTGTTGTCGTTGACTTTGCTTATGGGTTTACCGATACGCAATACCCCACAGCAGCCGATATGGGCGCGGAAATCGCGGCAACCAGAACGTTAACGGACTTTGCCCGCTCTGTTGGCATCCCGGTGATTTATACGACCATCGCCTACCAGCCGTGGGAGATCAAGGCACTGCCGTGGCTCCAGGTGGCCACAGGAATGGCTGCTTTGCAAGTCGGTACGCGTATGGTAGAAATCGATCAGAAAACAGGAATCCAGAATTCAGACACAGTGATAGTGAAGCATGGGGCTTCAGCTTTTTTTGGGACAAACTTGTCTGCTCTTCTCACGGGAGCCCGCGTTGATACGCTGGTGGTGACGGGCGCAACCACGTCTGGGTGTGTGCGTGCCACGGTGGTTGATGCTGTTCAGTCCGGGTTCAATGTGCTGGTGCCGAGTGATTGCTGTGCGGACAGAGCGTCTGCGCCGCATGCCGCCAACTTATATGATATGGCGCAAAAGTATGCGGACGTTACTGATTCAACTGACGTGCTCACTTGGCTAAGGGCGGTGTCTGGTTAGCAACACAGGTTCTTTCACGACGAAATGAGATGCGCGATCCCCTGCATGGATTGAGTGACTCGGACAGGCGATTGTTGCAGGGAATCAGATGAACCACTATAGCTTACAGGATTTTGGCGGGCGCTTTTTAACGACCGGCAGTATAGCCGTAGGGGATAAGACCTATCCCGGTGTTTCTGCATATGTCGAGTGGTTTATACCCGAAGCGCACCGTGACGTGTCTGTGACTTTCGTTCACGGCGGAGGAGGTCAGGGGTCTGAGTTTCTGCGCACACCCGATAATCGGCCGGGATGGGTGCACGCGTTTCTCGCTGCCGGTTATCCCGTATATCTGCTTGATCGACCCGGTCATGGCAGGTCTTTCTGGAACGATTCTGTGCTGGGCGCGTCAGTCGCTGCCCCGGACTACGACCTTTTGTACCCGAGATTCGTTGAGCCGGCAAAACACGCCTTGTGGGAGGGTGCCGCTTCGCACTGCCGTTGGCCCGAAGATCCTTGTTGCGGCGATCGCTTCATGGCAAGTCAGGGCGCCATGGGCATTACGCTTGAGGCTGCTCAGCGCCATGTGGAGGCCATAGCCGGTGAGCTTTTTGAGCTTACTGGCTCTACGGTTATCCTCAGTCATTCCGCTGGAGGGCCTTGTGGTTGGGCGCTGGCCGCGCTTGGAGGCGAGATGGTGGAAGCCATTATCGCGATTGAGCCGTTAGGCTACCCCGGGCAGGAGCATATGCTTGGGCGTTTTGACAACGGATTGGTGGCAGCACCATTCGCAGGCGATGCAAACCCCTACGAGCGGCCGGTGTTGGTGGTAACGGGGGAGGCAACATGGATGCGTGAAGCCAACGCAATCGCTTTTGAATTCCTGCGTGCTCAGGGTCATGGTGCAGAGCACATCAGGTTAGAAGAGCGAGGCATTACCGGGAACGGGCATATGATGATGTCAGAGACAAACAGTGATAAGATCGCAGGCCTGCTGCTAAGTTGGTTAGCTGAACTCTGGGTCGCCACTGAAAACTGATGTGCGTCTCACGCCGAGGCTCTTGGCCTCATCATAATCCCTGACGAAAAGAACACATGAATGCGACAAGCGTAGCCTCGAAAAAGAAAGCAAAAAAAACTACTAGTCGTAGGCCGGGGCGTCCAACCAAAGATGCTGATTTGCGAGAAGAGATCCTTAACCACGCGGAGATTGTCTTCGCCGAGGGTGGGTATCTTGGGTCGAGTACTCGCCAGATCGCTGTGTGTGCAGGAGTTACCCAGAGCCTGGTGCGTTATTATTTCAGCAGCAAAGAGCAACTTTACCGTGAGGTGTTTTTGCGGCGAGGAAAGCTACTGGCCACGAAACGCCTGGAATTGCTTGATGAACTAACCGGTTCTGAGAATTCATATGAGGTGGAGGACGTGATTATGGCGTACCTCAAGCCGCAATGGGATATGAAATATGACGAAAATGGCGGGGCGGCGTTCGTGCGCCTTCAGGCTCGTCTTCACTCCGAGCCCGAAGAGCAGGCTCTGCGTTTGCGCAAAGAAATCTATGACGGCCCTGTGAAGCGCTATTTGAAAGTGCTGGGCCTCTTACTGCCCCATGTGCCGACTACAGTACTCAGTGTTCGGATGTCGTTTCTTGTGGGTACATACATGTTTATGTTGAATGATCTGGGGCGAGTTGGTGATTTTACCGACGGGGAGGTCACTTCCCTGCAGGGTCGCGAAATGCTGGCGCAGCTCGTGAGTTTTCTTTCCGCTGGCTTGCGCGCAGATCCGCCTTAAGCGAAAACCCTTCCACGAATTTCGTACGAAATTCAGACATTATGCTGTTGTGTGAGTGGCGCTATAGCACCCCCGACAGCCTGCCCGATGTAATTTCCTGTTCTTTCTCCCGCTCCCTGGTCTTCCTGAATTGCAATATATATTGTTCGAATATACAATTATGGGGAGGGTCAGGTGTGATGGCTTGTGTTCCGTATCTGAAAACTACATGAACTCAACCTGGTCCCAATACGATATCAGGCCGGTATACGGGTGCTATCGGGATCCAACCCGATATAGCGTGTAGATCCCCGTATCATTGTCGATTGCGGCACCAACCAAAGTGGTCATGGAGTTGCTCGGGAGTTCGATATGATCAACATGCGAGTGAATAATCAGGACATCACGGTTGAAGTCGACGGAGACACTCCACTGCTTTGGGTTATCCGTGACGCGCTAAAACTCAAGGGCACGAAATTCGGGTGCGGAGTGGGTCAGTGTGGTGCATGCACCGTGCATGTTGATGGAGCGCCTGTGAGAAGTTGTAGCTTTCCCGCGAGTGGTGCCCATGAACGAGAGATTACAACAATTGAGGGCCTGTCCGCCCACGGTGAGCATCCGGTGCAACAAGCCTGGCAAGAGCTCAGTGTCTCACAATGTGGTTACTGCCAGTCCGGGATGATCATGTCGGCAGTGGCGCTTCTGAATAGCAACTCCTCCCCTGATGACGCAGATATCGACAAGGGAATTACCAACATTTGCCGGTGTGGCACCTATGTCCGAATACGCGATGCGATAAAAGCAGCGGCGGACAGCCACGCTGGGGAGCCTGAGTCATGAGCGAGTTCAAGCTTGATCGCCGTTCCTTTCTCGGCGGTATTTTGACGGCTTCGGCAGTGGCTGCTTTCCCCATCATGGTTTGCGGCGTCTCTACGGCTGAGGCGTCGGAACAGCCGGTCGAAATCCTGTATTGGGTAACAGTAAATAGCGACAATTCGGTAACTTGCATCATTCCGCAATCCGAGCTTGGCCAGGCGGTGACCACGACCATCTCTCAATTGTTGGCCGAAGAGCTGGAAGTCAACTGGTCTACGGTGCGTACTGAATTCTATGACCCCAATACAAACCTTGATAACAACAACATGTATGTATGGACTACAACCATAGGTAGTATGTCCGCTCATTACCTCTTCGACCCTGCTCGGGTAGCCGGCGCACAGATTCGGACAATGCTGGTAGAGGCTGCGGCAGCCCATTCGGGATGGCCTGTATCCAGTTTTGTTGCGTCTGAAAACTTTGTCCATCACAAGACGACAGGGAAGAAGTTCTCCTATGCCGAATTGGCCCCGCTGGCCATAGATATCGCACCTCCCCCCGCCGATCAGTTACAACTGAAGCCGGCCGGTGAGTGGAAACTGATTGGCAACTCAGTAGATAGAGTCGACCTGAAAGCAGCTACCACCGGGAGCATCCAGTACGGTATCGACGTTGAAGTGCCCGGTATGCGCTACGCTGCAATCAGGCAGTGTCCGGTATTTGGTGGAAAGATAAAGAACCTTGATGACTCTGCGCTGAAAAACCTCGCCGGGTCCCCTGTCGCAGTGCGGCTAGGCGGCGGCCATGCGGGATATAATTCACCGGTGCCGGAGGGTGAAGACCCGGATTTATGGGCTACTCCGGCAATTACCAGTGATGCGGTGGTTGTTGTGGCAGATACCTGGTGGCAGGCAGAGAAAGGCCTTGATGCGCTAAAGATCGAGTGGGATGAGGGAACACACAAAAACCACTCCAGTCGCAGCCTGGAAAATACGCTGTCGAAGAAACTAGACGCTCCGCTGTCTTTCACGATGTCCAGAGGCGATGTTGACGCAGCGATGAAGTCTGCGTCACGAACTCACAAAGCGGAATACCGGTATCCTTTCATGGATCCCGCGCCGCTTGAACCGCTGAACTGTACTGCGCTTTTCAACAAGTCAGGGGTGACAATCTGGTCCAGTAGCCAATATGCCGATGAAGCGGTTAGAGTCGTGGCCGAACTCACCGGTCTCCCGAGAAACCAGGTTAGTTTTCGCATGATGAACGCGGGCGGAGGATTTGGCCGCCTTGCGGAAAATGACTTTGTCTATCAGGCTGTTCAAATAGCGATGGAATTTCCTGACACTCCCATAAAGCTGCTGTGGAGCCGGGAAGAATGCATTAGAAAAAGCTTTTACGCTCCGCTAACTGTAGCCAGATACGAGTCTGCCATAGATTCGGATGGAAAGATTTCTGCATGGGTATGCCGGGCGGCCAGCGTTCAGGGAGGTGACCAGGCCTACGGCGCGACGGAATTTCCGTTTTATTTCCCTAACTCGCTCATTGAATATGACCGCTCTACACCCAGCCCGCTTCCCTTTGGCTGGATGCGTGGCGTAGGTTACACGCAGCACCTGTGGATGAACTTCGGTTTTCTGGACGAAGTGGCGCGGCTCTCAGGTAAGGACCCTGCCAACGTCTACCGTGATTTATTACATGAGTCCAAAGTGCCTTTGGACACCAGCGAATACGACATTGCCGTGGCGCGCGCAAAGACCTTACGTCGCGTACTTGAGGAGACCCTTAAATGGACGGCCTGGGATACGACTGCAGTACCCCGGGGTTCGGGTCGGGGGATTGTGGTCAGCGATAGTGAGTACTACGCCGGATATGGTGTTTCTTCAGCCAAAGCAGCCGTTGTCGACGTGACTATCCAGGCTGATAATTCGCTTTCAATCGATAAAGTATCCATCGCAATCGATTGTGGGACTGTTATCAATCCCGATGTCGTCAAAGCTCAACTGGAAGGCGGTGTGGCTTACGCGCTAACCAATGCGTTTCATAGTGAGATCACTGTGAAGGACGGCAGAGTACAGCAAAGCAACTTCCATGATTACCCAATTCTCAGAATGCACGAAATGCCAAAAGTGGACATCAAAATACTCCCCGGGACGGGAACGCCCCTGAGTGTGGGAGAGGACTCCGTACCGATCACAATCGCGGCGTTGACCAATGCCATCGCGGATGCCGGTGGCCCTAGAGTTCGCAGTCTGCCAATAAAGATGAGCTGACACCTGTGTTGGTCTCCCAGCGCATCGTGTGTGCCGCGATTCACTTTGGTCGCGCAAAGCACTATGTCATACGCTAGTGCGAGCGCTCGGTGGAGAGCTTATTCTGTCTGTACCGGAGACATGGTCTACAGTTACAGGGAGCATAGTTGTCAATTCCGGCACAAAAGGATAAGCGGCGGGTTCAATCCGTCCCACATCCTCATCGAAGAATCCCAGGCAACCTAAAGACTTCAGTGCTTTCCCCTAGGATCCCATAGCCGCTTGTTTCTTAAGTTTATTCAGCGAACGCTCCAGGAGTTCTGGCTTGAAAAACGGGATATTGACCTGTGCGTCGCTGCGCTTGTCGGCGCCCGGTTGTATGAGACCAAAATTGTTTACGCTGTAGACGAATGGCATGACTTCCTGCAGCAGGGGGGCCAGGGTCCACAGATAGGACTGGTGCGCGATATCATGCGATTCCTTGGGGTCAATCATGGTGTTGTAGACCCGCGGCGCCCAGAGGTCGCGATAGGTGGCGTTGGTTCGTTCCACGCCTTCTTCCCTGAGGTAGATCTTGAACTGTTTCCACTTCACGGCTATCAGGGTGTCGTCATGGAAGAAGAGCACCGACTCGCGTGCTGAGCGTTGGGTTTCGCCGGTGAAAAATGGCAGCTGGTTGACGCCGTCATAGGCGCGATCATCCGGAAGTTCGGCGTGCGCCAGGGCAGCGAAGCTGGGCATGAAATCATGAATGGACACGATCTCATTACTCACCTTCCCCGGTGTCACCTTGCCGCGCCAGCGCAGTATCATCGGCGTCCTGATCGAGCCCTCATGCACGGTACCAAGGTAGCCGCGGAAGGGGCCGGTGTCGCCAACGTGGGGGAACTCCGCCCGATCAGGGCCGTTATCGCTGGCGTACACCACCAGGGTGTTCTCGTCCAGGCCGGCAGCCTGGAGTGCGTCGAGGACCTGGCCAACCCGATGATCGTGTTCAACCATCGCGTCAGCGAAGCGCCCGTTGCCGGTGATGCCGTCGAAATCAGGGTGGGGCAGCGAGGGGTGATGTACCAGTGAAAAAGGCAGGTAGAGGAAAAATGGCTTGTCATCCCCGGCGCGTTCGCGGATATAGCTGATCGCGCGCTCGGTAATGGTCTCATCCACCAGGGGCCGGGCCTCCAAATTATACTCACCCGCAGGTTTAGCGCCGGATTCTGCTGTGCCCTCGTAGAAGGGAAAGCTCGGCAGCAGGCCTTCCTCGAAGCCAATGGCGTGGGGGAAACTGGCCACGTCGGTACTGTTGGGGAAGCCCCACCAGATGTCGAAGCCCTGGTCCGTGGGGAAACGCCCTTCACTCGCCCCGATATGCCACTTGCCGAACATGGCGGTGTCGTAGCCTGCATCGCGGAACATTTCCGCCATGGTGTATTCCCAGGGCGCCAGACCCTGGGGTATACCCGGCACGGGCACCGCCCGGGTCGTACCGGAGCGGATCGCGTAGCGGCCGGTCATCAATGCCGAGCGCGAGGGTGTGCACTCGGCCTCAACATTGAAGTTGGTGAAGCGGAGGCCCTGGTTGGCGAACTCGTCGAGTCGCGGCGTAGGTGCGCCGCGCACAGCGCCGCCACCGTACGAACCGAGATCGCCGTAGCCCAGGTTGTCCGAGAGCATGAAAACAACATTGGGACGCTCGTCCGCTGCCGTGTCAGCGGCAACGAAGCCAGCGAAGAGCGGTGCCGCCAGAAAAGCCGACAACAGGATCAGTAACTTATTGTGCATGCCCGACACACCTTTTGTGCTGTGAGCGCAGCATCGTATCAAAATCACAGAGCGACGGGGAGCGAACCATCGACCATTGGTGGATGTTGTAGTGCCCGCCGCTAAATAAGCCGAGACCAGGCTTGTCAACCCGAGTGCCAAGTGCCGGCGCTAGCTACAAAGTCCCGAACCGCTACTGTCGTTCTCATGCTGTCACCAAAACAAAACTTTGTGACGCCAAATATAAAGAACCGTCGAAGTGCAGGAGCTATAGTGTTCGAAATTTGTTTGTCGTCAGGTACGCGCTGTGACACCGACAATCTCTTACTGGTTGACTGCGATGGCATTCGGCATTGGTGCGGAAGCCGTTGCCAGGTCAGCGCGATGGTGGATTTACCACAAACCGAGTTCGCCAGTAATCAATGTGCTGCTGATGTTCGGCATTGTCATGGGCACGCTGTCCGCACAGGTTACCCAATGGGGCGCGCTGCAGGTTACATTGATTGCCTTTGCAATTGGCTATATCTATGAAATCGCCAACTTCAAATGGCTGTGCTGGTGGTATTTCCCGGATAACAAATTTCTCGTCTTCCGCGGCGAGCAGGGCTGCGCGATCTCGGTAGCATGTCTGTGGGCCGCCATCCCTGTTTCGGTCGACGGGGTCTTTCGGTTTCTCGTCTAATCTGCAGAAAAAAAGGTGCTGACAACATGAACCAAAGTGACTTCAAGGCCAGTAAGGCGATCCAGGTTACTCTCTGGGTTACCGCAGTAGGCATTGTCGCTTACTGGATATCCTATTTTACCGACGGCACGGTGCATTCCACGGCGGATTCCTGCTACCACATATTCCAGCGGAACTTTCCCGCGCCGGATGGCATGATCGCGATCTGCGCTATCGCTACCGCCGTAGGCCTGGGCAAAGCCCGTGAATGGAGTATCTACACCGGTATGACTGCCGTGGGCGGCCTGCTGTTTCTCGCGCTGATCGATATTTCGTATAACGTCTGGAACGATATGTACAATGGTATGCACGGGCCGATGGTGATGGAGACAGTCATCAATATTTTTTGCCTTTCCGTCTCGGCAATCATCACCCGTTACCTGTGGGTAAACCGCGAGCACTTGAGGTCGTGAATGGGTCGACTCCGCAGTCGCAAGAAGAAGTCGTGCTCATTACCGGCGCTTCGTCGGGCTTTGGCCTGCAGATGGCGGATAAGCTTTCAGCAGCCGGGTATCGCGTTTTTGGTACCGGACTGGAAGATGAACTCAGCCACCCCCGGGCCACTCTGTTGCAGATGAATGTCAATGACGATGATTCCGTGGATCAATGTGTCGACAGAATCATGGCACAGGCAGGGCGTATCGACGTATTGATCAACAACGCCGGTTTTGGCATCTGTGGCGCTGTAGAGGATACTTCTATTGAAGAGGCTCGAGCCCAGTTTGAAACGAATTATTTTGGCGCTATCCGCATGTTGCGCAAAGTGCTGCCGATCATGCGTAAGCAAGATTCTGGACGCATCATCGCGGTGGGCTCGCTCGGTGGTGAGATCGCGCTGCCTTTCCAGTCGCACTACTGTGCCACCAAGTTTTCGACACGGGCACTATCTGACGCGCTCAGGCTGGAGTTACACGGATCTCCCATCGATGCAACGGTCATTCAGCCAGGTGACTTCGCTACCGGCTTTACGGCCTCGCGGCGCTTCAGCAGCGAATCTCAAACCAGTCATTTGTCAGCGCAATTGAAGACGACCATGGCGATTGTCGAGCGCGACGAGAAGAATGGTGCCGATCCCGACCTGTTAGGGGATCTCTGTCTGAGACTGGTGCGCAAGCGCAAGCTGAAGCCAGTCTATAACGTGGGCGGAGCCGGCCAGCGCGCAGCTGCGCTGCTGAAGCGGCTGGTACCCGCGTCCTGGTTTGAAGCGCTTATGGTGTCCAGCTACAAGCTTTAGCGAGCTACCCGGCACCTTCCTTACAGAGTCGCTCGACTCACGCAGGTAGCACCCGGCGATACCAGAGTTCAGCAGGTGATGAGGCTGGCGTAGTGCAAGCCATTACGGCTTTTGCATTCATGTGGTGTCGTGCTGTTATTTGAAATCCCCGGTGACGCCATTCATAAACTATTTGTCGTTGATCCTAAAGTTTCTCTATGGGAAGCCACGTAGCCTGAGTACTCAGTCAACTAAGTATCCAGATGACAAAGCTAATGAAGGCTACTTGGAAAAAACAAGCTATTGCTGGTGGCGCCAGTCGAATTGACAGTGCTGTGGCCCAGCCCCATGTTCGCGGAGATCTGCTCATTTCGAACCGCTTCGGGGCGCGGGCACTCGGGCGCACGGATGTTCGGCGGGCAAGCGTCATCGACTGCTACACGAACCCTATCCTTTCAACCCACTCACAGGAACACTAGTCATGCCAGTTTCAGCAGCACAACAGCTTTGGATGTACGAGACCATGGTGTTGATCAGGGACTACGAGGATTACCTCGCCATGGCCTACTTCGACGGCAAGATGCCGCCAAATATCCAGAAGGGCCTGGCCTTTGATATCGGCGCCGGCACCATCCCGGGCGAAATGCACCTGTCGGCGGGCCAGGAGACGGCTGCCGTGGGTGTGTGTGCGCACCTGAAAGAAGGCGATTCGGTATGGGGCACGCACCGCACCCATCATTTCGCCATTGCCCACGGTGTAGAACTGAATGCATTGACCGCGGAGATTTACGGCAAGGTCACAGGCCTCTGTCGCGGCAAGGGCGGTCACATGCACTTGTTTGACCCGGCCACCAAGTTTGCCTGCACAGGCATTGTCGGTGGCGGTATTCCCCATGCTGTCGGGGCTGCACTGGCGGCGAAGAAGCGCGGCAAGGACTGGGTTGCCGTGGCCGAGTTTGGTGAAGGCGCGTCCAATGAAGGGGCGTTTCACGAGGCGCTCAATATGGCGTCACTGTGGCAATTGCCGGTAGTTTTTGTCTGCCAGGACAATAACTACGGCATCTCCGTACCCAAGTCCGTTTCGACCTCGGTGGAGTCGATAGCCGAGCGTGCTTCGGCATACAACATGCCCGGCATCAGCGTTGGCGAGGTTGATCCGGAAGCTGTCTTCGAAGCAGCCGGCCAGGCGGTTGAGCGTGCGCGGAGCGGCGGTGGCCCCACTCTCATCGAAGCGAAGGTATTCCGCTATTACGGTCATTTCCAGGGCGATCCCGAGCCTTACCGGCCGAAAGGTGAGGTCGACAGCCTGCGGGAACAGGACCCGATTCCCGCTTACGCAGAGCAGCTCAAGCAGCAAGGTGTTTTGAGCGCCGAAGCGGAAACAGAAATCAAGTCGCGGGTGACTGCCCGCATACAAGCTGCCTTCGAGTTCGGCCAGGTCAGCGGCTATCCGGCCGCTGACGAGGCCTTCCAACACGTTTTTGCTGATTGAGCATCGGGAGACTAGCAGATGTCAGAGACTACTATTCGCAAGAAGGCCTTTTACCAGGCCATGACCGAAGCCGTCGCTCAGGAGATGGAGCGAGACGACGATGTTTTCGTGATCGGGGAAGATGTCGGCGCGATGGGCGGAGTGTTCCAGTCCACGCTGGGTCTGCACGCCAGGTTCGGCAGCGAGCGGGTCATGGATACGCCCATATCCGAAACCGGGATTATGGGTGTCGCCCTCGGCGCCGCAGCAGAAGGTTTGCGTCCCATTGCCGAGTTGATGTTTGTCGATTTCATGGCGGTCTGCTTCGACCAGATCATGAATGAAATCGCCAAGACCCATTATATGTCCGGCGGCGCCGTAAAACTGCCCCTGGTCATCACCGCGAGCACCGGGGGCGGCTTCTCTGACGCGGGGCAGCATTCCCAGACACTCCACGGTCTCTTTGCGCACGTGCCTGGTCTCAAAGTGGTAGCGCCATCGAATCCGCACGACGCCAAGGGTTTGATGACAACGGCGATCCGCGACAACAACCCGGTTGTGTACATGTTCCACAAGGCACTGATGGGTCTGCCCATCATGGGCTTCGTGGATGCGGAGATTGATAGCAACGTTCCCGAGGAATCCTACGCCATCCCCTTCGGCGAGGCGCGGATCGTGCGAGAAGGCAGCGATGTCACTATCGTCGGTTTTTCGCAGACAGTTGCCAAAGCCGTCGTAGCCGCCAGGCAACTGGAGGAACAGGGAATCGACGCTGAAATTATCGACCCACGCACGCTGGTGCCGTTTGATACAGACGCGCTGGTGAAATCTGTCAGTAAGACAGGACGCTTGCTGGTGGTCGATGAAGATTACCTGAACTATGGCATGACCGGCGAGATTACCGCACTGGTAGCAGAACGCCTGGACAGCATTACGCTGAAATCGCCCGTTCGCCGACTGGGCATCCCCGGGGTCTCCATACCCTACAGCCGCCCGCTGGAGTACGCGGCTATACCCCAACCCGATCATATCGTCGACGCAGTCACCGACATGATGAACCTGACCGTTGCATAAATTAGGAGACCAGAGAATGACGACTATCGTAAAACTCGCCGCTGAAGCCTGGGAAGACCTGGAGGACGATGCGGAAGCGCTTCTCGACGAATGGTTGGTCAGTGAGGGTGACACGGTAAGCGCCGGCCAGGTGCTGGCCAACGTGATGTTGATCAAGACCACTCACGAGATAAGCGCACCTGTCGACGGCACAGTGGTCAAGTTGCTGGTTGCCGAGGAAGACAGCTTCGGCCGTGATCAGCCCCTGGCTGAAATCGAGTAGGGCAGCGTCATGACGAGTGACAAGTTGATCCCCTTGAAAGGCTTGCGCGGCATGATTGCTCGCAACCTGAGCCAGGCCTGGCAAGCTCCAAGGGTGGCGCAGGGAATCCGCTTCAATGTTTCCTCCTGTCAGGCGCTGATTGAGCAACAGCGCCAGGAAACGGGGAAAAAGGTCACCATAACGCACCTGCTTATCAAGGCGCTGGCACAGACCCTGCAAAATCATCCGCTGGTCAACGCCACGCTGAGCGATGCCGGGGTGCAGTTGCATGACGAGGTCAATATCGCGCTGGCCGTGGCCACAGATGCGGGCCTGCTGGTGCCTGTTATCCGCAACGTGCAGAGCATGAGTACGCCCGAGCTGGTGGACGCGGTCGCAGACCTCGCGGAGAAAGCGCGCAGCAATAACCTGCCGGCTTCGGCATTCCAGGGTGGCACCTTTACGCTCAGCGCCCTCGGCAAGTCGGCAGTGGAGTGGTTTACCCCGGTACTGAACCCTCCCCAGGTTGGCATTCTGGGAGCAGGTTCCATCAGTGAAACAGCCTTAGTCGTCGACGGAGAGATTGCGATCGCCCCGGTCATGGAACTCACGCTCGTGTTCGATCACCGAGCCCTCGATGGCCATCCTGCAGCGCAGTTCCTCAGTGAATTGAAACAGCGCCTGGAACAGGCGGAGCTATAAAGCGATGCTCGCCCATCTCGAACAAGAACAGATCGAATCGACTATCAGCGGCGAGATCGACGGCCCCCGCTGGATGACAGGGCGCTACGCACAGGCCGCCGTCGTGCTTGGGCGATCGCAACGGGCGGATGCCATGCAGCTTGAACGCGCCTCCAGGTGCGCGCTGCCGATGGTGCGGAGAAAGTCCGGTGGCGGCGCGGTGATAGCAGGCCCTGAAATGCTCAGCGTCTCTGTCTTTCTGCCGGTACAGCACCGGCTCAGTCGATGCAGTGCAGTAGCCGCTTACAAATGGATTGGTGAGTTTTGGCGCTCGGTGCTGGCTCGTTACGGCGTGGATAGTCACCTGCTGGCTCCGGATGAAGCCAGGCGCTCTCAGCTCTCCGCCAGGCAACGTGGACTCGATTGGGCCTGTTACAGCTCGCTCTCCCACGGGGAACTGGTGGACCGGCACGGCAGGAAGTTGCTGGGTGTTGCACAGATCCGTAACCGACACTGCACCGCGCTGACAGCGGGCATGTATCTCAGTGCACCGGACTGGGGTTCCCTGTGTGAAGTCATGGTGGGAGATAGCAGCCAGGCCAGCGCGCTTCGCCACGGCAACGGTAGCCTGGAAGAGTTGACCGGTATTTCACTGCATGAACTCGCCGACAGCGTGCCGCAGGACATCGAACAGCAACTGGGAGTGACTCTGGGCGTTTCCGCCAACGAGGGTTCTCTGTACACAGAGAGGATAGAAAAATGACTGACAACTGGGCCAAAACCCCCATAGACATGAGCGACCTGGACCTCAGCGGCGACGGGCTGGCCACGAATTGGCCGCTGCTCCATGCCGGCAACAACGAGCCTTACCCCGAGGACCCGCAGGTACAGGAAGCCTGGCGCCGTTATCACCTGGGTGACTTCGCCGGGGCCGTGACGCTTGGGCGCGAAATCGGTGGCGAGGGCATCGTGCCGGCTGCGTTCGCGGCGACGATCTACGCGCAATACGTGGAGCAAGATGAAGGCAGGAAGTCAGCGTTGTTCCAGCAGGTAATCAAGTGGTGTGAAGAAGCGGAGGCCACGGGCTTGTCCACCGCCAACCTGCACTACATGCACGCGGTCAGCATGGGGCGCTACAGCCAGTTTATTTCCATGATCGAAGCCCTGGCGCAGGGTTTTGGCGGGCGCATCAAGGAGCAGGCGCAGAAATGCCTCGAGTTGGATAACGACCACGCCGAGGGGCATGTCACGCTTGCCGGTTGGCATGCCGCGATATCCGACCAGGCCGGCGCGCTGATGGCGAAGATGCTCTATGGCGCTGAGCGAGACGGCGCCTTTGAACACTACGATATTGCCGTTGCCCTCGCCCCCGATTCACCAGTGCCGCTGATCGAGTACGCCGACGGCATTGAGGTGATGTTCGGCGATAGCAAAAAGGCCGACATCATCGCAAAACTGGAGCAGGCCATGGAGAAGCGGGCAGTTGATGCCATGCAGCGGCTGGACAAAGAGAAAGCAAGGCAACACTTGCTGGCTCTCTCCGCATAGAGAACACCGCAAATTTTGATGCACGGGATAAATGGAAGGAGGAGATAATGAAAACAGCGTTCAATCAATGCCCCACTGCATTCGATCCGACGACAGCTGGTCCGGGCAGGCGCACTGCGATATTCAGCGCCCTGTTGTTAGCCAGCATGACTTCCCAGGCTTTTGAGATAGACACGGGTAACCCCGACCTGACCGTACGCTGGGATAACACCTTCAAGTACAACCTCACTGTCCGCGCAGAAAAGATTGATAAAAAGATCGTCGGTGACGGCGGTTCCAAGGCGATTTTGGGAGACGATGCCGACCTGGGCTGGGAGCGTGGGGATATCGTAAACAATCGCCTGGATCTTATCTCCGAGTTTGACCTGGTCTGGAAAGACCAGTTTGGCTTCCGGGTCAGTGCGGCGGGTTGGTATGACCACGCCTACTCTGGCGACAGCGAACATCCCGGTTACAACGAATACCTCGAGGCACCGCTTTACGCTGACACCTGGGGCTCGATAAGTGTTCCCCCGGGGGAATTCACGGACGATGCCCTTGACCTGCACTACAAGGGCGCTGAGCTACTCGATGCCTTCCTGTTTGGAAATTTCACCTTCGGTGATATGGGCCTGACCGTGCGTGCCGGACGCCACACGATCTACTGGGGTAACAGCTTGTTTCTGAACGGTGCCATCCACGGCATTGCCGGATCCATGACCACGCTCGATGCAGCCAAGGGATTCAGTGTGCCGGGCACAGAGGCACAGGAACTGTATCGGCCTACCAACAAGATTTCTGCGACTGCACAGCTCAGCTCCAACCTCAGTTTGGTGGGTTATTACTCCTTCGAGTTTGAGGAGTACCGGACACCCGGCCTGGCCACCTATCAGAGCCGCGTGGAAGGGATAACCCCCGACGACGAATTCGCCACGCTCTCCCCAGGCCTCATCGACCCCGCAACCCTCGAGCTTATCTCACCACGCTCGGGCTTTTCCAAGTTCCGCGACGAAACCCCGGACAAGCATGAATGGGGGATGGGAGTGAACTACTACATTGAGGATGGCGGCTGGGACCTCGGTCTCTATTACCTCAATTACAACGACAAGGTACCCCAGGGCCTTAACGGTGCAATGAATCTGGGGCAGTTCGCCAATCTGCGAGCCGCGGCCGGCGGGGCGGTCTTCCAGCAGTTGGTTGATAGCTGGCCGGAATTCAACAACGGCGTGCCGGCAGATCTGCAAGACACCTTCCTCGGTGGTGGTTACCCGGCATTAGGCTACGGCAGCTTTAACTGGGTGTATAAGGAAGATGTGAAACTGCTGGGCTTCAGCGCCGCTAAAGAAATGTGGGGAATGTCCTTCGGTTCCGATTTCGTGTATCGCATGGATGCGCCCCTGAACACCAACCTCGAGGCCCAGCTCCAACACGTAGGCGATATTCCGCCTGATATGCCGGATAGCATCCGCGATCTACTGGCCGAGAACCTTGGCCAGAACGGGTTTGCTTTTGACGACTGGGATGTCCGTGCCCGTGACTCTGGAAACTATCCCGGCGCGTACGGCGACAGCTGGCATATCGTGCTCAATGGCGTGAAGTTTCTTTCTCCTTCACCGCTGTGGGATGGCGGCAGTTGGGCCTTCGAAACCACACTGTCCAGGCTGGTGAGCGTGGCGGAAAACAAAGAACTGTTGAATGTCAGGCTCGCGAAGAAAGAGGTGCTGGGCACCATCGCCCTGCGTTTCACGCCAGAGTGGTTCCAGGTCATACCGGGATTGGACGTCCGCGCTCCCATGAACATCAGCTACGGCTACATGGGTGAAAACTCGCCCATCGCATTCGGCGGCACGCGCAAGTTTGGGTCGGGCGCGGTGGGTCTGCGCTTTGACTACAAGCAAGAGTGGCGCACTGATCTGCGTTACGCGTTCAACTTTGGGCCGCGCAACGAGGCACTGGGTGGCAACGTCGGCGACCGTGGCAATGTCAGCCTGACGATCAAACGAACATTCTGATAACAGAGAGAATGAGGTAGCAAATTATGAAGCTCAAAGTATTCATTGCGGCCCTCGCGGTCGGATTAGGCAGTACAGCAAACCTCCAAGCGGCTGTAAGCGAACAGGACGCCGCGCAACTGGGTAATGAACTTACACCTACAGGCGCCAACTCGACTGGTAACGCGGATGGCTCGATTCCACCATGGACCGGCGGTGGAGTAGATAAAGTGCCGGATGGATTTGATCCGGAAAAAGGCCTCTACTCCAACCCATTCGCGGACGACGAGATCCTCTATACAATCACGCATGAGAATATGGGCGAATACACCAGCGTCTTGTCCGAGGGACAGCAGGCTATGTTGAAGCGGCTGGGTCCCGATGGATACAAGATCAATGTGTATCCATCGCGCCGCACTTTCGCCGCACCGCAGTGGTACTACGATGGCACCAGGGCAAACGCCACCCGAGCAGCGCTGGAAGATGACGGTCAGCGCATCGCTGGCAATGTGGCTGGCGTACCGTTTCCAATGCCCCAGAATGGCCTGGAGGCGCTGTGGAATCACATGATCCGCTGGATGGGATACGAGTGGGCGCAGGCCAATGCCACGTACTATGTCGACTCAAAGGGCGACGCCATCCTCGCTTCATCGACCGACACGTATTGGGAGTTTCCCATGTTCATGCCCTTTAAAGATGCGGGAAGAAAATATGATTCCAATATTCTGCGTTGGGCATTCTTACGCTCCAACTTCACCGCGCCCTCCCGACGCGCCGGCGAAATTCTGCTGATTCACGAACCTGGTGCAGACTATACTGCCGGCAAGGGGCGCTCTGCCTGGCAGTACCTGAAGGGCCAGCGTCGCGTGCGCAAGGCACCCTCGGTTTCATTCGACACACCGCGGCGCGCGTCGGCGGGAACATCTACCTATGACGACACCTATGTTTTTAACGGCTCGCCCGAGCGTTACGACTGGAAGCTTCTTGGCAAGCGGGAACTGATAGTCCCCTACAACAACTACGAAGCCATATTCAATCGCGAGACGCCGGAAATGCTTGGCGAAAAGTTCATCAAGCCGGAATTTATACGTTTCGAGAAACACCGTGTGTGGATAGTGGAGGGAACCTTGAAGGAAGGCTTGCGGCACATTTACAGCAAGCGGCGCATACTAATCGATGAAGACAGCTGGCACGGCCTGGAGAATATGCGCTGGGATAATGAGGGGACCCTGTGGCGCACCGGTTTCAGCCTGCAGGCTATGGTCTGGGACATCCCCGCGCCCCAGGCCACTTCCGAGATGAACTATGACCTGGTCAGTGGCATATTCAATATCACCGGCAAACCGGCGCCCGGTTCGCTGCGCTCCGAAAACGGCAAGCCGCCGCAGTTCTTTACGCCGCAGGGGATGGCGCGTTCGGGCATCCGCTAGGTGCACGCCATCACTGTCTCGATGAATGGCGCCGGATGTAAACTATCTGTCGCGCAGTCTAAAGTCTGCAGCCCAGCCATGCTAGATGATGTGTCCGGCTGCAGGCGTTGCGTCCGGGTGTTTTGGACAGTCGTGGATCGCCCCTTTCAGCGCCTTACAGCCACCAACCAACCCAAGAGGCGAACAACGATGATTAATGAGTCAATGAGCATTCTGCGAGATGGCGAGCAGGACTGGCTGCCGATACCGTTGCCGGGCGCAGAAGGCGTATTCGTCAAGGTACTCAAGGCAGATGAAGAGATGGACCGCGTGGTCGTAAAGATCCGCTTTGAGCCCGGTACGCGTATGCCGCGCCACATACATCACTGCCGGGCTGTGGCCTATACGATCAGTGGCCACTGGGAATACGACGAAGGCAAGTTTGGTCCCGGTGAAGCGGCCTGGGAAGACGAAGGTAATGACCACACTCCCTGGAGTGACGAGGGCGCTGAACTGTTCATCGTGTTTGATGGCAGGAACGGCCGTTATCTCGACAACATCCTGCCCTGCGGTACGGTGGTCAAACTCGATATGCCCTTTCTCAAGGCCTTCGAAGGCGTGAGTCTCAAAGAAGCGGCCGAAGTGGACGTGCAAAATCTGGTAGAGGTCATCGCGCCTGCTGCGTGAGGTCTTGCACATGTTGTCCCATTCGCTGCTGTTTCCAGCAACGCGGGGAGACGCCAAAGCGTTGGCGAAAGGCATTGGAGAAAGCGCTCAGGTCCGAATAGCAAAGCATTTCCGCAAGCACTGTCAGTGAGCCGTTGGACTCGCGCAGGTACTTGCGGGCGGCATTGAAGCGCACCTCGTCGAGGAGTTCCTTGAAGCTGGTGCCCTCGGCCTTCAAGCGTCGCTGCAGGGTGCGCTTGTTGATGGCCAGGGTCGCCGCGACCCGCTCTATGGAGCAGTCGCCGGTATACATGGCCTGCTGGATCAGGTAGCGGACCTTGTCGCGAAAGCTGTCGGGATGTGCGATATGCAACTCGTCCAGGTACGTTTCGAGCAAGCGGTGCAGTTGCGGGTTGGCCTGCGATATGGCGGTGTCGAGAATCGTGGCATCGAAGGTCACAGTAGGGACGTCCCAGTCGAAGTGCAGCGGGCAGCGGAAGCGCTCGCGGTAGGGCTTGAGGTTGGCGGGTGCCCCATGGGCGAAATAGACCGCATTGGGTGTCCAGTCGGTGCGCCAGAGCAGGCGCAGCAAATCCACGCCGATACCCGCGACCAGATCCTCCTGCTGCCGGATGGGTACTTCGCCCTGCAGTTTGCAGGCAAACTGCCATGAGGCAATACCTTTGTCCACACTCAGCGAGACACTGGCGCCCTGGTTGTGGAACGAGAAGCGTGTTATCAATTCGCGCAGGGCGGTGCGCAGGTCCGGCGCTTGCTGGATCACGAACCCCAGTGCGCCGAGGATGCCGACATCCTGATGTTCGGACAGCAGCAGCCCGAAGTGCGGGCAGTCAGTTTCCAGGCTAGCCTGCTCCAGTAACAGCAGGAAGCGCGGGTACGAAATCCACGATTCCGGATCGGCTTCAACGTCGTCGAGGCCCAGGCGCTGCAGCAGGTTCTTGGCGTCACCGCCAAGTTGCTCGATGGTAGTGCGAACCCCCGTCAGTGCTGACGCTCGCACCAGATAATCCGACATCGTTTGTTATTCCATATACCGTATGTCTGTCGCCAAATATCAAGTATCGGAAGCATGCTGTCAAGGCCACGGGCTCGGCAATCCGGGCTGCGTGACACATATTCGCAAGTTGTTGTCGCGAATTACAAAATCACCCTGCCAGCCGTCGGCTAAAGTGCAGCACAGAATAGGATAAGGGCAGCACTGACATGAGCGAGCGGCAACAGGTGGTAGTGATCAGCGGCGGCGGCAGCGGCATCGGCCTGTTCCTGGCCAGACATTTTGCTGACGAGGGTGCCCGCGTCGCAGTGCTTGACCTTACCATCAGTGCCGAGGTGCGCGCGCAAATCGGCGCGCTGGCCGGCAGTGAAGCAGTTTTCCATGAGGTGGACGTGCGCGACGCAGAGGTCCTGTCACAGCGAATCAGTGAGGTCGCCGACGCGCTCGGCGCGCCTACGCTGGCGATCAACTGTGCTGGCGTACAGCTAGCCGGCAAGTTCACGGACCTGTCGGCGGAGCAGTTCTCTCGCGTGCTGGATATCAACCTTCTCGGCAGCCGCCATTTCGCCGCCGCGGTACTGCCGCACATGCGCCGGCAGGGCAGGTTGGTGCTGGTTGCTTCGCTGGCGGGCCTGGTGCCCAATTACGCCTACTCGGCCTACAGCGCCTCGAAGTTTGGCGTTGTAGGGCTGGCGGGTGCCTTGCGCATGGAGTGCCTGCCCCGTGGGATCAAGGTTTCGGCCGTCTGTCCCCCAGAGGTCAACACACCCATGGTAGAAGAGGAATTGAAGACCATGGATCCTATCACCCGGGAGTTGAAGCTGGCCGCTGGCACGCTCGGCCTGGACGCGGCCTGCCGGGACATTCTCGCCGGGCTGGAACGTGGCAAGTTCCTCATCATACCCGGGTCGAGAGCGAGGATGATTGATCGGCTTAATCGCTGGTTCCCGGGGCTACTGCGGCGCAAAGCCGACAAGATTATTCTGACCATGGCGGGTTGTGAGTGATGTTGCTTTTTACAAGCCCGGTTCGCAGCTCGGACCACTGTTTTGGAAAGGGCCAGAGGCCGTGACTGACGCGCATATCGCCCAGGTCGCACTCTGCGCTCACAATGCGGGGAAGTTGCGGCATTGGTATCGTAACGTATTCGAGATGGCACCCGGGAGCGGCGCCCTGGTATCGGTGCCGCCCATGCCGACGCGTCGCATACAGGGGATTGATCCCAATCCCACCGAGATGGTGACCTGGCTGGTAGACCAGCAGGATTACTTCCAACTGGAGTTTTTCCAGTTTTACCGGCCGCGTTCCAATTTAAAGCCAACAGCCTGGCGGCCCTGTGATATCGGCTACAGCATCATCGGTATCTGCGTCGCCGATTTTGACGCGACCATGCGCCGCTATGCTGCGCACAGCGATGTGACCCTGCCGGCCTCTGTGGGCCAGTCGGGCAGGCGGCGCACCTGCGTGCGCGATCCGGAAGGGAACTGGATTGAAATTCTGGAGCGGGATCCGCTGGAGGACATCGAGGCTTCCACGCCGGGAATAGTGCGCCCTGAACTGGGCGCCGTGGTGCGTTTCATACGCGTCTCCGTGCCCGACATGGAGCGTGCGCAGGTGACCTATGTCGACGCGCTGGGTCTTGTGGAGGTGGCTGACGCCACCCTGCACAGCGACGAGGACGAGGCGCTCTGGGGACTGCCCGGCGCCAGCACAAACAGAGTGCTTTTGCGCGGAAGCAATTTCCTGGTGGAACTGGTGCAGTATTTCGATCCCCAGCCAGCGCCAAGACCCGCCGGTTACCAGATTTGCGACCAGGGTGTGATGAACATCGCCCTGGGTTTCCGTACACCGGAGCAATTCGATGCGGCCTTTGTCCGGGCTACCGGGCATGGGCTGCGCCCTAACGGCAAGCCGGTGGATGTCGGTATTTTCCGGGTCATGTACGTCAATGATGCGGATGGCTTCAGCGTGGAGATGCTGTGCGCGCGGCCCTCCCTGTGGAGCCTGAGTGGCTTCTCGCCGGGCGGCGCCTACGTGCAGAACGAAGTCCTCATCCGCGCGCAGCCCGAGCGCGTCTGGCAACGACTGATCGATCATGCAGGCCTTGGTGACTGGACCCTGTTTCGCGGCCGCGTGCTGCGGCCCGGGGCGCCCGCGGAGGAGGGTCCCGGTTGTGTGCGTGAACTCAAGGCCCTCGGTTTGCGCATTACCGAGGAGGTCGTGAGCTGGGAGGAGGGCAGTCACTATCGTTATCGCCTGCGCAGCGGTGCGCCGTTTCGCTGGCACTGCGGCGATGTGTTTGTCACTGCGGAGCCGGGCGAGTGCACGCGGGTGCGCTGGGCGATACGTTTCGAGTCCTGGCTGCCATTTACCGGCAAGCTGACCGCCTGGGTATTGGGCCGCATCTTCCGGCGCGCGCTGGTCCAGCTGAAGCAGCAGTTGGAGGCCTCGTGAACGATGGCGAGTCAGCGCGTTGACCTGTCGGCAAGCATAAGAGAATAAGAGGGTAGCTAAGCCTATGCGCCACAACATCACATTCGGCCTCGCATTGGCCATTGGCCTGACTGTGAACCTGGTACAGGCCGCCGACTATTCACCCCATGTTGCCCTGCAGCCGCCGCGGGCACTGCTCTGGGGCGACACCCACCTGCATTCCAGCCTGTCCACGGATGCCTTTGGCTTCGGCGTTACTCTTGGTCCCGAGGCAGCGTACCGTTTCGCCTCCGGTGAGACAGTCACCAGCACGCACGGTGAGCCTGCCCGCCTGGCCCGTCCCCTGGATTTCGTGGTGCTTGCGGACCACGCCGAGTCCTTCGGCCTGATGAACCGGGTGCAGGAGGGGGATAAACGGCTTATCGCCAACGACAAGGCGGCGCAGTGGCATCGCGTGTTGACGCAGGGCACGCCGGAGGAGAAGCGCGCCCTGCAGCGCAAGTTCCTGACCCGGGAGGGGCGTTGGGAAGCCTTTGGCCTGCTGGACAGGATCAGCACGCCGGACCTGGAACTGGATGTATGGGGCGACGCCGTGGCGATCGCCGAGCGTTACAACCGCCCTGGTGTCTTTACCACGCTGCTCGGCTATGAGTGGACGTCCGCGCCGGGCGGCAGCAACCTGCATCGCGTGGTCATTTTCCGTGACGGCAGCGACAGGGCAGGGCGTATACCGCCTCTTTCATCGCAGGCGGACCCGGATCCCCGTTCGCTCTGGGCACACCTCGAACAGTACGAGCGCAAGACCGGCGGCAAGGCCCTGGCGATCCCGCACAACGGCAATCTCAGTAACGGGCTGATGTTCCCGGTCGCCGAACGTCTCGACGGCCTGGAAGTGGATGCCGAATACGCGGCGCAGCGCGCGCGCTGGGAACCCGTGGTGGAGGTCACGCAGATCAAGGGCGATGGTGAAACGCACCCGCTGCTGTCGCCGGACGACGAATTCGCCGACTACGAAACCTGGGACCTGGGTAACTTCGAGGGCAAGCCGAAGACGCCTGAGATGCTGCCAAGGGAGTACGCCCGCGCGGCCCTGCGCAGCGGGCTCAACCTGCAGCGCTCGCTGGGCACCAATCCCTACCAGTTCGGCATGATCGGCGCGACCGATTCCCACACCGGTCTGGCCACCGCGGACGAGGACAATTTCTTCGGCAAGCACAGCGCCGTTGAACCGGGCCCGCAGCGCTGGCAGCACGCGGTTGGCCGGGCCGGCGATACCGTGGTGCGCGGCTGGCAGATGGCCGCTTCCGGGTACGCGGCGGTGTGGGCGCACGAAAACAACCGTGAGGCGATATGGGATGCGATCAAGCGGCGCGAGGTTTACGCCACCACCGGTTCACGCATTGCCGTGCGCTTTTTTGGTGGCTGGGGCTTCGAGCCGGGGGATGCGCAGCGCCCGGATATCGCCGCCGTAGGCTACGCCGGGGGCGTGCCCATGGGCGGCGAACTGGTCCCCGCTGGCGGCGGCTCGCCGGTTTTCCTGGTAGCCGCCAGCCGCGATCCGCTCGGCGCCAACCTGGACCGCATCCAGATCGTCAAGGGCTGGTTGGACGACCGGGGTGAAACCCACGAACAGGTTTACGACGTGGTCTGGTCCGATGGCCGCGAGGCGAGCGCAGACGGCAAGCTGCCCGAGGTGGGCAGCACCGTCGACGAAACTGCAGCGACCTGGCTGAACACGATAGGTGAAGCCTCGCTGGCGACGGTGTGGCGGGACCCGGATTTCGATCCGCAGCAGGAGGCCTTCTACTACGCCCGCGTGCTGGAGATCCCAACGCCGCGCTGGACCGCCTACGACCGCCAGCGCTATGCCCTGGGCATGGACGCCGCGGTGCCCCTGTCTACACAGGAGCGGGCCTACACCTCGCCCATCTGGTACCGGGCGGCGTCCGGGGAATAAACGCGACTACACTGATTACTCGAAAAGCAGGAGACAATAACAATGGCAACCCGATTATTGACTGGCCGACTGCTGGCACTGCTGCTGGCCTGTTGCGGCCTCGCGCCACTGGCCCAGGGCGCCGACAAACCCAACATCCTGGTGATCTGGGGTGACGACATCGGCTACTGGAACATCAGCCGTTACAGCCTGGGGATGATGGGTTATCCCACGCCCAATATCGACCGCATCGCCAATGAAGGCATGATCTTCACCGACTACTACGGCGAACAGAGCTGTACTGCCGGCCGCTCGGCATTTATCACCGGCCAGCACCCCGTGCGCACCGGCTTGACCAAGGTGGGCATCCCCGGTGCGAACCTGGGCATACAGCCCGAAGACCCAACTCTGGCGGCACTGCTCAAGCCTCACGGTTACGCGACGGGACAGTTCGGCAAGAACCACTTGGGCGATCGCGATGAGTTCCTGCCCACCAACCACGGTTTCGACGAGTTTTTCGGCAACCTCTACCACCTCAACGCCGAGGAGCAGCCGGAAGACCCTGACTACCCGAAGAATCCGGCTTTTCACGAGCGTTTTGGCCCCAGAGGTGTGATCCGCAGTTATGCCGACGGGCGCATCGAGGATTCGGGACCGTTGACGCGCAAGCGCATGGAAACCGTGGACGAGGAATTCCTGGCGGCATCGCTGAAGTTCATGGACAAGGCCCACCGCGAGGGTAAGCCCTTTTTTGTCTGGTTCAATTCCACGCGCATGCACTACTACACGCACGTTAAAGACGAGCAGTTGGGGGCCTCGGGGCAGGGTTTCTACAACGACGGTATGGTGGAGCATGACGGCCACGTGGGCGCGCTCCTCGATAAGCTGGACGAGCTGGGCATTGCCGATAACACCATCGTGGTCTACTCGACGGACAATGGCCCGCACTACAACATGTGGCCTGATGCGGCAATCACCCCGTTCCGGGGCGAGAAGAACACCAACTGGGAAGGGGGCTTCCGCGTGCCGGCGGTGGCGCGCTGGCCTGGTCAAATTCAGCCTGGCAGTATCAGCAACCAGATGATGTCACACCTGGACTGGGTGCCGACACTGATGGCGGCGGTGGGCGACAAGGATATCGCCGAGGAACTGAAAAAAGGCAAGCGCGTGGGCTCGAAAGATTTCCGGGTGCACCTGGACGGGTACAACTTCCTGCCTTTCCTGCTCGGTGAAGCCGAGACGGGGCCGCGCCAGGAGTTCTTTTATTTCAGCGACGACGGCTTGCTGACGGCGGTGCGCGTGGGCGACTGGAAAATGGTGGTCGCCGAACAGCGCGCCAGCCGTTTTGATGTCTGGCGGGACCCGTTTGTCACCCTGCGCATACCGAAGATATTCCATCTCCGCCGCGACCCCTTCGAGCGCGCTGATACCGATTCCAATGGCTACAACAACTGGTGGGACAAGAAAGTCGCGCCGGTGGCCATGCAGGGTAGGGGGGCGGTGGAGCGTTTTGTCGGCTCGCTGATGCAGTACCCACCGCGGCAGCGGCCGGCCTCGTTCAGCGTCGACCAGGTCATGGAAGGCCTTTACCAGAAATAATTACCGCATCATCGGCACAATCAACAGGAGTTATTCTTATGCAGCAACGCGCACTGCCAGGCATGGTAACTGCCGCAGTCATCACCGTCGCCATGAGCCTGCCCGCGCAGGCTGCAACAGATGCCCAGAAGTCGTTCTCACCCTATGCAGGTCGCGACTATCCCACGCAGGTGCTGTTCGGCGACGTGCACGTGCATTCCGGCTTGTCGGCGGACGCCGGCGGTGGTGGTACGCGCCTCATGCCCGGCGATGCCTATCGCTTCGCCCGCGGCGACGAGGTCATCTCCAACACCGGGCTGCCCCTCAAAATCTCTCGGCCCTATGACTTCCTCGCAGTCACCGATCACAGTGACGGAATGGGCGTGATCACCGACATACTGAAAGGCGCACCCAATATCATGGCCGACCCCTATGGCCGTGAACTCAATGCGGCCTTCAACGCCGGGGGCATGACCGCCAAGAAGGCCATGGTGGGTATGATCGCCCGCTTTGCCCAGGGTGACGTACCCGAGGCACTCAACTACCAGCCCGGCAATCCCGCCTACCGTTCCGCCTGGGAAGACACGGTCGCGGCTGGTCGGGAGTTCAACGAACCCGGCCGCTTTACCACCCTGTTCGGCTTTGAATGGACGTCCCTGGTTAACGGCAACAACCTGCACCGCGTGGTGCTGATGCGCGACAACGCAGCCGTGGCGGAAAAAGTCGAACCCTATACCACAACTCCCCCGGTGGGCAGCCCGAACCCCCGCGACCTTTGGAAGTGGATGCAGGACTGGGAGGCCCTCACCGGGGGGCAGATGCTCGCCATACCGCACAACGGCAACCTGTCAAATGGCTGGATGTTCCCGCTGGTTGACGACTTCAATAAGGGCAAGGGGCTGGACGCCGAGTACGCGCGCACCCGCCAGCGCTGGGAGCCCCTGGTGGAAGTGTCGCAGCACAAGGGCGACGGCGAATCCCACCCACTGCTGTCAACGGATGACGAGTTCGCCGACTTCGAGACCTGGGACATCGGTAATCTCGATCTCAGTGAGGCCAAGACGCCGGACATGTTGTCGGGCGAGTATGCACGTTCCGGCCTTAAGCGTGGCCTTGAACTGGGCAGTGCCCTGGGCGTGAACCCCTACAAGTTCGGCATGATCGGTTCCACCGATACCCACCTGGCGGCCTCCACCGCACGCGAGGAAAATTTCTTCAGCAAGAATACGCCTGAGGAGCCCAGGCCGGAGCGGGCCACGGCGGTCGCCAAGCAGAACAAGGAACTGGGCCTGGTTCGCCAAGGCTGGGAAACCTCGGCCGGTAGCCTGGTGGCGGTTTGGGCGAGGGAGAATACGCGCGGCGAAGTATTCGATGCCATGCAGCGACGCGAGGCCTATGCCACCACCGGCACCCGTATCCGTGTGCGTTTCTTTGGCGGCTATGGCCTTGATGCCGCGGATGAGCGACGCCGCGATATCGCCCGCGTGGGCTATGCCAAAGGCGTACCCATGGGCGGCGACCTGCCTGCAGCCAGAAAAGGTAGCGCCCCCAGTTTTCTGGTAGCCGCCATGCGCGATCCGGACGGGGCCAACCTCGATCGTGTGCAGGTAGTCAAGGGCTGGCTGGATGACCAGGGCACTGCGCAGGAAAAAGTCTACGATGTGGCGTGGTCAGGGGATCGTGTGCCAGGCGAAGATGGCAAGTTGCCGCCGGTTGGCAATACTGTCGACATGTCGGTGCCCACCTGGACCAATACCATCGGCGCGGCGGAGCTGACCACGGTGTGGACGGATCCCGATTTCGATCCCGCACAGGATGCTTTCTATTATGCCCGGGTGATCGAAATACCCACGCCGCGCTGGACCGCCTACGACCAGGCTCGTTTCGGGATAGACCTGCCCGACGATATAACCATGACGCTGCAGGAGCGCGCCTATACGTCCCCGATCTGGTACACCGGCGTGTCTCGCTAGGCGAGTAACTGTCGCGAACGGAGGCAGGCTTGTCACGGCATCGCAAGTCATTGTCGCCAAATCAAAAGTTTATTGTGATACCGATGATAGTCTTAAAGGGCCGTGAATAATTCAAATAGAGGAAAGCTCTCATGCGCACTACAGCCATTCACCGCCTTACCCCCATTGCCATAGCGCTTGCCATGGTGCCCACTGCGCCACTGATGGCACAGCAACTGATGCTGGAGGAAGTGGTGGTTACCGCGCAGAAGCGCGAGCAGAGCCTGCAGGACGTGCCCATCGCGGTGTCGGCGATGAGCGGTGACAGAATCGACGATATAGGCATTACCGACCTCGAGCAGGTGGCGCTGTACATTCCCAATGTGAATATCAACCAGGGTCAGGCCACCTCCAATATCTTCATTCGCGGCGTGGGCTCAGGCACTAACCAGGGCTTCGAACAGTCGGTGGGTCTCTACATAGACGGCCTTTACTCCGGCAGGGGGCAACTGGCGAAGGTGCCGCTGACCCTGGACCTGGCGCGGGTGGAAGTGCTCAAGGGGCCACAGGGAATCCTCTTTGGTAAGAACACCATCGGCGGCGCCATCAATATCACCACCGCGCGCCCCGACTTCGAGACCGGCGGTCTCGTCGAGGCGCTCTACGACCCGGACCACGGCGAGCAGATACTGACCGGCGTATTGACCGGTGGCCTCAGCGATAACCTGGCCGGCCGCCTCGCCGTGCGCTACGAGGGCATGGACGGTTGGTGGGAGAACGAGACCCTGGATAAGGAGGGGCCGGACAAAGATAACCTGTTTATTCGCGGCAGCCTGCTCTGGGAGGCCACGGATACACTGGAAATCATCGCCAAGTACGAGCATGGCGACTTCGAAACCCTCGGCCGACCGCAGGTGGTGTACCAGTCTGATCAGCCCACCAACTACCTCGGCCAGTCACCTTTTCCGGTCCTTGATGACCATGACCGTGGCGCCGGGGACATCCTCGATACCGACGACACCGAACTCGACGTGGCCCTGTTGACGCTCAACTGGGATATCGATGTGGGCACATTCACCTCGATCACCGGCTACGCGACCTATGACACCGTGCGCAATACCAACAGCGATATCGCCGCCGTGCCCGCACTCAATCGCTTCCAGGAGGAGGAGTACGAGCAGTTCAGCCAGGAAGTCCGTCTGGTGTCGCCCGGCGGCGAGACCCTTGACTGGATAGTGGGCGCCTATTACCAGAGCTCGGAACTGTCTGTAGCGAAGACCAACACCGACACCGATTTTCTGCAGTCCGGGCCCCTGTCGGTAGCGGGGCTGACCTTCACCACCGACGAGCGCATCCCCACGCAGTTCGACCAGGACTCGACCAGTTGGGCTGTGTTCGCACAGGGCACCTACGCGCTTACCGATACGCTGCGCCTGGGTCTGGGCCTGCGCTACAACGAAGAGGAAAAGGATCTCGACAAGGCCGCTTCCAACCCGGGCCTTGGCGCGCGTCTCAGCGCGGATTTCGTGGTGTTGGCCAATCCTGCCAGCGGTATCCTGATCGAGGATTTACGCAGTCATTCGTTCCAGGGCCTGGAGCGTGACGAGGACAAGGTCACCTGGTCCGCCAACCTGCAGTGGGACGTCACTGATGATTCCATGGTGTACGCCAGCATCAGCACCGGCTACAAGGGCGGCGGCTTCGATGAGGCCTACAGCAACGCCGGGCCCACGGCACGCACCGGCAATATCTTCACCGGCGAGCCCGACGGTGGGGTAGTGGATACCGGAGTGGACAGTTCCATTCTCAACTACGACGAAGAAACGGTGCTGGCTTATGAGCTCGGCGCCAAGATGACCCTGGCCGATGGCGCGGCGAACCTGAACCTCGCCATTTTCCGCATGGAGTATGACGACCTCCAGGTCAGTTCCCTGGTGGGTGACGTGTTCCGCGTCGGCAACGCCGGCGAATCAGTGAGCCAGGGGGTTGAAGTGGATGGCCGCTGGCTGCTGGCCGAGGGCTTTACCCTCGGCGGCGCGGTTGCCTATCTCGACGCCACCTACGACACGTTTACCGGCGCCACCTGTACCGTGCCCCAGGTCTCCGATCCGGTGGCCAATCCCGGCTGCCTGAGCGAAGACGGCACCAACATCGCCCCCGGCGAACGCGGCGGGCAGGACCTCAGCGGTGAAACTCTCCTGTTCGCCCCGGAGTGGAGTGGCAACCTCAACGCGGAGTGGATACTGCCGCTGGGTGACAACCTCGAGTTACGCAACAACCTCGACGTCAACTTCACCAGCAGTTTCTACTCCTCGCTGGACCTGGACCCCAACACCAAGCATGACTCGGCAACCAAGGTGAACCTGCGCATCGCCCTGGCCAGCATCAGCGATAGCTGGTCACTGGCGGTGATCGGCAAGAACCTGACCGACGAGAAGACCATGATCTGGCGCAACGATGTGGCCCTGACGGACAGCAACAGCTACTTCGGTGTGCCGGAGCGCGGTCGTTCCGTTGCCGTCCAGGCAAGATATCGCTTCTGATCTTGTGCTGGGCGGCTGCATTTTGCACTTTCGAGCGTCGCGGCAATGCCGTGCACGGCGATCAGATCACCGAAAAGCTATCTACGTTGATGGTGGCGTAGATAGCCACAATCGCAAGTCAACTTCCTGGGTAATCATTACCCCAGTCGGCGCAGAGGAGGACGAAGAGTGTTGGTAACGACGGGGAGGCAACGAAGAATCTTGAGGCCTACGGTAAGACTTTTGCACAGGCGCGAATCCACATATTGCAGCCGGTGGCAAGGCAGTGGTTTGCAAGCAGTGCTTGCCTTGGTAGTGGCGCTTGGATTGTCGGGACCTGTTGTTGCGGGCGAACCTGCTCAGGCACACGGCAAGCCAAATATCGTGGTCATCGTTGCCGATGACCTGGGTTTTGCCGATGTCGGCTTCAATGGGGCTGAGGATGTGCTGACGCCCCATATTGATGACCTTGCCGCGGCCGGAACTCGTTTCGAGTCGCTGTATGTGCAGCCTTTCTGTACCCCCACGCGGGCTGCCTTTATGACCGGGCGCTATCCGATCCGTTACGGGCTGCAGACATTCGTGATTACTCCGGGGCAGACCTACGGCCTGCCGCACAGCGAGCGAACCCTGGCCAGTGCATTGCAGGACGTCGGTTACAAAACCTACATCATCGGGAAATGGCACCTCGGTCACGCTGATCAGTCTTTCTGGCCGCAGAACAGGGGCTTCGATTACTTTTACGGCACCACACTGGGAGAAGTCGATTTCTATACCAAAGAGCGGGCCGGGTCGGTGGACTGGCAGCGTAACGGCGCACTCCTCGATGAACAGGGCTACTTCACCGACCAACTTACCAGGGATGCTGTTCGCATTATTGAACAGCAAAGTACCGACAAACCGTTCTTCCTGTATCTGCCTCACCTCGCGGTGCATGCTCCTTATCAGGCGCCGCAACATTACATTGACCGCGTCTCGGGAATAGAAGATGAAACACGCCGCGTCTATGCGGCCATGGCAGCGGCATTGGATGACTCGGTAGGCGAGGTGATTGCAGCGCTCGAGAGAAAGGGTCTGCGGGACAATACCTTACTGCTTTTCTTCTCCGACAATGGTGGCATCGCCGAGTATGACGCGGCGGCGGCAATGGCCAAGGGTGACAAGCCTGCACCGGCTGATAATTCGCCGTTCCGCGGGTCCAAAGGCGGGCTGTATGAAGGCGGGGTGCGCAGCGCTGCCTTCATAAACTGGCCGGGACGCATCGAGCCGGGTGCGATTGCTGAAATGGTTCACGTTGTCGATTTTTTCCCCACGCTGGTCAAACTCTCCAGCGGCAGTGTTGAGAGTGAAAACGCGCTCGATGGCAAGGATATCTGGCCAGTGATCACCGGTGATGCCCCCAGTCCTCACGCTGACATTCTGATTAATGCCGAGATACATCGAGGAGCGGTGAGAAAAGGTCGCTGGAAGCTGGTGAAAAATGCCGCACTGCCTTCATCAAATGAGTTATACGATCTCGAGTCCGACGTAGCAGAGCGGGAAAACCTGGCTCACAAGCACCCGGAGAAAGTAAAGGAGTTAGAAGACGTATTGAATGGCTATGCCGAGGAATCAAAACCAGCGTTGTTTCTGCATGCTTACATGCCCTTTGTCAGAAAGCACTTTGCGAGTGCGGCGTTAGCTTACGACGGTGATAAAAATGATGGTCAGGCAGAAGAGTAGGCCTGCGCTCAAGGCCACCATCAGGGCCGGGCTTTTGAATCTGAATCTCCCTGAATTATTGGCAGCGAGTTCTAATGATGAGTGAGTCCAGGTTCGCGACGCGATGTGCCAACGCCGGCTTTCTACTGATCCTGCTTTCCGGGTTTTCGGTGGCTGGCGTTGGCGATGGCCCAAGGGCGACCCAATTGGCGCCGGTCGGAACCCGGACACTGAATGTGATGCCCATTCATCAGAACACCAGTTTCAACGTTGATGGCAGTCCTGCCGAACCTGCTGCCCGTATCAAGGCCGATTTAGTCGCGGTGCAACTTACCCGAGTCGACGAAGTTGCTGGTAGAGCTGCCGGTTTTTTCGCTTTGGTTCCTGGGGGGGAACTGGATGGCAAGTTGCTTGGGACATCCAAACAGTCGAGCAATTCAGGTGTTGCGGACCCGGTATTGGGAATGGTGATTGGCGTGGTGGGGTCACCTGCGTTGTCACCCCAAGCGTTCAGTTCCTACAAGCCGGATTTTACACTGGGGTTTCAGAGCAAGCTGACCCTGCCCCTGGGCTCATACGACGCAGATGAAACATTCAATCTCGGGGCCAATCGCTGGGCGTTTCAGGTAGCTCTTCCTGTGGCTTGGTATTTTGGGGAGGGACTTATGCCAGGTCAGTTGACCAGCCTGGAACTCACTCCGGGGGTTACCTGGTACGGTGATAATGATGACCTGACCGATGCTGAAAAGTTGGAGCAACGTCCTCTTTACAGTCTGGAAATGAATTTTACGCACGATTTTACACGCCGGTTTTGGGGTTCTGTTGATGCGTTATACGTGATTGGTGGCGCAACAGTTACCGATGGCGTCAGAGCTGGCAATGAAACGGAAAAGTTCGCGCTCGGTGGGACACTGGGTATGTATCTTCCCCGGGGCTTCGGTGTTCAACTGAATTATGGCAAGACGCTACAGGTTGATACTGATGGGTACCATGATCATCTGATCAGAATCAAACTGACCAAGGTTTTCTGAAGGTGTCCCTGGCGAATTCACAATTCAAGCTGCTACTGGTAGTTCGAATAGCCCGCGACAGTGTTTGTCCCATTGGTAACTATTGATGTCGATTACCTTTTTTCCCTCAGAGCTCAAGGGTGGAGCCCCGTCCCGGACAGTAAGAGTTCGGCTCTGTTTGTGGCAGCACTGATAATCCCGCAGCTTGTTTTCCAGATCTGTCGCAGTCCAAAACAGTGTTTGATCAAGCAACTCTCGCCGAATACCACCAATCAGTCTTTCAACAAATGGATGCGACATCGGTACATGTGGCAGTGATTTAATCTCGCCTGTCTTAAGCACTCGCAGGTTGGCTTTCCATCGATGGTGTCGCTGGCACTGGCCATGCGGTACAGTGTGGCCATCTGAAATCGTGGATTACGCTGTTTCATCGCAACAATGGTATCTATGACTTCTTTGGACGGTCCTTTTGGATCTGGCTTGCGCCCGCCTTATGGTGCACGTTGCCTTGACCTGTTATGGATTATCAGCTGCTGCTTCAGGAGTAGATTCTCAGCAATAACAGTTCGGCTGCCACCGGGTCTAATCAGCTTGGCCGGGGCGGTGAGCAGGTGAAAAAGTAGGTAAATGACGTCTCTCATGTCGCCTGAGCGTAGTAGTGATCGGTGAAAGCGGCAATAGCTAACGTTCTGATACTATTGTCGGATTTGTATCTCGCCATGCACACGGTCTATTTGGGGGCACCCCAGCAACAGCGTACTTAATATTGCATCTTGTGCAATATGCAATATTTTACTACGCTGCTCGCGTACTCAGAAGGAAAGTGGGAATTGATCAAGAGCATCAAGCACAAAGGGTTGAAGAAATTATTCGATAGCGGAGGTAAAAATACCCGGGGCATCAATCCCGACCATGAGGACAAACTGCGCGACCAGTTGGCCGCCTTGGACTCCGCTACGGACATTGCGGATATGGATTTGCCGGGGTGGCGCCTACACCCTTTGAAGGGAAAGGATAAAGGGCGGCACGCTATTTGGGTCAGTGGCAACTGGCGAATGACCTTCGAATTTGAGAACGGCGACGCGTATGTCGTGGATTATGAGGATTATCACTGATGGCTAAAATTACTGTACACCCGGGCGGGTTCATCAAGCGCAACTATATAGATGAGTTGGGCCTCACCGCCACGGAATTGGCTGGTGCGCTGGAAGTGTCAGAGTCCACCTTGAGCCGTCTTGTTCATGAAAAAATCGACTTGTCGCCAGCCCTAGCAGTGAAGGTGAGTAAGGTGCTGGGGCGTTCGGCGGAGAGCTGGATGGCGATGCAAGCCAATCACACGCTGGCAAGATGCCAGGCCGATTTGGAGCAATGGACGCCGACCAAGCAGGTGACTGCGGAAGGCTTGGTTGCCGTGAAAGCTGGCAAGTCAAAAGCCAGGAAGAAGGCTGGGACGAAGACAGCGACGGCCTAGCGAGAGCCGCCCACCATGAATATGTGGTCCAGGGGGCACTTATTGTTGAGCGCGATGCCAGAACATTTTCCAGCCAGAGTAACGATTCTGCGCGATCCCTTCTAATTCCCTGTAATTTGGATAAGGGTGTACCAGCTTGAGAACAGCCTGGATGCCGTGCCATCCGAAACGCTGGATCAGCGTTACAGCAGCCCCCATCAACTATCTATCCTTGGGACCACCATGGGACCACCCTCACGCCTTCTGATGCCTTCTAATGCCGGGCCCATTTTTTAACTCTCTGATTTACAAGGCATTAGGAGGCATGGCGAGGCGCAAAATAGCATGGCTCAGGGTTCGAATCCCTCGCTCTCCGCCATTTTTACCCATAACCTGTTGATTTTATAGGATTTATGTTACTCCGGTTTTCGCGTGGGACCATTCTGGGACCATCCATCCAGAAATCACCAGCAGCATCGAATCAATGTATCGTTAGTCATAGTCGATTCAACTTCCGCGAGAATCCGATCACATAATCCCGCAAGCGCTTTGTCTCGTAGCAGCCAGCGTATAACTACCGCGTTTGTAGAATTTGAATCGCTCTCATCGCGTCACTTATCTCATCCAAACTCGGCATTGATGGTGTCCGCTACCTCCATTGCTGAGCGCATGGCCCCTTCAATGTAACCAACCCCGCAGCCGTCACCGATTTCATGAACGGTCAAGCCTGCAGCCCGTAATGCCTGTGCCTGGGTAGAGTCTCCGGTCGCGCCCTTGGCCACAATCACTTCATCGGCGACAACCGCGTGAGAATCGCCGTCACTGCCACTGAAGCACACCTTCCCCGAATCAATACGGATATCCGTTACACCGGGGTGCATCTTCACCTGGTGCTCTCGTAACTCGGCAAGAATCCGCAGGCGCCGCACTAAAGCAAGTCCCTCTCCGAATTTCGGCGTCTCGTCGATCACCGCGACCTTGCGGCCACGTTCCACCAGAAACTCCGCCAGTTCCAGGCCTACAAGCTCACCACCTATAATCACGATATTCTTACCCAGTGGCATCCATATCCGTGTCGCCTTGCGCACGAAACCAAGGTTTGAGGTAAGCCCGGTAGTTGCCCCGACACGGGTAGCAACCCGTGTGAACAGTGAGGTCTTCTCCCTGACACTTCCCGAGTGCATACCCAACACAAGATTACGCATGTCATCGCCGCTGAATACATGTGGCAACTCTGAACCTGGTATCGGTGGCAGGTCACGTCGAGCCCCGGTAGCGACAACCACATGATCAGGTGCCATGGACGCAATCAATTCTGGGGTTGCGGCCGTCTTCAGGCGCACATCAATCCCCATGAAATTCACCTGCAGACAGAGCCAGTCCAACAAACGTTCATTCGCGGGGTAGGCCAGTGCGGCAAAACGCAGCGTACCACCCAGTCGATCACCCTTCTCCAGTAGAATAACCTCATGACCGACGATGGAGAGACGCCGTGCGGCCTCCATTCCGGCTGGGCCACCGCCCACCACCACGATACGCTTGGCGCTCGCCGCCCGTGGCGCCTGCCCACGCAAATATTCCCGGCCACACTCTGGATTGACCGCACAGTACATTCTTTCACGTTTGTAAATTGCGCTGACACAGCTGTAGCAATATACACAGGGCCTGACCTCGTCGGCGCGCCCTTCCTTCAGTTTGCGCGGCAGGTGCGGATCAGCCAGCAGCTTGCGCCCCATGGCCAGGAACTCAAACCGGCCAGCATCGATTTCCCTGTCCGCGTACTCCGCCTCCACACGCCCCAGGGCGATTACGGGGATATTCAGTACTTCCCGGATGGCCGCTGCGGCGGCGAGGTGGGAGTTCGGCTTATGCGGGACGTTTGAAGCCGAGTGCATCTTGCCCTTGCTGAAGTCGTGATAGGCGCTGACAGTAATAGCGTCTGCACCCGCCTGTTCCAGCCATTGGGCCGTCGCCTTTGCGTCCTCAAGTGTAATGCCGCCCTCTTTGCCCACTTCACGGGAATCGATCTTTACGATAACAGGGTAGTCCGGGCCGACTTCGGCACGAACCGCGCGTACGATTTCCAGCAACAATCTCGCCCTGTTCTCAAGACTACCCCCGTACTCGTCAGTACGTCTATTGGATTTAGGCGACAGGAAGGAAGAGGGCACGTATCCATGGCCGCCATGTACTTCGACTGTATCACAGCCCGCCGACATAGCGCGCCGGGCGCCATCGGCGAAGGCCTGTACCAGTTCTTGAATATCTTCCCTGGTCAAAACCCGGTAGCTTGGTACGCCAGTGCTGGCAAGCACCTGCAACTCTGAAGGTAGCAGGCCATCAGCGAAGTCGCCTGCATCAAACTCGGGCTCGGATGGACACCAGCGGGATCGCCCGGCGACAGTATCGTCCACCGCATTCAATCCACCCTGGTGCAACTGCACCCCAAAGCGACTGCCATGACCGTGAACCGCTTCGACCACCCGTTTCAGTCCCGCGATATGCTCATCTTCAGAGATCCCGACTTGCCATTCCTGCACTTGACCTATCGGATACATCACCCCGCAGGCACCGGAGAGAATCAAGCCCGCACCACCACGCGCCTGCTCCTGGTGGAAATCCAGAATTCTCTGCCCCCAGAAGCCACCTTCCTCGCTGAGATTGACCCCCATCGCAGAAACTATCAGGCGGTTGGGGATTTCCAGCGGGCCAATCTGCCCGGGCGTGAAAAGGCTTTTGTATGACATGGGAGGCCTTGATCAGTAACTATAATTGGTTGGTAGAACTCCGGAAGGCACACATACAGGCAATAGCTTAATAGCTGTCTGGCCTGAAAACTGCATCGTGACCGCCATCAACAAACAGGACGGAACCCGAAATGAACCCGGCCTTGCCACCGAGAAGGAACAGGACGGCATCCGCCTGATCCGCGGGCATTCCAGGGCGGCCAATGGGGATCGAGTCCACAAATTGCTTCAGTGCTTCACGGAAACGAGGATCACTCTTGCCGGATGCAGTCATACCCGTCTCAGTATAACCAGGCGCGATGGCGTTCATTCTCACACCACAACCAGCCACAGCAGCATTCGTCTTTCGCATCCACCGTGTCAAGGCCTGCTTGCTTCCGCCGTAAGCACCCTGTCCGTCCACAGTTTCGACCAACCGCAGCGCCTTCTCACGATCTTCCGTCAACAGTGCCTGCATATAGTCCTCGTCGTACTCGAGCATACGGGAAGAGTTGGAACTGATGAGAACAATAGCCCCTCGCTTCCTTTCAAGCAGAGGAAGCAGGCCGTTGACCAGCGCCACCACGGCAAAAAAATTGACCAGTGGTATCAAGGCTGGCCTGGGGCACTCCGGACCGACTCCCGCACAGGGAATTAGGCCATCGATACCGTCGGTCGCCAGTTCCCTGATCCGGGTGATAACGGATTCACAATTGGCCTCATCGGAGAGGTCGGCGACGATATCTGCATCGCGAATATCCACGCCTATCACCTGGTGACCTTCAGCCCTGATCTGCTTAGCCACGGCATCACCGATGCCGCTGGCGGAACCGGTAACTACATATAAGCCCATTGTTCAATACTCCATTATTAGACTGTAGTGCTAATCGGCTGGCTCTTCACAACCCCGAAGGGCAACAGCTTCTTCATCTCGAGAACGTCGGCCAGTTCGCCAATACAGCCAATCATTTGCTGAAAGGCCTCGGTTTGGCAGTGCTCGAGGTAGGCCTCTTCGGATTGGTACAGGTCGTAATAGTAAAATTCGTCCGGGTTTTCTTCGCTGGTGTGGAATATGTAGACGGGGACTCCTTCCTCCTGGAGTGTCGCGGACTGCATTCTGATATTTGCGTCCATCAGGGCCTCGCGCTTGCCCGGCCTGGCTCGTACGTGCGTCAAATAAGCAAACATGATTTACCTCATATGTGTAATGTGCAGACAAGCCGATGTCACCCTTAATGTGCCATCATGTCAGGGCGGCTGTGTTCGACCATACGCCGCAGGCCGTCACGCCAGTGAACCCTGGCGGGCCCTACCAGTTCCTGCAATTTTGTACTATCAGACCGAATACTGGGCAAGGCATCGGGACTGACTATAAATTGAGGTGTTAGACCTACGAGTTCGCCGAGGTAGTGACACCAGTCCTGTATCGATACATGCTCGTGACTACTCCAATTGACGATGGTGCACGGCACGCTGGCACTGTCCAGCAGACCGGGCACTGAATCAATGATATCGTCCTGGTGTATCAAGGTGTATTCACTGAGCCCCTGTGGAATGGGAATCGAGATACCCTGTTCCATCATCATCAGGTGAAACCACGGCCAACCCCCATTGCTGCTGTAGGGCACATTGAGTCGGCAAATGACACTCGGCAGCCCGAACATACGCGCACAGCTGCGGACAACCGCTTCCTGAGCAATCTTGCCAATGCTATAGGTGGTAAACATATTGCGGTGGTTATCTCCCAGAGCGCTGCGTTCTGTGAGCACAGTGTCCGGCGCCGGATGATAAACGGCGCAAGAAGAGACATGGAGGACAGCTTGATACCGTTGGCAGTGCTGCATCAGGAGAGCCAGGCCCTCAGCATTCAGCCGCAGTTCCGCTTCGAAATCATTCCCCACCTCACGGTTCACGGCGAAGTTCAGCAGGTAGTCAGCATCTAACGGTATATTCCCGAAGTCGCCATCACCAAGGTTGGCAGCAATACAGACAATGCCGGCCTGCTCAAGCTCCTGGCGCTTGGATTCATCGTTAAAGCGTGCAACGGCATAAACCGTGTTGTGCTCCGCCAGCGAGACAGCCAGGGGCAAACCCACCTGACCTGTGGCTCCCGTTATAACAATTTTTTTGTTGCGCATGGTGAATAACCTGTAATTCGTGCTTTCTTAGGCGATGTATAACCGCAATTCATTGTAACGATTCCATCAGGTCTCCTGCCGGTGGATCTGGTAGAGGCGCTCGGCACGTTCCTTGAGATCGTATGCGCAGCGATTGAAACCAGCCTCGACGGCCGCGGCCAACTGTTCCATCATGGTTGCCATGGCAGGCCCGGAAAATTCGTCCACGGTCCAGTATATGCAGCTTTCTTCATCCCGCGGTTCGATGTACTGGCTGCGCACCGCATGTACCGGATCATCTTGCCGGTTAGGCATACGCCAGGCAATACATCGTTCGGACTCGATTCTGGAAATGTATTCCACCTGCCTCGAGGGGCCGTTGCCCAAGTCGATCATCATATCCACGGCAGACCCGATCTCAAGCGAGTGGTTCTCCAGGCTGGGACAGAACCCGTTCCACTCGGAATATCGTTCAAAGTCCAGCAATATCTCCCACACCAGCTTCGCTGGTGCGCCAATAGCTACCCTGTCTGAGTAAACAGCGTCCTCAGTAATCATGATGTCTGTGACAGACGTGTATACGAGGGATCAGCCAACACTTCTCACGTCTCCTGCATCGCTCACTACCAGCAATTTCATTGCATCGCGCCAGTGGTTTTGTGTCTTGCCGATTTTGCTGTGCATCAATGTAGTATCGCAGGGTGTGCAGGGAAAAGCGTTTTCTGTATAGACGATATTTGCTTCGACAGCTAATAGTCCGGCCATGTATTCACACCACTCCTCGGCGCTCACCTGCTCACTGCCGCACCAGTTCATCACTAATGCCGGTGTGCTTGCCACCTCCAGCATCTTTAGCACCTGCTGATAGTAGTCTTCATCATAGACCGGGTTGAAATAGTTTGGTTTCTGCGGATTAAGGTAGATTGGCTTGCCTCTGCGCAGGGCCTCCAAGTGTATTAGTGGCAGACCACCGTCGCGGCCATATGCCACATTCATTCTGGCTATCACGGTGGGTATCTCAAAGTGCTCGGCGGCGAACTTGACCACTGCTTCCGCTGCCACCTTGGACATGGAATAAGTCGGGCAATGACTGCGCATGGCGTCGCCCAGCGGATGGCTCTCCTTAAGTGGTGTGTGGCCATCAGGCGCATACACTGAGCAGGTCGAGCTGAAAAAGAACGCATCGATATTGCGAAAATGTGCCATCAGGCGACCGGTGGCGACAGCATTGACCTCGATGGCGTTGTCGAAATCCAGGTCTCCATGCTCCTGGGTTGTGGCCAGATGTAGCACGTAGTTGTAATCACTGTCCAGTTGAGCGGGGTCGTCGTTGGCAAAATCGAACTTGATGCAAGTGACTCCGGCCTGCTCCAAATGCTCACGAGCTCCTGCACCTGAAAATCGCGCGATGGCATGAACCGTATTGTCTGCTGCCAGCTGCACAGCGAGGTAGCGTGCGATCTGACCGGTGGCGCCCGTTACCAGAAACTTCTTGTCCTTCACTCAAATTTCTCCCTGTCAGTCACTGATGGGCCAGCGATCGTCACCTGTATAAAAAGCGAAGCGTTCGTCGATCATTTCTTTGGTCAAACCGTAGGCCGCCAGGTCGTACTCGTGCTTGCCGTGCTTGCCCTTGGGGTTGGCATCGATATGGGCCTGTAGGGCGGCGCGGCCATCCTCGCCCAGCGGTAAGTCGAAGTGCTCGCAAACCTGCTCCACCAGTTGCAGGGGCCTGTCGACGAACTCCTGTTGTGAACAGTCGATAAACAGTTCCTCCGGCAGTTGCGCGCGCTCGGTAAGCCCTTTCTCGAGTGACAGGGCGTACCACTCCATAACGCTGCGCCCCACTTCGCCGGCATCCAGGTGACTGCAGTCACCCATGTACATATCCATGATCGCCCGGTTCATGCTGTTGATGGAGGGCACCACTTTCTGCGGGTTCCGGTGGCACCAGACGAAACGGGCGTCGGGGAACACCTTGCGAATGGTGTCGATACTCCACATGTGGGCCGGCGCCTTGAGCAACCACTGCTGGCCGGGGTTGCGCCAGTTGAGCAACTGCAACTGCTGTTTCTGGTAGCGGTACAATGGCCCCAGATCCTGGGCCAGCAGCCAGCTGCGGTAGGGTTCCATCATCACCTCGAAGCCCAGGTGCACGCCGTGCAGGGCGAAGGCGTGCAGCAACACGCACTCCTCCGGCGTATCCGCGTCCACGAAGTGGATCTTGCTGAACTTGGAGTCGGCGGTCGCTTCCAGAGCCTTTTTCAGGGGTTGGTAACGGGGATCCTCCTCCCCCGGCTGGCTGCCACGCCAGGGATCCGGGAACTGTACTTCCCACTGCAACACACCGCGGAAACCCGGTGCACGCTCCATCAGGTTGAGCAGGGCCGAGGTGCCGGAGCGCGGCAGGCCGGTGATGAATACCGGAGCCACGATTTCCTGCTCGGCAATCTCGGGAATGGTGGCGAAGGCATTCTCGCAGCGCAGGCGGGTGGCCAGCAGATTGAGCACCCGGTCACGGCAGCGCTGGCGGCCCGCGGGATCCTTGACATTGCGGTCGTAGGTTTTCAGCAGGACTTCCAGCCCTTCTCTATAGGGCAGCCAACCAAAGTCACTGAAACCGGCCTGTTCTTGCGCCTGCTGTACCAGCTCATCGGCATCAAACTTTACCGTCTCTACGTCGTTCGACATCCTCTTACTCCTCCAGGCTAGCCAGGTCAGCCAGCTTCATCACCCGCACATTGAGCAGCGGGTGCTCGTCGGCGCCGATCCACCGCCAGCACATGGTACCCATGTCGTGCCCGGCGGTCTCGATCCAGTTGGGCACCCCGGGATCGATGTGGGAGATTACTACCCGTACGCTGCCGTCATCGCGGTAGTGGGCGGTGTGCTTGTTCACGTGGATGGTGTGGTGGCGGTAGTCCAGGGACTCCATCCACCAGTTGTCCAGTTGGAAGTTCCAGGTCTGGCACTCGGGTATCTGCGGCGCATCTATCACCATCACCTCATCCGGCGCCAGTTGCCAGGCGCTGTGGAAGTAGAAGATATTCGGATCACCGCCTATGGACTGGCAATAGTCCTGGTCCGCCGGCGGCAGGTCGTTCAGGGTGGGCAGGAAGCTCTCCGCCCAGTTCTCGAACATCTGCGCCGACCCCTTGACGAACATCACCGCACCCAGCAGGCCCCGCTCCAGCTTTTCGGCGGTGAGGGGCTCGGGCCGGGTGTCGCCTGCGTCGATGCGCTCGATCTTCAGTTCGGCACGCTTTTCGTTAATGCGGTCCTGGAAGGTCTGGCGCACGGTGATGGAATTGGAGGCCTCTCCCAGGGGAAGCCAGTTACCGGACTTCTCAGTCTTGCTAAGGATAATCTCCAGCTCGCCGTCGGGACCGATTTCCATCTGCCGGTGATCGATGTGGCCGGTTACCTCCATAGTACCGCCGGAGGCGTATTTGTTGATGATGCTGCTGATACCCAGGTAGTCCACCGTGCAACGATTACCGGTAATGCGGTAGTCGTATTTCGGGTTAATGGTGGCACTCTCGTAGCGATTGTCCGGGTTGTCGGCGCCCAGCTTGATGGTCTCGTGAGCGCCACAGCGCAGATGCGGGAAGGCCGGGTCGCGGAACTCCAGAAAGCTCTCCAGGCCACCACGCAGCAGACGGGTCAGGTAGCGATAACCCTCCGCCTGGTTGAAGGCGTCTCCGGGGGCCTTTTTGCTCTGGACGATGCGGCCCGCTTCCTTCAGGGCATCGCAGAATTCGTCCCACACGGTGCCATCGAGTACTTTCTTTTCAGCTTCTGATATCATGCTCATCTCCACTTATCATGTGATAAGATATTGTCGGAGCCGAAACCTGTCAACTGATAGGTTGGAAACGATTCGTGTTAGAATCATGTACTTTGAAAAAGTGCGATCTATTGAACCAGGATATGGATAAACCTAAGGGCAATGCCCGCGAAGATATACTGAACACCGCTGAGCGACTGTTCGCCGAAAACGGCATTCAGAACGTTTCCCTGCGGGAAATAAATGCCGAGGCAGGCTACAGCGCGGCTGCTCTGCACTACCACTTCCGCAGCCGGGACGGACTGTTGGAGGCGTTGCTATTGAAGCGGCAAGAGCCTGTGATGACATTGCGTGCGGAACTGCTGCAGCCGCTTCAGGAAGAGCGGCGACCTTCGGTTGAATCCCTTGCGGAAGCACTGGTAATGCCCTTTGCCCACCCGATTCTCAATGACCCGGAGACCGGTCTGACCGCGGTAAAATTTCTCTTCCGGGCCTACGTAGAACAAAGTCACCACGGCCAGATACGCAAGACTACGGAACGGAGTCTGAAGACCTTCGAACCCTTACTTGCCAGAGCACTGCCAGATCTGGACCAGACAAGGCGTCGTTCGCGCTGGCTGCTGGCAACTGAGCTGACTTTCCAGGGGCTGGCGAACATGGACGCAATCATGGCGCTCAGCAAGCAATCACACGCCCGGAAAAGCCGCGAACAATATGTGCAAACTCTGATAACATTTATTGCCGGCGGCTTGAGGTACCGCGGCTAATCAGGACGAGAAAAATGCTATCAGCGACACCCTGATCTGCAGCCAGAGCTTCATTCAAAGTAATATTCACTCATAGCAAGTGAAACCATGCTGCCCAAATCGCAGAAACCCGGCAAGTGTCCGATCATGGTATTTACCGCCTCTTCAGACCCGAAATAGCGCTCGTCTTCCACAAAGTCTTCCAGTGTGTGAAAGTGCTCGGACACAATCGCCATATGGGTCGGCGCACCAGGCGTTAAAGGGCGGGCCACCGCATTGCGTACATAGGACCAGCGAAGCGGGTGAAGGTCAAAAGACTGCTGCGAGTGCGTTACCTGCCAGTTATGGTAAAAATCCTCCAGCGAAACGTTGTCGGGCTTGCCGTTCATTCCAAATTGGGTCACGCCCGGGCGACGTGCTCCACCCTCCCACTCGGGTTCAAATCCCTGTGGCACAGATTCGGTAACCAGATACCCGTGTAAACTTTCCGCGGTCTCGCCAAGCAATGACTCGACAGGCCCACGTGCATCCAGCGAATCCAGCCACAGCGATACAACGGCGGAAATGTCCTGCCAGGGCCCGATCAGCCTGGCAGGGGAGCGGGACTCTATTTGCTCATTCAGGTCCGCAACATTGACTGTTATCCGGGTACCACCGAGTGAACGCAGCCCTGTGACGACCTCACCCAGGAGGCGTTCTCTGAACTGCTCTACCGTTAATACCTGTCCGGCTTTCAAGATATATACAAGCTTTTCCACACTATTACCCTGCCTTTCAAACCACCTATTCAAATAGAAAATGAGGCTTTACATTACCGCTTGAATCTTTCCGGCAATTCAGCCTCGGCGTGCGCAAATATGTTTTCCGTTACCCTTCAGGAATCGGCTCGAGCGCCTATAAAACGCGCCGTCTGCAGTTCATCTCACTCCGGGCGGCAGAATAGTAAATCAGTGACGGGTATCTATCACTCTCATGTGCAGCAACCCCAACTCTGGTGCTGGCTAAACAACCCTTTTATCTTATCATTTGATAAGTGCTATCTCAATGCAATATCAACCGGTTAATTTCAGTGAGCCATAGTCAGTTCAAACAATCAGTCCGGTAGCGCCATCATGACGACGTAGAGCTGCACAGGGGCTTGTGCCCCCCCCCTTGTCTATATGTGGCCTATAGGCTACAGTACTCGCATGCACTATCACGTCGTTACCACCCATGTATTTAATCGTTGGCTCGCCCGCATCCGCGACCGGCAGGCGGCTAAAGTAATAGCACAGCGACTCGACAGACTGGTCGCTGGTAATCTGGGTGATGTGAAGTCGGTGGGCGATGGAGTTAATGAAATGCGGATATTCGCCGGCCCGGGCTATCGGTTGTATTTTACGATCCGTAATGGCGAGCTAATCATACTGTTGTGCGGTGGCAATAAATCCAGTCAGTCACGCGATATTGCCCGCGCGAAACGGATACTGAAAGAATTGGAGGCTTGAACAATGCCCACACTGACCGAATACAATCCTTTTGATCACTTGTTGACCGAAGACGAGTTGTCTCAATACTTGACCGATGCTTATGAAGACGATGACCCCGCCGTGTTTGTTGTGGCATTGGGACATGCCATCAAGCACAAGGGGGTAGCGCAGGTGGCTGAGGCCGCCGGGCTAAACCGAGAAAGTCTTTATAAGGTGATCAATGGCAAGGTGCAACCCAAGTGGGACACAATCCATCGGTTGATGCGTGCATTGGGGGTGCATTTGTCAATAGCTGCCTGAACAATACCAACCCCGTTGCTGTTTTCGACAGTGCAAATCGAGCGGTGAAAAGGGTGATCGACCCAGACTGCCCATAGGATTTGATGGGACCACCATGGGACCATCTCCACGCCTTCTAATGCCGGGCCCCTTTTTCTTGCTTTATAGAGGTGAGTGCGGACCTGATTCAAGCCTCCGGTTCGACAAATTCGCCTAAGAGGCGAATTTAGACGCCGAAGGCGCCCGAAGGGTCAGAGCAGCCCCTGGGCTGTTCTGATCAATCCCTCGCCCGGACCGCCAAGAAATGGACCACTGTTCTCGCAGTGAACGATCGTTGAACTTCCGCCAATCTGTCGCTCTCCGCCATACAGTCTGCATGTTAGCGACAATTCTCCGAGATTCTGTCGATGATGCTCTGTTCTTCAATGCATGCAATGACTTTGACAGATCCACCGCAGCGGCCGCTGACCTCGATGTGCCTCCTGCTGCCGTTATCAGGCGTGCGGACAGGGCATTACTCCAGTCAATCAAGCATTCGATCGCGAGCAGGCGCTGTAAGAGCCGCGCATCGATGACAGGGCCCGAAAGGTTGCTCTGTGGACCGGTGCCTGAGCTACCGATACGCTGGAATGGCGTACTGATTGCCAGGCTTCCTTGACCTGCATCATGGCGCGTATACTGGGTCGAGGCATGATCTGGTCGTCTTCCATCATCCACTTCTATCGTATGAGTACAATGCCGCAAAGACTGGCGTCACTGCCGGGTTTCAAACGCTTCCCCTGGCGCGCGCCCCTGCGCCTTATACCCGGTCCATTACAGCATTTTGCCGCCGCTAAAATGGCCAACCAGATACTGGCCAGTCAGATAAAGGATGGTGATCTGGATTTCCTTGAAGGCGCGGTCATACGCATAAGAGTCCGTGATCTGGGCTACGACTGGGGGATTTCAAAGCTGGGCCAGGTACTGGTTTTCATTCCCGGCAGCGACAGCGCTCAGGGCTGCATCTCGGGGGATAGCAGGGAGTTCCTGTTGCTTGCCAGTCGGCGTGAGGATGCTGACACCCTGTTCTTCCAGCGACGCCTGGTGATCGAAGGTGATACCGAGCTCGGTCTACAAGTAAAAAACCTGATCGACAGTATCGACCTCGATGACTTTCCCCATCTGTTCACCAATGCCATCGACGTGGGAGCGGATTTCGTCGAAGCACTTTCGTAAAACGCTCCCCGCTCAGGCGCGGGCGATAATGTCCTTGCCGGGCTTGTTCAGCCAGTAGCCGTCACACGGCGGTGATGACAGCAGCTCACTTATGCTAGTGCCGGCATCTGCCGTCAGGGCCTGATGATAGCGTTGCACGACCTCAAGCGTATGTTCGGGCTGCGGGCTGATGCGCATGAAATCCACGCCCAGTTCCGCAAGTGTGCGCCAGTGTGGCAACAGATGCTGAATGTTCCCCGATTGCGTCTGGATACCGTTCAGGGTAAAAAACTCCTCATCTTCCTGGCTGTGCATAGCCAGGCCCTCGGGATAGTCTCGGCATTTGAGCTGGCAATCATCTTTGGGCAGATTGTGATGAAGAGCGGTAAAGCAGCGAGCGGAATAGGCGAGCGGCATATGCCCAAAGCTGAACACCTCGGTCTCCAACTCGTCGTCAATGGCCAGCTTGCGCGCATCCTCGAGAATATCGGCAAGCGCGTCTCGTGACAGTTCGATTGGCATCACCCAGCGGCGCAGACCCATTCCAAGCAGATGTTTCAACGCCTGGGCGTTGTAGATATTGAGCGTCGCCCCACCAACGAAGGGTAGTTTGCGTTCAGACAACAGCTGTACCGCGCCTATATCATTGGCTTCTACCAGCAACTCCCCGTTGCTGCACAAGCGCTTGACGCCTCCCAGTTCAGAGCCCGCTTCTATCAACGCCAGTGTCGACAATATAATCTGCTTGCCCCGTGTGCCAAGCTGTCTGGCCAGTTCTATCCACTCGGCAGGTTTGAAACTGCGCCGCTTATGGCACACCGTCTCCCCCAGATAGATCACCTCTACCGGGGAGTCGATCATTTGTTCATAGAACTGTTCAATGGTGTCGCGTTCCCAGAAGTACAGTATGGGGCCAAGTGATAACTGCATAACACGCCTACTCTGTTTCGTTTCGCTGGCAATTACTGCCAGGGACGATGATAGGCACCCAATGTCGTCTGGGTACCTTCGGAGACACTCGCCAGAGCCTCCATCCACTGTGACTGCGGCGCGAACCCGGCGGGATTGCGCGCACAGCTGTCAATCGCATCGCGCCAGACTTGAGCGACTTTGCCAACGTAGGCAACACTGCGTTGCCGACCTTCAATTTTGATAGCCACTATGCCTGCTTGCTGTAGCTGGGGCAGCAGTTCCAGGGTGTTCAAGCTGGTGGGTTCCTCGATGGCGTGATAGGTGGAGCCGGCTACCGTGAAGCGCCCCTTGCACACCACGGGATATCCCACCGCATCCCCTTCCTGGTAACGGTCTATCAACACGCCATTTAACCGGGACTCCAGACCCTGGGGCGTCTCCTCCCAGCGCACTGCGCTGGCGGGCGAACAAGCGCCACTGGTATTGGGTGACTCACCAGTGGCGTAAGAGGAAAGCAGACAGCGTCCCTCCACCATCACACAGAGACTGCCAAAGCCAAAAACTTCCAACTCGACAGGCGCCTGTTGCGCCAGCTGCTGCACCTGCGCCAGGGATAGTACTCGGGGGATCACCGCCCTGCGGATACCGAACTGCTGCTGATAAAAACGCAGTGCCTCTACGTTGGTGGCCGAGCCCTGCACCGACAGATGCCGTGGCAGTTCAGGATGGTGCTCAGCGGCGTAAGCAAGCACACCGATGTCGGCAATAATCAGCGCGTCTACGCCCAGGTCCGCCGCCGCATCGACCGCCCGCTGCCAGCGCTCCCAGCCAGCGGGCTGTGGGTAGGTATTGATTGCCACAAATACCTTGCGCCCCCGATCATGGGCATAGCGCACGGCTTTGGCCGCCGTGCCATCATTGAAATTCAGGCCTGCGAAATGGCGGGCGTTGGTATCATCCTTGAAACCGATGTAAACGGCATCGGCGCCACTATCGACGGCGGCCTTCAACATCGGATAATTTCCTGCGGGACACACCAGTTCCATTGAATTCCTACCCCAGTCCCAAAAAACCGTCACATACTAAGCGCTGTGGTACCACTTGCGCTTGATTGATATCAAGGAGAGTGATTTCAATACTGGGGGAGGGGAGGCTATCCACCACGAATAAGTCGGCTGACTGGCACCCATCTTGGCCGCCCACAGGATAATTGCCTTGGACCGACCCCAACAAGGCTATTCAGCCGGCAATTCCGCAATCACCCATTTCAACGCCTGCTCCAGATGTTCAGGCACAAAGTCTACGCCCTTGCTTTTTTTTAGCCCGATCTCATCGAAGCGGAAATAATGGGTGGGTTCCAGGTTCAGCTGTTGTAAACAACTTTTGACACAAGCCATGGGACAACCGTCCAGAGCAATAATGGGACGGCCTGACCTGGCCACACGTACCAATCCCGGAACCTTGCCGCCCACGCCTGCAATGCAGGACATCTCGGCCAAACCCCGACGATCCAACGCCAGGGCCACCCCATTGGTGACCTGGGCAACATCGGAACAACCGGAGCATGAATAGACCAAAGGCTTGACAGACATAGTATTCAAGAAGGCAACATTCGCAACAGCCTCGTACTTTACTGCGCCTGGCCACGACGGGTATTGATACACGTCAACCAGGCCACTGCGTTGCGCTGCAAGTACCTGCAATATCACGCCATTTCCCGCAGGACACCCGAGGGAAACCCTGCCGACCACAAAGCAGTGACAGGTCAACGAACCTAACTTCGATCGTGTACAGGGCTACCTCACCGACGCGAAAGCTAAGGATGCGCGAATTGTCACACTGATATCTGATGGTGAGGATGGGGACGAAAGGTGCCGCCACCGTATGTCCATTCACCGGGTGATTGATCCCAGCGATGATATGCAAGTCATGCAAGATGAGCTTTTCGGCCCCGTGCTCTGCTTGCGTCCCTGGCAAACGTTGAATGAGTGCATTGCCGATATCAATCGTCTTCTATGTCCAATGGTCGTGTATTACTTTGGTCACGACGCGGCGGAACAAGAGCACATCATCGCCAACACAATTGCCGGTGGTATGAGCATCAACGACATCGGTTTGCACTTCGGCCATGCGCTGGTGATGGTTGAGAAGTGGGACGCGCAGGGCATGCTGGCGGCGATAGACCGCTACAAGGTGACGACCAGCCATATGGTGCCCACCCAGTTTGCCCGTCTGTTGAAACTGCCAGATGAAATCAAGGCACGGTGCGCCGTCTCCAGTACCCGCCACATGATTCACGCCGCTGCGCCGTGTCCACCCGACATCAGCGCGCAATGATCGACTGGCGGGGCTTGTCAATTTTTGAATACCACGCTGCCACCGAGGGCGGCGGTACCCTGGCCAGCCCCCAGGAATGGATACAGCACCCGGGTACGGTAGACAAGGTCAAGACCGAGAAAGACCGCATGGGTGATTACTTCACGGCCGTTGATGTGGGTTATCTGACTGACGAGGGCTATCTGTTTCTCTGCGACCGTAAAATCGACTTGATTATTGCCGGGGGAGCCAATATCTACCCGGCGGAGATCGAAAATGTGCTGATCCTGCGTCCCACAGTCGCTGATTCCTGCGTGTTCGGTATTCCTGATAGCGACTGGGGCGAAGGGATCAAGGCTGTTGTTCAGCCGGGAAGTGGTGTGCATACTGATGAAGGCCTCACCATGGAACTGATCCCATTCTGTGCCGACAGGTTGGCGAAGATGAAGCTGCCGCGCTCCTTCGACTATATGGAGGAAGTGCCTCGAGATCCCAACGGGAAACTCTACAAGCGTCGCCTGCGTGACCCCTACTGGGAAAAAGAAAACCGGCAACTCTAACGCGACCTGGAAAGGAGTCAGCATGCCCTATCAATACATCAATGTTGAGACAGAAGGAAACCTGTTCGTTCTTACAATCGACCGCCCTGAAGTCATGAATGCGATCAGCCCCGCTGCGAGCTACGAAATGGCCGAGGCAGTGGATCGCTTCGAGGCCGATGACAGTCTTTGGGTGGGTATCATCACCGGCTCGGGAAGCGATGCATTCTGTGCCGGCGGCGATATCAGTGTTATGGCCGCCGCCAAAACCAATGAAGATTACCAGATGCCTCCCAGTGGCTATGGGGGAATGACCAACAGGACCAGCTGTAACAAACCGATTATCGCTGCGGTTAATGGCATTTGCTTTGGCGGGGGTTTTGAAGTGGCGCTGGCCTGTGACCTTGTGATCGCCTCAGAAAACGCCAGTTTTGGTTTACCGGAACCGAAGATTGGCACCGCTGCAGTGGCCACGGGTATGCACCGTCTGGCCCGGGAGATCGGGCTCAAACCCGCGATGGCCCTACTCCTGACAGGGGATGCCGTTGACGCCGAACGGGCGCGCGCGCTGGGGCTGGTTACAGAGGTTGTACCCGAGGGAGAGGCTCTCACAGCTGCGAAGAAGCTGGCTGCGCGCATTCTGCGTTGTGCTCCACTGGCGGTTCAGGCAACCAAACAATGCGTGTTGGGCGGTCTCAATCATGCCGGGGTCCCGGCCGCCCAGAAGGCGCAGGAGAATGGGGCTTTCCCGGCCCTGCAGACAATGATGGAGAGCCAGGATATTAGTGAAGGGCTCAATGCGTTTCTGGAGAAGAGGAGACCCAAATGGAAGGGATGTTAAATGCAAGGCGCCGTGCGGAACCAGTGTGTCAGCAAAGCACGGTAAGGGCAGCAGAGAAGCAGTTCTCTGGTTCGAGAAGCTGCAGTTGGCTGGCTACCGTTATAGGTATCGCTACTTTGGCTGTGGCGGGCCTGGCTGGGCCAACTCTAGCTGGGGAACTGGCGGAAGATCCGGGCAGTTCTCAACGTTCTGAACACCGGGCACCCTGTCGAGACTACCGCGAGCAGCGTCAGCCACTTTTCGGTGACCTGCACGTCCATACCAGCTACTCATTTGATTCCTATCTGTCTAGTCAGCGTCGCGACCCCTGGGATGCCTATCGTTACGCCAAAGGCGAATCAATCATTCTCCCGGACGCTCTGGGTGAGCAGAAAGTGACGGCGACAATCGGTCGCCCGCTTGATTTTACTGCTGTGACCGACCATGCAGAATTTCTCGGCCAGATCGATATTTGCACGATGGACTCGGGCAAGGCCGGTTACTGGTGGCCTCATTGCATGATGACGCGAGCGCAGAACCTCTGGATTCAGTTGCTGGCAGCCAGCTGGTGGACAACGCTGGGCGGGCAGCAGCAGTCGGCACCGGAAAAATCTTTCGCCTGCACACTGTCTGACTGCGACGCTGCCGAAAAGGAAGCCTGGGGGCGTATCCAGCAAGCAGCAGAGGATCACTATGATCGCGGTAAAGACTGCGCATTCACGACGTTTGTCGGTTACGAATACACCGAGGCCTTCGACCAGAAGAATATGCACCGCAATGTCACTGCTGTCCCACAG
>NZ_PKUS01000029.1 GCF_002866825.1 Pseudohalioglobus lutimaris | reverse complement strand
TCATTATAACTACTGAGATTCAGGCTTTTCTATTTCGTCCCTAATTGTGGGACAGCAGTGGCCTGCAGGCCCCTTTTTTTCTTCTTTGCGTTCAGTGCGCGAAAAATACGCTAGTCGCTTACAACGACAGTACTTTATCTCCACGAGAAATTCCGGCGACTCCCGACCGCACCACTTCCAGTATATCCACATCGACCATGGCGGCGACGAAGGCATCGAGCTTGTCAGAGGTGCCGACCAGTTGAATGGTAAATACGCTGGGGCCTACATCCACAATCTGACCGCGGAAGATGTCCGTGGTCCGCTTAATGTCGTCCCTGGACTCGCCCGTGGCGCGGACCTTGATCAACATCAGGTCGCGCTCCACGTGGGCACCCTCGGTCAGGTCGACAACCTTGACCACGTCCACCAGTTTATTTAACTGTTTGGTCACCTGCTCAACGTGCAGGTCATCACCCATGGTCGTGAGCGTAAGGCGAGACAAGGTGTTATCGTCGGTGGCTGCCACATTCAGCGTCTCGATGTTGTAGCCACGCTGGGAGAACAGTCCGACAACGCGAGACAGTGCGCCCGGCTCGTTTTCCATGAGCATAGATATGATGCGCCGCATGATCAGGTCCTCTCGTTCTTGGAAAGCCACATGTCCTTCATCGACCCGTTGGGCGCAATATGCATGGGATACACATGCTCCATATTGTCGATCAGGACATCCAGGAATACAGTCCGGTCCTTCAGGGCGAAGGCCTCCTCCATCGCAGCATCGAGATCCTCCAGCCTGGTAACCTGGATACCTACATGCCCGTAGGCCTCCATGAGTTTGACGAAGTCCGGCAGGGAATCAGCATACGTCACCTCTGAATACCGCCCCTCGTACTGCATGTCCTGCCATTGTTTAACCATACCAAGATAGTTGTTTCGCAGGTTGATGATCTTCACCGGCGTATTGTAGTGCGTGGCGGTAGAGAGCTCCTGAATATTCATCTGGATACTACCCTCACCGGTAACACAGGCCACGTCCGCGTCCGGGAACGCCAGCTTGACGCCAATCGCAGCGGGAAGCCCGAACCCCATGGTGCCGAGGCCGCCCGAATTGATCCAGCGCCGAGGCTGGTCAAAGCGGTAATACTGTGCGGCAAACATCTGGTGCTGCCCCACGTCGGAGGTCACGTAGGCGTCGCCGTTGGTAACTTTATACAGGCTTTCGATCACCTGCTGGGGCATGATCTGCTCGCTCTCACGATAGCGTCTACCGGTAAACAAGCCATGAGCAGCACGCCACTCATCTATCTGTTGCCACCAGCGCTCGAGAGCATTCGCATCTGGCAGTTCCGCATCCTTGGCGCGTATTTGTTCTATTTGCGAGAGCATTTCTGTTAACACCGACTGAACGGGCCCCACTATAGGTATGTCGGCCTGTACGGTCTTGGAAATTGAGGCTGGATCGATATCGATATGGATTATTGACGCCCCCGGGCAGAACTTGGAAACGGTATTTGTCACCCGGTCATCAAAGCGCACACCCACTGCCAGAATCACGTCGGCGTGATGCATGGCCATATTCGCTTCATAGAAACCATGCATGCCGAGCATACCCAGGAACTGGCGATCCGAGCCGGGGTAGGCTCCCAGCCCCATCAATGTATTGGTAATAGGGTAATTGAGTTCGCGCGTCAGGCGGGTAAGTAGCTCGCTGCCCTCGCCCAGGATGACGCCTCCGCCAGAGTAAATAACCGGACGCTTGGCGCCAAGAAGGAGGCGTGCCGCCTTCTTGATCTGTCCCGTGTGACCACGTTGCGCAGGTGAATAGGAGCGCAGCTTTACCGTTTTCGGATATTCGTATTCGAATTTTTCGTCAGGACGGGTCAGGTCCTTGGGGATATCGATAACAACGGGGCCCGGACGCCCGGAGGCCGCGATATGGAAAGCCTTCTTGATAAGCCCGGGAATCTCCGAGGCATGTTTCACCATGAAACTGTGCTTAACGATAGGCCGCGAGATGCCCACCATGTCTGTTTCCTGAAACGCGTCCTCGCCAATCAGGTGGCTCTGTACCTGGCCGGAAAGTACGACCATGGGTATGGAGTCCATGTAGGCGGTGGCAATACCCGTAATCGCATTGGTCGCACCTGGCCCCGATGTTACCAACACCACACCGGGCTTGCCGGTGGCGCGAGCATAGGCATCCGCGGCATGTGTAGCTGCCTGTTCGTGGCGCACCAATATGTGGGGCACCTTACAGTCTTTGAACAATGCATCGTAAATATGTAATACCGCGCCACCGGGATAGCCAAAGACGTACTCAACGCCCTCGTCTTCCAATGCACGGGCGATCATTTCACCGCCGGATAAGAGTTCCACAGCAATTCTCCAGAATAAATCATGCCCGACGCGTAACCCTCGCCGGTACAATTCAACGTTTTGTGTGGACGGTGCTAAGACGAATACCTCGGACCGGTATCCGGATTGCCACGCCACCCCCTTTAATGGACTCGATACACGTCGCAATCCGCCCCATCGGGACGCTCCTTCAGGGAATATCGATCACGAACCCGTGTATCGGTCGCCCTGCGGGGTAGCGCAGTGTCTGGCCCTCAACCTGGCCAATGCGGCCCAGGTCGAATACGGGACTCATAAACAGCTGGCATGAATAATCGGATCACACCAGTGAGCCAGAGGCCGAGGGTACTCGACGTTAGCTGTTGCCATTTACAAGACGCGGGTATCTTGGCAGAAAGGGCGTGAAAGTCAACTATAGCGCGGGTTCATGTGACATTCGGCACATTCTGGACTATTCACGTATTGCTCACTTTGATTTACTTTTATACTGATGTGACTGATAAAAAGACCATGGTCGGGGATGCATATGCGAAATTTTGGGACAGTGACCGTCCTCGTTTGTCTATTGCTGAGCAGTGCTCACACCGCTGCAGAATCTGCCCTCTATCGCTGGAAGGACAGTGAGGGAAATCCTGTTATGAGCGACCGGCCACCACCGCTAGGCGTTCAGTATGAAACGATTTCCACTAAATCCAGCGTTGTTCACCGGGTTGAGGGGGACGGGGAAGCAGTTCCAGAATCTGCCCCGTCACCGACAACCGCGACACCGCCGCCCGCACCCGTGGCCAGCAAGCCCGCCAGCAGCCTGCATGAAAAGAATCCGGAGTACTGCGCAACGGCAAGAAAAAACCTCGAAGTCATTGACCGCGCACCGAGAATAAGGATTGATGACGGTAACGGCGGATTGCGCTATCTCACGGATGATGAACGCGCAGCGCAAAGACAGGATAACCTCGAAATTATTGAGGCTCATTGCCCCTAAACCCGACATTGGAGTTGCTGCCATGCTTGCCAATACCCAGTCCAGGTACCTCGCAGGCGCTTTGCTGTTCTGCATGGCTACCCTTAGCGTCAGTCATTTGAATGCGGGAACGATTCACTACCGCTGGATAAATGACCGCGGGCACCCTGTGCACAGTGACCGGCCTCCACCCAAGGGTGTGGACTATGAAGTAATTACCACTGGGTCGGGACTTAAGCGAGTCGTGCCCGCGGAGGAAGGTGCCGTGCCGCCCGAAGTCAAACCCAGGGTAGGCAACGATTTCGAGCAGGTAGACGAAGACGAAGCCAGGCGCAACAAGAAAAACCCTGAACTGTGCTCGCGAGCCCGGGCCAACCTCGAAGCGCTGACGACGAAGACTACGGTAGTCATGCTGAATGATCAGGGGGAAGAGCGCGTCCTGACTGAAGAAGAAATCGCCTGGGAGCGCGAAAAAGCCGAGGCCCTGATCGGCGTTTACTGCCCCTGATACCGTCACCAGCGCTATACAGAGGGGCAAGATTGCTCCACGTCACCGCTGTGGCCAACGCGCAACGGTGCACCCATTGCGCCATTGGCAGCGGTCATTCTCCGATTTTCCAGTAAACCCTGCCCCCCGGGCGGGGCGCCTCGGCTGGGAGATCCAGTTCTATGTCACCACCAATGGCATGCTTGCCACCGCAGCCGATACAAAATGGGGCGATATCGCCATCTTCCAGTTCAACCCGTCCGGCTACCGGCATGGGCAGTAACCCGCCACCAGGGATATCGGTGAGCTCACCCTTGCCGAGCCGGTAGTCGACGCTGTAACGCGTGGCGATCCCCTGATTCGTGCTACAGCTTGCTGGTTGGGCACTGTCGGGGCGGTGAGTGCTGAAGTGCACCTTGTCATTTACTGTCAGTGCCGCAGACACGACCTGCTCTCCTTTGCGGAGCTTCAACTTCCAGCCCTTTATACTGTTGCCGTTTTTACCGATACTGGCCGACGGTAAAGTTTCAGGATCAAGGGCAACCTGGGGCAGCGAGTCTGCACAGATAAGGTCCGCATTACAGGTCGCCCGCTCTGACTCCAGCCAGGCAGGGTCCGCCGGCGCATCGACCAGAGCGAAGAAATAGTTGTCCTCCAACAGCGCAGTGTCTACAGCCGCCCCTTGCTTCTCTTTGTCTCCAGATCCAAGCAGAATTGCGTATCTGGCCGCGCCTGGAATTCTCACCACGTCCGGGCCAGAGAGGAACTTGCGCCTGTCGCTACAAACCTCGCCAGCCTTGTGCCCACAGCCCAGGCTGGCAATAGGGGTCAATAGCCAGCGCGTCGGCGGCGTGTCGCCTATCGCCTCACCCGACGGCCCGGACAGGCGATAAACATTGCCGCCGGTGTCTGCCGCATAGGCATAGCTTATATTGCGATCCCCATCCGCGCGGGGAACGATCGTGACGCGCCCAGGGACCGCGCGTTCTGTCTCGAAGCGAGCAACGATTGCTCCGGTCATCGCATCCAGAACGTAGATCGCGTTACCAGCAGTTGCCTGCTCACAGGCGTGCTTCTCGCCAGCGGCAGGTGCTGCCATATCCTCGCAGTTGTCGTAGCCACCGCCCATTATCAGGTATGGCGACGGGGCTCCGCGCTGCCAGGCAGGCTGCAGCGGAGACCACGTTTGGCCAACATCTTCCCACCCCGTTGCGCACGACCCTGAGTCAGTTGAATTAGACGAACATCCCAGATGCCAGAGCAAAACCGGTGAGTCGGTCTCCGTAATATCGAAACCATACACAGCACGCCCTCCCCGCCGCATTGCCATTGACAGGTAGTGACGCCCGGCATCACTTTGCCATGTGGTCAACGGGCCATCCGGCCCGTAGACCTTCCCGCTCAATGGCCCCCCGTCTTGAATATCGTTGCGCAGCAGTCTGCCGATGCGCGAATGAAACTCGGCCGGCATAAATACCCAGAACTCGGCACCCGGTAAAATCGGCACACCCTTACCCGAACCATTGTGCGCGATGCCCCGATCGCCATTTATGGCCCGCAGCAAACCATCGTTGCTACCGTAAAGAACGATTACGCGCTGCTCATCCGGGACAGTTGAGTAGTCCAGGGCTACTGGCTGCGAGTGCACAACGTCGCCGTGAAGTGAGGGACGATACTCGTCAACGTTTCCGTCGCCATCCTCGTCCTCTGTATCGGCACCTCGCGCCCAACTTATGTAGTGTGTTCGCTCTGCCGTACTCGACGCACCCAGGCGTTCCGCCGTCAACATCGCGTTGGAAGTATTAAAGTCGTCAAGCCTGCAGGCTACTCCCGTCTCCCCGCCACAGAAGGTGGCAGCAGTGGTTTTAACTACCCTTGAGGCCGACACAGCAGACGCGTAGCGCTCACCGCCGCGACCAACATAAGCCTGCCCACCCTTCTCCACCACTGCACCATCCGGGACATTTGAGCCCGGTTCCTGTGCCGAGGCTGTGCACTCTCCCCGCCCTTGACTACGGGTGAGGTAGTTCCAGTATGTGTCCGGCGATACAGGCGTCCAGTAGCTTCTAGCACAGTCGCGGACTCGACCCGACTCATCATCAAGCGCAGGGCGCTGATCCGCGTCCAACAGGCTCAACCGTTTTACGCCTGCAGCGGAATGTAAGCCCAGCCGGTACTGTTTGAGATTGCCTGGCCATCGCAGTCGACCATATTCGTCTGGCCGGAACTGGCCCATGAAAACCTGGTTGAGAAACAGTCCGCGAGTGTGTGCACTGGCGGGTAAAGCGACCGGGGCAATAGCCGCATTCATGGTCGTTGCATCAGCGATGGCTCGCCTGATGGCCAGGCGAACGTCACTGACGGTGCCATCAGTGCGCATGTATTTACCCGATGCGACATCGGCAATGCCCTTTAATCGCTCACTCCATACGCGGTCTGCTTCGGTCTGGCCGGGCGCGACATCAATGATGTGTGTAGTGATACTGTGGCGACTCTGCGCCATAAAGCGGGACCACTGGGTGGAGATATCACCTCCACCAGCTGACCTGTTGAGACCCATGGAGACAGTATTTCCGGACAACTGCGAGAGTAGCACCTGAGACCTCTGCGAGGCCGTTGCACCACCTCGATTCGGACCATGGCTGATGAAAAGAAATAGATTAGTGCTGCAGGTCGCGTCATCATCCGGGCTCAAGTAACGCCCCCCGTCGATCGCGACGCCAGGCAGTGTCCATACGGCAGTATCAGCAGCACTTCCATGACTCACTGCAGGGCACGCCGGAGGCGAGCTCACTCCAGCTGTGGTGACACATGCCTCGCTGAGCCCATCTGTCTTCTGCCGGCCGGCCCCGCTCGTCGCCTCGCCGCCAGAGAAATACAGATAGGCCTCTGCCTGTGCCAACGCAAACTGACCATCAACACCCCTGTCATCGTGGACATCGAGTTCTTCTACCTGACGAGCATAGCGCTCAGCAGAAACCGCGGTCATCGGTCTGATAGCGGCACGCAGATAACCGCCACTGCCGTTGCCCTCACCCCCTTCTGCATAGAGCATCAGGCCAACATTAATTGACCTGTCGGCAGTGCCGCGCAGCACCTCGGCAAGTGCTGTTCGCACACTTTCCAGAACTGACGTACCAGCCGCGCTTTTACGTGCCCAGTTACTACTGTTGTCCAGTAAAATCAATACGTTGACAGACTCGCCTTGCATGACTGATGGGCCAAGAAAGAGGTCAACATCGTCTGCGACTGCGTGCGCCGGTCGTATTATTAAACACGCCATTAAACAAATCCTGAACCATCCCATCATTTCCCTCTACCTCCGCTAGTCTGCTCGTCGCACCTTCATTGGCTGCTATCAATGACACAGCGCATTCTTTTCCGCTTCCGTTAACACGTAGCGCCTGGCGTGCAAGACCTTTACCCGGGCACCTGTGGCCTCATCAATTGCCAGGGCGTTGATTTCCCAGCGTGTATTCCAGGCCCCGGCGGCAGAGAAGCCTTCCAGGGTCACACTACTGGCGGACGCACTGCTTGCCCGCCTGGCACGGACACACTTCGGAGGAGGCACTTCAACCACGTAATCGATGACCTCATCGAGGTTAATGTCCACGTGGGCGACCGTGCCACCATCAAACTCCGCAGTACCGGGCTCGCCACTGATGAATTCTTCTATTACTTTTTCTGCAGCAGCCACAGATCCAGTCCGTGCCTGCACGTTACCGACCGCCATCAGGTTGATGCTGCTTAACTTAAAGGCGATGGCCACCAGGAGCGTTGTAAGCAGCAGCATGATTACTGCAACAAACAGCGTGATAACGCCTCGGCTATTTCGCCTTGTATGCGCCGGAATCACTGTGTTTCCCTCCTGAGAGCCACGTTGTGAATGCCCACTGTGGAAGAAAACACATGACGCTTGTACGCATCGTTGAACGGCCCGATGCTGAGGTCGCCCATTTCGTATATCTTGGTATCGCGATATCCGGCCGTGGGCAGTTCGGCACGAACCAGCAGGTGGAGCCTGACGGCAGACGTGTTCATGAGATCATCAGTAGTACACGGCTGGGCCTCGCTGCAGTAGACGAACGGGCCATCGGGAACGCCGTCTCCGCGATTGATCGGTACTACTCCGGATAGCTGCTCCTGCCAAAGGGGCGCAAGGGTATAATCTGTCAATGCACCCGTCCTGCTGCGGTTATCGACCCCCAAACCTACACGCAGACGCTCCACCCCCGGCACCATCTCTTGTGCAGTCAGCTGTCGGGGCTCTCCGGATGAGTAGCCGAACGCTGAGCGGTAAAGCGCCGGGACTCCCCAGCTGTTGTCGCGAATGAAGTAAATATTCTGGGAAAAACGCCTTGCAGGCGCCGGTGAAGAGCAGTCCATCTCCGTCAGCGGCAGCCTATCAGGGTCAAGCGCGTAGAGTTGCCCTGAAGCCAGTTCGCTGGCGCAATTTGAGGCCTGGAAATAGAGTCCCGACGAGGACTTGTCTGCGCAGCTTTCGGTGGTGATAGAACAAATATCTGCGTGGCGAATGATCAGCACATCCGTTGCAGCGTCAACCGATTCGGCCCCAAGCAAGGTGTTGCAGCCTGCTCCGGGAGAGGCTCTGTGCAGTTGCAGTGGCAACCCCAGCAAAGCGGGAACATGTCCTGGCGTAGCCTGCCAGTCGATAAAAGCCAGACAGGGATCAGGGAGAGCGGTCGGCACATCCAGAGGCTGGCCAGTCCAGGTGAGGTCGTCGAAAGTAGGGATATACCCACCCCAGTAGCCCGCATGACTGATGTCTTCACGCAGTCGATCCATGGCAAAACGCCCGCGCTCCATCAGGTCGTTGGTATTGGCCATTTCCCGGTTGAGCTTTGCCGTATCAACTAACAACTGCGTCAACCAGGCAACAATAACCATGCCCAGAGCGGAGGCAATCATTAGCTCAACGAGGCTGAATCCGGATTGTGCCGCGCGCGGCTTTTTCATGACAGGCCCGATCATGAGTCGCCCAGTTCTGCGATGTGAATACGCGTGGAAACATAGCGACGACAGCTATCAGGCTTGAGCGCGCATGCAGAGCCCGCGGGCTGATCGTACTGACCCTTGCCGCAGCGTATCTCGCCAGGCGGCGCGGACAGCGGCACAGCTCCCTGCCAAACGACTGTAAGCAGGTATTCCTCTCCTGCCACCTCGTCCAGTGCCTCCACACAACCCCTGCCGGCGATCAGCGCACCGGCCGCATGACCGGCATACACCTCAGCGCTGCCCTGCAAACCCTGGCACCACTGGGCTCTATCTCGTCCAGCAAGAGCGGGCGCAGCCAGCGGATCACTACAAGCATCTACTCCCAGGCCGCGTATCGGATTGGTGAGATAGTCGCCAGCGGCCTGCCGATTGCTGCGCATACGCTCGACGAGGTCACCAAGGAGCAACAGGGCCTGGGTGCGCTGGTAGGCCTCCTGTTCCGATACCTGTAAGCGTGTATGCAGGTCGAGCATAGCCCACATGCCGATTGCTACCACTACCAGTGTCACCAGCAACTCAATCATCAACGCACCAGTCTGTGCGAACGACTGGACATCCTTTGATTTCACTAGCGCCACCACTTGTTGCTGAACTCGGAGCTGTAATTACCCTGACCGTCCAACTGCAACCAGCCGTCGCTTTGTTGTGACCCGACAGGCACCAGGCGCAACGCATACGTGGGAACCAGACCGGTCCCGACAGTGAGGCGGGATTGATAGTACCTGGCGACCGCAGGGTCTGGTGTATAGCCGGCAGCGGCAAGCGCAGCTGCGTCCAGGTACTGACGGTTGGCGAGCAGGTACTGTTGCTGCAGGTTGGCTACTGTGAGCATTTCGGCCTGCGCCGCAGCACGGTTGGCGCGTAGTGATTGTTGCTGATAGGCAGGTAGTGCAACCGCCATCAAAACAGCCATGATAGCCACCACGATCATCAATTCGATCAGGGAAAAGCCGAGACTGGCCTTGTCGTTGTGTTTGAGGGTGAGCAAAGCGTCCTTTCCAGGCTTCCCCATGGGTTACCTGACAGTATGCTCAAGGTTCTTTCATTTCACCGCACGGTGGCGGTTTTTGACTGAAAAGGCGCTGCCAAACCGCATTTTTTCACCACAGCAGCTGGGCAAGGCTGCGTGAAAGCAGCCGCGGAAAGCGCTCACCTGCAAGGTATTCTGCAGGCGTCAGACGCCAAAGAAAAAGGCCCCGAAGGGCCTTTGAGGATCAGCTTGCTATGAAACTTGCCGACTCGCCATCCCAGTCGACAACTATTGTCTGCCCGGGATTGAACTCGCTGGCGAGAATACGCTGTGCCAGCGGGTTTTCCAGTTCCTGCTGAATCGCCCGCTTCAGCGGCCGCGCGCCGTAGACCGGGTCGAACCCGGCTGTGACCAGGTGATCCATGAAGACCTCGGAGATCTCCAGCGACAACTCTTTTTCCGCCAGTCGCTTCTGCAGTCCCTGCAGCTGTATCTCGGCGATACCGCGGATCTGGCTTTGTTGCAGCGGATGGAACACCACGGACTCATCCACCCGGTTGATAAACTCGGGGCGGAAATGCAGTCCGACCTGTTCCATCACTGCTGCCTTGATCGCGTCGTAGTTCTCATCTCCGGCCATCTCCTGTATACGGTCCGAGCCAAGGTTGGATGTCATCACAATCACCGTGTTGCGGAAGTCGACGGTGCGACCCTGGCCATCGGTCAGGCGACCATCTTCCAGCACCTGCAGCAGGATATTGAACACATCCGGGTGTGCCTTTTCTACCTCGTCAAGGAGCAGCAAAGAATAGGGGCGACGACGAACCGCCTCGGTCAGATAGCCACCCTCCTCATAACCCACGTAGCCCGGGGGCGCCCCGATCAGGCGGGCGACCGAGTGCTTCTCCATGAATTCAGACATGTCGACGCGCACCATGGCCTGCTCGGAATCAAACAGGAATTCTGCCAGCGCCTTGCACAGCTCGGTCTTACCGACACCGGTGGGGCCCAGGAACAGGAAAGACCCGTTGGGCCGATTCGGATCGGACAAGCCAGCGCGCGAACGGCGCACTGCGTTTGACACCGCGACCACTGCCTCGTCCTGTCCGACGACGCGCGCATGCAGCGAGTCCTCCATACGCAGCAATTTTTCCCGGTCGCCTTCCAGCATCTTGGATATAGGAATACCCGTCCAGCGGGAAACCACCTCGGCCACCTCTTCCTCTGTAACCTTGTTGCGCAGCAGGGTGCGCTCGACAGTCTCAGCTTCCTGAGCCTGTTCAAGCTGTTTTTCCAGTTCCGGAATCTGCCCGTACTGCAGCTCTGACATACGCGTCAGGTCACCGGCGCGGCGCGCCGCCTCCAGTTCCAGCTTGACTTGCTCCAGGTCAGACTTGATCTGCGCGCTACCTTCCAGGGATGCCTTCTCCGCCTTCCAGATTTCCTCCAGATCAGAGAACTCACGCTCGACGCTCTCAATTTGCTCATCCAGCAACTTCACCTGCGCTTTAGCAGAGTCGTCTTTCCTCACCGCCTCGCGCTCAATCTTCAATTGAATGAGGCGGCGTTCAAGCTTGTCCATGGCCTCCGGCTTGGAGTCGATCTCCATGCGAATGCGACTGGCGGCCTCGTCCACCAGGTCGATGGCCTTGTCCGGCAGCTGGCGGTCCGTGATGTAGCGCTGCGAGAGCTTGGCCGCGGCAATAATGGCGCTGTCGGTGATATCCACACCGTGGTGCACCTCATAGCGCTCTTTCAGGCCACGAAGAATGGCAATGGTGTCCTCTTCATTGGGCTCGTCGACCAACACCTTCTGGAACCGGCGCTCCAGGGCAGCGTCTTTTTCCACGTACTGACGGTACTCATCCAGTGTAGTTGCGCCAACACAGTGCAGTTCTCCGCGGGCCAGGGCCGGCTTGAGCATATTGCCCGCATCCATAGAGCCCTCTGCCTTGCCTGCGCCGACCATGGTATGCAGCTCATCGACAAACAGGATGATGCGACCTTCCTCCTTGGAGAGTTCATTGAGCACCGCCTTCAGGCGTTCCTCGAACTCGCCGCGGAACTTCGCCCCCGCCAGCAGTGAACCGAGGTCCAGGGATAGAATACGCTTGTTTTTCAGACCTTCGGGCACCTCGCCATTGATCACCCGCTGCGCCAGACCTTCGATAATTGCAGTCTTACCCACGCCGGGTTCACCGATCAATACCGGGTTGTTCTTGGTGCGTCGTTGCAGCACCTGGATAGTGCGACGAATTTCATCATCGCGACCGATCACCGGGTCCAGCTTGCCCTGCTCAGCACGCTCAGTGAGGTCAATGGTGTACTTCTCCAGCGCCTGGCGTGACTCCTCCGCTTCCGGGTTGTCGACGGCATCCCCGCCGCGTACCTGGTCAATAGCGCTCTTCAGAGCAATCGGTGTCACACCGCATTCCTTGAGTAGCTCACCTGCCCTGTTCTTGCTTTCCAGCATCGCCAGCAACACCAGCTCGCTGGAGATATAAGTGTCTCCACCCTGTTGGGCGAGTTTATCGGTAACATTGAGGATGCGTGTCAGGTCCTGGGAGACGTGTACATCACCCCCGGTGCCACTGACTGTCGGCAACGCATCAATTGCGCCCTGCACCTCACCCCGCAGCGTTACCACATCGGCACCGGCTTTCTGCAACAGCGGTCGCGCAGAGCCCCCTTGCTGCTCAAGTAAGGCGCCCAGCAGGTGTACCGGCTCAATAAAATTGTGATCCTTACCTAACGCCAGGGACTGGGCATCAGCCAGGGCCGACTGCAATTGATTCGTCAGTTTGTCCATTCTCATAAGTTACTCTCCTCGCCTCCCGAATTGCGCTTCAGGCAGGTCACATTTTGCTATGGGGGTAATATGAGGCCACTTGCCGCTATTTCAAGGCAAATTCAGCGCGGGTTGATCAGGATCAAACTGGCCATGCGGCCGGTCTTGCCGTCCCTTCGGTAGGAGAAGAACTGTGAGGGTTGCCGAAAAGTACAGAATTCGCCACCGTCTATGCGCAGCAGGCCCCGGGCCAGCAGTCTTTGCCGGGCAAGGGCATAGAGGTCTGCCTGGTAGTGGCCTTGTCGGGCGCTGGGAACAAACGCTGATGAATCCGCCGCGGCCGACAGGAACGACTCGCGCACTTCCGGACCCACTTCAAAGGCACCGGGCCCGATTGCCGGCCCCAGCCAGGCCTGTAACTGGCCCGGGGCGACATTCATCGCTGCAATGGTTTCCTCTAGCACGCCGGCAAGCAAACCCCGCCATCCCGCATGTGCGGCAGCGACCACCCTGCCGTCGACGCTGGCAAACAGTACAGGCATACAATCCGCGGTCATCACCGTGCAGGCCACCCCCGGTTGCGCAGACCAGCAGGCATCAGCCCGCGGGCTGCCCGAACCGGTTGCCTCAATAACCGAGACTCCGTGAACCTGCTCCAACCACTGGATGCGAGTACCCCCGGGTAACGAGGACTGTACGACGGCGCGATTCCTGGCCACAGTCACCGGATCATCTCCAACATGATCACCCAGGTTCAAGCTGTCCCACGGTGCGCTGCTATAGCCACCTGAGCGCGTGGTAGTGAAGGCGGTTATGCCGGGTAAAGACCAGGCCGGGGTGTACCAGGCCGGATTAATACAAGGCGCTGTCATTGCTGACTACCGGGTCTTCACGCTCAAGCACATCAAGCAGGCCCAGCAGGTCGTCAGGTAATGGACAATCAAACTGCATTTCCTCGCCCGTATCCGGGTGAATCAGTCCCAGCCCCTGCGCATGCAGGGCCTGCCGGGGAAAACTCCGCAACGCGGCCACCAGTTCGTCGGAAGCACCTTTGGGAATGCGCGGCCGCCCGCCGTAGAGCGGGTCGCCCACCAGCGGATAGTGCTTGTGCGCCATGTGCACACGGATCTGGTGGGTGCGACCTGTCTCCAGGTTCACGGTAATACAGGTGTGATGACCAAAACGCTTGCGGATCCGATAATGGGTAATCGCGGGCTTGCCGCCGGCGGCCAACACCGACATCTTCTTGCGTTGCCTGGGGTGACGGCCCATGGGCTCATCCACGGTACCTCCACCGGTCATGACGCCAATACAAACAGCACAGTATTCGCGCTTGACGGTGCGAGCCTGCAGCTGCTCAACCAGGTCGTAATGGGCCGGAAGACTCTTGGCGGCTACCATGATGCCCGAAGTATCCATGTCCAGCCGGTGCACAATACCGCCGCGGGGCAACTGTCCCATTTCGGGTGCGTGCGCCAGAAGCGCGTTGACCAGGGTACCATCGGCATGACCGGCAGCGGGATGAACCACCAGCCCCGGCGGCTTATCCAATACCAGGATATGCTCGTCTTCGTAAATTATTTCGAGCTCGATATCCTGGGGCTGCCAACTCACTGCCTGCTCGACCCTGGCGGCCACCGTCAACAGGTCACCGACACGCACCTTGTCGCGAGGACGGACCTGCTTGCCATCTACCAGCAACTCACCCTTTTTGATCCAGGCCTGCAGACGTGACCTTGAGTAATCCGGGAACAATTTCGCCGCCACCTGGTCCAGGCGCTCGTTGTCCATGTCCGCGGGCACCTCAGCCTGCTTTTCGATACTCTCGCTCATCATTTTTCCTGTTTATGCGCCTGCCCGGCTGTGGTTAAATAGCCGCCTTAAAGCTGGCGTGCATGGTAGCACGGCGGCAGCCCAGCACTGGTGAGATAATTTTGAAGTACGCCCTCATTTTCCTGCTCAGCATGGCCCTTGTCGGTTGCTCGAGTAACGATGAATTACCGGATGTCACCGCCGATACCGGCGAGCAACAAATTTACGAACAGGCCCAGCGCTACCTGCGCTCCAATAACTGGGACCTGGCCGTGCGCAGCCTGCAATTACTGGAGTCGCGCTATCCTTTTGGCAAATATGCCGAGCAGGCCCAACTGGAATTGATCTACGCGCATTACAACGGCTATGAACAGGAAGCGGCGGTGGAAGCCGCCGACCGCTTCATCCGCCTGCATCCCAGCCACCCCAATGTCGACTATGCCTACTACCTCAAGGGTTTGGCAGCCCACTCCGCCAACGAAGACCTGTTTTCACGCTTCCTGCCAACCGATGAGGCAGAGCGCGATACCAGTCAGGCGAGGGAGGCCTTCGCCGAGTTCAACCAGCTGGTGACGCGTTTTCCTGACAGCCCCTACTCGCCCGATGCCCGCGCGCGCATGCTACATCTGCGCAATTTGCTGGCCAGGCACGAAATTCTGGTCGCCAACTATTATTTCCGCCGCGGCGCCTACCTCGCTGCGGCAAACCGCGGTCGCTATGTAGTAGAGAACTTCCAGCGCACACCAGCCGTGGCCGACGGTCTCGCCGTCATGGCGCAGGGCTATATTCTGCTGGGCCTCGATGACCTGGCTGAAGATGCCATCGCAACCCTGGCGCTGAACTACCCGGACCACCCGAACCTGGACAAAAACGGCGAGTTCAAAAGTGTCTATACTCTCGACGGACTGCAGCGTAACTGGATCAACAAGGCCAGCTTCGGCCTGTTTTTCCCGCCTACACCACCGCAGTTTGATACGCGGCCCAAGCTTTAGTCCACATTTACGGCTTACCGGCCCGCACTCGACAAAAAATAAGAGCGAGTAAGCGTTAGTCTCCTATCCGCCACCCGGACGTAATCGGATACCGCCGGTCACGCCCGAAACCGCGCTTGGTAATACGCACCCCGATCGGCGCCTGACGTCGTTTGTACTCATTGATGTCGACCAGACGCAGCACCCGCTGCACCTGATCACGATCCATCCCCGCCGCAATAATCGCCTCAGCACTCATGTCCTGCTCCACGTACATCTCCAGAATCTGGTCGAGTACATCATAGGGAGGCAGACTGTCCTCGTCCTTCTGGTCTGGCGCCAGTTCAGCGGAGGGCGGCCGGTCGATCACCCGCTGGGGAATGCAGGGGCCCAGTGTATTGCGATAGCGGCATAGATCAAACACCAGCGTCTTGGGCACATCCTTTAGCACGTCGAAACCACCCGCCATATCGCCATACAGCGTGGAATAGCCCACCGCCATCTCGCTTTTATTACCCGTGGTCAACACCAGGCTGCCCTTCTTATTGGAAATCGACATCAGCAGTACGCCGCGACAGCGCGCCTGCAGGTTCTCCTCGGTCGTATCAGGGGTAGTCCCGGCGAACTCCTCCGCCAGGCTCTGCATAAAGGCCTCGTAAATGGGTTCGATGGAAATCACCTTGTGGCTGACACCAAGAATGTCAGACTGCTCGGCGGCATCCTCAACGCTCATCTGCGACGTATAGCGAAAAGGCATCATCACCGCCTCGACTCGCTCAGGCCCCAATGCGTCCACTGCGACCGCCAGGGTGAGTGCTGAATCTATACCTCCGGAAAGGCCCAACACCACGCCATTGAAATGGTTTTTGTTCACGTAATCGCGCACGCCCAGCACCAGTGCCCGCCAGGTGGCTTCCATCTCATCCAGCGGCGGGAACACTTTGAGGCCCGCAAAGGGGGCGGCCTTGTCCTGTGCCTGGTAGTGCAGCCAGTATTCACCCTCCTCAAAGTTGGGCGCAGCAGCGGCAACTTCTCCAGCGGCAGTCACGGCAAAGGAACCACCGTCGAATACCAGCTCATCCTGGCCGCCGACCTGATTCACGTAAACGATTGGAAAGCCGGCCCCGCGGGCGCGCTCCGCGACCCGCTCCCAGCGCTCGTTGCGCTTACCCCGGTGATAAGGGGATGAATTGAGATTGAGTAGCAATTCAGCACCGGCCGCTGCGGTGTCGGCGGTCGGCCCGGCTTCCCAGATGTCCTCGCAAATGCTCAGGCCCACCTTCACACCCTGGATATCGATAACGCAAGGCCCTGAGCCTGTTGAAAAATAACGCTTCTCGTCGAATACCTGGTAGTTAGGCAGGCGCTGCTTACGGTATTCGGCAACGATTTCGCCACGATGCACTACTCCGGCCACGTTGTAGAGAGCACCTGCCTCTGTCCGGGGGTATCCGATTACCGCCCAGGCGTCGCCCTTGAGCTGAGCGCAGAGCGTTTGCAGTGACTGCTTAACCCGCAACTCGATACTGGGCCGCAACAGCAGGTCCTCCGGGGGGTAGCCGCTGAGGGTGAGCTCCGGGAAAACAATGACCGGTGAGCTGTGCTCCGCCTCGGCACGTTTGACGATATCTACAACCCGCTGCGTGTTGCCCTCGAAGTCGCCCACCAGGGTGTTGATCTGGGCCATCAGAATATTCAGGCTTGCCATACTGCTGCTCGGAATCAGGAGTGAATCGGGGAGCGCTATTTTCCGCAAAAGTCGCGCTATAAGCCAGCCCGAAAACAGATATGCCTGTTACACTAGTACCTGGCTGGCACTGCCATAATAAACAGGCTATACGCCACAGAGACATTAATAACAGGCTGAAGGCCCTCGTGAACCGCCCAGCAATCCTTACCAGACCGGTCGCCGTCAGCGGCCAACAGAACCAGGCCCTGTTCAGAATCTACGTGGCCTACCGCTCGCTGCTGTCGGTAGTATTATTGATCATGCTGGTCAGCCCCAACACTCGCCAGCTGGTTGGGGTACTACACCCCACGCTCTATGTCTCGGTCGCCCTGCTTCACCTGGCCACCAGTATTCCCCTGGTGGGCTTCCTGTCGCGTCGTTTAAACCAGCGCCTCATGCTGGTCGTCTTTGCACTTGATATTGTCAGTATCACCCTGATGTCACACGCCAGCGGCGGTGTTGTTTCAGGTTTGCCCGTGCTGCTGATCATCACTGTCTCCGCCAGCGCGGTGCTGATAACCAACCGGACCCTGGCGACGTTGATCGCCGCCTTGAGCGCCCTGGCCTTGCTCGGTGATACCGTTTACCTGATATTGCAGGGCGAACAAAGCCTTCCCGCGCTGTTCCCGGCAGGTTTGCTCGGGGCGCTGATCTTTATTGTCTCAATCATGGTACAGGCGGTGGCCCAGCGCCTGGGGCGCGCTGAGGAGCTGGCACGCAACCGTGCCAGCGACCTCTACGATCTGCAGCGCCTGAATGAGCAGATCGTGCAGCACATGGATACGGGCATTCTGTTGGTGGATGGCAACAGCGTGGTACGAGTAATGAACAAGGCCGCCTCGACCCTGCTGGTACCAGAGCGCCCGGTCATCATGGAACAGGGTCGTGATTTGGCGGAGTACTGCCCTGAGCTGTCTCGCCAGTTCCAACACTGGAAGGAAACCGGGCTGCACAAGGCCAAGCCCTTTCACGTCACCGAAGATTCAGTGCCCATCATCGCACACTTCCGCGAGCTACAACCCAGCAGCCAGCGCGACAGCCTGGTGTTCGTCGAGGATTATTCGCCGGTGACCCAGTATGCACAATCACTCAAGCTCACATCTCTGGGCCGACTCACCGCCAGTATCGCCCATGAGATACGCAACCCGCTGGGTGCGATCAGCCACGCAGCGCAGTTACTGCAGGAGTCAACGGAGCTCACGCCCGGAGACAAGCGCATGGCAGAGATCATCCAGAGTCATTCCGGGCGGGTAAACCAGATCGTTGAAAGCGTGATGCAGATCTCACGTCGTGAGCCACCCAAACCAGAGTATATCGACCTGCAGCAGTGGCTCACGGATTTCGTGAAACACTACCTGCAAGGACTGCATGCTCCCGCCGATATCACCGTGGACTGCCAGTACAGCGACCTGCTGGTGGAATTTGACCCGGAAAACCTGCAGAGAGTCCTGACCAACCTTCTCGATAACGCGCTGCGCCACAGCAGCATTGCCACGGGCCACCAGACCGCAAGAATAGAAGTTGATATGGACTTTATCGGCCACCAGACCCTGGTCAATATCATCGACAATGGTCCGGGCATTCCGGTAGCTGACCAGAGCAAACTCTTCGAGCCCTTTTTCACTACCGTGGCGGAGGGAAGCGGCATGGGCTTGTACCTGTGCAAGGAATTGTGTGAAATCAACAATGCCGGACTCAGCTATCGCCCCACAGACAAGGGCGAGAGCTGCTTCCGTATTTCCCTCAGCCAACGAGCATCCTAAATGGCAGCACAGCGCGTTCTCATCGTAGACGATGAACCTGATATCCGAGAGCTACTCGACATTACCCTCAGTCGCATGGGCCTGGAGACGTTCAGCGCGGCAAACCTGACCGAGGCCAGGAATATGGTGTCTGACATAGTGCCCGACCTGTGCCTGACCGATATGCGCCTACCCGATGGTAATGGCATCAGCCTGGTGGAATACATACAGCAGGAACACGCACATATCCCAGTGGCCATGATTACCGCACACGGCAGTGTCGAGACAGCGATATCGGCACTGAAGGCCGGTGCCTTCGACTTTATCAGCAAACCCATCGAGCTGGAGACACTACGCAAACTGGTCAGTACGGCACTGCAGCTGGAAGGCGATATCAGCCGGCTGGACAAGGCGGTGGTACAGGACCTGATTGGCGAGGCCCCTGCCATCCAGAAGCTGCGCAGCCAGATCACCAAACTCGCCCGCAGTCAGGCACCGGTTCACATTTGCGGCGAATCCGGCAGCGGTAAGGAAGTGGTCGCTCGCCTGATTCATAACAACGGCCCGCGGGCGCCGGGTAACTTCATCGCTGTTAATTGTGGCGCCATTCCACCGGACCTGATGGAGAGCGAGCTTTTTGGTCACCTCAAGGGGAGTTTCACTGGCGCGACATCGGACAAACCCGGACTGTTTCAGGCCGCCGCAGGGGGCACCCTGTTCCTGGACGAAGTCGCCGATCTGCCACTGGTGATGCAGGTTAAACTGTTGCGCGCAATTCAGGAAAAGGCTGTACGCCCGGTGGGTGGCAGCGAGGAGGTGCCCACAGACGTGCGCTTGCTCAGTGCCACACACAAGGACCTCGCAGCGGAGGTCGAGGCGGGACGCTTCCGAGATGATCTCTATTACCGGATAAACGTGATTGACCTGCAGGTCCCCAGCCTGCGCGAACGCGCCGAAGACCTGCCCATGCTTGCCAGGGCGTTGCTGAAACGGATCGCACGGGAGCACGGCAATGAACAGGCGGCACTGGATGATTCGGCCATAGAGGCCCTTAGCGGTTACAGTTTCCCGGGGAACGTTCGCGAACTGGAAAACATCCTTGAGCGCTCGTTGGCTTTGGCAGACAGTGGCGCCATCACGGCCGACGACCTGCAGTTCTCGACCATGAAGCCGCGCAACCCGGCGGCCAGGACGCGCAAGTCTGACCGGGATGGAGCCAGCACCTGGTCTGTCGAAGAGGCATATGGCGACCTGCAGGGATACCTGGATGACATGGAACGCCAGATCCTGAGCAAGGCATTGGAAGAGTCACGTTGGAACAAGACCGCCACAGCCAAGCTGCTGGGTATCAGTTTTCGCAGTCTGCGTTACCGCCTGAAGAAGTTGCAGCTGGATGACTGAGACTCAGTCTTCGGCGCGCTGACACCGACCCCACCCCCGGGCGAGTCGAGGCCGACCCACAATATTCATTACCACGCTCCATGACGTGATCTCTGGCATACCCCCGGAGCAAACCATCAGCGTGAGATTACGTCGTGACGACCCGTCCGGCTGAAATTTTATCTTCTCATCCGCTGCCCGGGTGGCGACCCGGTTCGTCACAAGCAGGTCCGACGCCAGCGCTTGCCCCCTGTCTACGATCTCTTCTCCCCCACTCAGCTCACCATCGCGATCATTGTCCTGAAAGACAATCCAACCCTGGGCATAAACACCACCGCATTCGACTTCGCCTGCAGCAGACAAGCCTGCGGGGCACATCACCACCTGGCGGTTGCGCTTGATCGCTTCGCTGCGCGTGAGCACAATATCGCCCATCAGACGCGTGGCCTCTGTGCGTATACGCGAGGCTTCAAGGAGTCGACTAAAGGCGGGCGCTGAAAGTGCGCCGACCAGCACCACGATAACCATCACTGACATCAATTCTATCAGTGTGAAACCCGGCTGCGCGGCGCGCACACCTGCCATTGCCATAATCACCTCCCTGAACGCCAAGCATAGCTGGAGGAAGAGTGATTGCCAGAATCCGGCTATATAGGATATGACTTGCCTGGTTAAGACGTCAGCAAGCGGCTCAGCTAGAGGTTCTTGGCCTCGATACGCAGTTCACGGGGCAGTGAAAAAGTGACGTTCTCCGGCCTGCCCTCCACTTCCACCGGGGCTTGTGCGCCCAGATCACGCAGACCATCAATAACTTCCTGTACCAGTACCTCAGGGGCTGACGCACCGGCAGTCACGCCAATTCGCTGCTTACCCTTGAGCCACGCAGGATCAATGTCTTCGGCCCCATCGAGCAAATGCGCCTCAGCGCCCATACGCTCGGCTAATTCACGCAGGCGATTGGAATTGGAAGAATTGGGCGAGCCCACTACAAGCACCAGGTCGCAGCGCGCAGCCAGCTGCTTGACCGCGTCCTGCCGGTTCTGCGTGGCGTAGCAGATATCGTCCTTGCGTGGCCCTTGGATTTCCGGGAAACGGGCGCGCAGCGCATCGATGACCTTTGCAGTATCGTCCACAGACAGTGTTGTCTGGGTGACGTAGGAGAGTCGCTCCGGCCGCTTGACCTGCAGGCTGGAGGCCTGCTGCTCATCTTCTACAAGGTAAATTTTACCACCGGCGCTATGATCATACTGGCCCATGGTGCCTTCTACCTCAGGGTGGCCGGCGTGACCAATGAGGACACACTCACGGCCCTCGGTACTAAAACTGGCCACTTCCATATGTACCTTGGTCACCAGCGGGCAGGTTGCGTCAAACACCTGCAAATGGCGCCTCTGCGCTTCACTACGTACAGCCTGGGAAACGCCGTGCGCGCTGAAAATAACAATGCAATCGTCGGGCACTTCCTCCAGTTCATCGACAAACACTGCCCCGCGCGACCGCAGGTCATCGACAACAAACTTGTTGTGTACCACCTCGTGGCGAACGTAGATCGGGGCACCAAACACTTCCAGCGCACGATTAACAATATCGATGGCCCGGTCGACGCCAGCGCAAAAACCCCGGGGGTTGGCCAGTTGGATCTCCATCAGTGCAGCTCCGCCGGCTCGACCCGGTGTATCAGCACGTCAAACATTACAGTCCGGCCCGCCAGCGGATGATTGAAATCGACGGTGACCTCGTCATCGTCGAACGCAATCACCATGCCCGGCAGCTCGCCCCCCGCAGCATCGGCAAAGGAAAACACCAGGCCAATTTCCAGCTCTGCATCCTCATCAAACTGATCACGTTGCATACGCTGAACGTTGTTTTCGTTGGGCTGGCCAAACGCATCCTCAGGCAGCACTTCAAACATCTGCCTGTCGCCGGCAACCATACCGAACAAACGACGCTCAAAGCCTGGTAGCAGTGAGCCATCGCCAATACTGAAGTCTACCGGGTCCCCGCCAAAGTTTGTGTCGACTTCGGAGCCATCTTCCAGGCTGACGGAAAAGTTGAGGAACACGCGGGTCCCCTCGGATACAGGTACATTGAATTCAGTCATCGTTTTTTTCCCGATGGACAAAGCTGTCCAGCAACATACATCCCGCACCGACGGTTATAGCCGAGTCCGCCAGATTGAAAGCGGGAAAATACCAACCCCGATAGTGTACCGAAATGAAGTCCACCACGTAGCCCAAAACCACCCTGTCCCAGAGATTGCCTATTGCCCCGCCCAGTATAAGGGAGAGACTGAGTATGAGCAGCCACTGTCCTCGCGGCGCAATAAACAGCCAGATGGTCAGCGCGCCGCTGATCACAACTGCAATACCGGTAAAGAACCAGCGCTGCCAACCTCCGGCATCGCTGAGGAAACTGAACGCGGCGCCGGTATTGTATTGCAGGGTAAGGTTGAACCAGGAGAACACCTGTACCGGACGACCGTAGTCAAGGGAGGCACTGGCCAGGCCCTTGGTGTATTGGTCAAGCAACACCAGCACTAACGCCAGCAAATACCAGCGCCATGCGTGGACACCGTTACGCAAAACGACGCCGTTCGCCATCGCCATAAACATTCTCCACGCAGCGCCCGCAAAGCGTGGAATGGCCTTCTACCTGGCCCACATCTTCGCGCCTGTGCCAGCAGCGTTCGCACTTCTCTGCCTCAGATACCCTTACCGTCAGGCGCAGGCCGGGCACTTCGGTCACGGCGGCGTCCGCTGGGGCATCGGCCAGAGGCAGAATTTGAGCGGCAGAAGTAATCAGCACAAAGCGCAGCTCATCTTCCAGCGCCTGCAGTCCGGCCTGCAGTTCGGCGTCAGCAAATAGCGTCACCTCTGCGTCCAGGGAACCACGCAACTCGCCTGCGGCTCTCAGGTTTTCCATCTCCCGATTCACCGCGGTACGCACAGCCATCATCTGCTGCCAGTAGTCACGGCCCATGACGTCGTCCCCGGCTACCGACTGTAGATCAGCGTACCACTGCTCCAGGAAAACCGAATCGCCCCGCTCTCCCGGCAGGTTTTCCCATATTTCCTCAGCGGTGAAGCTCAGGATGGGGGCCACCCAACGCACCATGGCCTCCGCAATATGGTACATGGCGGTTTGCGCACTGCGACGGGCGATGGAATCGGCGCGGGTGGTGTACTGGCGATCCTTGATCACATCCAGGTAAAAGCCACCGAGGTCACCCGCGCAGAAATGATGCAGCTTCTGGTAGACCAGGTGGAACTGATAGTCGGCATAGTCCGCTGCAAGATCACCCTGCAGCCCGGCGGCGCGATCCACTGCCCAACGATCAAGGGACAGCATCTCATCGAAGGGTAAAGCATCGGTCACCGGGTCAAACCCATTGAGGTTTGACAGTAGAAAACGCACCGTATTGCGGATGCGCCGGTAAGCGTCAGCAGTGCGCTTGAAGATCTCATCGGAGCAGGTCAACTCGCCGCGATAGTCAGTGGCGGCCACCCAGAGGCGAAGGATATCGGCGCCCAAATCGTTCATCACCGTTTTCGGTGCGATGATATTACCGATGGACTTGGACATCTTGCGGCCGTCGCTATCCACTGTGAAACCATGGGTCAGCACCCTGCGATAGGGTGCAGCATTGTCCATGGCCACGCCCGTCAACAACGAAGACTGAAACCAGCCGCGATGCTGGTCTGAACCCTCCAGGTACATATCTGCGGGTTTTTGTAGCGCCTCCCGACGCTCCAGAACACAGGAATGGGTGACACCGGAGTCGAACCAGACATCCAGCGTGTCGGTGACTTTGTCATAATGCTGCGCCTCATCACCCAGTAATTCAGCAGGGTCCAGGTCGAACCAGGCATCAATACCGCTGGTTTCCATGCGCTGGGCAACCTGCTCCATCAATCCCGCTGTGTCGGGATGCAACTCGCCTGTGCTTTTGTGCACAAACAGGGCAATAGGCGAGCCCCAGGTGCGCTGCCGGGAGATACACCAGTCGGGACGTTCGCGAAGCATACTCTGGATACGCGCCTGCCCCCACTCGGGTAACCACTGCACCTGGTCTACTTCCTTGAGTGCTTTCTCCAGCAGGCCGTTCTGCTGCATGCTCACAAACCACTGGGGAGTTGCCCGGAAGATGATTGGCGTCTTATGGCGCCAGCAATGGGGATAGGAGTGCTCATAGTCCTCGTGGTGCAGCAGGACGCCGCGTTCCTGCAGCAGTTCGCATATGGCCTGGTTAGCCTTCAGCACATGCTGGCCACCAAACAGTTCAGTCTCGGGCAGGTATACACCGTTCGCGCCTACCGGGTTGTATACCTCCAGTCCGTACTGCTGGCCGACAACGAAGTCATCCTGACCATGGGCGGGGGCGGTGTGCACGGCACCAGTGCCAGCATCAGTGGTGACATGCTCGCCCAGGACAACAGGCACCTGCCTGTCCAGGTAGGGGTGCTGCAGCAGTTGGTTTTCCAGTGCCCGCCCACGACAACGGCCGAGCACGCTTACACCGTCCAGACCATAACGCCGCGCGCAGTCCTCGGCCAGATCGGCAGCGACAACCAGCGCCCTTTGCTGACCTGCAATCAGCACATACTCAAGATCAGGATGCACGCTGACTCCCATGCTCGCCGGCAGCGTCCAGGGAGTGGTGGTCCATATTGGCACCGCTATCTCGCCCTCGCAGGCAGTGTCGAAAACTGCATTGATCGCTGCAGGATCCGCTGCTATGTAGGCAACATCGATCGCCGGGGACTGTTTATCCTTGTACTCCACTTCCGCTTCTGCCAGTGCAGAACCGCAATCCATGCACCAGTGCACTGGTTTGAAGCCCTTGTGCAGGTGTCCGTTGCTGATAATGCGTGAAAGTGACCTCACAATATCTGCTTCAAACTTGAAATCCATGGTCAGGTAAGGATTGAACCATTCGCCAAAGACGCCCATGCGAATAAAGTCCTTGCGCTGCCCATCCACCTGTCGGGCAGCGTAATCCCGGCACTTCTGACGGAATTCTGCCGCGGAGACCTTTGCGCCAGGCTTACCAACTTTCTTCTCAACGTTGAGCTCAATAGGCAGACCATGACAATCCCAGCCGGGGACGTAAGGGGCGTCAAAACCGTCAAGAGAACGGGACTTGACGATAATATCCTTGAGCACTTTGTTAACCGCATGGCCCAGGTGCAGGTCACCATTGGCGTAAGGGGGGCCATCGTGAAGAATGAATTTCGGTCGCCCCTTTGACGCCTCGCGGATTCGCGAGTACAGGTCCATCTCCTGCCACTGCTTGAGTCGCTGGGGCTCTCGCTGGGCCAGACTGGCCTTCATGGGAAATGCCGTTTTAGGCAGGTTCAGTGTGTCTTTGTATTCGCTCATATCGTCTGCTGTGCCGGGTTCTGCGCGAACCAGGTTCTGGTGAGTTCAATATCTCGTGCTATGTTCATTTTGAGTTCTTCTATAGAGGCAAACTTCTTTTCCTCTCTTAACTTGTGCAGAAAACTAACCTCAATGTGCTGGCCATAAAGCTCAATTTCGCGATCGATCAGGTGCACCTCAAGATTGGCCTTGATACTGTCATCGACAGTGGGTCTTACACCCACGTTGGCCACGCCCTGCGCATCCTTCAGTCCCGCGCCGCGCACCCTCACCGCATAGACACCTGCTAACGGCGCGCGCAAGCGGCGCAATTGCAGGTTGGCGGTCGGTGTGCCTATGGTCTGTCCCAGTTGCCGACCGTAAATCACCTTGCCGGAGATGCTGTAGGGCCTGCCAAGCATCTGCTCTGCTCGTTGGAACTGGGCAGCCTCAAGCGCCTCACGGATGCGCGTGCTGCTGACCCGCTCCCCCTGCCAGGTCTGAGTCGGCGTAGGGCCAGCGCCGTAGCCAAAATGCTCGCCGTGTTCCTGGATATAGCGCAGGTCGCCCTGGCGATCATTGCCGAAGCGGAAGTCATCGCCCAGCACGACATGCCTCACGCCCAGGCCAGTAACAAACACCTGGTCTACAAACTGTTTTGCTGAGAGCGCCCGAAAGGCCTCGTTAAAACGAATACGTAACAGGCGGTCAACCCCCAGGTCCCGCATCGCCACAAACTTCTCCCGGAAGCTCATTATGCGCGCCGGTGCCTGTATCGGTGAGAAGTACTCACGAGGCAATGGCTCAAACACGATCACCACACTGGGCAGATCAAGCTCGGTCGCCTTTTCCCGCAGGTGATTGATCACCGCCTGATGACCCAGATGCACCCCGTCAAAGGCACCAATCGTGGCCACGCAACCGCGGTGTCTGGGCCGCAAATTGTGCAGGCCGCGAATCAGCTCCATGAGATGAGGATTTGCTCGAATCAATCAAACGCTGGAGTATAGCGAATGCGCCGACCACCGGAAACGTACAATTTGACCACTGCCGGAGGTCGCAGCCACGGGCAGTGCTCCTGCTAGACCGCTCCCGGCGCCCGCAAGTGGCGCAAGCGGGTACCCATGGCAAGGTGCGATAAAAGGTAGGCCAGTGCCCCTGCCCCACAGACCAGCGCGATTTCCAGCGCCCTGCGCTGCCAGCCCCATTCCAGCCAAAGCGCCTGATCTTTGGACAGTAACAGTACCGGGACAGACATCGCCGCCGTGCTCACCAACAACCGCAGTGAGTATCCCCCCCAGCCAGGCTGCCAGCTATACACACCCTGCCTGATCAACCCACGTAACAACAGGCCCGCGTTGAGCCAGGCCGACGCGCTGGTTGCCAGCGCCAGACCCAGGTGTCCTACATTGAAGTACCACAGTAGCGGCAGCACGAAGGCGAGATTCATCACCATGTTGGCCGCCATGGCGATGATGCCTATCTTCACGGGCGTAGCCGTATCCTGGCGGGCATAGTAGCCAGGCGCCAGCACCTTGATCAGCATAAAGGCCACCAGCCCCAGGCTGTAGGCGCGCAAGCTCAACGAGGCCATCTCCACGTCCCGGGGCGTCAGCGCACCGTATTGGAACAGCGTTATAAGGATGGGCTTGGCCAGCAACACCAGTGCCAGCGCCGCAGGTACGCCAATCAGCAGCACTGAGCGCATAGCCCAGTCCAGGGTGAAGGCAAACTGTTCCTCCCTGGCGGCGGCTCGATGGGCGGAGAGGTTGGGCAGGATAACCGTCGCGATAGCGATACCAAATACGCCCAGTGGCAGCTCTGCCAGGCGATCAGAATAGTACAGCCATGATACGCTGCCGGTTGGCAGGAAAGAGGCCAGCACTGTATCCAGCAGCAGGTTGATCTGGCTGACCGACACACCGAAAAGCGCTGGCACCATAAGCTTCAAAATACGCCTCACGCCCTCGTGATGCACGTCAAAGACCGGTCTGGGCACCAGGTCCAGACGGTAAAGCGATGGCAATTGGAAAAGAAGCTGGATGATCCCTGCAAAAAAGACGCCCCAGGCCAGGGCAAAAACCGGCTCCGCAAACCAGGGCGATGCAACAGTGGCAGCGAAGATAAGTGACAAATTCAGGAATACGGGCGTGAACGCCGGCACGGCGAAGCGTCCATAGCTGTTGAGTATGGCCCCGCAGAGGCCCGTCATGGAGATGAGCAGAAGGTAGGGAAAGGTAATGCGAATCATGTCAGCAGTGATCTGGAACTTCTCAGGCTGGCTGATGAACCCGGGGGCAAAAATAGTGGCAACAATTGGCGAGGCCATGACGGTGACCACAGTAAGCAACAACAGGGTCCCCCCAAGCACGCCAGCGACCCGGTCAACCAGTCCTTTCACCGCCGCCAGTGCGTTCTCTTCCTTGTAATCGGCCAGCACCGGCACGAACGCCTGGGAAAAAGCACCCTCGGCAAACAGGCGGCGCAAAAAATTAGGTATCTTAAAGGCGACAAAGAAGGCGTCTGCATTGGCACTGGCGCCCACAAATGCGGCGATCACAATGTCACGCAGCAGGCCCAGTACACGCGAAATCATGGTCATACTGCCGACCAGGGCGCTGGAACGTAACAGGCCGGGTCTGGCTTTTTCGGGAGCTTCGGGAGTCTCTGTCATGAGGGGCTCACTGGAGCCTCAGCTCCAGCGTGACCTCACTGATTCGATATTGTTTTGCAGCCAGAGCAGGGAGATCAGCGTATGGCCATTGGGAATGCGATCCTGAGCGAGCAGATCAAAAGCGTCTTTGACAGGCACCAGGTGAACCAGAATATTCTCGCCCTCTTCAGCCAGACCATGAACACCACCGGCAACAGCGCCCGAGACCCGACCACAGAAAAGCGAGACCTTCTCGGTGCAGGCTCCGGCACTGGGCAATACCGTGGCAATGGGCAGTAGATCAGCAACCTCACAACCGGCCTCCTCGCCGACCTCACGGTGAATGACCTGTTCATGTGTCTCGTCCGCTTCAACAATGCCGGCGATTAACTCCAGCATCCACGGATCGCAGTCATCGCGCATCGCGCCCGGGCGAAACTGCTCAATCAACACCAGCGAGTCGGATTCCGGCTCATATGGCAACACACCCACGGCGTCGCCACGCTCAAAAATCTCGCGCACCTGGGGTGCCACCCAACCGCCGTCGAAAGCTCGATACTGCAGCGTTACCCTGCGCACACTAAAGTAGCCCTGGAAGACAGTCTCGTCCTCGAGCACACGCACATCTTCAGCACCAAAAGTGAGGTTCAGAGGCATCAGAAACGACCTGCGGTATACCAGTTGACCTCGCGAGAATGCGAATCGACCTGATCAGCCACATCCAGTACCAGGGCAAACAATGCCATACGCACCAGAATGCCATTGTCTGTCTGCCGAAAAATGGCTAGATTGGGGTTATCGTTCAGGTCGTCATCCAACTCCCGCGCATGGTCGCGGGAGTCCCTGGGCAATGGGTGCATAATCACGGTGTTAGGTTGGCAGTGCGCGGTGTATACGCTCTGGTTCAGGCGGAAGCGACCGCGGTACAAGTCTGCTTCTTCCTGTGAGCTGAAACGCTCCTCCTGTATCCTCGTGGAATAGACTATATCGACCTGGGCGATACTTTCCTCCAGACGATCTGACTCCCACACTGACAGTCCGGCTGTGCGCATCTGCTCAACAATATCTTCGGGCATGCGCAATTCCAGAGGACTGACCAGGTGCACTTCCACCGCGTCGAACAGGCTCAGGAGTTTACACAGCGAGTGCACGGTCCGACCGTAACGCAGGTCACCTACCATGGCGATGCGCAACTTATCCAGATGCCCACCGTGAGCGGCCACTTCGCTCTTGATGGTGTAGAGATCCAGCAGCGCCTGGCTGGGGTGTTCATTGCTGCCATCACCGCCGTTGAGCACTGGCACCCGGCTGGCGGCAGCAAATTCGCCAACCGACCCCTCCGCCGGATGACGCATCACAATAACATCGGAGTAACCGCTCAATACGCGCGCGGTATCGTAAAGCGATTCGCCCTTGGCAATAGCAGTGGATTCGAAGCCTGTAGTTTCACGAACTTCGCCACCCAGGAGGTTGAATGCGCTGCCGAAGCTGACCCGGGTGCGAGTGCTGGGCTCGAAAAACATGTTGCCGAGAATGGCTCCGTCAAGAACCTTGGTGAGACGTTTGCGTTGCGCATAGGGCCCCATGCGATCAGCAACGGCGAAGACGCGCTCCACGTCGGTCCGTTCAAACTGTGCGATAGACAGGATATGACTGCCGGCAAATTGCATGGGTGTTGCGCTCCTGGTCTGTTCGGGATCTTCCGGGGCGATTATACGACCGTGAGCAGCAGCGAGCCATGTGCTTAATACCGGGCCGGAACCAGACAACAGTCCTTTTCCCGCAGTCCACTATCACGCAAGCAGACTGTCGCTGTACTCCAGAAGCTGTTCCATTAACTGACGCTGCGGCGGCGACAACTCCCCGGACGCCATAAGGGTCTCGATCGTTTGCTGATACTCTTCCATGCAGATACTTGCGCCCGCATCCGCTTCGGTAAGACGCTGGAAACGGTACTCCTCCCACTGCGCCTGCTCCTCTGTGGAAAGGCTTTGAGGGTAGTTACGCGCCCGATAACGAAACAGCATTTCCGGCAGGCGATCATCCTCGAAGGGAAAGCTGGTCGAGGCCAGGTCTTGCGGCGCACTGTCACGAACCTGATCCATCAACCGCTTGTCCCTATCGGAAAAGAAGCCTCCGCTGTAGAGCATGCGGTCCGGGTCGGTAATTTCTGGGTACTGATGCCCAGCGTAGACAGCCTGCATTTTCTTGACGAAAGACTGTGGATCCGCGGCACGAAATTTGCGCAATGCAGCCAGGTGAGTGCGGCACTGGTCGCCCGAAATACCAAGGCGAGCGGCCGTTTCGGGGTTAGCCATTTTTGCAGTGACCAGAACCGGACAGCGATTAATGTGCAAGGTCTTCAGGCCGGGTCTCTCCACGCCTTCGGGCAGGTCCTCCGTTCGCGTGTATAGATGCTCACGCAGTAGCTCGGGGGATGCCTCGATCAACGCAGCAGGGTCTGCCATCAGGTCATAGCAGATTACCTCGTTCTTGTTGCCCGGATGCATTGCCAGGGGAACAATCAAGGCGATATTGTTGCGTTGCGCGCCAAACATACCTGACACATGCAACACTGGCTTCATTGCTTCCATATCCAGCATCGCCGATACCGAGCCTTTGTCCCTGTTGCGCAGCACGTAGTCGTAAAGCCGCGGTTGCTTTTCCCTAATCAACCGCGCCATGGCAATCGTGGCATGCACATCCGACAGGGCATCGTGGGCGGCCTCATGGGCTATACCATTGGCGGCGGTGAGCTGCTCAAGCCGAAAGCTGGGTAGCCCATCCTCGCGATTGGGCCAGACGATGCCCTCGGGGCGCAGCGCGTGGCAGGCCCGCACCATGTCAATAATGTCCCAGCGTGAGTTGCCGTTTTGCCACTCACGTGCGTAAGGATCGTAAAAGTTCCGGTACAGGGTGTAGCGAGTTACCTCGTCGTCGAAGCGCAGCGAGTTATACCCCACGCCGCAGGTGCCGGGTTGCGCCAACTCAGCATGGATTCGAGATATGAACTCAGCCTCCGGTATTCCCTCTGACAGCGCCTGCTGCGGGCTGATCCCGGTGATCAGGCAGGCCTGGGGATGGGGGAGAAAGTCATTGGCGGGCCGGCAGAAAATAACCAGCGGCTCTCCTATGGGATTAAGGTCCTCGTCAGTTCGCAGCCCGGCAAATTGCACCGGGCGGTCACGCGAGGGAACTGCGCCAAAGGTTTCGTAGTCGTGCCAGTAAAAAGTGTCAGGCACAGTGTCAGCTCACTTCAATGGCTTGCTCTTCGATCTTTGCCTTCCAGATCTTCGGCCCCACCTCGTGAACCGAGGTGCCTTGCGCATCAACAGCAACGCTGACCGGCATATCCTTGACCTCGAACTCGTAGATCGCTTCCATGCCCATTTCCGGGAACGCAACGACTCTGGCCGAGGTGATAGCCTTGGACACCAGGTAGGCCGCACCGCCCACGGCCATCAGGTACACCGCCTTGTGTTTCTTGATCGCCTCCACGCCGACCGGCCCGCGCTCGGCCTTGCCGATCATTCCCAACAGTCCGGTTTCTTCGAGAATGAAATCCGTAAACTTGTCCATGCGGGTAGCAGTGGTTGGGCCAGCGGGGCCCACGACTTCGTCGCGCACCGGATCGACCGGGCCCACGTAATAAATAAAACGCCCTTTCAGGTCCACCCCGTCCGGCAGCCCTTCCCCGGACTCGATCAGCTCTTTCATCTTCTTGTGGGCGGCATCGCGACCGGTCAGCATCTTGCCCGAAAGCAGCAATGTGTCGCCGGGCTGCCACTGGGCCGCTTCTTCGGGCGTCACCGTGTCGAGATTGACCCGGCGCACGCCTTCACCAACCTCCCAGGTGATATCGGGCCAGTCGTCCAGGCTGGGGGGCGTTTGTAAAGCAGGTCCGGAGCCATCCAGCACAAAATGCGCATGACGGGTCGCAGCACAATTTGGAATCATACAAACCGGCAATGAAGCAGCATGAGTGGGGTATTCCATGATCTTCACATCCATTACGGTAGTGAGACCGCCCAGGCCCTGGGCACCGATACCCAGCTTGTTAACTGCCTCCATCAACTCCAGGCGCAGTTCTTCGGCACGATTAGCGGGGCCGCGCTCGCGCAGCTCGTGAATGTCGATAGGCTCCATGAGAGATTCCTTGGCCATGACCGCCGCTTTTTCAGCAGTCCCGCCTATGCCGATTCCCAGCATTCCCGGCGGGCACCAGCCCGCACCCATGGTCGGCACCGTCTTGACCACCCAGTCGACAATGCTGTCAGAGGGGTTAAGCATGGCCATTTTCGACTTGTTCTCGGAGCCTCCGCCTTTCGCCGCCACCTGCACATCCACGGTGTCACCCTCTATCACCTCCATATGAATCACCGCAGGCGTATTGTCCCTGGTGTTCCTGCGAGCGCCCGCCGGATCTTCGAGAATGGAAGCGCGCAGCACGTTGTCGGGATGGGTATAGGCCCTGCGCACACCCTCATTGACCATGTCTGCAACGGACATGTCAGCTTGCCACTGCACGTCCATGCCAATCTTCAGGAAAACGGTCACAATGCCTGTATCCTGGCATATGGGGCGATGGCCTTCGGCGCACATGCGCGAGTTGATCAGAATTTGCGCCATGGCGTCCCTGGCGGCAGGGTTCTGCTCTTTTTGCCAGGCTTCATGAACAGCATCGACGAAGTCTTTGGGGTGGTAGTAGGAGATGAACTGCAGGGCATCGGCGACACTGTCGATGAAATCATCCTGACGAATCACGGTCATGACGGGCTTCCTTGATTTTGGCGGGAGTTAATGCGGCGAGTATTGTACACCGGCAGGCGGGGTGAGAAAGCCCCGGTTGCGCATGCAAGGTGCTTTAGCCGCCTCGGAACGGGCTGCTGCCAGCCACCGGCCAGTTAGCCGGAAAAAAATGGAGGCAGCGGCCATCAAAAATTGATCAGGGTGCGGCCTGCAGCGCGCGAACGGCACCTTCGAGACTGTTGATGCTGCCATTAACCTGACGACGGAAGGCATCTGTGGCGCGCACGGCCTCTGCGTTACTCTCTACCTGCCGGTTCAGCTTGGCCATATCAAGATTAATGCGATTAAGCGTGTCCGCGACACGCTCCACTTCCGCCTGGTTACTCCTGGCGCTGTTCATCAGGCGGGACAGATCGCCGGATACACTCTTCAACTTGGCCAGGTCCGACGCCGCGCTGTCCGCCTTGGCCTGCAGCGACTTAAGGGATTTTTCATTGGCGGCAATCTTGCCATTGTGAGACTTGCTGGAGGCCTCCAGGGTGCCCAAACGGGCTTTGGTCTGTTTCCAGACATTATCCCAGAGCTTTCGCACCTCAGTGTCCAGCTCCTTTATCTTGGCCGCCTGCACCGCCGCATTCTGGCTCATGCCCTCATCGGTATCGGAAAGCCGCGCCTCGAGGTCACCGATGCGGGCAGCGTAGTCATCCAATACAACATTGGCCTGCTGCAGCTGGGTCTGTAACTGCCAGGCCCAGGCACAAGCCACGGCAGCGGTAACCAGGGCAACGACAATAAAGAGACGGGCAAGGACCCCCGCCCCGGCCTTTGCCGCCTGGGGAGGACGTGCCGCTCCCGTGGGAGCCTTACCGCGAGGTGTTTTTCCCCTGGCCGCTCCGGCCTTGTTGCCGCCGCCAGTGCCCCCCCCGGGAGTAAATTCCCGGTCACGGGAGGGAACGATTGAGGGGATATGGTCTATATCGTCTTTGGACATCAGAGCTACTACTATTGCACGGGTTGTATACGCGATTATACATGGGACGCTTGCCATCCCAAGAAATTCCCGGGGATTACACAAGCCTCCTGCGCAGGATGTATAACCGCCCGGGACAACGCAAAACGGGGCCGAAGCCCCGTTTCACGATAGCGCTGCGATAGTGTTGCCTAGCCATTCAGCTGAGCAGCAACCTCGTCAGCAAAATCGACCTTTTCCACTTCAATGCCTTCGCCAACCTCATACCGGGCGAAAGAGGCAACTTCAGCTCCTGCAGCGGAAACCAGTTTGCCTACCGTCACATCGGGGTCCTTGACGAACGACTGCTCAACCAGGGAGTTTTCGGCAAGGAATTTCTTCACCCGGCCACCGATCATCTTTTCGATGATTTCTGCCGGCTTGCCGGATTCCTGGGCCTGGGCTGTGTAGATTTCCTTCTCCTTGGCGATTACGTCCTCGGGCATATCCGCTGGAGATACAACCTGGGGATTTACCGCGGCGACGTGCATGGCAACATCTTTGGCCAGGTCCTGGTCACCGTTCTTGAGCTCAACCAGCACAGCGATACGGTTGTTACCGTGAACATAAGCACCAACCACGCCGTCACCCGCTGATACAAGCTCAACGCGGCGAACGCTGATATTCTCGCCGATCTTCTGTACCAGGGCTTCACGGGTTGATTCCAGGTCACCTGCCATCAGAGCGGCCACGTCGGTCTGCTTGCTCTCAAAAGCAGCCTCGGCAACCTTGTCTACGAAGGCGAGGAAGTTGTCATCGCGAGCAACGAAGTCGGTTTCTGAATTCACTTCAAGCAGCACACCGTAGCTACCGTCCTCAGCGATGCGCGTGGTCACGACGCCGTCAGCGGCGGTCCGCCCTGCCTTCTTTGCCGCTTTCATACCGCTGGACTTGCGCAGTTCTTCAATCGCCTTATCGACGTCGCCTTCAGCAGCAGCCAGGGCCTTTTTACATTCGAGCAGACCCAGGCCGGTGCGCTCACGAAGTTCTTTAACCAGTTTTGCTGACATTGTTTTCCTCCTGTGGAATCCAGGGAAATCGGATCTTGGAAATAAAAACCCCGGCCGCCAAAGCGCCGGGGGTGATGCGAACTCCCCGGCACCGTAATTCTACAGTGCCGGGGAAAGGTGCTTACTCGGCAGCCGCGGGGGCAGGCGCTTCGGGGGCGGCTTCCGGAGCAGCTTCGGTAGTTGCCTCGCCAGTTTCCTCAACGAACTCGTCTTTCTTGCTGGCTACCGCTTCACCATTTTCAGCGCGACCTGCGATGCAGGCGTCGGCAACAGCCGTCACGTACAACTTCACCGCCCGGATGGCGTCGTCATTGCCAGGAATGACGTAGTCAACGCCGTCGGGGTTACTGTTGGTGTCAACGATGCCAATCACGGGGATACCCAGCTTATTGGCTTCAGTAATGGCGATACGCTCATGATCCACGTCCACGACGAACAAGGCATCAGGCAGGCCGCCCATTTCCTTGATACCACCAATAGAACGCTCCAGCTTCTCCATATCGCGAGAACGCATCAGCGCTTCTTTCTTGGTCAGGCGGTCGAACGTACCGTCCGCTTGCTGTGCTTCGAGCTCACGCAGGCGCTTGATGGATGCACGGATGGTTTTGTAGTTGGTGAGCATACCACCGAGCCAGCGGTGGCTCACATAGGGCTGGCCAGCTCTTTCGGCCTGCTCCTTGATGATCTTTCCCGCTGCGCGCTTGGTACCAACAAAAAGAATCTTGTTCTTGTTGGAGGCCAGACGCTGCACCATATCCAGTGCTTCATTGAAGGACGGAACAGTGTGCTCGAGATTGATGATATGAATCTTGTTACGGGCACCGAAAATATACTGGTCCATTTTTGGATTCCAGTAGCGGGTCTGGTGTCCGAAGTGGGCGCCTGCCTGGAGCAGGTCACGCATACTTACTTGCACTTGTGACATAGTTGGTTACCTTGTTTTGGGTTAGTCGTCCACATATCCCCTGTTCCAAACCCTCTGTCATGAGACAGGGGGCACCCTGGAAAAGGTGTCGACATGTGTGTGTCGTTTGATTCCCATGTTCCAGAAGCGCGCCCTTGCGGGAACAGCACCCTCGGAAAATGAGGCGCGCTTTATACCATAAGCCCAACCTTTGTTAAAGGGATAAATCCCCCCGGAAAGCTCGCGTGTTACCCGCAGGCGCCACGAATAGGGTAGAATGTGCCCCCTCCAGCGGCCGAGGATTTGCCGCTAAAGCAATATTTTTCATTTATTTCAATGAGTTAAACATGGGCGTAACGATTAAAACAGCGGACGAAATAGAAAAAATGCGCGCCGCAGGCAGCCTTGCTGCCGAGGTACTTGAAATGATCGAACCCCACGTTGAGGTGGGCATCACTACCGGCGAACTGGACCGAATCTGCCACGACTACATAGTGAGCAGGAACGCCATTCCCGCGCCTCTCAACTATCACGGCTTCCCTCGCTCCATCTGCACCTCGATAAACGAGGTGGTATGCCACGGCATTCCGTCTGATACCAAGAAACTCAAGAACGGCGATATCGTCAATATTGATGTCACCGTCATTCTCGATGGCTATCACGGGGATACCAGCATCATGGTGCAAGTTGGGAACGTTGCCCCCCATGCCCAGCGCCTGGTCCAGGTTACGCAGGAGTGTCTTTACCTGGCACTGGACATCGTCCGCCCGGGGGCCACACTGGGCGACATAGGCGCCGTCATTCAGCAGCACGCAGAAAAGAATTACTACTCTGTCGTCCGTGAATACTGTGGCCACGGCATCGGCAAGGTCTTCCATGAAGACCCTCAGGTACTGCACTACGGCAAAAAAGGCACAGGACTGGTTCTGGAAGAAGGCATGACCTTCACCATTGAGCCCATGATCAACGCCGGCAAACGCCAGACCCGGCTCAACCAGAAAGACGGTTGGACTGTCACCACGCGTGACGGCCGACTTTCCGCCCAATGGGAACACACGCTGGGCGTTACCGCTGACGGCTGTGAAGTCTTCACCCGTCGTTCAACTGAAAAACGCTGATGATTGTCGCGGTCACCCCATTGCCCAGCCTGCCCCGGGAAGCGTTTGATCCGAAGGCCTTTGCTCGGGGGCTGGATGAGGGACAACCCCTGGTGGCCTGTAAGGACGCCATCAGCCAGTGTACCGAGTTCCTGCACCGTCAATTCCGTGCAGGTGCCGATGCGGGTCTGCTCATTCGCCAGCGGGCCGTTTTCATGGACCAGATGCTGGGTGCACTCTGGGACAATCACGGGTGGGATTCCACAGACCTGGCACTGGTTGCAGTAGGGGGTTACGGGCGCGGCGAGCTCCATCCTCACTCCGACATTGATATTTTGCTGTTGCTGGGAGCAGACTATGACCCCGGCTCAGGACAGATAGAAGGCTTTCTCACCCGACTGTGGGACATCGGACTGGATATCGGCCACAGCGTACGCACGGTGCAGGAATGCGTAGACGCGGGCCGCGACGACATCACCATACTGACCAATCTAATGGAAGCAAGGGTGTTGCGTGGTCCCGAGTCGCTGATGCAGGAGGTTCGCCAGCTCACCGGACCCACGCAGATGTGGTCCAGCGCCGAGTTCTTCCGCGCCAAGCTTGATGAACAACGTGCCCGGCACACCAAATTTGCGGACACCGAATACAACCTGGAACCCAACGTAAAGAGCTCACCCGGAGGTTTGCGCGACCTGCAAACTATCAGCTGGATCGCAGAACGTCACTTCGGGGTCGAGTCCCTTGATCGACTGACCACTGAAGCATTCCTCAATGCTGAGGAAATGAAAGTCCTGAAAGACGGTCGTGAGTTCATGTGGAAAGTACGGTATGCACTGCACATGGTTACCGGGCGCGAAGAGGATCGGCTGCTCTTTGATCACCAGCGAGAGCTGGCTGGCATATGGGGGCTGGAAGACGGAGACAAGCTCGCTGTTGAGAACTTCATGCAGGTCTACTATCGCTGGGCACAGGCATTAAGTATGCTCAACGAAGTGCTCATACAGAATTTTGACCAGGCCTTTCTCACCGCGGCGGGTGCTCACGACGTGCAGGAACTCAACGGCCGCTTCCAAATGCGCAACGGCTACATCGAGGCCCGCAACGACAACGTATTCAAGGTTGATCCCTCCGCCATTTTGGAGGTGTTCCTGCTGAGCGCGCGCAATGACGCCATTAACGGCATCGCCGCTCCCACCATCCGCCTGCTGCGCAACAGCCTGCACCTGATAGACGACAATTTTCGCGCCAGCGATATCAACAAGCGCATGTTTATCGAATTGTTACGCTCGCCATACAAGCTCACCCGCCAGCTAAAGCGTATGCTGCGCTACGGCGTGCTGGGCCGGTATATACCCGCATTTGGTCGTATCATCGGGCAGATGCAGCACGACATGTTTCACGCTTACACCGTGGATGCACACACGCTGGAAGTGATTGAGAACATGCGCCGTTTCCAGATTCCTGAGTTCGCCGAGCGTTTTCCAGTCACCAGCCGGGTCGCTTGCAGGCTCCCAAAAATAGAGCTGCTCTACCTTTCTGGACTGTTCCACGATATCGGCAAAGGGCGCGGAGGCGATCACTCTGAGCTTGGCGCTGTGGATGCGCGAGCGTTCTGTGAGGACCACGGACTGTCAAAGCGCGATACCAACCTGGTGACATGGCTGGTTGAAAGTCACCTGACAATGTCCGCCGTGTCCCAGCGGCGGGACATCTCAGACCCTGACGTCATTCTGCAGTTCGCCCAACACGTGGGGGATGAGAACCGACTGGACTACCTCTTTGCTCTCACGGTTGCTGACATCAACGGCACCAATCCCACGCTGTGGAACGCCTGGCGTGGCAGCCTGTTGCGCCAGCTCTACACCGAGACCAAGCGTGCACTGCGACGAGGCCTGGAGAATCCGATAGACAAGCAGGTCTGGGTGGACGAAACGCGGGATGCGGCCATCGATTCGCTCGAATACCGTGGCTTTACCGTTGAAGAACTGCAAGAGCTGTGGAAAGAGCGCGGCGAAGACTACTTTCTGCGTGAAAAGTCCGAGGATATCGCCTGGCACACGGAGGCGATTGCCGGCCACCACGACAAGAGCAAGCCATTGGTTGTGCTGCGCTCAACCCTGGACTCCAGCGTTGCCAATACCACCCAGATCTTTATTCATGCTCGCTCCACTCCCCAGCTCTTCCCCAGAATCTGTGCTCAGCTGGAACAGCTAGACCTCTCAGTTCATGATGCGCGCATCTATAATGCCAACGACGGCATGACGCTGGATACGTTCTTCGTCCTCAGTGCAGATGGCAGCTCTATTGCCGAAGACAGCGCACGCCTGAATCACATACGTGAGCACCTGACTGAAACACTGGGTGATTATTCCGAGGCAAAGGATGACGTACAGCGGAGAACGCCGCGGGCCAAGAAATCTTTCTCGGTACCCACTGAAACCAAGATGAGCGTGGACGAGATCAAAAACTATTCCGTGCTGGAAGTGTCAACCCCTGATCGCCCCGGTCTGCTCGCGCGGATAAGCCGCATATTTGTAGACTTCGGCATCGAACTGCAGGCCGCCAAGATCCAGACGCTGGGCGAGCGGGTAGAAGACGTATTCTTCATCACCGACCATAAGCAACAGCCCATAACAGACCCGGCGATGTGCGAGGCAATACAACGCGCAGTTCGTGAAGAGCTGGATGAACAGGCGGTTGCCTGACAGCAAAAATATATGAATCCGGATCTGCAAAAGCTTCAGCCGTACCCCTTTGAAAAACTGCGCCAGCTGTTCGCCGACCTGTCGCCCGCGGAGAACATGTCGGCCATTGCGCTGTCCATTGGGGAACCGAAACACCCTGCGCCCGGCTTTGTTCTGGAGACCCTGGCAAACAACCTCGACAAACTCTCGAGCTACCCGCTAACCCAGGGCCTACCTGAGCTTCGCAGTGCAATGGCCTCTTGGTTGACAGCGCGTTTTCAGCTGCAGGGAGTTGACGCAAACAAGCAGATATTTCCGGTCACCGGCACGCGAGAAGCCCTGTTCGCCTTCGCCCAGGCAGTTGTGACACCGGGGCCGGATGCCCGGGTACTCTGCCCCAACCCGTTCTACCAGATCTATGAAGGCGCAACCCTGCTCGCCGGAGCACAACCTTGCTTTATCAACTGCACCGCAGAGACCGGCTTTTTGCCGGATTTCGACAGCATCGCCGAAGACGAGTGGCAACGCTGCCAACTGGTTTACCTGTGCAGTCCCGGCAACCCTACCGGGGCCGTGATGCCGATAGACCAGATGCAGCAGCTGATCAGGCTGGCGATAGAACACAATTTCATCATCGCCGCAGACGAATGCTACTCCGAGATATTCTTTAACGAAGACGCGCCGCCCCCCGGGCTACTGCAAGCCTGTGCCGCAATGGGCCATCACGACTTCCGAAACTGCGTCGTTTTTCACTCACTGTCCAAGCGCTCAAACCTGCCTGGGCTGCGCTCTGGTTTTGTTGCCGGCGACGCGGATATACTCACCAAATTCCTGCTCTATCGCACGTACCATGGTTGCGCCATGCCACCGCACCACCAGCTGGCCAGTATCGCTGCCTGGAACGACAACACCCACGTAGTAGAAAACCGGCAGCGCTACCGGGAAAAGTTCAAGGCTGTCCTGGCGGTTCTCGAGGGTCATCTTGATGTGGCAATGCCCGACGCCAGTTTCTACTTGTGGCCGAAAACCCCGATCCCGGAAACTGACTTCGCTCGCGAACTCTACGCTGGCGAACATATTACGGTACTACCGGGCAGCTACCTCGCCCGCGAGTCCGCCGGCGTCAACCCCGGTGCAAACCGCGTGCGCATGGCACTGGTCGCCGAACTATCTCAATGCGTGGAAGCGGCACAGCGTATCGTGCACCGCCTAGGCAAACTCTAGGAACCGAAAGTGCTGAAAGCTGAACGCGTGCAGTACATCCTCCAGCGGTTGCAGCAACTGTATCCGGATCCCCCTGTGCCTTTGGATCACAGCGATCCTTATACGCTTTTAGTCGCGGTTTTGCTCAGTGCACAGTGCACCGATGAGCGCGTCAACCAGGTGACGCCGGCATTATTCTCACTCGCCGATAATCCCCACGACATGGCAGGTCAGGAAGTACACACCATACAGGCTATTATTCGCCCCTGCGGCCTTTCACCGCAGAAGGCCAAAGCAATCAGACGGCTGAGCGAGATGCTGGTCGAAAGCTATGAAGGCGAGGTCCCCAGGGACATGGAGGCGCTGGAGACATTGCCTGGCGTAGGTCACAAAACCGCCAGCGTGGTGATGTCGCAGGCCTTCGGCGTACCAGCCTTCCCGGTAGACACACATATCCACCGGCTGGCGCAGCGCTGGGGACTCACCTCGGGCAAAAGCGTGGTGCAGACTGAACGCGACCTGAAGCGGCTCTTTCCCGAGTCATCCTGGAATCAACTTCACCTGCAAATCATTTTCTATGGCCGCGAGTTTTGCAGCGCGCGCGGTTGCGATGGTCGCGTGTGTGAGATCTGCAGGACATGTTACCCCGACCGCAAGCACCCTAAAAAGACGCTCAAGGCCTAGCAATCGCGCGGGCACCAGGTAAGGCATTCAATAACAGGGCGCCCAAGGGCGGGCTAGCTGCCATTTGGCTCGTAGGGCACACGCCCTTTCATGAACACCTCTCTGTTCTCCCGCTTTTTCTCCTCACTTTTACGCAGCAGGACATAGACAGCACCGGTACCCCCGTGACGCGGTTGCGCGCTGTGAAAAGCCTGCACCATATGCAGTTCTCGCAACCAGTGATCAGTGCAGCCCTTCAGGATTGAGGAGCGATCCCGCTCAGCCTTGCTCTCGCCCTTACCGTGGATCACCATGGCGCTGCGAATACCAAGGCGCACGCACTCCTGAATAAAATCATAGAGTTCCCGGCGGGCGATTTTTGCTGTCATCCGGTGCAGGTCAATACGCGCCTCAGCTTCGTAGCGACCTTGCTTGAGTTTACGAAAAACCCCGTTCTGCACGCCGGGGCGCTTGAAATCCAGGACGTACCAGGAGTCCAACGGCTTGATGGCCAGGCCTTCCTCGGTGAGCACATTGCCGTCGTGCCTACTATCGACCACCGCCGCCTTGCGACGAACTGCCAGCGAAGAATCACGCGCCAGCTGCGTGGAGCTGACCCGTACCCGCTCCTCCCGCTTGAGAGGAACCACATCCGACATTTCATCGACGAACAGGCTCTCTTCGTCGTCACTCATACTTACACTCCCTCTGCAGTGGGCTATTATAGCGCTCAGGACAGCACAGCAGACACCAGATTATGGACAGCAAAGCAGCCGACAAGTGCCCCCTGTGCGCCGGGGACAATGCCTGCGCCATCGCGGCGGGCCAAGCGGGAGAAACCTGCTGGTGCACGAACGTACCCATACCGGCATCGGTACTGGAAGCGCTGCCGAATAGCGAGCGCGGTGTGCGCTGCCTGTGCAGGAATTGTGCAACTGGAGAGGAGACGAAGCGTTGAAAGGTAATGTAGTAGGCGGCATAGGCTACCTTGTGGACGGCGCAAAACTGCTCACTCACCCGTCATTACGCCTGTTCGTGGTCATTCCACTGATGGTAAACATCCTGATCTTTGGGTCACTCATCTGGCTTGGGCTGAGCTACCTCACCGACCTGATGGACCGCTGGCTGGGCTCCATCCCGGATTGGCTGGGTTTCGTTCAATGGATACTGTGGCCGTTGATAGGCCTCACCCTGAGCCTGATGACCGGCTACCTGTTCACGGCGATGGCATTGATTATCGCATCTCCCTTCAACGGGCTGTTGGCCGAAAAAGCCGAGGAACTGGTAACGGGCAAGGAGGTTCCCGCCATGGAGGGCCTGGGCACCGCCTTGATGATGGTGCCACGGGGCATATTCAGGGAAATCGCCAAGTTACTCTACTACCTGCCAATGGCAGCTTTTGTACTTCTGGTGACGTTCATACCGGTATTGAATACCGTGGCGCCCGTGCTCTGGTTTCTGCTCGGTGCCTGGATGATGTCGATACAGTTCGTAGACTACCCTATGGATAACCACCAGCTGAGTTTTGCCGACGTAAAGGAAGCCGTGCGCAGCCGGCGCCTGTCGAGTATGGGTTTTGGCGGCGCTGTGGCCTTGTGCACCGGGATACCGCTGGTGAATTTCTTCGTGGTACCGGCAGCGGTGGTAGGTGCCACACTGCTCTGGTCAAAGGAGCTTGATGCATAGACACCAGCCCTGCATGACACAGGGCGGTGCTGTGTTCAGACCAGCAGTTCCTCTGGCGGATGCGTACATTCCAGTGGAGTGCCCAGCAGCGCTTCCAGGTCTGGCAGCAGGAAGGCGTCATCCTCACTAGCGAAGCTGATGGATGTGCCCGTGGCACCTGCGCGCCCGGTACGACCAATGCGGTGTACGTAATCTTCCGGGTCTTCAGGAAGGTTGTAATTGACCACATGACTGATGCCATCCACGTGTATCCCGCGGCCGGCCACATCGGTTGCGACCAACACCTTGATCTCCCCGCTCTTGAACTGCTCCAGCGTTCGTGTGCGCTTGGCCTGGGGGATCTCCCCGGAGAGAACGCCGCACTTTACCCCTGATTTCCGCAGACGCTCGTGCAGGCGACGAACCTGGTCACGTCGATTGGCGAAAACAATCAGACTGCTGCAGCCCTCGCTGCGAATCAGATTATTAAGTATGCGGTAGCGCTGCTCCGAACTGACCAGGTAAATTTTCTGGTCTACCGTATCTGTAGCGACACTGTCCGGCTCGATTTCAACCGTCACCGGCTCGAAGGTCCACTGTTGGGACAGATTGATGATGTCCTGGGTAAATGTGGCGGAAAACAGCAGCGTCTGGCGATGCTCTTTTCTGGCAGTCGCGCGCACAATGCGCTTTACCTGGGGAATGAAGCCCATATCCAACATGCGGTCAGCCTCGTCCAGGACCAGTACTTCCACATGATCCAGGAACAGGTCACGGCGACCCATAAAGTCCAGTAGGCGGCCCGGGGTTGCGACCACCAGGTCGACGACCTCGCGCTGTAGTCGGTTGAGCTGCTTCTGGTAATCCATGCCGCCGATCAGGGTGACCGTATTCAGGCCCGTATACTTACCGAGATCCTCCGCGTCTGCGGCAATCTGCATCACCAACTCGCGGGTGGGCGCAATGACCAGCGCTCTGGGCTCGCCAATAAAGCGTTCGCCCTCTACCGGGTTAACCAGCAGGTCGTTGAAAATGGTGATCAGGAATGCGGCCGTCTTGCCGGTACCCGTTTGGGCCTTGCCGATGGCGTCATGGCCCTGCAGCGTATGGGGCAGTACCTGCGCCTGTATGGGCGAGCAATAATGAAACCCCAGGTCCGCAATCCCATGCATGATTTCGTCCCGCATACCCAGGTCATGGAAGCGCGTCTCGCCCTCCTTGGGGTCTACCGGAAACTGGTCCAGGCTCCAGTCCTGCTGCGCCGCCCTGGGCTTGCGCTGGCGGCGCTTCTTGCCGCTTTTGCCCTGCGACTGCCGGCTTTCGGTTGTATGACCCTTTTCAGAGGTGGCTTTTGGCGAGGGCTCATTCCGCGCAGGCTTGGGCTGCGCAGAGGGCGACGGGGCCGCCTCACGTGCCGGCTTTTTTTGGCCGGACAAGCGCCCTACTAGACTTTTAATCAACTCAATGCTTCCTGTAACTGTTCAAAAAACGCGCGCCAGTCTAGCATTTTCGGGGGCGTGACGTTGAAATTTTTACAGGTCAACGGCAATCGGGAAACAGACGCGACAAATAGTAATCCACGCTGACGTAACGGCCTCCACCGGCGAACAGCAGGGAGACGAGCATAATCAGGTAGGTCACGCCAAACTCGATACCGTTATTGAGAACGACAAAGGCACCCTTCTCAGTCAGCCAGCTGTAATTGCCGTGTTCTCGGAGAATGTCCTTGGCTGCTCCCAGGCGAACGGCCACTTCCTGGGAACCAGAGTCGGCGATGGCGGCCCAGCCGTTATCCCAGTGCACTGCAAAGATCGCCACCAGCATGGTGACTATCAGGGGAATCGAAATCCACCGCGTTGCCAGACCCAACAGCAGTAAAAGAGCGCCGATTGCCTCGGTGTAGGCCGCCAGGTAAGCCAACAACTCGGGGGCAGGTAAACCCAGTCCCCAATCGGGATTGGCGAACCACTCAGCAGTGCTCTCTATGTTGGCAATTTTCTGCGTGCCTGCCATCCAGAACACGGGAACCAGATAAAGCCGCAATGCCAGGGGCGCGAGCCCGTCCAGGTGCTGTAGTCGCGGAAAGATCGCGCTATGTATGCTGTAATACCATCCGGCAATCACGTTCATGCTGGTTTCCCTTAAGGATTGTTTTCTCTGTGACAGCACAACTGCGCAAAAGGTTTCAGCCGCGGCGCTATTTACACCCTCGTCGCCGCGGCTATCGTTAATGCAGGTATCGAACCCCTATCGTGGTGAGGCCCGCGCCCTGTTCGCCATCGCCTGGCCCATGGTCATCGCCCAACTTGCGCAGATGGGCACCGGTGTCGTTGATACCATTATGGCAGGCCGCTACAGTTCTGCCGACCTTGCCGCGATCGCCATCGGTTACAACATCTGGCTACCGCTGTTCCTGCTCACCCTGGGCATCATGCTCGCAGTCTCAGTAATTGTCGCCCAGGACTTCGGGGCCGGGAAACTACAGAAGATTCGCGACATCCTGCCCCAGGCACTCTGGCTGGCGCTGCTGCTGGGCGGCAGTATCGGCCCGCTGTGCTACTACGCAGGCCCCCTGCTGGCCCTACTGCAGTTGGATGCTGCAACACTGGACAAGAGTCTTGGTTACCTGCAGGCGGTGGCCTGGGGTCTACCGGCTACCGCCTTGTTTCAGGCACTGCGCTGCCACACCCAGGGGCTGGGAATTATGCGCCCCTTCGCCGTGGCCAGCGTCATAGGCTTCCTCGCCAATATTCCCCTCAACTATGCGCTGATCTACGGTAAGTGGGGTTTTCCTGAAATGGGCGCTACCGGCTGCGGCTGGGCCACTTCTATCTCCATGTGGCTGAGCCCGCTACTGATAGGTGGCTACATTTTTGCAACCCGCGAGCTGCGCAAATACCTGCCCCCCCTGCGACTCGTGGCGCCGGACCCCGGGGTGATCAAGGAAATCTTGCGCCTGGGCTTACCTATTGGCCTCACGTTCTTTTTGGAGATCGGCGTGTTCTCGGTCATCAGCCTGATGATTGCCACGCTTGGCAATAGCGCCATGGCAGCGCACCAGATCGCCTACAATGTCTGGGACGTTCTCTATATGCCGCTGATCAGCGTGGGGGCCGCCATGGCAACGCGGGTGGGTCATGCGATAGGCAGTAACAATCACCAGCAGGTTCAGATTTCAGTCAGAACGGGAATGACCGCCACGGTAATGGTGGGACTGGCCTCCACCTTGCTACTGCTGACTATTCCGCAGCTATTGATCGCTGCTTACACTACGGATGCGGAGATTCACCTGATCGCTATGCGACTGATACAGCTGGTTGCCCTGTTCGTGGTTATCGACTCAGTACAGGTAGCGGCATCCTACTGCCTGCGCGCATTCAAGGACACTCGCTACCCGTTTGTGGTCATGTGCCTGAGTTATTGGCTTTTTGCCCTGCCCCTGTCCTGGTGGCTGGGTATGGAACTGGCCACAACTCCGGCAGACGGCACTAGGGGAATATGGCAGGCACTCATCGCCGGCATCTGCCTTTCCACTGTGCTCATCACCTGGCGCCTCGTACACACACTGCGCAAACCGCTACCGGGTTCTGCCTAATACTGCGTGAGTGCCGGTGATGGAGGTAACAGGAATAAACGGACGTTCATGTCGGCAACGCCCACCGCCCATCCGGCGGCCAGGCTCAGAGGTGACCGCAGTCCGGGCAGTCGGGACGCGGGGCAAGAGTGAGCCGTTGTGTTTGCTGGGTGGCAAGGTCCATCACCAGCAACGCCGAGCGCAGCGCCTCGCCATATCCACTGAGCAGCTTTATGGCCTCCATTGCCTGCAAGGCACCGAGCACACCCACCACCGGTGCAAGCACGCCACTTTCGCTGCAGCTCAGCGCCGTCGCGCTGCCCTCTGAGGGATAAAGGCAGCGGTAGCAGGGGCCGCCCCGGTTAGGGTCGAACACCGCCAATTGCCCCTCTCCGCGCACCGCCGCAGCAGACACCAGGGGAATCCCCGCCGCAATACAGGCCCGATTCAGATCGAACCGGGTAGGGTAATTGTCAGATGCGTCCACCACCAGGTCGACCCTGGAGCAAAGCGTTGCCATCTGCTCTGCATCCAGATAATGAGGCTGGACCTCCAACTTCACTTCGGGGTTGAGGCCAGCGATACTCTGCGCCACTGATGCAGCCTTGTTACAACCAATATCCCCATCTCCGTGCGCGATCTGGCGTTGCAAATTACTCAGCTCGACGGCGTCGCCGTCGGCAAGGACAAGCTGTCCCACACCCGCCGCGGCGAGGTAGAGTGCCGCGGGACAACCCAGACCTCCAAGCCCCACTATCAGCACGCATGCCGCCTGCAATCGCTCCTGCCCGGCAATATCGAAATCCTGCATCAGGATCTGTCGGTTGTAGCGCAGTAGTTGATCGTCACTCAGCAAGCCAGCACCCTCCGCTCACCCGTTCCTGCCCGGCGAGGTCCCGTCGCGTGGTTACGCCTGCGTAGCCGCGCTGCTGCAGTAAAGCACGCACCTGTGCTCCTTGTGCGTAGCCGTGTTCAAGTAGCAACCAACCACCGGGGTGCAGGTAACGAGGCGCTTCGGCAACAATATGGGCGATGTCCGCCAGGCCGCATTCGCCAGCCACCAGCGCCGTTTTCGGTTCGAAGCGCAGGTCTCCCTGCGTCAGGTGCTCATCACCTGCATCAATATAGGGAGGATTGCTCACCAGCAAATCGAAGCGCTGCCCTGCCAGGGCTGCAAACCAGTCTGACAGAACCATGCTGACGTTACCGAGCTTACACCGCTGCATGTTTTCAACCGCCAATGCCACTGCCGCTTCGCTGCGATCCACACCGGTGACACCCCAGGTGGGACGTTCACTGGCAAGGGCCAGGGCTATGGCACCGGTGCCTGTGCCCAGGTCGAGCACATCGGCTCGATCGGACAACGCCAGATCCAGCGACCACTCCACCAGGGTTTCGGTTTCGGGACGGGGTATAAGGGTGCTCGGGGCCACCGCCAGCTCCAGGGACCAGAACTCCCGGTAACCGGTCAGGTAAGCCACCGGTTCGCCCTGGGCGCGGCGCTGCACCAGGCTGCGAAACTGCTCGGCGCAGGCTTCGCTGATCTCGTTATCAGGCCAGGTGTATAGCCAGGTGCGTGACTTGCCCAGGCAGTGTCCCAGCAGAATCTCAGCATCACGCAGGGGACTGTCGCCGGGAAGGTGCCTGGCGCTGCGCAGGAGTGCCTGCACAGTTTCCATCAACCGTCGCCCAGGGCTGCCAGCAAGTCCGCCTGGTACTCCTGGCGCAGAGGACCGATGACTGCGTCCAGATCTCCTTCCATTACTTCCGCCAGCTTGTACAAGGTCAGGTTGATGCGGTGGTCAGTCATGCGACCCTGAGGGAAGTTATAAGTGCGAATGCGGTCAGAACGGTCACCTGTACCAACCAGGTTACGACGCTGCTCAGCCTGCTCCTCTGCGACCTTATCCTGCGCACTGGTCAACAACTTTGCCTGCAGCAGTGACATGGCGCGAGCGCGATTCTTGTGCTGGGAGCGCTCGTCCTGGCACTCAACCACAATACCCGTGGGCAGGTGAGTCAGGCGCACCGCGGAGTCAGTTTTGTTGACGTGCTGGCCGCCGGCACCAGAAGCACGATAGGTATCTACACGCAGATCTGCCTTGTTGATTTCGATCTCGTCCACCGCTTCTGCCTCAGGCATGATCGCCACAGTGCACGCCGAGGTGTGGATTCGCCCCTGGGATTCAGTTTCCGGCACGCGCTGAACCCGATGCGCACCGGACTCGAACTTCAGAAATGCGTAGACATCACGGCCTTCCACGCGGGTGATAATCTCTTTGTATCCGCCGTGCTCCCCGGGACGCTCAGACAACACTTCAACCTTCCAACCGCGGTTCTCCGCATAGCGCGAATACATGCGGAACAGATCACCAGAGAAAATCGCCGCCTCGTCACCGCCAGTGCCCGCACGAATCTCAAGGAATACGTTGTGCGAGTCATTGGGGTCGCGGGGTAGCAACAGCGTCTGCAGTTCTTTTTCCAGCTCCACCAGGCGACCGGAAGCGGAGTCGATCTCTTCCTGCGCCATCTCGCGCAGGTCTTCGTCCGGGTCATCCAGCATTGCCCGGGCCTCTGCAATATCACTTTTTACCTGGCTGTAATCTGCGTAGCACTTGACCACTGACTCCAGCTCCGAGTACTCCCGGGAAAGATCGCGAAACTTGTCCTGGTTGGAAATCGTGTCGCTGTCGCCCAACAGCGCCGATACCTCTTCGTGCCGGTCAGTGAGCGTTTCCAGCTTGGTCAGGAGAGAGGGTTTCATTGCAAGGTGTGTCTCGAGTGGTCAGTATCATTCGCCGACAACTCAATGCCGTCGGCGTTTTCAGGTTTATCTACACGGCCGCGTACTGACTCCGCTTCAGGGGTAGGGGCAGCGATACCGAGCAGCCGCCTTGCGCCTTGCAGCTCGCTATCGCGGCCCTCGGCACTGACTTGCTTGAGCCCAGCAGTCGGCGCATGAATCAGTTTATTGGTGAGCCCGCGGGAGAACTGGGTCAGCACACGCGCCGGGTCATCGCCACGGTTGATGCTGCGCAGCGCCTTCTTCAGCTCTGCCTCACGTAACTGTTCAGCCATGCGCCGGTAGTCCTTAACTGCGTCCACGGCGCCCATCTGCCTGACTTCATGGACACAGGCGGCAACACCTTCAGCGATAATGACGTCTGCTTTACGCGCTTCGTTCTGCCGACTGCGCAGGTTCTGGTCAACGATTTCACGCAAGTCGTCGACACTGTAGAGGTACACATCGCGTAAATCCCCTACCTGTGGCTCGATATCCCTGGGCACCGCGATATCCACCATCAGTACAGGCCGATGCTTACGCACCTTGATCGCCTGCTCTACCGCGCCTTTGCCGAGAATAGGCAGTTGGCTGCCCGTGGACGTGATCACGATATCAGCGGCCGGCAACTGCTCGGGGATCTCCGCCAACAAAACTGCCTCGGCACCGAACTTCTGGCCCAGTTCACGGGCACGACCCAGGGTACGGTTGGCAATAACGATATTGCGCACGCCGGCATCAATCAGGTGGCGGGTAACCAGCTCGATAGTTTCACCTGCACCCACCAGCAACGCGTTACATTCGCTCAGATCGGAGAAAATATGACCGGCCAGATCCACAGCCGCGTAAGCTACTGATACCGGGTTCTCGCCTATCGCCGTATCGGTGCGCACCCGCTTGGCAATCGCGAACACCCGCTGGAACATTCGGTTCAGCTCACCGCCGACGGTGCCAGACTCCGCAGCAACGGCAAAGGCAGATTTAAGCTGACCAAAGATCTGCGGCTCTCCCAGCACCATGGAGTCGAGGCCGGCGGCAACCTGGGCGAGGTGACTCAGTGCCTTGTCCGCTTCGAAGTGGTAGGCCGCCTTGCGCAGCTCCTCGGCTGGCAGATGGTGATAATTGGCCATCCAGTCAATCAGCTGTAACGCTTTGTCCGCAAGCACGCTGCGTGCCGGCGCTATCGCGTAAATCTCGGTGCGATTGCAGGTAGACAGAATCACCACTTCGTCCAGCCCGGCTGCGCTGCAGCAATCCGCCATGGCTTCACTCACCTGCTCAGGCGCGAACGCTACCCGTTCACGCACCTCAACAGCGGCGGAATTGTGGTTTATGCCCAGGGCGATAAGATTCATGGTGTACTGGCGAGCTCCTGCTTGGCAATGCCGGGTGACGGGGAATGCAGCAATCCGGTTCAACGCGCGAACTTTAGCATATCCTCCCAAAACCAGCAGGGATATTAACAAGTTAGCGCGCAAATAGCCCGCTGACGGACGGCTCACAGTGATTGGGTTTCAACGCCCGGTTGTGTCATCATGTGACGTCCAGAACCCAGAACAACTGCTGTAGCCCGAATGTCCCGTCTGTTCATCACCGTCCTGAGTTGCACACTGATCGCCGCCTGCAGCGCCACGCAACCGGCCAGCGGGCCCGCTATAACACCGACGACGGTAGCAGCGGCTGCAGAGGACAATGCCATAGCGGAGCGCGCTTTCCCCGAGAGCAGCGTCTATCCCCTGTTGCTGGCCGAATTCGCACTGCGTCGGCAGGACTACCAGACCGCGCTGCAGACTTATATGGAGCAGAGCCGGGTTCTGCAGGATGCGGGCGTATCCAGGCACACCACACACCTCGCACAGTTCGTTAACGACAACGCCAGTGCGCTGGAGGCGGTCCAGCTCTGGCTGCAGGAAGACCCGGACGATCTCGAGGCCAACAACACTGCCGGGACATTGATGGCACGAAACGGCCAGGCTGTGGAGGCGCTCCCCCACCTCGCATTTGTTTCCCGCAGCGGTAAACAAGCCAACTATCCCTTGTTGTTGCAAGGTTTCGGAGGGTTATCCCCGGCAGAACAGGCTGAGCTGGTAGCAGGCCTGAATGAGCTTGCCGAGGAGCTTCCCGAGGACCCCGCGCTGTTATTGACACTCGCCCTGATTAACACGGAGTACGAACAGTTCGATGCGGCGCTGGCAAGGCTGGATGCGTTGTTTCTGATCGAACCCGACCAACACCAGGCGCTCCTTCTGGAAGCGCGGCTGTTGCTCCAGACTGAAGCGGCAAAGCCCTTCAAACATATTGAACAATCGCTGGCGCGCAACCCCGAAGACAGCCGTCTACGCCTCGAATACGCTCGACTGCTGACCACGACCGACATGAACGCGGCGCGAGAACAGTTCGAGGTCCTTTCAGCGCAGTCACCCGATGATGCTGAATTACTGCTGTCCCTCGCTCTAATCAACCGGGAAACCGGTGATGACCTGGTTGCCAGGGCCTACCTGCAGCAGGTATTGGCCACGGGTAAACGCCAGGACCAGGCTAATTACTATCTTGGCCGCATCGCCGAGGACCGCGACGAGCCCTCTGAAGCGCTGACGCACTACATGCAGATCGGGGACGGCCGTCAGTACCTGGGCGCGAACCAGCGTATCGGCCGCATTCTTGTTGGTGGCGGGAAATTTGATGCCAGCCATGCCTGGTTCGTCAAACAGCGCCATAGTGTGCCCGCAAGGCGTGAGCAATTGTTCGGTATAGAAGCGGATATACTCAGCAATGCCGGAGCCCTGGACGCTTCCCTGGCAGTGCTCAACGCCGGAATAGACGCCTACCCGGACTCGGCCTCTCTGCGGTATGCGCGCTCCATGCTCGGCCAGCAGCAGGACGACCTGGCCATGATGGAAGCCGACCTGCGTGCGATTCTCGCCCGCGACCCCAACAACGCGACCGCCCTCAACGCCCTGGGCTATACGCTAGCGGACCAGACCGGCAGGCTTGATGAAGCCTATGACCTGATCAACCGCGCATTGGCATTGGAGCCCGACGAACCGGCGATACTCGACAGCATGGGCTGGATCCTCTATCGGCAGGGCAAACTGGAAGATTCACTGAAATACCTCAATCAGGCTTATCTGGCCTTCCCCGATCCGGAGGTGGCGGCCCATCTGGGGGAGGTGCTCTGGGCCATGGGACGCACGGATGAGGCCCGCCGGGTCTGGCAGGGAGCACTGCTCAAAGCGCCCGACCACAAAATCCTGCGCGCCACGCTGCAACGCCTGGGCGTCACCGACCTGGCAACACTGCCCCCTCAACCGGCTCCTGACAGCGCCGAATGAGGCCTCTGCTAACGTGCCTGACATGGTGCGGCCTGCTTTTACTGGCGGGGTGTGCGGGCCTGCAACATTCTGCACCAGGCAGCCAGAACTGGGACCAGCACCGCGCCCAGCTGGAGCAGATGCGCCACTGGACCGCAAACGGCAAGATCGCGTTACGCAATGCCGGGCAGGCAGAATCAGGTTCATTACTGTGGCAGCAGCGAGACACATCTACCCACATACGCTTGTCCGGACCCATGGGCTTTAGCGCAACCACTGTGGACAGTGACGGCAAGCTCTTGGAAATACGCCAGGGGGACGATTACAGCCGCTGGGCCCTGGATGACCCGGCACTGGCGGAAAACGCTGTTTGGCATTTACCTGTCTCAGCCCTGCACTACTGGCTGAAGGGGATGCCCGCGCCGCAGTTACCAGTGGACTCCATTACCCTTGATGCCGAGGGCAGTCTGCCCAGTGAAATAAGCCAGCAGGGCTGGACAGTCGAGTACCGGGACTTCGCTCAGTTCGAGCGCTTTACACTGCCCACAAGTCTGCGACTTTACCGTGATGAAGTCAGCGCTCGCATAATTCTGCGCCACTGGGGGGGCTTTTCCGCGCCATGACCCCTGCCCTCTCGCTGCTCTCTCCCGCCAAACTCAACCTTTTCCTGCACATAACCGGCAGACGCGCAGACGGCTACCATGAACTGCAGACCCTTTTCCAACTGCTGGACTGGGGAGATAGCATGCGGTTCACGCCCAATAACGGCGGCGAGATCACGTTGAGCGGCGACACCATGGGGATACCCGTCGAAGAAAACCTGATTACTCGCGCCGCTCGAGCGTTACCGCGCAACCAGGAAAAGCACGGCGTCGACATCCGGGTACAAAAACGCATCCCGGCAGGGGGAGGCCTGGGCGGAGGCAGTTCAAATGCAGCTACTACACTGCTCGCCCTCAACCAGCTCTGGCAACTGGGACTGTCCAGCATGCAATTGCAGGAGATTGGCGCCCAACTGGGGGCTGATGTCCCCGTTTTCGTGGGCGGGCAAAGCGCCTGGGCCGAGGGCACCGGCGAAGTACTTACCCCGGTGGTGATACCAGAAAGCTGGTACCTGGTGGTTACGCCGGATTGCCATGTCGGTACAGCGGAAATATTTTCACACCAGCAATTGACACGGGACACCTCTCCCATCAAAATAGCCGCCTTTTTCGAGGGCCACTCCCGCAACGACTTCCAGACTCTGGTTAGACGCCTCCACCCCGAGGTTAATAACGCTTTGAATTGTCTGGACAAATTCGGGAATGCAAGATTGACCGGCACAGGCGCCTGCGTATTTTGCAGCTTTGCGGACGAACAGGCAGCCCGGATAGCTCTGAGCGAGATTCCGCACCCTTTAACCGGGTTTGTAGCGCGAGGCATAAACGAGTCACCAGTGCTTGCTGCGCTGGCCAGAGCAAGAGAATGAATGGGGTGTCGCCAAGTGGCAAGGCACCGGGTTTTGATCCCGGCATTCGCAGGTTCGAATCCTGCCACCCCAGCCATACACAGAGTGCTATACGCTTTACGGCGTATAGCACTTTTCGTGTTTGATGCAACAAAGCAAACTCAACCAGGCAATGTCAAGGCAGGTCGCAGTGTCCTCGAAGATGATGGTTTTCTCCGGTAACGCCAATCCGGAACTCGCCCATAAAGTCGCCAGCCGCCTGTATATGTCCCTCGGCAAGGCTGACGTGGGTAAATTCAGCGATGGCGAAGTCGCGGTAGAGTTAAATGAAAACGTGCGCGGCAAGGACGTGTTTGTTGTTCAGTCTACCTGTGCGCCGACCAACGACAACCTGATGGAATTGCTGGTGATGATCGACGCGCTGCGTCGTGCATCGGCTCACCGAATTACCGCGGTTGTACCCTACTTCGGCTATGCGCGTCAGGACCGGCGTGTACGTTCAGCGCGTGTACCGATCACCGCCAAAGTGGTTGCGGACATGATGGACGCGGTCGGCGTGGACCGGGTGCTGACCATGGATCTGCACGCGGAGCAGATACAGGGCTTTTTCTCCTGCCCGGTGGACAACGTTTACGGCTCTCCGATATTGAATGACGATATCGTCGCCCAGAATTACGACAACGTCATCGTAGTATCGCCGGATATCGGCGGTGTGGTGCGGGCCAGGGCCATCGCCAAACAGCTCAATGAGGCCGACCTGGCAATCATCGACAAACGTCGCCCCAAGGCCAATGAAGCCCAGGTGATGAACCTGATCGGCGACGTGGAGGGACGCAGCTGCATCCTGGTTGATGACATGGTCGATACCGCTGGGACTTTGTGCCAGGCAGCGAACGCGCTCAAGGAGCGAGGCGCTGTAGCCGTATATGCCTACTGCACCCACGCGGTGCTGTCGGGCAAGGCATTAGACAATATTCGGAACTCCCAGCTCGACCAGCTGGTAGTCACCGATACGATTCCCCTGAGTGATGAGGCGAGAGCAATTCCAAAGATTCGCCAACTCACTACCGCTGACCTGCTGGCAGAGTCCATGCGCAGGGTAGCCAACGAGGAATCTATCAGCGCGTTATTCCAGTAAGGGCTAACGCAAACACCAACCCGTTACCGCACCGGTCGCAAGTGTTGTAACGAAAATCAAAGGAGTCCGACGATGTCAGACCAATTTGAAGTACACGCCGAACTGCGCGAGGACATGGGGAAAGGTGCGAGCCGCCGCCTGCGTCGTTTCGCGGATAAAATCCCCGCCATCATCTACGGTGGTGACAAAGACCCCCAGCCGCTGACCATCATCCGCAAGGATCTGGAAAAGTCGCTGGAAAATGAGGCCTTCTACTCTCACGTACTCTCAGTGAAGGTTGGCGGTGAAGACCAGCAGGCTATTCTCAAGGACCTGCAACGTCACCCCGCCAAGAACTACGTGATGCACGCTGATTTTCTGCGCGTATCTGCCAAGGTGGCGCTGAAGGTAAACGTGCCCATTCACTTCCTCAATGAAGAAACCTGCAAGGGCGTCAAGATCGAAGGCGGCATCATCCAGCACCAGGCGACCGATATCGAAGTATCATGTCTGCCCGCAGCTATCCCCGAGTACATCGAGGTGGATATGCTTGATGTCGAGATCGGCCAGATTGTTCACCTGTCCGACATCACCCTGCCTGAGGGTGTAACTTCCACCGCTCTGGCACTGGGTGAAGACCACGACCTCGCCATCGCGTCCGTGATCGCGCCGAAAGGTGGCTCCACAGACGAAGATGAGGAAGTCGTGGCTGATGACGCCGGCGAAGATGAAGCCGCCGAAGACGACAGCGAGGACTAGTTCCTCGCCATGCGGCACCCGCGTTGACAGCGATCAAGCTGATCGCCGGCCTGGGGAACCCCGGTAGTGAATACCGGGGCACCCGGCACAACGCGGGTGCCGATTTCGTGGAAGCACTGGCGCGCCAGTGTTCCTCCACCTTGCAAGTTGAAAGCAAGTTTTTTGGACTGTCTGCACGTATAACTTTTGCGGGGCACGATTTGCGCCTGCTAATCCCCACTACGTTTATGAATCGCTCCGGCAAGTCCGTCGCAGCGGTGGCCAACTTTTTCAAGATTGCGCCGGATGAAATCCTCATCGCGCATGACGAGTTGGACATTCCAACGGGCACTGCCCGTTTCAAGCAAGGCGGTGGACACGGCGGGCACAACGGCCTGCGCGACATAGTCCCCGCGCTGGGAAACAACAAGAACTTTCTTCGTTTGCGTATTGGCATAGATCACCCCGGGCACGCTTCTAAAGTGTCTGGTTATGTGCTCAGCCGACCATCACAGGTTGATCGCGAGCGCATTGACGCGAGTATTGACGAGGCCATTGCCGCCCTGCCGCTGTTACTTGATGGCGACCTGACCAAGGCGATGACCCGTTTACATAGTTTCCAGGCAGCCTGACTGCCTTCTCAAAGGATTATCTAATGGGTTTCAAATGCGGAATCGTCGGCCTGCCCAACGTGGGCAAATCCACCCTGTTCAACGCGCTCACCAAAGCCGGAATCGACGCCGAGAACTTCCCCTTCTGTACCATTGAACCCAATGCCGGAATCGTGCCCATCCCCGATCCCCGTCAGGACAAGATAGCCGCAATCGTCAAACCAGAGCGCGAAGTTGCCACCACCATGGAGTTTGTCGATATCGCCGGGCTGGTAGCCGGGGCTTCGAAGGGCGAAGGTCTGGGCAACCAGTTTCTGGCCAATATCCGCGAGACCGATGCCATCGCTCACGTGGTGCGCTGCTTTGACGACGACAATGTCATTCATGTGGCTAATCAGATTGATCCCGCAGCGGACATAGAAATCATCAACACAGAGCTGGCACTGGCCGACCTGGACAGCTGCGAGAAGCAGCTACAAAAGGTGGTCCGCATCGCCAAGAGCGGAGATAAGGAAGCGGTTGCCATGAAGGCTCTGCTGGAGAATAAACTCCTGCCGCACCTGAATGAGGCCAAGCCGGTTCGTGCTCTTGACCTGGATAAAAATGAGCAGGCGTTGCTGAAGCAACTGTTCCTGCTGACCGTCAAACCCACCATGTATATCGCCAACGTAGATGAGGATGGCTTCGAAGACAATCCACATCTTGATGTGGTGCACCGCATCGCAGAAGAAGAAAACGCTGTGGTAGTGGTGATCTGCAATAAACTGGAATCGGAAATTGTTGAGCTGGATGATGATGAACGTGATGAGTTCCTTGCCGATCTGGGCATGACAGAACCGGGACTCAACCGGGTTATCCGCGCCGGCTATGAACTACTCAACCTGCAGACCTACTTCACCGCAGGAGAGAAAGAGGTTCGCGCGTGGACAGTAAAAGTCGGCGCAACTGCTCCGGAGGCAGCGGCCGTTATTCATACTGACTTCCAGAAAGGCTTTATTCGCGCCGAAATCGTCTCCTACGACGACTTTATTCAACACAAGGGTGAACAGGGCGCCAAGGACGCGGGGCGCTGGCGCCTCGAAGGCAAGGACTACGTGGTGCAGGATGGAGACGTTATACACTTCCGTTTCAACGTCTAGGTGAATATACGAAGTAAAGCGAACAAGACGGTCAGAACAGGCGCTGGTAGCTGACCTGGTAGAGGTTGAAGTCCTCATCGCTGTTGTTGATCGACCCCGTGGAGTACGCAACCTTAACAGCATGCTTGCGGGCAATGGGGAATACCAGGGTGGCGCCCAGCTTGGAATCCCGCTGCAGGTCGTTTCGCCGTTGCCCCCCTACCGAGCTTTGCCCACCGCGATAGCCGTTAACATCCAGCGAGGCCCAGAAGCCCGGCGAGAAGCGACGCACAAGGTGCAGTTCCAATGACTTGATCGACCCTTGCTTACGGGTCATGCCCAGAAAGTCGTCATTGTCATCAAATACCCAAACACCTGCCTCTACTTCCAGCAGCCATTTTGGCTTCAATACAGTGACGTAACCGAGCTCAAACTTGGCGGCCCAGCGGTTGCCGCCTACATTCACCACTCTGTCTTTTTCGTACTCGCCTGTAGGTGCCACGACCTTTACGCTTGCCCCGAGGATAGGCCGTGGATTGCGACGCAGTTCCGCAAATTCCTCCCGGTTCATCGTCGGCGCACCCATAAGGTTAACCGCCAGTGTGGCAGCGAAGTCACCACGTCCCTGGTAATCACGCTGGAGTTCGCCAATGTCACCCACCCTGGCGTTAGTTTCGCCATTGGAATAAGCCTGCTCCAGGATAATAAATGCGGTGCGCCCAAACAGGTCCAGCGTGTTTAGATAGCCGAGCACCCCGGAGGTGATACTGGAGTCGATGCCGGTGAGCGGCAGGGAGGGGTCTGGCACAATATCCCCGTCTGTATGCACTATACCGACCGTTAGCACCTGGGTACCCTGCGGTGCCGGCCAATAGGCACGTGGGGTCAGCTCCTGCGCCATGGCACCCGAGACAACACCCAACATCGCGCAAAATATCAGCAACTTCTTCATCAGGTGATTATGCAAGCGCCAACCCAACTGCGCAACGCGGTTTAGTGCCGGCGCGACTCAAGCAACACCTTCAGCCCGCGAATTTCGTCGCGCAGTTCAGTCAGCGTGGGCTCGCCGGCTGCCCGCGCCTCTTCCTTCGCCTGCCGCTGGTGCTCCTCCTCCAGAACATTGACCACAATACCAATGATCATATTCAAGAAAGCAAACGCAGAGAGAAAAATAAAACTGAGGTAGAAAGCCCAGCTCAAGGGGTATATCGTCATGGTTTCATACATGACGTCCGTCCAGTCCTCAAACGTCATCACGCGAAACAGTGTAAGCATGGAAATAGCAATATCTCCCCAGAGATCTGGGTTGATGCTGGCAAAGAAGGTACTGCCCACCGCGGCGTAGATGTAAAAAATAATAAACATCATCAGCATCACATAAGCCAGTTGTGGCATCGCCGCCAACAGAGAATTCAACAAGGTACGCAGCTCTGGAATAATGGACACCATGCGCAGCACCCGGAAAATCCTGACCAGTCGGCCGATCAACGCCAGCTCAGAGTCTTCAATGGGAATCAAACTCACCACAACGATCAACGTATCGAATACATTCCAGCCGCTGTGAAAGAAGCGCTTTTTATCCGACTCACCAAGAAAACGTACGGAAATTTCCGTGAGAAAAAAGAAGGTGATAGCCCAGTCAAGGACCACTATGACCTGCGTTGCCAACGGGGCCAGCGGATAGGTCTTGACGCCAATCATTAACGCCGAAACAACAATGATGGAAATAACCAGCGTTTCGAAGAGCTTGTTGCTGCGCAAGCTATCAAAGCGCGCTTGCCAGGCCTGAGTTTTGGTTTGGGTGGACATATTCTGAACTTCCGTGATGTAAAAACCGGCCCGAGATAGCGAGTCCGGGAAGCAAACTGCGCACCTATTTTAGGCAATTTTACCGGCACTTCACAGACATCACTGCGGCTGCCCGGATGGTGGTCGTAGCCGTGGTCGTGGTCGTGGTCGTGGTCGTGGTCGTGGTTGAAATCAAACGTGATACACGCTGGCACTCATAAACCGCATACAAACCTACCCCAAATTGGACAGGCCAGGGCTTGGTAAGTTTGGTGAAGCTCTGCGACAGTGATATAAGAGCCGGGAGAATTCTCCAACTGCCCTTTTTACTGATTCACCCGGAGGAGGTAAAAAGCCATGCTTTACGTTGAGAAATCCATTGAGCATACACCGGAGGCAGACGAAACGCTGTCCACGCCCAGCGTTGCGCGGATCAGCGAAAGCGTGGTGTCGCTACAGCAGGTGGGCAACTGGACCCCAATCTCTGCGCGCAAACCCTCTTCCTCCGGTCACTATCTCGTGCTGTTGAGGGGCAACAGGCACCGACTAATGGAGTTTGAGGTACAGAACATGACGTTCAGCCCCAAGGGCCTCAACCCGATGGTGACACACTGGATGCCACTACCGGCACTACCCGGTCAGCAAGGGATTATCCAGGTCCCCGTTTGCTCGTATTGACCTGCCGCTACCGCCAGACCCGCTATTCACGGGGAGACATAGGTAAGTCCCTGGATTCGTAGCGGTGGTCGTCTTTCAGAGCTCGTGGCTGAAGAGAGCACGCGCTCAATTCCGCGCTACTGCGGCATCAGCAGGAACATCTTGTGAATTTCCTCGGGCATAGCACGCTTGGCGCCTTCGAAGAACATGGCGTCCAAGCCTACCACTACACGCATTTTGTCTTTGCGCACAGCCTTGAGAATCTTTTTTGCCGCCTTGTCAGCAGGCATGGCCATTTTGTCGACCATCGCCTTGGTTTTAGCAAATGCACTCTGATCCTCGGCGCTCTTCAGGGCCTCGTCCATTATTGCCGTACGGATAGCTCCCGGGTGAACCACCGTCACGCCCACCCCCTGGGGATGCAGCTCTGCCCATAGTGATTCGCTGAAGCCCTTTATCGCCGCCTTGGTAGTTGAATAAGAAGTTTGCTCCGGCGGCCCCATGAAGGCCACCATGGAGGAAAGGTTGATAATATGCGCGTCACCCTCCTGCTCTCGCAGATAGGGTAGAAAGAAATGACAGCCGTAAATCACGCCCCAGATGTTGATGCCGATGATTTTCTTCCAATCAGCCAGGCTGTGACCCTCGAAACTCTTGGCGTAGGTTATGCCGGCATTGTTGAACAGGAGATTGATCTTGCCCTGTGCTGCCGCCACTTCCGCTGCAAGTGCCTTCATCGCTTTTTCGTTGCTGACGTCGGCAACATGCGTGGTGACCTTCAGGCCCTTGCCCCGCAGCTCGCGCTTGGTTTCCTTCACGCCCTGCTCGTTCACATCTACGAGGGCCAGGTTGCAACCCTTTTCTCCGAGGGCCAGCGCCAGCGCCCGACCGATACCGCTGCCAGCGCCGGTGATCACAGCGACCTTGTTATCAAATGATTTTATCGACATGTTACTTCCCCGTAATTACTGAAATGTACTTTCAGTATCACCGCTATTAGCAGGGGTGCGCTATGACGGGCATCAAGACTACAGCTAGAAAGTACCTCTGAAGGTCTAATTTTTCATACGGCATACGGCTTCCACATCAACGGCGCTTTTCTGGGTATCAGTGCCAGACTTCGGGCAAACATAATTAAAGCCTGGCGGGAAACGCCCTATCCTTCCAGAGGTGATTAGACAAAGCAATTCAGGGGAAACGCGATATACTCGTTATCCCGAGCAACGATTAGGCACAGAACAAAATGCAGGATCTACCACATCACTACCACGCCTCCGCCCATGCCACAGCGGATAGCCACGTCGCCATGAATGCCTGTGACTTACCCGAAATCGTGACCGCCGCGCCCTTAGAATTTGGAGGCCCGGGAGATAAATGGTCGCCCGAGCACCTATTGGTCGGCACGGTTGCCAATTGTTATATATTGACGTTTCGCGCCATTGCCAGAAACTCAAAGCTTGAATGGACACACCTGGAATGTTCGCCCGTCGGCACATTGGAACGGGTCGATCGGACAACCCGGTTCACGCACTTCAAGATCAGTGTCACACTGACCGTCCCTGCCGGCACCGATACTGAAAAAGCCGAACGTTTGTTACGGCGGGCGGAAACAGGCTGCCTGGTCACCCAGTCCCTGCTGGCCGAGACCGAACTGGACACAAATATTATCGTTGAGTCCTGAGGTCTGAATGGCCTTTCCCTGGCGAAAACACCCGCCACAGGAGCACGCCTACGCTGGCAGGAGCGCGTCAAACGCGTTTGATAATCAGGCAGGGTGTGTGGGCAGGAATTTTAAGGCGATACCGTTATTGCACCACCGCTGATAGGTGGGGGCAGGTCCATCCTCGAACACATGACCCTGGTGACCGCCGCAGCGCGCACAGTGGTATTCGGTGCGCGGCCAAACCAGTTTGAAGTCCCGCTTGGTGTTCAGGGCGCCAGGAATCGTGGTAAAGAAACTGGGCCAACCGGTGCCGCTTTCATATTTCATGCCCGAGGTAAAAAGGGGCAGGTCGCAACCGGCGCAGGCATAGATGCCGTCACGCTTCTCAGCGTTCAGTGCACTGCTGCCGCTGCGCTCCGTCGACTCCTCACGCAATACCTCAAATTGTGCCGGACTCAGCAATTCGCGCCACTGTGCTTCTGTCCGCTCCAGGGGTTCACTGGTCGAAGGAGGCTGGAAGCCATCGGGTAGAAGGACTTGCCACTGCTCGCGCAGCGCAGCGATATCGGCGTCGCTGCGTTTCGCCGCCAGCGCCATTATCGGGGTGATAGCAGCGGGCAAGGCCGCGAGTGCAGCAATAAAGTGTCGTCTTTTCATAGTTAACTACGATTCACGATTCCGAAATTAATTCCCTGGTTTCAGCTTATTTTTTTTTGGCAAGAGCCAGCACTGAATAGGGTATGGACAAGTTAGTTCTGGAGATCAGGGGGGATTAGCACCAGATATCCAGCAACCGCCCTACCCGATTACAGAAAGGCTTCGTCTATGCGGTTCCTGTAATGTTCAGCCTCATATGGTTGTTCTGCATAATGGTTCGCCGCAGTGCTCTGGTAACAGAAGGTGAAAAAGACGCTCAGATCGTACCGGCAGCAATCATATCCACTGGAATACCATTATCGACCGCTCCTAAAAAGCCTTCGCCATTGGCAATCCCATCATGAACTCCATAGCCAAGAAGCTCTTGAGCCCGACGCGGCATTTTGCGAACGCGCTCCAGCGGAGCCGACAGATAACTGTTCTCTTCAGTACGCAGCCAGCCAAGACAAAAACTGGTGTGCATGCCTCGCCGGACCTTATCCGTCTTGTTCGGCCCGGCACCGTGCAGTGTTGATCCAAGATAGATCACCGCCGACCCGGGCGCCATTTCCGCAATAACGGTTTCTTCTGGTTTGGGTTCGCGATCGCCTGGCCATAGGTGACTACCGGGCACCAGACGCGTTGCGCCCATATCAGCCGTGTACTCGCTCAGGGCGACCAGCGATGCAAACTGTACATGGCCACCGATAGCGCTGGTTAGCTTTTTCGGCCAAACATCCTGATCACGATGAATCAACTGATCTCCAGCGCCGGGCCCACGATCAAGTACATGAGCGATATTCAGTATGTATTCGGCGCAGTTTGGCAAAAGAAACTCATCCCCTACGGCCTTGTATAGCGGGTGCAGCAATACCTGGTTTACAAACGTGTCGGACACACCGGCAACGCCGGTTAAGTGCTTGGTCTGAGGGCCGTGAAAAAACTCAACCGCTGCGTTGGGGTGAGCATGATTGATTGCCTTCTTCTCCAAAAAAGGGTTAATTTCGGCATTGAACTGTTCGACTGTTTCAGTCGACAGGAGTCCATCTATAATGACACCGCCACTCAACTCGATTTCGCTAATAATGTCGCTCACTGCTGCGGCAACAGATAGGTGCTTGAGAGTCTTCATAAAGTACTTACCCACAGAAAGTAGTAGTTTTCAGCCAACAAATAGTAAACTGAATGGATGCGTTGACCACGACTCGAATGCCAACTGACAGCGCCTAACGTTAAACCGGGTCATTCGTTATTTAAAGCTGTCTTGCGATGCTACAACGTATTCCTGCTATTGGCGATTCGGTGCGAACGTTCTCTTTACGATCACTTCCTCTTGCTCATAGATTGTCTTACCTGTTTCGTCGAGAACAGCCTGTATGTAGGGCGCGGGATCAATACAGGCTTCCGGGGCAAGAAAACCTCTCCTGGTGACCTCACCATCCAGTATCCGTTCCAGCGCCAATCGAGCGCAGACGGCCGTGGGGTCGGGGGCTCCTCTGCTACTACGATCCGAGCCGTCTAACATCTGATGATCTTCAAAAACCAGCCGAATCTCTGACCCATTTCTTATCCCACAGACCTCAACCTGAGATGCGTAGCCAAGTACTTCCCCCTGGAGATCGCTCACCAGCGCTCGTCGGCCCGCGGCACTAGATGCATATCGCGTGAAAAATTGAATGGGCGAAATACCCAGTTCAGGTACGAGTTCCCTGTCTCCCAAACCGCTACGGACTAGAAAACGCATTAAGTCATCCGCTGATTCAGGGTAAAAGAACGAACGAATCGTTGCCTCCTCCAGCCCGGGAATAAAGTGCCCTAAAGTGACGGGCTCACCATGGCCACTGAAATAGGCAGGATACGTTCCGAAAGGCGGCCTGAACTTGACCTCGCGCACTCCTTCATAGGCAGGAACCTTCTGGTGCTTTCCATCGATGAATTGGGTTACTTCTCCCGTCAGCATGTGAAAAAGGTGATCCATCACGGCGGGTGAAAAGCGATCCACAAGAAAAGGCACTGTCCAACACAAGCGTATAGAGCGCGCACTATCCATTCGGTCAGCGCCCAGCTTTGCAAGCATGTTGGTGAAACCGGGGGTCGCCCCACAACCAATGAGCAGAATAATATCTGCTTCTTTCGCACGCCTGTCATAGGCTGGATCTTCTACCAGCGCTGCGGCTACATCATGATCATCATTGATATCAACGTAGTGAATTTCTGCCTTGATAGCCGCATCGATTACTGCCAGCGCTGTTCGATAGAATGGCCCTACCGTATTCAGTACAACATCGCCCTGACTGAAAAGCTGGTTAAGGCTTTCGGGGTTGCCTACATCGACATGACAAGCCCTCGCGCCGCCGATTCTTGCAGCCAGGCCCTCGGCTGCTGTCAGGTCGTAGTCGGCCAGGATAACCTCTAGATCCCCGCGCAGAGCCGCCAGCTTCAGGGCCACCGCAGAACCGACGCTACCGCATCCCAGTAATATTATTCTCACGATAGGATTCCTCCATTGATTAACCTGGCCCGGTGCTTACTGGCCTTCTCTGTAACGTTTTCGCTCACCGAGCCCGGTCTCAATTCAGGCCAACTTGACGTGGTCTTTGGGATTAGATAAACCCGAAGCTCTGAGCCAAGCGAGCTGCAGGAATCATCAGGCTGCGAAGAAGAAATTCCTGTTTTCCCGGGTTGGCGATGAGATCTGGCTTTACAATAGGAAACGGCAGCTGATCTGCACTGTCACTGGCGATAGCCTGCGCTAAAGACCTCCCCATAAGCGGGGCCATCACGTTCCCCCAGGCATTGAAGTGCATCAAGCCATAGATACCCGAGTCTAATTGGTACATCCCGGGAAACTCCCGCTCCCGCATCGCGACGCGCCCCGTCCAGTAGGACTCCAGTTCTATCGGGACATCGCGAGTTTCGGGCCAGGTTCTATGTATCCATTTAAGGTGTTGCTCAAAGTGCCACTGCGCGTTCGCCGGGCGGGAACTGCTGGGGATAGAGGCTGTGACAATGCGGTTGTGCCCGTCAACGATTAACGGATTGAGATCAATCGGGACCTGCGCCAACGTGGCCCGGCTGGGCAAAACGATGTCGCGAATCTGCGCTGGCAGTGGCGTCGTAGACAGGGCGTAAGCGGTGACCGGATAAAACGCCCGCTGGAACTGGGGCATGATATCGGTGGCATAGGCGTTGGTGCAGAATATAAGTTTGTCACAGCTGACACTGTTGCCGCCCTCAAGCTGAACCCGCCACCCCTTCCCTTGCGGAGATACCGCGGTCGCAACACTGTCACCGTAAACACGAACGCCGTTTTCTACGGCCGCTTTAATCATTCCCCGGGTAAACAAGTAAGGGTTAATGCGCCCGCCTGACTCATACAATAAGCCGTGAGAATAATAATGAGAGCCTGTCATCTCATGCATGGTCGCGGCATCAACATCGATCAGGTTTTGCCCTAGTGCTTCTGCAGATGCCAGAGAGGACTGTTTAAACTTATCAAAAGCACTTTGTGACGTCATCGCATTCAGGTAGCCACTTGCTACCGCATCGCAATCAATGTCATACCGTTTGGCAATATCAAACGGCAGCGTGTGATGCTCACGGAAAAGTTCGAAGAAGGCATGACCCTGATCGGGGAATTGTTCGAACACGCTCATATCGCGTAATAGCGGTAACACATGGCCTGCATTTCTGCCCGATGCACCCCAACCGGGCTGACGCGCCTCCAAAACCACCGTGTTGATACTCAATTCTGATAAATGCAGCGCCAGAGAGCCGCCAGCGAGTCCGGCTCCAATCACCAATACGTCAGTAACCAGGTCTGTTGCAAGGCTGGGGTAGTGTGTTCCCAGTCCCTGCGTCTTCGTCCAACCGCTCTCAGCAATGGGTATGGCACCTTTATCGTATAGACTGTCTAGCTCTGTAGCGACACCCTGAGAAGGGCTCGATTCTGATCCCTCCCCGCGTGTGTCTGCTTCACTGCCGCAGCCCACTATTGCACCACCCACCAGTAGTGTTCCACCAGATTTAAGCGCTTCTCTTCTCGTCACCTTTTTCAAAAAACCCGCCCTCCTGAATACAAATTGTGATCATAACCCACGAAGGGAGCTTCATTTTTCTACATAAAAAGGCCGCGCCCAAAAGGACGCGGCAAAAGGAGGCCCGGAAGGTCTCCACACACTTTACTTAGAACTCGTAACCCACGGAGACCGCCCAGGTGCGCGGCATGTTGTAACCGGCGGTCTGGAACAAAGTCAGGTCGTAACTATTGGTAATCACCCGCTTATCTTCGAGATTTTTGCCTTCAACCGCGACACGCCAGTGGCCATCCGCACTGCGGAATGCGGCAATCGCGTTCCAGATGGCGTGCTCATCCTGAATCTGTGCTTCAGCTGCTGCCGTATTCGTCAGGTCTATAGGCGAGTTGGTAAAAGACTCAGACCGATAAGACACGTCGGTGCCAATCATCAGGCTTCCAAGGTCGGCCAAATCAAAGTCGTACGCGACCCTTGCTTGAACCGTCCAATCGGGAGAAAAGCCAATGCCAGTTGTATCGGCTCTGTCGCCTTCTTCAGACGCATACTCCTTAACATCAACATCCAGGTAGCCCACGTTCAGGCCCAGGGCAAGGCCATCAACCTCAGGCAGCCAGGTTAGCTCAACCTCGACACCGGATGACTCCAACTCTCCTACATTACCCACAGATTCCACCAGGTCAGCTGAATCCAGACTAAGTGACAGTGTCGCCAGTTGTTTATCCTGGTAGTCATTAAAGAACGCCTCTGCGTTCACACGTAGACTACCGTCCAGCAATGTTGATTTCATTCCCAGAACGTAAGAGTCAACCGTTTCCGGCTCGAAAGCGGTGCTGAGGCCACTTTGACGCTGAAACCCGCCGGACTTAAAGCCTGAAGAGTAGCCGCCGTAAACCATCAAATCGTCAGCTGCAAACCAGGTCAAACGGGCACTGGGAGAAAACTCCGTCCAGTCATCCTTTGCGTAGGTGTCTTCAGGACGAGTAACCGTCAAGGCCTCTTCGAATGGCGTAGCCCAACCGAAAAAGCTGGGGCTGGCCGCCGCTACCGCTTCCTGACCCGGCTTTATTGCAAAAGCCTGTATGCCAGCAAAGGACGTATCAGCCAGTGCCAGGGCGTAAAACGTCTGAATAACGGTGGCTTCCTGTGTCTCTTCCTTCTCGTCTTTCGTGTAGCGTCCGCCAAGAGACAGCTGGAAAGCTTCAGAGATATTCCAGTCGACGTTGGCATAGACAGACTGCGAGGTCACCTCACGGTCGTCACGATACGTGTCCTTGAATTGCTGAGATGCTGCCAACAAACGATTGTACTGGGTCGTCAGGTTCTTATCGAAACTAGTGGTGCCGTCGAGATAATAGAGCCCCATCACCGCATTAACGTTGTCAGTGGAGTAATTGAGCTGGAACTCCTGGCTAAAATCTTCAAACTCTCGCTCGTTGATAGTGTGGATAAACTGCTGGGGGCTCCCGTCAAAATCAAAGGGCTGTGTGTGATCAGTGTTTCGCTGAGCCGTAACCGACTTTAACGACCAGCTGTCGTTGAAATCCCAGTCAACCGTCAGCGCCAGTGTTGTCGATTCAATCTGGAACTGATTTAGAAGCGAGCCCTCCGTTGTTGCCACGTCGTCAACATCGCGCGGCAGGGAGTTATCATTGGGGGTGTCGTAAAGGCCCGTGCCGGGTGCCAGAAAAGTACTTGCGCCTGCAGAGAAAAAGTCGATTCCCGCCAGAGTCTCCGCATCAACGCCGGAGCGGTTTGGAAGTCGCGGTGCGGAGTCATTGTTACTGTAATCAGCCGCCAGTTTGACACGAATGCTATCGCTTGCATTCCAGATCAGGCTACCACGATAGGCCGATATGTCTTTATCCCAGTACTCGTCACCGTTAACAATATTGGTCTGGATTCCATCGCGCTGGTTGTAGAGCGCCCCGAACGAACCCAGAAGAGTCTCACCAAAAATCGGCCCTGACATATTGGCACTGACCCTGACTTCGTCGAATTCACCCGCGCGGACTTCAACGCCGCCGCTGAATTCTTCAGTCGGTTCCCTGGAGATGTATTTGATTGCGCCACCGATGGTGTTGCGGCCGTAAAGGTTGCCCTGCGGCCCTTTGAGCACCTCGATCCGTTCCACATCATAGACTTCCAGAAGCGAGCCTGTAACGCGATTCATGTAAACGTCATCAACGTAAATACCAACACCCTGGTCAAAACCTGGGTCATTGCCAATGCCTCGCACAAACACAGCAACTGAACCAGCCTGAAGCCCGCCCGTTTCGGTCAGCGTCAGGTTCGGCGTCATCCGCTCAAGGTCCTCAATTCCGCTGATCTGCGCATCTTGCAGTTGAGCCGTATTGAAAGCCGACACAGCCATTGGCACGTCCTGCAGGCTTTCAGTACGTTTCCGCGCAGTGACAACGACTTCCTCAAGTTGCTGCTGGGCTAAAGCCACATCGGTAGCGCCCACGGCGGAAACGACGGCCATGGCCATCAGGGCCTTTTTGCGGTTAGGGTTTTTCATGCAGGATCTCTCCATGTTACGTTATTAAAGTGGTGCATCAGCACTCTATGAAATCGGCTGACCCAATTTCGGGTTGAGCTCAGCGAAAGCATAAAATCTTTGCGTTTTCGGCGGGGCAGCGTTGCGTGCACGTTAGTTCCCATCCAGTGAGTACACTAAAAGTGCATTGCCAGGTTTTAGTATCGAGCTTGCTCCTGATGTAATGTACACAGCGTCCTTTCCTACAGTGACCGGATAGCCGCTGACTTGACCACCGTGGGCAACACCATTGACTGCCTTGTACTCAATCGCGGTATCAATCTCTTTGAGAAGGCGACCCTCTTCAGAGGAGTAAACGCGGACAAAGCCGTCCCAGAAGCCTGTGAAGACCATATCGGACACGACCGTCACGGCCGCTACCTGTCCAGAAATACAGTTCTCTTTATTCCAGTTGCATGCCGGCCTGGGGGGTGGCGTGCGCCAGATAATCTTGCCGGTGGCTGGATCGAGCGCTGCCAATGAGCCGGTAAACAGGCCCTGTGGCGAGTCTACATCTGCAATGGGCACGTAGATCTTCTCGGCATCAGACGCCATGCCGTACATCACGCCACCTAAATCACCACCCTCTGCGACTTGCGTAGACCACAGAATCGTTCCGTCATTGGCCGGATCCAGGCCGTGCACCACACCCGACTTCTGGGCGACTACCAGAATATCTTCCTTGTCAGACAGGGGATGCAACAGCGCCGACGTTCCAGTGGAGAACAGGTTTCTACAATCGGTTTCCAGTTTCGCGCAAATACGGGCACGCTCTTTGGGATGTGGCATAAGAGAGGTTTGCCACTTTCTCGCACCAGATTTCAAGTCATATGCAACCACGGAATACGGCCCTGTCGCCCCTGTGAATCCGTACTCTTCCGCCGTAGTGGCGTACACCACGCCCCGCTTTGAATCTATGGTGAGTGGTGTGTAGGTTGACGCTCCCGCAGGGCCCTGCTGAAAGTGACTTCCGCCGTACTCGGCTGCCAATGGGCCTGCCGCGCGGTGATTGCTATCGCCGCCCGCGCCTGTTCCCAGCGCTGCAAGCGGAGCAACGATATGCTCCTGCTTCCAAAGCAGCTTCCCGCTTTTCAATTCAATGGCAGCCACACCACCTCTGGAACTGCAACAAACGTAGTTGCCATCGTGTGTGAGAGGGTCCTCCATCGAGGAGACAGGTACATAGACAATATCATCGTGAACCGTGGGGGCCGCGGTTATACGGGCAAGCACGTGGCTGGCGACGTTAACCTGCCAGAACATGGAGCCTGACGAAGCATCCAGGGCGACCACTGTGCCTGAATCGTCACCAAAGACCACGATACCCGAGGGCAGTGCCTTGTCTTCTCCTACAGGCTCACTGGCAATGGCGGCCACCGTAGCTGCTCGTACAATTCTGCCTTCGGTTGGATACGCCCAATCAGCGCAACCGGCATCCGCGTTTAGAGCGATGACATATCCGGTACCGGCCAAATACACGGTTTTGCCTGCAGTGGTGGCGGGGCCCGAAGCGCCGCCAGGATACGCATAAGACCACTTCAATTTGAGTCGGTCCAGTGATTGAGAACTGAGCTCAGGTATGTCCCTGAATCGTCGCCCCCGAACATCACCATGAGTACTGACCCAGTCGCCGCTTAGAACGCGATTATTCGCACCTCGGGAAGCGCACAGGTTTTCGCGCGGGTCCTTAATCTCTCTCGGTTCTCTTCCGGTTAACAATTTCACCAGTGATTTGAGCTCGTGGTCTGATAAGCCAGCAGCCATGGGAGCCATGGCACCGCCAGAAAGCAGGGCCTGGTAAACACCTTCAGCCGGGCGGTAACGTAATGATGCCCTGGGCGGAACCCGCCCCGTAGGGTTGTCGTGACACTCGGCACAGTGAAGGTCATACAACGCGCTGGCAGGAGACTCTGAGTGGAGCACGTCGATATTAATATTGCCCATACCATCCATTAGCTGGGCATCCTGAGTCCAGCCTGGGACAGGAAGTAGCAGTAAACGGCACAGCGACGCCGCCAGGATGATGCGGAACAGCCTCAACGGGCTATCGGGTTTAACGCCAGCTAATCCATTCAAGTTCTTATTCTCTTTGATACAAACCAATGCCAACTAATGCGCACCGGGGATATCTCCAGTCAGTGGAGGGGATTTATACAAGACAGTCGTCCTGCCGTCAAGACGTTCGTCTTTTTGTATCGCACTAAGCCACCCTCGCACTGCGCATCAATCACAAGTTGAATCCACTCAGGTATACTCGAAACCATGAAAGAAGCTTCATTCCCAAAAGTCTCAGACACTACACACCAACGGCGCGAACACATTCTTCAGGCCGCCACACAGGTGATTGCCCAGGACGGCCTGTCGGGATTTTCAGTACGTACTGTCGCGAAAAAAGCCGGGTGTTCCAGAGGGCTGGTGGAGCACTACTTTCGTAATAAAGCCTCATTGCTGCTCGCATCTGCTGAGTGGGCAGATGAGCAATACCTGCACAGGGTTAACGCTGCAGTCGCTGCCAAGACCGGCCTAAGCGCACTGGAAGTAAGGCTGCGCTGCCTGCTCCCCTATGACGATATAACACTCGATGACTGGAAAGTGAGGGTCGCCTTCTGGCACCAGGGAACCACACTCACATCGCTTGAGGGGACCAGTAATCGATCGTTTTATACAGTCTACAACGCCATTTTGAAGGACCTGAAAGACGCACAGGAACAGGGAGAAATAGCGGCCAAAATACCCGTGCGTGTTACTTCAGAAATGCTTCTGCTTACTGTTATGGGCTTGTGTGTAAGCTGTTTGAACAACCCCCAACTGAGGACCAGAAAGCCACTGGACCGGCGCATGACGATGTTTCTGAACTTCCTGAAGTCAGGGAACGTTGCCGACCTCGAGGTAGGTGATCCGGAAGTGGAATACTGAACCGATACGCCGCTGACCAGTGGCGCAAGAAGCACCTCAGCAGCTCCAGACTAACTGCCAGGCAGCACTTCATTGCAGTATTGAAAATGCAACAATGAATTGCCCGGAGACTTGCGCCGCACAATGGGGTGAAACACCCTACTCGCCTTTTTGCTGGTTCCTTTGGGCAATAACGCCGGGTAGCGCCTTACGCACAGCCGCATCGATCTGCTGGCTGACTGGCAACGCATTCATCCGCTGCTCCCAACTGGCACGCTCCGGAAGCCCCGCATGAATGTCGATACCCGCAACCACCGCTGTATTCAGATCAGGCAGCCACGTGCCGCCGTTCACGACCACAAGCGAGTAGCGCAACACAATATCAGCCAGTGTCACCTGCTCTCCCATGAGGAAGGGCGCAAACTGTCCCAGCCGGTGTATCGCCCCCAACCCCTTGTTCATCACCGCACTGACATCATCGAGCACCGCCTGCTCAAGCTGCGCGCCCCCCATCGCCGCCGGAATCAGGCGCCGACCCTGGCTTTCGACATACAGCTCAATAATTTTTATGAGCTCTTTCATCTTGGCCTGCTCCCAGGCGTTACCCGGCGCAAGCGGCTGCTGCGGATAGCAGGCTTCGATATAGTCAAGAGTCACACTGGTTTCTGAGAGAAAGCCCTGCGCTGTCTCGATACAGGGAATTTTGCCCAGCGGGCTTTTGTCAAAATAAGAAGGATCGGTAGCGGGCTGAGCAGCCACCTCTTCAAACGCCAGCGCAGCGGACGATCGCGCTCAACCCATTAAGCGACCTCTATACCTTCGGTGCATGCCCCTGCCACCACAGCCACGAAAGCTTGACGTCACCGGAACTCAACCCGGGTTGAGCGCAATAGTCCGGTCAACTGCAAGTGAAGCCCTTTCGCGCCGGGTTTGATCATATGACAATGACAAAGGTCAGGATGCAGAACATCGTCCTGGGTAAGCCATTATCAGCGTCGCGTGTTCACTCAACAGGAAAGCGTACATGGGCATAAAACACATGGACAGCAATACCGACGTCAACGAGCTGGTGTCGGCTTTTCGCGAAGATGGCTATGTTGTCATAGACCAACTGGTTCCCGAGTTGATGATGGACGGGATCGAAGTAGAGCTGGAACCCTACCTCGACAGCGCCCCCTATGGCCATTTGCCAGAACTGGGTTTTAACACCCAGCGACTGGGCTCTCTGATAGAGCGATCCCCCACCGTGCGGGAATTGATCATGCAGGAAACCTACCTCGCCACCATTCGAGAGCTGTTCTCGCACACGAAACAGTTTCAGCTGTCGTTAACGGAGATCAATTCCATCGCGCCGGGAGCGGAATCGCAATTTCTGCACCAGGATGAAATGCTGTTCGATTGCTTCCCCTTCCCTACCCACTATGATGTTTTTATCAATTCATTGTGGGCGCTTACGGACTTCACCGAGGAAATGGGGGCGACCCGTGTTGTGCCACGCAGTCACACAGCAGGTCCTGGTGCGCAATTCAGCGAGGCAGACTGCTTTCCGGTCGAGATGCCACGCGGTTCAGTCATGATCTTCTCTGGCAAGATCTACCACGGCGGCGGCGCCAACCGCTCCCAGCGTATCAGGCGCGCCATAGATATAGCCTTTAGCGCCGGGTGGGTTCGCCAGGTGGAAAACCAGTATCTATCCTGCTCTCTGGAGACGGCGCGTACCCTACCCCTGGAATTGGCCAGGTTGATGGGCTACGAGTCCACGGGTGGTTACGGCCTGATTGGTAATCGCGAAAGTGCACTGAAAACACTGGAAAAAAACATCGTGAAGTCCCCGCAGGGCCACGCGGGCCGCCGAGGCGTCGCAGAAAAAACCGGCCGAGAAATAGACAATAGCGCTCGCTGAGGAAGCCCTGCATCTGCATTGCCTCGCGCAGACAACTTACGGAGTCAGACAAACAGAATGCAAGAATACGATTATATTGTCGTTGGTGCCGGCTCCGCAGGGTGTGCGCTGGCTCATCGTCTGGCCTACCGCCAGAATCATCAGGTGCTGCTGATAGAACAGGGCAAGAAAAACCGAGGCCCGCTGTTCACCATGCCCAAAGGCTTTGGTGCACTGCTAGCCGGCGAGAAATACGTCAGCCGCTACCAGGCTGAATGCCTGGGCAAGAAGATCCCCGGCGAAGTCTGGTTACGCGGCAAGACCCTTGGGGGATCGAGCTCGGTGAACGGCATGATCTGGCTTCGCCCCGGGCCCGGTGGCATCGATCGCCTTGAGGCGCATGGCGGACAAGACTGGGACGCTGGCGCGTTAGGCGCACACTTAAATGCCCTTGACGACAAGGGCGGTGACGGCGGTTTTTTCAACATTGCCCCACACCGAGCCCAGTACGCAATCACTGGCGACTTTCTACGCTCTTGCGAACGTGTAGGGTTACCACAGCAGACTGCCCTTACCCGCCTCGGTGAAGTGGGTTCAGGTTATCTCCACTACAATATTGATCAGCGCGGTGGTCGACAGAGCGCGGCCACCGCCTTCCTTGAACATTCAGGCGAAGTGAAGAACCTGCATGTAAAGGCCGGGCTGGCAGCCGATAAAGTCATCTTTGACGGCGACCGTGCCAGTGCCCTGGTCTGCGAGAAAGCTGGCGAACAAGTGCTACTCACGGCCAGAAAAGAAATTATTCTGTCTTGCGGCGCACTGGAGTCACCCCTGATTCTGCAACGATCCGGGATCGGAAATCCAGAGCTGCTGGAGCAGTTGGGTATTCCCCTTGTTCATGACAATCCGCGCGTCGGGAAAAACCTGCGAGAGCACCTTATTGCTGGTATTGGCGTTGCAACCGCTGCTGCCAAGGATTCAGAGAATCACCAGTATGGCGGATCAAAGTTGCTGGCCAATCTGCTGCGCTATTTCACCAGACGCAGCGGCCCCATGGCACAGTCGCCCTGCCATGCCGCCGCTTTTGTCAAATCGCAGGAACAGTTATCGGCCCCCGACATCATGTTGATGTTCATGCCGTTTTCACGCGACGGGGAGAACTTCAGCAAAGAACCAGGCGTCAGCCTCTCAAGCTACGCCATGTACCCGGAAAGTGCCGGGGAAATCTGCCTGACGTCAACAGACCCTGGCGCAATGCCCAATATCCAGATGCGTTACCTACAGACAGACTACGACCGCAGTGCAAGCATTGCGGGCCTGAAAGTGGTCAGAAAAATCATGGCGGAGGAGCCTTTAGCCTCTCGCGTGGTAGCGGCGAACAGCGCGCTGGCAAGCGCAGAGACGGACGATGATTTACTGGCACTGGTGAAGAAACTGGGGCAGCCCGGCTTTCACGCTGTGGGCACCTGCGCCATGGGCATGGACCGTGAAAAGTCCGTGGTGGACCAGCGAACCCGCGTGTTTGGCGTAAAGGGCTTGCGCGTCGCCGACTGCTCCATACTGCCTGAAATGATATCCAGTGTTACCAATGCAACGGTGATGGCCGTGGCAATGAGGGCTGCGGATCTTATCCTTGAGGACGCGCGGCATTTTTAAACGCGGCGATTTACACCGCAAAAACTGAAGAGACAGCAACCTTATGATTACAGTAATCGTCAAATACCAGGTACCAGGCGACTCTGACCGAGCAGAAGTGGCAGCCATGTTCAAGCAGGGTGCCGACGGCATGTTCAAGGGCATGCCCCACCTATACAGCAAGCAGTTCTGCTTCGACGAAAACAGCAGAGAGGGGCTGTCAGTCTATTTATGGGAAAACAGGTCAGCCGCCGAGGCCTTCTTTAGCGATGCCTTTGTGGAGGGTTTCTCCGCGAGTATGGGCTGCGTGCCGGACATCGCCTACTACGACAACCTGGTCACCGTGGACAACCTCTCGGGAGATGTGTTGACGGATTAAGGCTGCGCAGCAGCGGATGATGCCTTTTTGCGATATTGCGAGGGGCTCAAGCCCACCCAGCGTTGAAAAGCGCGACGGAAGGAGCGGTCGTCACCGAAGCCTGTTCTGAGCGCAATGTCACTGATCGGTTCCTCTGTGCAGCGCAGCATGTATTGCGCAAATGCGCTCTGGCTTTCTTCTTTAATGGCGGAGTAACTGCTACCTTCATCGCCCAGGCGTCGGCGCAGTGTGGCCTCACTGACGTGGAACATCTGACACAATGATTTTGTAGAGGGAAGCGGCAGGCCACTGTGCAGGGCCGAAATCAGCATATTACGAATTCGGCCCGCCAGTGGCAGATCAACGATGCCGCTGTACCAGATATCAAAGGGAATGTAGTCGATGATTTTCTGCAGATCCGCGTAATTGCGGATCACCGGCCAGGACAAAAGCGCGCTATCGAACACCATCATGTCCTCCGCTTGCCCGTACAAAACGGGCGCATCCAGCAGGTCAATCATAGGAACAGGCTGGTCCGGCTCAAACGACTTGAACCGCAACTCGCGCAAAGTAATCCGACGGCCAATCACCCAGGAAAATATCTGGTGCAGGAAGATCATTGACGCGACGGTTACAAGCAGCGACGCTGTAGCGCGAGAACTGCGATGAAAATCAAGCACAAGGCTTGCTGTATCACCCTCTTCCACTAAACACATTGAAATGTCGCGGGGATGACTGAAGCGACTCAGCGTTGACAGCTGACGGATAGCATTTTCAAGATCTGGACAGGCTATCGCCACGCAGCACATCACCTCCAGCCGCCCCTTGTCAGAGGGGGTTTTGTCGGCTCTTTCGCTGGTTTCCACTTCAAGCAACGCGAGCGAGCGCGCATAGAGGGTCGTAAAGTCGAGTACGGGGAGCACCAGCTGGTGAAGGTCACGCTGACCATCTGGTAGATTCAAACCCGCGTACTCAAAAACAGCAGGAAGGCTGAATCCGATAATTTCAAGCTCATTGAGAATCGGGGCGAGGTACTGTATCGAAATCTCAGCGTGATGATCAATCATTGAAAGCGCTCAACGCTGTCCAAAGGCCTTCTACCTGCACCTGATCGTGCTATCACCGGGTTGATTGCTCCGCCGGGCTGTACCAGATCGGGGAGGTATAAGCACGCTCCTGGGTTTTCATTGGAATGCCCTGGACTACATCAGTGGAAGCATACTTCGCATCATACGCCGTCCAGCGCGGCGTCGGAATTTCCAGCACTCGAGCGTAGTAAAACGCGTGCTGCGCGGGATTGAAGTCCGGGTCAATCCACCGCGTCAGCAACTGCGGCTCGCCAATGCTGTTGGCGTAGCTTGCCGTTGAAACATCCACCGTGTCTCCCACCGGTTCAACCACATTGTCGACAACAGGACGCTCATCGGACACGGCCACGTTGTAGACGTTTTCGTGTAGCTCGCCGTCACTGTCCAGCCAGCCTTTCACAATCTGGATGCGATCGAGATTGGCACCGAATGGATCCTTGTTTGCGGCGACCAGAAAACGCGGCGAACGATTCGCCGGGGCATTTCCCAGGTCGCCACCCATGGGCACCCCCCTACTGTACCCCACCCTTGCGTAGTCAGGACGCAGGGCGTCATCCGCCTTGTACTCAAAGCCCCCGAAAAAGCGCACGGAGATTCGCGGCCCTGTGGTGGCGAAAACCTCCTTGCGCTGCATCGCGTCAAAGATCGCTTCGCGGGTGTTATCGGTGGCCCAGACCGCTGCGTATCCCGATGCTACAGACTGCCAGCCGAGCACATTCAGCTCCGGGTCTTTCGCGGGGGGCAGGACCGAGGGTGTGAGGCGATCATTACCGGGCTCGTACTTACTGAACTTACCCCAGAAATTATCTTCAGCTGCGGTTGCCAGTCCGGTGTGCGAATCCGTTGAGCCTATCATGCCAAACCTGAAGGGGTTCACACCCAGTTTCTTTTCGTGAGCCAGTCCCAGCTTCAGCGCCGACCGTGCGTACTCATAACGCAACATCCAGGGTTCTTTGCGCTCACCTGCCAGGTTGCCCAGGTCCCAGTTCTCGTAGTTTGCAAATTCATCATTGGGTGACAGCAGTGGGTGACTTTCACCATCGCCTTTGATCTGGGTCACCTCGTACAGGGGCTCCCAACGGGCTCGCCGCTGCGCATAACTGCGATCAAACGCAGAGACGTCTACCCGCTTGTCGCTGAACATCATGCCGTTGGACAAATTGCCATTGTGGGGAATGGCCATCACCTGCCCGCCGGTGGCCTGCGTATAGCGTTCAAGAAAACCCCAGAGCGCTTCCGGATCCTGCGAATCCTGGGCGGTAAAGGGCAGCATCTTGTCCGCCAGCCTGGCGCTATCCCTGAAAATCACGTTCCGGTGCATGTTGTCAGCATTATTCATGGAACTGGTCCACTCGTAGCCAATGAAAGCGGTGAACACGCCTGGCTCGTTGTACTGGTCGGCGTTCGCGGTTACCTGCTCCCAGGTCTTGCGGCGCAATTCGGTGCTGCCGATTTTGTCTGGCTGGGCGAGGCCCATCAGGATTTCGAACAGCGCTTTGCGTATGCTGTCCTGTCCCTCCTGGAACATGCCATGCCAGCGTGCCCCCTGGGATGTCTCCATCAGCAGCGGGTCCTGACGGTTGATCTGCTGCATAAGCCCGAGGTATTCGGCGTGGTCGGAAATCACCAGGAAATCCAGAGGTTCTTTCAACTTCACCTGCATGCCATTGGTGGCGGTTACCTGCTCACCCCTAGCGAATCGGTAGGCGGTGTCAGGCGTCAGCGTTGTGCGCCCCAGGACAGCCGCGTCTACGGACCAACTGGTATGGAGGTGGGTGTCGCCCCAGTACACGCGCCTGGGGGTCGTGTCGTCCACATAGGGTGAATAGCTGCCTGGGGCAGCGGTGGCACGGGAACTGGCCGCTATACAAGCAATGAATAATAACAGGCTGGGTACTCTTGCCCACACATATCGAATTGTCATAGAAGCTCCTGAAACTGCATTGACAAGCAACTCAACGAGTTACTTTTCCGCCAAGTCTGTTATCTGCTTATAACCGGCTACATCTACCGCAATGCCTTCGCCGTGGCGCCGGCTTATCCGTGACCAGACTCCTGCTCTCCGCTGGAAGCTAAATGCTGGCCCAATGACGCCATTCTAGCTGAGATATCGTGATCCTGTGTGCTGCCGCATCGCCGAATTGGACTGGCTACACAAACAACGCCTTAGAGGCCTCGTTTGAAGTATTCAGCGACTGCTCATGGTCGCTGCTACATACTACTAATGGTGTCCACCGTTCCTCAAACAAGAAACGTTCGGACTCAGCTTTATTCCGCTGCCGATATCTCAGGCACTGATATGGCAGTATGCGCATCAGGCAAAAAACCATATTGTTCACATAAACGATATGGACCCACATCGACGGGAAGCTAATATGGGTGCTGAACAGACTTAGGGGGAATCATAATGCAACTATTTGCAAACAAAGTCGCGGTTGTTACCGGCGCTGCCAGCGGGATAGGTTTGGGATTGGCCCGACACTGTGCCCGTGAAGGCATGCAACTGGTACTGGCTGACCGCAACGCCGAACAGCTACTGGGCGTTACTGACGAACTGCGTGCCGATGGTGCCAAGGTCGTTGCCGTGACCACGGACGTCTCCGACCCCAGGGCACTGGATACGCTGGCGGACGCGGCGTACAAGGCCTTTGGACAGGTGGACCTGTTGATAAACAATGCCGGGGTTCTGATCAGCGGCCTGAGTTGGGAGCGTCCCCCCGAAGACTGGCAATGGATTCTCAATATCAACCTGATGGGCGTGGTTCACGGTCTCCATAGTTTCGTACCACGCATGCTTGAGCAGGATACGCCCGGACACATCGTCAACGTCGCTTCACTTGCAGGGTTACTGGCAGCACCACTAATGGGCCCTTACACCGTGAGCAAGCAGGCAGTGGTCGCCCTGACCGAAACCCTGCATTACGAACTGGCAAGCATCGATGCCAAACTGAAAACATCGGTAGTGTGCCCCGGGCCCATCTCAACCGGAATTGCGAATTCCGGCACCAGTCGCCCCGTCACATCCACGGTCGCCAGGGAAGCCAACTCCGAACTGATGTCATTCCTGGAAACAGGGATTGAAGAAGGTATGCCACCCGCGGAGTGCGCCAGAATTATCTTTGAAGGCATTCGTAAAGAACAGTTCTGGATATTTACGCATGATGACTTCAAAGACAGTTACAAAGCCCGCGCAGACAGCGTTATCGAGTCTACCAACCCGGAGTATCAGATATACGTGACCCAGGAGTGACTCAGCTGGCAGCGTGATTATCAGGACATGCTCGTGAATACGGGGCAGTAAATTTCAAGGGCAAGCAGGGTGGGTGTAAATACATCTGGCCGTGTCTTCGTCGATCTACGCGGTAGCTGGATATAACCTAATGCGGCTAAAGCTGAGTACCCGGAGCCGGGCCCTATGAGTTTGCGTTTGCATGTTACAGGGAAAAATATTCCGTGATTCCCGCCAGCACATTTGTGGTGGCGACGGAAGACAGTATCAACCCCATCACCCGGCTGACAATACTTGCCCCGCTGTTGCCAATAAGCCGATGAATCCAGTTCGCACCGAGCAGGAGCACCAGGACAACCACCAGTACCAAAAGCATCATCCCGGCCGTCTGGGCCTGCTCTATAAGACTATAGCGAGAGTTCTCCGTCATCAATACAGCCGCAAGCATCGCGCCTGGCCCGGCGATAGAGGGGACGGCAATAGGGAATATAGCGGTTTCGTTACCGCTTACCGCTAACTTAAGTTCTTGTTCTGGCTTGCTCTCCCCGAAAATCATCGAGAGCGCGAACAAAAACAATACGATCCCTCCGGCGATCTGGAATGCCGGAAGTGGAATAACCATTGCAGTGAGAATGATTTCACCGGCCACTACAAAGAAAAGCAAGACTGCCGCCGCTACAAGTGTCGCTTTGACGGCAATGCCTCTTCTGGTCCGATCATCATACTGGCCGGTAACCGCGATAAATACCGGAACCGAGCCGATAGGGTCGATGACAGCAAAGAAGAAAATAAATGTCGCAACAAAATCGATCATGCTTTTCCTTGTATCGCCTGAGGCTGCCAACTCAAGCAGGTTAATTGAGCTTTAAACGAGCCTTGCTCGAGGTCTTCCAGGGTTGCGCTGGCAGGTGTCGACGCCGGCTTCTGGTCAGGCTTACTCTCACGCCGCCCCAGCGTTCTCGCACTTCCTCATTAGTCCCTCGTAAAGCACGCGCTCAAGTCACTGCCGAGCGCAGCGGGTAGTGACGTGGGCGCCTCCGCCCTACGGCAATAGTCTTAGTACATCATCTGCTCAATGCAGTTTTCAGGCATGGTTCCAGTGGAACCACTGCATTAAGCAGCAAAACTTGTGTTTACCCCTTTGGCATCCGCAAACATGACCTCCACGCGGGAGGGAATGCTTTCGTTTAGAAGCGTGCCTTGTTGCATCACTCACCTCTGCAGGTAAAGCTCCTGACATGAGGTTCAGGCTACTCCCAAACTGCCGCGTAGGGAAGCGCAGCAGAGCAGGCCTGCGAATTAGCCCACCGGGTGCTATTCCAAACCGGCCTGGCGCGCCGCGGTGTCTCCCCACTGCACGGCGGCCATGTAGATATCAGCCAGTTCCGCCGTATCCAGGTCGCGGTAGGCAACGGCTTCCCCATCTCCGGCTTCCAGACTGACGGCATAGCTGAGGGCCTCGCCACGATCACCGTCGCGTTCGGTCAGGGCATCCTGCATGTCCTGAGGTAACGGCAGGTACTTGAGTGCCTCTTCGAGTGGCACATCAAGCAGAGCGTCCAGCACCGAGAACAGACCCACGGCAAAATAGCTGTCGGGATTTTCAAGGCCGCTGCGCTGGGCCAGCAGTTCACAGAGCCGGCCACGTACCAGGCCCATGGTCACAATCTCGTCGGCCTTGCCGTCTACGCCGCTCATAATATAGAGCACCACCCAGTTGCGGATGGTGCCGCGCCCGAGATAAACAATGGCTTCCTTGATGGAATCAATCTTGCGGTTCAGCGCATTGGCAGCGGAATTCACATACGCCAGTGCGCGCACGCTCAGGCCCACATCCTGGCTGATGAGTTGCTGCAGTTCTTCGAGATCGGTCTCGGGGTCGCTGATGCGCGAAAGCAGGCGCAACAGGGCAATTTTGTTGGTTGGCAACTTTTTGCCGCGAACGATGCGCGGCCGGGCAAAAAAGTAGCCCTGAAAATAGTCCACACCCAGCGACATCAGCTTCTGGAACTCTTCCTCGGTTTCCACCTTTTCCGCGAGAACCTTGCAGTGATGGGCCTTGATACGCTCAATCTGCGGCGCCCAGTCTGACTCCTGCATGGCGCGGATATCTATTTTAACGGTATCGACATGCGGCATAAGCTCCTCGTAATCTTCTGACTCCACCACATCGTCGAGCGCAATCTTGAAGCCAGAATCACGCAGCGACTTCACACCGGCCAGAACGTCGTCGTCAGGCACCACGTCCTCAAGTATCTCCAGCATCACCCTTGTTGGCTCTATGGGCAGCAGGTTGGGATCCAGCACAAACTTCCGTGGCAGGTTGATAAAGGTAACCCGCCCGCGCGACAGGCGGTCGATACCAATCTCCATCGCATTGGTGAGCACCTGCGCGGTGGCGGCCTCGTCATCGAGGTCTGCGGGCGCGCTGTTTTCCTCAGACGCACGAAAGAGCAACTCGTAGGCGTAGAGCTTCAGGTTCCTGTCGAGTATAGGCTGTCGTGCAAGGAAGAAATCCTTTTCCAAAAAAGCGCTCCCTAAGACTGTTCATACCGCTGCAGCAACCAGTATAAATCACTAGAGAGCACTTCGCAGAGCTCCGGGCAGGACTGCGAAGTGGCTCACAACCTGGGTTGATTCCGGCAAGCTAAGGCCACAGACGATGTCCGCGGGTGCTGGGCATGGACGAGAACTTCTTCACTCGCCGAAAGGGCTTCACCACCACCTTTGTGGACGTCAAGAACCACAACCTGTTTGAGGTAAAGCTGGGACGCTCTGAATCCAGTTTGCGCCACTATTTGAAGGGTCTCCGGGGCCGAGGCAATATGCAGGTGATGGTCATGGACCTGTCAGAAACCCACCGCAGTGTCGCCCGGCATACTTCCCCAATGCCACGATAGTGGCCGATCGATTCCACGTGGTCCGGCTCATCAATCAGCACTTCTTGAAGATCTGGCAGCAGCACGCCCTGGAAGGCCGCAAGAACGGTGGTCTGATCAGTCTGATGCGTCGTCACCAGTGAAACCTGAAGAATGATCTCCAGAAGGACCTATGGTTTTAGAAACTTTGAGAACTATCGGTTGAGAGTGCTGACCCACTGCGGGTGGGACGGTATTATCAGTCGGGTACGGATGAATGCCCGTCCCCCGTTAATTGGGTAGAGCCTATCAATCGGGTACGAGTGAATGCCCGTCCCCCGTTAATTGGGTAGAGCCCCTTGATCGATTGTAAGCTGCTGTTTTTGAAAGGAATAAGTGGTAGCTACGGGTGGACTTGAACCACCGACCCCAGCATTATGAATCGTGCTGGATATTTTTAACTGATTGATTTTATTAACTTAAATCCGAACGCCCACAGCCATTTTGCATAACAGAGCACAACTTTTCACCACAAGTCCCGCAAATCTCCCGCAGGTGTCAGTGGTGCCTTGATCGCCTCGCCTGTCCTTTTAACCCGCTGCAAATGAAACAAGGGGATTCTAATTTCACTTTTAATCCATAAAGTGAAATAACGGCTTTTGTGTTTCACGTTCATTCAGCAGCGCATAGGTTTATGTGACCATCAGGCTAGAGAAATATTGCTCTGGCGAATACCGGAAGGACTTCTCATGCACGTGAATGACCGGGCTGCCACAGGGCAGAAAGCACCTCGGCCTGCTGCAGCACTGTCTGTACCGCCGCATCCTGTAGGTCGGGCGGGTAGCCGTACTTGCGCAGGATGCGTTTGACCAGCACACGCAGCCGCGCCCTTGCCGATTCGCGGTGGGCCCAATCGACGGCGACGTTTTCGCGCAGGCTCACCAGGAGTTCGTGGGCAATCACGCGCAGCTTGTCGTCACCCATCACCTCCAGCGCAGATTCGTTTTCTGCCAGTGCGTCGTAGAAGGCGATCTCCTCGTCGGACAGGCCTTGTTCCTCTCCCCGGTTACGGGCAGCGCGGATGTCCTGGGCCAGCTTGATCAGCTCCTGCAGCACCTCGGCGGTGGTGATCGCGTTGGCGTGGTAGCGCGCGATGGCGTCTTCCAGCCGTTCGGTGAAGGCACGGGTCTCTACCACGTTGCTGCGGGTGCGCGAGCTGATACTGTCACCCAAAAGCTTGCGTAGGGCTTCCAGCCCCAGGTTCTTCTTCTCCATCTGCTGTACTTCGAGCAGAAACTCGTCGGAGAGGATGGAGATGTCCGGTGTCTGGATACCGGCTGCAGAGAGGATATCGACGATCTCGGTGGAGACCACAGCTCGACTGACAACCTGTTGGATGGCTAATTCCCGGTCCTGCCGCGTGGTGCCTGAAACGCCGGCCGTCTTAGCCAGCGCGGCACGGATCGCCTGGAAAAATCCGACTTCCTCGCGTATACCGCGCGCCTCATCCGAACTGGCCGCCAGCGCAAACGCCTTGGATAACGCCAGAACACCATCGGCAAAGCGCCGATGCGCCACCTTCTTGGCCTCCGGTGTTTTCTCTGCCTCCGCCCACTGCTGCTGCCTGGTGAGTATCCATTCGATAGCCCCTGCCATCATCGCCAGCCGCTCGCCTGGGGTACCTTGGAGGCCGGTGCGGTAGTCGAAGCCGTGGAACATGTCGCGCACGATCTCGTACTTCTCCAGCAATACCGCCACGGCTTCGGACTCGTCGATGCCGGTCTTGTCCTGATCGGGTTTGGAGTACTGCGCCAGCGCCGACTTCAGGTTCTGGGCGATGCCGATGTAGTCCACGATCAAGCCAGCGGGCTTGTCGCGGAACACGCGGTTGACGCGCGCGATAGCCTGCATCAGGCCGTGGCCGCGCATCGGCTTGTCGATGTACATGGTGTGCATGCTGGGCGCATCAAAGCCGGTCAACCACATGTCGCGTACGATCACCAGCTGGAGCGGATCTTGTGGATCACGGGCACGCTTTGCCAACAGGTCGCGGCGCGCCTTGTTACCGATATGCTGCTGCCACTCCACGGGATCACTGGCCGCGCCGGTCATCACGATCTTGATGCTTCCAGCATTGTCGTCCGAACTGTGCCACTGCGGCCGTAGTTTGATGATCTCGTCATAGAGCGCTACGCAGATGCGGCGACTCATGCAAACCATCATCGCCTTGCCGCTGAGCGCCGCTATCCGGTCCTCGAAGTGCTGCACCAGATCGTCGGCCACCAGCGCCAAGCGCTTATCACTGCCGACCAATGCCTCCACTGTGCTCCACTTCTGTTTGGTGCGCTCGGCGCTGGGCTCGTCCTCGTCCTCCAGCAGCGCCTCAATCTCAGCGTCGATGCGGGGCTTCTCATCCTCGTCCAGTTCGATGCGCGCCAGCCGGGATTCGTAGTAAATAGGCACTGTGGCGCCGTCTTCCACCGCACGGCTGATGTCGTAAATGTCGATGTAGTGGCCGAAAACGGCCGGCGTATTCACATCGGTGGCCTCACTGGGTGTGCCGGTGAAGCCAATGAAGGAAGCATTGGGAAGTGCATCGCGCAGGTACTTGGCAAAGCCATAGGCGATCTCGCCGGTCTTGCTGGCCATCTTGGCCTTGAAACCGTACTGGCTGCGGTGCGCCTCGTCGGCGATGACCACGACGTTGGAGCGGTCGGTCAGCGCTGGGAAGTCGGTCTCGTCTGCCGCAGTCGAGAACTTTTGTAGGGTGGTAAAGATTACGCCGCCGGAAGCACGATTGAGCAAAGTGCGCAGGTGATCTCGATCCTGCGCCTGCACCGGCGTCTGGCGCAGCAGGTCTTTGCACATGGCGAAGGTCGCGAACAGCTGGTCGTCCAGATCGTTGCGGTCGGTGAGCACTACCAGTGTGGGATTGGCCATGCGTGGGTCGAATACGAGCAGGCCGGCATAAAAAGCCATCAGCAGGCTCTTGCCGGAACCCTGAGTGTGCCAGATCACACCCGCCTTGCGGTCGCCTTCAGGCTGGCTTTCCACGCTGGGTAGACCGTACTCCGCGGGGTCCTCCGCCTGCACGTTTTCCATGCTGGCCCGCAGTGTTGATGTGACAGCCTTCTTCACCGCGTGGAACTGGTGATAACCGGCGATGATCTTGATCAGACCAGACGGGCCTTCGCCAAACACGGTGAAGTGGCGTAACACGTCTAGGAAGCGTCCCTGTTCGAATACGCCCTCGATCAGCGTGGCCATCTCGGGCATGCCCTTTGGCTCAATGCGTGTGCCATCGGTGGTACGCCAGGGCATGAAGCGCTCCTGCTCCGCCGACAAGGAACCGACACGGGCCATCAATCCGTCTGAGGTTACCAACAAGGCATTGCTATGAAACAGGGCAGGAATCTGCTGCTTATAGGTCTGCAACTGGTTGAAGGCGCTGCTCAGTGTGGCACTTTCACCACCGGGTGCTTTCAGCTCTACTACCGCCAGCGGCAGTCCGTTGACGAACACCACCACGTCCGGGCGGCGTTTGGCCTGGCCTGCCACCACCGTGAGCTGCTGCACTGCCAGCCAGTCATTGTTGGCAGGCTGTTCGAAGTCGATCAGCCGCACCTTGCCGGCTGTTAGCGTGCCATCCTCACCGTAATACTCCACATCGGCACCTTCGGTGAGAAGCCTGTGTATGCGACGGTTCTCTTCCAGCAGGTTCGGCAATTCTGATTGCGTCAGGCGGCGCACGGCATCCGCTTGTGCCTCTGGCGGTAACGTCGGGTTCAGGCGCGCTACAGTGGCGGTGAGTCGCGCTGTGAGCACCACTTCGTCGTAGGCATCCCGCTCCGGTTGTTTACCATCGGGGCCGATTACATCGTCGGAGGCGCAGGTATAGCCCAGCACGGCAAGCTGCTCCAACAGTGCGGTTTCCAATTGTGCTTCCGATAGAAAGGCCATCAGTCTTCCTTGGCCGCCGAGTCAGTTGTCAATAACACAAAATGCTCCACCAGCTTCACCATCAGCTCTTTTTGCGCAGGTTTGCTCTCTGCTACCAGCAGCGCCAGCGCTACCAGCGTATTGTCGTTAATCAGCCTTTCCACTGGCCGCGCCAGTAAGTGCTCGTTCAGGCGCAAGTACCACAGAAACAGAAATGAGCCCGTGCGCTTGTTGCCATCGGCCAAGGGATGGTTTTTGATCACCAGATACAGCAGATGCGCCGCCCGGCTGGCAACATTGGGATAGAACAGCTCATCGCCAAAGCCCTGCTCAATGGTTGCGATGGCGGACGCAAGCGCATCTCCACGCAACTGGCCGAACAGCTCGGTGGCCTCGCCTTTGGCGATCAGCTCCGCCTTGAGCTGGGCAATCGCCGGGAGCACGTCATCCAGATGCAACGAACGCATACCGCATTGCGTGCTGGTCTGCCCGATCAGGCTCTGCTCATCATAACCCTGCAGCATGCTCCAACTGCGGGCGTAGTCGGCGATCACCCGCAACACCGCTTCACCCTCCGGGCTGACCAGCTGCTGGTTGGCCAGGGTGCTGGAAAGCAGGTCGAACGCCTGCTCGAACTCAATGCCGCGTTCCTCCAATCGCTGCTGGTTGAGGCTGTAACCCTCCACCAAATGCTGACGCAGTACGCCGGTGGCCCATTGGCGGAAGCGGGTAGCGCGAGTGGTACTGACCCGGTAGCCTACCGAGATGATGACGTCGAGATTGTAGTGCTTGAGCTGCCTTTTGACCTGGCGCGCCCCTTCCTGACGAACTACCGAGAAATCCTCGGTAGTTGCCGCCTCGTCCAACTCATTGTCTTTAAAGATATTTTTCAGGTGCAGGCTGATATTGTCAGCCGATGTGCCGAATAATTCCGCCATTTGCGCCTGAACCAGCCAGACAGTCTCGCCCTCCAGTCGCACTTGTACCGGTTGATTTTCGGCTTCAAAAATCACGATGTTATTCATGGGTACCCACCCGAATATACATCATGATGGATGCGAATCACGCGACTGGTCCTTCATATGTTGTCTGGTTCTCACCAGGGCGAATCTGAATCGCAGGTGCAATTCGAGTTCGGATCTCGTTGTAAACAGCGATATCGGCGCCCTCAGCCACCTCCAATGAGACGGTCAATCCATACGCGATAGGGTTCTGGATTTTTCCGGCGTCTTCACGGCAGTTCACTTTGATTTCGATAGCTTCCCCGTCGATGAACGGCTCCGCTTTCTGGCCTTCGAACACTTCGTGTTGGACTGTTCCGCGCCGCACTGCTCGCCAATCGGCATCACTTCGAGTTGGAGCTAAGCCGTTGTTGTTCATTTCAAACCAAAGGCTTGCAGTGCGATATTTTTGAGTGCTTGCCGAGATTGGGGACAACCAAGCCAAGGTAACTGTCAGGCGTCGCCACTCAGGGCGCGATCCCAGCGATGGAGGTAGAGGCAGGCTGAAAACGTGAGCTTCACCATCGGAAAGCTGCCCGAAGCCCAAGACTGTTGCTCGCTGATGTGTACAATCCAGAACACGGTCTACCACCGGTATGCCATAACCGATCCACCGGCTAATCAGCCCACTGAGCTGACGGCCGTTTTCAGGGGTACGAAGCACCTCGGAAATTCGTGAACCTATATCGCCCCACGAGCAACCATGGACCAACATCGCCTTCAATAGGGGAACTTCATAATTTGATGGATCGACTTCAGCCGCTTGCTCATTGAAGATCTGCTGCAGAGAGTCGTAACAAGTGCCAGCGGCTCTGCTGATCAAAGCAGTCGCATTGCTCGTTCCACAACTGTAGGAGGTGGCGTTTAGTTCACCGGCAAGGCTTCCGGGTGAGGCGACTTTGTTTCCTGGGGTTGTGCGAAAAATTGCGGGCTCAATGGTTACGGGGTTGGTTGGCTGTAAAGGCAACCGGTACCATTGTCTCCCGCCGTAGAAGATAAGTTCGGGTTTTATTGCACGTCGATAACCGCTGCCAAATGCTGAAACGGGACTGGGTAATGGACGTCCAAATGGGTCTATCCTATTTCCCTGGTAGGTAACCTGTGCCTCGTCAAGATGTACTGCCCCAACGCTGATGCCGTTAATCGTTTCGGCTGGCGAAAGAAGTTTCCTGTGTCGGGCGTCCCTGTACAGTGCTTTGATCGTTGCCGCTTCAAATTCGTCAGTTTGAAACGAGTCGAATTCCTCCCGAGATACGCCCAAAGAAATTGTTGTTGGGTGATTCCCGGCACTGACGACAAACAGCACGCTATACTTCATGCTCAACCAGTCCAGCAATCTGGCAATCGGGCTCATAGACTGTGTAAACTGGCGGGCTCGGTCACCGATTGACAAGTTGATTACTTTAATGTGAGGAGCTGCCGGTCCTTCCCCCTGATCACCCTCGAATAATCGCTTAACCGCTCTGTGAATAAGATCGACCGCAAGGCAATTTTCAGGAATCCCCTCTGGTCGAGGCGTGTCGAGCCAGTTCAGCGGCTTCATGATAGGCCGAACGTAAACCGGTCTGGATAGAGAGGGCTGTGACTGATTCAGGTCGCCATGGACAATTAGCGATGCCATTGAGCTGCCATGGACCCGCTCAGAGGCCGCGTAATCAGCTTCCCAGTTATCTGGATCGTCAACAATCAAACGGCCAGTCAACAAGCGGTGATTGGACAGCGGAACCCCATCAAAAAGAGCCACGACAGGATCGCCAGTAGGCATTGGCATCTCTTCAATCTGGGCGATTTCCACATCACCCTCTGGAGATTGGTCTCCGACCACCATTTGCCCAACAGGCCTGAAGAACATTACGTTCTCACATTTAACCAGTTCAGTTGTTGGGTTCTCCACGATATATCGGATGGCATGAGCCGGCAGTTCGGCCAGGAGCCCATGGTAGGCGATGCCCTCAATCACTGACTGGTTCAGTATTCGACCGCCAGCTTGCTGAACGAGGTTCATGACTTGTCTCGCGCTAACTGCGCGAAGCTCGTTGCTTCCACGAAACCAAAGCTCAGCCTCAAACGGAATGACACGATCACCGTCGTATTCAAGATCCGCCTGCCAGAGATCGATCACGCCGGTTTCAAGAAGTCTGTCCTGAACATCCCACCGACGGATGCTTTTCAAGTGTAGGAACACATCGCGGAACTTTGTAAGGCCGCGCTCGAACTGCATGTTTGGATCAGTCTGGTAGCGTCGCCACAGGGACAGCATTTCGTCGAGGGCTCGCTGATTGGACATTACCAGATACAGACGCCCGTTCAGCTCCTTTTCAGGATTATTCTCATCATAAAAATCTTGGTCGGGTGCAATCTCATCGCTCTCGAGTTCACCCATCCATTCGAGTCCCTCGATACGTTTCACGGCATTGGCAAAATTGTCGACGCTGCCAATGGTCTCAATTACTAAAACTTGCTCGGGGTCTATACCCGCAATGTTTTGCTGAATCTCAGCTCTGCGGGCTTCAAAAGCTGCCTGCAGTTGGTTGAACATCGGTGAAAGGCGTTGACCTTGTCGTGTTACATTGGGCTTGTGAACGCGTCCGAACTGGGGTTTCTGTTTTGTCCTATCAGCCGGCTGTGGCATCGGGAAAAGGAGTAGTGGGCGTTCAGGCATCCTTCACCTCCGGTTCGTGCTGTTGCGCTACGGTGACTGATCTGGCGGACCAACTCTGGAGGGTTTTGGATACGATATCCTTCATGTTGGCGTTCGATTGTTCTAGCACATACTGGCGGAACACGGTCGTGCCGAACTCTTCGACTTCGGCGAAATTCGACCCATGTAGACGTTTTGCCAACGTGCCCGCGGCATATCCCAAGGGAATATTGATCCGGCGCTCGAATTTTTCGAACCACTCTGTCAGGCGAGCGCGGGTCGGGCCGGGTAGAGTCATGCGGACCTGGAAGCGCCGCCAGACAGCACGGTCCAGTAGTTCGGCATGATTGGTTGCACCGATAACCATGACATGGCTCGGCAGGTTGTCGATCTGCATGAGCAGCGAACTCACCACGCGCTTGATCTCACCGGTCTCGTGCAGATCACCACGCTCCTTGCCGAGGGTTTCAAACTCATCGAAAAAGAGCACGCATTTCCGAGTGGAGGCATACTCAAACAGTTTCTTCAGGCGGACAGCGGTCTCGCCCAGATATGTACCGACGACACTCTCATAACGGACCACAAGCAGCGGGACAACCAGTGCTTCTGCAATGGCTTCGGCCAACGAAGTCTTGCCATTACCTGGCGGTCCGATGAGGAGCAAGCGATGACGGGGCTCCAGGTTGTATGACCTGAGCAGGTCGGTCCGGTGCTGTTCCTGAATCAGGCTCTGGCAAATCTGCAGCACCTCATCCGGCAGGATGAGATCGGACAGCTTTCGCTGGGGCATAATCTCATGAAACAGGTTGCCCATGCGCTGATCCAGCATAGGACCACCGCCATTGGTAACGGTGCGTTCTACCGGCGCGGCGTTCAGTAACTCCTCGAGCTTCTCGGCCAGCACCTTGTGCTGCTTGGTTCGCTCTTCGGCGATGATCGCCTCGACGACCTTTCTAAAGCTGGCCTTGTCGCTCCTCATACCGGATTGGACAAGGCGAATTAATAGGTCAGCTCTGGCCATATCCGCTCCATATTTGAATTAAATGTATGTTTTCGCGATTGTACGCTTAAAAACTTTTCAGCATCCGCGATGCGCAGCGCGCCGGAGATCAGCTTGGGCAGCAGAGTGTCACGGAGTTGCGCGAGGTTTCGGGATTCGAGTTGATTGTGAATCGCTTGTTCGACAAGAGGCGCCATAACGACCCCGAGTCTCTCCAACACAATGTCTGGTGGGCAAAGCGTCACTGTCGCCTTGAGATGACCTCGTTGGATGTGGCCCATGGTCGTGGCCTTTGAGGCCGCGATGGCTTGAAATGTTTCGAGGTGGTGATACACCCAATGGCTGACAAACCACATGGGGTAGCGCTCGGAGGTGACCTTGAACAGGTGCTGATTGAGTGCACCTTTACCTTCGGTCCAGAACTTTGCCAGCAGACTGCCAGACCAGGAGAACAGGAAATCGCCATCCTTGATAATGTACTTGTCTGGTACATCAAGCGATGCACGACCGCTCTTGGCGCTGACGCCATTGCGAAGCTCAGCGATCTTGATCACCGGAAAGTTGTCGTCAGGATCGGTTGCTGGGAATTTCTGAAGGGCGAGGCCATTGAGAAAGGCTGCAATCTCATCGAGCGGTTGCATCTCCCACCCTTCCGGCTTCCCCTCATCATCAAGGCGGTCGGGGAACAACTGCCAGAGCTCGGCGGGGAGATAGGGTTCGCGCCCTTCCATCTTGGCGCGGACGGGGCCGAAGTCGACGAACCAGTCCTTAAACAGGGCGCGGGCCATGGCCTCCAGAGTCTGGTTGCGGCGGCGGTTGAGTTCGATCTTGTCGTCCAGTGTGCCGAGGATGTAGGCGATGGCGCGTTGTTCGGGCTCGGTGGGCAGACCGATTGTTAGCGCCTTAAGCTCGTCGCTGTTCAGCCGTCCCGTACCATGGCCCGCAAGATCAACTCGGGAGAGCAGTCGATGTTTATTCCCAAGCAACAGATACGGAAGGAAGTCATCGGTAACATGTATGTTTGGTCGAAGCGCCTTCACGTCTTGATTAAACGTCATGGGCTTGCCAATAACGCAGATTGGCAGATCATTGAGCAAGGTCATGCCGCGAACTAGAAGTAATACCGAGCCAGCAGGAGCGAGTCTTGTACCGTTCGAAGCACCAGCTTCAGTAACGTGGTCTTGTGAATCTCCGAGTCGGAACTGCTTCATATCTTTTGCAGATACCCAAGGAATTGAACCGTTCCAGTAGTCGGCTCTGCTCTTTGATGGGGTACCGCCCGACAAGAAATCAGTCACTTCACCAAGCGTGGAATCGCGCCATTCACCCGCCATACCCAAGCTCCTTGAGGTTGGCATCAATCGCCGCATCCAGCTGCGTCGCTTCCTGCTGCTGCTTTCGCCACTGCGCACTGAGGCGCTGCATTTTTTCAGCGAATGGCTCACCATCATCCTCCACAGCCTCGGCACCTACATAGCGGCCGGGGGTCAGCACATGACCGTGCTTGCGGACGTCGTCGAGGGTGGCGCTCTTGCAGAAGCCGGGGATGTCTTGATAAGGGGTCAGAGCGCCTTCGGCGGTCTGACCCCAGTCGGATTGGCGCCAGGCATGATAGGTGTCGGCGATCTTCTGGATGTCCTCGTCGGTGAGTTCGCGCCGGGTGCGGTCCACCAACATGCCCATATTGCGGGCATCGATAAACAGCACTTCACCGCGCCGGTCGCGCAGGGTTTCCTTACCGCGCTTGCCATTGGATTTATCGCGTGCAAGGAACCACAGACACGCAGGGATCTGCGTGGAATAGAACAACTGGCCGGGTAAGGCCACCATACAGTCCACCGCGTCGGCTTCGATCATCGCCTTGCGGATCTCGCCTTCGCCGCTCTGGTTGGAACTCATGGAGCCGTTTGCCAGCACCACGCCAGCGGTGCCAAAGGGCGCTAGATGCCAGTGGATGTGTTGCAGCCAGGCGTAGTTGGCGTTGCCCACAGGCGGCACGCCGAATTGCCAGCGCGGGTCTTCGCGCAAGCGGTCACCGCCCCAGTCGGATATGTTGAAGGGCGGGTTGGCGAGAATGTGGTCGAAGCGCAGGTCGCGCAGTTCGTCCTTGTGGAAGCTGCCCTCGTTGTTCCAGCGTATGTCGGAGTCGATCCCGCGCACGGCCAGGTTCATCTTGGCCAGGCGCCAGGTGGTGTAGTTGCTCTCCTGGCCGTAGATGGCGATGTCGCCGATGCGCCCGCCGTGTTGCAGTACGAACTTTTCACTCTGCACGAACATTCCACCGCTGCCGCAGCAGGGATCGTAGACGCGGCCTTGGTAGGGTTCGAGCATCTGTACCAATACCTGCACCACGGAGCGCGGGGTGTAGAACTCGCCGCCGCGTTTACCCTCGCTGCCGGCGAACTGGGCTAGAAAGTACTCATAAACGCGGCCGAGTAAGTCACGGGACTTACCGCCCTGTTCGTTCATGGTGATGCCGGAAATCAGGTCGATGAGCTCTCCCAGCATGACCTTGTTGAGCGCGGGGCGAGAGTAGTCTTTGGGGAGTACGCCTTTCAGGGATTCGTTGTCCTTCTCAATGGCGCGCATGGCATCGTCGATGAGGGTGCCGATCTCAGGGCGCTTGGCGTTGGCTTTCAGGTGCGACCAGCGGCCCTCTTTGGGTACCCAGAAAATATTGTCGGCGAGGTATTCATCCTTGTCCTCCGCTGCTTGCGGATCTTCGGCCAGCAGTTCAGCGTGGCGGGCCTCGAAGGCGTCCGAGATGTACTTGAGGAAGATCAGCCCCAAGGCGACGTGCTTGTAGTCGCTCGGCTCCATGTTGCCGCGCAGTTTGTCAGCGGTTTTGAATAGCTCGGCTTCGAAGCCCAGCTGCGATTGGGACTTGCCGCCGTTGTTCTTGTCTTTGCCCTTGGCCATTTATAGTTCCTGTTGTTCAGTCGCGGTGGGGGTCAGTCCAGCACCACAAGAAATTCGGTGGCCAGCGCTTCCGGGCGCACGGCGCGGGTGTCCGGGCTGCGGTGCAGCTTGACCAGGCCGTAACCCTCCAGATTGCGCAGCGTGCGCGACAGGTTACTGGCCGCGCGTCCAGACAGTTCTGCAAGTTCCAGTACCGTGCGCGGCTGCTTATCCTGCATCAAACGGAGCAATGCCCGGTTCTCGTCTGACAACACTCCGGCCAGCTGACGCCATGACGCGAACCAGACCGTGGGCGTAGGTTCGCTATGGCGGGAAGCTTGGCTGGTCCGCTTTTCAGAGCGGATGCCGACGACAGTGCGCATGAGTACCCTCTTTGTTATGGAGTGGCAGCGTGTATGCACCTGATGCTATCACGCGAACATCGTATCGGACAGTGAGTTGGAGCGGAGGTTTGTAAAATGTCGTAAACGTATACCTACAGTATACGTTTACGATAGTGAGTGAACCATAGGGTGGCCACTGTTTGGACGTGCCCAGACACTCTCGACACTGGAGTAGGTGCTGCGCCGGTAAGCACGCGCTCAAGTCACTGCCGCGCGCAGCGGGTAGTGACGTGGGCGCCCGCGCTCTACGGCAATAAACTCAGCAACACTTCTGCAACATGCGATTTCATGGGTGGTTCCACTGGAACCACTTCACCAAGTACCTAAGTTTGCGGATCTACGAGCTCAAAGCAGCCCTCCGTCCCCCTGAAGCGTAATTTCCGACCCGCTCCTGACAAACAAATCACCAGGCGTCCGATAAAACCACCCCCGATTCGGGTTGAATTCTCTGTGACAGCCATATTTCGGGTTCGTATAGTAGAGCCACTTGTCGCTGCCACTGCGCTTAAAGTGGCAAGGAAGACCCCACCTTGCGCAAGCGAAAGGGGTAGGTGGAATCCGGTTGTTTTGGAATCTGCCGAATGCGTCATTCAGGACCACTATGACGCAACGGTCAGTCATGACCGGGTCCATCTTCGAACCATCACGGTGCTGCATCATCTGGGTACCGCTCTTTCAAATTCCTCCCGCTTGTCACGGGGGTCAGTTCCATAACCGCTGTTGATGTCAGGGCACTCGTGCCCTGGTTACTCGACAGTTTCCTTAAACCCCGCAAACGCACTGGCGGTCAGTGCGTCCTGCTCAATCCAATAAGGAGGTAATTCCACCCCCAGCCTATGGCTGGAGAACCGTTGGTTTGCACGGGCCAGTTTTCATTCGAAAACACACCGTGTTGTCTAGGGCCAGACACATTCAGGTCTATCGGGATTGGTGTCCCGTGATCGTACCGCTTGCGGGCCTGCGCAGCTTCTGTTGCCAGGTGATCAGAAACACTTACCGAAGGAGCAACACTATGCGAGACCTGAACTACCAACTGAAACTCTTATGCAAACACAGCCATGAGGGCAGCTTCGAAACGCGCGTGGGTCGGGAAAGGCAACTCAGCGCCATCGCGAACCAATTACACGACCTGGGCTTCAGACAACTGAAGACCACGTCCCTCAAACAGAAGCATGTCCAGACCCTTGTGGACCACTGGCTGAAACAAGACCTATCTCCCGGCACCATCAAAAACCGGATGAGTTGCTTACGCTGGTGGGCCGAAAAGGTGAGCAAGCGGGCCGTGGTGGCCAGTTCCAATGACTATTATGGAATACCGGACAGGCAGTTTGTGGCCGAGCAGAGCAAGGCAAAAGACTTGGCGGAGGAACAGCTCGCCCTAGTCAAGGATGAACACGTACGCATGAGCCTGCGCCTGCAACAGGCCTTTGGGCTAAGACGAGAGGAAGCCCTGAAGATCCAGCCCCGCTGGGCGGATCGCAGAGATCACCTGCAATTGAAGGCCAGTTGGACCAAGGGCGGGCGGGAACGCACAGTCCCCATCCGCACCTCTGACCAGCGCGCCTTGCTGGAAGAAGCCAAGCAACTGGCCGGTCTGGGTTCCCTGATTCCCGGTGGCCGGCAGTACATCGAGCAGCTGAGAATCTACGAGCGCCACACTGCCAACGCCGGGTTATCGAAAATGCATGGCCTGCGCCATGCCTATGCCCAACAACGCTACCGGGAACTCACGGGCTGGCCATCGCCCCATGCGGGTGGGCCTTCCAAAGCAAAACTCAGCGACGCTCAAAAACGAAGGGATCACGAGGCCCGCCTCACGATCAGCAAAGAACTGGGCCATGTCAGAGAGCAAATTACTGCTGTGTACCTGGGTCGCTGAGAGATGACTTCGATTCTCCCCCGATTCATTCGTTTGCGTGATGCCCCCAGCTATTTGGGAATGGACAAGAACCGATTCAACCGGGAGGTTCGGAAAAGCCTCACGGAGATTCCCATCGGTAAGCAGGGCATTGCATTTGACCGGCTTGAAATGGACGCCTGGGCGGAGCAGTATATGAACCGCTGTGGGTGTTCGCCAAAGCATAGAGGAGATTTCCTATGTCAAAGCGAATCCCGGGCCTCTACAAGAGAGGCACCCAGGGCATCTGGCACATCGATAAATGCGTCAGGGGGTATGGCCGACTTCACGAGAGCACTGGAACAAGTGAGCTCGCGGAGGCGGAAAGGTACCTGATTCGACGGTTGGAAGAGATGCGCAAGGCGAATGTTTACGGCATTCGAGCGGAGCGTTCTTTTCGGCAGGCGGCCACCAGGTTTTTGCTGGATTACCAGCATAAGCGCAGTATTGGCCGCTATGCACAGTCCCTGAAAATTCTGGACCAATACATAGGCGATCTGCCTTTGCGTCGGGTCCATCAGGGCACGCTGGAGTTGTTTATCCGGCACCGTTGTAAGCAGGGTATGCGAGCCAACACCATCAACCGTGATCTGGCGGTGGTGCGGCGAATTCTGACGCTTGCCGCCCGATTATGGCGGGATGAGTCCGGTTTGACCTGGCTTGAGACAGCCCCTTTGCTGCAGTTGCTCGACTGTGGCGATGCCCGCAAGCCATATCCCCTATCATGGGAGGAGCAGGCGAGGTTGTTTGCGCGCTTGCCGGAACACTTAAGGGACATGGCCTTGTTCAAGGTTAATACTGGAACGCGGGAGCAGGAAGTGACTTGTTTACAGTGGAGTTGGGAAGTATCGATTCCCGAGCTGAAAACCAGTGTGTTTGTTGTCCCCGGTAATGGCGTCAAGAATGGTGAGGATCGATTGGTGGTGATGAATGCTGAGGCGCGAGCGGTGATCAATCGTCAGCGCGGTAAGAACTCAGACTATGTATTCACCTACTCAAAGGGTAAGCCGATTGATCGCATTAATACCAAAGCTTGGCGCCGAGCGCGAGAGGAGGCTGAATTACCGCAAGTGCGGGTACATGATTTGAAGCATACGTTCGGTCGCCGGTTGCGGGCCAAAGGTGTCAGTCATGAAACCCGACAGGTGCTCCTGGGCCATAAGAACGGCCAGATCACGACGCATTATTCCGCTGCAGAAATTGGGGAACTGATAGACGCGGTGGAGAAAGTGAGCTGGTCGGGTAGTTCAGCGCCGACGCTGACCTTGATCAAAAATGAAAACTCCCGCAAATCCCCCGCAGTTGGGAGACGGGAAAACGTAAAATTGGTTTGGGCTCTTCATCATTAACGGGGGACACCGGCATTCATTAAACTGAATTTGCGAAGTTCGTTTA
>NZ_PKUS01000028.1 GCF_002866825.1 Pseudohalioglobus lutimaris | reverse complement strand
TCAACTAAGCAACCCCGCTAATCTGCGAAGAGCCTAAAAAAAGCCCCGTCAATTGACGAGGCTTTTGGGTCCTTCTTGGTACAGTGCGATCAGGCGCTCACGACCTGAACGAACTTGCGGCTCTTGGGGCCTCTGGTTACGAATTCCACCTTACCGTTGGTCAGTGCGAACAGCGTGTGATCCTTGCCAATGCCAACATTGTCACCGGCGTGGAACTTGGTGCCACGCTGGCGGACAAGGATATTGCCCGCGAGAACTTCCTGGCCGCCGAAGCGCTTGACGCCAAGGCGTTTTGCTTCTGAATCGCGACCGTTACGAGTACTACCACCAGCTTTCTTATGCGCCATCTTTCAAACCCTCCTTTACGCCGAGATACCGGTAATTTTCACTTCGGTGAACCACTGGCGATGGCCAGTCTCCTTCCGGTAGTGCTTACGGCGATTGAACTTAACAATCTTCACTTTCTTGTGGCGCCCGTGGGCGACGATTTCAGCCGTTACCTTTGAGCCGTCCACTACGGGCTTACCGATTTTGACGCTTTCGCCAGCGCCGACCATCAACACCCTGTCAAATTCAATGGTTTCGCCGGTAGCGGCCTCGATTTTTTCCAGCTTGAGGGTCTCGCCCTCAGCGACTCGGTGCTGCTTGCCACCGGCTTCTATTACTGCGTACATGTCTCACTCCGTTCAGTTAGCCTGCTCGCGTTCAATAAAATCCCTTTAGAATCAAGGGGGCAGAGCACGGCACCAACAGTTCAAATAATTTTTCCTGTCACCGGCTACGAACGTAGCGGCGGTCAGAGGGCGGCGATTTTACTCAAATACCCACTCTGCGGCAAGCCCTTATTTTTCCAAAAAACAATAACTTGCGCGCCCTACGTGACTGAGCAGTGCATTGCACCCTCCGCTTGACAGGCTGGCGGAACGAGCCATAGCATGCGCGAGCACTTTTTGGTTACTTTTCCTATGCAAGATATACGATCCGCCGTCGCCGCCGAGTTTCAACAGGTCAACGAGCTCATCATCGACCAACTCCACTCGGATGTGGATATGGTAGAGAACATTGGTCATTACATCGTCGATGCAGGCGGGAAAAGGCTGCGCCCATTGCTGGTGCTGTTGACTGCCGCCTCACTGGACAGCTGTCACGCCCAGGCAATCAAGTTTGCCGCCGTGATTGAGTTCATCCATACCGCCACCCTGCTGCATGACGACGTAGTGGACATTTCCAGCCTGCGCCGTGGTCGACCCACTGCCAACGCAGAGTTTGGTAACGCCCCCTCCGTACTGGTCGGTGACTTCCTGTATACACGCGCCTTCCAACTGATGGTGCAGCTGGGCGACATGGATATCCTCCGTCATATGGCAGATACCACCAATACCATCGCCGAGGGCGAGGTGCTGCAACTGGTCCGCGCAGGCGACGCAAAAACCACCCAGGCGCAGTACCTGGACGTCATTACCCGTAAAACAGCCATTCTTTTCGCCGCCGGATGCTACGGTGCCGCAACCCTGTGCGGGGTAGACGAAAGGACGCGCCAGAACATGCATGATTTCGGTCTAAACCTCGGCATTGCCTTCCAGATGATTGACGATGTTCTTGATTACGAGGGCGACCCTGCCGCAATGGGCAAAAACGTCGGGGATGACCTTAACGAGGGCAAGCCCACGCTACCCCTCATTTATACCCTGCAAAACGGCAATAAAGAGGAACAGGCGCTCATTACCCGCGCGATCACTGAAAAGACGGCTGACGACATCGCAGACGTGCTCGCTGCCGTGCAGCGCTGCGGCGCACTGGATTACACGCGCCAGCGCGCGCAGCATTACCATGACCAGGCCATGGTGGTACTTGAAGGGCTCCCTGCCGGGCCGGCCAGAGACGCCCTGGCGCAAATCACGGCGTTGTCTATCCACCGCGACCACTAGCCCCGGCTGCAGCGGGTTTGCGTGAGCCCGGTGCTCTACCTATACTCGATTTTTGCGCTGCTATCCCAGCGCGTCGCAGGGGGCAACCATCGACGCCGCTTGTCGAATCAACTCACCACAGTGACTCACAAGGAACTCGGCGATGCCCACTTCTCCAGTTTTGACCGCATTTCCCGCCTACACACGGCTGAATACCCTCGCCGCTTCCCTGCGTGATGCCTCTGTGGAGCGCATGCTCAACACCGACGCCAGCAGGACCGGGGAGTTTTCTACAAGCGCGGCGGGACTGCACCTCGACTACAGCAAGCAATTGCTCGATCGCGAAGCCCTGCAGGCACTGCTGCAACTGGCGGCAGAGGCCGAGCTGCCCGCAGCCGTTACCCGGCTGATCAGCGGCGAAGAAGTCAACAATACGGAGCAACGTCCGGCACTGCATACCCTGTTGCGCGCAAACGCAGGGCCCGGTCTGGAAGACAAACTGGGGGAAGTAAAGGCGGCCCGCGCCAGCATGCGCGCGTGGGCCGACAGGCTCAATAGTGGCGAACACCGCGGCTTCTCCGGCGCGGTCATCACCGATGTGGTCAATATTGGTATCGGAGGCTCCGACCTCGGGCCTCGTCTGGTCACCGATGCGCTGCGCCCCTTCCATGGCGACGTGGCCTGCCACTATGTTGCCAACGTGGACCCGGCTGACATGCAAGATACGCTTCTGGACCTCAACCCGGAAACGACACTGTTCATTATCTGCTCCAAATCTTTTCGCACTGAAGAAACGCTCACCAATAGTCTGCTGGCCCGCGAGTGGATGCGCACTGCCGGCGCTGCGGATACCGACCTGGACAAGCACTTCCTGGCCATTACCAGCAACCTGAAAGCAGCTGATGACTTCGGCATTTCTGCAGACAATTGCCTGCCCATGTGGGACTGGGTAGGCGGACGCTACTCCGTCTGGTCAGCGATCGGACTGTCCTGCGCTATAGCCGTGGGCTGGGAGCAATTCCAGGCCTTCCTGGACGGTGCGGCAGCTATGGATCAGCACTTCGCACAAGCCCCGATTGCGCAGAACATGCCGATGATACTCAGCCTGCTTGAGGTCTGGCATGTGAATTTTCTCGGCATCGACAATCATGTGGTGCTGCCCTACGACAACAGCCTGCAACGGCTGCCAGACTTCTTGCAACAATTGACCATGGAAAGCAATGGCAAGCGCGTAGGCCAGGATGGCCGATCGCTGGCTTACTCCACGGGTCCCGTCCTCTGGGGCTCGGCTGGCACCATGGGCCAGCACTCATTTCACCAACTGCTACACCAGGGTACGCAGCTGTGCCCGGCAGACTTCATTATCCCGCTGACAACCTACACCGGCATGAAAGAGCAACACCGCCGCCTGGTGGCCAACGGCCTGGCACAGAGCCGCACAATGATGGTGGGGCGCAGCGAGAATGATGCCCGCATATCGTTACTGGCACGCGGCATGGACGAGGCCCGCGCGAGTGAACTCGCACCGCATCTGGTCATGCCTGGCAACCGCCCAAATTCAGTAATCACGCTGCAAGCGCTAACGCCAGCAGCACTGGGGGCGTTACTGGCCCTCTATGAGCATCGCACTTACTGCAGTGGTGTACTGTGGGGTATCAATTCGTTCGACCAGTGGGGCGTAGAACTGGGTAAGGAGATTGGTGGCCAGATTCTTGGCGTGATGTCGGGTGACGCAACTGAGACTGTGATGGACCCAGCGACCGAGAGCCTTATTGCCCGGTGGCGGGCCGCGCAGTGAGCGCCGCCCTTGCCTATTACCGACAACGCTGAAGAGTCTGGCGAGCCCGATAGAATAACGAGATTCAGGAGCGGCAGACCGCTGGCCCCGAGCACAGCAAAATCAAAAAGTCAGCTCAGCCTTCAATCAACGCCAGCAGCTCAGCCGTCTTGGCCTCCATCAAGTCCTTGTCACCTCTGGACTCCACGTTAAGGCGCACTACCGGTTCAGTATTTGACATGCGCAGGTTAAAGCGCCACTGACCGCAGTCAACGCTGACACCGTCGGTGTGGTCTACCTCACCCTGGTCTGCATAGGTCGCTTCCGCCTTCGCCAGCACAGCGGCGGCATCGTCAACACTGCGATTGATCTCACCGGAGCAGGGATAGGCGGCCATACGCTCGGACACCATGGTGGATAGCGGTTTGCCAGTGGATGATATCAGCCCGGCCACCAACAACCAGGGGATCATACCGCTGTCGCAGTAGGCGAAATCACGGAAGTAGTGGTGCGCACTCATCTCACCGCCGTAGGCAGCATTTTCGCTGCGCATGCGCTCTTTAATGAAGGCATGGCCACATTTGGTCAGCACAGGTTCGCCGCCGGCAGCTTTCACCTGTTCAATCGTGTTCCAGGTCAGGCGAGGGTCGTGAACAATCTTTGCTCCAGGCTCACGCTGCAAAAAAGCTTCGCCCAGCAGGCCAACCAGGTAGTAGCCCTCAATAAACTCACCGGACTCGTCAAAGAAGAAGCAACGGTCAAAGTCACCATCCCAGGCGATACCGATATCTGCATTATGCTGCCGCACTGCCTCAATACTGGCAGCCCGGTTCTCCGGCAAAAGCGGATTGGGCACGCCATTGGGGAAGTTGCCGTCCGGTTCGTGATGCAGTTTTATAAACTCGAACGGGAGGTGAGGTTCCAGTAAATCAACCACCCGACCGGCGCCACCATTACCGGCATCCACCACCACCTTCAATGGCTTCAGCGTGCTGACATCTACGTAGGAGAGGAGGTGCTCCACATAGGCCGCGTCGGTATCCAGACTGTGCAACTGCCCCTTGACCGCAGCCGGCTGGAATACGTTTTTTTCCGCCAGGGCTCGAATTTCCTGCAGACCGGTGTCGGCGGAAATCGGGCGCGAGTCCTCACGTACGAATTTCATCCCGTTATAGTCTTTGGGATTGTGACTCGCGGTTACGGCAATACCGCCACCCATGGCAGCGTGGGAGGTGGCGAAGTATATCTCTTCGGTACCGCTAAGCCCGATATCATAGACATCCACCCCCTGCTCCATCAGCCCCTCACTCACGGCCGCCTTGATCGCTTCACTGGAGAGGCGAATATCGTGCCCAACGACCACTTTTTCAGGCTTGATGATTTCAGCGTAGGCCCGCCCGATCCTTCGGGCGATATCTTCGTTGAGCTGGTCTGGAACCCGGCCGCGGACATCGTAAGCCTTGAAACATGTGATTTCGTTCACCGCGCAGTTCCCCTTAGTTGGTGTAATAGTTTTCGTAGACGTGATTGGTTGCCTCCACGAAACCGGGCACACTGCCGCAATCGAAGCGCCGACCCTTGAATTTGTATGCCATAACGCAGCCGCGGCGCGCCTGTGTCTGCAGGGCGTCAGTCAGCTGGATCTCACCATTTGCTCCGGGCGCGGTTTGTTCAAGAATCTCGAATATATCTGGAGTGAGAATGTAACGACCAATGATGGCAAGGTTGGATGGCGCATCTTTCTGGTCCGGCTTCTCTACCATGTCATCCACCCGGTAGATGCCCTCTTTGAGACTCTCACCTGAGATCACACCATATTTGTGGACCTCCTCCATGGGCACTTCCTGAATCGCCACGATAGAGCAGCGGAACTGATTATAGAGTTCGGCCATCTGCGCCAGGACGCCGACGCCCTCACTGTTGAGACAAAGATCATCAGAAAGCAGAACCCCGAAAGGCTCATTCCCCACCAATGAGCGTCCGGTGAGAATGGCATGCCCCAGGCCCTTCATTTCCCGCTGGCGCACCATAGTAAAGATACCCTGGTCCAGGACACCACGAATACTGGCCAGGTAGGCCTCTTTGCCGGTCCCTGATATCTGGTGTTCCAATTCGTAACTGATATCGAAATGATCGGCGATGGAGCGTTTGCCGCGGCCGGTAACAAACGCACAGGTGGTCATACCTGCCTCAATCGCCTCTTCAACACCGTATTGAACCAACGGCTTATTGACGATCGGCAGCATCTCCTTGGGCATACTCTTGGTTGCCGGGAGAAAACGCGTTCCATAGCCTGCTACCGGGAATAAACACTTTTTGATCATTTACCTACCTCTGAATGCGGGTGAGAGCGCGCGTTTCAACTCTCGCGCCCATATTGGTCATCAAAACGCACGATATCGTCCTCTCCCAGATAAGTACCGGACTGTACTTCAATCAGTTCCAGGGGGATTCGACCGGGGTTTGCCAGACGGTGCCGGTTGCCGAGCGGGATATAGGTGGACTCATCTTCTCCCAGCATGAAAACCTTGTCGTCACAGGTCACTTCCGCTGTGCCCTGAACCACAATCCAGTGCTCCGCACGATGATGGTGCATCTGCAGCGAGAGCTTCTGTCCAGGACTGACGATAATCCGCTTTACCTGAAAGCGGTCGGACGTTACCAGTGACTCATAAGAACCCCAGGGGCGATAGACGCGTCGGTGAAGAGACACCTCCGGGCGATCCTGCACTTTCAACTCATTGACAATGCGCTTGACGTCCTGAACTCTCGCTTTATCGGCGACCAACACAGCGTCTGCGGTTTCCACAACCACCAGATCCCGCACCCCGGTGGCAGCCACCAATCGCGAATCGCTGTAGAAGTAGCTACCCTCGCAGTTGTCCAGCAATACGTCGCCGCGACATGCGTTGCCGCTGCTATCGCGAGACGCAACATCCCATAGTGCTGACCAGGCCCCCACGTCACTCCAGCCACAATCCAGTGAAACGACACCACCATTGCTGGTATTTTCCATTACCGCATAGTCGATACTGTCTGCCGGACACGCGGCAAAACTCTCCGCATCCGGGCGCACAAAATCCATGTCACGACTAGCACTTTCCATCGCCTGTTCACAGGCGGCGAGGATGCCGGGCGCATGCTTGCCAAGCTCGGCGATAAAAGCAGACGCACCAAGCAGAAACATGCCGCTATTCCATAGATAGTTACCGGTCTCCAGATAGGCTGAGGCGGTAGCAGCGTCCGGCTTCTCGACGAAACGCTCCAGAGCGAAGAGATCCTCTCCCAGGCTGGCGCCGCAATTGATATAGCCATAGCCTGTCTCAGGACTGGTCGGCACCACGCCAAAGGTCATCAACCTGCCCTGCTGCGCCAGGGGCATGGCCTTTCCGACAGCCTCCACAAAGGCGGTTACATCCTGAATCACGTGATCGGCCGGCAGCACCAGAAGCAAAGCATCCGGGTCCTCATTAACTGCGTGTAATGCAGCCAGAGCCACGGCAGGCGCAGTATTGCGCCCCACGGGCTCAAGTATCAGGGCGCTGGCGGCGATCTCCACCTGCCGCAGCTGCTCAGCCACCATGAACCGATGCTCCTCATTGCACACTACTACTGGAGCAGCCTCATCCAGGCCGGTGGTTCGCTGTAGCGTTTCCTGCAGCATGGACAGCTCTCCAGCCAGTGGCTGGAATTGCTTGGGATGTGCCTCTCGAGACACGGGCCAGAGTCGACTGCCGACGCCGCCGGAAAGAAGTACAGGTACTAACATCTGGATCCTTGTTTTTTTGGTGGGGCTCTTGAGCGTAACCGCGCGTACACCAGCCCCCTGGGCACCACACGATCAATTTATCTTAACGGAGAGCCCCTGGATTGACTAGTGACCCCGGTCACACTACATGGATTCAACTGGACTTGTCGGGCACAGGTATTAGAATGGGCACGCTCATTGCCGCCTTACAATATAAGCAGACGTTACGAGAAATATATGACAGGAAAAAATGCCTACTCCAAGGACGAATTGATCGCCTGCGGTCACGGTGAACTCTTCGGGGAAGGGAACGCGCGTCTGCCCATTGGCAATATGCTGATGCTGGACCGCATAACTCATATCAGCTCTGAGGGCGGCACCCACGGCAAGGGCGAAATCATTGCCGAACTGGATATCCATCCCGATCTCTGGTTTTTCGAGTGTCACTTCCCGTCTGACCCGGTCATGCCGGGATGCCTGGGCCTCGATGCCATGTGGCAGCTACTGGGCTTTTTTCTGGGCTGGCGCGGTAATCCAGGTCGCGGGCGGGCACTGGGATCAGGTGATGTAAAGTTCACTGGGCAAATTCTGCCAACAGCGAGCAAAGTGGTCTATAACATCAACCTGAAGCGCATTATCGAACGCAAGCTGGTGATGGGCATAGCTGATGGCAGCGTTTCGGTAGATGGCAGAGAAATCTACACGGCAAATGACCTGCGGGTCGGCCTGTTCCAGTCAACGGAGTCCTTCTGAAACGATGAGTAGACGAATAGCAGTAACAGGCATGGGGATCGTCTCCTGCCTGGGCAATGATACAGAAAGCGTGACCCGCTCCCTTTTCGAGGGAAAGTCCGGGATCAGCATCCGTCAGGAACAGATCGACATGGGCATGCGCTCCCATATCGCCGGCGCACCTGACATTGACATGCGCTCGATGATTGATCGCAAGCAGCTGCGATTTATGGGTGACGCAGCAGCTTATGCCTACATTTCCATGCAACAGGCGATCGCCGACGCCGGCCTGGATGAAGGTGACGTGTCCAATGTACGCACCGGCATTATCGCCGGTTCCGGCGGGGCATCCTCCGCCAGTCAGACTGAAGCCGCCGATATACTGCGCGACCGCGGACTTCGCCGCGTTGGTCCGTATCGCGTGACCCAGACCATGGGGAGCACCGTTTCCGCCTGTCTGGCGACGCCATTCAAGATTAAGGGCGTGAACTATTCAATCTCTTCCGCCTGCTCCACCAGTGCACATTGCATCGGCAATGCCATGGAGCAAATTCAGTTAAACAAGCAGGATATTGTATTTGCCGGGGGCGGCGAGGAATTGCACTGGACGTTATCCAGCCTGTTCGACGCCATGGGTGCCCTTTCTACAAAATACAACGACACACCTGAGCGCGCGTCTCGCGCCTACGATGCGGACCGCGACGGCTTCGTCATTGCCGGCGGCGGCGGAATGCTGGTACTCGAGGAACTGGAGCATGCCAAAGCCCGCGGTGCCAGGATTTACGCGGAGCTGGTGGGTTATGGGGCGACATCAGACGGCTACGACATGGTCGCGCCCTCAGGTGAAGGTGCCGTGCGCTGCATGCAACAAGCCCTTGCTACCGTGGACGGCCCCGTGGACTACATCAACGCCCACGGCACATCTACGCCAGCCGGCGATATCCAGGAACTGAAGGCGGTGAAAGCAGCCTATGCCGACGTGGGACAGATTCCCGTGGTAGGCTCTACCAAGTCTCTCTCCGGACATTCCCTTGGAGCGGCCGGCGTGCAGGAGGCAATTTACTCGCTGCTGATGCAACAGAATAGCTTTATTGCCGCCTCGGCCAATATCGACAACCTCGATCCAGAGGCGGCAGGCCTACCCATTGCTATCGAACGTCAGGAGAACGTTGATCTACAGCGGGTCATGTCCAATAGTTTTGGGTTTGGCGGCACCAACGCGTCGTTGGTATTTCAGAAGTACACCGGCTGACGCAGCACTGGCAAGAGCCGCGTTACCGGTGCGCCTTTCAAGCAGCACCCGGGCGCCGTAATATCCTGGCCTGTAAGGCGCAGAAGCTCACCGGGCGTCTCAGCCCGTCAGTAAATCGAGTAGCAGCACCTCGACGTCATCGCCCTCACTAATGACCCTGCCAGGAGGCACGATTGCCAGGGCATTGCTGTAACTGACCGAACTCAGCACCCCCGAGCTCTGGTTCGCGAAGCGCCTCGCGGTCAAACCGAGTTCACTCTGCTCCAGCGACACCCGGATATGGTCCTGCCGCGGCCCCGCTCGCCCCGTTGAGAACCCGGATTTTGCCAGCAGCACTGGCGTAGAGACCTCGGCCACGCCCTGCATTTTCAACAGAAAGGGACGGGCCACCAGGACAAAGGTCACAAAGACCGATGTAGGGTTACCCGGCAGGCCAATGAAAGGCGTTCCAGCAATGCGGCCGAATGCCAGGGGTTTACCCGGTTTGACCGCCAGTTTCCAGAGATCGAGTTGCCCCAGGCGCTCCACCTGCCTCTTCACGTGGTCCTCTTCACCAACCGAGACTCCGCCAGAGGTGATCACGCAATCCGCTACTGCAGCCGCCTCCTGCAGTGCTTCCGCTGTGGCCTGCGCGTCATCGCGGATAATGCCGCAATCTACCCACTCCATCCCCAGTGCGCCAACTAATCCGGCCAGAGTATAACGGTTGGAATTGTACAACTGTCCCGCTTGCAAGGGCCCTTGCCCGGGCTCAACCAGCTCATCACCGGTTGAGAGCACTGCCACGCGCAGTGGCCTGTACACAGTGACGCAATCAACACCTACGGAAGCCAGCAAGCCCATATCCTGCGGCCTTAGCCTGCGGCCGGCACGCAACGCTATCTCACCGGCCTTGATGTCCTGGCCGCGAAGACGAATATTCTGCCCGGGATCTACACCACCGTTTACAGTCAACAAGCCATCGGCTTCCTCGCAGTTTTCCTGCATGACCACGGCGTCCGCCCCAAGCGGTGTCGCGGCACCGGTAAATATTCTGGCCGCCGTACCGGGCTTCAACGGATTACCAACCTGCCCGGCTGGAATACGTTGACTGACCGGCAGCGGCCCCGGCAAGTCGGCGGCGCGCAGCGCGTATCCGTCCATGGCGCTGTTGTCGTCCGGGGGCACATCCACGGTGGCAACTACGTCTTCGGCCAGCACCGCGCCAAGCGCATCAAGCAGGGGTCGCGTTGCCGTACCGGGGGGCGACTTGACGCTACCGAGCATTTGCGCCAGAGCATCCTCCAGCCGTGTGAGGCCCGACATCAGCCTTGCTCACCCCGTACCTTAAGCACGCCGACAAAATTACACGGCCCGTGCGTACTGTCCAGCTGCTCACGAATCAGGCCCGTCCAGGCAGTGCGACAGGCGCCCGTAGAGCCGGGCATGCAGAAGATGACCGTATTGTTGGCAAAACCGGCGAGCGCCCGGGACTGGATGGTCGATGAGCCAATTTCCGCGAGCGATAGGGCACGAAAGACTTCACCAAAACCCTCTACGTTCTTGTCGAACAGCGGTCGCACTGCTTCAGGCGTGGAGTCACGGCCAGAAAAGCCAGTCCCACCCGTCACCAGCACGGCATCGATGCCGTTGTCGGCGATCCATCGCGAGATCACCATCCGGATCTGGTAGATATCGTCAACAACAATCGCCCTGTCTGCCAACCGGTGTCCAGCGGACTGCAGTGCATCCACCAGGTATTGTCCAGACGTATCCGCCGCTTCATCACGGGTATCAGATACGGTTAATACGGCCACAGCAAGGGGCTGGACGACGTTATCTTTGGCTTTGGCCATTGGGATTCCTCAATTTTTTTGCTGGAAATAAAGTTTGACCTGGTCAGCGATGGCACTGCGCCAGGGTTGCTGCTTGATCGCGAAGTTATTGCGTATCTTGCTGCACTCCAGCGAGCGGTTGAGGCTGTGCGCATCCGGAGACCGTGGCTGGAGTTCCACAGCCTCTGATCCAAACTCCGAAAACTGCGATGCCGAAGCGAGGACCGCCTCCGCAAACTCGTAATAAGTGGCTGCCTCTGAACTGCAGTAATGATAGATGCCCCACAATTCGGCTCCCGCGCTGATTTGATCCAGCAAGGCTGAAATCACCCGGGCCCCATCTGTTGATGCCACCGGGCAGCCGCGCAAGTTATTGTCCAGAGTCAGGTTTTCGCCGCGGACCATATCACCCAACATGTGGGTGATAAGATTCGCGCCATCACTGGCAAACACCCTGCCCATGCGCAAAATCAGGCGGCGTTCGCAGTATTGCTGTACCAGTTCCTCTGCAGCAGCAAGCATGGTGCCTACCGCTCCAGTGCTATCCGGGGCATCCGCCTCATTGTAAAGGCGGTCCAGTTCGCCCGAGAAGACCCTGGAACTTGAAACTAACAAATGGCAGGCCCCGTCCCGCTGGGATGCTTTGGCCACCCACTGGCAACGTTTGACATCCAGCTCGACCATTTCTTCGCCGCTGTCCGCTATGGCCTGCATTCGCAGGTCCACCACAACCATCGCGGACGCCCGGCGCACCATCTTCTTGGCCTGCCGCTCGCTTTTCCAGCGCGCAGCCGACCGACTGAGACAAACCAGTTCGTGGCGGCCCAGGTCTTCGATATATTCTGTCAGGGCTCGCCCGAGCGGGCTGTCCGAACCGATGATGAGTACGCGCACGCGGCACTGTCCGCCGTTGTCAGGAAAAGGATGAAGGTATCATATTTACTGCGCACCGGGCCCTGGCCCCGTCGGTAAAATATACCCTCGCTTACCGTGTGATCTATAAGGATATTCTTTGCAGTTTATTCCAGGGTAACCGTCAGAAGGGAATATCGTCATCAAAATCGTTAAAGTCTGCCGCGGGCGCGCTTTGCGCGGGCGCCCCCTTCCCGGGTGCTGGTGCTGAGGCCGGCGCGGAGGCCGGGGCCTGATTAAAACTATCCCCACCGGCGTAGCCACTGCCTCCCTGGCCACCGCTGCGACTGTCCAGCATTTGCATCTCGTTGGCTACGATTTCCGTGGAGTAACGATCCTGCCCCGACTGGTCCTGCCACTTACGCGTTTGCAGGGACCCCTCGACAAAAACCTTCGAGCCTTTCTTCAGGTACTCCCCTGCGATCTGGCCCAGACGATAGTTCCCGCGGTCCTTGAACACCACACGGTGCCACTCGGTGCGCTCTTTCTGCTCCCCGGTCTGCTTGTCCCGCCAGGTTTCGGAGGTGGCAATGCTGGCATTGGTTATAGCGCCGCCATCGGGGAAAAAGCGGGTTTCCGGGTCGTTACCCAGGTTGCCGATCAGGATGACCTTGTTGACGCCACGTGAAGCCATAAAAATACCTCTTTGCAGATTGAAACGCTTGTTCTGGTAGAGTCGCGACTATAGCAATCCCGTCCCGCAATTGCGACAGCACTGGCGGGTGAATACCATCCAATCCACTCAATTTCAGTAGACAGCATCGACTCCACCAGCGCGGGCGAGCCACCTATTCCGAAGTGGCGGCAGCCCCCGTGGATACGGCATTACCCGGGAGAAAGAGCAGCAACCAGACCGCGGCAAGACCGATACTGAATATCACCATGGCCATCGGTCCGACGGACTTCACCAGCCACCCACCGACGGCACCACCGGCGAAAGCCCCGAGGAACTGACAGGTTGCATAAATCCCCAGGGCTGTACCCTTGCCGCCGGAGAATACCATCTTTGACACCAGCGACGGCAAGGTGGCTTCCAGATAGTTAAAACCGACGAAAAACAGCCAGATACCCACATAGACTGCCGGAGCCAGATCAAACGCAACCATCACTCCCATTGCCACCATCAACAGGACAATGGCCAGCAGGAACATTTCCCGCAGACGACTCTTGCGCTCGGCCAATATCATCATCGGCACCATACCTGCGATAGAGAGCACCAGCGCGGGCAGATAGACCACCCAGTGCCTGTCCCGGTCAATTCCCGCCACATCCAGGAGCAGACCGGGCACAAGCAGAAACAACGCCATGAGAATAAAGTGCAGGGAAAATACCGCAAAGTTGAGCCGCATCAGGCCTGCGTCGCGCAGGCTGCGGATGAACAGGCCCTGCCTGGCCCCCACGTCGGTATGCACCGCAGTTTTGACTGGTGTCGGCACGACAAACGCCACGATACTCATTCCAGCCACCGCCAGCAAAGACGTAAACCAGAATACAGCAGCGAGACCACCGGCTGCGGCAACAATCGGCCCCAGCACCAGCGCTACCGCGAAAGACATTCCGATGCTCATACCCACCATGGCCATGGCTTTGGTGCGCTGCTCTTCCCGGGTCAGGTCGGCAACCAGAGCCATAATGGTGCTGGCAATAGCACCCATACCCTGCAGCGCCCGCCCGGCGACAATCCCATAGATGCTATCTGCCATCGCCGCCACGATGCTGCCCAGCGCAAAAACCACCAGGCCACCAATAATGACAGGCTTGCGACCGACCCGGTCGGACAGCCAGCCAAGAGGGATTTGCAGAACCGCCTGGCTCAGCCCGTAGACACCCAGCGCGAGCCCTATAGTCAACGGGTCTGCACCGGGCAAGTCTATGGCATAGAGAGCCAACAGCGGCAGCACCATGAACAAACCCAGCATGCGGAAGCTGTAAAGCAGAGCGAGGGAGCTGACTGTGCGCCGCTCCAGCGGCGTCATTGGATGTTCTGTGATCACAAATAAGGGTCCCGAAATTCGCGCGCAATGATAGCAGCTTAAAGGCGTCGGATACATGCAATCCCGAAGCGGCCTGCCGCGTAAAAGCGGATAGATCGCGAAGCCTCGCCTGGTCCGGTCACGAACCGGGCTGTATGCGCCCGGAGCTCACCTCTCACGCGGCCATGCGAGGCCAGAAGTCCGTTTATCTTTGCATGGCGTAACACTGAGGGCATATACTTTCCTGTTTCGGCAAATTTGCGGTAATCAATGTCAATGGACACCATCCAAGTTCGCGGGGCTCGCACCCACAACCTGAAAAACATCGATCTGGACATTCCCCGCGACAAACTGGTGGTCATCACCGGCTTGTCGGGTTCGGGTAAGTCTTCGTTGGCTTTCGATACACTTTATGCCGAGGGCCAGCGTCGCTACGTGGAGTCCCTCTCTACCTATGCCCGCCAGTTCCTGTCGATGATGGAAAAGCCGGATATGGACCACATCGAGGGCCTGTCACCGGCGATTTCGATTGAACAGAAGTCCACGTCGCACAACCCCCGCTCCACCGTGGGCACCATCACCGAGATTTATGACTACTTACGCTTGTTGTTTGCACGGGTCGGCGACCCGCGCTGCCCAGACCACGGGCTGAACCTGCAGGCGCAAACGGTTAGCCAGATGGTGGACTCTGTTCTGGCGCTGCCACAGGGCAGTAAACTGATGCTCCTCGCGCCAGTCGTTCGCGATCGCAAGGGTGAACACCTGCACGTATTTGAGGAGCTTCGCGCGGCAGGCTTTGTGCGCGCACGCATCAACGGCATTGTCACCGACCTCGACGACCTTCCCAAACTTGAAAAAAACAAGAAACACCGCATTGAAGTGGTGGTGGACAGGTTCAAGGTCAGAGATGACCTGGGCCTGCGACTTGCAGAGTCATTTGAGACCGCGCTGGGACTCACCGACGGTCTCGCCTCAGTCAGCTACATGGAGGGCGACGGCGACGACCTCGCCTTCTCGGCACGCTTTGCCTGCCCTGAGTGCGGCCACAGCATTGATGAGCTCGAGCCACGTTTGTTCTCCTTCAATAATCCTGCAGGCGCCTGTAGCGGTTGCGATGGCCTGGGGGTAAAACAGTATTTCGACTCTGAACGGATTGTACTGGACCCGGAGGCGAGTCTGGCAGAGGGCGCAATCCGAGGCTGGGACAGGCGCAACGTATACTACTTCCATATGCTCAGCTCCCTGGCGGAGCACTACGATTTCGACATCGACACACCTTTTGACCAGCTTGGCAGTAAGTTTCAGAAGATAATTCTGCATGGCAGCGGCAAGCAGGAGATCGCTTTTTCCTACATCAATGACCGTGGCGACGTATTCAAGCGTACCCACGCATTTGAGGGCATCATTCCCAACATGGAGCGACGCTACCGGGATACCGATTCACAGTCGGTGCGTGAGGATCTGGCCAAGTTTCTCGCCACACAGCCCTGCCCCGACTGCGGTGGCACTCGCCTGCGCCGCGATGCGCGCCATGTGTTCGTTGACGAACGCACCCTTCCGCAGATCACGGACATGTCTGTGGGTGATGCCGAAGACTATTTCAACAACTTGATGCTGGCCGGCCGCAAGGGTGAGATTGCCGACAAAATACTGAAGGAGCTGCGCGCCCGGTATCGTTTCCTGGTCGACGTGGGGTTGAACTATCTCACGCTCAACCGCAGCGCCGAAACGCTGTCCGGCGGTGAGGCCCAGCGTATCCGCCTGGCCTCGCAGATAGGCGCGGGACTGGTAGGCGTGATGTACATACTGGACGAACCCTCCATCGGCTTGCACCAGCGCGACAACGAGCGCCTGCTGAAGACACTCACGCATCTGCGAGATCTGGGCAACACTGTACTGGTTGTTGAACACGATGAGGATGCCATCCGCAGCGCCGACCATATTATCGACATCGGCCCCGGCGCCGGGGTACACGGCGGTGAGGTCGTGGCCCAGGGCAACATAAAGTCCATTATCAGCAACAAGCAGTCACTGACCGGTGATTACCTGTCCGGCAGACGCAGAATCGAAATACCGACCCGTCGTACACCCATGAACGCGAAAAAGCAGTTGGTACTGGCTGGCGCCTGCGGCAACAATCTGCAGGATGTTACCGTGGAAATACCAGTGGGGCTGCTTACCTGCATCACCGGGGTATCCGGCTCGGGGAAATCTACGCTGATCAACAGCACGCTATACCCCATTGCCGCTACCGAACTGAACGGGGCAACCACGCTGACCCCCGCCGCCCACCGGAGCATCACCGGCATGGAGCATATCGACAAATGCATTGATATCGACCAGAGCCCTATAGGCCGTACACCGCGCTCCAACCCGGCCACTTACACAGGCATTTTTACGCCGGTTCGAGATCTGTTTGCAGGCACCCAGGAAGCGCGCTCGCGCGGATACAAACCCGGCCGTTTCAGTTTCAACGTCAAGGGTGGTCGCTGCGAGGCCTGCCAGGGAGATGGCGTGACCAAAGTAGAGATGCACTTCCTGCCGGATATCTACGTGCCCTGCGACGTGTGCAAAGGTAAGCGCTACAACCGTGAAACGCTGGAGATCCGCTACAAGGGCAAGAGCATCCACGAGGTACTGGAGATGACAGTTGAAGATGCCCTGGAGTTCTTTGAACCCGTCCCCACTATAGCCAGAAAATTACAGACGCTGATGGATGTAGGTCTTTCATATGTGCGTCTGGGCCAGGCCGCAACCACCCTGTCCGGCGGCGAAGCCCAGCGGGTAAAATTATCCAGGGAGCTTTCCAAGCGCGATACGGGTAAAACGCTTTATATTCTCGATGAACCAACTACCGGCCTGCACTTTGAAGACATCAAGCAATTACTGGAAGTGCTGCACAGGCTGCGTGACCATGGCAATACCGTGGTGATTATTGAGCATAACCTGGACGTGATAAAGACAGCTGACTGGGTAGTGGATCTCGGCCCCGAAGGCGGGTCGGGCGGTGGTCAGATTATCGCACAGGGGACACCAGAACATGTGGCAAAAACCAAAGCGTCCTTCACCGGCAAATTCCTTGGCCCCATGTTGGCAAAGAAACGTAAGCGCGCAGCCTGAGAGGCGCCCGCTAACGCCGGCGCGCTCGGGGCAGATTAGGTCAGTCCAGCGGTAGCAGGTCCCAGTCGGCCTCGCCCTGCTGAATGACTCCCAGCATGCCTGAGTTCATGGCCATAACATAGGCCTCCATGCGCTCGCGCGCGGAAAACCTGTCGCCAAAGGGCCCTTCCAACGTTCCCTCGCGGGTATGAAAGTACCATTTACCTTCATGCTGGAAGAAGCGATCAGCGCGAAACCAGGTACGCTCTTGATGATCACTTTGACGCTTTGCGCTCATATATCTGCTACCACCTCAACTGTATTTCCTCTATGGCGACGTGCCACAGGCTTCGAAGGTAATACTAGTCGCATTCTTTTTGAAGCTTAAATCCCTGTTACCCAAAGTGCGCACTGGTTCACACAATGCCGCACCACTGCCGCGTGCCGATGCTGCCTGAATGCCCAATGACAGTCACAAACCAGCCTAATGGCAAACGCGTGGGAGCTGACAAATGCCGATTTTCAATGTGAAGTTGTTCTCACTTCCCGCGCGGCAGATACCGTTTATCCCCCAGTGCATCCATTCATCGGAAGGCCTATTGCTTGCAGCGTACCGATACCTAGACTGGGAGTGGTGAGTAAATCAGCACGAGAGTCATTTTTTTGAAAAACCAGATCACAGCAACCACAAAGGACCAGCAACGGGGCTTTACCCTGGTGGAACTCATGGTAGTCATTGTCGTGCTAAGCGCCATTCTGGTTCTCGCGGCACCTGGCTATCAGGCACTGATTCTAAACAACCGATCACTATCCGAAGTTTATGCTTTGCGAGCGACACTGAGTAACGCACGCTCCGAGGCAATGGCCAGGCGCGCCCGGGTAGTAGTCTGCCCGACATCTGACGGGGTGACCTGCAATGCAGCACTGCCAAACTGGCTACCCGGGTATATGAGTTTCGTCGATACTGACAGAGACACTGTGCCCGACCCCAATGACCCGGACGAAGAGATCATCCAATACGAAGCACGCGGCGTAGAGGCGATCCTGAGCTTTGACAACGCCAACAATCTCGTTCGCTTCACACCCAGGGGCGACGCCCTGAACTCCCAGGGCACCTTTACTTTCTGCGACGAACGCGGTGCCGGGAATGCGCGCGCATTGATTTTAAATCCAGTGGGATCTGTGCGTAGTGCCATGGACACTGACGGCGATGACATCGTGAACGATGCCGGAGGCGCAAATGTCGGCTGCTGACATGAAAAGGTACCCATCGCGTCGACAGCAACATGGCGTGACCCTGATCGAGGCATTGATCGCCGGCGTTATCCTGGCTATTGGCATACTGGGCGTGGTCAGCCTGCTGGCCATATCCAAAGTATCGCAGCACGAAACGGTTCAGCGCACCCGGGCCATTTCCCTGGCGGACGATATTCTTGAGCGTATTCGACGAAACCCCGCCGGTGTAGTCACCTACCGAACCGGCGCGACCGGCTTCGAAAACCCGCTGGGCAACGGCTCCATCACTAGTCAGCCCGACCCGAACTGCACGTCTGCCACTTGCACCCCCGTACAGTTGGCGACACACGACCGCTGGGCCTGGGAGCAATTGCTGGACGGTACGTCTGTTACCGTGACCAACGGCGGAACCACCACCAGCACAAACATCATCAGCGGCCTGCGCGGTTGCATCAGCTTCACCGCCGATGCGGGTAAAACCAATACCGGCATTGTCAGTGTAACCCTGCAGTGGCAAGGGCTGCGCGACACGATTGATGCGGTAGGCGCAGGTGGTACCGTTTGTGGCGGCGCGGCGGCGAATACCGACCGGACGCGCAGACAAGTGGTGATGAACAGCTATCTTATCGATGAGACAGAAATATGACTCGCAGCCTTATAACGCCAACAGACACTCACTCCAGCCGGGGCTTTTCCCTGGTGGAGTTTATGGTGGCCATGGTGCTAGGCCTGATCATCATCGGCGGTGCCATTTCTGTATACCTTGCATCAAAGAACTCCCTGACTGAGGTTGAGCAGGTGGCGGCCGTGTCCGAGAATGGTCGTTTCGCCCTGCAGGTCCTTAACTACGCCACCAAGCATGTCGGCTTTTTCGGCGGTGCTGCGCCCGCGGACATCCGTGAGGACGGGGCCCTGGGGGCGGTCACAGGGGACTGCGCAGCCCCTGCAGAAGCCTACAACACAGACGATGCGTTTTTTGCAATGCGCGCAACCAGTGCCAACATTCTGGGCTGCATTGACGACGCTATGCCCAATACCGACGTACTGGTCATCAAAGGCGTGGTACCGAGTCCCCTCTACGATGCCAATCCCGAAGACCCCAATGCGCCCAGGGATGGTGTGATTTCATTTCCCGCGGGCGAGTGGGACAACGAGACAGCTTACGTCATTTCCAACAGCGAGACCGGCATTGTTCTCGATGGTGCTGATACACCGCCAGACGTGCGCGCAGGCAATGAGTTTGCCCTTGGCGTAGCCTGGCCCTATCGCCTGCAGATTTTCTACGTGAGGAACAACCCCACCGGCCCGACACTGAGCCGCAAAGTGCTGGCCTGGAACGGCGCCGCCATGGGCATTGATAACGAGGATCTGGTTCAGGGCGTGGAAAATATGCGCTTTCTGTTCGGCTTCGACAGCGACAACGATGGCGACGTTGACACCATCGACGACCTGGCGGCAGTTCAGACTGCCAATGCATGGGATAGTGTGAGTTCGCTGCAGGCCTTCGTACTGTTACGCAGCCAAAACGTCGACCCCAGTTACACCAATGAAAAAACCTACCGGCTGGGTGATATCTCTGTCACCCCTGCAGACGGCATTCGCAGAGTCCTGCTGCACACTGAAATTACCCTGCGCAATCCCAGACTGGTATTGCGAGGAGGCGCCTGATGAATATGAGGAACCGTTCAACACAGCACCAGCAGGGTGTCGTACTCGTCACCTCACTGCTGTTTCTGCTGGTGGTTACGATTATCAGCATCACGGCTGCCAATAACAGTTCACTGGGTCTGAAGATGTCAGCCAATATGCAGGATGCCTATCAGTCCTTTCAGGTCGCCGAGGCCGGCATTTACGCCACGCTGGGGCTGGCTGGCTCCGCGCAGGACCCCTTCCAGCGCCAGGCCCTGGTTGATGAGCCTTTCGCCGGCATGGGAACCCATCCACTGCGCAACATGGCGGCAGATCCGAACGATGTGCCAATAGACGTGGATGTGTTCCTGATAGCTGTCGCACGCGCGTGTCCACGGCCACTCGCCTCCCGAGGCGGCACCAGTATCGGCTTGCTGGACTGTGATTATTACCGCATCGAGTCCGAGCACGACCTTCCGGGAAAAGCCCGCACAAGGGTTGAGCTGGGCGTGGTCAAAACGGTGATTGGCGGCAATGGCTAAACATACAGAAACAACTCAACGCAAGGCCCAGCATGGGCCGCAAGTTGTGGAGGATAGTTCCATGGTTAACCGGGTTTTCAGTGCATTCACAGGTGCCACAATTGCAGCCTCGCTGCTACTCGCAACGGCTGCTGGCCCTGTATCGGCGGACGATACCGAGATCTACCAGGCGGAATACAATGCCGCTACGGGCTCCAGACCCAAGGTATTGATCGTGTTCGATGACTCGGGCAGTATGCGTGGCGAGATCGACCAGCAGCGTCCTCCCTACGACCCCAATGCAACCTATAACAGCAGTGTGTCTGCCAACCGTATTTACTGGTCAACCGATGGCAGCGTCCCGGGAACCGGCAGCAACAATTATTTTGCTGCAACGCAGAACCGGTGTGCTTCCTCCTACGACAGCCTTGATGACGCTGGCCGCTTCACTCCCGAACGCGCCCGCCGTTGGGTGAACTCGTCTATTCAGCAGGGTCAATGCACCACTGCCTGCCCCACCGGCACCACCTACCGCAACCCCGCAGGGCCCAACAATGCTGGTTGCTACCTGGAGGTTACCACCACGGCACCCGCAGCAAAGCTGGTGCGCGTGCAGAACGATGGTAGCAATAACAGCTGCCCCAACAGCCTCATCTATGTAGACCCTCCCGGGGGCAACAACGACGGCTGCTATGAATGGCAGACCAGCGCCGCCCCGCTTACCGGCTGGATTTACCGCCAGAATGACAGCGGCAATAACTGCCCCAGCGGGCTGAGCCGTCTTATCGTCGACCCCCCTGGCAGCAACAATCGCTACGACGCCTGCTTTGAGGAGGTGACCGACCCGGAACTCGCAGAGACTACCGAATGGCAGTACTCCGGCCCGCAAGTGGAAACCTGCGAAGCAGACACCACGATACCCGGAAGCTGGAGTGGACTTTCCAGCAATGCGCGCACACCTCCACACGTTGAATGCCTTGACGATGTGAACAATACCAATCCGGACAACGGCAGCGGCCAGGCAGATGGCTTCCCGCAAGCTAACGCGACTGACGGCAATGAATACGACACGTCCGTGGACAACAACGTGGACTGGGGAAACACCGCCTATACCTTCTACACTTCGCATTACATGGACTGGTGGCATGACGATTCACTGGTGCAAGCGCGATCCAAAATCGATATCGCGGCGGATGTAATCACCACCATCATTGATACCAACACCAGTATCGATTTCGGCCTGCTGGAGTTCAACCGCAGCCAGGGCGGACGCGTTACCCAGCGTATCATCCAGGACATGACGGCGAACGACCGCACCAACCTGATGAACCTGGTGGATGGCCTTGAACCGGCGGGGGTTACCCCGCTGTGTGAATCCACCTACGAGGCCTATCTCTACCTTGCTGGAGAAAACCCCAAGTACTCAGGCCAGGCCTCATGGAACACCACCAGCAATGGTTGGAGACACGATGAGGCGCCGGTTGACACCGCAGCGATCAGCGGTGGCAGCTATGTCTCCCCGAACAGTGACTGCGCCTACACCTACGTCATCATCATGACTGACGGTCTTCCCAATGATGACACCGATGCAAACGATGAGATCGAAACCCTTACAGGTACCACCTGCGGCAACTACGACAGTGAAGACGGCTTCATCAAGAACTGCATGCCCGACCTCGCCGAGTACATGGCCACCAATGATCTCGACGGCGACACCACCAATGGTGACCAGTTCGGTATTACCTACACGATCGGCTTTGACACCGACCAGCAGCTGCTTCAGGACACAGCTGACAAGGGTAAGGGTGAGTACTACACAGCGGAGAATGCCGCAGAACTGACCGAAGCCTTCCAGGGCGCCCTGGTGAGCATCCTCTCCAGGGACACCACTTTTACCTCTCCGGCAGTAGCGGTTGACACCTTCACCCGTACACAAAGTCGGGATGAAGTGTTCTATGCGATGTTCAAGCCCGGTGAAAGCGTTGACTGGGTAGGCAACATCAAGAAACTGAAGCTGGATATCGACAACGGCACGGCCACACTGGTTGATGCCAACGGCAACGCTGCGGTTGACACCGATACCGGTGACATCAAGTCGACCGCCGTTACCTTCTGGGGGACCGGTCAGGATGGCGGCACCGTTGAAGAAGGCGGGGTAGGCGCTTTACTGGCCGCACGCAATCCCAGTGGGCGATCGCTGTATATCGACACCGGCGTAAATGGCGCTCTGGAAGCCCTCAATACGACCAATATCGATGCCGCGGCCATGGGTGCCGTTAGCAACGCTGCGCTCTACAATATCTTCGGGGCCTCCACATCTGCTGCCTTTACCCAGCAAATCAGATGGGCCCAAGGCTATGATGCCTACAACCGGGAAGGCGACGCCAATACCGACAACACCAACAATCCGCGCAGCTGGATACTGGGCGATATCCTGCACAGCCAGCCGTTGGTGCTTAACTATGGTGCAACAGGCGGCGTCTACACGGTGGCTAATCCGGACCTGCGCATAATCGTCGGCAGCAATTCGGGCTTTGTACACATGTTCAAGAGCCTCGATGGACAGGAGAGCTGGGCGTTCTTCCCCAAGGAGCTGGCCTCTATACTGCCGCTGCGACGCAGGGACGCGGTATCCAGCGACCATGTATACGGAATGGACCTCACGCCCGTAGCCTATACCTATGACGCTAACGCCGATGGCACCATCGTGGCAGCGGATGGTGACAAGGCCTGGGCCTACTTCGGCATGCGCCGGGGCGGCAGCTCCTACTACGCCCTGGACGTCACCAATCCGAATACACCTTCATTCATGTGGCGCATCGGACCAGATGTCAGCGGCTTTGGTGAGCTGGGTCAGTCCTGGTCGGAGCCCAAGGTGACGCGTATCCCGGGCTACGTCGACGGGAATGGTGTATCCAAACCGGTACTGATCTTTGGCGCCGGCTACGACACCAACAAGGATAGCTCGGGAGTAGGCAGTGCAGACAGCCAGGGCCGCGGTGTTTTCATTGTTGATGCGCAAACCGGCGCCCTGATATGGAGCGTTACGCCGGGTGCCAACAGTGCCAACAACATGTCTGAAACCGGGCTGCTGAACTCTGTACCCGGTGATGTCACGGTACTGGACAGTAATGGCGACGAGTTAACCGATCGCATTTACTTCGGCGACACCGGTGGCAACCTGTGGCGTATCGACCTGCCGGGCAACACACTCCCCACCTCGACCCAGGACACCTGGTTTATCAGCAAGCTCGGAGACTTCAATGGCGGAACCGCTCCGACAGACCGTCGTTTCTTCAATGCGCCTGACGTCGTGCGAGTGCGCTTTGACGGTGAGGCGGTAGACGCAGTCGTCATCGGCAGCGGCGATCGCACCAACCCCAATGCGACGGATGTGGACAATAGCCTGTACATGGTTCGGGACAGGGGAACGGTGCCCTACTCCACGGATGTACCGACCACCACGGAATGTTCAGATCCAGATTTCTTCGACTTCCGTTGTGGCCAGCCGTACTCCGATTCGGACCTGTACAACATTACCGACAACGTGCTGACCAATGGCACGGATACGGAGAAAGCTGCAGCCAAAGAGGCTCTGAGATTGGCCAATGGGTGGCGCCTTGATCTGGCAAACGCCGGTGAAAAGAGCCTGGCAAAAACGCTTACTATCAATGGTCGGATTTTTGCCACCACCTTCACCCCGTCCACCCTGCTCAATGACATCAACGTCTGCGAGCCACAGGCGGGAACCGGCCTGCTCTACGTAATCGACCTCTATGAGGGTGACCGCAGTACCATCAACCTCGGCGGTATCATCCCGGATACACCTTCCGTGCACTTCGGTGACGATGGCCAGATCCGTGTACTGCTGCCTCCCGGCACGCCGGCAACCAGCGTCAATCAGCCCGGAGAAGTGGACTGCAGCGGCGGTGTCTGTGACGTCAACGAGTTCCTGCGGGCGCCCTACGGCAACTACTGGTTCCAGGAGGATTACTAGTGAACACGTCCAGACTGAACCGCCCTCCCCTGGCCGGACGCCCGGCAGGGGGCCTGGCCGCAGGCTTCACCCTGATGGAGGTGATGATCGTTGTGGTCATTGTGGGCATTCTGCTGGCAGTCGCCCTGCCCTCCTACAACAGCAGTCTGGAGAAGGGTCGCCGTGCCGATGCCAAGGCAGCACTACTGGATGCGTCCAACCGGCAGGAGCAGTTTATGCTCGACCGCAGTACTTATACGTTAAACATGACTGAGCTTGGCTTTGGTGCGGATCCGATGGTATCGGAGGAAGGTCACTACACAGTAGATGCAGCAGCCTGCGCCGCCGGTACCATTCAGCGTTGTTACGTGCTGACAGCAACACCGGTCGCCGGTGGCGCCCAGGCCAACGACACCCGCTGCACTACTTTAATACTCGATTCGACCGGCGCTAAAACAGCCACCGGTTCTGACCTGAATAATTGCTGGTAAGCAAAAACCGAGAGGGTTCGATCATGCTAAAGCCAATCAACACCGCCATAGGCCTATTCTGCCTCCTCGCCGCGACAGGCGCCTCTGCAGAGCGTATTTGGCCTGACAATAAGTTCGAGTGCCAGGTAGTAAGCAGCTCTGGCGCAAGAGGATTAGTCTCTTTACAGACCTACACCCGGCAAGACGCGAGACGAGGCGTTATAGGCCTCAACGCCGTGACCGACAAGGACAATGTCGAGGAAGCTGCTTCGGTCGTACAGTGTATTGATCTGAAAAAAGGTGAGAGGTTCAGGGACCTGGCTTTTCAAAGCTGGCGCGATAGCCTGGAGGAGTAAGCCTGACCACAAAGCCAGCAGGGGACTAGCAACAGGACGCATGTTACTAGAGACATAAAAAAGCCGGGCGATGCCCGGCTTTTTTATGTCTGGCAACTGAGTGCCGGATCAATCCTCGTCGTCGTGCGCCTCGATCTGCGGCCTGTCTACCAATTCGACGTACGCCATAGGCGCTTTGTCGCCGGCCCGGAAGCCACACTTCAGAATACGGATATATCCGCCAGGGCGCTCCTGGTAACGAGGACCCAGCTCATTGAAGAGCTTGCCTACAACCTGCTTGTCACGAACCCGATCAAAAGCCAGACGACGATTGGCGACGCTGTCCTTTTTGGCCAGGGTGATCAGCGGCTCAGCATAGCTGCGCAGCTCTTTCGCCTTGGGCAGGGTGGTCTTGATCAACTCGTGCTCTACCAGCGAGGCGGTCATGTTGCGGAACATGGCCTTGCGATGAGAACTGTTGCGGTTCAGCTGACGTCCACTTTGACGATGACGCATTTTTCCTATCCTATATTAAAGGGTGCTATCTCAGCACTACTATCTGGTTGAACGAGGAGCTCAGGCGCTCAATACCCGGTCATCGTTTTTCAGGCTCGCCGGGGGCCAGTTGTCCAGGCGCATGCCCAGAGACAGACCGCGAGAGGCCAGTACATCCTTGATCTCGGTAAGCGACTTCTTGCCCAGGTTCGGCGTCTTCAGCAGCTCTACCTCGGTGCGCTGCACCAGGTCTCCGATGTAATATATATTTTCGGCCTTGAGGCAGTTCGCGGAGCGAACCGTCAGTTCCAGGTCGTCCACGGGACGCAGCAAAATAGGATCAACTTCATCCTCTTCCTCTACCGACTCGGACTCGGATTCGCTCTCCAGGTCTACAAAGACCGCCAACTGCTGCTGCAGAATGGTTGCCGCGCGACGGATCGCCTCTTCAGGGTCAATCGTACCGTTGGTTTCCAGGTCAAGAACCAGCTTGTCCAGGTCAGTGCGCTGCTCAACACGAGCTGCGTCAACGACGTAGGAGACACGGTGAACCGGTGAGAAGGTGGCATCCAGGTGCAGCCGACCGATAGAACGCGTTTCCTCTTCAGGATTCTCCCGGGAATCAGCCGGAGAGTAGCCGCGACCTCGTGCTACGGTGAGCTTCATGTTGATCTCACTGTCACCGTTGAGGTGACAGATCACGTGATCCGGGTTACGAATCTCTATATCGTGATCAACCTGGATATCCGCTGCGGTCACCACGCCCGGGCCTTTCTTGACCAGGGTCAGTTCAGCCTCGTCCTTGCCGCTCATGACCAGCGCAACACCCTTGAGGTTGAGCAGGATCTCGATCACATCTTCCTGAACGCCCTCAATTGCGCTGTACTCGTGCAAAACACCGTCAATCTCCACCTCGGTAATCGCACAACCGGGCATGGACGACAGCAGGATTCGACGCAAGGCGTTGCCCAGAGTGTGGCCAAAGCCACGCTCAAGGGGTTCCAGGGTTACCTGGGCGCGCGTGGCATTCTTTTCATCAACGTTGATGACGCGCGGGGTCAGAAATTCATTCACTGCACTCTGCATACGGGGCACCTTTATGTAGGTTAATCCTTCAGTGGTTTACTTGGAGTAAAGCTCGACTATCAGGTTTTCATTGATCTCGGAAGAGAGATCCTGACGGTCGGGCACAGACTTGAACGTGCCTTCCATCTTCTCAGCGTTTACTTCAATCCACTCGGGTTCGCCGCGCTGTGCAGCCAGAGCCAATGCAGACTGCACACGCAGTTGCTTCTTGGCTTTCTCACGCAGTGCTACGACGTCTCCGGCTTTTACCTGGTATGAGGCGATGTTTACCACCTGCCCATTCACCAGAATCGCCTTGTGGGCGACCAGCTGACGTGATTCGGAACGGGTCGAACCAAAGCCCATGCGGTATACAACGTTATCCAGACGGGACTCCAGCAGTTGCAGGAGGTTCTCACCTGTTGCGCCCTTGAGGCGGGCCGCTTCTTTGTAGTAATTGCGGAACTGCTTTTCGAGCACACCGTAGATACGACGCACCTTCTGCTTTTCACGCAGCTGGACACCGTAATCAGACAGGCGACCACGACGGGCACCATGCTGGCCGGGGGCAGCTTCGGGCTTACACTTGCTTTCCAGGGCACGCACACCGCTCTTCAGGAACAGGTCTGTTCCCTCACGACGGGAGAGCTTGCACTTGGGTCCAATATATCGAGCCATGACTAGTTCTTCCTCTAAGCGTTATACGCGACGTTTCTTGGGGGGACGACAACCGTTGTGGGGAATCGGCGTAACGTCGGTAATGTTGCTGATCTTGTAACCGCAGGCGTTCAGAGCGCGAACTGCTGACTCACGACCCGGGCCGGGCCCCTTCACCTGTACGTCAAGATTCTTCAATCCGTATTCCTTTGCAGCTTCGCCTGCACGCTCTGCAGCAACCTGGGCTGCGAACGGTGTGCTTTTGCGAGAACCACGGAATCCTGAACCACCTGCTGTGGCCCAGCTGAGGGTATTACCCTGACGGTCTGTGATAGTAATGATGGTGTTGTTGAAGGACGCGTGAACATGCGCGATACCATCGACAACAGTCTTGGTAATTTTCTTACGAGTGCTTTTGGCACCTGGCTTAGCCATATCGTATTTCCTGCTTTAATATCAACACTGCACTCGGGTGCAGCTACACTAAAAAAGGATTCGCTGGATTGAGACGCTGTGGTCGAATCCTTACTTGCGAATCGGCTTACGCGGGCCCTTGCGGGTACGCGCGTTGGTTTTGGTACGCTGACCACGCAGCGGGAGGCCGCGACGGTGACGCAGGCCACGGTTGCAACCGAGGTCCATCAGTCGCTTGATGTTCATGGAGACTTCCCTGCGAAGGTCGCCTTCCACGGACATTTCGGCGACTTTTCCGCGCAGAGCATCCATCTGTTCTTCTGACAACTCACCGACCTTGGCGTTTTCAGCCACTCCGGTTGCTGCACACAATTCTTTTGCTGTAGTACGACCGACTCCGAAGATGTAGGTCAGTGAGATAACAGCATGCTTGTTGTCAGGTATGTTGACCCCGGCAATACGAGCCATTCAACTTTCTCCAATTAATATCTTCGCTCTACGACACATTCCGCAAACCCCTGATTTACTTTGGATTTCAACTTGAATCCGATAAGGGCTGCGCGAAAGGCGCGGCATTTTAGCGATATCGTTACTAAAAATCAACCGTGCCCGGGGATTAACCCTGGCGCTGTTTGTGGCGCGGATCTGTATTGCAGATCACCCGCACGACACCTTTACGGCGCACAACCTTGCAGTTGCGGCAGATCTTCTTTACTGATGCACGTACTTTCATCTTCCCTTTTCTCCGTTGTTGCAGCGCAGATCGCCTAGCGAACGCGACCGCTACCACCATAATTCTTCAGGTTGGCCTTCTTCATCACCGAGTCATACTGGTGCGACATCAGGTGACTCTGAACCTGGGCCATAAAATCCATTACCACGACCACCACGATCAACAGCGATGTACCGCCAAGGTAGAACGGGACGTTAGCCGTCACTACCAGGAACTGCGGAATCAAGCACACAATCGCGATATACGCGGAGCCAAATACGGTAAGCCGAGTCAGCACGCCATCAATGTAATTAGCAGTCTGCTGACCTGGGCGAATACCAGGCACAAACGCTCCCGATCGCTTCAGGTTGTCCGCAACTTCCTGCGGGTTGAACATCAACGCCGTGTAGAAGAAGCAGAAAAACACAATAAATACGGTGAACAACAAAATGTTCAACGGCTGTCCTGGACCAATCGCCACGGCCAGATCCTGTAACCAATCGGCCCCGCCACTACTGCTGAACCACTGCGCGATTGACGCCGGGAAGAGCAGAATGCTGCTGGCAAAAATAGCCGGTATTACACCCGCCATATTGACCTTCAGGGGCAGGTGCGAGCTCTGCGCCTGATACATCTTTCTACCTTGCTGTCGCTTGGCGTAATTGACCGTAATGCGACGCTGACCCCGCTCGATAAAGACAATTGCAAAAATCATCAGCACCGCAAACGCGAGAATAGCCAGCAGGAACAAAATATTAAGCTCACCCTGACGTGCCTGCTCCAGGGACTGACCGATCGCTGAGGGCAGACCCGCCACAATACCAGCGAAGATCAACAGCGATATCCCGTTACCAACACCCTTCTCTGTGATCTGCTCACCAAGCCACATCATAAACACGGCGCCGGTTACCAGTGAGGTAATGGCAATCACATAGAACAGCAGGGACGTGTCATAGCTCATTCCCTGGTTTGCCATGCCAACGGTCATGCCGGTCGCCTGGATAACTGCCAACAACACCGTCAGGTAGCGTGTGTACTGGCTGATCTTACGGCGCCCAGACTCACCCTCTTTTTTGAGCTGTTCCAACTGAGGCGTCACGGCAGACATCAACTGCATGATAATCGAGGCAGAGATGTAAGGCATGATACCCAGAGCGAGGATACTCATTCGCTCCAGCGCGCCACCGGAAAACATGTTTGCCAGCCCCAGGATAGTCCCCTGGTTCTGGTTGAACAGTGCTTGCAGCTGATTCGGGTCTATACCGGGCACCGGAATGTGAGTACCGATGCGGTAAACGATAATTGCCAGTAAAACAAAACGAAGGCGAGCAAAAAGCTCGCCTAGTCCTGCTTTGTTTACTGAAGGCAGCTGTCCCTGGGCCATCTAGTCCTCGACTTTCCCGCCGGCTTTCTCGATAGCCTCGCGCGCACCTTTAGTTACGGCGAGCCCTTTTACCGTCAGCGCTTTGGTCAGTTCACCGGAAAGGAAAACGCGCGCACGTGCTACGTTGTCTTTCACCAGGTCAGCATTCTTCAACGCATCCAGATCAACAACTTCGCCTTCTACTGCAGCGAGCTCAGACAAACGGATCTGCGCGGTAGTTCGCGCTATGCGCGAAGTAAAACCGTACTTGGGCAGACGCTTCTGCAGGGGCATCTGGCCACCCTCGAAACCGGGGCGAACCGACCCGCCAGAGCGTGCCTTTTGTCCTTTGTGACCACGGCCAGCGGTCTTACCGTTGCCAGACCCGATACCGCGCCCGACACGCTTACTTTCTTTCCTGGCACCTGGCGCTGGGCTCAGGGTATTCAGTCGCATTACATCTGACATTTCTTAGCCCTCAACCCTTACGAGGAAGTTAACTTTGTTGATCATGCCGCGAACGGAGGGAGTGTCCTCTACTTCCACGGTGTGACCAATACGACGCAGACCGAGGCCGGCAACGCACGCCTTTTGATTCTTAAGGCGACCGTTGGTGCTCTTGGTCTGGGTAACTTTGATCATTGCTTTAGCCATGATGTATCAACCCAATATTCAGTTCAAAATTTCTTCGACAGTCTTGCCGCGTTTGGCAGCAACGTCGTCGGGAGCGGCCATATCACGCAGGCCATTAAAAGTTGCACGTACCACATTCACCGGGTTGGTGGAGCCGTAACACTTGGCGAGTACGTTGTGTACTCCGGCAATTTCCAACACGGCACGCATAGCGCCACCGGCAATAACGCCTGTACCTTCAGACGCAGGCTGCATGTATACCTTGGAGGCACCGTGAGCAGCTTTGACCGGGTACTGGATAGTGCCGTTGTTCAGCTCTACCTGGATCATGTTACGACGTGCGGCCTCCATAGCCTTCTGGATAGCAACTGGCACTTCGCGAGCCTTGCCGCGACCAAAGCCAACCTTGCCATTGCCGTCACCGACGACTGTCAGGGCGGTAAAACCGAAGATGCGGCCGCCTTTCACAACCTTGGCCACGCGGTTCACCTGAACCAGCTTCTCCTGGAGGTCGCCTTCATTCTGCTGCTGTTTTTTCTGATCGTATGCCATAACCTGTACCTTTAGAATTCCAGTCCGCTTTCACGCGCGGCGTCTGCCAGTGCTTTGACACGTCCGTGATACTTGTAACCGCCACGATCGAAAGCCACCTTCTCAATACCTGCTGCCTTCGCACGCTCCGCGACCAGCTTGCCGACTGCAGCGGCTGCACCGACGTTACCGGTTGCTTCCTTGCGCAAATCAGCGTCCAGAGTAGAGGCACACGCCAGTACCTTGTCACCTTCGGGCGCAATAACCTGCGCGTAGATGTGCCTGGGAGTACGATGCACGCTCAGGCGGTTTACACCGAGGGTGCGCATACGGGCGCGGGCGCGACGGGCGCGGCGCAACCTTGAATCATTCTTAGCACTCATCTCTACTTACCTACTTCTTCTTGGCTTCTTTACGGCGGACATATTCGTCAGCGTAGCGAATACCTTTACCCTTGTAAGGCTCAGGCGGACGGAAGCTGCGAATATTGGCAGCGACCTGGCCTACAACCTGCTTATCTACACCTCTCACCACGATTTCAGTCTGCGAAGGGGTTTCCGCAGAAACACCCTCGGGCAGCTTGTACTCCACAGGGTGAGAAAGCCCGACAGTGAGGTTGACAGTGTTGCCGGAAACGTTAGCACGGTAACCAACACCGTTGAGAACCAGCTTCTTTTCCCAGCCTTCGCTGACGCCCTTGACCATATTTGCTACCAGCGCACGAGTCGTTCCGGCCATAGCCTTCATTTTGTCGTCGTAAGCAAGGGTCAAAGCGTTGTCATCCTGGCTTACCTGTACACCTTCCGCGAGGACCAGTGCCAGCGTACCTTTACTACCCTTGACGGAAAGATCACGGCCATCGACCTTGATCTCTACACCGCCCGGGAGCTGTACCGGATTATTTGCGACTCTAGACATTTTAAATGCTCTTCAAATCAATCAATTAGAAAACAGTGCAAAGCACTTCGCCACCAACACCAGCTGCTCGAGCGGCGCGCTCAGTCATCACACCCTTTGAAGTGGAGACAATGGCAACACCAAGGCCACCACGAACAGACGGCAAGCCATCCTTGCCGGTATAATTGCGCAGGCCGGGGCGACTTATGCGGTCGATCTCAGCAATAACCGGCTTGCCGTTGTAGTACTTCAACTCAATGGCCAAACGCGGCTTACCTTCCGGGTTGGAGGCACTGAAGTCGGCGATATAACCTTCGTCCTTCAGAACTTTAGCAACAGCAGCCTTCAGCTTGGAACCGGGCATTTCCACACCGGTCTTTCCAGCCATCTGCGCGTTGCGAATACGGGTCAGCATATCTGACAGCGGATCTTGCATGCTCATTTCAGTTTCTCTCCGTTACCAGCTGGCTTTAACCAGGCCAGGCACATCGCCGCGCATTGCTGCTTCACGCAGCTTGTTGCGGCACAGGCCAAACTTACGATATACCGCGTGCGGACGGCCGGTCACCTGGCAGCGACGCTGCTGACGAACCGGGCTGGCGTCACGTGGCAGTTTCTGCAGGGCGACCTGGGCGTCCCACTTCTCTTCATCAGAAGCGTTGACGTCGGCCAGAATGGCCTTCAGCGCAGATCGCTTCCCAGCGTACTTAGCTACCATACGTGCACGCTTGTTCTCGCGGGCAATCATAGATTTCTTAGCCATGTATAAAGCCTCTTAACCTTTCAGGGGGAAGTTGAAAGCGCGCAGCAAAGCGCGACCTTCATCATCCGTGCGAGCAGATGTAGTGATGGTGATGTCCATACCGCGAAGGGCATCTACCTTGTCGTAGTCAATCTCCGGGAAGATGATCTGCTCCGTTACACCCATAGCAAAGTTTCCACGACCATCAAAAGACTTGGGGCTGATCCCGCGGAAATCGCGAATCCGCGGAATCGCTACGCTGATCAGACGCTCCAGAAACTCGTACATACGCTCTGAGCGCAGAGTAACCTTGCAACCAATCGGCCAGTCCTCGCGGACCTTGAAGCCCGCGATGGATTTGCGTGCTTTGGTGACTACCGGCTTCTGACCTGCGATTTTCTCCATGTCAGAGACCGCGGATTCAAGTACCTTCTTGTCGCCCAGCGCTTCGCCAACACCCATGTTGAGAGTGATTTTGGTAATGCGCGGTACTTCCATCACATTGTCCAGCCCCAGCTCTTCTTGGAGCTGCAGAGCCAGTTCGCTCTTGTACTTTTCTTGCAAAGTTGCCATTTCTTTTACCTGTTAACCCTGCCCGGCTCAGCCGATGGCCTCGCCATTGGATTTAAAGATACGCACCTTGGTGTCGCCATCTACTTTGAAGCCAACCCGGTCGGCCTTGCCAGTGCCGGAATTGAAGATCGCCACGTTAGAAGCCTGAATTGGCGCCTCTTTCTCGACGATTCCCCCTGCCACACCCTCTTGGGGGTTGGGGCGAGTGTGCTTCTTCATCATATTGATACCGGACACGATCACCTTGCCGTTATCCAGGACCTTCCGAACTTTTCCGCGCTTACCCTTGTCCTTGCCGGCCAGGATAATCACTTCGTCATCGCGCTTGATTTTCAACATTTTCTTTCCTCTCCTCGGCCGCTTAGATAACTTCAGGAGCCAGAGAAATAATCTTCATAAACTTCTCACCGCGCAGTTCGCGCGTCACCGGCCCAAAGATGCGGGTACCGATAGGTGCCTCCTGAGCGTTGAGCAGCACAGCAGCATTATCGTCAAACTTGATCAGGGAACCGTCAGCGCGACGCACACCTTTTCTGGTGCGAACCACTACAGCGGTCATAACCTGGCCTTTTTTGACCTTGCCACGGGGAATAGCTTCTTTCACGGTAACTTTAATCAGGTCACCGACGCGTGCGTAACGACGCTTGGAACCACCCAGCACCTTGATGCACATCACCCGGCGGGCACCGCTGTTGTCAGCGACTTCCAAATAGGACTGTGTCTGAATCATCTCTTACTCCAAACTGCGGCCGCAGCCACAAAACTCTCGCTTCTTAAACCTGGGCGGCGCTTTCTACCACTTCAACCAGCTTCCATGATTTGCTCTTGGAAATAGGGCGGGTCTCCGCGACCATTACCGTATCACCAATGCCACACTGGTTACTCTCGTCGTGGGCATAAATCTTGGATGAACGCGTAATATACTTGCCGTAGACCGGGTGCTTCACCCGACGCTCGACCAGCACCGTTACGGTCTTATCCATCTTGTTGCTGACAACGCGACCAGTTGCCATACGTGTACGTTTCTCTGTACCGGACATGCTTAGTTACCCGCCTTTTCAGTAAGTACAGTCTTGACGCGTGCGATATCACGCTGGTTCTGCTTCAGCAGGTGAGTCTGCCCAAGCTGACCAGTGGACTTTTGCATGCGCAGCTTGAACTGCTCCTCACGCAGGGTGAGCAACTGCTTGTTCAGGTCCTCCGGGGACTTATCACGCAATTCGCTAGCTTTCATCACATCACCGACCGTTTAACAAATGTTGTAGCAACGGGAATCTTGGCAGAAGCAAGCGCAAACGCTTCGCGTGCCAGCTCTTCAGAGACGCCCTGTACTTCGTAAAGCACCTTACCAGGCTGAACCTGGGCCACCCAGTATTCAACGTTACCTTTACCTTTACCCTGACGAACTTCCAGCGGCTTGCCTGTAATAGGCTTGTCCGGGAAGACGCGGATCCAGATTTTTCCGCCACGCTTGATGTGACGAGTCATGGCACGACGAGCCGCTTCAATCTGGCGCGCCGTAACACGCCCACGACCTGTCGCTTTCAAACCGTATTCGCCGAAGCTCACTTTGCTGCCACGATGGGCCAGACCGCGATTACGGCCTTTTTGTGTCTTGCGAAATTTTGTACGCTTTGGTTGAAGCATCTGCGTAACCCTTAATTAGTTGCTGTCTTCTTGGCGCCATCGGACGACTCATCGCCTCCGATCACCTCGCCTTTGAAAATCCAAACCTTCACACCGATAATGCCGTAGGTAGTGACCGCCTCGTAAGTGGCGTAGTCAATGTCAGCACGCAGGGTATGCAGAGGCACACGGCCTTCGCGATACCATTCTGTGCGTGCGATCTCAGCACCACCCAAACGCCCACCAACCTGAATCTTGATGCCTTCGGCACCCTGGCGCATCGCATTTTGTACGACGCGCTTCATGGCACGGCGGAACATCACGCGACGTTCAAGTTGCTGCGCAACGTTCTGCGCGACAAGTTTGGCGTCCAGATCAGGCTTGCGAATCTCTTCGATATTGATGTGCACAGGCACACCCATCTTCTCGGTGAGAACCTTGCGAAGCGCATCCACATCTTCACCTTTCTTACCGATCACAATTCCAGGGCGAGCCGTGTGAATAGTGATGCGAGCGGTCTGCGCCGGCCGCTCAATGACAACGCGGCTGACGGACGCATTTTCCAGCGCTTTCTCGATATAGGCGCGCACTTCCAGGTCAGTAATGAGCTGCTTGGAATAATTCTTGCTGTCCGCATACCAGATAGAGTTATGTTCTTTAACAATACCCAGGCGGATGCCGATAGGATGTACTTTCTGACCCATGTGGTCGTCTCCTTAGCCTTCGCCGTCTGCCACTTTTACAGTGATGTGGCAAGAACGCTTCAAAATACGGTCTGCACGACCCTTGGCACGGGGGCGCAGGCGCTTCATCGTCATACCTTCATCAACAAAGACGGTAGACACTTTCAATTCGTCTACATCAGCGCCTTCGTTGTTCTCAGCATTGGCGATCGCAGAGTCGAGTACCTTCTTGACAATGTGAGCAGCCTTCTTGTTGCTGAATTCCAACAGGCTCAACGCGTCTTCTACAGGCTTGCCACGAACCTGGTCAGCGACCAGCCGGGCTTTCTGCGCTGAAATTCGCGCGCCTTTAAGTCTTGCTGAAACTTCCATTTCCTGAACCTCTTTAGGAAGCGCTTAGCGCTTAACCTTCTTGTCTACGATATGGCCCCTGAAAGTACGAGTTGCAGCGAACTCGCCCAGCTTGTGACCCACCATGTCTTCGTTGACCAGAACGGGCACATGTTGGCGACCGTTGTGAACCGCGATAGTCAGACCGACCATATCGGGGGCAACCATTGAGCGGCGCGACCACGTCTTGATCGGGCGACGATCGTTGCTTTCAACAGCGACTTCAACTTTCTTCATCAGGTGAAGGTCTATAAAGGGACCTTTCTTCAGTGAACGCGGCACAATATCTTCCTCTAATCTCTAGTCAAACGACCGTTATTTCTTACCACGACGACGTACGATCAAGTTATCGGTACGCTTGTTTTTACGTGTCTTGTAACCCTTGGTAGGTGTTCCCCAGGGGCTGACCGGATGACGACCACCGGAAGTCTTACCTTCACCACCACCATGCGGGTGATCGACCGGGTTCATTGCCACACCACGGACCGTGGGACGAACACCGCGCCAGCGTGCTGCACCGGCTTTACCCAGTTTGCGCAGGCTGTGCTCAGAGTTGGAGACTTCACCCAGCGTAGCGCGGCAGTCAGCCAAGACTTTTCGCATCTCACCTGAACGCAGACGAAGCGTCGCGTACTGACCTTCGCGCGCCACCAGCTGAACAGAAGCACCGGCTGAACGCGCTATCTGAGCGCCTTTACCGGGCTTGAGCTCGATCCCGTGCACAACTGAACCCACCGGAATATTGCGCAGCGGCAGGCAGTTACCTGTCTTGATCGGCGCCGACGCGCCAGACTGCAGCACATCGCCTGCCTTAACACCCTTGGGCGCGATAATGTAACGACGCTCACCATCGGAGAACAGCATCAGTGCAATGTGCGCGGTACGGTTCGGATCGTACTCAATACGCTCAACGGTGGCGGGAATGCCATCCTTGGTGCGCTTGAAATCTATAATGCGGTAGTGCTGTTTGTGACCACCACCAATGTGACGGGTAGTGATACGCCCGTTGTTGTTCCGACCACCATTGCGACTCTGCTTTTCCAGCAGAGGCTTGTACGGTGCGCCTTTATGCAGATCCTCACTGACAACGCGGACGACGTGACGACGACCGGGTGAAGTGGGCTTGCTCTTCATAATTGCCATTGCGATCTGACTCCTTACTCAACAGACGCAAAGTCGATGTCTTGACCTTGCTCCAGTCGTACATATGCTTTCTTCCAGGTCGGCTTGGTGCTATAGCCAAAGCGGTTACGCTTGACCTTGCCTTTGACCTTCAAGGTACGAACGTTGTCGACCTTGACCTTGAACAACTGCTCAACGGACTTTTTTATTTCCGCTTTGGTCGCATCAACTGCAACCTTGAACACAAACTGGTTGTTCTGGTCTGCAAGAATTGCCGCTTTTTCGGAAACGTGCGGACCTACCAGTACTTGAAAAACGCGCTCCTGGTTCATCCCAGCATCTCCTCAAACTTCTTTACCGCGTCGACCGTGACCACTACCTTGTCGTGAGCGATCAGGCTGACCGGATCTATGCCGTCTACATCACGAACGTCCACCTTGTGCAGGTTGCGAGCCGCAAGGTAGAGATTCTCACCGACCTCAGTAGACACGATCAGCGCGCTATCCAATCCAAACTCACCCAGTTGCTTGACCAGCAGCTTTGTCTTGGGCTCTTCCAAATCCATGCTCTCGACCACGACCAGACGATCCTGACGGGCAAGCTCGGACATAATGGTACACAGAGCGGCACGGTACATTTTACGGTTCACTTTCTGTGCATGATCCTGCGGCTGCGCTGCAAAAGTCACACCACCGGAGCGCCAGATGGGAGAACGAATGGTTCCCGCACGCGCCCGGCCAGTACCTTTCTGACGCCAGGGCTTCTTGCCGCCGCCAGACACCGCCGCGCGGTTCTTCTGGGCACGAGTGCCCTGGCGCGCGCCAGCCATGTATGCCGTCACGACCTGGTGAACCAGGTCCTCGTTGTACTCTTTTGCGAAAGCAACATCAGACACGGACACTTTGCCGCCGTCTGCGTTACCAGCTTTAACTACATTCAGTTCCACGTTAGAGACCCCCTAACCTTATGCCTTGATGGTAGGACGTACGATGACGTCACCACCGGGAGCACCAGGTACGGCACCCTTTATGAGCAGCAGATTGCGCTCGGCATCTACACGAACAATTTCCAGACCCTGGGTAGTGACCTGCTCTGAACCCATATGACCGGCCATCTTCTTACCCTTGAATACACGACCGGGCGTTTGACACTGCCCGATTGAGCCAGGGGCGCGGTGAGAGATGGAGTTGCCGTGCGTGGCGTCCTGCATGGAGAAGTTCCAGCGCTTCACACCACCCTGAAAACCCTTACCCTTGGATTTGCCGGTCACATCAACGACCTGGCCAACCTCAAAGCGCTCGACAGTCAGCTCTGCGCCAACTTCGGGTGCTTCATCGGCTTCCTCAAGACGGAATTCCAACAGGCCGCTTCCAGCCTCGACACCCGCCTTGGCGAAATGTCCCGCTTCTGATTTACTCACTTTAGAGGCCTTGCGGTTTCCCGCCGTGACCTGAATAGCTCGGTAACCATCGGTTTCGAGCTCTTTGATTTGAGTAACGCGGTTTGGAGAAACCTCCACTACGGTTACTGGTATTGATGCGCCGTCCTCGGTAAAAACGCGAGTCATACCGGACTTACGGCCGACTAAGCCAATAGCCATTTTGCTAACCTCTCAGTGTACGGGGCTCTATACCCTCTATGGCCGCCCGACACTCCCTGTGAGTGACCGGGCATTACACACCCGGTTCTTATCCCGGGCAGGTCTTGCTACGAATTGTCGTTAGCCAAGACTGATCTGTACTTCCACACCTGCTGCCAGGTCCAGTTTCATCAGGGCGTCTACCGTCTTCTCGGTAGGCTCCACGATGTCTAACAGACGCTTGTGCGTACGAATCTCGTACTGGTCACGTGCGTCCTTGTTAACGTGCGGGGAAACCAGCACGGTATACTTTTCCTTCCGGGTGGGAAGGGGAATCGGGCCCTTGACCTGGGCGCCGGTGCGGCGCGCAGTCTCCACAATTTCCTGAGTCGACGTGTCGATCAGCTTGTGGTCAAAAGCCTTAAGGCGAATACGAATACGTTGATTCTGCACCTGACCTAACTCCAATCAAATAAAAAACCAGAGGCCCGCTAGGGAGCCCCCCGAAAAAAGGAACGCGAATTCTAGTGATCGCCCCTCACCCTGTCAAGATGATTTAGGGCTTAATTTGAAGGAATGTCACTATGACCGGAAGCCGGCTCACGAAGGCGGCGACTATACGCTCTTCAACCGGTTGGCGCCAGCGTGAATCGTGCACCAGGACCAATTTATTGGTGTGAAATGAAGTGGGTGCCGGGACAGCCCTGGGCGTGAAGCTAGCATGCCCCCGTGAGCGGCGATGACTGGGCCGGAACGGGCGATACCCGCCCCGGCGCCACTGACATGATTACTCGGCGCATTTCACGCAAAGCGCTGCCTCCGGGAGAACCTGAAGGCGGCCTTCCCCTATATCTTCACCGCACTTTTCACACTCGCCGTATGTGCCCTCGGCGATCTTGTCCAGCGCGACCTGGATATCATGGAGAGATTGACGGGTTTCGTTGCCAATAGCGTCTACCACCTCGTCGTTTTCCCGTTCCTGGGCTTGCTCAGCCGAATCACCTGAGTGTTCCTGGGTCACGTCCCTTTTGATACTGGAGAGCCTGGCGTGCATCTGCGCCCTGCGCTCCTCCAACTCGGCTTTCAGTTCGTCATAATTCATGATCAGGCTGCAATCAGCATGCGATACAGTTCATCCTTGAGATGGACGCGACGCAACTTGGCTTCTTCTTCCGTGCGCGTGGACACAGGCGTCTTCTCATCTTCCATGTTCTCGATACTACTGGTGAGCTCATGGTACTCGTCAAAGAGACGGCGGAAATGAGCATCATGGAGCTTCAACTCATGGATACGATCGTTCAGTTCGGGGAATTCGTGATGCAAATCGTGATGTTCAACAGACATTGAGGTTCCTTATGGGTTAATGCGATTGCTTTCCTAAGACTAGCGGCTTGCGTATGCCCGGCCATGATCCAGATCAGTATAGCGAGTTGCCCGGCACTCAGACCAGACTTGAAAAGACCGCGCTGATCCATAACCATACCAGCGACTTCAGGGAGAAACACGATGAACAGGCCACAAAACACGCACTCTGTGCTCATGGGCTACCTACTGTGGATTTTCGGGTTTATCGGCGCACATCGCTTTTACTATGGCAAGCAGATATCCGGAGTTATCTGGTTTTTCACACTTGGGCTGTTTTTCATCGGCTGGATCATCGACCTGCTGCTCATACCCGGTATGTCCCGGGAGGCCGACAGGCGCTACGTCCCGGGGCCCAAGGACTACAACCTCACCTGGATCCTGCTGACATTCCTCGGCTGGCTGGGCATCCATCGTCTGTACATGGGCAAATGGCTTACCGGCCTTCTCTACATGGTCACGGCAGGCTTGCTGGGCCTGGGCATCCTCTGGGACTTCCTCACTCTCAACGAGCAGTTATCCGACGTCAACGCTGAGCGCTAGTGCTCACGCGTGGCCCGGAACTCCAGGTCTGGCCAGCGCTCCTCCATTAACGCCAGGTTAACCCGCGTCGGCGCGAGATAGGTCAGATACCCGCCCCCATCGACGGACAGGTGCTCAGAGGCTTTTCTGCGGAACTCCTCCAACTTGCGCGGGTCATCGCAATTGACCCAGCGCGCAGTGTAGACATTGACCGGTTCATAGAGCGCCTCCACCTTGTACTCATCCTTAAGGCGGTACGCTACAACGTCGAACTGTAATTGTCCGACCGCTCCAACTATCAGGTCTGATGAGTTAATCGGTGCAAAGACCTGCGTTGACCCCTCTTCGGATAGCTGCTGCAGGCCCTTTTGCAATTGCTTCGACTTCATCGGATCTGCGAGACGAATGCGGCGGAACAATTCGGGGGCAAAGTGCGGAATACCGGTAAACTGTAGGCTCTCACCCTCGGAGAATGTGTCTCCGATCTGGATAGTACCGTGGTTGTGCAGACCAATGATGTCACCGGAGACGGCCTGCTCGACCAGCACCCGCTCACCGGCCTTGAACGTTACCGCGTCAGCTATTTTTACATCCTTGCCGAGGCGCACATGGCGCATCTTCATACCCTTGTTGTAGCGGCCGGAACAGATTCGCATGAAAGCGATACGATCGCGGTGCCTGGGGTCCATATTGGCCTGGATTTTAAACACAAAGCCGGACAGTTGCTCCTCGTCGGCGACCACTGTACGGGACACGGCCTCCCTGTCCTGCGGCGGGGGAGCCCAGAGAACAAAGTCGTCAAGCATTTCTCGCACACCGAAATTGCCCAGTGCCGTTCCGAAAAACACCGGACTGAGCTTACCTGCCAGGAACAGATCCAGGTCGAATTCATGGCTGGCACCACGCACCAACTCTATTTCCTCGACAAAGTCAGCGTAGTCATCGCCCAGTAACTCACAGGCCGCCTCGCTTTCCAGCCCCTGGATACGAAGATCGTCCGGCAGCACGGAGCCCTTGCCTGGCTGGTAAAGGTGAATAGTGTCCGTGTACAGGTTGTAAACCCCCTTGAAGAAACTTCCCATACCAATCGGCCAGTTAATGGGCGCACCCTGGATGGCGAGCACCTCCTCGATCTCGTCCAACAGTTCAATGGGGTCACGGATATCCCGGTCCATCTTGTTGACGAAACTGAAAATGGGCGTGTCCCGCAGGCGGCATACATTCATCAGTTTGATGGTGCGGTCCTCGACACCCTTGGCACCATCAATGACCATCAGAGCCGAATCAACCGCCGTGAGGGTCCTGTATGTGTCTTCGGAGAAATCCTCGTGCCCCGGGGTATCCAGGAGATTCACGGTGCGTTCCCGATAGGGAAACTGCATGACTGAGGAGGTAACAGAAATGCCGCGCTCCTGCTCCATGCTCATCCAGTCCGAAGTGGCGTGCGGGCCCTTCTTACCCTTGACACTGCCCGCCACCTGGATGGCGTTTCCCAGCAGCAGGAGCTTTTCGGTGATGGTAGTCTTACCCGCGTCCGGATGCGAAATGATAGCAAAGGTGCGGCGTGAGGCGATGGCGCTGCCTAAGTCTGGCATGGAATGGTTCCGGTGAAAAAAGCGCGAAGTATACGCCGATCGGCCACTTCACGATATGGGCCCTGCGGCATCTTGTCCCTGCACTTGCTCGAGGCTTGGCCGTATAATGCAGCCACCGTGACAACATCTGCCTTACAATCCAACGGCTCTTCTCCCACCCTGGAGAACCTGCGCAGCCTGCTCATCATTCGCTGCATAGCCCTGCTGGGCCAGATTGGCGTGTTGTGCTATGTACTGATGGTAAGTCGCACCACAGAAGATCTGTATGGTATGACTTTCAGCCTGATTATACTGGCTGCCCTGACCGCAGCCAGCTTCTGGCGCAGCAACCAACTCTGGCCTGTCTCCGATGCGGAATTTCTGGCCCAGTTGCTGCTGGACGTGGTGATCTGGACAGCACTGATGTATTTTACCGGCGGCGCCAATAACCCCTTCATTTCCTATTACATTGTTCCCCTTGTTATCGCCGCGGCAGTGCTGCCCTGGCGCCATACCTGGCTGGTGGCGGTGGCCTCGCTGCTGGCTTACAGCGTACTGCTCTATTATTACCGTCCGTTCCCGCTGTTCACGCCACACGCACACATGGGGCACGGCAACAGCAATGTGCACGTGCTGGGCATGTGGTTCAATTTTCTCTTCAGTGCCGGACTGATCACCTACTTCGTCGTGCGCATGGCGGCACAGTTGCGCCTGCAGGAGGCCAGAGCGGTAGCACAACGAGAGCAGAGACTGCGAACCGACCAGATCATGGCTGTTGCCAGCCTGGCAGCTGGCACTGCCCATGAACTGGGAACGCCCCTGGCGACCATGACTGTGCTACTGGATGAAATGCTGGCCAATGAACACCTCGACAGCCAGTCAAGGGAGGACTGCCATCTGCTGCATGAGCAACTGCTGCACTGTAAAAACACACTCGGCGACCTGGCACGGACAGCAGAACTCAATACCGGCGACCACAGTAGAATCGTCACTGTGGAGAACTTTGTCCGCAATACCGTCGAGCGCTGGGCGGTCCGCCGCCCGGGCATCAGTTACCAGATTAACGCCAGTGGCGGAAATGCCACGGCAGCAATTGAAGCGGACTCAACACTTGGGCAGGCGTTTGAAAACCTCCTCAACAACGCCGCCGATGCCGGGTCAGACCGGGTGGAGGTCACTTACAGCAGCGACCACAGCACGGCGAAGGTCGAGGTGCGCGACTGGGGCAGTGGCATCGCCGCGGAACTGCTTGAAGACATAGGCAAGCCCATTATCCGCAGCAGCCGTTCCGGATTAGGCATCGGTCTGCTGCTCAGCCATGCCACGGTCGAGCGCTACGGCGGTCGCATCGAATTGTGCAACGCCGCCGAAGGAGGAGCCATTGCCACACTCTTCCTGCCACTTACGGAAAAGCGCGCATGAACGGACAACCGCGAAAAATTCTTCTGGTGGACGATGATCACACCTTCACGTCAGTCATGGCCAGGGGCTTTGCGCGTCGAGGCTTTGCCGTCGAGCGCTGCGACAATGCCACGGATGCGATCGCGGTATGCGCCCACTTCCAGCCCACTCACATCCTGCTGGACCTGAATATGCCGGAAGTCTCCGGATTGGTGGTGCTTCCCGACCTGTTGCGCGCCGCGCCTGCTGCCAGACTGGTTGTACTGACAGGCTATTCCAGCATCGCCACTGCCGTTGAGGCCACCAAGGCAGGCGCCACTCACTACCTGTGCAAGCCGGCAGGAATCGAGGTAGTGTTAGCGGCGTTTGACGACAATGTGAGTAGCGAGGAAGTCGATGTTCCCAATGCCCCGATATCGGTTGAGCGACTGGAGTGGGAACACATACAACGCATATTGAACGACAATGACGGCAATATTTCGGCCACCGCCAGAGCGCTGGGCATGCACCGCCGTACGCTGCAACGCAAACTGCAGAAACGCCCGGTACGACGCTGACCCGGGGCATTGGAGGCAGTTCACCGGGGGAAAGTGCCAGTACTTCAGCCCAGCTGCGCGGCGACAATCTCCTGCAACCTGGTACCGATTGCGTCCACGTCCAGTTGAGTAGCGGGCAAGCACCTCGCCATTGAGGTCACCCGCAGACCCTCAAAGCCACACGGGTTGATGCGTTGAAACGGCTCCAGGTCCATATCCACATTCAGGGACAGACCGTGATAGGAGCAGCCTCTGCGCACGCGCAAACCCAGTGAAGCGATTTTCTCACCGTCGACGTATACACCGGGAGCCTTGGGATCAGGCGCAGCAGCAATACCGTACTCAGCCAGGGCGAGGACGATGGCGGCTTCAATGAGCGAGACCAGGTTGCGGACTCCCATACCTCTGCGCTTGATATCCACCAGCAGGTACAGCACCCACTGGCCTGGCCCGTGGTAGGTCACCTGCCCTCCCCGGTCAACCTGGATCACCGGGATATCTCCCGCTGCCAGCACGTGCTCTGCCTTGCCGGCCTGGCCCTGGGTAAAGACCCGAGGGTGCTGCAACAGCCAGAGCTCGTCAGGCGTATTCGCGTCACGGCTATCAGTAAATTCGCGCATAGCGTCGAGAATCGGCTCATACTCAACCAGTCCCAGATTTTTGCATCGAACTGTCACTAGATAACCATCTGTACATGCCCTGTAGCGATCAGGTCCTGGTGCAGAGCTTCCAGCTGATCTTTGCCAGTGGCGGTAATGGTGATGGTAACAGCGACAAAGGTACCCTTGGCACTGTCCCTGACGGTAATCGTTTGCTGGTCAAACCCCGGGGCATGCCGCTCGAACACCTCTATGATGATCTCGCGAAAGCCCTCAGAATTGCGCCCCAGCACCTTGATTGGATAATCACAGGGAAACTCTATTTTGGGCGGTTCCTGTTCAGTCACTGCTGATTCCCCCCCGTTACGCAGCAAACAGGCTGGCGATCCACATCAGGACCATATCCCAGAGGCGAGCAAAGAACCCCCCTGACTCCACGGCCTCCAGCGCAACCACCGGCGCGCGATAGACAGTTTCTCCGTCGAGACTCACCACCACCGTGCCGAGCTTGTCCCCCACCGCAACGGGCGCTTCAATGTCGGTGTCGACTTCAACCTCTGTGGCCAGGTGTTTCTTCTTGCCCCGCGGCAGGGTCAGTACCGTTTCCTCAAGGATGCCCACGGAAACGTGATCTATCTGTCCTTTCCAGATGCGCGGCTTATCCAGCTCCTGACCCGGATCAAACAGCGTATCGGTCTCGAAAAAGCGGAAGCCATAGTTAAGCAGGCTGCGCGTCTGATTTTTGCGGGCACTGGTGGAGCTGGTACCCATTACCACTGTGATCAGCCGCATCCCACGGCGCTCCGCGGACGCCACCAGGCAATAGCCCGCCTCTTCGGTGTGGCCCGTCTTGAGGCCATCAACGGTCGGGTCCTCTGCCAGCAGGGAATTGCGATTGTACTGGCGGATATTGTTGTAAGTGAACTCCCGCTCCTTGTATATCGCGTACTGCTCGGGGTGATCGTTGATCATCGCCTTGGCCAGCGTGGCAAGGTCGCGCGCTGTCGTTACATGGTCAGGGTGGGGGAGACCATGAGAATTCACATAATAGGAATCGATCATGCCCAGCTTTTCTGCATGGGTATTCATCATCTCTGCGAATACGGCCTCACTGCCGGCGAGGTGCTCGGCAACCGCCACGGTGGCGTCATTTCCCGAAGAGATAATAATGCCGCGCTGCAAATCCTGAACCGAGACATCCTTGCCCGGCTCAATCCACATCAACGAAGAGCCGGCAAATTTTGGGTTCTGCGACCAGGCATTTTCACTGATCGCCACCATATCAGTTTCACTTACCCGGCCCTCGTGTATCTCTGTGGCCAGAATGTAACTGGTCATCATTTTGGTCAGGCTGGCGGGCGGCAGGGGCATATCGGCATTGTGCTCCGCCAGCACAGCCCCACTCCTGGCATCTACCAGTAAGTAAGCCTTGGCCGCGATCTGCGGGGGCGAGGGTACGATGGAAGCGGCCGTTGCACCGATGGAAGTGAGTGCCAGTAGCAAGGCCAGAGAAAGTCTCAGCATAGGAGGAGGACCGTACAGAAGTTGCAGAATTAGTCGCGAATGGTAACGCATGCGCCAGTTAACCGAAAGACAAGTACGGTGGCACCAGGCCCGGAGCTGCCCTCAGGGCAGTGGCTGGCCAGTGGGATAGCCGCCATCGATCAATTGCTGCTGCACCAGTTTCATTTGCGTTGCATCGGCCACTGGCCCGGCGCGCACGCGAAACAGTCGTTTGCCACTGGCATCAACCTCGTTGAGGAATACCGGCACCTGCAGAAATGCCTGTAACTCGGACTGCAGCTGCAGGGCAGCTCTCTCAGTGGAATAGGCGCCCAACTGCAGGTACCGGTAGTGGCCGCCAGGCACATCTCTCAGGTCGTCTACACCGGCAATATCCAGCACGGTTACCTCGACTGGCGCTGTGCCCTGCTCCATATACCCTAACTTGACGGCGGCGCCGTAAGAGAGATCGATCAGCCTTTCCGCATGGAACGGACCGCGGTCATTCACCCGCACCACCACGCTGCGCCCATTTTCCAGATTGGTCACCCTGGCGTAGCTGGGAATGGGTAAAGTCTTATGCGCAGCGGAAGGTGCATAGATATCAAAAATCTCGCCGTTGGAGGTTTCATGGCCATGAAATTTGCTTCCATACCAGGATGCAATGCCACGCTCCTGATACTGCCTGTAGTCCTCGAGTATCTCGTAGGTGACCCCGTTGACGGTATAGGGGCTCTTATTGCCCACGGCCAGGATAGGGTCCGCGCGGGGCACCGCGTCAGTCACGGAGTTTGCGTCAATATGCTCCAGCGGAGCCGCATCCTGCGCCTGGGAATAGCGTTTGGCCTGGTAGGCGTCGCCACCGGACCTGGGTTCCGGCGCACTGCAGGCCAACAACAGCAGCGTTGTGGCCAGGGTCAGTAGCGCCGAGGGCAACACTAGCCTTCGACCCCTGCGGCAATGCGCTGGCTGAGCTGATACACACTCATCGCGTACATAGCGCTGTGGTTGTAGCGGGTAATAACATAGAAGTTATGCAGCCCGAGCCAGTACTCTACACCGTCAGCCAGCTCAAACTTGATTCCAATCGCCTCTGCCGAATGATCCGCCCCGCCCTCCGGAACCAGGCCGGCGGCGATAAATTCGCCAACGGTGAATCGTGGCTTGAGATCGCGACCACGGCTGAGCATTTCATCGAGCACCGCACTCTCTGCCCGGGCGGGTAAGACAACCTGCCCGCCTTCGGTCCAGCCGTGGGCCTTGAAATAATTGGCGACACTGCCAATTGCGTCAACCGGATTCTTCCAGATATCCGCCAGTCCATCCCCGTCGAAATCAATAGCGTAATTGCGATAACTACTGGGCATGAACTGCCCGTAACCCATCGCACCAGCGTAGGAACCTTTCAGCGATAACGGATCCATCTGCTGGTCGCGCGTCAGCATCAGGTAGTTTTTCAGTTCCTTGGTAAAAAACTCCGAGCGCCGGGGGTAGTCAAAAGCGAGTGTGGAGAGCGCATCAATAACACGGTAACTACCCGCGATACGCCCGTAATAAGTCTCTACACCGATAATAGAGACAATGATCTCGGCAGGCACTCCCATCTCGCTTTCTGCACGCTCCAGGGTCTCCCGGTGCTGCATATAAAACTCGACGCCCTGCTCTGCGCGCTTGTCATTGAGAAATATCTCCCGGTATTCATACCAGGGCTTGGTTTTCTCCGCTGGCCGGTTCATGGCCTCGATGATGGAATCCTGGCGACTGGCATCACTGAAAACAGCGATCAGTTCTTCCCTGCTGAAATCCTCACTGGCAACGAGTTCATCGACTACAGCCAGGGCGGCCTGATTCTCAGCGTAGTTGTTCTCTGCCGCACAGGAAAGTGTTGGCCAAAGACAGCACGCCAACAGCGTCATTTTGATCAATCTGGGCATAGGAGAGTTCTCTTAATAAGTTTCCGGGAGCTGTATCACTGGGCCACCATGCGCTTCTCAGTGCTCACCGCCATCAGCAGGCCGAAGCCCGCCATCAATGTGACCACAGACGTGCCGCCAGCGCTGACCAGAGGCAGGGGCACACCCACCACGGGTAACAGACCCGCGACCATGCCCATATTAACAAAGATATAGACGAAAAAAGTAAGTGTCAGGCTGCCAGCCATCATCCTGCCGAAACTGGTCTGTGCCTGAATGCCGATCCAGAATCCGCGCAACAGGATCAGGGTGTAGAGCGTCATCAGAAACAGCACGCCCCGCAGGCCAAACTCTTCGGCCAACACCGCGATAATGAAATCAGTGTGGCTCTCTGGCAGGAAGTCCAGCTGTGATTGTGTTCCACTCAACCAGCCCTTTCCTTCCCAGCCACCAGAACCTATTGCAGTCTTGGACTGGATGATATTCCAACCCGCTCCCAGTTTATCGCTCTCAGGATTGAGCATGGTGAGGATTCGCTGCTTCTGGTAGTCCTGGAGCACAAACATCCATGCCGGCCAGGCGGACGCTACGGCCAGTACCAGTGCACCAAAAATGTAGCGCCAACCGATACCCGCCATAAACAGCACGAACAAGCCACTGGCGGCAATCAGCAATGATGTACCCAGGTCAGGCTGCTGCAGGATAAGCCCGGCCGGGATCACGACCAGTGCCAGCCCCACCATGACATGCTTGAAGCTGGGCGGCAGAATACGGTCGGACAGGTACCAGGCGACCGCCATGGGCACGACCAGCTTCATGATCTCCGAAGGCTGAAAGCGAAAACCACCTACCTCAAGCCAGCGCTGCGCGCCCTTTGCCCCTACCCCGAAAAACATCACCCCAACCAGTGTCGCCACGCCGGCCAGGTATAGCCATGGCGCCCAGCGAGTGTAGCGCTGCAGGCTTATCTGCGCGCCCAGGATCATAATCAGATAGCCCACCGCGAAATAGCGCCCCTGGCGCATCACCGCTGGCATGCTTTGCCCCGAAGCACTGTAGAGCACGAAAAGACCGTATGCCGTTAGCGCAAAAAGAAGCAGCATCAGGGGAATATCAAGGTGCAGTCGAGATGCCGTGCTCGGTGGCTTGGCGAGGTCGGCACTGCTCTGGTGGGGCATCTGGCGAACATAGTCCACCATCAGGCCGGATCCTCAAATTCACTTCTGCCAAACAGCCATGTATCAATCACATGGCGGGCTATCGGGGAAGCGGCACTGCTGCCACCGCCGTTCTCGACAATAATGGCCACCGCGATAGTGGGCGACTCCGCCGGGGCAAAGGCAATAAACAGGCCATGGTGCCGATGACGCTCATCAACTTCATCTTCCTTGTACACCGCGTTCTGGGCGATACCTATCACCTGCGCGGTGCCCGTCTTGCCCGCCATCTGGTAACGAATCCCTTTGGCCAGTGCCTTGGCCGTGCCCCGCTTGCTGTGCACCACGGCATGCATTCCAGCGTAAACCGCCTCCCAGTTCTCCGGTTTCGCCCGCATCGGCTCCAGCTCCGGCGCGGCCAGCACCTCGCCGTCGACCGCCATCAGCAAACGGGGAACGTGCCGCTTACCCTTGCTGGCCAATACACTGGTAGCAACCGCAAGTTGCAGCGGGGTAGTCAGCATGTAGCCCTGGCCAATGCTGGCGCTGATGGTCTCGCCGGGATACCAGGGCTGGTTGAGCGCGTCTCGCTTCCACTGCGTTGAAGGAAGCACCCCGCGACGCTCATTAGTGGTATCGATGCCAGTGCGATCGCCCAGACCATAGGGGGCGAGGTATTCGGCCATACGATCAATAGTCAGGCGTCTACCCAGGTCATAAAAATAGGTATCACAGGACTCTGCAATAGCCATGTTCAAGTCCACTTCCGGCGCGTGCCCGGTACCGCGAATCCGCAGGATCCAGTCCCGGTATCGGTGGGAGTCACCCGGCAGGCGATAGTACCCCGGGTCGGGCACCGTACTCTCCGGCGTAACCAGACCGGACTCAAGTCCCGCCATACCCATCACCGGCTTGATCGTTGAGCCGGGGGGGTATTGACCCTGCACCGCACGGTTAAACAGGGGAACATCCGGCGAGTCGCGCAAGTCGCTATAATCGTTGGTGCTGATACCGTTGACAAACAGATTGGTATCGAAGCCCGGCGTTGAAACCAGGGCAAGAACGCCGCCCGATACCGGGTCTATCGCAACCACGGCTCCACGCCGGTCACCCAGTGCCTCGTAGGCCGCCCGCTGCACATTGATATCAAGGTGCAGTGTCAGGTCGGCGCCGGGCTTTGGCGAGTAGCGTTCCAGCACGCGCAGCACCCGACCGTGGGCGTTGGTCTCCACATTCTGGTAGCCCACATCGCCGTGAAGCATGTCTTCATAAAACTTCTCCACACCGACCTTGCCCACATGGAAGGTTCCCCGGTAATCGGTCTCGTCCAGTTCAAATGTCTCGCGCTCGTTGATGCGCCCGACATAGCCCAGGGCATGTGAAAACAGTTCGCCATGTGGGTAGTGCCGCAGCAGCTGCGCCTCCACCACCACACCGGGAAGGCGATAGCGATCAACCGCCAACCGCGCCCGCTCGTCTTCATCAAGGCGAAAGCGCAGGGGTACCGGCTCATAGGGGCGCCGGCGCTGCAGCCGCTCGCGGAATTTCTCGATCTCGCCATCGGTGATCGGCACCAGCTGACGCAGGTCTGTCAGCGTAGCCTCAAGATCCGGGACGCGCTCCTTGATCACTGAAAGCGCGAAACTGGGGCTGTTGTCTGCCAGCAGCACACCATTGCGGTCATAGATCAGGCCACGTTTTGGCGGCAGCGGTTGCAGCTTTACCCGGTTGCTTTCGGACTGGGTACGGTAGGTCTCATATTCGGTGATCTGCAGGCCGTGATAGCGCGTCAGTATCACGCCGAGCAGCGCGAGCACGATCAGGATAGCGGTAACGGTTCGCGCACTGTAAATCCGGGACTCCCGGTGAGGATCCTTCAGGGCGATGTATCGGGGCATGTTACCGCTGGGCCTGGCCTGTTATGGGAAAAGGTTACTACTGGCGATGATACGGGTGATTGACAGTGATTGTCCAAGCCCGATAGAGCTGCTCCGCCAATAAAATTCGCACCAGGGGGTGAGGCAGGGTCAGGCCGGACAGGGACCAGCGGCGCTCGGCACGCTGCAAGCAGTCTGCTGAAAGACCGTCAGGCCCCCCAATCATCAAGCTGTAGTTTTCTCCGGACATCTGCCATTGAGCAAGAGCTTCGGCCATTCTCTCGGTGGAAAGCGCCTGACCGCGCACATCCAGGGCGATCACCCGGTCTCCACTGGGAATGGCCTTTAGAATTTGCTGCCCTTCCTTCTCCCTGAGCTTCTCCGCGCTCGCGTTTTTGCCGCGAGCCGCCAATGGCAGTTCCTTCCATTCTATGTTCAGCTCCCGGGGCATCCGCTTGCTGTACTCTTCCACTCCCTGGCTAACCCAGGGTGGCATCCGGGTACCCACGGTGACGATGCTGATGCGCATCAGTCTCGCTGAGGCCTGGGGTGATCCCCCCAGAGACGCTCCAGATCGTAAAAGTCACGCGTGGCGGGCAGCATAACGTGCACAACCACGTCGCCAAAGTCCACCAGCACCCACTCGCCGGCATCCTCTCCCTCTACGCCTATCGCCCGCTCCCCGAGCTTCTTGGCTTCCATGCACACGTTACTCGCCAGCGACTTCACGTGCCGGTTGGATGTACCACTGGCAATGACCAGGTAATCCATAACGTCAGTCAGCTCGGTGACATCAAGGATCACCGTATTGACCGCTTTGAGATCATCCAGCGCCTCGACAACCAGCTCTTTCAATTGCTCAGCTTGCATAATGCTGATGGCTCTTCATATTTCTGCCTATCCTCTTCAACAATACAGTTGGTGTTCTTCAATATAGTTCAATACCGACTCGGGTAGCAGGTAGCGAGCGGACATGCCTGCACGCAACATGGCGCGTATCTCTGTGGAAGAAATGGCCAGCGGCCTTAGTTCTTCAACAAATATGCCGCCACAGGGGCGAAGCCGAAGAGCCTCTGCCCCCGTCATGCGATGACGGTCTATCCACTCAGCGACCCCCCCGGACTTTGGCAACTCCCAGCCCGGGCGAGCAATTGCCACGATGTGAGCCACGTCCAGCAATTCCTGCCAGCGGTGCCAGGTATCCAGCTTCAACATGGCGTCAAAGCCCATCACCAGGCACAATCCTCGCTGAGGCCCCAGCTCTGCCCGAATCTCATGCAGACTCACGATAGTATAGGATGGCCCCTCTCGATCCAGTTCCCGCGGGTCACAGTGCAGCCGGGGCTCGTCCCGCACCGCCAGCCCAACCATGGCAGCACGGTGACTGGCAAGGCAGTCCGGGGCCTCGCGGTGCACGGGGGTCGCACAGGGCATCAACCTGAGGTGCTCCAGTTCCAGGTGCTCGACCAGTTCCAGCGCTGAACGCAGATGCCCATAGTGTATGGGGTTGAAGGTGCCGCCAAATACCCCTATCGGGGCCTCACTGGTACTCAAGAGCGAATCTGCCCCTCGCCAAGCACCACGTACTTCTGGGACGTCAGGCCCTCAAGACCGACGGGGCCCCGGGCATGCAATTTATCGGTGGAGATGCCTATCTCCGCACCCAATCCGTACTCAAAACCGTCCGCAAATCGGGTAGAGGCATTTACCATCACCGAACTGGAGTCTACCTCACGCAGGAAACGCATGGCGTGTGCATGATCGGCAGTCACGATGCTCTCTGTGTGCCGGGAACTGTATACGTCGATGTGATTGATCGCTGCATCGATGTCATCCACCACACGCACCGCCAGAATCGGTCCCAGGTACTCCTCGTACCAGTCGGCCTCGACGGCCGTCCCGGCAGCGGGAATCCACTCTCGAGTGCGCTCGCATCCGCGCAGTTCCACACCGGCGGCAGCGTAGGCTTCACCAAGGCGTGGCAGCAAGCTGGCGGCCATGGAAGCATGCACGAGCAGTGTTTCCATGGTATTGCAGGTGCCATAGCGTTGCGTCTTGGCGTTCACCGCGATGGCCTCCGCCATAGCTTCATCTGCCCCTGCATCGATATAGACGTGACAGGTACCATCAAGGTGTTTGATGACTGGCACCTTCGCGTCATTGCTGATGCGCTCAATCAGCCCCTTGCCACCACGAGGCACGATCACATCGACATATTCAGGCATGGTGATCAGTCGGCCCACCGCAGCACGGTCGCGCGTGTCGACCACCTGCACCGCTGCTGCCGGCAATCCGGCCTGCTCCAGTCCGCGAGTGATACAGCGGGCTATCGCCATATTGGATGCCAGGGCCTCACTACCACCACGTAATATGGTGGCATTTCCTGCTTTCAGGCAGAGACTGGCCGCTTCAACGGTGACATTTGGGCGGGACTCATAAATGATACCGATCACCCCCAGCGGGACCCGCATACGGCCCACTTTGATGCCACTTGGCATCGCTTTCATGTCGGTGATACTGCCCACCGGGTCCGGCAATGCCGCAACCTGGGTGAGACCTTCGAGCATGGCGTCAATACGCGCCGGCGTCAGCTGCAGGCGATCCATAAGCGGCGCCTCCAACCCATTATCGGCACCGCGCGCAAGATCCGCCGCGTTGGCCGCTGACAGCTCAGCCCGGGCACTGTCGAGTGCATCGCGCGCCGCCAGCAGGGCGGTATTGCGCACGCTGGTCGAGGCAGCGGCCACGACTCTGGAAGCGGCTCGTGCTGCAGCACCGAGCTCGGCCATGTATTGTTCTACGTCCATCTAAACTGTTCTTTGCAATGGGAAAACGGGCGGGCAGTATACATGATGCCAGAGGCAAAGTTTGCCTTCTGATTGCTCCACGTACCCACGCCAGGCGCCAGGCATTGGCGGCGCACCGACCCGCGCAAATGTCCGGGCATTGCTCCCGGACAGACATAAAAAAACGCGGGCCTGAGCCCGCGTTGCTGTCGACCGGGAGAGCGCTCTACAGACCTTCAGCGTTTTCCGACAAATAAGCCGCAACGCCATCCGGAGAAGCGTCCATACCCTTGTCACCTTTGTTCCAGCCAGCAGGGCAAACTTCACCGTGCTCCTCATGGAACTGCAGCGCTTCAACCAGGCGAACCAGTTCGTCGATATTACGACCCAGTGGAAGGTCATTGACCAACTGGGAGCGCACCACACCTTCCTTGTCGATCAGGAAAGCACCGCGGAACGCTACGCCACCTTCCGATTCAACGTCGTAGGCACGGCAGATATCATGGCTGACGTCAGCAGCCATAGTGTAGGAAACGGCGCCAATACCGCCGTTATTGACGTCAGTGTTACGCCAGGCGTTGTGAGTAAACTGGGAGTCGATAGATACAGCCACTACTTCGACACCCAGTTCGCGAAACTTGTCCATCCGGTGGTCAAGTGCAATGAGCTCTGACGGGCAGACAAAGGTAAAGTCCAGCGGGTAGAAGAAGATGAGGCCATATTTGCCAGCCATCTCTTCGGAACGCTTGTATGAATCAACGATTTCGCCATTTCCAAGTACCGCAGCCACATCAAAGTCAGGTGCGGGTTTGCCAACTAGTACGCCCATTTACTCTTACTCCAAATATCAGGTGATGAAGATTGTGGGGGCGGCCCCCACATTCGAACCTCCCATCATACACAGCCGGCACAACGGCACCAATTTGATTGTGTGCATCAGGGATATAGTTTTTATTTATCGACGGCCTGGCGTCAGTCGCCCTGACCTGCCTGGGGGTATGCCTCGACAGCCGGCGGTGCGCGCCGCGTACCGCCGGACAGCCCTCTCAGCCTTCAGCCGTTTCTCCGGATGAGGCTTCCTTAACCAACGTCTGCAATTCACCTGACTCAAACATCTCGGTCACGATATCGCAGCCCCCCACCAGTTCCCCCCCCACCCAGAGCTGGGGAAACGTCGGCCAGTTGGCGTACTGGGGCAAATTGGCGCGGATTTCAGGATTGGAGAGAATATCAACATAGGCAAAGCGCTCACCACACTGCATCAAAGCCTGTACCGTGCGGGCTGAAAAGCCGCACTGAGGCTGGTTGGGAGAGCCCTTCATATAAAGAAGAATAGTGTTGTTTTCGATCTGCTCTTTGATAGTTTCAATAATATCCATGATAAATCCTGTGCTGAAAGTGTGACCCGGTCCTCGGTTAGACGCCGCGCATTCTACCCTATTCTGACCCCAATATATCCACGACGTTCGCAGGTGATTTACAAGCGCCCGCTGCACGTCTATAGTGCCTCCTTAACAGGCAGCCCGAGCTGCCTTTTTGCGTTTATATGGAGAATGAAAAATGTCGGCGTTGATGCCCACTTACGCCAGGTTACCCGTTACGTTCAGTCACGGTGAGGGAGTCTACCTGTTCGATACGGAGGGTCGGCGCTACCTGGACGGCCTCTCCGGCATAGCGGTTAACGGTCTGGGGCACGCTCATCCTGCGGTAACCCGCACTATCCGCGAGCAGGCCGACAAGCTTGTTCACGCCTCAAACCTTTATGGCATAGCCCCACAGGAACAGCTCGCCGAGCGCCTGGTCGAGTTAACGGACATGGAGAACTGCTTCTTTGGCAATTCCGGTGCCGAGGCCAACGAGGCGGCTATCAAGCTTGCGCGCCTGCATGGCCACAATCGCGGTGTGGAAAAGCCCGCGATCATCGTCCTGGAAGGCGCCTTTCACGGGCGTACACTGGCCACGCTCAGCGCCACGGGCAATCGGAAGATTCAGGCCGGTTTTGAACCGCTGGTCAGCGGTTTTGTGCGCGCACCACGCAATGACGCCGAGGCTATTCGCCAGATTGCAGCCAACAACCCGGATGTCGTTGCTTTCCTGGCGGAGCCCGTACAAGGCGAGGGCGGCGTCTACCCGCTTGACCGTGACTACCTGCAGGCAGTGCGCCAGATCTGTACTGAGCAGGGCTGGCTGATGATGCTTGACGAGGTCCAGACGGGCAATGGCCGCACCGGTACCTGGTTCGCCTATCAGGACCTGGGGTTCACCCCCGACGTTGTAACCACAGCGAAAGGCCTTGGCAATGGCGTCCCTATAGGTGCCTGCCTGGCACGGGGCGATGCCGCCGCACTCTTTGGCCCGGGCCATCATGGCTCCACTTACGGTGGCAATCCACTGGTTTGCTCGGTGGCACTGACTGTAATCGAGACCATTGCCAGCGAGAACCTGATGAGCAATGCGACCAAGATGGGTGCACTGATCCGGGAGATCATTCACGGTAAAACCAAAAGCTCCGGCCGTCTCGTCGAGACGCGCGGCAAAGGCCTGATGCTGGGCTTTCAACTCGACCGCGACTGCCCTGAACTGGTTGCGCGCGCATTGGAGGCGGGCCTGCTGATTAACGTTACCAGTGGCAATACCGTGCGCTTGCTGCCGCCATTGCTAATCAGTGAATCGGAAGCAACCGAGTTGGCCAACGGCGTCGCCGAATTAATCCTGGGCCTGTAGCCCGTTAAACCCCTTAAAAAGGCAAGTAAGCAGATGGCTGACACACGGCATTTTCTGACATTGATGGATTTCAGCCCAACGGAGCTCAATACGCTGATCCAGCGGGCGATTGAAATGAAACAGGAGCATCGCGCAGGCACCGGGGAGCGCCGTTTCACGGGTCATGTGTTAGGTATGATCTTCGAAAAGTCCTCCACCCGCACTCGTGTCTCCTTCGAGGCCGGGATGACGCAGTTAGGTGGCCATGCCATGTTCCTGTCACCCGATGACACCCAACTGGGGCGCGGCGAACCGATTGAAGACAGTGCACGGGTTATTTCCTCAATGGTCGATATCGTGATGATTCGTACCTTTGGACACGACATTGTCGAAACGTTTGCCGCACACTCCTCCGTCCCGGTCATAAACGGCTTGACTGACGATTACCATCCCTGCCAGCTGCTGGCGGATATGCAGACCTACGTCGAGCACAGAGGCAGCATCGCGGGTAAGGTCGTCACCTGGGTGGGGGATGGCAATAATATGGCGCAAAGCTATATCAACGCCGCTCGCCAGTTTGACTTCGAACTGCGCATCGCCTGCCCCAGGGGCTTTGACCCCGCAGACGAGTTGCTGCAAGCCCACAGCGACCGGGTCAGTATCGTACGCGACCCCATGAGCGCAGCTGAGGGCGCAGACCTGGTTGTGACAGATGTATGGGCATCCATGGGGCAGGAAGCCGAGCAGAAAGCCCGGGAAGCCGCATTTGTGGGTTATCAGGTAAACGGCGAGTTGATGAGCCGCGCGGCCCCCGGGGCCCTCTATATGCACTGCCTGCCCGCGCACCGCGGGGAGGAAATCAGCGCCGAACTAATGGATGCTGCCGATACGGTCATCTGGGATGAGGCAGAGAACCGCCTGCATGCGCAAAAAGCCGTTGTGGAGACACTATTGCTGGCAAACAGCTGACACTGTTCTGGCGCATACCGGGATACCTCGATTGCGCTTTGTTCTCCACGCTGGCGTCAGATATTCGCCAACAGCAGCGCTGTACAGGCAGGCAGGATCAACAAGCGCTGCAAGAAACATTCTTCCTGGAGAAACGGATAATTCCCGCTGACCACAGCCCCTCATGGCTTGTGAGGTAAGTGTGTGCAGACTTGGCGACCTATCCACACCTTATCCACAAAATAAACCCAGCCTCGTGCCTTGCAAACCGCCCTACTCCGCACTATCTTGTAGTGAATCGCCACCTCAACCCCAATATATAGGCCATTGGTCGGTCAACAGACGGTGACAGCAGCGCGAGTTGTAACCCCTTGTTACGCTTTTTCGCACTCAGACAGGACCGGGAAACACCGAGGGTTACAACCAACACCGACATTGCATCAGCCGCTCGCTGCGCCTGGTGCCGACAGCAACGGGGCGCGCGCACCGGTCGGTCGCGGCCGGCAGCGGGGTGGCCATAATAAGACTTACAGCCCGAACAACCAGGAGCGTTTATGCACACGGAAACCAGTCCCGCCGGCGACACGGCCAATACCACCCACAACAACCCCGGAGCAACAGGGGGTAGCGGCGGTCTTGCAGCGACCGCGCCGGGGCAACTGCGAGTCATCAAACGCAATGGCACCGTCGTTCCTTTCGAAGACAGCAAGATTTCCGTTGCCATCACCAAAGCCTTCCTCGCGGTGGAAGGCGGCACGGCCGCCGCGTCCAGCCGCATTCACGAGACCGTTGCCCGGCTGACCGAGCAGGTTGCGGCCACCTTCAGGCGGCGCATGCCCTCCGGCGGAACACTGCATATCGAGGACATCCAGGACCAGGTGGAACTGTCGTTGATGCGCACAGGCGAACACAAGATTGCGCGCGACTATGTGATCTATCGCGAAGAGCAGGCCCGCAAGCGAGCCGCCAAGGCCAGTTTGTCCCAGGAGACCCAGGACGCAGCCAGCGCAATCAATGTTGTACAGGCAAACGGAACACGTGTCCCCCTGGACCTGGATCGCCTGCACACGATAGTCAGCGAGGCCTGCACGGAACTGGAGGATGTCAGCGAGGCCGTCATTCTCGACGAGGCACTGAAGAATCTATATGACGGCGTATCTGCCGATGAACTGGCCACCTCCCTGGTCATTACGGCTCGCACGCTGATCGAAAAAGAGCCCAACTACTCCTATGTAGCGGCGCGACTACTCTGTGACACGCTGCGCTCTGAAGCGCTGACATTTCTCGGGGTGGCGCGGAGCGCTACACAGGGAGATATGACCCAACTTTATGCCCGGGCCCTGCCCGCCTACATCAACCGCGGCATAGAGCTGGAGCTACTCTCTCCAGCTCTGGGAAATTTCGACCTGGAAAGACTGGGCAAGGCGCTGCTGCCAGAGCGCGACCTGCAATTCACCTACCTGGGACTGCAGACTTTGTACGATCGCTACTTCATACACAGCGATGAGACTCGACTTGAGCTACCCCAGGTGTTTTTCATGCGCGTGGCCATGGGTCTCGCAATCGAAGAGCCGGACCGCAACGCTCGCGCCATCGAGTTCTACCAGCTGCTTTCGTCATTCGATTACATGAGTTCCACGCCCACACTGTTCAATGCTGGCACCCTGCGCCCGCAATTGTCCTCATGCTACCTGACCACGGTGCCGGATGACCTTCGCGGCATCTACGGCTCCATCCAGGACAATGCCATGCTCTCCAAGTTCGCAGGGGGACTGGGCAACGACTGGACGCCGGTGCGCGCCCTGGGCGCCTACATCAAGGGCACTAACGGCAAAAGCCAGGGCATCGTGCCTTTCCTCAAGGTGGTCAATGACACCGCCGTGGCAGTGAATCAGGGTGGCAAGCGCAAGGGCGCAGTCTGCGCCTACCTGGAAACCTGGCACCTTGATATCGAGGAGTTCATCGAACTGCGCAAGAACACCGGTGACGATCGCCGCCGCACCCATGACATGAACACCGCGAACTGGATTCCCGACCTGTTTATGAAGCGGGTGTTCAATGGCGAGGACTGGACACTGTTCTCCCCCAGCGATGTACCCGACCTGCACGAACTCTATGGCAGGGCCTTCGAACAACGCTACACCTACTATGAAGCGATGGCTGCCCGCGGCGAACTGAAACTGTTCAAGACCGTCAAGGCAGAGAACCTGTGGCGCAAGATGCTGGGCATGCTGTTTGAAACCGGCCATCCCTGGATGACCTTCAAGGACCCCTGCAACCTGCGCTCTCCGCAGCAACACGTGGGCGTGGTGCACTCCTCTAACTTGTGCACCGAAATTACGCTAAACACCAGCGCCGATGAGATCGCGGTGTGCAACCTGGGCTCAGTGAACCTGCCTCAACACATTGGCGAGAACGGCCTTGACCTGGACAAGTTGCGCAAGACAGTTCGCACGGCAGTGCGCATGCTCGACAACGTGATCGATATCAACTACTACTCGGTCGATACCGCGCGCAATTCAAACATGAAACACCGGCCTGTGGGCCTGGGCCTGATGGGCTTCCAGGATGCCCTTTACAGGCAGCACCTGGCCTACGGTTCAGCAGCAGCGGTAGAATTTGCCGACCGCTCCATGGAGGCTATCAGCTACTACGCTATTGAAGCGTCAAGCGAACTGGCTGGTGAGCGGGGCACCTACTCCAGCTACCAGGGTTCGCTGTGGAGTCAGGGGGTCTTTCCTATCGACTCCCTGCAGCATCTTGTTGACCAGCGGGGGGCGGACTACATCCAGGTGAATCAGGAGCAGACGCTTGACTGGCCCAGCCTGCGCGCCCGCGTGCTGGAGACAGGCATGCGCAATTCCAATGTCATGGCGATTGCGCCCACTGCCACCATCGCCAATATCACCGGGGTCTCACAGTCAATCGAGCCCACTTACCAGAACCTGTACGTCAAATCGAACCTTTCCGGGGAGTTCACGGTGGTTAACCCCTACCTGGTCAGGGACCTCAAGGCACGGGGTCTGTGGGACAGCGTCATGGTCAATGACCTCAAGTACTACGACGGCTCCGTGCAGCCTATAGATCGTATCCCGTCAGACCTGAAGGCCATCTATGCCAACGCCTTTGAGGTAGAGCCACGGTGGCTGGTGGACGCCGCCAGCCGACGGCAGAAATGGATAGACCAGGCACAGTCACTGAATCTCTACATTAATAACGCCAATGGCAAGAAGTTGGACATCACCTACCGCATGGCATGGTACAGCGGCCTGAAGACCACCTATTACCTGCGTTCACTGGCCGCGACCGGCACCGAGAAGTCGACTATCGACACCGGCACCCTCAACGCCGTCTCCAATCAGTCTGCAGCTCCCGTACCCGCCGCCTGCTCGCTGGATGACCCGGATTGCGAGGCCTGCCAATAGACTATGAACAAGAACAATTACCGAAACCTGATAAACACCAAACCAGGGGGTGAACACAAATGTTGAGCTGGGATGACTACCACGCAGACGAAACCACACCGGTCACGGCCCAGCCCTCCAAGCCGGCTACACCCGCTTCCGGGTCGACCACAGCGGATCAGCTAATGGCGAGCATGCAAACCACCGTCAGTACAGAAACCGAACCCAGGCCCGCGCATCCTGCACCGGCACCCGCACCGGCTGCGCCCGCAGGCCCCATCGTCGTCACGACAGCGCAGGATGACCCGGTGGCCCGGGCCAGCGCAGCGCTTCAGGAGCTGGATGTGGCGCCTGGTCTGGAAGAACTGGAGATGGGCGCCGCTCGCCTCTCTGTTGACGAAAAAGCGATGATCAACTGTCGCGCCGATCTCAATCAGCTGGTGCCATTCAAGTACGACTGGGCATGGCAGAAGTACCTGGACGGTTGTGCAAATCACTGGATGCCTCAGGAAATCAACATGACGGCGGATGTGGCCACATGGAAGAGCGCGGACGGCCTTTCAGAGGACGAGCGCCGAATCATCATGCGTTCTCTGGGCTATTTTTCTACAGCAGATTCACTGGTCGCCAATAACCTCGTGCTGGCTCTCTACCGCCTGATCACCAACCCCGAGTGCAGACAGTACCTGCTGCGGCAGGCATTTGAGGAGGCCATTCATACGCACGCCTACCAATATTGCATTGAGTCCCTGGGTATGGACGAGGGTGAAGTCTTCAACATGTACCGGGAGGTGCCGTCGGTCGCAGCCAAGGCCTCCTGGAGCCTCAGCCACACGCACAGCCTTTCTGATCCTACGTTCAAAACGGGCACACCGGAAACCGATCAGGAATTGCTACGTAACCTGATCGGCTTCTACGCGGTCACCGAGGGTATTTTCTTCTACTGTGGTTTCACCCAGATTCTGTCCATGGGACGGCGCAACAAGATGACTGGAGTGGCCGAGCAGTTTCAATACATCCTGCGCGACGAGTCCATGCACCTGAACTTTGGTATCGATGTCATCAACCAGATCAAGCTGGAGAATCCGCACCTGTGGACCGAGGCGTTCCAGCAGGAGGTCGTGCAGATGATCCTCGAAGGCACCGAACTGGAAGTGCAATATGCCCGCGACACCATGCCGCGCGGCGTGCTGGGCATGAATGCGGCCATCATGGAAGAGTACTTGCACTTTATCGCCAACCGCCGCTTGTCCCAACTGGGCCTGCCAGAGCAGTTCAAGGGCGCGCAGAACCCCTTCCCCTGGATGAGCGAAATCATGGATCTGCGCAAAGAGAAGAACTTTTTTGAAACTCGAGTGATTGAATACCAGACCGGCGGCGCGCTGAGCTGGGATTGATCCTCTACACGCTCCAGGCAAACTCCCCACCAGACCGGGGCTGCCGCATGGGCACTACTTCGACAGGGCAACAAGAACAATGACGACAGCCGAGGAACCTTGAATGTCTGAGAAAAAACCCAGCGAAACCGAGACCATCCTGATGGCCCTGGACCAGGTCAGCCAGACCATTGACGTGATGACCAGCGTGGTCAATCGTTTACGCATTTACGTGCAAGAACAGGAGGTCACAGCCGAGGCGTCAAAAGAGGCGACAACAGAAGCCCCTGCGGACCGCATCATTCACTGAACCAGCAACCGGTGGGTCGCTATCAGGCAAAGGCCTGAGCAGCGCCCTCCCCCATAAAAAGCCGCCTGCATGGACATTATTATAATCGCCGCCGTTGTGGTCATCGCCCTGCTGGCGCACGTGGCACTTTATCGCTGGGTCAAATTTGAAATCCAGGAGGGTGTCATTCTACAGTACTTGCGGGATGAGGCCGATAGCGGAGCGCCCGATCACCACCACACCGAAACCATTGCCGCGCACACCCGGCTTGCAAAAGACCGCGTCGCCAAAGTCTGCCAGCGCAGCCGTGATATTCGCCCCGATCCCGATGCGGTTGACAGTTGGCGAGTCCAATAAGGGCGAATCATGATAACCGCCTTTGATCGCATTGTTATCGAAGTGCCTGACCTTGGGACCGCGCGGGCCGAGTATCAGCAACTCCTGGGCAAACTCGATGATCAGGAACGTCTGCATCTGGGGAATATTGAAATCCAGTTGCGCGAGTCGTCATCTGGTGCGAGCGCCCACATCACCGCGCTAACGCTGCTCGATACGACCCTGGAGAAAAATACCGAGCAGCACGTGGATTCCGGTTCCCGCGGAATCTCCCTTGCCCGCTCCCACTTCCGTGAGCCCGACTGCTCCGGGAATCCTGTGGCAAACGGCATCTATGCCGTGGACCACCTGGTGCTGCAATCGAACGATGCGGATGATTGCATACGCCTGTTTGCAGCAGACCTGGGCATACGCCTGGCACTTGACCAGGAGGTTCCCGAGTGGGGGGGACGCATGCTGTTCTTTCGCATGGGCAAAATGACGCTGGAAGTGATCCACAATTCGAAACGGCCTCCCGAGCGCGACTTCTTCTGGGGAATCACTTATCTATGCCAGGATATCGACAACACCCTCGCCAGTTTCGACCAGCGCGGCATTGCCCACTCGCCTGCCCGCATAGGGCGTAAACCGGGCACCCGGGTAGCCACTATCCAAAGTCACTGCCTGGGCCTGCCTACGCTGCTTGTCGCCCCGGCATGATAGCTGGTGCGCGCAACTGCGCGCGAAAGAGAATCATGGCAAGCAGGGCAAGCACCTCGGCACTGGATTCAAAAATTTCCTCGAATACCTGCCCAGTGACATTGTGGAACACCGGAATCTGATCTACCGCCTGGGAGAGAAAAAACACGCCACTCCATGCCAGTGCGCAGAGCGCCCAGGGCAGGCCGTCACGCAAAGCCGCAATAAACACGGGGCGCTGGGTCCTCAGGTAGCGGTACAACACCACCAGGAAGAGAATCACTATTGTGGCCAGGAACAGCTTGCTCGACAATGGAATCAATTCGTGGCTGAAGAAGCGCTTGAATTGCGTGGCCTTGGCGTGCTCTGACACTTTGTAGTGGTAATCGGCCTCACGCAGGGCGTAGAACATCAGCAAGTAACTCAGCTGTGTGTAGGCCACCCTTCGCTGTCCGTCGGTAATGGCAAACAGGCAGGCCAGGCCAAAGGCAATAAAGATTGCGACCTGCCCGACCAATTGCACCGGCCCAGCATCTTCGATGAGCAGCTTGAGGTAGACCGGGTCGTCTATGCTCAGCAGCACCGCGCCAGCAGTGACCATGGCAGTAAACACCAGTGAAAAAATGACCAGCGTCGTCCGCGGACCGGGATAGGGAACCTGTCTCATAACTCTCCAAAATGATTTAACAACGCTTTGCCGATGGAAAGTTAGCAAAGTCATCGTGGTTACAGGAGCGCAATATTGCCAGATCACACTCCGCAAGCATATCTGGTCACTGACTAGACCCAGGAATGTTTTCGCTGTAAACTTCGCCCTGGGCTCACTAGTGATGAGCGGCGCCTATGCCGATTATCACGCCAATGTATGGCCAGCACCGGGCGTCTGAACTACACTTCGTTGCCTCAAGAACCCCCACCAACCGAGACAGGACACTGACATGATCTATCAGAGTGCCCAGCTCACGATACAACGCCTGGACGGCGACATCGCAGAGCTGAACTTCGACCTTCAGGGCGAATCCGTCAACAAATTCGATAACGCTACCGTTACCAGCCTTACTGCGGCTCTCGATGCCCTGGAAGCGGAGAACGGTATCAAGGGCCTGCTGGTAACATCGGCCAAGCCGGTTTTCATCGTCGGTGCCGACATCACCGAGTTCACCAGCCTGTTCGGTGCGCCCAAGGAAGACATCAAGCCCTTCACCGGCACCAACAATAAAAACTTCAATCGCCTTGCCAGCCTGCCCTATCCCAGCGCCGTGGCAATCAATGGCTTCGCCATGGGCGGTGGACTGGAAGTTTGCCTGGCCTGTGATTTTCGCGTGATGAGTACCGTTGCCAAGATCGGTCTGCCCGAAACCAAGTTGGGCATTATCCCCGGATGGGGCGGCACCGTGCGCCTACCCCGTATCATCGGAGTCGACGAGGCCGTAATGTGGATGGCGACCGGGGCTGACAAGCGCCCGGCGGATGCCCTGAAGGCGGGCGCTGTCGACGCCATCGCCGAGCCTGAGCAGCTCCGCGACGTAACCCTCGCCACCCTGAAAAATGCCATCGACGGCAACCTTGAGTACGCCGAGCGTCGCGCGCGCAAACACGGCCCGCTGCCGCTCAACGACACCGAAGCCATGATGTCCTTCTTCACCATCAAGTCCATGGTCGCCCAGCAGGCGGGCAAAAACTACCCGGCACCGATCAAGGTAGTGGATGTCATCGAACAGGCACGCTCAATGAGCCTTGACGACGCTCTGGACGTTGAAGCTGATGGCTTCGCCGAGCTCGCCACGACGCCCGTCGCCTCCGCGCTGGTGGGCGTTTTCCTGAATGACCAGTTGCTGGGCAAGAAAGCCAAGGGCTGGGAAAAGAAAGCCGACAAGAAAATTGAACGCGCGGCGGTACTGGGCGCCGGTATCATGGGTGGCGGTATTGCCTACCAGAGTGCGCTGAAAGGCACTCCCATCAAGATGAAGGACATCAACCAGGACGGACTGGACCTGGGTTTGTCCGAGGCCAACAAGCTACTGGCCAAGCGCGTCTCCCGCGGGCGTATGACGCCTGATCAAATGGGCGACGTCCTCAACAGCATTGACCCGACGCTGACCTACGCTGGCTTTGAAGACGTGGACATTGTTGTGGAAGCAGTGGTTGAGAACGCAAAGGTCAAAGGCATCGTACTGGCCGAGACCGAGAAAGAGATCGACAAGGACGCAGTACTGGCGTCCAACACTTCCACCATTTCCATTACCAGCCTGGCAGAAAGCCTGGAGCGCCCGGAAAACTTCTGTGGTATGCACTTCTTCAACCCGGTGCACGCCATGCCCCTGGTCGAGGTGATCCGCGGTGAAAAGACCTCGGATACAGCGATTGCCCGCACCGTTGCCTACGCCAACAAAATGGGCAAGAAGGCTGTGGTGGTCAATGACTGCCCCGGATTCCTGGTCAACCGCGTACTGTTTCCCTATTTTGGCGGCTTTAATATGTTGCTGCGCGACGGCGCCGACTTCCAGGCCGTCGACAAGGCCATGGAGCGTTGGGGCTGGCCCATGGGTCCTGCATACCTGATGGACGTTGTCGGCATCGACACCGGGGTGCACGCTGCCAATGTGATGGCAGAAGGCTTCCCGGATCGCATGCAGCCAGACTACAAGAGCGCGACTGAGGTAATGTTCGAACTGGATCGCTACGGCCAGAAAAACGGCAAAGGCTTCTACGAGTACATTGCAGACAAGCGCGGCAAGCCGAAGAAGACCGTTAACGAAGACGTATACACCATGATCGCCGACGTCGTCGGTGAGCGCACCGAGTTTGACAGGGACGACATTGTCATGCGGATGATGCTGCCCATGGCTATCGAAATGGCGCGCTGCCTGGAAGAGGAAATCGTCGGTACTGCCGCCGAGGCAGACCTGGCGTTGCTCTATGGTGTCGGCTTCCCGCCTTTCCGTGGTGGTATCTTCCGCTGGATGGATACTGTCGGCCTGGCTGCCATCAAAGCGGCGTCAGAGAAGTTCGCGCACCTGGGCAAGGCCTATGAGCTGACCGACCACATGAACGCAATGCTCGCCAACGGCGAGACCTACTACTGAGTCAGGGCAGAATGAAAGGAGAAATACTGTGAGTTTGAATCCAAGAGATGCAGTGATTGTCGATTACGCCCGCTCAGCTATGGGGCGTTCCAAGAACGGATGTTTCCGCCACGTTCGCGCGGATGACCTGTCTGCCGAGGTAATCAAGGGTATGCTGGCACGCAATACAGCGCTGGACCCTGCCGAGATTGACGACCTGATATGGGGTGCGGTGATCCAGCGCGGCGAACAGGGCATGAACCTGGCGCGCATGATTGTGCTCAATGCCGAGCTGCCGCACACCATCCCCGCGCAAACCGTGAACCGCCTGTGCGGCTCATCCATGAGCGCCCTGCAGACCGCGGCCGCCAATATCATGGCTGGTATCGGCGACGTCTACCTGGTCGGCGGCGTGGAGCACCTGGGCCACCTGCCGATGATGGACCCGATCAATGTGGACCCCAACCCCCGCATGGGCCGCTCCGTAGCCAAGGCGGCAGGCATGATGGGTATGACCGCCGAATACCTGGCAATGATGCACGGCATCACCCGCGAGGCGCAGGACGAGTTTGGCATGCGCTCTCATCAACTGGCGCACAAGGCCACGTTGGAAGGCAAATTCAAGCGTGAGATCATCCCTATCGACGGGCACGACGAAAACGGCGCGCTGGTTTCGGTCACCGTTGACGAAACCATCCGCCCGGAAACCAATATGGCTGACCTGGGCAAGCTGAAGCCGTCTTTCAACCCCCAGGGGGGTACCGTCACCCCGGGGCAGTCCTCGCAGATTTCCGACGGCGCATCGGCGATGCTGATGATGTCTGCAGAGAAAGCGCAGGCGCTGGGTCTCAAGCCCATCGCCAGGGTCAAGGGCATGGCCCTGGCCGGCGTGGATCCCTCAATCATGGGCTACGGACCTGTGCCTTCGACGCAAAAGGCCCTCAAGCGCCTGGGACTGAGCATCGACGATATCGACATGGTTGAGCTCAACGAGGCCTTTGCAGCGCAAGCATTGCCGGTGCTCAAGGACCTGGAGTTGCTGGATAAGATGGACGACAAGGTCAACGTGCATGGCGGCGCCATTGCACTGGGTCACCCGTTCGGCTGTTCCGGTACGCGCATTACCGGTTCTCTGCTGAACATCATGGAAGAACGAGACCTGACTCTCGGCATCTCCACCATGTGCATCGGTCTGGGCCAGGGGATCACCACGATTATAGAACGCGTCTAGGCGAGCACCTGCGCGTGGGTATATCCCGCGCGCCCATCCCGAAAAGGCCCGCTGCATAGCGGGCCTTTTTCGTTGCGCCATTACCCTGGCAATCCAGGCCGGGGCGCAACCCTGAGCGGCCGCATGAGCGCCGGATACCTGCCTCTTGTTCGAAGCACAGGAACCGTACAAACCCTGAACGCTTTCGCGTTCAGCGACTCCCGCCTGCTGAGAGTAATTCATCTATTTTTCGCAGCGACGCTATCAGGTCCTCCACACCGTGGCTTGAATCGCGAAAAAACGCTTCTCCCATGGGGGCAATGCCGCATTGTTCCGGTAGCGACTCTCCGTCCTCAATCATCTGATAGATGGTCGGAATAAAAACAAATTGCAGCCACTGTGTCAGTGTCATGGTGTCTACGCAGAAAGGCTCACTGGAGGCCAGTGCCTGAGTGGAGGGTGGAATTTGCTCCCACATGTTCAAACGACGCAGATGGGCTTCGATATCGATAAGCACTTCGGCAATTTCAGTATGCATGCTGCAACCCGCGGTAAAGACGCGCCTATTCTAGCGCCAAACAAGAGTCTTTTGACCCACGCCGATTCAGCGGTTAGTCTCTATTTCACCGCGGGTGTAGTTCAATGGTAGAACGGCAGCTTCCCAAGCTGCATACGGGAGTTCGATTCTCCTCACCCGCTCCATTCCCAGCATGAGCAGCACAGCGAGGCACCCGGGATACAGTCCGCGACCGTTATGGTCTCCGCACTGGCACCAGGGTGGCAGAAATAGTCGTAGTGTCACAATCTTGTGCGCTGCGGCGCTAGCGCGTCAGTTCAAGCCTGAAAGGCGGCAGGGATTCCAGAATCGCGCGGCCATAGCGGCGGCTGATGACACGCCGGTCCAACAGGGTTACTCTGCCGGTATCGGTTTCTGTGCGCAGTAAACGCCCCGCCGCCTGTACCAGCCGTAACGCAGCGTCCGGCACACTGATTTCCATGAAGGGGTTACGCCCCTGTGCTTCCACCCATTCGGCGAGCGCCGCTTCCAGGGGGCTGTCGGGCACCGCAAACGGGATCTTGGCAATAATCACGTGGCGGCAGTAATCCCCGGGCAGGTCCACACCCTCGGCAAAGCTGGCAAGGCCAAAAATCGCACTGCCTTTACCCTCATCGATACGCTCGCGATGCCGACGCAGGGTTTCCTGTTTACTGTGATCACCCTGTACCAGTATGCGCTCTCCTATCGCTCCCGCCACGCCCTCATACACATCCAGCATCTGGCGGCGCGATGAGAACAGCACCAGGCTACCCTCCTCCGGCTGCAGTAAATCAGGCAGCAATGTAATGATCGCGTTGGTATGCGCCTGCGCGTCACCAGGCTCACAGTCCATTGCCGGCACAGAAAACACCGCGTTAGCGTAGTCGAAGGGACTGACCACCTGCTTGTAGCAGCCATCGCGAGGCGATCCCGCATGCAGTATGAATCGTTCAAAAGAGTTGAGTGCCGTTATAGTCGCCGAGGTGATCACGACACCCGCAGCCCGACTCCACAAGTGCTCACTGAGAATCTCCTCAGCCAGTATAGGGCTGCAGCGCAGGTCAAAGCCGTACTGCCCGTTCCCGGTCAGCATGGTAATCCAGCGGGCCATGGGCGGAGACTCTTGCTCCGCGCCCATGGCATAAGCTTCCCACAGGGCGAGTGCGCCTTCCGCGCGCCCCAGCATACCGCCGATGTTGATATGCCAGGTTTCGAGTTCACTTTTATCCAGCGCTATAAAGTCATCATCCAGGGCGTCTTCCAACACCGCTTCCATCCGCGCAAATACGCTGGCCACTGATTGGAACTGCCCGGCCAGCGTAGCCGCCAGAGAGCGCAGATTTTCCGGCACCACACCGTGCTCAAAGCGCAATTGAGGGTCATCGCGCACGCCCTGTGGGTCGACCCCCTCAAACAACCGGGCAACCAACTGCTCAGCCGCTTGCAGGCTGTTGACCGTCTCGTCCATTTGCGCTGGCAGCTGCTGCAGCATTCGCTCCAGAGCATCCATTGATGCCAGGAAGGGAGCGCCCTGGGCGAGCGCCTTCCTGGCATCCTGCAGCCAGGCCGCCGTGGTATGCAGGCGGCAGAAGCTGGAAAAGTGCGAAAGTGCCTTGTCGGGCAGGTGATGCCCCTCATCGAAAACATAAATGCTGTCTTCCGGCGCAGAGAGTATCGCGCCGCCGCCAAGGGCGAGATCGGCGAGGGCAAGATCATGGTTGGTTACAATCACGTCTG
>NZ_PKUS01000027.1 GCF_002866825.1 Pseudohalioglobus lutimaris | reverse complement strand
AGGGCAAGATCATGGTTGGTTACAATCACGTCTGCGTTCTGTAACTCGTCGCGCGCCTGGAAAAAGCTACACTGGGCGATATTCGGGCAGCGCCGGCCTGTGCACTGGGCATGGTCCGTGGTTGCGGGAAACCAGATCCCCTCGGCGATAGCGTCCGGCCAGTTATCCCTGTCTCCATCCCATTGGCCACGACCGAGGGCATCAATCATGGCGTTGTAGACCGGTACCGCCTCCACCGGAGTTGCAGGCTCGAGCTCTTCAGGCTGCAGTGCCAGCATACCGGTCTCCCCCTTACCCTCAACCAGCAGGCGGTCGAGCTTGGAGAGACACACGTAACGGCGGCGACCTTTGGCCAGCGCATAAGTGAACTCAAGCCCGCTGTGACGCTTGATATCCGGCAGGTCTTTGTTAACGAACTGCTCCTGCAACGCCACCGTGGCGGTGGCGACAATCAGGCGCTTGTCCAGTGCCAGCGCCATGGGAATGGCAGTCACCGCATAGGCGATGGTCTTGCCTGTTCCTGTTCCCGCTTCAATGACGCAGACCGCAGGCGCCGAGGGCTTCGCCTCGCCAGGGCCAGGGATATTGCCCAGCGTTTTGGCTATTTCCGCTATCATCTGCCGTTGGCCCCAGCGCGGGGTCAACTGCTTGCTGTCCATCAGGGTGGTATATGCCTGGCGGATCTCGTCCTTGAGTGCGTCGGTCAGCAAGGGTAGTGAACCGGCTCCTGTTCTTCCGCCAGGTCCAGTTTACTGACCACTGCATTGGCGTAGATTGCCAGCGCGTAGGGCCGATGCGCCTCAGGCATGGCGTTGATGCGCGCTTCAAAAGCCTCCCGACTGACATCACCGGCTTCGCTGTACAGGTTCCCTGGACGCGGCGCGTGCTCACCATAAAGCATATCGTAGGCATAGAGATTGGTGGGGTGAAGACAGTAGAGATCAATCACCTGGCGATCAATCTGCTGGGCGACGTGGTCAGCATCCTCATACTCTGGACCCAGGGGCTGGCCAAAAGAGACATGCACACGCCCCTTTTGCCCGGAGATTCCCTGCCCTATGGACGCCACGTCTTCCTGCTCTCCCTTTTCATAGCTGCCTGTCGTTGCCAGTTCATGTAGTTCATGCGCCTTGAGCGCATCACAGGGGTCCAACTCATAGGAAATGGCGACCGGGACTATGCCCAGGCTGGCGATGTGCTCGCCAAAACCCTGGGAGCTCTTGTCGCGACTCATACCCAACATCTTGACAATCACGGGTTCGGTGCGGTCCAGGCCATCCTTGGCCCGGCCCTCGCGCTGGGCGATCCATACCGGGGCTTTTTCCTCCAGGAGCGAATGCTGTATGTAATTGGCCAGTTGCCGGGAGGCCGCCAGCAGCTCCCGGGGGCCGTTGACCGACCGTTTGACGATGAAGCTTTTGTTCAGCCGCATGAGATCTGAGACCCAGGGCTTGGTCAGTAAATTATCACCAATGGCAATCCGCACCGTCTGGTGCCCGCCCTGATGCAGCGCATAGTTAGTAAATGCCGGGTCCATGGCAATATCGCGATGATTACTCATGAACAGGTAAGGCCGCGATGAGTCCAGATGATCCAGGCCAGATACGCTGAAGCCACCGCTGGTGGTGTCTATCATTCCCTCAACGTAGGTTTTAATGACCATTTGCATATCGTGGATGCTGCCAACACCCTTGAGCTGGCGCCGCAGCCCCCTGCGTACCAGCCAACGGGCGAGCCTGGGCCAATTGGCCGCCATTTCACTCAGGCGAAAACTGGCCAGTGCGTCGAGTAGCTCCCTGTCCTTGAGCAGGCGAGCCAGCACCTGCGGCACTTCCTCATCGCGGTAAGGGCGTATATCAGCATAGGGATCGGTCAAGGGAAATCCTCGAGAGGGAAAGCGCAACACCTTACCCAAATTCCCACCCTGAGTCATCATCATCAATGACCCTGTATAGAGGCGCTGACTTGCCACAATCTTTCTGCTACCCTGCGCGCCTACAACCACAACACAGATATTGGAGACGCCATGGAAGCCGGTTCCGCCGTCCTGCTTACCCTCGGTTCAGCCGCCCTCATCATGAGCTGGATATTGCTGCTAATCACCTCCTGGAAAGAGGACTACTCCTGGGGCCTGTGCACCATCTTCCTGCCGCCGCTTTCTTATTTGTATGGTCTCTCGCGCCTGGATAAGGCCGGAGAGGCTCTGCTCGTCGCTGTCATCGGCTGGGTCATGGTATTTTTCGCGGTTGGGTAGGCTGCCCAACCAGGCGAAGCGGTCGCAGCAGCGATCACCGCTCATTCCATTTTTGACATCAGATACCCGCTGGAGGTAACGCTCCAGCGGTGACCCAATGCACCAACCACTTAATTTGTTACCATTTTCCACATTAACATTACCAATTGGTAACACTACACCCCCATTACTGCCCGTATAATCTCTGCAGCCGCCCAGGGGCGACCAACCCCGGCGGGTCCATAGTGAAACTTTGAGGTTATTGCGATGAAATTCATCAAGACGGCGGCTTTTGCCGCGATGGCGGTTGTCTCCGCCAGCAGCTTCGCTGCGAAACCCACCAGTATTGTTTTCGACTCAAACAACGAGAACGCGGACGGGACTGCCTACTCTACCTATTTCGTAAATTGCTCCAACGGCAAGAAAAAAGAACTGACTGCCTGGAACAACCGCAAGAAATGGTGCGTTGGTGACGCCACCAGCGAGACCTGTGAGAAGAAGCAGATCAAAGCAGCCAAAGCTGCCTGTAAGGCATCCTGACCCTTACCAGCGCCCTGTCGCGGCTATGACGCCGCGGTAGGTCACCGCCTACCGGCTTCTTCAATCCAGGTAACGCGCTCTCAACTCAGCCAACTCGACAGATCCCACGGCAAGCACTTCACGTAGATAGCGCTCCACAGACCCATAATTTTGCTCAATACTCTCTAGTCCCCTGGCGAGATAATCCTCGTGCACTTCCAACATCGGGCGCACCGCGTCGGCGTCGATGTGCTCCATGCCATACTTTTTCTGCAGGCGCGCCATCTCAGCGTCAGGACTGAAGTATCGCGCTGTCAGCATGTAATCACGCATAACCACTTCCCGGGGCACACCCAGTGCCAGCAATACCAGGGCGACCGCAAAGCCGGTACGGTCCTTGCCGGCAGCGCAGTGCACCAGAAAGCGCGCGTCCTCCAGCGCAAGAATCTCCTGAAACATCCGCGCATAGGTATCGCCCTGGCCCTCCGCAAAGTCCCGGTTTATTTCCACCATGAAGTCGAACATGGCCTGGCGGCCAAACGCGAGCGGACCTCCGCCTTCCTGCTCAGCCTCCTCGAAGAAGCGGGAGTTACTGCCGGGTATGATCGGAAGGCTCGCTACCCGCGGCAGGCGTTGCTCGGGGAGGCGCGACGGATCACTCGCCTGTTCTTCCTCACGGCGAAAATCACAGATCAGGTCCAAATTGAGAGACGCCAATAAATCGATGTCCTGATCGCTAAGAGTAGACAACTGACCTGAACGGAACAGGTAGCCCCATTTGACACGCCTGCCCTCTGCGGTCGGGTACCCACCGAAATCACGGAAGTTGGGCGTGCCCTGCAGGCCGAGCTTGCGCTCGCTGGCTAACACTTCGTTGCCGTGCTGATCACGCAGTAAAAAAAAGTGTCGATTACCGTGAGGCAATCCACTGACTCGCGCACCCGGCCGGTTTTCCCCGGGTGAGATCCTGCCTTCGCCAACGGGCTCCACGCTTACCTGGGTATCGGGGTGACTGGCCTCCCACTCAAGATGATAGTCGCCATCGGCGTCTCGCCAGATATGCACTGAATCAGTATTCAACATATAATTCCAGGTTCTCCTTTATCGGTCTGGCCTCAAAATTGCCCGCCACCCCTCGCTCAATCACCACGGTAGGCGAACACTGCCTTTAGCAGGGTGTTGACCAATGCCAATTGCTGCTCTAACGCCTCCTCACTGAAAGGATCCTGCCCCAGCAGGTCGCGATACATTGGCGCCATCGTCACATATGACATCACCAGGTTATTGAATGCCATCACCGCCCAGGGCTGCAGGCCCTGCCTCGAAAGCTGTCCGAAGTAGTCGCCTTCCAGCTCTTCTTCGTCCGGAGACTGAAACATGGGACTGAACAGGCGCTCGATAATCTCATTGGTATGAGGCCCCCCCGAGAGCGCCGCGTGTTGCAGGAGCCTGGCCAGGTTGGGGTTGGCATGATGTTGACGCACGATGGTATCCAGCCACTGCAGTATCCGCTCCTGGCTCAGTTCGCTGGATTGCTGCATTTCCAACAGCGGCTTGCTGAACTCGACCAGAAGACGCTCCAGTACCGATGCATAGAGGGCCTCCTTGTTGCGAAAGTGGTTGTAGAGACTCGGGGAACGGATACCCACGCGATCGGCAACGTCACCCAGAGAGGTAGCGCTGTAGCCCTTCTGGGCAAACAAGTCCTCCGCCGCATCAAGTATTCGTTCCGCGGTAGTTGGTATATTGTCTTTGGAAGCTACGACTAGGGTCATTGTTTGCGCCGGGGTCACGCCGGCAATGCCGGACCATAAACTAATGGACGTTAGTATACCCTTCGCCGGCCCATGATGACACTGCAAGAGCGGGTCGCATCGCAGCACCCAGGGGCCGCAGTAGCGGATATTCGACCGCTGCACAGACAAATCTTCGGGATGCCGACAGCGGTCATTTGAACCATCTCCGCCCCTGAAGTCGGTTGACAAGCGATACACTAATGTGAATAATCGCGCCTCTTGAATTTTTGACCTCCAGAGGAATTTAACGTGGCCAATTCTCCACAAGCCAAAAAGCGTGCCCGACAGTCTGAAAAGCGACGCACGCACAACGCCAGCCTGCGCTCACTGGTTCGCACCAACATCAAGAAAGTGATTGCCGCTATCGACACCGGCGATGCTGACCAGGCAAAAGCAGCCTACACAGCGGCCGTGCCCGTCATTGATCGCATGGCTGACAAGGGCATCATCCACAAGAACAAGGCCGCTCGCCACAAGAGCCGCCTCAACGCCCAGGTTAAAGCCCTGTCAGCGTAAGTTTATCGCGCCAAAATCAAAAAGCCGGCTTCTCAGCCGGCTTTTTTTTGCCCTGCCAAAAGGGACCAGGGCTACCTGCGGGATCTGGGTAGCCCTTCTCTGCACCCACCCGTAGGGCCGAGCGGATTATTGGCCTGATTCAGGCCGCAGAGCTGGGGGCTGATGCCTCCGCGGCCTTGTCATGAAACTGCGCCAGCATGCTTTGCTCATGCGACTGGGCCTCCTCCGTGTCTAACGGGCGCTCCAGCGCCGCCCAATCGATATCGCCATCTGTTGCCAGATTCTCATAATCAAGTATGCCAAGCTCTTCAAACTTGGGCCTGATACTGTCCGTCATGAGCCCGATGCGTTTCAGGTTAGGCACCACACGCTGAAACAACAGGTTGCGGAATGTCGACATGACAAAGCCATCCAGCACACGGCGGCGCGCATCTTCCACATCCCAACCGAAATGGGCGAACACATCAGTGGACACCAGTCGCTCACGACTCACCACGCACGCCTCGTAAGCAAACTGGGCCCGCTCTTCCCGCTCTTCGTCAGACAGTGTGGTGACGAACTCTTCAAGGTAATTTACGCCAAACGTGACATGACGCGCCTCATCGCGGGTAACCAGGTAGACCACATCCTTGAGCACCGGATCAGGCGTCGTTTCGCGCGTGGTGTTGAAGGCCGACAGTGCCAGCCCCTCGATGACAATCTGCATCCCGATGAACTTCATGTCCCAGCGGGCGTCGGTGAGTATCTTGTCGATAATGCTCTTCAAGTGTGTATTGACCGGGTACATCATGCCGACACGTTGCTGCAGATACTTGTTGAAAACCTCTACATGGCGTGCCTCGTCAAAGGTTTGCGAGGCCGCATAAAGCTTGGCATTGAGCGTTGGCGCGCAGGAGCATAGCTGCGATGCCACCAGCAAGGCACCCTGCTCGCCATGCAGGAACTGGGACAGGCTCCAGGCATTACTGTGCATCCAGTACTCGCGCTTCCTGGCATCGCTGAGCGCCATGTAAGGCGGATAATCGGTCAGGTTCATCATTTCTGCCTGCGCCGCTGCGTCAAGATCAGGAAACGGTCGATCCCAGTCGATATCCATCTCCGGGTCCCAGTTCAGTTGCTTGCCCAGGTCATAGAGCTTCTTGATACGATCATCCTGCACCTTGTAGTCCCAATTGTAGGACCCGGTCAAAGGCGTCTGGAAAATTTCTGCGATATGATCGACGTCTTTCGCGGTAAGGCGATCTTCCATATCGTCAGTAACCTGAGGATTGTCTGCGCCGGCGAAGGTCTGGATCTTGCGTGGCGTATTCTCGACCCACTCTACTTTCATGGTATTCACCTGTTTCTCGTTAGCTTTTAGCCACTATGGTTGATGATGGAAAACGCAACAAGGTAAAGTGTTGTCATTTTATGGTCATATGTGGCCAAATACAGGCATGCCAAACAGCACAACACCAGCGCAGTACATTCTTATCCTCATTGATCTCGCGGAGCAAACCGGCTGCGACCGCAGGAGACTGCTGGCAGGCACGTCACTCTCCGAGAGCGGGATCGACCGCATTGGTGCCCGTGTGGAGGACCGGGACTTCACCCAACTGGCTCTCAACGCCATGATGCTGACCGGCAGACCCGATCTGGGTCTGGAACTGGGCATGCGCCTCAATCTCGGGGCTCACGCCATCCTGGGGCAGGCTTTTATGACTTGCCATAATCTGGGCGAAGCCATCGATTTGTTCATCAAGTATCACCATTTGCTGTCATCAAGCCTGGAGGTATCCTTTACCGATGACGGTGACTACTGCTGTTTCACGTCCATGGAAACGCCTTACGAGCTGCCGCCGCACTTCTCCCATGAACTGCTGTATTCAACGTTTTTGAATACGTTGCGTGGGCTGCTGAACATGCCAGAGCTGCAAATGCGTGTGGACCTGCCCTATGCGCCACCCGAGCACGCCCACCGTTACCAACAAGTATTTGGCGACAACGTGCGCTTCGATTGCGCCCAGGGTGGCGTACGCTTCGACGCCGCGCTGATGCAAGCCCGGCTACCCTCATCCAATCCCGCCCTGCGCAAACTTTACGAGCAGGAGTGCGCAAGACTGCTGGCAGATCTTGAGGAAGACAGTTCCGTGGGCCAGCAGACTCTCAGGCTACTGCGCAAACTTGAGGGCCAGTACCCGCAGATGCCGCAGATTGCGCAGATGCTGAATCTCAGCCCGCGCACCTACAGGCGGAGGCTGGAGCGCGAAGATGAATCCTTCCAGAACCTGTTGGACAAGGTACGCGCGGAGCACGCCACCCACTACCTGCGCAACACCCGGCTCCCCTTATCCTCCATCGCCTATCGGGTTGGGCTCAACGATACATCCAATTTCCGCCGTGCCTATTACAAATGGACCGGACGCACACCACGTGAGGTGCGGCGTGGTGACTAGGGCGCTATCCGTTCACCTCGGCAGCGAAGCGGCGCAGCGCATCGCAGACCGCGGCTGGGATCCAGCCCTCTTCAGCTTACTCCTTGGCGCCTCAGGCGGGCCGAAATGGTTCATTCTGGGCCAACTGGACCGATTCCTGTTTGGCGACTTCCTGCAGAGAAGCGATCAACCGCTGGCCACGCTGGGCTCGTCGATCGGCTCCTGGCGGCATGCCTGTCTCGTCCAGCAGGACCCGGCAGCCGCCATAGAGCGCATGCAGGCTGGATACCTCTACCAGCACTATGAGAGTGAACGCCCCTCGCCAGAAGAGATCAGCGAGGTCAGCAAGGACATACTGCAAGCCGTCCTGGGAACCAATGGGGCCGAAAACCTTGTCGAGCACCCACGCATCACCAGCCATATCGTCACTGCTCGAGGGCGTGGTCCCAGCGGATCGGCCTCACCGGCCCTGCTGGCAACGGGAATGGGCGCTGCGGCACTGGGGAACACCTTGAGCCGCTCACTGCTTCGGCATCACTTCCAGCGCGCGGTGTTCCACAGTGGCGAGCAGGCCCGACCTGGCCTGACTTTCGACGACTTCCAGACTGTTTACTGTCCTTTGCGCACCGACAACGTGTTACAAGCGCTGCACGCCAGCGGTGCTATCCCCTTTGTGCTTACCGGGGAACGGGACATAGCCGGCGCGCCACCCGGTCAGTATTGGGACGGGGGCATCATTGATTACCACTTCGACCTGGAGCAGTACCGCGGAGAAGGCCTGCTGCTGTACCCACACTTTCGAGCGAGCATCGTGCCCGGCTGGTTCGACAAGTTCCTGCCCTGGCGGCAGGCAGCGATCCAGCAGTGGTCAAAGTTGGTGTTGTTATGCCCTGACCAGGACTTTGTCGCCAGCCTTCCCCATGGAAAAATCCCTGATCGTAGTGATTTCACCCGCCTGGGGGAGGAAGAGCGCATTCGCTATTGGGAACAGGCTGTAGAAGCCAGCAAAGCCATGGCAGAGGAGTTTGCTGAACTGGTTAGCGGCCCCGACCCACTTCGTGGGGTGACCGTTCACCGTTGAATCAGGTGATATGCTCGTCCAGGTAGCGCTGCACTTCGCGACGCAGAGTGCCCTCGAACATCGATGTCAATAATCCCAATCGCACCGAAACGTCTATCAGCCCATCGTGAAAGGAAAGCTCGCCATCCACTCCGGCTCCCTTGATCTTCACCCGATCACCTTCCCAGCGGGAACGGACACCGTGCTCCCGACCCAGACTGTCGGCAAGCCCCTCGGCCGCCGCGCGAATCTCTTCTTTGGGCATGGTATAGGGTTTGGTCAAACGAAATCCGGCCACTGCTGCACCTCTCTATTTTTTTATCAAGTATAGAGCATGCCCCGCGCCGGGGCACCTGCCATATAATCTACGATGCCGCGCTGAAAACACCGCCGGACAATACAAAGTGACGCCCACAGCATTCCTCGCTCTCCAGGCTGTCAATTATCACCGGATCTTCACTGTAGGCCACGCTGCGGTTGCCATTAGGCAGGTCGAACACTGCGATGCCTCGCTTGTTATCGCCCATGTATATGACCGTATACCCCGCCACCTCGGCGCCCCCCTCGTAATCAGCGACCAGCTCGCGTATGTCACTGGCAGCGCGTACCTGCTCTGTCACATCGTCGAACACCCAGCCGTCTGGATTAGGCTGCGCTGACCACAGGGCAACGCCCTGCTTGGTCAGCATACCACTGACGGTGGTGACCAGACCGACTTCCCCTGGTTGTTCCCGCAATAGTTGAGCCATGCGCACCGTTGCCTGGTAAACAAAATTATTCAATGGACCGCCACCGAAAGTCATGCCGCCGGTCACGGTCAGGTCGCCCTCCGGGCTCATGCCAAACTCATGCAACTGGGAACGAACGGCAAACGGAAAACACGAATACAGCTCGCGCAGTTGAATATCGTCAAAGCGGACACCCGCCCTGTTCATGGCTGTCTCCCCGGCGATACGAAAGCCCGGGCAGCCTCCCAGTTCGCCGCGGCTGGATACAGTGGACATGAAATTGGACTCGGCAAAAGCCCTGGGGAATATCCAACGATCCCTGGCAATACCCAGTTCCTCGGCAACAGCGACGCTGCAGAAAATCAGCCCCGCACCCTGGTCTACATTCCACTGGCTGTTATGCAACCTGGTGTAGGGGAAGGCCAGCATACGATTGCCAGGGGCCGGCCCCCTGATGGTCTCGGCGGATACCGGCTCATCCACCCAGGCTGCCGGGTTTGCTGCGGCGACTTCGCTGAAGCGCTGATACATCTGCGCCATCTGGTCCCGATGCATATCAGGGCTAATACCCTGAGCATAACGGAGGGCACTGTCCATGATGGCATAGAAACCCACAGGCATTCCCAGTCCGGCAGCTGACTCTACTTCCGACCAGATTTCATTTTCAGGCAATAACATGACGTCGGGTTCAACACCCAGTTGCACCGTCTCCTCAGCCTCTGATCCGGCTCGCGCAGCGCACTGGGCACGATACTTTGCTTCCGCCCCGGTAACCAGAACAACGCGAGCCTCGCCATTGCTGATTTGCTGGCAGGCGCGGGTCAGGAGGGTCTGCTGGGACACACCAATTTCGGCCAGCACAGAACGCGCGTTTTCCGCAGCCAGAGAAGCGGCAAGCAAGCGCCCGGGGTCGCTGTAACCCCATATCCCCTTGGGCACCAGAATCTCGTCAACGCGGTCGAACAAGGCGGGGCAGCCGGCATCTTCCGCTGCATCTCGCAAAGCGCGCTCCATGATGGCCACTGGCTCAAGCGCCTGCTTAAAGTCCGGGTTGTGCTGCTGGAAAGCGGCAACGCCGACCAGAACAGGGGTATTGGGATTCATACTCATCCTCTTATAAATTCGCCAGCATACCAGTCGAGCATGCCAATTTTCTCATCCAGCGACTTATCCGCTTCCATTTCGTAAACATTGCGAAAGCCAATGACTACATCGGTCACACCAATGGACTCCAGCTTTTCAATACCTGCCTCAGTAAAAGCGTCCTGGCCAGTAGTAAAGATCCGGAAGGGTCGATCGATAGTGCCGTACTCTTCACGCAACTGGTTGATACGGCCAATGTAAGCCTGTAGTTGCTGCATATCTGCACCGGCGCACATCCAGCCGTCGCCCACCCGGGCAGCGCGCCGCAGGGCTACGTCTGCATGCCCTCCCACCAGCAGCGGTGTGGGCACACCCGTTACCGGGTTCATCTTGTTTGCCGGCATCTGCAGCACCTCGCCCTGGAAACCGAAAAACTCCCCACTCTCCAGGCCTCTGAGGAGTTCAATCTGTTCGTCAAAACGCTTGCCTCGCTTTTCCCAGGGCACACCGCAGACCGCAAAGTCTTCTTCCCAGGGGCTGATGCCAATGCCGAAATCAAAGCGGTTCCCGGACAACGCCTGTATCCCCTGAACCTGCTTGGCAACCACGGGAGCCTGGCGCACCGCCAGCTTGTAAACAAAGGTAGCCAGCCGGATAGTCTCGGTGACAGCCGCCATAGCGCTCACTGCTACCAGCGACTCTATAAACGGCACGCTCTCCAGAAACGCTCTGGAGCCATCCTTGTTATAGGGATACCTGGAGCTCGCCTCTTGCGGATAGCAAATACTGTCAGGAATTGCCAGGCCATGGAAACCCGCCGCTTCAGCGGCGCGCGCCATAGGCAGGTAGTGACCGGGCTCGCACATACCCACCTGTAGACTGAATCTCATCATCGTCTCCTTGCCAAGCTGACAGATCGGGAAAGAATGCTACTCTAGCGGCTGAGAGCGCCCCGGTCTGCGCGACCTTGAAAATTCGGGGTAGCGGCCTCAAATACTGAACCCACAGTGAAACTTGATACGCCCACCCCGCTTCGCAAGATCAACCGGGGTACCTGTAAACCGACCAGCTGAGCACACCCCATGACTGACACCTCGACCGATCTCCGGGATCGCACGCAACGCTTTCTATTCGAGAACGCCGACATCCGCGGTGAAGCAGTACAGCTGGATAGCGCTTATCGGGAAATCATCGATATTCATCAATATGCGCCCGGGGTCAGTCGCCTGTTGGGCGAATTCATGGCGGCCGCTGTGCTGTTGGCAACAACATTAAAATTCGAGGGCAAGCTGGTATTGCAAGCCCGTTCCGAAGGACAGGTTCCGCTGCTGATGGCCGAATGCGACAACGCACTGCGCATCCGCGCCATCGCCCGCGGCGCTGAGCAGGCCACGTCTGAGCGCTTCGATCAATTACTGCCCGGCGGAACCCTGGCGATTACCGTCGACCCTACACGTGGTCAGCGCTATCAGGGCATTGTTCCTCTCACCGAAGACTCCCTGGCCCACTGTCTGGACGCCTATTTCCGTCAGTCAGAGCAATTGGGCACCCGTTTCTGGCTGGCGGCCAACGGCGAGCGAGCTGCGGGCATGCTGTTACAGCAACTCCCTGCCAATAAGGTTGAGGATCCCGCCCTCCGACGGGAACAATGGGAACACGCCGGTACCCTCGCCACCACCCTGCGGGAGACAGAATTGCTTGAACTGGCCGCCCCGGAAATCATGCACCGGCTCTACCATGAAGAACCGCTGCGCTTGTTCACCCCAAAGCCGGTACGTTTTAAGTGCAATTGCTCCCGGGAACGCACCCTGAACGCCCTGGCATCGCTGCCGGCCGCTGAAGTGCACGAACTACTGGAGGAGTTGGGCAGCATCACCATGGACTGCGAATTTTGCAATCAGCAGTACTGCTTCACTGAGTCGGATCTGCAGGCCGTACTGCAGCCTGATGAGCCCGGTAGACTTCATTAGTCAGCTTTATGGCGGGAATAAAGCAATTCATACCGCGAAGATTTCGCAATCGCCTTCGATTCTGACATAATTGGCGCCCCAAAATCGCCTCAATATCGACCAGGGCTAGAGGCCCTGGCTGCAATACAGGACACACAATGACCGCAACCACTCCAGCCACCCAGGAATATGTCGACCTGGCAACGCCCATCCTCATCGAAGAAGCGCTCAAGCGCGGTGAAGGAACGCTCACTGATACCGGCGCCCTGCTGGTAACAACTGGCAAGCGGACGGGCCGCTCACCCGCTGACCGTTTCACCGTTCGCGAACCCAGCACTGAGGACAGCATCGACTGGGGCAGTGTCAACCGGCCCTTTGACGCAGACAAGTTCGAGGCGCTGTGGGACCGTGTCGAGGCGTATCTCGCTGAAAAGGACCGGTTCGTCTCTCACCTGCATGTCGGTGCCCATGCAGACCACTACATACCGGTAAAAGTGACCACCGAAACCGCCTGGCAGAATCTATTCGGACGCAACATGTTCATCCGCCCGGATAACTATAACAGCGGCCGAAAAGAAGAGTGGAGCATCCTTAATGTCGCGAGTTTCGTCTGTGATCCTGAGCGCGACGGCACCAACTCTGATGGCGTGGTGATCGTCAATTTCGCCCAGCGTAAGGTTCTCCTCGCAGGAATGCGTTATGCAGGCGAGATGAAGAAGTCCATGTTCGCGGTGCAGAACTTCCTGCTACCAGAAAAGGACGTAATGCCCATGCACTGCTCGGCTAACGTCAGCGATGACGGTGCCACCACACTGTTTTTCGGCCTTTCCGGCACCGGCAAAACAACCCTCTCCGCTGACCCGGAAATGTATCTCATCGGGGACGACGAACACGGCTGGGCCAAGGGCTCGGTATTCAACCTTGAGGGCGGCTGCTACGCCAAGACCATCGACCTGTCACAGAAGAACGAGCCCATTATCTGGGACGCGATCCGCTTCGGTGCGATCGTGGAAAACGTGGTGGTGGACGACTCTCGCCACGCTGACTATTGCGATACCTCCCTGAGCGAGAATGGCCGCTGTTGCTACCCATTGGAGCACGTGGAAAAGCGCACAGAGACCAACGCCGGCGGCGAACCGAAATGCGTTATTTTTCTCACCTGTGATGTTTCGGGCGTTTTGCCACCGGTTTCCATACTTTCCAAGGAAGCTGCTGCCTATCACTTCCTCAGCGGCTACACAGCGCGTGTAGGCTCTACCGAGGTCGGCGCTGAAGCCGGCATCAACCCTACGTTTTCCACCTGCTTCGGTGCGCCCTTCATGCCCCGTCCAGCAAGTGATTACGCTGAGCTGTTGATGAAGCGCGTAGAGGACTTCGGTTCACAGGTTTACCTGGTCAATACCGGCTGGACGGGTGGCTCCGGCGCACCAGGCGGCACCGGGGCTCGCTTCCCGATTCCCGTAACCCGCGCTGTCGTTCACGCCTGTCAGAGCGGTGCACTGCTGGGGGCTGAAACCGAGCACCTGGACATCCTCAACCTGGACTTCCCCAGGCACATACCCGGCGTGGACGATAGCTACGTTAACCCCCGGGCGTCATGGCAGGACACAGCAGCTTACGATGAGCAGGCAGGTCAGCTCGCCGGATTGTTTACAGAAAACATCAAGAGCTTTGACGTATCGGACGCGATTGTAGCCGCAGGACCCAAAGCCGGTTAGACGCTGGCGTCGTGCACCAGAAGGGCCCTTCAGCGGGCCCTTTTTTATGGCTCTTCGCGGATTAGCGGGGTTGCTTAGTTTATAGACACTTTCCAGCTGAGCGGCCACCACGAATGGGGTAAGCCTTCCAAGGGCGTGGACGTTTGTTTTCAACCGAGGAAGGCTTACCCCATTCGTGGTGTCCGCTTTGTTTGAATGCCTCATTTCCCGCTAAGGGCGATGAACCTTTTTTATGCCTGCATGAAGCTGCCCAAATAATCTCGCAGGTAGCAGAAAAAAACCTGATATTAGTATGTTTATTCTAATTTTCTACCGTAGTCTTCACTCATTGGCGGGATACACCGTCACCTTTTGAAACCAAGGAGTGAGACCATGGCCGAGCAAATTAGCATTGACGAAGCTGTTGAGAGCGTAAAGAAAACCACCCGCAAGGCTGCCCCCAAGCGCAAGACCCCTGCCAAGAGCAAGGCAACTGCACGTAAGGCACCTGCAAAGCGCAAGCCCGCTGCAAAGCGTAAGCCCGCTGCAAAGAAGACTGCCAAGAAATCTGCACCAGATTTCACTGTACGCGCCAAGGAAAATGGCCGTAACGCATTCCTGGCCAGCCTGGGCTTCTACGGCAAGGCATACGACCAGGTACAGGAGCAGTTCACCAGCATGCAGGACCAGCTGGAAGAGCGCCGCAAGCAAGCTGAGAAAGCTTACAAGGAACTGGTTAAGCGCGGTGAAAAGGTAGAAAAGCAGGCGAAGAAGCGTGTCGACGAGATCGAGCTGCCCAAGTTTGAACTGGACAGCCTGACCGACCGCAAGAAGCTGGACGCTCAGCTGGACAAGGCCAAGGCGCGCTTTGAAGAGCTCAAGGAGTCTGTCGGCTTCAAATCCGCCGCCTAAGCGGAACCATCCAGGCACACTTATCCCTGCATATCAGGGATCTTCCGGGGCTACTTTGTAGCCCCTTTTTTTTGTCTGCAAAATTTACACTACGCGCCCGGGAGGCAGGATGCTGAAGCGGGAAACGCCCCAGCTGTTATTTTTCATCACATTCTGCTTTAATCCCAAACCCTCGAACACAGTCACAGGTCGGAACTATGAGTGATGATAAAAGCAAAGTCACCGACAAGGCGAGCGAGATAGCGAAGAATATCTGGCTGGCCGGCGTAGGTGCCTATGGCCGCGCCGTCGATGAAGCTCAGAGCAGCCTGAAGAAGGCGACGCCCCAACCACCCAAACTGTTTCGCGATCTGGTCAAGGCGGGTACAGCGCTTGAAGAAGAAGCCAGCGAGGCGCGTTCGGCGGCGATCAGTTCAGTGGAAGAGCGCATCGCACAGGTAAGGGAAAACTTCCACCTGCAACGGCCGGCTCGCATCGAGGACCTGGCCAGCCTGCATGAAAAGGTCGACAAACTGTCCCGTAAGGTCGATACACTGGCTCGCCTGATCAAGGCCCAGGATGGCGACACGCGGACCGTGAGCCGCAACAAGGCCGCCACCAAAAAAGCGCCCGCCAAAAAGCCGGTTACGCGAAAAAAAGCAGCAGCCAAATCCACCTCGCGCAAGAAAAAGGACTGACCCGGCCTAGATGAAAACCCGGGACCGCATTCTTCATACCAGCCTGGAGTTGTTCAATGTCGAGGGGGAGGAGCAAACCACTACCATCGACATTGCCAATGAAATGGACATCAGCCCAGGCAACCTCTACTACCATTTCAAGGGCAAGGACGACATTATCAGCGAGCTGTTTCACCAGTATGAAACAGCTATATCCAGTACTTTGACGGCACCGATTGAGCGCCCGCTGGGAGACACTGGCGACGTCGAGGACAACTGGTATTTTCTCTACGTCGTGCTGGAGGAAATGTACCAGTACCGCTTCCTGTACCATAATCTCGACAATATCCTGCAGCGCTACCCCAGTATTCGCCGCCACTTCAAACACCTGATCCAGCTCAAACGAGCGGCCCTTTTTGCTATCTGCCAGGCGCTGATCCAACAATCGGTGATTGACACGGGAAAACAGCAGATGCTCGGGTTGGTGGATAATATGACGCTAAACCTCACATTCTGGCTAAGCTACGACCAGTTGTTTCATGAGAAACGCGAGCCCTCGGTAACCATTCACCAGGGCGTGCTGCAACTGCTCACCATGGTTGCTCCGTATCTCGGAGACGAGCAACTGACTTTCTACCGGGATTGTGAACTGATCTATGCTGGAATGCTGGAAAAAGCCGACTAGCGCTTTTGCAGCAGCGTCACATCTGCGCCAATACGCTGCAACTGCGCACCCATGCTTTTCGCCCACCAACCCCAAGTCGTTTCACTGAAAAAGCAGACATGCGTTGGGTCATTCTTGTAATGCCAACGAGCGAAGGCCGTGACATCAATAACGAGCTTGGTCATTACACCCAGATAACCGCCTGGTTCCAGCATGCGCCAAAGTCTTGCCAACTCTGCACCGGGATTATGCAGGTGCTCAACCACCTCAGTTGCCGTAATAAACTGGTAGGACGCATCAAGTACATCGGTGTGATTCTGATAGAAAGGATCGTAAACACACATGTCACAGCCCGCCTCAGCCAGCATCGCCGCGAGCGCTGGCCCAGGCCCACAGCCAAAATCCAACCCACGCGCGGCAGCGGGGACACGGGCAAGCAGCGGCTCGGCGAGACGTGACAGGAAACGTCGGTATCCCTGATCATCCACTCTGTTCTGGTGCAGGTCGTACTCGGCCTTCTCCCGGGCCACATCAAGATGGTAGCAGGGCGGCACGAACACCAGCGCACACACCATGCAGCGTAAAAACTCCCGGCTGCGGTCGCGATGAAAAAAGTGCACTTCTGCTGCGCCGCAGAGCGGGCAGTGCAATGAGTCGATCATCTGCTATAGTCCATGCTCAATCCAACCGGAAAAGGACAATACAATGACCATCAGCGTAGGCGATTCCATCCCCCAGGGCACACTTAAAACCATGACTGCGGAGGGCCCACAGGACCTGGGCACCAACGATATTTTTGCGGGCAAGAAAGTGCTGCTGTTCGCCGTACCGGGTGCCTTCACCCCCGGTTGCTCCATTACCCACATGCCCGGATATGTGGTCAATGCCGACAAAATCAAAGCAGCAGGGGTTGATACTATTGCCTGCATGGCCGTCAATGACGTTTTCGTCATGGACGCCTGGGGCAAGGCGCAGAACGCAGAAGAAATACTGATGCTGGCCGATGGCATGGCGGAATTTACTGCAGCTCTCGGCCTGGAACTCGATGGGAGCGCCTTCGGCCTGGGCACTCGCAGTCAGCGTTTTGCCCTGATCGCTGAGGATGGCGTGGTCACTCACCTGAACGTGGAGCCGGGACCAGGCGTAGATGTAAGCTCAGCAGACACCATGATGCAACTGCTCTGACTCAAGACCCGGCGGAGGCGACACGCACTGCCCCCGCCAACCTTGCCCGATCCCCGTTATTCGCGGGCTCTCCGGTCTCATAAAAATGCTTTAGCCCCGCCGCGACCTGAATCAGGTTCTGTCGCACTACCGGCATGATCAATTTGCCAGCAAGAAACCGCCCGACTGCGCCGCCCGGCATCTCGATGCGCATGGAAAGCCGCACCTGTGTCTGCATAGCTCCTGAGCAACTGATTGTGTATTCAAACTCAGCAGAGCGAAAAGGCGGCATGGCCCGGTCGCCCTTGTGCAGCCGGATCACGAAACCTGACCCCGGATACCAGTCGGTAATGGTCTCCTCAAGGTAACGCTTACCACTGTATACGCGGCGATGAGCGCCCTCTCCATGACGCTGCGCGGATACGATTTGGGTCTTAGTCAGTTTCGGTACGTAGCAGTGGGCCTGGGAAAAATCCTGCAGCCGCTCCCACGATTCTTCTACCGGCAGGTTAACCAGCACCGACACCTCCTCCCGTTGAACTGCAGCGCCAGCCGACATCACTTCTCCACTCTGATAAGGCTTCCCGCGAGAATGGAAAACAGGCAATAAGCCAGGAAAAACCAGAACCCCGCTTCGAGTTGCGCATCCATGGTGAGCATATCGCCCATTTGCCCGGAAGCGCTGCCTGCCATAAACGCCACCAACAGGCCTATGACAAAAACATCCGCCATGGACCATTTACTGAGCGCAGCGTTCAACCACAGTAACGGAACCTGCAGGTCTGCCCTGGGTAAAGTGGCCACCAGCGCCTGCAAAAAGAGCTTAAACACCGGGATAACCAGGCTGAATAGCACTATCAACAAGGCGACTGGAAGATTACCGGTGCTTGCCAGTTCATTCGCCGTATCCCAGATGGAGCGAGTGCTGCGGTAAGCCTCGATCTGGCCCTCGATCTGGTCCAGGCCAAGAAAGCTTGAGAACATTCCCAGCATCTGCCGGGTCTGAGAATCGGCGTCTTCCCCAGCGATCATATCGATGCCCAGTTCGGCTACCATCGACTTCTCCAGGGTGCCACTGAGCGTCAACACGGGCTGGGTAACTCCCGGGTACAAGAGCGCCAGGGACACTGCAATCATTACCAGCGCCAGCAGGCGACGCGAAAAGGGCATAAGTGATTCTCCTCAATCGAAAGCGTGAATCATAACGTATTCACCACTCAGGTAAGTTGCACATAGCACACCACGCTGATGATAAGTGCCCCGAGCAGATTCAGCTTGAAACCCTCACGCGCCATGCGCTTGATGGTGAATTCCCCACTGCTGTAAACCACGGTGTTGGGCGCGGTCGCCACGGGTAACATAAAGGCGCAACTGGCACTCATCGCCGCGGGTACCATCAATATTTCTGGTGCCATGCCTGCGCCTATTGCCGCTGCGGCCAGCACCGGCATCAGCAGGGTCGTACTGGCGGTATTGGAGGTTGTTTCAGTCATAAACGTAACCAGCAAGGCGATCAGCAGTATCAGAAGGTAAAGTGGCAGCGTCGCCATGCCCGTAAAGAAGCTGCCCAGCAGGTCACTGAGCCCGGAGCTGACGAAACCCTTGGCAAGGCAGATGCCACCGCCAAATAACAGAAGAGCTCCCCATGGAATAGTGACCGCCCTCTCCCAGGTCAGTAGCCGTTCACCGTTGCCATTGGGTAACAGGAACATCAACACCACTGCGAGCAGGGCAACGGATGCATCGTTAGCCTGGGGCAGGTCCAGCCACACTCTCCAGCCACCAAAAGGTTCGCTGCGGGTGATCCAGGCCAAAGCTGTTAGGCCAAAAACCACCAGCACACGTTTCTCTTCACTGCGCCAGCCTCCCACAGGCGGCAGCGTAACGGATACCGGACCACGAATGTTGCGAGTAAGGACGAAAGCCATTGCGGGTACCATCAGTACAACTACCGGCACTGCCCAGGTCATCCAGGTGGTAAAGCTGATGTTACGGCCAGTCGTCTCCTCGAATATCTGCATAAAAATCAGGTTGGGCGGCGTACCGATTGGTGTACCCACGCCCCCCACGCTGGCAGCATAAGCGACGCCAAGCAGCAGCGGCGTCGCCAGCCTTTGGCGATCCGGTGTCGCATCGAGCACCGCGAGCACTACAGGCAGCAACATCAGCGTGGTAGCCGTATTAGATATCCACATGCTCAACACCGCCGCTGCGGTCATGAAACCCAGCACCAACCGCTGGGTGCTGTGTGCCCCGAACAGGTTCACCATCCCCAGTGCAATGCGCCGGTGGGCACCGGAATGCTCCATCGCCTGGGACAATAGAAAGCCACCGAGCAGCAGCAGGATAATTGGCGATCCATAGGCCTCGCCCACCTGGGCGGGGGTCAGCACGCCCAGCAACGGGAGCACAGACAGCGGCAGGAGTGAGGTGACGGGAATAGGTATAGGCTCCAACACCCACCACACAACGCACACAACCGCCACGAAACCCACTACCGCAATATCACGGGAGTAGCCCGCTGCCAGCAGAGTAAAAGCCGTCGCTCCAGCCAGCCCCAATCCCAGCCACACAGGCCAGCTACGCATGACGCACTTTTAATTGCACCTGCAATCCCGACTGTGGAGCCGGGCGACTTTTTCGCGCCAATGCCATGCTGAATTTCCCGCCATTGTTATGCCGATAACCGCAGCGCGTCCGCACTGCCATCTATGCAGAATCCTGTCCCATGGCCGGGCTAGTGTAAACCCCCAATTCGCTGGCCTGGGACTTTCACAGCGCTTACAATACCGCCTATGGAAACCTCATTGCCCTCTACACTGATCGACTCGTTCCAGCGCCGCGTAAACTACGTAAGACTGTCCGTCACTGATCGCTGCGACTTTCGCTGTGTCTATTGTATGGCAGAGGAAATGACCTTCGCTCCGAAAGCAGACGTACTGTCCCTGGAAGAGCTGTATCAGGTTGCCCACGCCTTCACCCAATTGGGTGTAACGAAGATTCGGCTCACCGGGGGAGAACCGCTGATACGCAGTAATGTCATGTCGTTGGTGGAGCGCATGGGTCAGTTGCCTGGCCTGGAACAACTGGCCCTTACCACCAATGGCTCCCAGCTGCAGCGGCTGTCACCGGCACTGCGCAACGCCGGCGTGAAGCGGGTCAATATCAGCCTCGACAGCCTAAGTGCGCGGAAATTTCGACAGCTTACCCGTCACGGTAACCTGGACCAGGTCATTGCAGGTATTGATGCGGCGGTAGCAGCTGGCTTCCCAGGCGTCAAAATCAACGCTGTCATTCTCAAGGGCCGCAATGAAGACGAGGCCGTCGACCTGGTCAACTTCGCTGTTGATCGAGGGGTGGATATCGCCTTTATTGAGGAGATGCCGCTGGGCCTGATCGACGATCACGACCGTGCACTCACCTTTTGCAGCAGCGACGAACTGCGCAGCATCCTGGCACCTCACTTTCAGTTAATGCCACAGGCAGACCCGGACGGACACAGCGGTCCAGCACGGTATTATGTTATTCCCGGCAGCAGCACTCGCGTCGGATTTATCTCTCCCCATAGTCACAATTTTTGCCATCTGTGCAACAGGGTTCGCGTGACCGCAGAGGGGCGATTGCTGCTCTGCCTTGGCGATGAGCACTCTGTTGACCTGCGCGCCGTGCTGCGCGCACCGGACTACAGCATGGAAAAGCTGCAGCGCACCATTGTAGAGGCTATGGGAATAAAACCTGAGCGGCACTATTTCGACAACGGACAGCAGCCGCAAATCCTGCGCTTCATGAATACAACGGGAGGCTAGTACCCCCGCCCCCCTCGCTGGCGTACAATGGACAGCTTCAAAAAGGAACTGACATTCGTGCACACCCAGGCATACCCCCAACTCGCCTCTACCGACGCGATCAAAAACGGCTTCGAGGCCTTCGGTTACATTTGCTCCGAAAAGATTGCCACTGCTGTATTTCTGGCCAGCCAGTTACGTAAACCAATACTGGTAGAGGGACCGCCGGGCGTTGGCAAAACCGAGCTGGCCAAGACAACCGCTCAACTGCTGGATGCGCCGCTGATTCGCCTGCAGTGTTATGAGGGGCTGGATGAAGCCAAAGCGCTCTATGAATGGAAGTACAGCAAGCAATTACTGTATACCCAGGTGCTCAAGGAGAAGCTGGGCGATCTGCTGCAGGGTGCCCAGGGGCTTGCCGAGTCAGTGGAGCGTTTGCATCAGTTCGGCGATATTTTCTATTCGGAGGAATTCCTCGAACCCCGCCCACTCCTGCAGGCCATGCAGGAGGAACGCGGGGCTATTCTGCTCATCGACGAGGTTGACAAGTCGGACTACGAGTTTGAGTCGCTGCTGCTGGAAATCCTGTCTGACTATCAGGTTTCCATTCCCGAGATCGGCACCGTGAAAGCGCGCTCAGCACCTCTGGTTTTCCTCACCAGCAATAACACCCGCGAGATTTCTGACGCGCTGAAGCGCCGCTGCCTGCACTTGTATATTCCCTTCCCCACGGTAGAGCTGGAAGAGCGCATTGTGCGCAGCCGGGTTCCGGATGTGGACGAGAGCCTGCGTCATCAGTTGGTGGGGTTCGTGCACTCATTGCGACAACTGGACCTGAAGAAAGTCCCTGCGATATCTGAAACCATCGACTGGGCTCGCAGCCTGCTATTGCTGCACGCTGACAAACTTGACGAAGAACTGGTACGCAGCACGCTCAATGTGCTGCTCAAGTTCGAGGATGACATAGAAGCCACCGACGGCGACCTTCGCCAATTGGTGCGCGAGGCTGTCGGGAGCTAGGCCGGGATGCCCGAGAACCTGGTCAGTTTCATCCAGGTCCTGCGCACTCATGACGTGCGTGTTTCCCCCGCCGAAACCCTGGACGCGGTGAATGTTGCCGCTGCCCTGGGCTATGGCGACCGCCAGCGTCTGCGCGACGGCCTGGGCATGGCCCTTGCCAAAACGGCGGAGGAAGAAGCCGTCTTCGCGCAGTGTTTCGACCGCTTCTTTGATCGACGGCTGGCGGATTTTGACGAAACAGTAGAAGAAAAGCTGGACCCGAGCGCAACTGCGGAAACGAATGACAACCCCAGTGAAGCACCGCAGACTGACCCCGCCGTTATCGACAACCCACTGGAGGCGGCCGCCGCAGATTCACCTGAATTGGCAGCGTTAATGGAATCTCCGCTGATGCAGGCGCTGCTGAACAATGATCGCAACACCCTCAGTCTAGCGATGGGCCGCGCAGGCGAAAGCAGCGGGCTGGAGCAGATACAGCTCTTCACCCAGAAGGGACAGTTTACGCGCAAGATTCTCGACGCCATGGGTGAGGAGCAGATCCGCGCCGGCGTGATCGCACTGGAGCAGAAAAACAGCCCCGCCCTGCCCCAACTCCAGCGCTACCGGGACATATTGCGCGAACAGGTGCGCGACTATGTGGAAGCCCAGTATCTGCTGCATGCAGAGGGCAAGACCCGGCAATTTATGGAAGACGTTCTCAGTAAAACGCGGCTGAGCAACATAGAGCACAGTTACCTGCACCGGGTTCACGAGCTGGTGCGAAAGATGGCCAAAAAGCTGGCGGCACGCCATTCGCGAAAGCGCCGCCAATACCGTCGAGGCCAGCTGGATATGCCACGCACAATCCGTCGTGGCGTTGTCAATGAGGGCCTGATGTTCGATGTCTACTGGCGCCGCACGCGCAAGGAGAAGCCCCAGCTACTGGCCATCTGTGATGTCAGTGGATCCGTGGCCGCTTACGCAAAGTTCCTGCTACTGTTTCTCTACAGTCTGCAGGATGTCCTGCCACGCGTACGCAGTTTTGCCTTCTCCAGTCACCTGGGCGAAGTCAGCGACCTGTTTGCGCAGCATCCGGTTGAAAAAGCGATTGAACTGGTCAACTGGAAATATGGCGGTGCTACCGATTATGGCTCGGCATTCACTGATTTTGCCTCGCTCGCGCTGGACGACATCAATAGCAATACCACCGTAATTCTGCTTGGCGATGCGCGCAATAACCGGGGAGACCCGAAACTGGAAATCCTGCAAAGTATCTACCGTCGTGCCAGGCAGGTCATATGGTTGAACCCTGAATCACGTCGAGCCTGGGGAAGCGGCGACTCCGAGATGCTGCGCTATCAAAGTGCCTGTCATTTTACCGCCGAATGCAATAACCTAAAGCAATTGGAACGCATAATCGACCAGCTTCTTAAAAGTACCCGATGACATGGCTTATCTCTGCAAAGATTGCAGCTACCGCGGCAAAACCAGTGGTCAGGGTGGACAGTGTCCCGCCTGCGGATCGTTTAATATCACCGCCCAGCGCGTGGCAGCCCAGAATCAGGAAGGCCCGCCCCTCTGGCATAAGATCGCACTGGTCGCTTCCTGGTCTCTGCTGCTGATTTTGATTCTCTGGAAGTTGATCACCTGAAACTCTCAAAAGAACAGTTCCCGCTTCGCGTCTCGCTGCAACCTCTGGTGGTGCAGTGCTTTGCCGATCAGGCGTCCCCGGCCCAGGACGGTCAGCCTATGCCGCGGGAGGACCTTTTCAACTACCTCAATACTATAGACAACTTCGATATCGGTCCGCTGCAGGCGGTATTGGCACAGACGGAAGTAATTGGTGAACCGGCCCTACCTGCCAGCGAAGACATAGCAGCGCTGGCCTGGGTGGGCGCCGCGTTTGATCATTGGGAACGCCACTTTACCCTGGACCAGCCTCTGGCTGCCCGCGTGCGACGCCTAAAGCCGGTTCTGGGGTTAATGGCCCTTGCAGACAGCCAATTTTATATCCCGGGAATCCACCCGCTTCACCAGGTTCTGGATGGAATATATGATGCGTCCGTGGGCTGGCAAGAAAGCCTGGGACGTGCAGGTGAACCAGTAGAAAAGCTTATTGACCAGACCGTGGAAGGCGCCATGGCCTGCCTGGAGGAAAACGGCTCAGGACTCATGGCGTTACTGAGGGAGTCGATCAAGTCAGCACAACGGCTGGAGAAACGCACTCGCCGTATGGTTCAACGCACTGCCGACGGCGAACGCGGCCAACTGCGCGCAGCGCGCGCCAAAGAAGTCGCCGCGACCATGATCAACAAGGAGATAACCCGCCATCCTATTCCTGCCGATATCGGTTATTTCCTGACCAGACCGTGGTTTGAAAGCGCCCAACTGGTGCTGCTTAAATACGGAGAAAACTCCTCTCAGTGGCAAGAGATAAGCGCTGCCACCTCCAACCTCATGGCGACGCTTGCGCCGCAGGAAGAAGGCGGCCCTGCGGCGGAGGCTGGGGCCGAGGCAATACAGCAGATAAGGCGCTGGCTACTGAGCTTGCAGCATGACCAGCAGCAGACCGAGGAGGCGATCAGCACTATCGAGTTCACCCAGTTGCGAGTGGCGAAGGGAATGGACATCGAGCGCTCTGCGACCAGCCTGATTCCAATCGCCAAGTCATCACCGCAGACAGAAGAAAACAGCTCTCTCAACGGAGTGGAAACCGGTCAGTGGTACCAGGTAGAGGCGCGTAAGGGAGGCATACTACGCATTCAACTGGCCATGATGCAGCCCAGAGAACAGCGCCTGATGTTTTGTAACCACGCCGGTGCCAGGGTTCAGTCCATGGATTACCGCGCCTTCGCCGAGTTACTGGAGCGGGGTAAAGCGAAACACCTGGATACGGGAGTAAGTTTCAGCCGTTCACTGGCAGCGGTAATCGGAGTCGACACACCAGAGGCCCTCAGCCGTCTTACCGGGGAGCCAGCCGCCGCGATGGCGAATGCCGATCCAGTTCCGGCTCCAGCTCCAGCTCCAGCCACCGCAGCGGCTCCCAAGAGGCAGCCAAAGTCACCTCCGGCTGACACAGAAAAAGGAGCGCTAACGGAGGAGCCGACAATCACACCCGCCGCGGTCGTGACCGAGCCCCCACCAGCAACACAGCCTCCCTCGCCCGCCCCCAAACCGGAGGTGTCGGAACTCCCCCCGGTTCAGGTGGAGAGCGAACCCAACCCTGAACCGGACCTGCCCGAGTCGGGCATTCCAGAATTGCCGATGGGCACCTGGCTGGGGTTCCATGACCTGGACCCGCCACTACTGGCCAAACTGGCCATGCATGACAAGGTCAGGCGCCTACTGATCTTTGTAAATCGCAAAGGCATTGAACTACGTCGCCTGCCCGAGGAAGAGTACCTGGCGCTGTTGCAAGAAGGCCAGGTGGACATCCTCGAAGCCAAGACTAATTTTCGCGAGCAGGTGGAAATGGCCCGCAAGCGAATGGCCAGACACCAGACCTGAAGGGGATTGCGTTGGACCTGGAGAGAAAGCACTTAAGACTCCCCGTGGAGAGCCGGGTGTTCATCGAGCTCGAAGAGCGGAGCGATGATACGCGTGACCAGGGCAGCGTGGTTGTATGCAGGACCCTGGATGTATCGGCACAGGGCCTGAGGGTAGCGGTAGACCAGGAGCTTGAGGAGCAGGCCTATTTACAGATTGGCGTGGAGCCCCCGCATTCAGCGGAAGCCACAGAAACGTTTTTCCTCATTGCCCAGGTACGCTGGTGTCGGCCCGGCGAACTGCCCGAACAGCCCTTCGTGGCCGGCCTGGCACTGATGCAGGCCCAGGGCTCAGACATTGATCACTGGATTACTCTGATTTCCAGCCTGGAAAACTGAGCGCATTCAGAAAATGCGCTCTTCACCGTCGTCATCCTCTTCCTCAACCAGCTCAAGACTCAGGTCCATACCCTGACCATACCCAGGTGATGGCCTGCTGACAGCGTGATCTGCCGCCGGCGGCGCGCTTGCCGGTGAACGCGCCGGGGCAGAAGACATAGCGCTGCCGCCCTGCTCCCGGGCAAACTTGATTTTCAAGCGCACATTATTGGGAGCATCCGCATTGCGCAGTGCTTCTTCCTCAGAGATTTTCCCCGCCATAAACAGCTCAAAGAGCGCGGTATCGAAGGTCTTCATCCCGCTGTTCTCGGATTTCATCATCACTTCTTTGATGCCGTCCAGCTCGCCGCGCAAAATCAGGTCCGCAACCCGGGGAGACCCCAGAAGGACTTCAATCGCCGCGCAGCGCTTACCATCCACAGTGGGCACGAGACGCTGTGAAACAAAGACCTGCAGGTTAAGTGAGAGGTCCATAAGCAACTGCTGCTTACGCTCATCAGGAAAGAAATTGATTATCCGGTCAAGCGCCTGGTTAGCATTATTAGCGTGCAGCGTAGAGATACACAGGTGGCCGGTTTCCGCAAACGCGATCGCATGCTCCATAGTCTCCCGATCCCGAATCTCTCCGATCAGGATGACGTCGGGAGCCTGGCGCAACGTGTTCTTCAAGGCATTGTGCCAACTGCGTGTATCCACCCCCACTTCGCGCTGATTGACGATGGACTTCTTATGGCTGTGCACGTACTCCACCGGATCCTCGATGGTCACGATGTGCCCGCTGCTGTTGGCGTTACGGTAGTCAATCAGCGCTGCCAGTGATGTGGACTTGCCCGAACCCGTGGCACCGACAAACAGCACCAGGCCGCGCTTGCGCATCACTACCTCGGGGAGAATGTCCGGCAGGCCCAGGTCCTGCCAGCGCGGAATATCGGCGACAATGTTACGGCAGACCATGGCCACTTCGTTGCGCTGGATGAAAATATTCACCCGGAAGCGACCGTAACCCGGTATCGAGGTCGCCAGGTTCATCTCCAGTTCCTGCTCAAATTCAGCCTGCTGGGTCGGATCCATCACCTCATAGGCGATTTCCTTGATCTCCCCTGGCTGCAGTATCTCGCTATCTATAGGCCTGAGTTTACCGTCAAATTTGGCACAGGGCGGCGCGCCCGTGCTCAGATAAAGGTCTGAACCATTCTCCGTGGCCAAAAATTTTAGCCAGTCTGTTATGCGCACGATCGCTGTCCCCACTCTGCGATTATATTATCTGTGTACAACGGGCCCTCTGCCAGGTAACCCGCCAAGTCGACACTCTAGCAGCTTGCAGGGAGCTCTCCTATATCGTGTTGTGGAAAAAGCACCGAAACCCTGGCCGTCGGTTCAGCCAGGGCTGAAGCCCGCTCAGTGCAATGACTTGTCGCGGCGATGCTCGTGGAAAACATACTCGAAAACCTCCCGATAATTGCGCGCGAAATGCACATTTATGCCTTCGCGCAAATAATCAGGCAGCTCCTCGAAGTCGCGCCGATTGCCGTGCGGTAAAATCATTTCCATGATCTTGCTGCGCCTGGCGGCAATGACCTTCTCGCGAATACCGCCTACCGGCAATACCTGCCCGGTGAGGGTCAACTCGCCGGTCATGGCAAGGGGGCGCTTGATACGCTCCTTGCGTGCCAGCGATACCAGTGCCGTGGCCATGGTAATCCCGGCACTGGGCCCGTCTTTGGGGGTAGCCCCCTCAGGCACATGCAGGTGGACCATACTCATATCAAAGAAATCGAGGTCACAACCATAGTCCTTGAGATGCGCAATGACATAGCTGTACGCGATCTCCGCCGACTCCCGCATCACCTCACCGAGGTGACCTGTCAGCTTGAATCCCCGGTTGAGCGTATGTATCTGCGAGGACTCCACGGCCAGCGTGGCGCCGCCCATGGAGGTCCAGGCAAGCCCCGTGGCCACACCGAGGCCACGCAGGGGCTTGTCCGGCGAAAACGGCGGTTTGCCCAGTAGATCCTCGATATCTTTTTTGCCCACCCGAAGTCTGTCGTCTCCCCCATCCAGCATGCGCACAATGGACTTGCGCATAATGCGTGCAATCTGCTTTTCGAGGTTGCGCACCCCCGCCTCACGGCAGTAGGAATCAATCACGTACTTCAGCCCCGCGTCATTGATCTTCAACTGGTCCTCACCAAGCCCGTGGCGCGACAGTTGCCGCGGCCAAAGGTGATTGCGGGCGATAGACAGCTTTTCCTCTGCCACGTAACCTGACAGCCGCGTCACCTCCATGCGGTCCAGCAAGGGCCCGGGAATAGTATCCAGTTGATTGGCAGTACAAATAAACAGTACCTTGGACAGGTCGACACGCATGTCCAGATAGTGATCAAGGAATTCAGCGTTCTGCTCAGGGTCCAGTACTTCCAGCAGGGCCGAGGCAGGGTCACCCTGGAATGAAGCACCGACCTTGTCAATCTCGTCCAGCATAATCACTGGATTGGCTACCTGCACCTCCTTGAGCGCCTGCACAAATTTTCCCGGCATCGCCCCGATGTAGGTCCTGCGATGGCCCTTGATTTCCGCCTCGTCGCGCATCCCGCCCAGACTGAAGCGGTAAAACTCCCGCCCCAGGGCATCTGCAACGGATCTGCCGATACTGGTCTTACCGACGCCAGGAGGCCCCACCAGCAGCAGAATAGAGCCGGACATCTCTCCCTTGAAGGAGCCTACAGCGAGGAACTCCAGGATACGTGCTTTTACATCTTCCAGGCCTTCATGGTGTTCATCAAGTACCGCGCGCGCATGCGATAATTCGAGATTATCGCTGGAATACACGCCCCAGGGCACCGATGTGGCCCAATCGAGGTAGTTGCGGGTTACGCCGTACTCGGGCGAACCGGTTTCCAACACCGAGAGCTTGTGCAACTCGTCGCGAATTCGTCTTTCTACCGCATCGGGCATGGTCTTGTCTGCAATGCGCTTGTCAAACAGCTCCACATCGGACGTACGGTCGTCCTTGGACAATCCCAGCTCTTTCTGGATGACTTTCAGCTGCTCGCGCAGAAAAAACTCGCGCTGCTGATCAGACAGCTTCTCATTCACCTGGCCGGTGATCTGCCCCTGCAGTTCCGCTAGTTCGCGCTCTTTACGCAACAGAACGAGCACTTTCTCCATTCGCGAAAGCAGAGGCAAGGTGTCCAGTATTTCCTGCAGCTGTTCACCGGACGCAGTGGTCAGCGCCGCAGAGAAGTCGGCCAACAGGCTGGGCTGACTGGGACTAAAATTGGCGAGGTACTGCTTGAGCTCAGCACTGTACAGCGGGTTCAGGGGCAGCAGTTCCTTGATTTCCTTGATCAGGGCCATGGCATAGGCCTTGATTTCATCCGACTCGGTGTCGCCCTGGCTACGGGGGTACTCCACCTGGGCGAGATAGGGGGGCTTTTCACTCAGCCAACGCACAACACGGAAACGCCGCACCCCCTGGGCAAGGAACTGTCCTGCCTGGCTAACCTCGGCGGGAGGCTTATGCAGGCGCACAACACAGCCGACTTCCGGGAAATGGCGGGTATCGGGTGCACCGGCTCCGTCACGCTGTACGTAAGAAAGCCCGATCAGGCCGTGCCCTGCTTCGCCAACCTCTTTCAGCGTCGCTGCCCACTCCCCGGCATCGATCGATACAGGCTGTACTTGCCCGGGGAAAAAAGGCCGATTCGGGACCGGCATGATATACAACGTATCGGGTAGAACCTCCTCCGCTACAGCGGGGGTACCGGGTGAGTTTGCCTCTTCCAGGACACCTCCATCCAGCGATTCGTCTTGTTCAGATTGATCCATGACATGTCCCTGATATGCATTTGTACTGCATGCTATATAAGGTTGGGGAACGATTTTTCAACCGTGGTGAGCCGTGTCCTGCCACCGACTCGCGCGTTATAATCGTTTCCCGCTCGTTAATTCAGTCTAGACCACACGAGGATCCTGTCGTGCACATTGAACAACTCAGCGCTGATGCGCTTTCATCTGAACTGAAATCGCTGGAGGCGCAATACGCCGACCTGGCGCAGCGCAAGCTCGCGCTGGACCTGACCCGTGGCAAACCCGGCACCGAACAGGTCAGTCTCTCTGACGCACTGGATGGCATCCTCGACCGACACTACCTGGCTGAGAACGGCACTGACGTGCGCAATTATGGCGGCCTGGATGGCCTCCCCGAAGCCAAACGCCTATTCGCTCCCGTTCTGGGCGTACCAGAAGCAGAGCTGATTATCGGTGGCAACTCAAGCCTGACCCTGATGTATACGGTTATCGACTTTGCCCTTTCAGTTGGACTGCGCGGCCCTGAGTCCGCATGGGGAAATGACGACACTGTCAAAATTCTTTGCCCGGTACCCGGCTACGACCGTCACTTTGCACTGTGCGAGCACCTGGGAATAGAGATGGTTCCCGTACCAATGCTGGACACCGGACCCGATATGAACGCGGTAGAGAAACTGGTGAAGGAGGACAGCAGTATAAGGGGAATCTGGTGTGTTCCTCGCTTCTCCAACCCTACTGGCTGTGTTTACAGCGACGAAACTGTGGCGCGCTTGGCGGCGCTCGGAAAGTTGGCCAGTGAGTGCTTTCTGGTCATGTATGACAATGCCTACGCGGTACACGCGCTGCACGAGAACGCACCGGCACTCGCCAATATTCGTGAATACTGCGAACGAGAGGGCACCCTGGACAATGTTTTCCAGTTCGGCTCAACCTCCAAGATCACCTTCGCCGGCGCCGGCGTGGCCTTTGCCTCCAGCAGCGAGGCCAACCTGAAAGCCTTCAAACAACATCTCGGTTTTCAGAGCATTGGCCCGGACAAGGTCAACCAGTTACGTCACGTAAAGCTGTTGCGAGATGCCGAGGGCTTGCAAGCGCACATGCAGCAGCACGCGGCCCTGTTACGACCGCGATTCAAGGCAGTACTGGAGACACTGGAGGCGCAGCTCACCGGCACCGGCATGGGTGACTGGCTGACACCGGAGGGCGGGTACTTTATCTCGTTTACTACCCGGCCGGGGTTGGCCAAAGAGGTCGTGCGCCTGGCGTCCGGAATAGGCGTGGCCCTGACGCCTGCCGGCGCGACCTATCCCTACGGCGAGGACCCTGAGGACAGTAATATTCGACTGGCACCGAGCTACCCCTCATTGGAGGACGTTAAGGCTACTGCGGAGGCGTTCGTGGTCTGCGTCAAATTGGCGAGCTTACGCCAGCTAAAAGGGGCGACGAGCTGAATCTCAGACACTAAATCCGGGTGGCAGTGGCAGAACTGGACACTGGACCACGACCCCGGATCATCCTCCTCCCAACCGATCAGGAATCAAGACTTCTTGACATAATTTGCGCCCTTCAATATAACCATAGACGCAATACGGGATACGGGGTGGATTTCCGCTTCGGTTCATACGCCATAGTGACAAAAGGATAATCAGACTATGAATAAAAACTTGGTTAAGCCGCTGGTTTTCGCGGCCCTGGTTGGGGTTAGCGCGGGAAGCCTGGCGATTGAAGTAGGCTGCGAGGAAGCCTGTGGGCCCCCTCCCGGCCAATCCGTTCCAGAAATTGACGGAGCGATGCTGCCTGTTGCCCTGGGCCTGATGTCCGCTTTTGTATTGTGGAGACGGGACCGTAAGCGACACTGATCACCTGTAAAGCCTCGCCAAAAGGCGCGCCTGTTCGCGTCTTTTGGCTCATTGCCGACGGTCGCCTCATAGCCGCCTGACAGCTGACAACCGCCCTGTAACATCCAGCTTTCCACACAACTTCCGGCGTGCATAGCGTCCGCCCTGCCCTTCCGTGATTACCACAGGCCGGCCAGCCCCCCCATTTTTACTGTTGCCGTTTCTCTGAGCCACGCTAAACTACGCGACCCCCCTCGCGCTATGAGCAAGAAATGTCGTTCTGGCAACCCAGGTCTGTACTACAACTGCTTTTGATCGGCTTCCTGGTGGCGGTTGCCCCACTCTGTATTGCAATCCTCTCTACTATCGACGCCCTGGGCGAGCTGGCTGAAAAACACCGGAGCACGACTCGACTGGTTGTTGAAGTGTCCCAACTGGAACAGCAAGTCCAGAGAGACATTCTTCAACTCGAACGCAGGGCCCGCCAATACCTGGCCCTGGCAGATCGCGACCTGGCCATCCTGTTTGACCTTGAACGAGACCGCTTGCTTGAAGACCTGGAGGCTTTGGAGCAGATTCTCCCCTCCACCAGCCCGGATGTGGCCGCGCTTCTGGACACCCTGGAAGACCTGCGTCTGCCAGGCGCATCGGAGTCAGGGCACAACCCTGCGGCCGACCCGATTGTAGATGAAGGGGAAGGCATCGAAAGGGTTTTTGCCCTGATTGTGGAACGCGGCCAAGCCATCCAGCTATGGAAGCAAGCCTCCGTCGAATCGTTGATTGAGCAAGATACAGAGCAGGCAGAGGACCTGACAGAGTTCCTGGTAGCGCAGATATCCCTTCTGGCGGCTATCACATTCGCTCTGTTGCTATTGTTTGCTTACTGGATTACCCGGCCGCTAAAGGAGCTTACCCAGGAAATACAGCAATTGGGAACGGAAGGCCTTAGCCACAGTATAGAAATCTCTGGCCCCCTGGAACTGAAGGCACTGGGCACCCGACTCGAATGGCTACGGCAACAACTGCATGATTCAGAGCAGCAAAAGCAGCAATTTCTACGTCATATCTCACATGAACTCAAGACGCCGCTTGCCAGCCTCCGCGAGGGTACCGACCTACTATCAGAGCATGTCGCCGGTGCCTTGTCCCAACAACAGCAGGAAATCGTTGATATAGTGCGCCTCAACGGCATTGAACTGCAGCGATTGATAGAGAACCTGATAGACTTCAACCAGACTCCATACCAGGAATTGAGTGTGGAAAACATTAACCTCGAAGAGCTATGCACAGACTTGTTAAGACACTACCGATTCAGCATTGATACCAAGCGCCTCACCCTCGACACAAACGGAACAGTCAGTACCTGGAGAGCTGATCGACACAAGTTGCGCACCACTCTGGACAACCTGCTTTCCAATGCCGTGAACTACACACCTGAAGACGGCGCCATAGCACTTGTATGGTATGAAAAGGATGCTAACCTCATTGTGGATGTTGCGAATTCGGGGGAGGCTATTCCCCTTGAAGATGAGGACCGTGTGTTTGAGCCATTTTTTCAAAGCGCCGCCAAGAGAACTGGCCCAATCAAGGGCTCAGGGATCGGGCTGAGTGTCGCCAGGGAGTGTATGGAGGCACAGAGAGGTACTCTGGAACTTGTTCCCAACCCACATTTTCCCGTGTGTTTCAGGTTGATATGCCCCGTCCACTAACTTTCACTCTGCTACTGGTTGCCCTGGTGACAGCTTGTGCAGAACAGCCGGTCACGCCCATAGCCTCCCGTCCCAAGACCACCGTCATCGCTGCTCCATCATCGGGTGTGGATAGATGGCTAAGCCAATACGGTGAGGTAAAGGTCATGGGCCGGGACGAGATTGTGACCGCACTGCTAGCCACCGGCCGCCCTTCCAACTCGCAGCAATTCTACTACTTCGGCCTGCTTAACCAGGAGCTGACCACTTTATCCAATTGGACGCTGGCCAGGGATGCCTTCCGGCAAATCCAGGACGACACCGAACTCTCACCAGAACAACGGGAACTAGCCAGCATTCTGGAGCGCTATAACCAGACCCGCCTCAACGACTACGAGCGACAGGACAGCCTGCAGAGTCAGCAGGATTCAACGCAGTCCAAACTGGACAATGCGCTTGAAGAAAACGCCCTGCTGAAGCAAAAGATCCAGGCAATCACCGACCTGGAAACATCGATTAGCACACGTGAAGGTGAGGGGGTCCTGTAACGGCATGTCCTACAATCTTCTAGTCGTGGACGACGACGCGAGTCTTCTCAAATTGCTGGACATCCGGCTGAAGGCAGAGGGCTACGGAGTGCTTACCGCGGAATCGGCGGAGGGTGCCCTGCAACTCCTGCGAAACCATCGCATAGACCTGATGTTAACGGACCTGCGCCTTGACGGGGCAGACGGCCTGGAACTATTTGAACAGGCCCGGCACTTCTTTCCTGGTCTTCCCGTGCTCCTGATGTCGGCTCAGGGCACCATTCCTGAAGCAGTCACCGCGACACAAATGGGTGCCTACGCCTTTCTTACCAAGCCCATCGACAAAAATTCGCTACTGTCAACGATTCGAGAAGCCATACACCAGTCTGGCGGCACCCAGATCGAGGCGTTCGAAACATGGCGAGAGCACATCGTCACGCACAGCCCTTCCATGGAGCGAATTCTAAACCAGGTCAAGCAAGTTGCCGAGTCAGACGTCAGCATCTTAATTACCGGCGCGAGCGGTACAGGAAAGGAATTGCTGGCACGCGCCATCCACGAGGCCGGACGCGAGCAAGCCGGCCCTTTCGTGGCAGTAAACTGTGGCGCGCTACCAGAGCAACTGCTGGAGTCTGAACTTTTCGGTCATGTCAAAGGGGCTTTTACCGGTGCAGTAAGCGAACATACGGGACTGTTCCGCGCGGCAAACAAAGGCACTCTTTTTCTGGACGAAATCGGCGAGGTCGCCCTACCGCTACAGGTAAAGCTGTTGCGCGCACTGCAGGAAAAAAGTGTGCGGCCAATTGGCAGCACCAAAAGTGAGCCGGTGGACGTAAGAATAGTGTCTGCGACCAACCGCGACCTGGAAGAGGACATGCGCGAGGGTTTGTTCAGGGAAGACCTGTTCTACCGTCTGAACGTAATTAATTTTCACCTGCCATTGCTAGCCCAACGAGTTGAGGACATACCTCTACTGGCAAACCACTTCTTACGGGAGTCCAGTGCCTACAAAATGGGCAAAGTCAGCAGTTTCGCGCCTGCAGCGATTGAAGTAATGCTCCAGGCTAGTTGGCCCGGAAACGTTCGCCAACTGCAGAATGTGGTGGAGCGCTCCTCCGCATTATCCACTGCCCAGGTGATTCCCGAGGCGCTGGTTGGCGAAGCACTAACCGTAGAGGACAGTTTTCTGCCGTCTTTGTCCCAGGCGAGGCAACAATTTGAACATGATTACCTGGTAAAGGTTCTGCGACTCACTAATGGATCTGTCGCCGAGGCGGCACTTCTAGCCCAACGCAACCGCACGGATTTCTATAAACTGCTCAAGCGCCATCAAATTGTCGCGGAGAAGTTTAAACCCGGGAAAGAAGCTGACAGCCAAACACAGTAACCACAGGCCTCGCTACCAGGGTAGCTTTCTTCCCAGCAAACCTTCCAACTTGGCCACATCGGGCTGAAATTTTTCGGTTAATTCCGCTCGCAATGCTTCCGGTAGCTTTGGTGGTTTTGCGCTATTCATACGCATCCCCTTCTCTACCCATTGCTGGTAAGTGCCTTCGGGCATGACTTTCCTGAGAGCACGGTTGAATATATTGCGAGAGCGCAGTAGCCAGTCTATCCGGGCGGACTTGGGCCAGTAAGTTTGCATTCCCCGCTTGGACATATCGGGCTCAAAATCGGGATCCACTCCCAGGTACCCGAATATCTCCCGAATCACCTGCAAGGGTTCGTTACAGAAGTCCTCGTAAACATACACCCGAACCCTGGACTCCCCAAACGTATCCAAATAGCGGTGCACCTGTTCGTAGTACATCCCTACACGCGTGTAGTGCCAGTCCCAGTCCCAACCTGCAGCAACCCGGTTGTCCTCTTCGCGAATGGCGTCTTCAATGCTCAGCGGTTCCAGGTCGTACAAGCCTTTCATCATCAAGTAGTGCGAGTACAGACGGTCTACAGGGTTACGCAAGATAATGATAATTCGGGCATCTGGTGCTGCCTTCGCTATTCGCCCACAGGCTTCGGGAAAGTACAGGTATCTTACAGAGGCATCACCGATCGCTGTTTCACCTCCGGCGTCGTCAAACAGATCCTCGTACTCACCCTTACTGGTAATAGTCAGATAGTAGAGCTTCCGATGAAGCACATGTGCTGGCGCGGGCCCCTCAAGCACCGACACGTCTTGCCCTGCGAAAGCAAAGTAGTTAGGCTCTTTGTTTTCCGGAAAGTAAACTTGGGGGTGTTGCTTCAAGTAATACCACAGTGACGTGGTGCCGGACTTGGCAGCGCCAACGATTAAAAAATTTGGATACATAATTTAGATGCTCGAAAGGCACGGTGAAAGCTCGCGTCCTCGTTAACTAAGACTCAAAACCAATTGATGTTCGACGACATAACTAATCTGCTATACATATTCTGGACGAAATACAGTAGCAGGGCGAGCCTTAGAGTAACATTCACTATAAAGACCCACAGGCCTCTGAGCCAGAAGAAAAAATTTGGCCATATGTCACGTCGTCACCAGTAGTGATTCTTTAACGAACAAGGATTTGTCCTCAGTTCTTGGTCTTCCTGCCTCGTACTGAGCGCACTAGCTGCGCCATTATTTAGGCCTACCTATGTGCTCTTTCGGCTTGCCTTTCCAACAACTTTAAGTGCGAGAGATTCTCGTCACGCTAAGACGCATAAGCCTCATTCCGTAACCCATATTTATCCACAACTTACAGATAAATCTCGACTGTAGGATTTGTCCGCGATAGTCTACAACCGCTAAGTAGAAGCCGTTTCTAATGGAGTAAGTATGACTGCCAAAAGGGTGGTTAGTTGGCCAGGTCGCGGAGGCGATCTGAATCCCTTTATCGAAACATTCGTTGACTCGCTTGAACAGGCGGGCTGTGAAGTAGTGGGCATAAATAACTTTCCCACCCTAGAATTTCCTTCTGATACCGACGCTTTTGTGATTCATTGGCCTCAGTTCATTTATGCTAACGCTTTCGGATACGCCGCCAAACTTAGAACTCTACTGCAATTCATACATCAACTTCGAGACTTAAAAAAAAGCGGTATCCAGATTATCTGGCTTTGCCACGACTTAACGCCTCATGACTGGAACACCATGCGCTGGCAATTACTATGGTGGCCAACTATCAGAGGCCTATTTTTATTGGCCGACGGAGTAATCGCACTCTCACCAGGAACCTGTTCAAAAATAGAACGACAATACTCCCGATGGATCCGAGGGAAACTGACCTGGGCATGGCATCCTTGGTACGAGGATGTCCTCGTAGAGGATGAAAGAGCTTTACGAACAAGAGTAGACTTGGGCATTGATGACAACACAAAGCTGATCGGATTTTTTGGTCAGTTAAGAGCACAGAAAGGCGTAGCGGATCTGGTTACGGCCTTCCAGAAACTTGATGCCCCAGAAGTACATCTTCTCATTGCGGGAGCGCCTTTCAAATCGGCACCTGAAGTAAGCGAAATGGTGGAAGCCGCCGCACGCGAGGACACGCGAATTCATATTATTCTCAGAGAATTGGAAGACGACGAAGTAAAATGCATTGTAGCTGCCAGTGACCTTTGCGTATTCCCATATCGGCAATACACTCACTCTGGCGCTATGATTTACAGCCTTTCAGCAAACCGCCGAATTCTTACACCGCGAACATGCTTTTCAGAGGGCCTAGAGGAGCTTCACCCCCAATGGGTTGTTCTGTATGATGGGAACCTCAATGAGCAGATTTTGGCAGATGCTGCCAAGCGTCCCCGTCCTACAGAAATGATTGATCTCGCAAGTTTTTCACCAACCCTTCTTGCCGCAAAAGTCATGGCATTTACATAGGTTTATCAGACAACATCTACTGGGGAGTCGGCCGGGGACGTTGCCTCATCAGAAAAGAGGCTTTAAAAGTTGGAAAAAAATTGAAATTGATCTTTATTACTTCGCTACCCCTAGAATAGTGGCCACAGTCAGGCTGTAATTCCACGCGAAAATCCCCTGCCGTCTATAACCTATACACTAGCGCCCCGGCAATAATGCTTCCCCGGCTTCTGTAGACATTCCCTCATAGTAATAAAAGACCAAGTGATAACAGTGATCACTGCCCATGGTGGAAGTCGGTAGCGATGCGGAAAGATTGCTACCGTTGCCTGCTATTGAATCATGCCAAAACATCAAAGAGGCTATAGTTTCGCGGTAGCCGCGTGTGATTCCGGTGAATGCTGTCTTCGTCAGTCTTCCAAATGAAAGTGCAGTTGATAAAGCTAAAAATCAGATCTGCGCCCCAAAACCGTCTCATGTCGGCCCCAAAAATTCCTTGTATAGGTTAAAGAGCGCGCAGGTGATATGACGATTATCATCTCAATTCACCACCGCTTAGAATGGCGCACTCCTCCTTATGCCGCTTACTAGTGCCTATATTCTTCTCTCAGAGAAAGCCTCACTACCCTATGAAGCCTTGCTACGCTGAGGCGGCATTCTGGGCGATAAGTAAAGCACTACATTCACCCTATTTCCTGACATAAATCCAGGTATTTTCGAGGGTCTCTTTTTTACCTTCGAATGCTACAGCCCTGAGATGCAAGCGCCCACGATAAGGTGAAGTATCCAGCCTGAAATTGAACGGCCATTTTAAGTCAGCGCCAATTTTATCGCCGTTTGCGTAAAGCTTAACACGTGACACCCGGTCCGGATGATTGACATTTACGCCGATCTTGACCGTCCCTGAAACCCATTTCGCCGGTGAAATGATATCGACTAAAATTTCGCCTGATTCATCAGCACTCGAGACTTCGTCACTACTTGCGAGTTCGCCACTAACCTCGGGCTCATCTACATATATATCATTCGCTGAAGTTTCGTCGACAACTCGAACCCAAGTATTTTTCAGAATTTCTTTTTCGCCCTTGAATACGACAGCCCTCAAATGCAAGCGTCCGCGATAGGGAGAGGTGTCAAGATTGAATCTAAATGGCCAGGTGATATCACCGCCAATCTTGTCACCATTCGCATACAACTTAACTTTTTTAACCTGCTCGGGATGACTTACATCAACGTCAACAGACACCACTCCAAAAATCTCAGAGGGGGATCGTATAGATATCGAGAAACTTCCTGTGCCGATATTCGATGCTGTATTTGATACTGGTGTTTCCTTAGAACTGGACTCTGATCGTGATGTTGTTCTTTCAGTTTGAGACTCCGTTTGCTCACGATCAGCCTGGAGGTCTTCTGGCTGATAAACGTCGGGGATGTCCGTTGTTGTCCCGGTGTTGGGTTGCGACCCATTCTCAACTGCACCTATATCAGGCCCCGCCCCTTTTATGGCCGACCCATAGAAATCGCTGTTTAGCCCAAGCGGAGTCCCGGCATCAACCACCGGACTGGAGGACAGGGGCACCCAGTTGGATTCGTTAAGGCCCGGCTTGTTCATATTTAAATCGCGATGCCCTTTCAACGAAGAATCAAACTTTCCCGCGATGTTTGACCAGGCGTTATGCTCTGCATGGATATCCAGCACGTAGCTTTTCTGAACTTCCACTTCACCGTTGTGGAAGATATTGTTAAGCAGTTCAGTATTGCTGAGATTTCTCAATCGCAAGATTCGTTTGCCACTACCCTGTTTGTTATAGAAGGTATTATTGTAGACCCTGACATCGCTCACCCCCTCAAGAATAAGTGATGTGGGTTTTCTGCTCCCATAATAGGCAGTATCTGCAAAAATATTATTGCTGACTTCAACATTTCTCCTCGGTTGGTCGCTGCCGGCACCGCTTCCCGTCACAATCCGTAAATGATCAACATTGTCCGCAAAGTTA
>NZ_PKUS01000026.1 GCF_002866825.1 Pseudohalioglobus lutimaris | reverse complement strand
TATTGGATCTGTGATCAGATGATTAACGAGGAATTACTGTGACACAGAATTCTGAACACTCCCCCCGTATCCATGCCATCCAGGCTCTTGGTATTTCCCTGCCAATACTCCCTGATGCCCTCATGCCCCTTATTGTCTGCCCACTTACTCAATGTCGGGCGCTCACCAACCAAATCGTAGTACGGTACAGCATAACCACACGATGTTTGAACCAGCTCTATATCAACTTCAAAAACCTGACGCGCTCCAGTGTGCGCAGGAAACAGTTCTATCAGGCTGCGCCATGCGTCATCGCGAGGATGAACAGCTATAGCTTTCCCGTACAACCTGAGGATAAGAGGCTGCTTGTCGAACGAACAAAACATTATCGTCATTCTGCGGTTTTCACGGACGTGAGCCGCTGTTTCGTTACCACTGCCGGTAAGATTTAACCAGGCCACTTTGGAGTTGTTCAGCACACGAAAACTATCCATGCCCTTGGGGGAGACGTTAACCAGACTTTCATTCCCGGCGGTTCCGACAAAGAAAATATGCTGCCTTTCAATGAAGCCAACATGCTCATCTGTTAGAGATTCGTATCTCTGGGCCATATCAATTCCTTAACCGGAAAGCGCTGATTAACGCGAAGGCCGCCAGGTAATAATGGTGGGCGACGGGGTTATAGCGTCAAAGCGTAGCATACTTGCAGGCCAGCACAGCGAACCAGGAGCTGCCATCCACGCCACGCCATCCGTTGAGATTTTAAACGCCGCTCGCCAGGAAAGCTTCTACGCAAAGAAGTTTAACGAGATGATCCACACGGTAAAAGGTACAACGGGGAGCAACCGACATGCAGAATGTAGGCCTTCAACAGTAACGAGCGCTTTTTCCGTAACTGTTCGATCTGCGCGGCTTTTCCCATGGCGCTAGCCGATACCACGGCATAGACGTTCAGGTTGCAAAGCGTTACTTCGATATTCCATCAAGGCCCCTTCTGAGGTGGCGGCAGCGCCCTCTTCACCGACAACTGAGCTACACGTTTTTCTGTACAACTAAATTGTGATATTGAATAACCAACTTGCTATAGACTTCTGGTATTGGAAACAGCCCTTACTAGCAAAATGGCAACAACAACGCCCAGGGCATTGGCTAACAGGTCATAAACCGACATGACACGGCCGGGCATATAGGACTGCGCCACCTCCATTAAGCCACTGTAGACCACAATACCAGCGCATAGATACAGGTAATTCCTGGGAGTAGATGCAACCCGATGGGCTAGTATGGCGAATACGAAATAAATAATTAAATGGCCTGCCTTATCCCAGTTTGCGAGCTGCGCACTACCCATCGGCCGCAAAGAGACAAACGTTACAAAGCCAGTGAACATGAGAAAGCTTAAAATATTCATTGAATCTCTGGTTAGCATTAGCCGTTCAATATACGAAAGTGCTTCGACGGATTCACGCCACTATACAGCACGGCTTCCGTAAGACTGCTGATCAGCATAAGGAGCAGCGGTACGATTGCCCTGAGCTGGGCTGTCGTTCTGATCTACCGGACACCCGGGTCACTCGACAATCGGCCAGACCTGGAAGCAGCCTCGCAAGCGTCGACTACCCAGCGGAGCTGAACCGGATGATGGCGATACATTTCATACGGTAGTAGTTTGTAGCTGGGTGAGCGGCCAGGGCAAAAGAGAGCTTTTACCCTAACGGGCCTGGTATCCAGTACTCAGTTTTTAAAGATGAGCGATGCACTTAATCTCGATTTTTAACTCAGGCTGCACAAGCGCGACCACCTGGACCACTGTCTGGCACACTTCCGGCTTACCGCCATATGCTTTCTCCCTTGCGGCATATATTTCCTCTACATTTCCCAAAAGAGCACTCATGTCAGTTACAAAGAACGTTTCATCGACAATATTGTCCATGCTCGCGCCAAACTCTGCCAGAACACGTTTCAAATTAGCGTACGCGGCATCAACCTGCTCGCTGAGCGAATCAGGGGTTTTACCCGTCGCATCCACTCCAACCTGGCCGGCCAAATAGAGGACATTCCCCACCTGTGTTCCCTGTGCAAAAAAGTCTGCAAACGGGCCACTTCGATACAATTTCTTTTCAATACTCATAGTCAAAACTCTTATGGAAAACTGTGATATATGGCAGCGTGACGCGCATTGACGCATCCTTGCTCAGTGTAACTTACATGTAGTGAATCATAATACGGTGGACACTACCCCCCAGGGTAGGGCTAACCTTTGCAGCGACTCTTGGGGGCCCGCTCAGATTATCGTAACCCGCAGCCCGTCTTGCGCGCCGATGCAGAACTACACTGCCCTGCATCCAAGCCTCGACCTCGATGTACCCGCTTCTCTTTTCACACCGAATAAACAGCCAGCACTGCAATGGGTGTGAGGCTTTTCTCAACGGTATGTTTCCAGAAGCGCCTTGTTTTTCTGCTCCGCTTCCTCCTCAAACCTGATCACTTTCTCCATAAAGAATTCTGCCGCCGGGCTGAGTGCGCGGCTTTTCAAGGAGATGAAGCCGTATACAGGCTTGATCCAGGGACGTTGAAAATCCAGCAAGACCAAGTCCCCTGACCTCAGCTGCGACTCAATCTGTAATGGCACGGCCGCGCCAATGCCATCGCTCTGGCTGACAATCGTTCGAGCAGTGGTGATATCGTCAATTTCCACGGATGGCACCAGGTGCCCACTACCCCGATCAATTTCCGACTTTCCCGGTATCGCGTCGGCCAGCCCGGCCGGCACGCGAATCGATACCAATGGAAATTGGTCCAGATCCTCCCTGCCTGGCTTTCCGTTATTGGCCAGGGGGTGGCCTTTCCGACAGTAAAGCACCATTTCATGGGGCCTGACCCGCTCTACCGACAAATGCTCCTCGTTTTCGGCGGCATCGACTGCGGCGAAACCCAGGTCAGCGGTTCGGTTCGACACGTATTCATTCACCATCTCCCAGTTCCCGACGAAGGCGCGGTATTGCAGGTTGGGGAACTCGTTGAGCATGCTGCCCAGGGCACGGTTTCCGGATATCTCCGCAGGGTAGACCCCCAGCACCACGGAGAAGCTTCCTGCCTGCAGTCCCCGCATCAGCAACATCTCTCTTTCGAGCGCTTCGGTATCAGCTGAAATGGCTTTTGCCCGGGCGAGGAATACTTCTCCGTACCGTGTTGGTTCTACCGTGGTTTTATTGCGATCAAACAGAGAGACGCCCAGCTCCAATTCAAGATTACGAATACTGCGGGACAAGGCAGATTGGGAGAGATTTGCCTCAATAGCTGCGCGAGTAAAGTTGCCTTGTTTGAAGAGGCACAAGGCGTGGTTCAACTGACGGTGGCTAATCATTATGCGTTTTACATCTAATTATTGTGTATTTAATGCATTAGACGGAATGCTTTTGCTGTGGTCAACTCTTTCATCCACTGCAATTACCCCAGGAGCAACAGTCCAATGAAGAGCAGATCTACAGGCATAAGGATGATTGCCCTTGCTACTATCACCACTCTGGCTTCGCAATTTGCGCTCGCCAGCTCAAAGCCAGCCACTACTGATGAGAAAGCGAAGCGGCCCAATGTGCTGGTACTGATCGCTGACGATATGGGCTACAGCGATATCGGGGCCTTCGGCAGTGAAATTCAAACCCCGAACATCAACCGCCTTGCGGCCGAGGGCGCCAGTTTTACCAACTTCCATGTTGGTGCTACCTGCTCACCCACCCGGACCATGCTGATCAGTGGTGTTGATAACCACCTGGCGGGACTTGGCAACATGGGTGAAATCATGGCGGACAACCAGTTTGGCATGCCGGGCTACGAGGGGTACCTCAACACCAGCGTCGTTAGCATTGCCACCGTAATGCGCGATGCCGGTTACAACACTTACATGGCTGGCAAATGGCACCTGGGCGGAAACCCTGAATCCATTCCCCACGCTCGCGGCTTCGATCAATCATTCGCCCTCGCCGAGAGCGGTGCCGACAATTGGGTAGAGCAGCCCTATGCGCCAATGTACGAGCGCGTGCACTACTTTGAAAATGGCAAAGAAGTGTCACTGCCTACTGAGAATTATTTCTCATCTGACTTCTATACCCAGCGCATCATTGAAAACATTGAGACCAACCGCGACAGTGGTGAGCCGTTCTTCGCGTGGCTGGGTTACCAGGCAGTGCACTATCCGCACCAGGCACCAAAGGCGTTTATCGACAAGTACAACGGCGTCTACGACGGTGGCTGGGATGAGATGCGCCGCAATCGCCTTACACGACAGAAAGAACTGGGTATTTTCCCCGACAGCGTGCAACTGGATGATCAGTTTGAAAAAACCTCCTTTGGCGACTGGCAGATCCCCGACTGGGATACGCTTTCCACAGAGGAACGGAAGTTCAATATTCGCCGCATGCAGACCTATGCCGGCATGGCCGACAACATGGACCACAACATTGGCAAATTACTGGACTACCTGAAAGACATAGGCGAGCTGGACAACACCCTGATTATCTTCATGGCCGACAATGGTACCGACCCCAATCTGCTGTCCTCCAAGGCTGAGTACCGCGACTGGTACCGGAAAAATTACCAGTACACCTATATGGAAGACTACAAGGGCGACTATTCCACCATGGGCCAAAAGGGATCCTATGCCGACTATGGTCCTGGCTGGGCAGCTGCAGCCAACAGCCCCAATAGCTACTATAAAACGTTCTCTACCGAGGGCGGCCTGCGTGTGCCCTTCATCGTACGCTACCCCGGGGCGATACCCGCGGGGCTCCAGTCCAACACCTTTGCCTTCGTGAGAGATGTCTACCCGACTATTCTCGAGGTGACGGGTGTAGATATGCCCGGTGACACCTACAAAGGCAGGCAGATCCACGCGCCCGACGGAACCAGCATGTGGCCAGTGATAACTGGCAAGGCGGACACCGTGCACCCGAGTTCCGAGGCCATAGGCTATGAACTGGCCGGAAGCAGTGCTGTGTTCAAGGGTAAATACAAGCTGTCGATTAACCCGCCACCCAAAGGCACTGGAGAGTGGGAGCTGTACGAGATCGCCATCGATCCGTCTGAGATCAACAACCTGGCCGCGTCCATGCCGGAGCTGGTGAAGGAAATGATCGCTGATTACGCCAGATACGAGAAGGAAAACGCCGTGGTGCCAGTGCCCGAGGGCTATAACCCGCTGCTGCAGGTATTGAAAAACAGCGAGCGAGTGCACCACTGATTGATCACGATGAATCACGGCGCCCTAGATACGCTTGATCAGCACCCTTGACCTTCCCCCTGCGGGAAGGTATACGGTTATTGTATGAAAACTGGGCGTAGTGAAAGCTACAGCATTCTACAATGATGACGCCGCGACTTTGGATCACGCTTGTTCTGACAGGGCTTATCGCTCTGCAGTCGCTCGCGTCGGTCGCTATGCCTTGTAGTATGTCTGCTGATCCGGGTGGCCACTCGCTTGGCAGTGATGTCGACAGCATCGATCACTCTGGCCATCAAATGCACACCAGAGATATCACGCCAGAATCATCTGGTGACTGTTGCGACGATGGCTACTGCTCCTTGAACGGTTGCGCATCAATGGGGTCTACCCTGAATCTCTACTCTGCCATGCCCGAAATCCTCCAGGAAAGACAGATATCACTCTGGCTTATGCCTGCTTCCCCACCTCCTCACCCAGATTCCCTGTTACGCCCTCCTTCCAGCTAAGTCCCCAGGACAGGTGCGCCTGAAATTCGGCGCCCCGGCACCTGCGTAATCTGATTTTCACCTCGGTCTTTACACCGAGCGCAGCGTTTTTTGCGAGCACAAGCACCGCTGCCTGGACTAACAGGATATGGACGGATACAAGTGAATACTTCGCCTCTAAAAAATTTCTGGCCGCAGCTACTGGCCGCCTTGATGCTGACGTTGCCCTCTGTAGCAGCCAACGCCGCACTGAGCCTGAGCCAGGCAATCACCATCGCTCAGCAGCAAGACCCCTGGATTGAAGGAAACCAGCTCAGGCAACAAGCATTGGAAGCACAGAGTATTGCGGCAGGCTCCCTGCCAGATCCAGTGATTACCGCCGGCTTCGCCAACCTTCCAACCGATAGCTTTAACTTCGATCAGGAGGCGATGACGCAGTTCAAGGTGGGTATATCGCAGGTTCTGCCTCGGGGAGACAGCCTCGCGCTCAGCCAGCAACGCCTGGGACTGTTGAGCCAACAACACCCACTGCAGCGTGCCGACAGGCATGCTCTCATCGAATCTGAAGTGTCTGGCCTTTGGCTGGACGTCTGGCGCACACGGGAGACGATCCAGCTAATAGAGCAGGACAGGGATCTCTTTGAGCAGCTCGTGGATATTGCGGAGTCAAAGTACACCAGCGCGCTGGGCGGTACGCGCCAGCAAGACCTGATTCGAGCCCAACTGGAATTGACTCGCCTGGAGGATCGTCTCCTCGAGTTGCACGAACAAATGGACGCATACCGCTCAGCGCTTGGGCAGTGGCTTGAGCAGCCTGGTGAGGTCAATAGCAACTCCCTTCACCAATCGCTTACCGATGAGTTGCCTGGTATTACATTGAAATCGCCAGAGCTGGTCTACGACGAATCAACCGCGGTGACACTACAGACACTGGCCGAGCTGATGGGAGCACATCCCGCCATCCTTTCCCTTGATAGAAAACTGGAAGCAAGTAGTACCGACATCAAGCTCGCCGAACAAAAGTACCGGCCGCTATGGCAGCTGAACGCCAGCTATGGCTACCGCGAAGACGACCCTATGGGTAATGATAGAGCTGACTTTTTCTCGGTTGGAGTAACGTTCGACGTTCCGCTCTTCACCGGCAGGCGGCAGGATCAACAGCTTCGCTCAGCACAGGCTTCAAGTGAATCAGTACGAACCGAGAAGTCGCTACTGTTGCGTCGCATGGTCGCTCAGTTCAATGGCCTCAAGGCGCGGCTATTACGGATTGAACAGCGACAGAATCTCTACAACTCCCGACTGCTGGAACAGATGAGCGAGCAGGCTGAAGCCTCGCTGGCCGCCTACACAAACGACGACGCTGACTTTACCGAAGTAATACGGGCAAGAATCGCTGAACTCAACGCACGAATAGAAGCCCTTGGAATCTCGGTTGAGCGCCAGAAAATCACCGCACAATTGAATTATTTTTTCACGCCTGCGATGACAGGCGAGGATGCCTGACATGAACAGCTACATTAAATACGCAATTGCGCTGGTCACTGGCGCTGTAGTGGGGGCGCTCGCCTTTCCCTTCTTCGTGGACACTAAAACTGAAGTGGAAACCTCGGCATCACCCGATGAACCGCTCTACTGGGTGGCCCCAATGGACCCCGACTACAGACGAGACGGCCCGGGGAAGTCTCCAATGGGCATGGCACTGGTGCCGGTTTATGCCAAACCGGTTGATTCAGGAACAATCGAGATTTCGCCAGCTGTTGTAAACAACCTGGGCGTACGCACGGCTTCAGTGAAACTGGAAAGACTTCAGGAAGACATACGTACGGTAGGCTACGTTCAGTACGATCAGGATCGTTTGATTCACATCCACCCTCGTGTAGAAGGCTGGATTGAAAAACTCCACGTCAAGGCCGCGGGCAATCCCGTTGAAAAGGGCCAGGCACTGTACGAAATTTACTCTCCGCAACTGGTGAACGCTCAAGAGGAATTCGTCCTCGCCTTGCGTCGAAAGAATGAACGGCTAATTCAGGCCTCAGAAGACCGCCTGAGGTCGCTGCAACTCTCGCCAGAGCATATAGAGCAACTCAAGAAAGACCTGCGAGTCGCTCAGACTGTAACCTTCAGATCGCCTCAAGCGGGTGTCGTAGACAATCTCAACATCCGCGAGGGTTTCTTTGTCGGGCCCAACACCACCCTGATGTCTATAGGCGCTCTGGATGAAGTCTGGGTGGAGGCTGAAGTTTTCGAAAGGCAGGCCGCTCTCGTGGAGCCGGGGCAACCAGTCACCATGCGCCTCGACTTTCTTCCAGGCAGGGAATGGCGAGGAAACGTTGACTACATCTACCCATCGCTGGAAGCCAGCACTCGCACGCTGCGAGTTCGCCTCAGATTCCCGAACCATGGCGGTGAACTACGTCCAAACATGTTTGCGCAGGTAACTATTCACTCCCTGGAGCATGATGAGGTCCTGGTTATACCCAGGGAAGCGCTGATACGAACGGAGAACCAGGACCGGGTCGTTATCGCCCTGGGCGAAGGGCGGTTCAGGTCGGCCGTGGTAGAAGCCGGGCGAATAGCGGGTGCGACGGTAGAAGTGCTCGCCGGATTGTCAGCGGGCGACGTCATTGTGACATCGGCCCAGTTTCTGCTGGATTCGGAATCAAACAAGAGCGCCGACCTGGAGCGAATGAGTTCCGCAAAACAGGAGCACATGAACCATGATTGAAGCCATCATTCGCTGGTCTGTAAGCAATCGGTTCTTTGTGCTTCTGGCTACAGCAATTCTGGTCGGTACCGGCATTTTCGCCATCAGGAATACGCCTGTCGACGCTATCCCTGACCTATCAGATGTACAGGTCATTATCAAAACGAGTTACCCCGGGCAGGCGCCCCAGGTCGTCGAAGATCAAGTTACATACCCACTCACCACCGCCATGCTGTCGGTGCCAGGTGCGGTTACGGTACGCGGTTTCTCCTTCTTCGGTGACTCATATGTATACGTAATTTTCGATGAAAAGAGTGACCTGTACTGGGCCCGCAGCCGAGTGCTGGAGTACCTGAGTCAGGTCGCCCCCAAGCTACCTGAAAGTGCGAGGCCACAACTGGGACCCGACGCTACTGGGGTAGGCTGGGTTTACATCTATGCGCTCACAGACCCAACAGGCCAGCACGATATAAGCGAGTTACGCAGCTTGCAGGACTGGTTTCTCAAATATGAACTGCAGAGCGTGCCAGGAGTTGCCGAGGTATCCGCCGTAGGCGGCATGGTCAAACAGTACCAGGTGAAAGTGAACCCGGACAGACTTCGCGCATACAGTATTCCTCTATCTCACATACAAACAGCCATACGAAACGCCAACCAGGAGGTGGGTGCATCCGTCGTCGAAATGGCGGAGGCGGAGTATATGGTACGAACGTCGGGATACATCTCGGGAACACAGGACCTGGAGAATATCCCACTCGGCGTCAATGACAATGGCACGCCGCTGCTGCTTAAGGATGTAGCAACGATAGGTACCGGGCCGCAAATGCGACGCGGCATCGCTGAGCTGAACGGCAAGGGAGAGGTGGTAGGCGGCATTATCGTTATGCGTTATGAAGAGAATGCACAAGCGACCATTGATGCCGTGAAAACCAGACTGGAGGCGTTGCAATCGAGCCTGCCTGATGGCGTGGAAGTGGTTACCGTTTATGACCGCTCAAGTCTTATCGACCGTGCAGTAGAAAATCTCTGGCATAAACTGGGCGAGGAGCTGCTTATGGTTGCAGCAGTGTGCCTGGTATTCCTGCTTCACTTACGCTCCTCGTTAGTGGCCATTATTAGTCTGCCTGTCGGTATTCTGGCCGCCTTCATCGTCATGTACATGCAGGGTTTGAACGCCAACATAATGTCTCTGGGGGGTATCGCGATTGCCATCGGCGCAATGATAGACGGTGCTATTGTCCTCATCGAGAATATGCACAGGCATATAGAGAAGAACCAACTAACAAACGAAAACCGCTGGCAGATAGTCACCGAGGCCGCCGTAGAAGTCGGACCTGCGCTATTTTTCAGTCTGCTGATAATTACAGTCAGCTTTATTCCTGTATTTACTCTTGAGGCACAAGAGGGTCGAATGTTTTCGCCTCTGGCGTTCACCAAAACATATGCAATGGGCGCAGCGGCAGCGCTTGCCATCACCCTGGTCCCGGTGCTGATGGGCTACTTCATTCGCGGAAGAATAATATCTGCCCGGAAGAACCCGATAAACCGCCTGTTGGTCGCCGTATATACACCCATATTGAGGCGTGCTCTGCGCTACCCAAAAACCACCTTGCTAATTGCTGCCCTGGTAACCATGAGCAGTCTTTGGCCTCTCAGTCGAGTCGGCAGCGAATTTATGCCGCCTCTCGACGAAGGGGACCTGATGTACATGCCGACTACCTACCCGGGTATATCTATCGGAAAAGCGCGAGAGCTTCTTCAGCAAACAGACAAGTTGATCAGCACGCATCCTGAAGTCCTGTCTGTCTTCGGCAAGATAGGCAGAGCTGAAACAGCCACCGATCCAGCGCCTCTGACAATGATCGAGACATTCATCCAACTGAAGCCGCCTGAAGACTGGCGGCCCGGCGTCACCACTGAAGATATCAAGAGAGAGCTTGACGCGCTCGTCCAGATACCGGGGCTAACCAATGCGTGGGTCATGCCCATCAAAACGCGTATCGACATGCTGGCAACGGGAATCAAGACGCCTGTTGGCATCAAGGTTGCCGGGCCAGACCTTGAAGTAATACAGGGTATCGGCCGGGAACTGGAGACTATCCTGGGTAAGGTCCCGGACACCGCGTCGGTTTATGCTGAGCGAGTCGCGGGAGGCCGCTACATCAAGATCGATATAGACCGGGTCGGGGCCGCTCGCTATGGCCTGAATATTGTGGATGTACAACAAGTGATAGCCACCGCCGTCGGTGGAATGGACATTACCAATACTGTTGAAGGATTGGAGCGCTACCCGGTAAACGTTCGCTACCCCCAGTCCTATCGTGACTCTCCAGAAGACCTTTCCCGGCTACCCATAGTAACGCCTGCCGGCCAGCGAATTGCGTTGGGCGATGTAGCTAACGTTCACATCGAAGATGGTCCTCCCGGAATCAAGAGCGAGAACGCCCGCCTCAACGGCTGGACCTTTGTAGATATCGATACCTCCGATGTCGGGGGCTACGTGGAGACGGCCCGGAAAATCGTGGCCGATGAGCTCTCGTTGCCGCCAGGGTACTCGGTGAACTGGTCCGGCCAGTATGAGTATATGGAACGCGCCAAAGCCAGGTTGAGCTATGTCATTCCACTGACCCTGGCTATTATTGTTGTGCTGCTTTACATGAACTTTCGAGCCCTGGGTCCAGTGCTTATTCTAATGGGGTCACTCCCAATGGCATTGGTTGGCACTGTATGGCTACTGTACTTTCTGGAATACAACTTCTCCATCGCTGTGGGCGTGGGTGTAATCGCGCTCGCAGGCGTCGCAGTAGAAACCGGTGTCATCATGATCGTATATCTCGACCAGGCGTGGTTGAAAACCAGGGAACACACAGAGCCTGGCCGTCAGGTTGATGGGCTTTCTGAGGTCGTTTTACAGGGCGCGGTGCAGCGGGTTCGCCCTGTTTTAATGACCGCGGGGGCAACTATTGCCGGTCTACTGCCTATTCTATTTGCTACAGGAACTGGCTCCGAGGTGATGAGCAGGCTGGCAGCGCCTATGGTCGGCGGCATGATAACTTCAGTTCTGCTAACGCTACTGGTTATCCCGGTAATCTATTTGCTTTGGAAAGAGAACGACGCCTGAGGAGAAACATGCATCGTTTCAACGGTCGTGAGCAAGCGAGAAGCTCGCTCCCAATGGGGCGAAGATCAGGATCTGTCAATTCTAATCGACCACGCTCAATTATCGCGGGGCCCTACATCGACTTTTTCTCCATAGTAATCACCCAGATGCCCCGAATCTGGCCTTCCTCATACCCCGTCGCTTTGTCGTTGGGGTAGGTAGCCTGCAGTGCACTCATGGTGTCTTCCGCGATATTCACTCCCGGTGAGCCATGGCATTGGAGGCACATGCCATTGGTCACTATCGGATAATAACCCACCATGCGTCCATCGAGCTCCTGCACCGATGGCTCTGGGGTGTTTCCCGCTGCCAGTGCCGCGCTGGCGGAGGCGATGTACTGGAGCTCGCGGTTCACGGCGGCATTGCCCGGATTACGAGGTCGATCACTGACGCGCTTGATAGCTGCTTTCAGCCGGACTGACATATCGTCCGCAATAGGCACTGCCTGTTCTGAACAGAACTGAATAGCCGATGTAGGCCCGCCTGTTTTCAGCGCGTGCTTCAGGTTCTTGCCCAGTTCGGACTTGGTACGCATGGCTATCTGCTGACCGTGCATCAGGTAGTCCGCATCTGTTAGCAGTTGCGCGCCATGAGCGCCTCTACTCCTGTGCCGCTCCCTGGCGTAGTGTTCTTCAAACCATCGAGGGTTTTCCATGGGGCTATGAAAGATGTAGTACGCGATCTGTTCCAGCATTGCTTCATTGATGCCAAGGTTTGGCATCAGTCCAAAGCGTTGTATTGCACCGGGCATTCGCGCGTTTTCCGCCGACGGTGCGCTCACAAACTGCTGGAGGTCCCGGTAAAACTCGGCGTAGGTGGTGTTGTTATAAACATAGTGCTTTTTGATGGCGACCATAGGTGGAGCGATCCGGTCCGCGGCAGAACCCCTGGGACTGTGGCAACTGAAGCACGCTGCTTCAACTGCGCGAAAACCGGCATCCAGCTTCTCCTGGTCGACCTTGCTTACTTCTTTCCCGGGTGCCGGTTCAGCCTCATCCGAGCCACAGGCGAAGAGAGCAGTCAGGCTCAGTACGCAAACAGCCGCGGACAACAGTTTCTTAACCATGATGATTCCTTGTTACGGTGTTCCAGGGACGGAGTATCCAGCGCAGCACAAATGACACCATGATACCGCCGGGCTCGACTACTCACCCATCACTGAACCTTAATTGATTACGGCCCTCGGATTTCGCGTTATAGAGAACACGATCAGCTCGAGCCAGCCAATGTGACCAGTCTTCACCGTTTTGCAGCGTGGCGACACCTGCAGAGAAGCTCACCGGCCCGTCGGAAGTGCTGACCCTGCCAGACAGCCTGTCGTGCAGGGCCGGCAGCTCGCTGCGGGCAGTGGCCGTGTCCATGCCCGGGAACAGAATTACAAATTCCTCACCGCCCATGCGATAGAAGCCGTCTTCTGCGCGCAGTGAGCCGGCGATGCTGCGCGTGATGTCCACCAACACCTGGTCTCCCACGTCGTGGCCGTGGCTATCGTTGATGTTCTTGAAGTGGTCAATGTCCAGCACCATCAGGGTGCCACGGTTATGCTCGCGGCGGCGGTCGGCAACAATGTCCTGTAGATGCCGGTGCATCATGCGGCGATTTCCCACCCCGGTCAGTGGATCGACGTTGGCCTGAGTAGCCAGTAGCTGGCGCTGTGCACGCAATTGATCCATGGACATCAGCGAGAAGCCGCAAATGAGCAAGGCCACTGTCGACCAGCTCACATGGTGAAGTGGCGAAAGGTAGAGGTGTGCCGACGCCGACAGGGTGACGATAACGATGATATTGAGTCCCAGCGCCCAACGCCGTGACAGTGTCAGGGTGTTGACCAGGAGGACCATCAGCGCCCACAGCAGGCCGTTGTTGCTGACAAAAAGGGCGCTGATCAGGCAGCCCGCGCTGATCGTACAACCGAACAGGTAGAGCGCCACGTGTCGGTAACGTTGTGAGAAGCCCAGTAGCATGGGCACGGCTACAGCTGCGACGATACCAACGTTAATAAGAGCGCCGTGGTATTCGCCTGAGTACCAGCGGTAAACGGCAAAGCCACCGACTACGGCCGCGCAGATCAGGCCGACCATATACATGACCGACTCTTCCAGGCTGCGCCGCGAGGCGACAGACGGCCTCGCAGCGAGTTCGTGCTGCGCCATACTCGGCTCTACCGTATCTGTTTGCGACATGGGATTGTCCTACACTCCGGCGCGGTCTAGGCCACGCGGTACGCTCAAAGTTAAAGTTAGCTTGGTCGGTACGCAAGGGCGAGGCAAGCGCTTATGGGGAAATTATCTCAGATTTTCGATAGTGATAATTCGCAAACTTAAACCACTGTCGGCTACTTACCTGATTGCGGGCTTATCGGAGGTCAGGATCCGCCTGAATCCAGGACTGCAAACATAGAGCCCGTCATCCGGCTTCATTGTTATACTGATTTGGACATTGCTAACGTACTTATCACCACTAACCCACTGGATACAAGCCGATGAGACCGGAAGTCACCGGATTCTTTGATGAGACCACCAACACCATTTCCTATGTACTGGCGGATCCCGAAACAAAACGCTGCGCTATCATCGACTCAGTCTGGGATTACGATCCCGACTCGGGCCGTACCGATACCAGCAGCGTCGACTCTCTCATCGGGTTCGTGAAGGAAGCGGGGTATGAAGTGGAGCTGATCCTCGAGACCCACGCGCATGCGGATCACCTGAGTGCATCACAGCACCTGAAACAGGAGTTCGGCGCACCTATCGCCATCGGTTCACATATCCGCGAGGTACAGAGCATCTTCAAGAAGGTCTTCAACCTTCCGGACCATGTCGTTCTGGAGGATTGCTTCGACCGACTGATCGAGGACCACGACGTGTTTTCTGTCGGCAGCCTGGAGCTGCGGGCAATACATACGCCGGGCCATACGCCTGCCTGTATGGCCTACATCTGCGGCGATATCGCCTTCATCGGCGACACGCTGTTCATGCCCGACTACGGCACGGCCCGCGCCGACTTCCCCGGTGGTGATGCGGAGACCCTGTATCGCTCTATCCAGAAACTGTTCGAGTTGCCCGACGATACCCGACTCTACCTGTGCCACGACTATCTGCCGGCGGAAGGTCGCACAGAGTATCAATGGGAAACCACTGTTGGAGAACAACGCCGGAGCAACATCCATGTGCATGACGGCATCTCCGAGCAGCAGTTCGTCAAGATACGCAGCAACCGGGATGCGACTCTGTCGCTACCGACTCTGATCATACCCTCAGTGCAGGTGAACATCCGGGCGGGCAGCCTGCCGCCGCCCGAATCGAATGGCGTGTCCTATATCAAAGTACCCGTGAACACGCTGTAGAACGCGGAGAACGAAGGGGTCCGGCCCCGCACGTCATCGACCAGAATAAAGCAAAATGTCAGGGCTCAAATCGATAACAAAATCAACATGAAACTCGCTGTCGCCTAGCGGCACGGGCATTTCACACCTTTCACCCCACCTAGTGTGCATCTGGTCTAAACTAACGCTCAGTCAATGCGCCGCAGCAGGAAATGGCCCAGTCGGCCAGGTTCAACTTACGTCATACGCAATAGGTGTAGCATCAGCAAACGCAAACAAAAAACAGCCGCGCCCCGGCTTATAACGCCTCTCAAGGTCGCCGTGCTCGCTGCGGTATTCAGCATTTATCAGTATGCGACCACCGGAAAGATTAGCTGGATCACCACTGTCTATGAGTCTGTGGAGAGTCGGGTATCCGGGTACGCAAGCCGACCCGATGCAGGGTGGAGAAAGGCGGCGGACGCTATAGAGGACCTGGGCGCGACCAGAGAGGCCGTGCCAACCCGGTTCGACATCACCGGCAAGGTAGTTCGGGTAGTCGATGGCGATACGCTGCATGTGTTCGAAGGGGAAGGCGTGCAGACCCGGATTCACCTTTATGGCATTGATGCTCCCGAGACAGACCAGCCCTACTACAATGGAGCCAGGGACGCCCTCGCGTTAATGGTTGCCGGTGAAAGTGTTGGTGTGACGGTTGTTGATACGGACTGGACTGAACGCACTGTTGGTACTGTGTATCTAGATGGCAAAAGCATCAATCTTGAGATGGTTCGTGCTGGCCATGCCTGGTGGTATAGAAAGCAGGCGCAATATGATCGTCCGCTACAGGAAGCCGAGAGGCAGGCATCGCTGCAAAAGCTGGGATTATGGGGTAACGCTGACCCGGTCCCGCCCTGGGATTGGAAGCGGGGTAAGCGGTAAACCCTTCTTGTTAAAATGGGGAGGAAGTGTGACATGGCTCCCAGTTTTTTCAGGCAATCGGCGATCCACTGTACTTTTTCCATCAATGTTCTACAGTCATAAAGCATGAAAAAGGCACAGCCGGTGCAAACCGGTGTCGCAAAGCCACGGATCCCACAGCGTAGTGTTTCGCCATCTAACGCAGCAGGATCGCCGGGTCACCAGCAGAAATACGCGTTAGCTTGCCCGGCGAAGGCTGTGTGCTCTCCACACGTTTTGATCACAACACACTGACTCGCCGCTAGCTTCGCGTTTCGCGCAAGCAAAATGTTCGCGCCTCGTCCACCGATATGCAGTTACGCTGCAGGAGAGTCAAATGACACACAAATACTTCGAAGTTCCTGCGTTTAGGTATGCAGCCACGGCAGCGGCAGGGCTGCTGCTTGGACTTTCCGTGAACCCAATTGCACAGGCTGACGGCACCGAGACCCTCGGACCCGCAAGCGTTTTCATCGCCTCTGGCAGCGACATCTCCGCCGCCGGTACCGGCATGGCTGTACAACCTGGCTTGATATCGATCTCTGTGCCGGCAGGGGCCACTGTCAACCAGGTGCTATTATACTGGTCGGGTGAGATGACCGAGAACGTGGTCGGGGATAACAGCATCAATGTTGGCGGCACAGAAGTGTTCGGCGCTTTGATTGGCGGCCCGGCTTTCTTTTTCAGCGGCACATACGAAACGGCATATCGAGCCGATATAACATCTCTCGACCTCGTCGCACCGGGCTCCAACAACATCAGCGTCAGCGGCCTTGATTTTTCCAAGATCAGCGACGGAGCGGGTATTGTAGTGATATATGAAGAGCCAGGCGACGGCGCTGAAATCGCTATCCGCGACGGTATCGACCTTGCCTACATCGACTTTCCGGGTGATCGGCAAGTAACCGTTGCTCAAACGTTCGATTTCACGCCCTCTTCAACGCCCCGCATTGGTTCGTTGGCAATGTTCTTTGGCAGTGTTGTAGGTGACGTCTCAGGGCTCGGCGCAGAACGACCAACTTCTATTGAGATCACTACCGGGGGCGTAACGACAGTACTTTCCAATCTGCTCGCGAGCGGTGACGGCGACGAGTGGGACACGCTCAACCTGGACGTCACCATTCCTGCAGGAGCCTCAAGCCTTACCGTACACCCCTACTCTCGAGACGACTTGGCCACTGAGAATACGCCCGCCTCGTTATCGTGGATTGCCGCCGGACTTTCGGTGCCTAATGAAGTTCAGCAGGGCGGTGGTGAAGGATGCACTCCAGGTTACTGGAAGCAAAGCCATCACCTGGGATCCTGGACCGGATACGAGCCGGGCGAAGATTTTGAAGAAGTGTTCGGTGTTGATGCGTCATTCGTTAAGACGCTGCGCGGAGCGTTGAGGCAAGGCGGTGGTGGCGAAAAAGCCCTGGGCCGCCACGCGGTAGCCGCCCTGCTCAATTCAACAAGTAGCGGCGTTGATTACCTGTATACCGCGGCACAAGTTATTACCATGGTTCAGAGCGCCTATTCAACCGGTAGCTTTGAGTCCATAAAAAACCAACTTGAAGAGCAGAACGAGTCCGGTTGCAAGCTCGGCAGGAACGAGGGAGAAGACACTTCCGCAAGCGAGCCGAAGAAGTCAAAGGCGACTAAAAACCGCGGCAAGAATAAGGGGCGCGGAAAATAGGGAAGCCAGAGAAGTAGCGGCGCCGACAAAGGGAATTGAACAAAACGTCGCCGTTAGACAGGACCATCGCGGACTGGCCAAAGCTGCTGACAGCGTGACCACTGGAGCGGGCTGCACCCGGAGGTGTCCGCTCTCGCTTGTTTCGAGAAAGCGAAAGATAGCGCCGCTTCCCGTTCGTTGATCTACTGAATTCTATGTGCGTTGCTTCGCTTACGTAAATCGTTAGCCACATTTACATAAGTGAAATAGTCGCGACCTGATCTGACTGTTACCAAATCGATAGCCGTACAGTTGCCAGATCAAGTCGCGACCATTACAGCTAGGCGTTGTAGAGTGTGAAAGCACCAATTGCAATGAATCCAACCCCCGCAACGTAGTGTAGATATCTCTCGTCGATGTATTCTGACATCATGCTCCCGGCCAACACACCGATGGCCGAAGCAATGATGAGAGCCGTTGATGCGGCCAGGAATACGGTGTACTTGCTTACCTCCTTGTCCGCGGCAAAAAGCATGGTGGCCAGCTGAGTTTTATCACCCAACTCTGCGACAAAGACAGAGACGAGCACAGTAAGAAATATTTTCCAATCCATACGGCAGTATCCTTGGAGGCCTGTTGTTTGATGATAAGCTGATGTTGCCTATTCGGTGGTACTCGAACAACCAGTAAGTCTAGTCGAAGGACGTCGCATAGAGTTTGCCAAATTCGAGCTGAGCTGCCTGATGATTTATCTTTTTGCCCCAGTTAAACATTGTATAGCCCTCGGACTGCAGGGATTCAATGGAGGGTATGTCGCCTTGGAATATCCCTTTGCGATAGTTCTTTGCCAACTTCGGCTTAATACCTGCCTGATGCCAGGTCCACAGTAGATAGGTCGGCTCGAAGAGCAGACGTTTTCGATTCCAATTCTCTGGAATCCTGTGCAGTAGAGCTCTGCGAATCAGCCTCGGCGTATGTAATACCGGGTTAGGAGCGTAGATATTCTGGCAGCGAAAGAAGGCTAGCGTCTCCCACAGCCAGTTCTGCCAGTTATTGAGCTCCTCGTTTGGGCGTTTGCGTTGTCGGTGCACGATAAGGGGAAGACTAAACTCTGTCTCGGGATCGCGGATGGCCCTGAGTAGTAGCATATCATCGTGCCACCAGATCCAGGATTCGAAATGCTCTGCGAATATGTACTGGTGCTCCCATAAGCGCAGAACCTTATTGGCTCTTGGAGAATGTTTCCAGTTAGTGATCGTCTGTATTTCGTTGTGTTCCAACCAGGCCTCTGGTGGCAGATACTGCGCCTCAGTCAGCAGGGCGATGGGCCAGTTTCCCAGGTGATGACGAATTGCAGCAACCACCACAGGCAGGTAGTCCTGAGCCTTCGGTCTATAACTGATGGCAATTGGGGGTTTATATTCAGCAGAGGAAAAATTCATTTTTCGGAGGCTCTACACATCGCGTGCTTACTAGAATGCCGTTGATATAGTGGGCCCAGCTGTTGCCGCCTTCATTCACGGACACACATTGTTCCCATGGCGATAGGCTCCCCCGGGTTTTCTTCCGGGGGAATCCAGTTAGCAATAGCGCCGGCGACTCCTCAAGGGGCGCTGTCATCTGAATCGTCTGAATCATCTGAATCGTCTGAATCATCTGAATCATCTGAATCGTCTGAATCATCTGAATCGTCTGAATCATCTGAATCATCTGAATCATCTGAATCGTCTGAATCGTCTGAATCATCGAACTCAGGACCCCCATCGAGTTGATCTTCAAACTCGAACTCGATTTCGTCAGCAATACCGTCGGCTAATTCTTCATCCTTCACCTTCACCAGGTCGCCAGTCTGCAGCTGACCGAAGAAAGCGTCTGCACTGATCGAGTTGTCATTGAGGTCTTCGAACTCTGTACCCGATATGCTAAAGGTTACCCCCAGTACCGTAGTGTCCACACCGGCATTGAAACTATCCACAGGTCCTTGCAGGACATCGTCGTCCTGCTCATCGCGATCAATGCGTGTTGCTATAAGGTTGCTACCATCGAGAATGGCTTCCACTTCCAGGAAATCGCCGCTGCCGATGTCGGACAAAGTCAAATTATCAACTCTTTTCGTGTCATCATCGAGCAAGGTTTGCGCGTTGACCAGAATAGTAACTTCTCCGCCAAACAGTCCCAGTGTGACGTTGTCTCCGGCCACTCCATTCACGGCCGCCTCGATCTCGATTCTTCCGCGGCGAGCTTCTACGGTTTGTGCGTTCAGCAAGGAGCCGTTCCAGGAACCTTCGACTTCAACCACCACCCCATTCGAGAGAGTCAAACCCGCAGGACTTCTACTTGCATTACTGGCGTTGATTCTAAGCCCGTTAATCTCGAAGTCGGCAGGGCTGACGAAGTTGCTGATCGCTCCCTGCACGCTGAGGTCATCGTCATCGTCAACCAGATCGGTAATGTCATCTTCACCTTCAACTCGTGAAGCAGTGATAACCTGACCTTCCAGGGTGCCGTGGACTTCAACTCTCTGCCCCTCTGAAAGGCTTCCGCCGCTCACCTCTGAGAGATCCGCGTTACTGTAGTCGACGATGAGATCTCCCAGATTGAACTGACTGTCAGTCAGATTCGTCACCAGCCCTTTCACCTCTACTTCAGTCTGTCCGGAGATGAATGTGGATTTTTTCTCCACCCGGGTCGCGCGCAGATTATTGACTCCCTCTGGGAAACCGGATACCTCTAACACGTCGTCAAGGGCGAGCGTATCGAATGTCACGTCCTCGAACACTGTTCCAGTACGCTCTACAATGACGTCGACGCCCAGTATGGTTAGTAGCTTGGAGTCATTGTCCTGACCGAGTTGGATCGAGCTTACCGGCCCCTCAATCTCGTTGTCGAAAATTACACTCTCTGCGGTTCCTGTGATGCCATCGTCATTGACCGTACCTCTCACCAGAACCACCATACCAACAGCGAGGTCGTTTTGGCTGCCCTGCTGCCCGTCGACAGTGATATCGGCATCGTCCGTCTCAAATTCGACGCCGTTAACAAAGATGCTACCAAATCCGTCGATGGTGCCAGACGAGGTGGCCCCACTGCCGCTGATGCCCTGTGGGGAGCCATCGTCGACACCAGCGATGGAACCGCCACCGCCGCTACCTCCACCGCCGCAGGCGCTCAGAGTGATGGACATAATTGCGGCGGGGATTGCTTTCTGCTTGAAAGGATTCATGGTGTGATCTCCTGCTCAGTGTGTTCCACGTAATAGATTCCTACGGCCACGTAGGCCGCTTCACTTTCGTCCTGGACTTCGTGCCTCGATAGCCAAGCATCATACTCCTCCAGCAATTCCTGCGAGCGTTGATTCGATAGCTCACGAAACTCGGAGAGGGCATCCTTGTGAACAAGCGCATTTGAAACTTTACGCTGAAACAGGCGACTCTCAGGTACAGCCATCATGTTATGGCCGATAGTTTCAATAAGTTCTCCAGCATCGGTCCCGAGGATATTCAATCGATCCAGGGGCGTAGCCATTGGGATGAATGCCTTTTTTTCCAGGGTGACGTACCCGTTGTCGACGCTCACGTTTCCGCTATCCTGCAACAGCGATAGCATGGCGACTGGCGTAATGTCTCCGCTATAACGCTTCACTAATTCTGCAAAACAAGGTCCATCCCCCTCAATCGCCAACTTCGCGGGTTCTGCGGTCGCCTGAAAGTCCGGGTCGTGCATCCAGCCGCTGATAACTCGTATAGCCTTATTGCGGCGGTGTCCCTCAGCACCAAGCGCATCGCCATCAGCTTCGTTTAGACGCTTCACCTCTTTCCTGCTGAGGCCGGTGAGGGCGGCCACGCCAGACACTGTGGCCCGTTTCCCGCGACTCGCCATATGGGCAAAACCCTCTTTCACGTATGCCTGACGGCTCAACTCAGCGAACGCATCCTGGGAGACTCCGTGATTTATGAGCACCCGGACTAGCGGCCTTAAGAGCTTGAGCACGGTCTGGTGGAGTGCCTGGTGTATTGTCATATCCATATTTGGGATTTTAGTCCCAAATATGGATAATACAAGAAAATATTCAAGAATATTTTAAAGCTGCTGGATCAGGACAAATAGCGTCGTAAAATTTGGCTCTATCCAGTGGCCAGAAGACATTCATGCCAATAGCCGGTGCATACGGACTTTCGCTGGTCGCCACAAACTGTGCGGGTTTTTTTCCGATACCCACATTTCAACCTTTCCCGGCGCGGTTTCTGACACCCTTTTGGATAGGTCACGGCTTCAGCTGCCGCGCTGGAACCGCCGGCTGCTGAGTGGCATGTTCTGTGACCATAGGCTTAAAACTGGAGGGCAGGCTCGAACGCACAGGAGCTTGTTAATCTCTCAACAAGCCGCATCATCTGGGGGCTGTGTCTCAGGACACTTATGATCGGGACTATTTGCCCTCTTTCTTCAATCGGAAGAAACTGGCAATACCCTCTGAGGTCTACTTACTAACGGATTGCTTGCCCAGTAATTTGCAGCTCACTTCCGCGCAATAGGGCAAGTATTCAGGCCCAGAATTTTATAGATTGGACAAAATCCGATTAGTCCTGTCACCAAAGGCACCAGGCCTATAAATCCCCACGGCGTATTCGGTCCCACTACCGTTAGGCTGAGCAATGCCAATCCAACAACAACACGTAGAACCCTGTCTACAACACCTTCGTTTTTCATTTTGAGTCCATCCTGTGAGAAAAGTCTGCGAGCTGTCATTTTTGTCCATTCACGGAAGTGGTTCCGTGACTAAGTCACACTGGGCACCAATTTCCAGTTAGTCGAGCGATTCCAGCGCAAGCGCATCAATTACCCGTATTTGCCCCCTGACTGTTTCAACGATGCCAGCTGTGGAAAAACCCTTCAAATGTCGACCAACAACTTCTCTTGCAGAACCAATCTCAGTAGCGATGGATTCATGAGTAGACGCCACAAATCCATCCGCATCAGAATTCTTAAGAAGATACTGCGCCAGCCGAAAGGCGACAGACTCGAGCGCGACCTGCTCAATCAGGGTAATTAAACCCGTGAGTCTTTGGCCAAAGCTCATAAGAACAAATTCGCGAAACTCCTCCGAGTCTTTCATCATCTGTTCGAAATCCTGCTTTGGCAGTGCCATTGCCGTCACCTTGGATTCAATTACAGCATCCGCAGGATACAGGCTGCCGGAGAGGATGCAGGAGGTCGTCAGAATGCAGATGTCCCCGGGGGACACTCTGTACAAGACCACTTCCTTTCCCCTGGGAGACCTGGCAAATACCCTCACAGCTCCATCGAGAACGATATAGTAAGTGCTGCAGACTTCCCCCTGTCGAAACAGGACCGAGCCCGCCTCAGCAGTGACTGTTTTGGCCGCTCTGATTCCTTCTGGCAACTTTATTTTCATTGTCTTTAAGGGGCCCTTGTACGGTTTGTAGGCATGCGAAATCGCCACCCACGTTGATCCAGATCACATCGCCGTATCAACTGAAATTGTAAAGGACGAGTGAGATATAGTTCGGCTTAGCGGTATGTCGAGAGCAAGGCGGCTGCTCCGTCCTACGCAAACGGAACCTGCGCATATCATAGCCGAAAGGTTGTACAGTAGGCGAAAACAGACAAAGCCTTCCACACTGACTTGAAGGTATACGTGCGGAAAATACAGTTGAAAGGAAGAGAGAGGGATGCTGTAACCAGCGGTGATACATCAATCATCGTAAGGACCGGAAGCCAGTTGCAGGCGGGGAGTTACTAACCGCCAACGCAGAGAGAGACTGTTAGTGCAGGAGTG
>NZ_PKUS01000025.1 GCF_002866825.1 Pseudohalioglobus lutimaris | reverse complement strand
CCGCTGATCAAGAAACTCACCGAGGCGGCCCTGGAGGCGGAGCTGGATTCCCATCTGGCTGAAGACGTCGTCCCCAACCGCAAAAACGGCAAGACAAAGAAAACGGTAAAAAGTACTGCCGGCCCCTTCGATCTTGAGACACCCCGCGACCGGGCCGGGAGCTTCGAGCCGCAACTGATCAAGAAGCACCAAACCTCGGTCAATGACGAGATCGAAGCGAAGATCCTGTCCATGTACGGTCTGGGCATGAGCTACCGGGATATCGCCACCCAGGTCGAAGATCTGTACGGCATCAAGGTCTCTACAGCGGCGCTGAGCGCGATTACCGACAAGATCATAGCCGAGGTCAGGGAGTGGCAGCAGCGCCCCCTGGAGACTCTGTACCCCTTCGTCTGGCTCGATGCGATCCACTACAAGGTCAAGGACAACGGGCGCTACCAGAGCAAAGCGGTGTACACGGTTCTGGCCGTCAATCTGGAGGGCAAAAAGGAAATTCTCGGCCTGTACCTGTCGGAGAGCGAGGGCGCCAATTTCTGGCTCTCGGTGCTGACCGATCTCAAAAACCGCGGCGTAGGAGACATACTGATCGCCAGCGTGGATGGCCTGACCGGCTTCCCGGAAGCCATCGCCACGATTTACCCGGACACCGAAGTGCAGCTCTGCATTGTCCACCAGGTCCGCAACTCGCTGAAGTATGTGGCCTCAAAGAACCAGAAAGCGTTCATGGTCGATTTGAAGCGGGTTTACCGGGCCACCACTAAAGACGCTGCGGAGCAGGCCCTGGATGAACTGGAATCCCGCTGGGGCGATCTCTATCCCATCGTGATCAAATCCTGGCGCACGAAGTGGGACAATCTGTCCGCCTACTTCAAGTATCCCCCGGATATCCGCCGGGTGATCTACACGACGAATTCCATTGAGGCTGTGCATCGCCAGTTCCGGAAACTGACCAAGACGAAAGGCGGCTTCCCGAACGAGGACAGCCTATTGAAACTGCTTTACCTGGGCGTTCAAAATGCCAGCAAGAAATGGACGATGCCGATTCAGAGCTGGAATATCACGCTGTCCCAGTTGGCCATCTTCTTCGAAGGCCGACTCGACGCCGTGCGGGATCTGTGATCAGATGACTAACGAGGAATTACTGTGACACAGAATTCTGAACACTCCCCAGGAGTGACCGACTTTACGGCTCTTGCATATCAATCCCCATTGCCCACATCTTCCTCTTCGTCAGCATCCGCGTCATTGGGATCTTTATTCTTTCCCTTGGCTTTGCCGTTGTTTGATTTCTCCCCGGAATCGTTCTCTTTCTCCAGCCTCAGATTCAGCCGGGTAAAAGACTCGCCGAATACCATTCCTTCAACCAGTGTAGCTATCCCCAGTTCCTCAGTAAGAAACGTTGCCGCTTCTTCGGTAAGCATCAGGTTGGCTTTGCGCAACTGAACACGACTGCCAGCGACAATAACCTCCAGGTCAGCGCCAGCAGGAACAAACAAATCGATACGACCGGTCAAGTTGCCATCCACTCCCGCAAGAGCGGTGATCACTGTTGCTGTTTCTGCCTCGGATGACCCATCTACGGGCTCAACCAGGACATCATTCCTGACCGTCTCTACTCTGAAGTTTTGCAGTGACACAACCTTGGCTTGCTCAAAGCAGGACAGGTTTATACCGCCCTTGTGATCGATTTCCCCGACCAGTCCCTCCAGATCCAGAGCGCCACCTGCAACCGGGAAGCGCAAACGATCGTCATCGGGTTTTACCGTTCCAGGTTTGACTCGCTCAAGCACGCAACCACCCAGGGCATCTATCACTTCTGCAGAGGGGATTATGGAAGATTGTCCGCCCTTTATCTGGGCCGTCGGTGCTGCCAGGCTGGTGGCGGAGGCCAGGCCCAGAACGAGTAAAAGTGCAGTGGGTAAAGATCTCATGATTGCCTCTGGCATATGCCTCCGGCTGGAGGCGTTATTTTTGACGTTGATTAACGGCAGTGTCTGCCAACATCAATGGGATGTCCAATCACTCAACGGCATAACAAGACATTCGTTCAAGTTATATCAACTCTCCATGCTCAACGGACCACGGGGAGCGCTCCCGATAGATCGCTTTCTCCTGCCCCCCGATTCGGTACCTGACCATTCTCGCAGGGTGGGCTACACTAGAGCCAACAACCCCCCCTGGAAATGGAGAACCACCGATATGCCAACGAAGATCCGGCAAGCCGTTACCGCCCTGCTTTGCTCTGCACTATTGGGCGCCGGTGCTGCACAGGCTGCACCCATTGCAGACGCCGACTACCAACGAGTAGTCGACGAGGCCTACGCTAAATTCAAAGGCGTGGATGAAGGCGCCAACGCGGACTATATTCCCATTCTGGCCACTGTACCCAGTGAGATGTTCGGCGTGGTGATTGTCACCCGCGAGGGCAAGGTGTTCTCAGCCGGGGAAATGGACTATGAGTTTTCGATTCAGTCAGTATCGAAGCCATTCACCGCTTCGCTGATCATGGCCGAACAGGGCCCCAGGGTGCTGCGCGAGAAAATCGGCGTGGAGCCCACCGGCCTGCCCTTCAACTCGAAAATGGCCCTGGAAATATACCCGGAGCGTTCGGTTAATCCGCTGGTAAATGCGGGCGCCATCGCCGCCGTGAGCCTGGTGGAGGCAAAATCCGAGAAGGAGCGCTGGAACAAGGTACTGAACAATATCGAGGCCTACGCGGGGCGCGACCTGAAGGTACTCAAAGAAGTCTATACCTCTGAGTATGAAAGCGCCTGGAGCAATCGCGGCATCGCCAACCTGCTGTATAACTACGAACGCCTTTACAGTGACCCGGAAGAGGCCCTGCGCGTGTATACCCGTCAGTGCTCCATTGGCATTAACACCCGGGACCTGGGCATGATGGGCGCCACCCTGGCAAATGAAGGCGTCAACCCGGTGACCGGCAAGAAGGTACTGGACAAGGAAGACGTACCCGAGCTACTGGCGATCATGGCGAGCGCAGGCTTCTACGATGAGTCCGGCGAATGGATGTACCGCGCCGGTCTGCCTGCCAAGACAGGCGTGGGCGGTGGCATTGTCGCGGTGGTACCGGGTAAGTTTGCAATTGCCACCTTCTCACCACCGCTGAACCCGGCGGGAAACAGCGTACGCGGATTAATGGCGATCAGTCACATCGCAGGTGAATTGGGCGTGGGCCTTTACGGACCCAACACCGAGGAATGATGCCATAGCCAAGGCGCGACAGGCTCTCTGACTCGCCGCCAGAGCGGAGGTGGTTTCCCACCTCCGCGCGGGTGAGGGTTAGTCGAACTGCGCGCCTGCGGCCAGCTTCTCACCAACGATAGCCGGCGCCTTGAAGCGCTCACCATAAGTCGTCGCCAGTTCGTCGCAGCGATCTATGAAGCGCTGTAAGCCGTAGGTGTTAACGAACTGGATGAAACCACCCGTCCACACCGGCGCACCGATACCCATGATCGAACCGATGTTGCCATCCTGGACGCTGCGCAACACACCTCCTTCCAGGCACCGCAAAGCCTCGATCACCTGCCGAAACAGCAAGCGGTCCTTGATGTCCCGTTGGGGCACATCGACCTCGGGCTTGTAGTACAGGTCCAGCAGCTGTGGCCAGATGCTGCGCGAGCCATCCTCGGCATAGTCATAGAAACCACCGCCATGGAAACGCCCGCCGCGGTGATGTTCATCTACCATCGTGGCGATGATGCCGCGACCCACGCTGCCGTCGCCCCATTGGTCAAGCACACCCAGCTCTGCATGTGTTGCGCCAGCCTTCTTGGTCAGTTCCAGGCTCACCTCGTCGTGCACCTGTAGCGGACCTACCGGCATACCAATACCCTTGCCGAGGTTATCGATTTCCGCCGGGTGTACACCCTCGTTGAGCAGTTGCATACCCTCGTCCAGGTAAGTACCGAAGGTCCTGGAGGTGAAGAAGCCCAGGGAGTCGTTTACCACTATAGGCGTCTTGCGAATCTGGCGGGTATAGTCGAAGGCTTTCGCCAGTGCCACATCCGATGTCTGTTCACCACAGATAATCTCCACAAGAGGCATTTTGTCCACCGGCGAGAAGAAATGGATACCGATGAAGTTCTCAGGATTGTCTGCGGCCTCGGCCAATTGCGTGATCGGCAAGGTGGAGGTATTCGAACCCCAGATACCGCCCTCGGCCATATAGCCCTGCATCTCTTTGGTGATCTGGTGCTTCAGTTCCATGTTCTCGAACACAGCCTCAATCACCAGGTCACAACCCTGCAGGTCTGCCGCGTCGGCGGTGGGCTTGATCAGGCCAAGAATGCCGTCCATCTTCGCCTGGTCCATGCGCCCACGTTCCACACGCTTGGCCAGCAACTTTTCACTGTAGGCCTTGCCCTTGTCAGCCGCTTCCTGGCTGATGTCCTTGAGCACGACTTCGATACCGGCCATCGCCGACACGTAGGCTATACCCTGCCCCATCATGCCGGCGCCGAGAATGCCGACCTTCTTCGTCTGCTGCGGCTCAACGTCCTGCGGGCGGCTGGCGCCACCGTTAACCTTGTTCATACCGAAGAAAAAGGTACTGATCTGGTTCTTGGCTTGTGGTGTGACCACCAGGTGGGCCAGCCCACGGGACTCGACCACCAGGGCGGTGTCCAAATCGAGGCGCGCCGCTTCGATGGCACAGTCGAGTATCTTCGTCGGGGCCGGCAGCAGGTCACGGGTTTTCTGGTAGAGCATGGCCGGAGCCACAGAAATCAACTGCGCGTTGGCAGGATGCGACGCACTGCCACCGGGAATCTTGAAGCCTTTTACATCCCAGGGTTGCACAGCAGCGGCTTCGTTGTCCTTGTTCTCCAGGATCCAGGCCTTGGCTCGGGGTACCAGTTCCTCCGCGGTGTCCACAGTCTCGTGGATCATGCCGGCCGCCAGTGCTTTTTCGGGTGTCACCCGCGTACCTTCAAGCAGGTAGGGTAATGCTGTCTGCAGGCCCAACAGGTTGACCATACGCACTACGCCCCCACCGCCGGGAAGCAGGCCCAGCGATACTTCAGGCAGGCCCAACTGCACGCTACGATCGTTCCAGGCAATGCGGTGATTACAGGACAGGCAAATTTCAAAGCCTCCGCCCAGGGCGGCACCATTGATCGCGGCGACTACCGGCACCGGCAATTTCTCCAGTGCACGCAATTCGCCCTTGGTGCGGTGCATTATCTCCATAAAACCGGGAATATCTTCCTCGGTAGTGGCCAGTAATTCATGCAGGTTACCGCCGGCGAAGAAGACTTTTTTGGCAGAGGCCAGTACCACGCCGGTCAGGCCTTCTTCCTGCTGCAGTTTTTGCACGGTCTGGGCCATGCATTCGCGGTACTCCTCGTTCATGGAGTTCACCGGACCGTCCATGTCCATGGTGACGGTGACAATGCCGTCTGCGTCTTTGTCGTAATTAAATCCACTCATATTCTGGTTCCTTAATTCTGTGCTGCCGCTTTAAACGCGCTCGATGATGGTGGAGATGCCCATGCCGCCGCCCACACACAGTGACAGCATGGCGCGCTTCAGCTTGCGACGTTCCAGTTCGTCCAGCATGGTGCTGACCAGCATCGCGCCGGTGGCACCCAGCGGGTGACCCATGGCAATCGCGCCGCCGTTAACGTTAGTTATGTCGTGCTCAACACCCAGGTCTTTCATGTAGCGCATGGCCACCGAGGCGAACGCCTCGTTGATCTCCCACAGGTCGATGTCCGACTTGTTCAGGCCCGCGACTTTCAGGCACTTCTCGGCGGCAGGGCCGGGGCCGGTCAGCATGATAATCGGGTCGGTAGACAGCACCGAGGTGGCAACGATACGACCGCGTGGGGTCAAACCCAGGTCCTTGCCCGCCTGCTCGGAGCCGATCAGCACGGCAGCGGAGCCGTCGACGATGCCGGATGAGTTGCCCGGCGTGTGCACGTGGTTGATTTTTTCAAGATCGCTGTACTTGGACAGCACCATATCGTCAAAACCCATACCACCCATCATTTCGAAAGAAGCGCGCAGGCCGGCAAGGGCCTCCATGGTGGTGTTGGGTTTGATGAAATCGTCCTTTTCCAGAACCACCTGGCCGTTGAGATCCTTCACCGGCACCACGGAGCGGTCGAAATAACCGCTGTCGCGGGCGTGCGCAGCGCGCTTTTGCGACTCCATGGCATAGGCGTCAACATCTTCACGGCTCCAGCCCTCGATCGTGGCGATGGTGTCAGCGCCTATGCCCTGGGGCACAAACCTGGTCTTCATGCTGAAGGCCGCATCGCCACCCATGGCACCACCGTTGGAACCCATGGGCACACGGGACATACATTCCACGCCGCCAGCAACAATGAGTTGATGCCAGCCGGAAGCCACCTTGGCCGCGGCGCTGTTCACCGCCTCCAGGCCGGAAGCACAGAAGCGATCAAGCTGCACGCCGGCAACTGACTCGTCCCAATCCGCGTTCTGCACAATCATCTTGGCGACGTCAGAGCCCTGCTCGCCTACCGGGGTCACGCAACCCATGATCACGTCATCCACGTAGGAGGTATCCAGGTTGTGGCGGCTTTGCAGCTCCCGCAACAGGCCTGCGCCCAGGTCCACGGGCTTCACTTCGTACAGGCTGCCACCCGCCTTGCCCTTGCTGCGCGGGGTGCGCAGGGCGTCATAGATGTATGCGTTGTTGCTCATTGGAACTCCTTCAAGCGGTAAAAACAGGGGCCAGATAATGGCCCGTGCACCCACCCGGAAACAATGACCGCAGCAATGCCGGAAATTGACCAAAGCTTACAAGGAGGATGCGCGAAAGGCCCAGCTGCGGGCTATTGACGCGGCGAATCAACGCGGCGCAGGGCGATACCGGCCCGGGGACTGTGGCTTGTGGTCAGGGCACCAGCACTGCGGCTCCACTGAAGCGCCCTTCGCGCAGGTCGTCCAGCGCCTCATTGGCCTGCTCCAGAGGATAGCGGTGCACGGTAGTCTCGATCGGGATACTGGCCGCGAGCGGCAGGAACTCCTCTCCGTCGCGCCGGGTAAGGTTGGCCACGGAGACCACTTCACGCTCACCCCACAGGATCTCGTAGGGAAACGAGGGTATATCAGACATGTGTATACCGGCGCAGACCACCCGACCGCCGCGACGCACCGCCCTCAGGGCCTGCGGTACCAGCTCGCCGGCCGGGGCAAAGATAATCGCGCCCTCCAGCGGCTCTGCAGCGTCCATAGTAGAGTCGCCCGCCCACGCTGCGCCCAACTGCAGGGCAAACGCCTGCGCCTCGGTATCGCCCTCACGGGTGAAGGCAAAAACGCGCTGGCCGCGATGCCGTGCCACCTGGATGAGGATATGTGCGGCGGCGCCAAAGCCATACAGACCGATGGTTGCGCAGTGCTCCACCAGCCTGTACGAGCGGTAACCGATCAGGCCGGCACAGAGTAGCGGCGCGGCCTGAATGTCGGTGTAGCCCTGCGGAATGGGAAAACAGTAGCGGGCGTCCGCCACCGTGTACTCGGCGAAGCCGCCGTTGATCTGGTAGCCGGTATAGCGCGCTTCATCGCAGAGATTTTCTTTACCATGGCGACAATACCAGCACTGGGCGCAGCTGCCGCCCAGCCAGGGCACGCCTACCCGCGCGCCAATGGCGAAGCCATCCACTCCCTCGCCCAGCGCCGTAACCTCCCCCACTATCTGGTGACCGGGAATCAGCGGCAGGACCGGCTCGCGCAGGTCACCGTCTACCACGTGCAGGTCAGTACGGCAGATGCCGCAAGCGGTAACCCGCAACTGTAACTGCCCGGGTCCCGCCTCTGGCTGCGGCACATCGCGCAGCTCCAGCGGCCGACCGAGGGCTTCAAAGATCATCGCTTTCATGCAGGCCTCCCGTATATCCCTTCTGGTGCGGGTGGTGGGCGGGCTAGTCGCCGCTGCTTTCTTCGGGCCGGTGAATGCCGAAGAAAACAGCGTATAGCGTGGGTACCACCGTCAGTGTCAGCAGCGAGGCAAAGCCCAGACCCGCCATAATCGTCACCGACATATTCACGAAAAACACATCCGCCAACAAGGGTATCAAACCGAGAATGGTGGTGGCTGCCGCCAGCATCACCGGGCGCATGCGGCTTACCGAGGAGTCGAGAATGGCCTGGTAGGGTTCCTTGTCCTCGCCTATCTGCTGGTCAATCTCGTCGATCAGCACAATGGCGTTCTTGATCAGCAAACCCACCAGTGACAGCGCCCCCAGTAGCGACATGAAGTCAAAAGCCCCGCCGGTGAGCAACAGGCCAGCGGTAATACCTACAATAGCCAGCGGTACAGTCGACCAGATGATCGCCGGTTGCCGCAACCTCCCAAACAAAAAGATGCTGGTGATGATCATCAATAGAAGGCCCACAGGCAGTGACTTCACCAGCCCGGTCTGCGCATTGCGGCTGTCCTCAAACTCTCCGCCCCACTCCAGGTGGTAGCCCGCAGGCAGCTCGATCGCCTCGATCTGCGCCTGCAGGCGCAGCAGCAATGGAGTGGCTATGCCGTCTACCGGGTTACAGGAAGCGATAATGGTCTGAATACGATCGCGCCCGCGGATCGCTGCGTTCTCCATACGTGTTTCGTACGCGGAAACCACCTGCGATGCGGGCACTGAACGGCCCAGCACCGGGCTCCAGACCTGGATGTCACGAACATTGTCGATGTCTCCGCGCTCTTCCTCAGGCGCGCGCAATTCAATCGGCAGCAACCGGGTGCCATCGCGGTATACGCCCACGCGCGCGCCTTCAAAGGCGTAGCGCAATGCATCCCCCAGTGTCTCGCGATCCACGCCCAACTGCCGGCCTACCTGCTCATTGAAAACCGGCACAGCTACCTTTACCGGGGAGCGCCAGTCGTCGCGAACATCGACCGCATAACCGTCCTCGCGCATGATGCGCTGTGCCTCTACGGAAAGCCGCCTCAGCACCTCTTCATCCGGCCCGGAGAAACGCGCCTCAATCTTGGCGTCTCGCCCCGGCCCTATGCGCATGGGCTTGAGGATGGGGTCAATCGACGGCATCTGCTGCTGTAAGTAGTCCCGCGTCGCCTGCGTCACGGCATCAAGCTGCTCACGCGTTTCCGTACGCACAATAATCTGCCCGTAGACCGGCGTCGGTTCTTTGGCATCATAGACAAGGGTAAAGCGCTGGTGCGGCCCGCCGACAACTGAAGCGGTCTGCACGACACCGGGTTGCTGACGAATAAACTCACTTACTCGCAGGGTATGGTCCCGGGTGGTGCGAATGTCGGCGCCTTCAGGCTCCCAGATGTCAACAAACAGCATAGGCGTACTGGAGTCGGGAAAGAACCCGCTCTTCACATTGCCAAATCCAATAACGGCGGCGACAAACAGCAGCACCACAGCGGCCAGCGTCGTTCGCCGATGGTCCACAGCCGTCGCGACCAGCTTGCGGTAAACACGAAACACGCGGCCGCTATAGGGGTCCTTGTCTGCGGTATCCGGGTCCGGTTTCAACAACAGTGCGCATAATAGCGGTGTAGCGGTAATTGCCGTCAGCCAACTGAGCGAGAGGGAAATCAGGATGACGTAAAACAAAGAACTGGCAAACTCACCGGTATTGTCCGGCGACAGACCGATGGCGGAAAACGCGAGTATGCCAATCACGGTACCGCCCAGCAGCGCCCACATGGTTTTGCCCACTGCTTCGCGCGCTGCCTGCTCCGGGCTCTTGCCGGCATTCATGCGCACCAGCATCCCTTCGGCAACGACGATGGCGTTGTCAACGAGCATGCCCAGCGCGATCACCAGTGCTCCCAGGGAGATGCGCTGCAGCTCGATATTGTATATATGCATAATCAGCAGCGTGCCCGCCACGGTGATCAGCAAAACAGCGCCGATAACAATGCCGGTACGCAACCCCATGAACACCAGCAACACGGCAATGACGATAGCAACCGCCTGCCCCACACTCACCAGGAACCCCCCCACGGAACGGCGGACCTCCCGGGGCTGGTCATAGACTTTGGACAGTTCTATCCCCACCGGAATTTCCGGTAGCAGGGCCTGCAGCTTGCGATCGATGCGCTTACCCACGGCGACCACGTTCTCGCCGTTGGTCATGGAAACGCCGACACTCAGGCCAGGCTTACCGTTAACAAAGTACATTTTATTGGGCACGGTCTCATACGACCGTGTGATGCTGGCGATATCCGACAGCCGGATTAACCGGCGCTCACTGGAGCTGATCAGCACATCACCCATTTCCTGCGCTGACTTGAAGGCGCCGGTAGGGCTGAAGCGCAAATAGTCATCGCCCACCTGCACATTCCCGGCATTGACCACCACATTCTGGGAGCCCAACACGTCTGCGATCTGCTCCAGGGATATACCCAGTTCAGCGAGCCGGCTGCGCGAAATATCCAGGTAGACGACCTCGCGTTGCTCGCCGTCGATCTCCACCTTGCGCACGCCGTCCACCAGCACCAGTTGTTTCTTGATCACATCAGCAGTGTCGTACAGGTCTCGCCAGGTATAACCTTCCCCGTTCAGGACCAGGTAGACCCCATACACATCACCGAAGTCGTCGAGCACTATCGGCTCGCTGGCGCCTGGCGGCAAGGACGACCTGGCATCGGCAATCTTGCGTCGCAACTCGTCAAAAATGTTGGGCAGGTCCTCGGCCTGGTACTCGTCCCTGAATTCGATAAGGATGTCGGACAGGCCGGGCCGCGATACCGACATCTTGATACGCTTGATCTGCGGCATCCGCTGGATGGCATCTTCCAGGTGATAAGTGAGCTCCTCCTGCACCTCTCGCGCGCTGGCTCCGGGATAGGGCGTGAGTATCTTGGCCATTTTGAGCGTAAACGGCGGGTCTTCGAGCTTGCCCATGCCCTGGAACGCCCAGATGCCACCGCCGACCATCATTATTATCAGTAGCCATGCCACGACAGGCGTGCGGACTGAGTATTCACCGATATTCATAGGCGATATTCCTGTCTCGACATGCGCTTAAAGCGGATCATCAGCGCGCGGGACAGCCTGTTCGCTCAACGACAATCGCGTCACCTTCATACCCTCGGCAAGATACGGGGCGCCCACTGCCACCACCTCTTCGCCGCCCTCCAGGCCGGACACTATCTCGATAGAGCGTCCGGACATGCGCCCGATCTCCACCGGCCGCGCCGACACGGTCATCGTTTCAGCATCGAGCACCCAGACCCGTGGTTCCAGGCCGCTGTCGCCCTGCACTGCCCTGGCGGGCACCCACTTGACGGCGTCGCGGTCGACAACCCCGCTCAGGTCCAGCACCACGGTCGCCGTCATTCCCGGCAGCACGTTGAATTCCTTCGGGGCGTCCATCGTAAACGTTACGCGAAAGGTCTGTGTCTGGTCATCGGCCTTGGTGGCTATTTCCTTGGGACGCAGGGGGTAGTCGCGACCGCCGCGACCGTCGAACTGGGCATGGGCGCGAATACCGCCCGCCGTCGCGCTGCGGCGCAGATCGGTGTGAGGGCCGGCCTCGCTGCGCACACTGCGCACTACCGATTCCGGGAGGTTGATAATCACGTCCAGCTCATCGATATTCTGCAGCCAGATAACCGTTTGCCGGGCCAGGACCTCTTCAAAGTTTTCCACGCTGCGGGCAGCGATACGACCCGTGAAGGGCGCAGAGAGCACCGTATATTCGACGTCCTGTTCCGCCGCGCTCAGGGCAGCCGAGGCGGTGCGAAAGTCAGCCTCCATGCGGTCGAAGTCAATACGCGAGATATTGCCGTCGACGATCAATTCCTTGCCGCGCTCAAAATTGCGCCTGGCATTGTCATAGTTTGCCCTTCTGTCCTCCAACACTATCTCGTAGTCGGTGGGGTCAAGTCGCGCCAGAACCTGGCCCTTTTCAACCAGGTCGCCTTCTTTAACCAACACCTCCTGCAACTGCCCGCCAACGCGAAACCCCAGCTCAGCGCGCTGGGTTGCATCCACCCGACCGGGGAACGTGCGAATAGCATCACTGGAGCCGCCACCCACCGTGAACAACTTCACCGGACGGGACGCGGGCGGCGGCGCCTGGGGTGTTTCCTGGCCGCACCCGGCGAGCAGCAGGGGAAAGATCAACAAGAAGGCCGAAGCGGCTCTGACTGAAAAGCTGGGCATGAACACTGACTCAACGAGAACGACTGCCCGATAATAGCACCAAATATCTCCCCAAAGAGATACCGCCAACGCTATCCCGCTAATGAGCGCGCTGCGGTCGAAACCTGCAACGAACCGGACTTATAGATGCAGTGCATCACGGTACGGTATTCGGTGCGGGATCCACTAATCTTCCAATCCCCGTCAATACGTCGGTATTCATCGTAATAGAGCGCAGAGAGCAAGGTCAGGGTCTGGTCCTGCGTATTGATATTACGGTAGTTAAGCGACCAGACACCACGGGCGTGATCCGCGTCCAGAATCTCAATCTCGGGGTTGGCGCAATGGTGCATATCCAGCACGTGATCGTGACAGCCGCGCGGTACAAATATGCCATCAACAAACTCATCGCGGTTGGCGCACTGACCAAAATAGGACATATCGATCTTCACCTCTCCCTCGGCGAAACACGCCCTCACCGCCTCCGGGTCCTGGCGGTCACAGGCGTTAAGGTAGCGCGCTTTGAGCTGGCAGATTTCCTCGCGCGCGCGCAAACGCATTAGCTCACCTTCGATTACTTCAAGTCGCTGCTCAACGGTCATCACCTGGCCTCCAGAAAGAGTACTGAACATGGACAATAACCGGCTTGATTGCAAGTCACCACGTGTAGCGGGATTACAGCTATACTTGCTGAAAATCCAAACAGCTGAAACCTTACAGAATGCAAACACTTTCCTTTGCCAGCAGGTCCCGGGCACACCATAAAATACAGCGGCTATTGATAGTTTCCCTGTTACTGTTTGTCACAGCCTGCGGCACGCTCCCCAAGGATGCCACCAGGGAACCCAGCTATGCGCTGGTACCTGGCGAGAAATCAACGCTGGCCGCCAATCTGGCACCGCTGCTCGCGCAGCATGAGGGCAAGTCCGGCTTTCGCCCCATAGCACAGGGGGAAATGGCGTTTACGGCGCGAGCGCAACTCGCAATGGCGGCACAGGAGAGTATTGATATCCAATACTACATCTGGCACCTGGATCTCACCGGCAGGGTAATATACGAATCACTGCTGCTGGCGGCAGATCGCGGTGTGCGCGTACGCCTGCTGCTGGACGACATGGACACAGCGGGCAAAGACGACTTCCTGCGCAACATCGATCATCACCCGAACATTGAAATCAGACTCTTCAACCCCTTTGCCAATCGCAACCTGCGCGCGGGCGATTTCCTTCTGGACACATGGCGGGTGAACCGCCGTATGCACAACAAGACCTTCACGGCGGACAACTCCGCGACTATCTTTGGCGGCCGTAACATAGGCGACGAGTACTTTGATGCGACCGAAGCCGTCTCCTTCGGTGATATGGATGCGCTGGGTGTTGGCCCCGTCGCCCGAGACGTCTCCAACCAGTTCGACCTCTACTGGAACAGTAAGTATGTCTACCCACTGGCCTCATTCAAGTGGAAAGCGCCGGTCAGTGACGACGACTACAGGGCCTTCCGCAAGTCGTCGGCAGATTACCTGGAGCAGGCGAGAAAGACTCGCTACGCACGGATCCTGCGTGATGTAGAACTGGCGAAGGTGGAGCGCATCTCGGAAGTCGACTACGTCTGGTCAGACTGGGTTCTGGGCTTTGACGATCCGAGCGCCATTGAAATGAACGAAATGACGCTGGACACGCACCTGGCCCTGAAACTGCTCAAGGCCATGGAACAGACCAAAGAAGACTTGCTAATCGTGTCCCCCTACTTCGTGCCCGGAGAGAAATTCACCCAATTCCTTAACGAACTGGAGGCAAAAGGCGTACGCGTGCGCATACTCACCAACTCCCTGCAGGCAAACGATGTCTCCATGGTTCACGCCGGGTACATGCGCTATCGCGAGGACCTGGTGAGAGGGGGCGTTGAGCTTTATGAGTATCGAGCCACTTCCAACAAAGCCAGAAGAAAGCTGAAGCGCGAGCGTATAGACGTGGAGAAAACCAGCCTGCACGCCAAGTTTTTCACCGTGGACGAAACCTTTCTATTCGTCGGGTCCTTTAACCTCGACGGACGCTCAGCAAAACTCAATACCGAGCTTGGGGCCTACTTTGCCGCCCCAGTGCAGGCCGCCACACTGTCAGATAACTTCGACCAACTGATGCGAGAAGTCGCCTACCGGGTCGTCATCAACGATGATGGCGACCTGGAGTGGGTGGGGGAAAATGACGGACAGGAGATTCGTCTGGATCGCGAGCCGGATACAAGCTGGTGGAAGCGCTTCAGCACGCAGGTGCTGTCGGTGTTTGTACCGGAGTCGCAGTTGTAAGGCGGGCTTCAGGAAAGGAACGAAATAACGACGCGCTGAAATCCCGCGGGATTCTGGAACAAGAGAGCGTGCCCTGCTCGCGACGTCTCAAAGGTGGCGAGACACGGTGCCTGTATTGTCAAATAAAGAGGCTGCTACTGTCGCCGGCTCGCAGCCTTTTGCCGTTTACTCAGCAAAAACAAAAAAGCCCCCGGATGCTGGGCATTCGAGGGCTGGATAAAACTACAGGGCGAAGGGGTCACCGCTCCACCGGCTTTACTTTCCCGCCGACTTCATCCGCACTTGGAGTCACCACAGTTCAGGCAGGTCAGGCAGCCGTCCATCATGATCGCGGCCTTCACGCTACACTTGCGACACAGTTCTGAGCTGACGGGGAACTCGCTGCTGCCGCCATCGTCGCCGGTTTTCGCTGCGTACTCTGCCTTCTTTTCATCAAGAATCTTTTTCTGGTGATCGCTCAGGCCGGGCTGCTCCAGCAGGCCAATGTTCTGCAGGTGATCCTCAATCGCCCAACCAATCTCGGCGACCAGCGAGGGCATAAAGCGGCCGCCGGACTTGAAGTAGCCGCCCTGTGGGTCAAATACCGCTTTCAACTCTTCCACCAGGAAAGTGCAGTCACCGCCTTTGCGGAATACAGCAGAGATAACGCGGGTCAGGGCAACGATCCATTGGAAGTGGTCCATATTCTTCGAGTTGATGAATATCTCGAAGGGACGACGCAATTCGTGGTCTGTGCCCGGATTCAGAATAATGTCATTGATAGTCAGGTACAGGGCATGATCCGAAAGCGGCGTCTTGATCTTGTAGGTGGCGCCCTCCAACTGCTCGGGTCGCGACACCTTCTCGTGCATCTGCACGATATTGCTTTCGATTTCCTGCTGTTTCTCTTCCTCGGTCTTCACCTGGAAGCCGACGATTTTCTTATCGATTTTCTTGCTCATGTTTGCTTTACCCTCAAACGGGAACCTTTTCCCATTGTCAATTCCGCGTAGGCGGTGGTCCGCCATTGCCAAATCCAGTTTACGTTTGAACTTCTCACAACCCCCGTATGGACCCCGCTCTGGCGGGGGCACCGGGGAATAGTTTAAAACTTACCGTAATACCCTTCTTTCAGCGCGTCGAAGAGATTGGCTGCCGTGTGCATTTCTCCGTCGTACTCCACTTCCTCGTTACCCTTCAGCTCCATGGTGGAACCGTCCTCGAGGGTAAACACATACAGCGTGTTCTCCAGGTCCTCTTCCTTGACCAGCACGCCCTGGAAGGCCTCCGGGTTGAAGCGGAAGGTAGTACAGCCCTTCAATCCCTGCTCCGCAGCATACAGGTAGGTGTCCTTGAACTGGTCGTAGGCGAAGTCGGTAGGCACGTTGATCGTCTTGGAGATAGAAGAGTCCACCCACTTCTGGGCCGCCGCCTGCACGTCCACGTGCTGCCGGGGTGTCACTGTGTCAGCGGCAATAAAGTAATCCGGCAGCACCTCGCCCTCCTCCTGGGAGAACGGCATCGCCTGCGGGTTAATCAGTTCGCGGTAGGCCAGCAGTTCATAGGAGAACACATCGACCTTCTCCTTGGACTTCTTCCCCTCCCGAATCACGTTGCGGCTGTAGTGATGTGCGAAGCTGGGCTCGATACCATTACTGGCGTTATTGGCCAGCGACAGGGAGATAGTGCCGGTAGGCGCGATAGAGGAATGGTGAGTGAAACGCGCACCCTCCTGGATAATCGACGACACCAGTTCCGGTTCTTCCTGGGCCAGCGTCTGCATGTAATGGCTGTACTTCCCAAGCAAAATTCTCCCGGGGACCTTGTCGCCGACCTTGATACCGTCAGCGGCCATCTCGGGACGACGACGCAACATTTCGCCGGTGACCTCAAAGTCCTGGCTCATTATGGGCGCAGGGCCTTTCTCACGCGCCAGCTCCAGGCCGACTTTCCAGCCAGAGACAGCCATTTCTCTGGCCACGCGATCAGTGAAGGCCAGTGAATCTTTTTCGCCATACTTCATACGCAGCATGGCCATGGTGGAGCCCAGCCCGAGGAAGCCCATACCGTGCCTACGCTTACTGGTGATTTCGTCCCGCTGCTGAGGTAGCGGCAGGCCGTTGATCTCCACCACGTTGTCCAGCATGCGTGTGAACACGGCGACGACCTCGCAGTATTCTTCCCAGTCAAAATAGGCATTCTCGGTGAAAGGCTCCCTGACGAAGCGCGTCAGGTTGACGGAGCCCAGCAGACAGCTTCCGTAGGGCGGCAGCGGTTGCTCACCACAGGGGTTGGTTGCGCGCACATTTTCGCAGAACCAGTTGTTGTTCTTTTCATTAACCTCGTCAATGAGAATAAAACCCGGTTCGGCGTAATCGTAGGTGGAGCTCATGATCGCGTTCCACAGTTTAGTGGCGCGAACGCGCTGGTACACACGACAGGCCACGCGGCCCTTGTCGTCGCTGACGTAATTCTCGGTGACCGGGAACGGGCGCCAGATGATTTCCATCTCCGGGTCCAGGTCACGGTTGGCGTACTCTTTTGGTGTTACCGGGAAGGACAGCGCCCACTCGGCATCCTCACGTACGGCCTTGATGAAGTCCTCGGTGATCAGCAGGGACAGGTTGAACTGGCGCAGGCGACCGTCTTCACGCTTGGCTTTCACGAAGTCGAACACATCCGGATGGTGTACGTCGAACGTCGCCATCTGCGCGCCGCGTCGGCCGCCGGCTGAGGAGACGGTGAAACACATCTTGTCGAAGATATCCATGAAGGACATCGGACCGGAGGTGTAGGCGCCCGCACCGGACACAAAGGCCCCGCGGGGGCGCAGGGTGGAGAATTCATAGCCGATGCCGCAGCCCGCTTTGAGGGTCAGGCCGGCTTCAAGGTTACGCTGGAGGATGCCGTCCATGGAGTCGGTGATGATGCCGGACACGGTACAGTTGATGGTGGACGTGGAAGGCTTGTGCTCCTGCGCACCGGCATTGGAGACAATACGACCGGCCGGGATAGCACCCCTTTTCAGGGCCCAGACGAAACGCTGTTCCCACTCCTGGCGGTTGCTTTCATCCTCTACTTCGGCCAGAGCCCGGGCGACCCGGTAGTAGGTACCATCAATGTCCCCATCGACGGGTATACCCTGGCTGTCTTTGAGTCGATATTTCTTATCCCAGATGTCCAGGGATGCGCTCTGTAGTTCGATACTGATGCCGCGAACGGTAGTGTCCTGCTTGGCTGCTGGTTCCAAAATCTGCCCCTTGTACGTCAGAAATGCGACCGAAAGACGGCCGCGAAGCTTGTTGTTAGTAGGCGTATTTATACCTACATATCGGCAGAACCTCAACGCCGGGACACAATATATTGTGAAATTTTTGTTTTCACCGCGCTTTGCCAACACCACACACAGCGACTTTGCTGGCCACGGAAACGACGTTTCCAGCCTGAGCCGGAATGACCCGCCGGGCACCGATCCAGTCCCCGACTGGGGCCGGGGGTAATTGAGCGCTCACCAGCCTGGCCCCTGGCGGTGACCGTGAGTCGTATTCGGCAATCGTGAACTGGTGCGCAGGTCAGCAACATCGGTTTCCCCCCTGTGCACCCACCACGTATGATCGCAGACATCAAAACGCCCTGCGGAGACCCATTCATGCTGATCAGCAACATTGAAATCATTCCCAACATGCGCGTGGTGCGCCATCTCGGGCTGGTCCAGGGCAGCACCGTGCGCGCCAAGCACGCCGGCAAGGACATCATGGCAAGCTTCAAGAACATCTTCGGTGGTGAACTGGGCGCCTACACGGAGCTGTTGCAGGAATCGCGCGACCAGGCGGTGGCAAGAATGTCTGAACAAGCCCAGGCCATTGGCGCCAACGCGGTGATCAATGTGCGTTTTTCCACCTCGGCCATCGCTGCCGGCGCCTCCGAGATTCTCGCCTACGGCACCGCGGTGGAAGTGATCGAGACCGGGAAATAGCCACCGTGGAAGTCCTGTTTCAACTGGCAATATTTTTCATCCTGCTGGCACTTGGCTACCTGTTCGGGCGCCGTGCGGAAAGCAAACACTATCAACAAATATTCGCGCGCGAGGACCAGCTGCGCCACATCGTGGTACTGAACCAACGCTTCCCACCCCCGGGCATGCTCGCGCACCGCACTGATATGGTCTGCGGCAATGTAGTGATATCGGTGGACTACTTCAAAACCGTTGTTGCCAGCCTGCGCAACCTGGTGGGGGGCAATATCAGCGCCTACGAGTCACTGCTGGATCGCGCCCGACGCGAGGCAGTGCTGCGCATGCAGGAGCAGGCATCACTGCGCGGGGCCGAGACCGTGATCAACCTGAAATTTGAAACTGCCCGCGTCTCCGGCAATGCTGGCAGGGCCATTGGTTCGGTAGAGGTGCTGGCTTACGGCACTGCACTGATCGGGCCCGGAAAGTAAGCGGTCATGTCACTGCCCCGCGGGAACCCGCGCATCCCGGAGGGCATCAATGCCAGAAATACGCACCCCATGCGGGAATTCCTGGTGCTTGCAGCCGGCGTCAGCGCTGGCCTGGTTGCCCTGGTATTCGCCCTGAGCCTGGCGGTAAGGTTAATGGCGCCACATAGTCCCTTCGCCTGGGAGCTGGCCGCCGCACCCGCGCTGGAGTCTCTCACCGATGAAAACAGTGAGCCGCAAGCCGCAGCCAGCGACGCACTGCAGGAGCTGGGGAAGGCGCTGCTCGCGAGCAGCCTGACGGTGCCTATAGAGGGGAAAGATCCTCAAAGCATAGTGCCGGCAGAGGACTTTCGTTTTGCACTGCTGGGCCTGGACATTCCCAACGCGTTTGCCACCCTGGGCGCACAGATCGCGGTTAGCGAAACCCTGCTGTCGCACGTGGAAAGCGAAAATGGCCTGGCAATGGTACTGGCTCACGAGATTGCGCATGTGCAGTTACGCCATCCCATCGAAGCGGCCAGCCGCGGCATGGTGGTGCAGATCGCCCTGGCGACCATTCTAGGCAATAACGCCAACGGCCTGCTCGGCGGCAGCCTGGGCGCCGGCAGCATGCTGACCCTGCTCAGTTTCAATCGTGAAATGGAACTACAGGCAGACCGCCGCGCACTGGCGATTGTCCGCTCTCACTATGGGCACCTTGGCGGGGCCGACGAGTTCTTTCGCAATATAGCCAGTGACCCGGACAGCACAACCTGGCTGGAGTTCACGCAGACCCACCCCAGTACCCAACGGCGCCTCCAGCTGATCCAGACCGCGATGAAAAGGGATACGACTACGCTGACCACGCAACCCATGGCCGACGCCCTGCAACGCTCAGGTTGAGCTGGCCACAGCAGGGCAATGCTCGCCGCTGACGTGTTCATTACCGTTGCGGCAGTGGCGCGGCGCCTCTCTCATGTATGTATGCTTTCCATTGCGACAGGATTCTGAGCATATACACTCACTGTACACAGGGCTACTATAGCGGCCCGCCTAAATTCCAGACTTTGGTGAGACATCTTGAAACTCTCAGCTTTCGGCCAGAAATTCGCCGGCAAATCCGGCATCGTCGAGCTCATGGACGATCTCGGGAACGCGCTTAACGAAAACCCGGAAATGATTTTCATGGGCGGCGGCAATCCCGGCCGCCTGCCTGAGGTAGAAGCCATTTTTCAGCAGCGGCTGGAGACTGTCATGGCGGACCCGGCCCAGCGTCACAGCCTGTTCGGCATTTACCAGTCTCCACAGGGGGACCGGCAGTTCCGCCAGCAGGTAGCGGGGTTCCTGCACCAGCAGTTTGGCTGGGCGGTGGGTGAGCAGAACGTCGCCGTCAGTAACGGCAGCCAGTCGGCGTTCTTTGTGCTGTTTAATATGCTCGCCGGCGCCATGCCCGGGGGCGACTCGCGGGCGATTCACCTGCCCCTGGCGCCCGAGTACATCGGTTACGCCGACACCGGTCTGGGTGACAATTTTTTCACCGCCACCCGGCCCAGCATCGAACAACTGGACGATCATCTGTTCAAATACCATGTCGACTTTTCTCAACTTGATCCCGGCACAGAAACCGCGGCCTTATGCGTTTCACGCCCCACTAACCCCACGGGCAACGTGCTGACCGACGAGGAAGTCGCGCATCTCGACGAGATAGCCCGGGACCGGGACATACCGCTGATTATCGATGGAGCCTACGGGCTGCCCTTCCCCAACATCCTGTTCACCGAGGCCACACCTCACTGGAACGAAAACACCATACTGGTGCTGAGCCTGTCCAAGCTGGGCCTGCCCGGCGTGCGCACCGGCATCGTGGTCGCGCGGGAAGAAATCATACAGGCCTTTACCCATGCCAATACTATCGTCAGCCTCGCCTGCGGCACGCTGGGCCCGGCGCTGGCGAGGGCCCTGTTCGACACCGGCGAGATACTGAGCCTCACCCGCGACTACGTGACGCCATTTTACCGCGAGCGCTCACAGCAGGCGGTGGCCTGGTTCCGGGAGGAGCTGGGCGATCTTCCCTGGCACGTGCATAAACCCGAGGGCGCCATCTTCCTGTGGCTGTGGTTCGACGGACTCCCGATCAGCAGCCAGCAGCTCTATGAACGCCTCAAGCACCGCGGTGTACTGATCGTGCCGGGGCACAATTTCTTTGTCGGCATGGAGGACAACTGGCCTCACAGCCAGGAGTGTATCCGTGTGTCCTACGCCCAGGACCGATCGCGCGTGCGCGAGGGCATCCGTATCATCGCCGAGGAAGTAAAGCGCGCCTACGCAGGCAGCTGATCCAATATTCTGGCGAACCTGTTCTATTATTATCGGTCTCAGCTGTACCACTGCGTTGACCATTAATCATAAGGATGAAAAATGCCACGTATTCTGCTCTACCTGATCGCCATTCCCCTCATCATCGTTATCGCCGCAGCGGTCCTGGTCCCCCTGTTGCTGGACAAGGAAAAAATTCTCGAGTTGGCGGCGGCCGAAGTTAACAAGCAAACCGGCGCCACGCTGCGAGTCGAGGGAGAGTCCAGTCTCAGCATTCTTCCCGTGCTCGGCGTCAAACTGGAGCAGGTTTACGTCGATATGCCTGACGAGGGGCAGGGCAGCCTGGAGGCACGCGCACTGGAGATTGGTGTGCAGCTTATGCCTCTGCTTTCAGGACAGGTGGCCATCGACACCATCGCCATGGACGGCGTGGTCGCACGGCTGGTCACCGCACCTGACCCGGAACCGCTGGACACCAGCAAGATGGACGATGCCCAGTTGCAGGCCTTCTATGCAAAACGCCAGGCTGAACGCGAGGCAGCCGGCAAGTCGGCGGGCACCGAAGCAGCACTGGCCGTACCTTTGGCACTGGAAGTCGCCGACCTGCGTATCACTGACTCACGCGTGGAAATGACGGAAGCAGGCGGCGATACCAGCGTCATTGTCATCCACACACTCCGAGGCCAGGGCCTCAACCTCGACGGTCGCGCCATGCCACTGGAGGCGGCCATTCAATTGCCCGGAGAGACGCCCACCGACATCCTGCTCACTGGCAGCGTCACCCTGAGCCAGCAGACGCAACTGCTGGGCATTGAAACCATGGAGGTGGAAGTGAACGGCGTGCTGGCGGAGACCATCACATTGTCTACTTCCGGCGAAGTTGATATCAATCGCCAGGTGGCTGACCTGCAGTTATTGGCCAATATTGCCGACACGCGTGCGCAAGGCAAGGTGCGCTACGCCAGTTTCGAGAGCCCGCAGATCGACGCTGATTTGCACCTCAACCAGTTTACCCCCGCACTGCTGGCCCTGGCCGGCGCCGATGCTGCGGCAGCCGATGCTGCGGCAGCCGACGCTGCGGCAGCCGAAGCAGGTAGCGAAAACGAGAAGTCCGACGGCGACGCAGACGTACCGCTGCCACTGGACGCGCTCAGGGTAATGGATACCCGTGCGAGCCTGTTCATCGACGAGGTGGTCTGGGGTGCGCATCGGGTGACCGACCTGAAAGCCAGGCTGCGCGTGGTGAATGGTGCTGCGATTCTACCGACGGTCACTGGCCTGGTGCATGGCGGCAAGCTGGATATGAAAGCCAACCTGAATGCCAAGCACAGCCTGGCAAGGCTCAATACCCAGGGCACCCTCAGCGATGTCGATATCAGCCAGGCTCTGGCCGCTGCCGAGGTGGAACCACTGCTCAGCGGCACCGCGAACCTCAACTGGAAACTACATGCCCAGGGTAATAGCAGCAACGCATTGACCAGCACGCTGCGCGGCCCCATAGACCTGCAGACCCAGGATGCCGTACTGGGTGAAATCGGCGTAGAGAAGATGCTCTGCGAAGCTGTGGCACTGGTGAACCAGGAAGCATTGAGTGCGGAATTCCCGTCCGAAAGCCGCTTCGAAGCGCTCTCCGTCAAGATCGTAATGGGTGAAGGTAAGGCCATGCTGCAACCGCTGACCGCCAGGCTCCCGGACGTGCGCCTGCTCGGCAAGGGCGCTCTGGACATCAACAGCATGGATTTTGAGACAACGTTCAAGGCGACCCTGTCATCGGGGCTGGAGAAGCTGGACCCCGCCTGTCGCGTCAACCAACGCATTACCGAGATTGACTGGCCTGTGGTGTGCTCGGGCAACGTTACCGGTGAACCTGCCAAGTGGTGCAAGGTCGACACCAGCGCTATTGTGGGCGATATGGCGGAGAATGAACTCAAGCGAAAAGCGCAGGAGGAAGTAGAGGAGAAATTCGGCAAGGAAGCGGGCGATGCGCTGAAGAAATTCCTAGGGAAATGAGCAGGGGGGGGATGCGGTGAAGAATGCCTTTCGATAGGATACAGTATAGTTTTGCGACACTGATGAGACACCCGATGCGTACACCAACTCTACTTCTCGCCGGCACACTGCTGGCGCTCACACCGCTGGCTCAGGCAGACGAAGACTCAACACAGCGCCTCTTCGGGTCCAAGCACATGCTTGGGGTGGGCGCGGCTCTGCAGAAGGCTGACGCCGAGGTTCGCGCTACCGCTGGCAACCTGCCCGAAGTCGGCATAGACCTTGAAGACCTGGGAATGGAGGACGATTACACCAGTTGGACCCTGGAGTATCGCTGGCGATTTTCTCCTCGATGGATGCTGGTAGGCATGGCCTACACCTTCGATGAGAGCGGCCGCCGCAGCGTGGCCCGGGACTTCAACTTCGACGGCAAGGAATTCCAGGCCGGCGCAGCAGTGAGTACCTCGTTCAGTATCGACACTTATATTCTCGACGTGCTGTACCAGGTTTACGTCAGCGACCGCGCTGAGATCCTGCTGGGCGGGGGTATACACGCAATGAACCTGGAAACCGCCATCAAGGGCCGCGCTTTTATCGGCGAAATTGAGCAAGAGGCGGCGGTAGGCAGCAGCGACCTGCTTGCCCCGTTACCGAATTTGCGGGCCCATCTCAACTACGAACTTGGCAACAACTGGGGCCTGGGGGTCACCATGGGCTGGCTCAGTGCAACGTATGGAGACTACGACGGCAGTTTTGCCTATATACATCCTCGCATCGGCTACGAAATAGGTGATCACTGGGCCGCCACCCTAGGCTACCAGTACGTTGATATCGACCTGACCCAGGATAAATCGTCCAACCGCGAAGTGGCCCTGGATGCGACCTTTACCGGCCCCACGGTCAACATCAACTACCGATTCTGACGAACGCGCCGCGGCGCAATTCAATTGCTGCGGGTGGCGGGGCAAGGAACGCTCCCATCGGGCCTGAATCTTTATCCAGATCAATACCCTCCCCCCCTAAACTGGTAACCTGAGTACGCTATTAGTACAGGGATTCGTGTGTCCAAAGCTCTCAATAAGCTACTGTTTTCCATGCTCGGCAGCCTGCGCGACCTGTTGCCGATTATTCTGGTGATTCTGTTCTTCCAGTTTGCGGTGCTCAAGCAGCCCCTCCCGGATCTCGGGCAGATTCTGCTGGGTGTCGCCTTCGTGGTGCTGGGCCTCACTTTTTTCATACACGGCCTGGAGCAGGGACTGTTTCCTATCGGCGAGTCCATGGCCACTGCACTGGCCCGCAAGGGCAGTCTGTTCTGGTTGATTACCTTCGCCTTCGCCCTGGGCTTTGGCACCACGGTGGCAGAGCCCGCCCTGATTGCCGTGGCTGACGAGGCCGCGACGGTGGCTGCCAATGGCGGCATGATCGATTCCAGTAAAGACGCCCGGGAAGACTATGCCAACGGCCTGCGCTACACGGTGGCTTTCTCCGTGGGCCTGGCTATAGTCATCGGCGTCATCCGCATACTGCGCGGCTGGCCGGTACAGTGGCTGATTATCGGCGGTTACATACTGGTTGTCATAATGACCATGTTTGCACCGCGGGAGATCATTGGCATCGCCTATGACTCCGGCGGCGTGACCACATCGACCATTACCGTGCCGCTGGTGACCGCGTTGGGTGTGGGGCTGGCCTCTTCTATCCGCGGGCGTAACCCGATGATAGACGGCTTCGGCCTGATCGCCTTCGCTTCGCTGACGCCGATGATCTTTGTGATGGCCTACGGGATGCTGATCTGATGGATATATTCGAGTCCATCTGGACTACCACGCTGGGCACGATCAACGACGTGCTGCCCATCGCCGCGATCATCTTTGGCTTTCAGTTCGTGGTGCTGCGACAAAAGCCCGCCAACCTGGGACAAATCCTCTTCGGCTTCCTCTGGGTACTGGTCGGCCTGTCGCTGTTTTTGCTGGGGCTGGAGTGGTGCCTGTTCCCGCTGGGGCGGCTGATGGCGGGACAACTCACCGACCCGGTGTTTATCGAGAGCACCCTGCAGGCAGGGGAGACCGCGGCCGACATCGACTGGCTGAACTATTACTGGGTCTATGTTTTCGCTTTCATGATCGGCTTTAGCACCACGATTGCCGAACCCTCATTGATCGCCGTGGCGATAAAGGCAAACCAGGTGTCCGCTGGCGCCATAGGTATATGGGGGTTACGCATTGCCGTAGCGCTGGGTGTGGCCGTGGGTATCGCACTGGGCTGCTATCGCATCGTGGTGGGGGACCCGATCCACTGGTACATTATTTCGGGCTACGTCCTGGTGGTACTGCAGACAATGGTGGCACCAAAAATAATAATCCCGCTGGCTTATGACTCCGGCGGGGTAACCACCTCCACCGTCACCGTGCCACTGGTGGCGGCCCTGGGACTGGGGCTGTCAGAGACAGTACCCGGCCGCAATCCTTTAATCGATGGCTTTGGCCTGATCGCCTTCGCCAGCCTGTTTCCTATCATCTCGGTGATGGCCTATGCCCAGCTCTCGGAGCTGCGCACCGCCATGACCAAGAGAGGGAATAAACAAACGCGACGCAACGCCTGAGGAGAAGCTCATGCACTTCAAAATGATTATCGTGTTCGTGGAAGACGAGAAAACCGATGCGGTGATGGACGCCGCGCGCGAGGCAGGCGCTACCGGCTCTACGGTTATCACCAACGCCAGGGGAGAAGGCCTGCAGGTAAACAAAACCTTCTTCGGACTGTCCCTGGAGACCCAGCGTGACGTCATCTTGTTCCTGGTCGAGCAGCACCGGTCCAGGCACATCCTGGAGCGCATCAACATTGCAGGCGAGCTGGATGCCAAACCAGGCACCGGCATTGCCTTTCAGCTGGACGTGGAGGACGCGGTGGGCATCATGCACCAAGCGCAAGAGATATCCCAGGACGTGGAGGATTTGCTGTAATGGACAGAAAAGTAATCAAGGCAAGAGATGTCATGCAGGACAAGCACCTCGAGCTGGATGGCATGGCCACGGTGAAGCAGGCGCTGGAAGCCATGCGCAGCATCAAGTCCAACGCGGTCATCGTCAAAAAACGCGACGAGCACGATGCTTACGGCATCGTCCTGCTCTCCGATATCGCCAAGCGCGTACTGGCCCTGGACCGGGCGCCGGAACGAGTGAACATCTACGAGATCATGTCCAAGCCGGTAATCCCCGTGGAACCGGATATGGACGTGCGCTACGTCGCGCGCATGTTCGACAGCTTCGGCCTCTCCAGCGCACCCGTCGTCGAGAAGGGGCGGGTCATTGGTATTGTCAGCTACGACGAATTGGTATTTGACGGACTCTGCGAACTGATCGACTGATCGACACTGGAAAATCGCCAGCTGCCTGGAAACGGGACACAGGGTTGAAGTCTGCTATCTTTAAACCTCATCCCAATACTGGAGCCACCCCATGAGCCAGGCCATGCAAGTCTTTATGGATTACGCAGCGGCATTTGAAGAGACCTATGTCGATGACGACTGGTCCCGCCTGATGCCATTTTTTGCCGATGACGCCCGCTACGACGTGGTAGGCGGGCCGCTGGCCTGTTCAATTGCCGGCAGTGAAGCCTTGTTACGCGGCATGAAAAAGTCCATTGACGGGCTGGACCGGCGCTGCGATGAGCGCATTATCGAACTGACGGACGGCCCTACCCCGCACACCCTGCCGGAGGGGGAAGAAGTGCGACTGAACTGGACGGCCAGTTACCGCCGCGGTGACGCCCCACTGCTCGTCTTTCCCGGACGTTCTGTGGTTACTGTGACCAACGGGCGCATCACTGCAATACGCGATGAGTACCGTGAGCAGGACATGGCGCCGGTGCTGGAATGGATGAGCCAATACGGCGCGGATCTCGACGGCGCCTACGTCTAGGCCATGGCGAACGTCGGGGCAGACTTGAGCGTGGCCGGGAAACTGGCGCTACGCGCAATAGGTAGACGACTGCGCACGGACATAGAGCCCGCCCCCGACCTGGAAGCGTTTACCCAGCGCTTACAGGCCCTGCTATCGCGCGCCCCCGATGGGTTGATTCGTGACTACTACTGGCTGGACCTGGCGGCGAGTCAGCCACCCTGGGTCGGGTCCGGGCTACAACTGGCCAGCGGTGACGAGGTGAGTTACTTCGTCGAGGGCAGGGCCTATGCCAGTCGCCTGCTCGATATCTACCTGGACCCGGCCCTGCAAGTCTGGTGCAAAGTCGGGGCGCAGGGTGAAGTTTTTCGAGGCACACGCTGCTCGCACTCTTTCCGTGCAGCCGGGGAAGGCGAACTCCTCTTCGGCAACTATTTTCCCAATGACTGGGCCGACCGCCACGGTACGCGCAAACTGGAGGATTCCGTATACGATAGTGTCAGCGGCCAGCTGAAACTGCTGGTGATTCGCTGGCAGGCAGACGCACTGACCGGGCTGCGCGCATTGCGCGACATGGATACAAGTGATGGCCTCTTCAGCAGTGAGGTGCAGCGCCTTGAACAGGGCGACACAGCGCCTCCGGGATGGGAGTACCTATGGCACCTGGGGCCCGCGGAAATTTACCGCAGCCACAGCAATGCGGAACATGCCAACTGCATTCGCTGCAAGACCCACGGTGACGTGGGCATCCTGCAGCAGCGTGTTGACATGCCCTTGCTTGAATCCAGCGCAATAAGCTGGCGCTGGTGCGTGGATCAACTGCCGTCAACGCTGCGCGAAGACAGTGTGCCCAGCCATGATTACCTGAGCCTGGCAGTGGAATTCGACAACGGCAGGGACATTACCTACTACTGGAGCAGTGCGCTACCCGTTGGCAGAGGCTACGACTGCCCTCTGCCCAACTGGGCAGGCAAGGAGTATCACGTGGTAGTGCGCAGCGGGAAAGACGGCCTGGGCGAGTGGCAGAATGAGCGCCGCAATCTCTATGAGGATTACCGACGCTATATGGGCGAACCGCCGGCGCGGATCGTCAAGGTATGGCTGATCGCCAACAGTATCTTCCAGCGCCGGGAGGGTGCATGTGATTATGCTGACATTGTGATCAGCAGTGACAACGACCAGCTTCGGGTGCTTTAGCGCTGGCCCGGGCTCGCGAGCCAATCACTCATAATTTCCGTGCAGGGGCGACTCGCTGAAGACTGAACTCAAACAATGCCGCCTGCATGAGAACAGGCGGGGCCGGGTTACTCCGCGTTATCCTGCGCCGACTCCATCAGGCCGACAATGCAATCGTACTCAGCGTAGCTAAGATCCAGAGCCGAACAAATGCGCTCTTTCGGATGACCGATCTTCAGCAGGCTTCTGAATAAGCTCACATCCAGTTGCGAGAGCGTCACCGGGTCGATGACCGCCTCACTCATCATTGCCGCCGCCAATCGGGTGTCTAGCCCGGTAGTGACATGTGTCATGTGTGCCGTATTGTGCATGGTGCCTCCTTCGCGCCTGCCTGGCGCAAAAGTCCTGTGTTGTTATTGGTGTTACTGCCTTGTGATAAATAGCATAGGACCAGAACCGGGTGTCTGGTAACACGCGGTGGCACAGATGTGAACGGGTTCTCAATAAACCTGGAGTTTTACGGAAAACAGAGGGAAAAGGCGACGGAAACGCCGCCTGCGTGGAACATTCAGGACTTGCGGATGCTACTCCGGCATATGCGGATCGTCATCTTCCTCCAGGTGCTGCCCACTATCCGCAGGCAATGCGCCCAGCTTTTTCACCAGCTGCGCGGCGTGGGAGGCTTCTTCGGCGGCAAACTGCGCAGCCAGCTTGCGCGTATTTTCGTCGCTGCTGCTACGTGCAAAAGAAGCATAGAATTTCTCCGCTGCACGCTCGTTGTCCAGCGCCAGCAACATGGCCTCGCGCAGGCTCATGCGATAGTGCACCGCCTCGTAACTGGTCGTCTCGGGAGACTCCTCGTCCGGCCACTGGAACTCCCAGGCTTTGAGTTCTGGCAAATCATGGTCTTTGGCAATCCCCCCCACCTCTTCCAGGTGCAAGCGGGACTCCTCCGCCATGCGTAAAAAAAATTCGCTAACAGCGTCATTGTGGTGTGCCGCCATGGACTCAGCGAGCTCCAGGTAGCGCTCTCGCGCCTCGGACTCCAACTCCACGGAGTGGGCCAGAAAATCTGCCAGTGGTTGTGTGCTCATACGCTGAATCCCCGGGTGATGTCTGTCGACTGCGGCTCGGGCACTGAGGGCGGCCAGGTCGCTCGTTGCGCATTGTATAACACGCCCGTTTGAAAGCCGTCCTCATGCAGGAACAGCTGAGCCGCTTCATCTGCGTCCACCAGGGCCTCCTCCTCGCGCTCGTGCACTACCGCTTTCCAGTCTGTCTGTTCCGGGCAGAAGGTAATGCATTGCGACAACACGTGCACAAAGCTGAAGCCAGGATGCTCGATAGCCGCAGCAATCAACCTGGCCATCTGGTTGGGGTTGCCTGAGTAACCGCGCGCTATCCAGGGCGCACCGGAGGCCAGTGCCAGTGCGGCAGGTTTGAACGGGCGCACACCGGGCCCATGGGGAGTCAACTTACTGTGATCCCAGTCCGCTGGTGTGGTCGGTGACGCCTGGCCCTTGGTCATGCCATAGACCTCGTTATCCATGGCGATGTAGGTCATGTTCACGTTGCGCCGACAGGCATGCAGAAAATGATTGCCGCCGATGGAAAAACCGTCGCCATCGCCGCCCATGGCGATGACGGTCAGGTCGGGGCGCGCCACCTTCAAGCCCTGGGCGATTGCCAGGCCGCGCCCGTGCACGCCATGAAAGCCGTAGCTGTCCACATAGGCCGGCAGGCGCGAGGAGCAACCGATACCCGAGACGAGTACCGTATCGTCCTTGTCGATACCCAGGCCAGCGAACGCCTTGGTGAGCGCGTTGAGCACTGAGAAATGACCACAGCCCGGACACCAGATCGGCTTTACCGAGGACTTGTAGTCTTTTGCTTTGAGTTTAATCGGCTCGTTCATGCTGGGCTTACCTCCGCGAGGGCGGCCACTATCGCAGCACCGCTGAGCGGCACTGGCCCGGGCCGGGCATAACTGTGTAAAGGCTGCGTGAAATCCATCTGCCCACGCAGGTAACGATAGAGCTGGCCACCGTGGTTCTGCTCGACAACCAGAACGCGCTCGCAGTCGGCCAGTGCCGCTGTCAGGCTACCATGCTGCAGGGGCGCCAGTAGGCGCAGCGACACCGTGCGACACGCCACTCCCTGCTCAGCGAGCAACTCGGCGGCCTCAGCCACCGCGGCCGATGCCGAGCCGAAACAGACCAGGCCCAGCGACCCCTCACCGTCTATCCTGGCCCAGTCATCACCATAGTCATGCGCGTTCAGTTTGCGCGCTCGCTTGGCCAACTGCTGCTGATGGTCGTCATCGCGTGCCGAGGGCGTTCCCTGCTCATTGTGCTCAAGACCATCCGCAGTGAAGCGCAGACCGGGGTCTCCCGGCACGGCCATGGTGGAAACGCCAGAGTCGGTCAGGCGGTAACGCAGGTAGTCGTTGTCGCCGCCCTCACAGGACACAGGTGGCGCCAGTGGGGCGCAACGAACCGGCTCGGTGATCACCGCCGTGGACTGGCCGATAAACTGGTCGGAAAGTACGATTGCCGCCGTTTGTAAATGCTGCGCCAGTTGCACCGCCCAGGCGCTGGTATACACGCAATCAGCGATATCCAGCGGCGCCAGCACCAGGTGCGGCGCGTCGCCGTGCAGGCCGTGGAGTGCAATATTCAGATCGCTCTGCTCAGACTTGGTGGGGATACCGGTAGAGGGGCCACCGCGCATCACGTTAAGCACCGTTATTGGTGTCTCACTGGCCACGGCAAGCCCGATGCTTTCTGTCATCAATGCGAGTCCGGGGCCGGAGGTCGCGGTAAAAGAAGGAACACCGCCAAACGCCGCCCCGATAGTCATATTGATGGCTGCCAGTTCATCCTCGGCCTGCACCAGGTTGCCACCCAATTGCTCCAGTCCACCGGCCATCCATTCCAGCACGTCTGAGGCAGGCGTTATGGGATAGGCGGCGACGAAGCGGATGCCCGCCTCCAGTGCCCCCAACCCGGCGGCCTGGTTGCCGCTGATATACCAGCCTCCCGGTACACCCGGGGCAGGCACCTGTACACTGCAATCCAGTTGCTGCGCGCAACCCGCCGCAATGCAGGCCTCAGCGGCCTCTTGATAGGCAGCAGGTTTGTGCGCCAGCTTCTGTAGCGCCAGCTCCACCAGGCTGCCTTCGCCAAGCCCCATCAACTGACCGAGCAACCCCAGGGCAAGCATATTCACCCGTCCGTCGTCATGGGCGGCCTCCGCGAGCTGCTTCATCGGCAGGCGCACCAGAGTGGGTTCTGCAGCGAGCACACTCTCCGGGACGTCACCGGCGTCCTCACAGAACACGATAACGCCCGGTGCCAGTTTGATCTCGTCGCCAAAGCGCGTGTAGTTATTCCAGTCGAACGCCAACAACACCTGGTAGGCACTGGCCGCCGTGTAGCGTTCAGACTCTGTCAGCTTGAGCAGGGCCGCAGACTCGCCGCCACGTATTTGCGGACCGAAGGCCTTGCGCAGCAGTCCCCGCCCGCCCTCACGGGCCCAGGCCTGCAGCAAAAGTTCGCCGACGGATATCACCCCGGCGCCGCCAGCGCCGGTAATGGCTATGCTCAACTCAGTTTGCTTCATGGCGACTCACTTATTAATTCCTGGCCCTAGGATAGCGGCTCCCGACCACCGCGCCAGCACAAACGCGTGCAACCTTGTTCTGGCTCAATGGACCGCTTCGATCGCTTACAGGACAGGACGCAGGGGAGAATCGGGCGGCGCGCTGCGGGTGCTGACAGACCCCGGCTAGGCGGCGCGCAAAGCGCGACCCAGGGTTTGTTTGCCCAGGGCAGGACCAAAATCACCCTCACGCCACACCACCTGGCCATTGATGAGGGTGTGTGTCACGACGCCGTCCGATCGGCTGACCATCTGCTGGTGCTCAAACAGGTCACGATAGATCAGTTGGCGGTTGCTGGCATCGTCCCAGTTGCGCAGCGCCTCCGGGTCGATCAGCACAATATCAGCCTGAACCCCCAGCTCCAGTGTGCCCACATCCAGACCGAAGAACTGTGCCGGCTCGCGGGTCAGGCGGCGCACCATGGTGGCCACCGTTTCCAGGGATTTCTGCTGGGCCAGTTTAAGTGACATCAGGTTGGCGTCGAAGAATGCCATATTGGTGATGTGCGCACCGGAGTCGTTAAAGCCTGGCATGGTGTGCTTGTTCAGCAGCAGGTCCAACGTGGAGCGGTTGCCCACGTTGGCCACATCGACCCAGTAACGGAAGCCCTTGTCGTACTCACGCATCATATGCAGCATAAAGTCGGCGTCGTCGGCCGTGGGCCGGGGGAACTTGTCGAAGGCCTCGCGCTCGGCGTCAGAACGCGCCTCATCGGTCTTGCCGCCGTGGTAGCGTGACAGCCTGTCGAAGACCTGCTGCAGGGTCTCGCCTTCCCAGTCGGCCACCGGTGCACCGTCAAAGTTCATCCTGTAGAGGTCCCTTGGCACCATTATGTCGGGCAGGAAGTGTTTGGCCTTGAAGCTGGCAAAACCCTTTTCCTCTCTACCGTGGCGCCACTCTTTACGAAAGCTTTCAACAAACACCGGGTCGTTCAACAGCGCCAGGCGCCCCTCGCGGTCGTCATATTCCTTGGCAATCAGCTGACAGGTGGTTTCCAATTCCTCATACAGGGGGCTGACGATACCGTCAGACCAGATACGGAAACTGGTACCCAGTGCCTGGAAGTGGATGTTGCCCTTGAACAGGCGGTTGTTCATCAGCGAGGCGAAACCGAGAAAGCCCTTGACCGCTTTTGGCGCCAGTACGAACTCCACGGCGGACAAGGCTGAGGTCTTCAGTGTCTGGCCGAAAAGACGGCCACTGGTCAGCATGAAGTACCAGAAAGCCTTGATTCGATGCTCAAGAATGGGCGTGGTCTGCCACACACGATCGCGCCCGCGAACAATTTTCAGCAAGCGCTTCAGCTCGCCGAAACTGGCGAACTGGGTGGGGATTCGCTTGTCGGTATGCGGCTCGTTGGACAAGTAGTGAAACGGTAGTCCGTCGGTGCTCATGCCCAGATAGCCTTGATCCATGGCCGTCTCCAGCAGGCCTTCCATGCGTTTCAATTCCGCCTCGGTGGGCTCACGGGAGATGCTGTCCTGCAGACCCATCACCTCGATGCGCAACATGGAGTGGGGTACAAATACGCCTACATTGGGACCCAGGGGAATACTGTCAAAGTGGTCCATGTACTCACCGGTACTCTGCCAGGACACCGCCTCCACGCATTTGCGCAATACCGACTTGGGGATGTTTTCTACCCGGGTAAAACAGTCGACTATGGGGTCCTGGTCACCTTCCAGCTGGCTACCGAAACAGGTCCCCAGGCTGCAGTTGCCCACCAGCACCGTGGTGGTGCCGTGACGCACGACCTCGGGCAGCCCCGGCTCCAGGTCAACCTCCAGGTCCAGGTGCGTATGAATATCCAGCAGGCCCGGCATCAGCCACTGGCCCTGTGCATCAATCACCTCCGCCGCCATTGAGCGCGGTAAGAACATGCCCTTGGCCGCGATTTTCCCACCCTTGATGGCGATATCCATTTCCTGTGGCTTCTCGCCACTGCCATCAAAAATAAGCGCGTTCTGAATGAGGGTATCCCAGGTCTTTCTGGACATGAACAATCTCCTGCGTGCTGGTCACTGACTAGGCTATTATGCTCGAACCAACGTATATAGCAGATACTCGCCACGCAGGATAGTTCATCACCATGGGCCCAATACCTTTCAACAACAGTTATGCCCGCCTGCCGGCTCAACTGTACACGCGACTTGAACCCACTGCGGTCAGTGCCCCGACGCTGATTCGGGCGAACCATGCGCTGGCCCGGCAGCTGGGTATCGATGCTGACTGGCTGCAATCGGATCAGGGTATCGCCACCATCGCCGGCAACCATATTCCGGCGGGGGCCGAGCCCCTGGCGGCGGTGTATTCCGGCCACCAGTTCGGCAGCTATAACCCACAGCTGGGCGACGGCCGCGCCCTGTTGCTGGGCGAAGTCATCGACGTGAACGGACAGCGCCGCGATATCCAGCTCAAAGGATCTGGCCCCACGCCCTACTCCCGCGGCGGTGACGGTCGCTCACCGCTGGGCCCGGTAATACGCGAGTACATCGTCAGCGAAGCCATGCATGCGCTGGGCGTGCCCACCACACGGGCCCTCGCCGCTGTGACCACCGGCGACGCGGTGATGCGCGACACCGTGCTGCCCGGCGCAGTGCTGGCCAGGGTGGCCGCCAGCCATATCCGTATTGGTACCTTCCAGTTCTTCGCTGCCAGCAAGGACAGCGAGGCGTTGAAAAGCCTGGTTGAGCATTGCCTGCAGCGCCACTATCCACAACAGGCTGCGAGCGACAACCCTGCCCTGGCGCTGCTGCAGGCAGTTATCCGCGCCCAGGCGCGGTTGATTTCCCGCTGGCAGTTACTGGGTTTCATCCACGGCGTGATGAATACCGATAACATGTTGATTGGTGGCGAAACAGTGGACTATGGCCCCTGCGCCTTCATGGACGAGTTCGACCCGGCCAAGGTGTTCAGCTCCATCGACCGCGGTGGGCGCTACGCCTACCGCAACCAACCGGGCATTGCCCACTGGAACCTGGCGGTACTGGCGCAGGCTCTGCTGCCGCTGCTGCATGACGGCCAGGAACAGGCGGTCGCACTGGCGCAGGAAGCGGTAGACGAGTTTCCCGCCCTGTTCGAGGCCGCACACCTGCAAGGCCTGGCCGACAAGCTGGGCGTGGCGGAGGTCAGTGAGGCAGACAAGCCGCTGGTGGACGAACTGTTTCAGTTGATGAGCGACGAGCATACTGACTTCACCCTGACTTTCCGCCGTCTCTACGACCACGCCAACAACCCACAGGCCCAGGTCGGGCAGTGGTTTGAACTGCCAGACAGCTTCATTCCATGGCTGTCACGCTGGCGCAAGCGCCTGGAAACGGATCAGCTCACCGCAGAAACCCGTGAGCAACGCATGCGCAGGGCCAATCCGGCGCTGATACCGCGCAATCATAAGGTTGAAGCAGTGATTCGCGCTGCCGAGGACGAGAACGACCTGGCACCCTTCAATGCCATGGTGGAAAGGCTGGCCGACCCTTTTGAGCTGGATTCACAATCTGCGGAGTACATTCTGCCGCCGCGCCCGGAAGAAGCCGTTACCCGCACCTTTTGCGGTACCTGAAACTTAGCCTTGGCAGCTTTTCGCGCAGCAACTATGCTGTGCCTTGTATCGCAAGTGGCGATGCGTTTTACGCTATCCAATAAAACCGGAGACAACGAAATGGCAGGACATTTTGAGCTGAAGAAGGCTAAGAACGGCGAATTTTTCTTCAATCTCGTGGCAGGCAACGGCCAGGGAATCCTGAAGAGTGAGATGTATTCCAGCAGAAGCGCTGCAGAAAACGGCATCGCCTCCGTGCAGAAGAACTGCGGCGAAGACAGTCAGTTCGAGTGTAAGGAGTCAAACAACGGCAAGGCCTATTTCGTGCTCAAGGCCAAGAACCACCAGGTGATAGGCCAGAGCCAGATGTATGAGTCTGAAGCCGGCTGTGCCAACGGCATTGAATCGGTCAAAACCAATGGCTGCAGCGAGGTTATCAAGGACCTCACCGCAGAATAAACCCCACTCCTGGCTCGCGGTATGGTCGTGCATCCTGCCGCGAGACAGTATAATCGCGGCTCGATACGATAGTTTCACTGCAGCGAGCCCACCTTGAGCACACAATTTTTCGGCAAGACACTGTCTGGCCCATTCACCATCCCCTCCGGCATCGTCTCCACCGCGGTACCCATCATCCAGTACATCTTCGATCATATGCCTGAAGTCGGCGTACTGACCACCAAGAGTATTGGCCTGGAACCCCGCGCAGGTTACCGCGAGCCCATACTCAGCCAGTATGCCCCGGGCTGCTTCGTCAATGCGGTGGGCCTGACCAACCCGGGGGCGCACAAATCCGCCGAGCTGATGGCACAGCTTCGTGTCCCGGAGGACCGCTTCCTGCTCACCTCCATCTTCGGCGGCAGCATCGCCGAGTTCGTTGAAGTGGCAAAGATCATGGCTCCCGTCTCCGACGGCCTGGAACTGAACCTGTCCTGCCCCCACGCCAAGGGCTACGGCATGGCCATGGGCCAGGACCCGGACATGGTCCGCGAGATCGTCAGCGCCGTTAAAGCCGTGGTGGATATTCCGGTGATCCCCAAGCTCACGCCCAACACACCCGACATCGCCATGATCGCCCGGGCCGCCGAGGCCGGCGGCGCTGACGGTTTCTGCGCGGTCAATACCGTCGGGCCAGGCTATACCTCCTCCCACGGCCAACCTGTGCTCAGCAATGGCGCCGGGGGTATGTCGGGCAAGGGCATACTGCCTATTGGCTTGAAGTGCGTTAAGGAAGTCCGTGAAGCGAGCGCCCTGCCGATTATCGGCTGCGGCGGCGTATCCAGCGCCGACGACGTGCGCGCCTTCACCGACGCCGGGGCGAACATTGTCGGCGTTGGCTCCGCACTGATCGGCCTGACCACAGACGAGATCGGCGACTACTTCCGCACCCTGTCAGCGGACATGGAAAGCAATAGCAACCGCGCTGAGTCGCATATCCGTTACGACGTGGACATGTCCTTTTCAGCGGTCACCCTGGTGAAGAACGAGCGGGTGTGTGAAGACATCACCCTCCTCACCTTCGATCGTAAAATCAATATTCAGGCCGGTGAGTTTATCTTCCTGTGGGTGCCGGGGGTGGGCGAGAAGCCATTCTCTGCGCTGACCGACGATCCCTTTTCGCTGGTGGTGATCGATGTCGGCCAGTTCACCCACGCGTTGATGGATCTGCCGGAGGGGACTGAATGCTATGTCCGCGGCCCCCATGGAATTCCAGTAGACCCGCCAGAGGGCGCAAAAATTATGGCCGTTGCCGGCGGTACCGGACTGGCTGCCGTGTACCAGGCTGCCCGGGATTTCGGCAATGCGGAGGTCTTCGCCGGCGCGCGCACCGGGGAACGCTTGTACTTTTTGGCTGAATGCCAGCAGATCGCCGACGTCCACGTGGCAACAGATGACGGCAGCGTCGGCTACCACGGCCTGGTGACCGAGCTACTGCGTCAGCGGCTGCAGGAAATGACAGCGGATGAGCGTGACAAACTGGTGTTTTACAACTGTGGACCGGAGCCGATGGTGCACGCCGCGGTCGCGGTGCAACGTGAATTCTGCCGCGATGACCAGATCTACAGCGCCATCGACTACCTCACCAAGTGTGGTGTTGGCCTTTGCGGGGCCTGTGCGACGCCGGACGGGCGCCGCCTGTGCGTGGACGGGCCATTTCTCAGCGCGTAATCGCCAACGCGGCGCAGCGCATGTAAGGTCGATGTCAGGTTAAAACCGCTTCCTGGGCGTCCTTGACGGTGCCGGCAGGACAGGTAACCACGGTCACTCGCAGGTAACCCATCCTGATCAACTGCTGTGCAGCCAGCGTGGCGCGGCCACCGCTCGCGCAATGCACGTAGATTGGATGATTGTCGTCAGGAATGACCTCGACGATTTTCATCTCCAGAATACCCCGCGGAATATTGACTGACCTGGGTGTGGTGAGGCTCGCCACCTCAACCAGTTCACGCACGTCAACAACCGTGCCCTGGTTCTGGGCAATTTCAGCCATAGCGGTACTAGCGTCCACGCAGCGCAGCGCGGCACGGGCCTCGGCTACCAGTTCGGGTACAGTTTTCAGCATGCTTCCCTCCTTTGATTGGGCGATCACATCGTCCGGTTAACACTATTTTGCGCTGAAGATAACGGCATTGGGAAAGGCTGTCCATGCTGATGCAGACAGAGTCAGCACCTACGCCAGCGCGCAACAGCCGGCTAAATCATCCCGCATCACACCCGCGCTTGAATCACCTCTCCGCAAGAGGCTGTCACTCCAGCGAAAACAACATTTCCTTTTCAAAAGCGCGCAGGCTGTCGCTATTGTTCTCGCGCACCTTGTTAGCCCACTCAGGGTTGGCAATCAGTGCCCGGCCCACGGCCACCAGGTCGAACTCCCCCGCTTCCATGCGCGCAATCAATTCATCCAGGCTCGCTGGCTGGCCTTCATGAAAGGTCGTCTCTCCCGGCGCGGGAATGAAGTCATGGTTGAGGCCGACGCTGCCCACGGTAATCGCCGGCTTGCCGGTTATCTTGCGGGTCCAGCCAGCAAGATTCAGCGAACTGCCTGCAAACTCCGGCTCCCAGAACCGCCGGGTGGAGCAATGAAATATATCCACTCCGGCTTCACTCAGCGGCAGCAGGAATGCCTCCAGCTCAGCGGGGTTTTCCACCAGGCGCGCTGAAAAGTCCTGCTGTTTCCACTGGGACCAGCGCAGGATAACGGGAAAATCAGGCCCCACCTCTGCGCGCACCGCCTCGATGATTTCGATAGCAAAACGGCTGCGCTGTTGCATTGAGCCGCCGTATTCATCCTCGCGAACATTAGTACCGGCCCAGAAAAACTGGTCGATGAGATAGCCGTGGGCGCCGTGTATCTCCACCGCGTCACAGCCGATGCGACGGGCATCCGCAGCGCCCCTGGCGAAGGCGGCGATGACATCGGCAATGTCCTGATGGCTCATCACGTCACGATTGACCTTACCCGGCACATTCATCCCGGAAGGCGCGCAGCCGTTAACATCACCCTCGGGCATTACCCCTGCTTTACGCATGCCACCGCAGTGCCATAACTGCGGGGCAATTTTTCCGCCCTCACCATGCACTGCATCAACGACTTTCCGCCAGGCAGCAAGTCGCTGCTCGCCATAAAAATACGGCACGTCGGGGTAGCCGCTGGCAGCAATGTGGTCCACGCAGGTGCCCTCGGTAATGATCAGCCCCACACCACCGGCTGCGCGGCGGCGATAGTACTCGACACTGGCCTCGCCGGGGATATTTCCCGGGCTCTGGTTACGGGTCATGGGGGCCATGACAATACGATTTTCCAGCTCCAGACTACCCAGGGAGAAGGATTTGAAAAGGATACTGCTGTCGCTCATAAGGAATTCCGGTGATCGGTTCGAAGGCGAGCGATATTCTAGAGCAAGCGCTGCTCTCACGCACAGGTAAGTTAAATTGCTGTCATCCGGCAGCGGGGTGATCCAATTCAATCCGCAAGCCGGTATCATGGTATATTCCCTTTATTGCGAGAACAACCGGTGGAAAGAGTACGCCTTGGTTTTGTATTGAATGGCCAGCCCCAGGAGCTGTCCATTGAAAGTGACACCCCCCTGTTATGGGTGCTGCGCGATGTATTGGGCATGAACGGCACCAAATTTGGCTGCGGCATGGGCCTGTGCGGTGCCTGCACGGTGCACCTGGACGGTGTGCCAGTACGCAGCTGCTCGCTACCCATCAACGCGGTGGCGAACAAGCAGGTGACGACTATCGAGGGCCTCTCAAGCAACGGCGACCACCCCCTGCAACAGGCCTGGGTAGCGGAAAACGTCCCCCAGTGTGGCTACTGCCAGTCCGGGCAAATCATGTCGGCGGCGGCGCTGCTGGCGAACACGCCCCGCCCCTCTGACGCGGACATCGACAACGCCATGTCCGGCAATCTCTGTCGCTGCGGCACCTATGGCCGCATTCGCAAGGCCATCAAACGCGCAGCCGTGGGCAGCTGGGAACCGGCGGAGGCGCAGTCGTGAGCCTTTCGCGGCGCCAGTTTATTCGTAATGTGTCGGTGTTTGGTGGCGGTTTAACCCTGGGGTTTACCCTTTCGGCACCCGGGCGCGCTGAAGACGGCGCGCCCCTTTCACCCAATGCTTTTTTGCGCATTACCCCGGAAGGGGACGTTATTGTGCAGATTCACAAGGTCGAGATGGGCCAGGGCACAGTAACCGGCATCATTACGCTGATCGCTGAAGAGCTGGAGGTTGACCCGGCGGATGTGCGCTATGAAATGGCCCACGTCGATGAAGCCTTCAAAGACCCCGAGTACAGCATGCAGGTCACCGGCGGCAGCAACGCCATGCGTGTCTACTATCAGCCTCTGCGCCAGACTGGCGCTGCAGCCAGGGCCATGCTGATCGAGGCCGCCAGCCGGCGCGCAGCGCTGCCCGCGGACCTACTGCGTTGCGAACAGGGCACGGTAGTCAGCGCTGACGGCAATATCCGCTTTAGCTATGGGGAACTGGTCCCCGTCGCCAGCCAGCTGGATGTGCCGCAGGAACCGGTATTGAAATCAGCCGCCGCGTTCAAGCTGATTGGCAAGCACGACCAACGCCTGGATATCACGCCGAAGGTCGACGGCAGCGCCAGATTCGGCGTCGATGCCCCCATGGAGGAAACCCTGGTTGCCGTGGTCGTGCGCCCGCCGGTAGGCCGTGGTGCGATGACGTCCTACGACGACAGGAAAGCCCGCGAGTTGCCTGGTGTGCACAGTATTGTAGCCATCGATGCAGGCGTTGCGGTCGTTGCCTCCAATTACTGGCGGGCCCGCAAGGCCGCTGACACTGTTACCCTGGAATGGGAACCCGGTGACTCGCTGCTTACCGACAGCAAGGCTATCGACGCCGCACTGACAGCCGCGCTGGAGGGCGACAACCTTGTCCTTGTTCGAGATGACGGTGAGCCGCCTGCAGCTGCCGCGGCGCAAATCCTCGAAGTGGAGTACAACCTGCCGTTGCTGGCCCATGCGACCATGGAACCCATGAATGCCACTGTCGACCCGAACTCCAGGGAGGTCTGGGTAGGCACACAGGCGCCGGATATAGCGAGCAGCTTCGCCGCACTGGGACTGGGTGTGGAGGCTGACGACGTCACCGTACACAACCAGTTCCTCGGAGGCGGCTTCGGGCGCCGTGCAATGCCCGATCATGTGTTGGAGGCAGCGCAAATTGCCAGCGCCCTGGGCCAGCGCGTAAAGCTGATGTGGAGCCGCGAGGACGACACCCAACACGACTTCTACAGGCCGCCGATGAAATCTCGCCTCAAAGCCCGATTGGGTGCCAACGGCGAGGTACTGGGCTGGCGCCACAACCTGGCGGGGCCCAGCCTCATGCAGTCAACTATGAACGCCATGACGCCCGCCCTCGCTCCTTCATGGGTACCCGACTTCCTCACCGACTTTCTGGCACACATGGCGGGCAGGAAAGACGATTCCTCCGTAGAAGGCGCCAAGGAGCTACCCTATGCGTTCGGCCATATAGAGGTAGCCTACCGCAATGTGGAAACACCGGTACCGTTAGGCTATTGGCGCTCTGTGGGCCACAGCCACAATGCCTTCGTGGTAGAGAGCTTTGTCGACGAACTGGCCAACGCCGCCGGTGAGGATCCGGTGGCGTTCCGCCGGCGCTACCTGCCAGCAGAAAGCCGTCACCGCCAGGTGCTGGACAGAGTCGCCGGGATCAGTAACTGGGGCGATCCACCGGCCGGTCACTATCAGGGCGTGGCAGTGCACGAGTCTTTCCACTCAGTGGTGGCAGAAGTCGTGGAGATCTCCATGGAAAACGGCGCCCCGAAGCTAGAGCGCGCATACTGCGCCATCCATTGTGGTCGGGTGATTAACCCGGATATCGTCAGGCAACAGATGGAAGGCGGTATCATCTTTGGTCTGTGCGCGGCCTTAAAGGGAGAGATCACCCTTCAGGATGGCGCGGTGCAGCAGAGTAACTTCCACGACTACCCACTGCTGCGCATGAACGAGGTGCCCGAGGTGGAAGTCGCGATTATAGACAGCGATGATCCCCCCACGGGTGTAGGCGAACCCGGCACACCACCAGCGTCTGCGGCTCTGGGCAATGCGATTTTTGCGGCCACCGGTCAGCGCCTGAGGGATTTACCGTTCAAGCTTTCATAGCGGCGGCGCCAGCAGGTGCTGACTGAGTTCACCATAAAGCCGGGGTATGATCTGGCGGCTGGTAAAGTACCAGCCCTGGGCATCGTGTGCGAACGTATCGATGTAGCGCCCCGTCATGATCGCCTGTAATGGCAACACTTCCGTTGCCTGCAGTACCGTGAAGTACGCGTGCGACATGGCGGTATCGCCGTCGACTTCCACCCGCACGTTGCTGGTGACATGGTGGGACAGCGGCGTGCCGTCTGCATAGAGCCGGGTATAACTACTATAGATGCGCAGGATGTCGTCGGCGCCCTCACCCTGTACTTCGCCGTCGGGCCCGATAAACCGCGCCCGCCCCAACAGGGTACTGACAGCAGTGAGGTCTCCGGCGTCTATCAGTTCGGCATAGCGGTAAAGCAGGTTTTCAATCTGTCGTTCCGGCGACATAGGCAACGTCCTCCGTTCGGTAGTTATGTACTTCCCCTGCCCTGACCCTGGCGATGAAATCATTAATGTCGCGTTTGATCTCCGGGGCGAAGAAATACAGACCAAGGATATTGGGCACTGAAATAAGGAATACCATGGCGTCGGCGAAGTCCAGCACTGCCTGCAGCTGGATCATGCAACCAATGGCAAGGAAGGCGCAGAACACCACTTTGAACACGTTCTCACTGACCGGGTGCTCGCTGAATAAATACGTCCAGGCTTTAAGTCCGTAGTAGGACCAGGCGATCGCGGTGGAGAAAGCAAACAGCAGTGCGGCAATGGCCAGCGGATACGGTGCCCAGCTGAAATGGTGCTCGAAGGCGGCGGAGGTCAGCGCGATGCCCTCCAGCCCCTGGTCCATCAACCCCGCAGGGTACGCGGTGACCACAATCACCAGTGAGCTGAGCGTACAGATCACCACTGTATCGATAAAGGGCTCCAGTAACGAGACCAGTCCCTCCGAGGCAGGGTTGTCCGTCTGTACCGCAGAGTGCGCGATGGGTGCGGAACCCAGGCCCGCTTCATTGGAGAACAGGGCACGCTGGAAACCGACAATGATGGCGCCGACCATGCCACCCGTGGCGCTTTCCACGGAGAAGGCGCTACTGACAATCAGGGTGATCGCAGCGGGTATGTGCTCGGCGCTAAGGCCAATAATCACCAGCGCAGAAATCACATAAAGCACTGCCATCAGCGGCACGATTTTGCCTGCGACTGCAGCGATGGAACGGATACCGCCGAGTATCACCACGCCAACCAGGGTGGCTATACCCAGGCCGAACAACCAACCCCGCTCGGCAAAAAAGCTGGCCTCCCCACCGGTGATGGTCACAAACTGCACATAGGCCTGATTGGACTGGAACATGTTGCCTATCCCCAGGCAGCCGACCACCAGTGCCAGGGCATAAAATTTGCCAAGGCCCTTACCCAGCAGCGGAAAGCCGCGCCTGGACAGATACGCCTCCAGATAATACATGGGCCCGCCGGAAACAGAGCCGTCCGGATTGTGCTTGCGATACTTCACGCCGAGGGTGCATTCCACCAGCTTGGTGGACATGGACAAAAAACCCGCGACTATCAGCCAGAAGGCGGCCCCGGGGCCACCAACGACAATGGCCACCGCCACCCCACCAATATTGCCAACGCCCACTGTGCCGGATACTGCCGTGGCCACCGCTTTGAAATGGGATATCTCCCCCGGTGCAGACACGTCATGATAGTCACCGCGGACCAGCCGCAACGCGAGACCAAAGCCGCGAATATTGATAAAGCCCATATAGAAGGTAAAAAAAGTCGCGGCCACCGCCAGCCAGAGCACAATCCACGGCACCTGGTAACCAAACAGCGACAGCTTGTAGAACACCACTGCAGAGATGCTGGCCGTGATGGGTGTCATAAACGACTCCACCGCCTGGTCAATACTTGCGACTGCCGGGCTGGTGCAGAACAAGAGTAAGGTTGTCAGCGCGGGGAAGGACTTTAAATAGTGGCGGTTGCTTGGCATTCGGGGAACTCGACTCCTCATCATTGCATGACCGGCAAGCGGACGCCTGCCCACAAGACGCAGACGACAGAAACCGGAGTTCCCGGATGCCCAGCCGTGGGCGTGCCGGCAGGCTCTCCTGAGCTCACGCCCTCAGCCCATCGGATAGCGAATCTCCTGGCTGACCTGGTCTATGCGCCGCATAGTCTCTGTGGAAAGGGTCACCTCCGCCGCGGCCAGTAACTCGTCAACCTGATCCAGTGCAGTGGCGCCGACAATAGTGGACGCGACAAAGTCGTGCTGCTTACTCCAGGCCACGGCGAGGGTCACCGGCGACAGGTCGATGTCACGGGCGATCTCCTGGAAGCGTTTGGTCGCCTCCTCAGCCTGCGGGTTGACGAACCGCCTGGCCATCAAGCGTTGACGCTCTTCGCCGTCGAGGTAATTGGTAAAGCGCGCGCCGGCGGGCAAGGCGCCATCGTTGTACTTGCCACTTAGCACGCCACCGGCCAGAGGAGAATAGGGCAGCAGGCTGACACCCTCCTGCAGGCAGGCCTGGGCCAGTTCATCTTCGAAGCGTCGATTGTTGAGGCTGAAGTTGTTCTGGATGGTTTCGTAACGTGGCAGGCCATGTGCGTCCGCCATCCACAAGCTCCGGGTCAGCCCCCAGGTGGTCTCGTTGCTGCACCCCAGCACGCGCACCTTGCCCGCAGCAATGAGCTCCTCCAGCGCACGCAGGGTTTCCTCGTAATAATAGTCGTGGTCGGGCCAGTGGGTCTGGTACAGGTCGATATAGTCTGTGTCCAGGCGACGCAGGCTACCCTCGATAGCACGCATAATGTGATGACGGTCCAGACCGGACTTCCCGGCGCGCACCGGCGGCGTGATCCAACCGTGGCCGGGGCCTGCTACTTTGCTGGCGAGAATGATCGCGTCGCGGGGCTTCGTCTTCATCCAGCGACCGACAATTTTCTCGGTCACCCCCATATAGCGTTCTTCCGGCGGTACCGGATAGACCTCCGCCGTGTCGTAAAAATCAACCCCTGCGTCAAACGCCCGGTCGAGAATGGCGAACGCCGCTTTTTCATTGCACTGGCTGCCAAAGGTCATGGTACCCATGCAGATATCAGACACCACGATACCGCTGCGGCCCAGGCGATTTTTATTCATTTTTTATCCAGGAATATCACTGACAGGGGCAACAGCTTACCTCAGCCGCAAACAGGATTCAGTGACTTGCCGGGAAAACCTGCAGCCGGGTGCATCCGGGCATGCGTCTCCCACAGCCGCTTCCACCACTTTGGGACTGCACACGAGGGCGTGATAAAAAGTCATCGCTTCTTAATATAACCTTAAGTTATTGGACTCATAATCAATCATTCCCTTATTTTTAGTAGGTTTTAATGTGAGGTCGCAACGTAAAGGAGACACTGGTAAATGATAATCAAACGCAAAACTCACTACCTCCTCAGCCTGTTTGTTGTTGCCGGAGCGTCGCTTGCACAGGATCCGACTATCGATCGAATGATCGCTGCCCAGTGCGCCCAATGCCACGGCACCGATGGCCATGCCACTGGCGATATCGACAGTATCGCGGGCAAAGACACCGCTGACCTCTACCACAAGCTCATCGACATGGAAGAAGATCGCGCCGAGGACATCATGGAACACCAGGCATGGGGCTACACCGACGAGCAGCTTTACCGGATCGCCAGGTACTACTCCACGGTTCCCGAGTCAGACGATGAAGATCGGGAGGACGAAGATGATGACTGAGCCTGCGCAACCCACTACAGCAACCACAAACCTGATTCCGGGAGGTAGCCACCGTGACGATCAACCGTAGAAACTTTATCAAGGCAACCAGTCTCGCGGCCGCGGCCTCCTCGGCGCCCGGCATTCTCCGCGCTCAGTCCGGCAGCGCACGCGTCGTTGTTGTCGGCGGAGGCTTCGGCGGTGCCACCGCAGCGAAATACCTCAAGCACTGGGGCGGCGATAAGGTCGACGTCACCCTCATCGACCCCAGGGCACGGCACACGTCCTGCGTTATGAGCAACCTGGTGTTGAACGGGGAACTACCCCTGAAAGACCTGCGCTTCGGCTATGGTGACCTCACCAGTAAATACGGTGTCCAGGTCATCAAGGATTCCGTCAAACGCATTGATCCCACCGCGCGTGAATTGACGCTGAAACAACAGGTTCCGGTGAACTACGACGTACTGGTACTGGCGGCGGGTATCTCCTTCAAGAAACCCAGGGGATGGATTGCTAACAAAAACCCGCACGCCTGGATCGCCGGGGGCCAGACCAGGCTGCTGAAAGACCAGTTGCAGGCGATGCCTGCGGGCGGAACTTTCGTGATGACCATTCCCCGCTCTCCCTATCGCTGCCCACCCGGACCTTACGAACGCGCCTGCCTGGTAGCAGACATGCTTCAAAGCAATGGCGGCGGCCGGGTAGTGGTACTGGATGCCAACGAGGGCATACAGGCAGAGGAGGAAACCTTCTCCCGGGCATTCGACCAACTGTATGGCAACGTGGTGGAATATTCTGCCGGCGTTGAACTGGGTGTGGTCGACAGCAACGCCAATGTAGTGGAAACCTCACTCGGTGACTTTTCCGGCGACGTGATCAATATTATTCCCACCCAGCGCGCAGGCGGCCTGGTGCGCAATAACGGACTCACTGACGGCGGCTTCTGGGCGCCGGTTGATGTGACAACCTACGAGTCAACGCTTGCCGGCTTCGAGGATATCCACATCATCGGCGACGCCCAGGGCAGCGGCCAACCCAAGTCGGCACACATGGCCAACGCCCAGGCGAAGATCTGCGCAGACGCGATACTGCGTAAACTGGCCAGCCAACCCACCGACCACGCAGAGCGACTGCAAAACATCACCACTAATTCTGCCTGCTACAGTCCAATTACCCGCGACACCGCCAGTTGGCTTACCGCAGTTTTCCAGTACGACATGGACAAGGGTGCCATGGCACTGGCGCATATCGCTGAAGCGGGCGAATGGACGCGGGACAACTACAGCGAGATGTTCGACTGGGCCAACAACCTGTTTGCCGACGTGTGGGGATAAACAGCCAAAAAACGCGCGCTCAGTAAAGCCTGGGCACCAGCGCCGGCGTATGGGCCTTGTACTGTTCGTACCCGGGTTGGCCACCCCACTTCGCGTCTGCCTTTTTCTCCAGCAACACAATACCGCTCACCCGGGTGAGCAGCAGGAAGACAAAGACAGGAGAGACCAGGGTCAGCAGCTGCCAGCCCTGCAAGGCTGGCAACGCCAGCAGCGCGACGCCGGACCACAATACGATCTCGCCAAAGTAATTGGGGTGGCGTGAAAAACGCCAGAGTCCGGACTGAATGAACGCCTCACTTCCGGCCGTGGCACGAAACCGTCGCTTTTGCCGGTCGGCAGTCACCTCAATAACCAACCCAGCCAGCCACAGTCCGGCGCCGACCGCGTCCAGATAGCCCAAAGGCGTCTTGTCCAGCGCAGTGATCGCCGCCAGCGCACAGCCGGCGGTGAGCAGTATCCACAGACCCTGCAAACTCCAGGTGAGGAAGAATCGCAGCGGATCGGGTTTGATGCGATCGAAGCGCGAGTCAGCGCCATCCTTTAGGATACGTGCAAACAGAAAGCTGCCCAGACGCGCGGCCCAGATCAGTACGCAGGCCGCCAGGAGCAGCGAGCGCGCGTCGAGCCTGTCTGCCAGAACAAGGGCAAGCAGCGTAGCATTGATAAAACCCAGGCTACCGGTAAGATCGTAAAACACCTCGGTCTGCTTCAGATAGGCGGGAACGAACGCCAGCCACTGCAACGCGAAAGCCAGCAGTGCGCACCAGGCAAAGACCGGCAGCCCCCCGGCCCAGGCGCCGCCCTGACTGCCAGCCCAGGCCATTAAGAAGGCCAGAATATAAACAACAATCAGAGCGCGCATGACAGCCTCTCAGCTAAACAGGAAGACCGGACCGGAATCACACCAGACCGCACTCGTATACCATCACCCAGAATCGGGACAACCACAACCGGCCGCGCTCCCGAATTGCACACCAAGCGCACTTTGATGCGGCGTGGACCTATGCCTCGCTGGCGCGTTCATCTGCAGCATGCACTTTTTGCCGTACAGCGCCTATATGTGCCTTCAGCGCATAAAGCATACTCGCGTAGGTAACCGGTACTCGCAGGGACGTCACTCGCTGCTCCAACTCTTCCAGTCGCTTTTTGTAATGCTCGATCTGACCGGGGTCCACCGACGACAAGCCGCGATCCATCTGCCTGAGTTCCACATAAACCTTGTAGAACTGACGCCGCATTGCCCAATCGAAAACCGAAGGCATCAATTTTAGCAGGGGATACACGATGGTCAGTAACGGTATCGCCGCCACCAGGACCTGCATAACCAGCACCGCCAGCCAATAGGGCAGTAATCTGAGCAGCAGGGGTTGGCCGTCGGAATAGTAGGCCAGCGCGCTGTCGCTGAGCGGAATCACCTGGTCTATCGCCAGGGGAAAATCGCCAGCCTGATGGAAAATGTCCGGCGCGGAGTGAACCCGCGATGCCGCATCCAGCAGCAGACTCCTGGTGATCGGGTGCAGGCCATCGCGCACGACAAGAATAGTGGTAAAGGCGAGTATGCGCGTATCCTGTGCTGGCAGGTTGTGGGCAAGACTGCCGATCCCGGCGGGCACGATCAGCTTGCGTAATTCGGGAAAGAGTGCGGCGTAGGCGTCGGCGCGCTCAAAGTCTATGAGGGTAACGCCCTCCATCGACAGCAACCGCTTCAGCACGGGCGATGCGGCATTACTGACGATGGCAACGGCATCGAGTTCACCGTCGCGCAAACGCTGCTCCGCATCAGCTGGCGCGAGCTCCAGCAGAGGCATGCTGGCCGCATCGAGACCGTTTAACTCGAACAGGTAGCGTGTAGCGGCGTTCGTTCGGCTGCCGGCTGGCCCGATAGCGATGCGGCTGTCGCCCACACCCGCCATCGCGCCAGCAAACAATTGCGGGTCGCGGGCGAATATCCACAGCGGCTCAAAAAACATGGCACCCAGCGAACTCAAGTTCTGGGCCTCGCGCGTATCGGGCGTACCCATGGTCAGAAAGCCAACATCGCTTTCACCCAGCGACAAGCGCAAAAGATTTTCGCGGGCTCCTGCTGAAGGCTGCAGTACCAGTTCCACGCCGCTTTCAGCCAGAATCTCACGGTATTGCTCCGCCACGCGCTCGTAGGCACTGCCGGTGGGGCCAGTACTGATAGTGACCGTGCGCGGCGGGGTAGGATTGAGCACACGAAACGCCACCACTACGCTGGCGACACTGACGACTACTGCTAACAGCGTTAGCAGGATTCTGATTCGACTCATGGCGTTTCTCCCGTGTTCTGCCCGGTCCCGTACAAAGCCTCCAGCCGATCAAACTTCGTCTGCGCGGCGAGCAACGCGGTGTCACATGCCCTGGCGCTGGAGGTCGCGCGCTCGAACAGGCCCTTGGCCAGAATCGACAATCCCCCGGTGGCCAGTGCCGCGCCGCCTTCCAGTATGGCTGAACCGGAATCCAGGCCCAGGCGCGGCTCGCCCAGCGTGCCACTTACGTTCACAAACGGGTGCACCAGGTTGCCAAGCCCCAGACCCAGACCTTTCCTTGGCACGGTATTAAAGTCAGCCTCCACCTTCTCCGTATCCAGATCCACGCGAGCCTTGGCGAACACATTGAGCCGATCACTCTGTACCACCAGCAGCGGCTCACCGACCAACTCACCGTCCTCTACAACAGCCAGCACAGTCGTACACTCAATATTGCTGTAGCGGTCCTGCTCAGCGAACGGGTTGACGGTGTTCAACAACTCCATCAGGAAGTCGTTGGTAAACATACGCATGGCGCTAATATCAACCTTCCCGGGGCCGCTGGACAGACGTAAATAGCCGTTGCTGCCTGCGGCCAGTTCACGCAGTGTTTCGCCGCGGCCAATATAGGCCAGCGACACATCGTAGCGCGGCAGCAGTGCCACTTCTTGCGGGTCCTGCGCCGGCAGACCGACGGAAATGTTTGACCCGCTCAACCTTACCCATGCCTCAACGCCCTGTGCCAATTGCTCCAGACCTGCGGAGGCCTCAACCAACCCATCTCCCTGGCCACGCAAGGCAAAGCGGCTCAGCTGCAGCTCACCTCCGGCCAGCTCGCCCTGCAGGTGGACGTCGTGAACAGCCTCGAAGGGCAGCTCAATCCGCTGTGCTCGATAATCCAGCGTCAGCTCCAACGCCGGCAACTGCAAGACGGAAAGATCGAAGTCAGGAATCACCCGGCGATCTTGCGATGCTTCCTGCGGCGCAGCCTGAGCCGGTGCCTCTGCAGTCTCAGGCAGCCAGGGCCTGAAGTCGACCATCCAGGAACGCAGCTGCAGCGCAACGCGCGGTACCGGACCTCTGTCTGCAGTGACGTCGCCGCTGAAGTCGGAGCCGGTCACCTTACCAGAGAACGTCGCCTTCACCGGTGCCGTTTCGCTCGCCAGATTCAGCAAGGGCTGCACCTGCAGAGACAGTTCATCCAGCTCTAGAGCAAGCTCACCGGACAGCACAGATTCGTTGACCAACTGCATATCGGCGGTGCCGGCAAAGGCGCTGTCCAGTTCTGCGGGAATGGATGGCAGCCAGGACCTGGCGCTATCACCGCGCAACTCAAGCAGCACTTTGCTGCCGTCGCGTGCAGCGCGACCGGATATGGCTACAGCCTTGCCACCGAGGGTAGCCAGACCGTTATCCAGCTCCACTGACTCTCCCGTCAGCCCTATTGATGCTGCAATATCAAAGGCCTCTGCTGGGGCATCACTGACGCCCAGCCTGCCCAATATCGCCCCGGCCGAATCACCGAGCAGACTGAGCTGCGCGGAAGAGCCGCTCAAATCCGGCGATGTGAAGCGCAACACTCCCTGCGCGATCAGTTCCGCATCCAGAAAACTGGCGTTGAGGCGAAAAGGAGAACCCTCCGGCCGCGGCGACTCAGTGCTGAGATCGATACGGAAGGGACCCGCTCCGGCGGGCAGGTCAACCTCCAGCGCGCGCAACAGCGTGTCACTATCGCCATTGATACCGAGATTCAGGACAGCGCCCTCCAGCGAACGCAGGTTGACGAGATCGCCCTTCAGTGTGGCGGCGACGTCGCCCACGCGGCTGTCTACCTGCACGGCCAGCCTGTTATCCAAGGGCCTGACGCTGCCCTGCACATCCAGCGCACCCTCGACGCTCACCCGCAGGTTCAACAATTGTGCCAGGTAATCGAACGAGGGGCCGGACACGCGCATTGCGGCATCGGGCTGCGTCAGCTGTGCAAGGTTGGCTACCGAACCGTCACTATCGAAGGTGATTTCGCCAACCGCCCCGGCCAGCTCATAGGAAACCGCACCCGCATTCAGCAACTCTTCGAACGGTCCTGCGCGCAGGGTAGCCGTCGCCGCCGTGCCATTCACGGACGCATCCAGCGTAAACGCCACAAAACCGTTATCGTCCAACTGCTGGCGCGCAGAGGCGACAGTCAGTTCGATCGGCTCTGCAAACAAGGGACCCGAGTAGCTCAGGGTGGTGCCGTCTATCGACAGCTCTCTTATCAGTACAGGCACTGCAGCCATGGCATCCTCATCTTCCACTGGCGCGGGTGAGTCATCCTCGGGCCACAGCTCCCAATTGGCTGCGCCCTCCGGCAGTTGCTCCAGATCTATATCAATAGCGCCGAATCGCGCGGAATTGACCACCACCGTCCCCGTCAGCAGGGACGCGGTATCGATTTCCAGACGCAGCGAGCCAACGCTGATGATGTCCGGCTCCGTCGCCCATTCGGCATTGTCCAGACTGATGCCCTGCGCGGAGATATCGATGGTGCGCCCGACTTCGATATGCAGCGGACCCGTGATCTCCAGCTCGCGCCCCAATGCATCGCTGGCGAGTGATTCAATCGGCTCCTTGAATCGCCCCAGGTCGATGCTGACCAGGGCGACGATCAGCAACATCAACAGCACCAGTGTTGCCAGCAGGCCCCAGGCAACTACTTTCGTCGCAGTAGTCATGGGGAATAAGTCAGATGCCGAAACTGAGTCTCAACCACAATGCATCTCCTTCCAGTCGATTGGTACCGCCGAATTCGTGGTAGTAACGCGCCGACAGCAGCAGCTCATTGCCACCGGAAAGCGTGGTCACATAACTGACAATAGGGCCGGCACCCAACACTCTCCCCTTATTGCTGCCGAGCACGTCTGGCGCTCCGTCGTCGGCGGTAACCTGCTGAAACCAGTAACCGGCGACACCGGCCATCCAGTGATTGGCAAACCACTGGCCAAGAGTGAAATCCAGATGGAATTCATCTCCCGACTCGTAGTCCGTATCCTCATTGCCGAAGTTAATGGTGTAACCGACCGCCAGTGACAGTTCGCGACCGGTCTCCTCACTCAGGTAGGTCAGGTTGTACATGGGCTCCAGGGCGGGGCGATTCAGACCGGTGGTAGCCAGGTCGTGTTCATCCCATCCGCCAGTGGGCAGGTAGGCGTTAAGCATAAACATGCTGTGCCAGTTGCTATCGTGCCAGCCCAGAATCAGTGGAGTCAGGGTCAGGTCGCCAAGGCCGCTGGCAGAGTCCTTGTCGCGCAAAGGCTGGTTAGCTGCGGTGAGTGTGGCACCCACATCCACAGAAGGGTAGCTGCCCATGATGCTGAAGCCATATCGGCCGCCCAGCCAGCTAAGCTCGGTCACGTGCATCACCGAGAGCATGGGCACGGCCATCTGCGAATCAATCTTGCTCACCACCTGGTTTTCCAGGAACGCCTCGTTCAGGTTCCCGTCATACAGCCACACCTGAAAGTCGCCATAGGTGCCCGCCTCAGGCATGACGCCCGCCATGGCACTGAAAAAACCGGGGGCATAGAGACTCACTGCGCCCTCTGCCGCCTGCAGGGGCCTGGCGAAAAGGAACGCAAATACGCAGAGCGCAGCGATGGCGTTTCTCCATATACCTGTCACGGCGTATACCAGATAGGCGAGGTCCAGGCGCGCTCCTGGATAGCGGCGGGCACGTCATTGGGCAAGGCAAGGTCGGCCCTGGCAGCGTCGTAGGTCGACCATCGCGGCGTGGGTATCTGCAGAACCCGGGCATAATAGAACGCAGGCTGTTGCGGATCGAAATCAGGATCGCGCCAGAAGCCGGACAACTGGTCGGCGCCGATGGAGTTTTCAAAAGTGGCCCTGGCTGCATCAACTGTGTTGCCCACTGCTGGCAAGCGACCAGCCTTATCCAATTGCCTGTTTCCAGACCAGACGACATCATAGATCTTTTCATAGACTTCGCCGTCAGCTGTCAGCCAGCCTTTGACGATCTGGATGCGGTCCAGATTGCCGCTTTGCGGGTCGCGAATGGCCTGCACCAGGAAACCCGGGGCGGTCTCGAGTCTGTCGAGTACCCCGCCCATGGGGACACCCCGAGCATAACCCAGGGCGGCAAGATCCACATTGGATGCCATCCCTGATGTCAGCGCCCCGCCGCCGAAGAGACGCACTTTAATGCGTACGCCACTGGTGCCGAAGGTTTCCTTCCGGCGCATCGCGTTCCAGATTTCCTCTCGGGTATTGGCTGCGGCCCATACTCCGGTCAGCCCCCCGGGATTGAGTAGCCGCAGGTCAAAGACTTCCATATTCGCATTGAGGCGTGCCGCCGGCGTGGCATCACCCAGGCCGTGCGAACCGTTGAAGTCGAACTCGTCGGTATCGCCCATCAGGCCGTTGTGCTGGTCGGTCGCTGCTACAATGCCAAAGCCGAACGGATTCACGCCCAACTTCTGCTTCAACGCCATGCCGTTTTTCAGGGCTTCGCGCACCCAGTTATGGGGTGACGGGTCCACCTGCCCGACAAAATTGACATCGCCGACCAGTTCAAAGTTGATGAACTCGTCGTTGGGAGCAAACTGTGGACTGCTCTCCGACGCGCCCTTGGCCTGTACTATTTCGAACAATGGCTCATTGGTGGCGCGGCGGCGTGCGTACTCCGCATCAATAGGCCTACCGTCAGAGTAGGCTGGTTTGAACATCAGGCCACCGGACATGTTCGCATTGTGCGGAATGGCGAGCACCCGTTCCGGGCCACCGCCGGTGGTCTCCATCCAGGTCCACAGTTCTTCTACAGTACGTGCCTCAAACCAGGATACGGGTAGTACAGGCAACTTGTCGCTGCGGAAAAAAAGGTTGCGATGCAGGTTGCTGCCGTCGGGTGCCGCCGTCCATTCGAAACCGTGTAACGTGGTGAATGTACCCGGCTGGTTGTAGCGTTCGGTGATCTCGACAATGTCCCGCCAGACATCGCCGGCTGTCTGCGCGGCAAACTCACCTTGCTTTCCGGAAAAGTCCGGTGGGCGCCGTCCCTCGTCCTCTGCCGCGAGGATGGTCTTGAAAAAGTTCTCGTCCCCCGCCCTGGCATTGCGTGCAAAGGGGTTATTGTATTTCTCGTGGTCGGGGGAAAGGATCATGCGCATCTCGCCCAGCCATTCCGCGTGCTCCACCACCGAGGCGAAATCCAGTGGTTGGGTGATACGTGTTTTGCCGCCACCGGGTATGGCCACTTCTTCACCCTGGGCAAAGCGATAGGCCTCATCCGGGCCGACTACCTGATTGCCAAAGCCATAGGCGTCCAGAGACCAGGCCGTATGCAGGTGCAGCTCACCAAAATAGGCGGTTTTGGGTTTGCTCTCACCACCATCCACAGCCATTGCCAGATCGCTGCAGGCGATTGCGCCGGCGAGACCGAGACCCCGTAAGGTGATAATCAATAGCGTCTTTTTCATTGCCTTTCTCCCTGGCCTCCCCATGACTACGCTGAGGAGACCCTGATAAATCTCGGTTGGCAAAAGTCAGAATACAAACCGCATGCGCAAGCCCCCCATCCACGCCTGATTCCGGTTGCTCAGCGCAGGGTCCAGCACTAATTGCAGGTCAGCGCTGAGCTCCATAAAGGGAGCGACCTGAATCATCCAGAACGCGTCCAGCCCGTACTCGCCGTCAAGGTCGCGGTCGGTTGGCTCACCCCACCAGGCACCCACGCCAATTCGATCATTCTGCATGCCCAGCGGCTGCTTGATCTGCGCGCCCAGGGAAAGCCTCTGTTTGAAGTCGCGAAAGTCTTCGTTGGCATAGGCATAGCGGAATAAAGCGCCCAGCTTGTCACCAATGTCCTGGTCGGCACTAACGGAAATGCTCCAGCCCGATGGCTGCGCAGCAACGCCGTCACCCACCGCGTCTGTCCACGACGGGGTAAAGCGATATACGCCCTCTCCCAGGCCAAAAACATTTTCCGGCGTCAGCGCAATCTCGGCCACGTACTCCAATTCATCGGCGTGCAGTTCGTCGAACTCAAACCATTGACTGGTGCCACCCGCCTGGCGAACCATGGTCGATACGTACCATTGCTCCTCCTTGTACTCCACGAAAGCACCCAGGCCCAATCGGCCGGTGTAGGGTACAACCGGATTGTTCACCAGCATGGGAGAAAAGAAATCCTCGCGATCGCTGATCGCATAGCGATTGAGGTTCAGCAGTACGCGGCTGGTCAGCTTGCCTGCCATCAGGCGCCAGCGTTCGCCAAAGTGCTGTTCCCAGGCAAAGTGCTGCAGAAAATCGGACGAGCCATTGCCCTCCCCGGTGACGCCCCCATTGAGCGGCGACAGAACCCCCATTCGCTGCATGAACTCGCTGGTATTGTGCTCGGTGAAGGTATTCTGAAACTGATACCAGGCAAGTAAGCCGTTTTCATCGTCGCTGTCCGCTACAGTTGGCGTCCACTTGAGGATAAAGTTGGCCTCATCGCCAGCCGTATTACCTGCACCACCATCCAGTTGCGTTTGAAAGAGAGGGGCATACTCGACCACGTAGTGGATGCCTGCGCGCTCACTCAAGGATGCCTTGAAGTTAAAGTAGGGCTGCAGGGCATCAATGGCCGGGGCCATCGCGAGATGGCCGGTGCGCTGAGCAGGATCGCGGTACTCTTCGAGCACAGACAATTCACCGTAACTCGTTTGATGGGGGCGTTCGCCCGTCTCTTCGCCGGCGGCCGCGCCGGCAACGGCGAGCATACCTAGCGACAACTGCAGCTTGCGCATCATAAGGCCCTAACGGGCGGACTCAGACCGCAAAGGACGCCACCCGCTCGATGGTCCAGAACATCCCCAGTGCACCGAGCAGGCAGGCCGTGGCCGCGCGAGCCTGTAGGGGAAAAGCGAGAGGGCGCACAAGCAGCGCAAGCGCCAGCACCAGGCAGACAAACAGGAGCTGCCCGGCTTCCACACCGATGTTAAAAGCCACCAGACCCGCTAACAGTTCTCCCTGACGAAACCCGATCTCATTGAGCGCACTGGCAAAACCGAGACCGTGCAGCAGGCCAAAGAGCAGCGCTATAGGCACCCCCCTGTTTTTTCCTGGGGAGGGCCGCAGCACTTCGCGCGCTACAAAGGCGATGGACAGGGCAATGCAGGCCTCCACTGCGGGTATCGGTACATTCACCCAACCGATAACGGCCAGTGCAAGCGTCAACGAATGGCCCACGGTGAAGGCAGTGACCAGGGCGACCAGGTGGCGGCCGCTGGCGATCAGGCACAGCGCCAATACAAACGCCAGGTGATCCCAACCACTGAGGATATGCTCAACGCCCAGGGTGAAATAGTCTTCTAACGTCTGCCACATCGGTCGCGCGGTTTCGCGCATTTCGTCGAACGTCAGCTTGCTGCCTCGCTCGCTGATATTGATGAAGAACGTACGCTCGCTGCCGTCCAGTAACGTCGCCTGCACGGCCACCGCTTCCCTGCGCCATGGAAAATCGATACCTTCCCCAGCCGCCACAGGACCCATACACGACAGCGCCCAGATATCGAGTCGATTGCGCGACGGCAGCGTCCGGGAGCCGCCAGCGGTCACCTGGCAACTTGCTGGCACACCCGGTGGTTCAGGTTCGATATTCTCGGGCAGTTTGACCTGCAGCAGGAACTGGTTGGGTGCATTCTCTTGCAACACGATACTGGCTACCCCGGTGTCGTGGGCAGACGCAGCGGGTGCCAGCAGTAAAGCGAACACTAGCGGCATGACAGAGGCACAGGTCGCCAGCCGTTGCGCGCGAGACAGCCAACTACGCAAAGCAGGCATTACATTACGACCCCGCAACCTGCAGCGATGGCTTGAAGGCCTCCACTTCAACACGGTAGCCACGGCGCAGCGTATCGAGTTGCTGCCTGCGCAGTGCCTGTCGTTGGCTTATATACCAGTCCTCGCGCAAGTAACGCTGCAATTGGTCCCTGGGAAATTCGGCCTGCGGGCGTCGCTCAACAAGCTTGACCAGCAACAACCCCTGCGGCCCACTATACGGCCCATGCCAGCTACCCGGAGCCGCAGCAGCCAATACCGCTGCGTTCTCCGCACCAATCGCCTCCGCTATTTCTATGTCCATCACACCATAGACCTGACTGACCCGCCCCAGTATCGAGGGCTCCAGGGAACCGCTGGCAAGCGCCTGCACTGTCTGCGCGTCAACCGCGTCCTCTCCAGTATGAACCTGCACAAGATCGGCCTGGGCGGGGCTCTGGTAACGCTCCGGGTTCGCCAGGTACATTGCCTGAAGATCGGCCTCGGTTGGCTCGCCCGGCTCCTGCTCAACTACAAAACTCATCTTATTGATGAGTTGTCGACGCACCCTCCCATCGCCACGGTTCAGGCCTAGCGCATAGGCTGAGCGCACCAGTACTTCCTCGTCGATGTGTCGCTGCACCAGCTGCTCTAATTGCTCCGCTGAGGGTGCGCGACCTTCAAGCAGGCGATGCTCTTCAGCCAGCGCAGCCACTCTGTCCCGGGTAATGACAATCAACTCAGCTTCAGGCTCACCCCAGACGTTCCAGACCGCAAAAATCATTCCGGCCAGAAGGGTAAAGCCGACCAGTGGTTCTGCGAGCGCTTTTCTCAGGTAACCTGTCATTGCATCTAAGGCCTTGAGTTTGCTGGGCTCAGTGACCGTCATCTACCATCACCGGATGCAAGTACCCGGGCTCGGTCAGGCCTTTCTTGCGCATGGCCATACCGTTCAGGCATTGGCGCAGCACCGCCTTGGCATTTTGCACCGAGGTGTACCCCACATCCGCATCCGGCTTTAACTCAACGATTTCGACGCCGACAATATCGTTCTCGGCGCACAAGCGGCGCATCATCGGCAAAACCTCGCGGATATAGAGACCACCCGGTTCGGGTGTTGCCGTGCCGGGCATGAACGTCGGGTCTATTACATCCACGTCGAAGGAGATAAACAGGTAGTCGGCCTGCTCCCGCACCTCTTTCAGAGCATCCTCCATCACTGCTTCCCAGCCTCGCTTCTCTACCTCAGCCATGGTGTGATACCGAATACCGGCGGCACGGGCCTCCTTAAGCGTGGGTACATCGGTAGAGGTGGGACCGCGCAGGCCAACCTGTACGAACTTATCGCCTTCCAGAAAACCCTCAAGCAGTAACGCGCGCACCGGGTTGCCGTGGGTATGGATATGGCCAAAACCGGTCGGTGCATAGTCCTGGTGGGCGTCAAAATGGATAACCCCGATCTTGTCTTTACCATAGACGTCTGCAAGGGCCGCGTAATCCGGATACATCAGGGCGTGAGCACCACCGACAATGATGGGCACAGTCTGTTTGCCATTTTTCAGTTTTACGCCGGCAATCTGGCGTACGAGCTTGCGTACTTCCGGAATGGTTCTCTCAAGGCTCAGCGGTTCCATCGGCGCGTCCCCGTAGTCCACCACCCGCAATTCACGCTCCCAGGCTAATCCGGAATCCAACTCCGGCATGGCCCACTCTCCCCACAGGTGGTATATCTCCGAGCGATGTGGGTTACGCATTTCCATCGGGCCCCAGGTGCGCGCACGCATGCCGCCCACCAGTTCAGCACCCATGATTGCCACGTCGACTTCACCTGCTTTGAGATCTTCCGGCGTCAACGCGACCGGCAGATGGAAAAAGGTGGGGATACCAATCCACGGGAATCCACCCTTGTAGCGCTGCACATTGATCGGGCCGGGCTCACGCCCTTCCGCAAGGTCTTCACGAACCACTCGCCAGGCATCGTATCCGGGGTCATCCGGATTGAGATGGACAATGGGCTGCTCACCTTTATCGATCGGGTCGACCATCGCCGGGTGCTCATCGGGAGAGCCGACCAACTGCGCCTGCACCGCCCCGGTCGCGCCACATAGCAGGACTGCTGCGAGCAGCTTCGCCCATGCCGTCGGCGCATTTCGTTCAGCGGGGTGATTAGTTTCTTGCATATGTCTGACTGTTCTTATCATGGTTGCTCTCATCGCTGTGACGACATGTGTGTAGGGGGAAGTGTGGCTATATTCACTGCGTGGTGGTAGGTTAAGAAAGTTACCGTTTTCAATAACCGACCGTTAACTCCGTTGTTAACGCGCAGAAAAAGTGGAGAGATTGACTGTGATGACGCCTGCCAGACCAGCGCGGTCACATTCGCCCGAAGACTGGGCAACCACTGGCGTGCGCGAAGACCTGGAGCACCTGATTGCCAGCCGCGACTTTCCGGCTTCCCCCCGCCTGCGTAAGCTATTGACCCATTTGGTAGAGAGCGCCCTCGATGGCAACGAGCGGGTGCTCAATCAGCGCGAACTGGCCGCGACCATATTTGGCCGCGGCGATGAGTTTGATCCCGAGCTGGACGCCATTGTGCGAGTGGAGATGATCAAGCTGCGCAAGGCAATCGACGCTTACTATGCAGCTACCAAAAATTGTTATGAATACCGGATCAGTATTCCAAAGGGGCACTACCTACCCTGCTTCGAGCGTGTCGGGGAGAGGCCGCCTGCGACAGCGCTCAAGACAGAGGACCTCTCGTCCCGGCAGACGCTGCTGGTGACATCTTTCGAGTGCAGGGACGCATCTTCGGGTGCAAACAGTCTGGCTCAGAGCCTGACGGATGAGCTGGAAATCACCCTGGCCAGGCTGCCCTGTCTGCGCATTATTCCGCACCAGAGAGCGGACGATGCGTCGCAGCAATTTACGGGCTTTATGCTGCATGGCAGCGTCCAGCGAGACCAGTCGCGTCTGCGCGTCAATGCCAGTCTGCAAAGCCTGGCCAGCGGGGAAATCCTGTGGGCCGAACGGATTGACAGGGTCTGGCGGGAGGATGCCATACTGGCCGTGCAGGATGAGATTGTGACCACAATTCTTGCGCGCACAGCGGACGTGTATTCAGGCACCATCAATCAATCACTGATGGAAGCCATTCACCCCGAGCACAAATCATCTTTCACCAGCGAGGAGGCTACACTCCTTTTTTATCGTTACTTCAACCGGCATAGCATGGAGAGCTACCAGGCAGCCCGCAGGGCGCTGGAGTATGCTGCGCCGCGCGATCCCGAGAATGCGGTTCTACTTTCCTTACTGGTCGATGCGCGACGCGCCGGCTACGCACTGGGCTTCACCGAAGAAGGGCCCCTGCCAGAAGAGTCAATCGCCCTGGCCCGGCGCGCACTCGCCCAGGCCCCGGAAAACGCCACCTGTAAACTTGCACTGGGCTACGCGCTGCTGCGGGCCAGGCAAAAAGCAGAGTTGATGCAGGTGTTAGGCCCCTTGTTGGATGACCAGCATCTTTCTCCGGGTTACCGCGGAGACGCAGCGCTGGCGGTGGCGCTCGCTGGCGAATGGCAGCGCGGCTGCGAGGTGCTATCCGAAATTCAGACCTTGATGCCGACGGCGCCGCACAGTTTGAGCTACCCCGCCTGCCTCAACGCGTACCGACAAGGCCTCTACGATCAAGCGCTTGCCGTCGCAGATCAATTCCGCCCTTCTCCATTGTTCTGGCAACCCATGCTACGCGCAGCAATCCTCGGGAAACTCGGGGACACGGCTGGTGCGGAGAAGCAATTGGCGCTTTTACTCGACTCTCGGCCTGAATTTCCGAGACTCGGTCGCCGCTGGCTGAGTTGTTTTGTCCTTGAGGACTCCCTGGTGGAGGAGATTCTCAGCGGACTCGCTGCGGCAGGCCTTGCCCTGAGCACTGGCGAACACTGAACGCGGGAATGCGTATTCGGGCCCGCGAGGCCACACCCTTGCAGCTGCCCGCCGTTCTGCTTGCGGGCATGAGTGGTGCAGCCGCTTTTAACCTCGCCCCGGTATTGCTTCCAGCTGCCAGTGATGCGCTGGCCCTGAGCGACAGCCAAATCGGTTATCTGATGACTGCCGAAATCGCTGGCCTGGCACTCGCGTCGCTGTTCAGCTTGTTACTCGCACCGCGACTGGGCTGTGCAGTGCTCTGCCGCCTGGGTCTGGTCGGCATCCTCGCGGGCAATCTCTCGTCACAATATGCCAGCGGCTTCGAAGGGTTACTTCTGCTCAGATTCTTGACCGGCCTGCTTGGAGACGGTCTGGCCTATTCTGGCGCCCTCGTGTTACTCGGTCGGCGCAGCAATGCGACCGCTGCCTTCGCCCTGCTCAGCCTGTCAAACATGATCTATGCCGTCTGCGCACTGGCGCTGCTGCCCCCCCTTGGTATTAACTGGGATTGGACATCTGTTACCAGCCTGATCGCCGGAACCGCTACACTGGGCCTGGTCCTCAGCGGCCGCCTGCCTGCGAGAGAGACATCAAAAGCGGCGAACCTGACCCACCTTCACCTGACTCGACCGGCGAGCCTGCTTCCCACTATCGGTTTATTTACCTATGCCGTGAACCTGGGTGCAGTCTGGACCTATGCGGAATCTCTCGGTGACGCCAGCGGCGTGCAGGGTGGCAAACTAGGTCTGTACTTGAGTCTTTCACTGGTCTGCCAGGCGGCAGGGTCACTCACTGCCCTGGCAATGAGTAATCGAATCAGGCGCGAGTCACTGCTGCTCTCCGTGCTGGTTATGCAGTGTATTGCAATGTCCGTGTTCAGTTTTGGCGGAGGGCCGCTCGCCTATCTGCTGGCGATTTCACTCTGGGGCTTTTCGTGGAATCTGGGCATCGCCAACTTTCTGGGCAGCATCGCCCATTCACCCGCGGCCAGACCATTGCTACCTTTGGCTCCGGGTGTAGAGGCCCTGGGGGTTTCCATGGGGCCGGCACTGGTAGCCGTTTTTCTTCATCGGGGGGTCGTTACCACCGTGGTGGTGGTTGCCCTGGCCTCGGCTATCAGCGGAATCTCGGCGATATTCCTGGCTGCCCGGGACGACCAGCGGCGCCGCCGCTGACAACCGGTGCGCTAAAGAGACACTGGATTCGTCTGCCCTCGTCCATTCTCGGTTACCAGCCTTTGTGAGCAGACCCAGCGCATAGAATCGGCCTTTGATGCACCCCACACCAGGTGTTCAGGAAGGTTACAGGTAATACAACAACACATACGCCGAGAGCAGACCTGCGATCCACAAAGCTGTCGTGCCGATCGGCCAGGAGCGCGCGAACACGCCACGTTCCTTGCTGTCGGCTGTGTGGGGCTGGCCGAGGTAACGCGTGGCCAGGCGCTGGGCAAGCTGCTGCGAGCGCAACCGCAGCCTGTCGATAACGGCCCCCATTATCGCAAGTCCCTTCTCAGCCAGTCGGAGCAGCGCAGGTCCGGCACGACGCCACAGCCAGTCGGTGTCCAGGCTTATGGTCTCGGTACGCTTCATCAACGGCAGCAGCACGAAGAACGCAAGGCCAGAGAACAGCAGCAGTTGCAGATAAAACAGCACCTTGCCCGCCGTATAGGGCACGTACTCCACCGGGTAGGGCAACAGCGAATAGAGCAGTTCGGGGAACACACCGAGAACAATGCACAGACCGGCGAAGAGAACCATCGCCAGGCCCATATTCCAGGGGGCGTCCTTGGGACGCAGTCCTGAATCACGTTGGAAAAAGACAAACCAGGGAAACTTGATACCCGCGTGCAGGAATACGCCAGCGGAGGCGGCAGTCAGCAGCATGTAAACCACAACCAGACTTTCATCCACCGCGGCCTGGGAAATCATGCTTTTGGTGGTGAAGCCGGAAGTGAGCGGAAAACTGGAAATCGCCAGTGCACCGATAATGCCGCAGGCTGTGGTCAACGGCATGGTACGGAACAGGCCGCCCAGGTCCGTACACTTGCTCTTGCCGGTGCGATAGATAACCACGCCGGCACTCATGAACAACAGCGCTTTATAGATGATATGCGCAAAGGCATGCGCCGCTGCGCCGTTGAGCGCCATCTGCGTGCCGATGCCCACGGCGCAAACCATGAAGCCAACCTGGTTGACAATGGAGTACGCCAGTATGCGCCGGGCATCATTCTCCAGCAGCGCATAGATAATCCCGTACATCACCATGAACAGGCCAACACCGATCAGTACCGGTTCCCCGGGGAACAGCAGGATGAGTGCCAGTACCGCGGTCTTGGTGGTAAACGCCGACAGGAAAACGGAGCCCGTGGGGCTGGATTCCGGATAGGCGTCGGCCAACCAGGCTGAAACGGGAGGCGCAGCAGCGTTTATCAGGATACCGATGAGTATCATCCAGGTACTGAAATCGTGGGCGAGCATGGGCTGGACCTGGATGGAGCCGGTACCGACGACCACTCCCTCGATACCCACCTTGAGTATGACACCGCCCAGCAGGTGCATGATGGCATAACGTATACCTGCAGCCCGCGCCGCAGGCGTGCCACCACACCACACCACAACCGTGGAGAACAGGGCCATCAATTCCCAGTAGAGGAACAGGGTAATCAGGTCACCGGCGAAACAAACGCCCACTGCCCCTGACGCATAGGCAAAGGCTGCCGAGAGCTCGTACCATCGCGCCACACGGTAGGCATAAAGTCCGCCGACGAACACCATGATGGCAAAAACCGTGGCAAACAAACGCCGCAGGGGAGAACCTTCAACAGGCTCAATATAGTAGGAGAGAAACTTTACCGTGCCCTGCACACCGTCGGGTACCTGCCACACGGCCCACAGTGTGAGCAGTGGCGCCAACAACACAACCGCGGTGCGCGCGTGCCCCCTGAGCAGACCGATGAGCACGGCCGCCAGTAACAGGATCAGCGCGGGGGAGAGCGTTTCAAGTCCCATCGACGGACTCCTCTACAACGCGCTTGCTGTCATTGGTTGAATGCGTAGCGCCCGGTTCCTGGTAATAGTCCCCTGGGCGCTTGAGCACCACGCCCAGCACTTTGGCCACCAGTACCATCAGCAGGCAGCTGGCAAAACCGTACACGGCACCAAAACCAAACCAGGCATCGATGCCGAAGTAGCCTTTCACATAGATTACTGACTGGGCTACAACCGTGAGCGCGAGCACAACACTGAAGCCTATCCACAGCTTGCGAATGGTGGCTGGTCGAACCAGCCAGTGCAGCTGTTCATCCGCCTGACTATGTTTACTGTTGTCACTCATCAGGTGAGCCCCCTCACGACCTGGCTCTCAAGTTCAATCACCGGCCCATTGAACAGGAAAAAGCCCAGCGTCAGCAGCGCGGTGATACACAGCGCCAGCACCGCGGCAAAAGGCGCCTCACCATGTTCTTTGCCGCCGGGCTCTTCGCGCTCGAACCAGGCCATGTACAAAATCGGCAGGAAGTAGGCGGCATTCAAAACCGTACTGGCAATGATAGTGAACACCGCCACCAGGTTTTCCGCCTCGAAGGCGCCGGCCAGGATATACCACTTGGAGACGAAGCCGGCAGTGGGCGGGACGCCAATCATACTCAGGGCGCCGATGGTAAACGCAGCCATGGTCCAGGGCATGCGCCTGCCAATGCCGCGCAGCTGGTATATTTCTGTTTTCTTCGACGCCACATAGATGGCACCGGCGGCGAAGAACAGGGTGATTTTGCCAAAGGCATGCGCCACCATATGAATCGCGGCGCCGACCTCAGCCAGCGGTTTGAGAATGGCCGCGGCCATCACCACGTAGGAGAGCTGGGCGATCGTTGAATAGGCCAGCAGGCGCTTGATATTGGTTTGCCGCAGGGCCACCAGGCTGGCGACGATGATGGTGAATGCCGCCACGTACAGCAACCAGCCGGAGCTGGGCGTGGCGAACAGAAAATCGACGCCGAATATATAAACAATAATCTTGGTAATCGCAAAAACGCCGGTCTTGACCACGGCAACAGCGTGCAGCAGGGCACTGACCGGTGTGGGTGCGACCATCGCCGCCGGCAGCCAGCGATGCGCCGGCATCACCGCGGCCTTGCCGATACCATAGACAAACAAGCCCAGCAACAGGCCTACCTCCGGGCCCGCCAGCTTGCCCGACAAGATGCCGCCCAGAACGAAATCACCCGTTCCGGCCACCATATACGTCCAGATAATAGCGGGCAGGAACAAACCTATGGAGGTGCTGAGCAGAATGCCCAGGTAAACACGTGCCGAGCGCACGGTGGCCTCATCGCCCTTGTGCGCCACCAGTGGGTAGGTGGACAGCGTGAGCAGTTCATAGAACAAAAACAGGGTCAGGAGGTTACCGGAGAAAGCCACGCCCATGGTGGCAGCGAGCGACAGCGCGAAGCAGACGTAAAAGCGCGTCTGGTTTTTCTCTGCGTTACCGCGCATGTAGCCTATGGAGTAGATGGAATTGATCAGCCACAGCCCGGACGCCAGGGCCGCGAATAACATGCCCAACGGCTCAACGCGAAAGGCGATGGTCAGCCCCGGCATGATCTGGCTTACCTCAACAGCCGGCCTGCCGCCGGCCATCAGCGTTGGCAATAGGCCCCAGACCACCCAGATAAGGGCAGCCGCAGTCGCCAGGGTTACCCCCTCGCGCAGATTGGGGTGGATGCGCCCGGACAGAGCGATTGCCAGCGCGCCTGCCAATGGCAGGCTGATGGCGACCAGGATGGCCGTCTCCGGGCTCATGGCGCACCCCCGGTCAACAGACTGGCGCTGGCGTTAGCCAACGCCAGCGGGATCGCAGGAAACAGGCCGAAAACAACGTTCAAGAGCGCAACACCCCAGGTCACCAGCAAGAGTTGTAGAGGCGCCTCCGAAACGGGCGTGTCGCTTTCAACAGGCGCCTGGAAATAAAGCGCCTCGACGATTCGCCAGATATATACCACCGCCATCAGTGAACTGACCAGGATCACCGCTACCAGCGTCCAGCCCCAGGGGCCGCTCTCCAGCGCGGCCGTAATCAGCAACCACTTGCTGATAAAGCCCGCGGTGCCGGGGATGCCGATCAGGCTCAACCCGCACAGTAACAACGCGCCACACGTCCAGGGCATGCGTGCAGCGACACCACCAAGCTGACTCAGGCGCAGGTCGCGATAGTGGTAGCCAATACAGGCCACGGCGAGGAACAGTCCACCCTTGGCCAGGGCGTGATTGAACATATGCATGACGCCGGCAGTGAGTCCCGCGTGGCTGACAAAACTGGCACCCAGCAGAATGTAGCCAATTTGCGCGACCGACGACGTGGCCAGCAATCGCTTGAGGTGCCCTTCAAACATGGCGACTGCGGAAGCCACCAGAATGCCGAGAATAGCCAGCGGCATCGCAAACAAGGCGAACTGCATTTCATGGGTATCGAGCTTGGCCTGGAATACCGAGGTGTCGAAGCGAATCAACACGTACAGCGCTACCTTGGTCGCACAGGCGGCCAGGAAAACCGTCACCATATGCGGCGAGTGGGTGTAGGCATTCGGCAGCCACACATGCAGCGGGAACACAGCAGCCTTTAGCGCCAGCCCGATGGTGATAAATCCGGCCGCCACCAATATCGGGTTGAGCGCCACTACGTCCCCGATGCGCGCTTCCATATCAGCGAGGTTGAGCGTGCCGGTCATCATGTAGATAAGGCCGACACCAATCAGGTAGAACGTCGCGCCAATGGTGCCCATGATCAGGTACTTGAACACGGCAGGCAGCGCGCGGCGATCAGGCCCACCGGCGATCAGGATATAGCTGGCCAGCGAAGAAATTTCCATGAATACAAAAATATTGAAGGCGTCTGCAGACACCACAATGCCGACAAGGCCGGTGAGGCCCAGCAGCCAGGCAGCGTAGAAAAGCGGCTGTAACCCAAGCTCTATCTGCTTGTCCACGCTGGGCCTGGCGGCGAGTAGTGCAGCGGCTCCCGCCCCGGTTACGATCAGCAGCAGAAGCGCACTGAACGCATCAACCTCCAAGGCTATGCCATAGGGAGCGGGCCAGCCCCCCATGGAATAGGTCAGTGTCTCGCCGCCCAGCACGGCACTGGCCAGCGCCACGGCAATGGCAAAACTCACCAGCCCGGCAGCGGTCGCGCCGGCCCAGGCCAGGCCACGTGGTTGCAACAGGACTATCAGCGGTGCGGACAACATCGGCACCACTACCTGCAATGCGGGAAGCTGGTCGGTAAGGTTCATATCAATCAGTCAGCGTCCAGGATCTCGTACTCTTCAATGGTGCCATAGGATTCCTTGATACGAACCACAATGGCCAGACCCAGGGCGAGCGTGGATACCCCAACAACGATCGCTGTGAGTATCAACACCTGCGGCAGCGGGTTGGAAAATATCTGGTCCTCTACGCCGGCCTGAATGATCGGCGCGGTGCCGCCTTCCACTTTATCCATGGTGATATACAGCAGAAACACCGCAGACTGGAAAATCGACAGGCCGATAAGTTTTTTGATCAGGTTGGCTTTGCTGATCACTGCGTACAGGCCTACCATCAATACGATAGCGAACACCCAGTAGTTGTAATAGCCAAGTAGCTCCAGCAGTTTCATGCGACGCCCTCGCGCGCGGCGAACGCATGAAAGATGGACAACAGCGCACCACATACCGCCATACCTACACCCGCCTCAATAACCAGGATACCCAACTGCTGCCCTAATACCGGGTCGGCGGCAAGCACCGAATAATCGAGGAAGGCCCCGCCCTTGAGCATACACACCACGCCCACCGCGCCATAGAGCAAGGCACCGCCCACGACCAACGCCAACAGCACCGAGCGCGGTACCGCGCGCAATGCCTCCGCCTCGCCTTCGAGCAGGGCGTAAAGGATGACGCCAGTGGCAATAATCGCGCCCGCCTGGAATCCGCCCCCCGGGCCATACTCACCATGAAACTGCACATAAAGCCCGAACAGCACGATAAAGGGCACCAGCAAGCGCCCAACCACTTGCGGTATCAGGTGATGGCGCAAACCCGATGGTTGCGCGGGCAACACCGTGGATTGCCCGGCAGGCTTGACGCCGAGAATAAACAGCACACCGATACAGGCAACAAAAACCACCAGCACTTCGCCAAGTGTGTCGTAACCGCGATAGCTGCCCAGGATAGCAGTGACCACATTGGGAATATCAATGTGCTCAGGTGTCTTCTCCAGATACCAGGGTGCAACGTGTTGATGTACGGGCGCATCCGGGTCACCCAGGCGCGGCTTGTCGAAGGTGGCGTAGATAATCAGCAGGGCCAGCACAACAACTGTACCGATGGTAATGACACGGCCACCGCGTCGCGGTTTCTCCCATTCCCCGGTCAGGGCCAGGGCGCTGAGGAAGATCACGGTGGTCACGCCGGCTCCCACGGCGGCCTCGGTCAGTGCCACATCAGCGGCGTCGAGTATAAAAAAGTTGGTAGCCATCAACAGGCTGAAAATAGAGGTCAGCATCACCGCCACGAAAAGATTGTGCGTGTGCACAATGGCGACTGCGGTAATCACCAACAACGTCAGCAGGAACAGCGCAAATACATAGATCATTATTCGACGTTTTCCCCGTATTTTCCCTGTGCGCCCTTATCGCCCGGCTTGAGACCAGACAACAACGCGGCATTCGCCAGTGCATAGGTGGCCGTAGGCCCGGTGAGCAGCAGGAACAGCATAATGGCAAACAGTTTCATCGTGGCCAGTGACCAGCCAGACTGCAGCATCATGCCAACAAAAATGAGCAGGGTCGCCATGGTATCGGTAAGGCTGGCAGCGTGGATGCGCGTATAGAAGTCGGGCAGCCGCAGGCCACCGATACCGCCGATCAGCACGCAGGCGCCCCCCAGAGTCAGTAATACCCAACTGAGTATGTCCAGCCCAATATCAATCACTGTCGACACCCTGTTTCTTTCGGGAGCGATCCTGGAAGAACTCCAGCACGGCAAGAATGCCAACCACATTGATCAGGGCATAGGCCAACGCCAGGTCCAGAAAGTCCGGCCGGCCATACAGGAACGCTATCACCGACAGCAACAACACCGTTTTGGTACCGAAAACGTTAACCGCCAGAACACGGTCGTAAACACTGGGACCCAACAAGGCTCTCACCAGAGCCAGTACCATGGTGACCAGAATAGCGACTGATACCACAACGTACATGCTCAGCTGCCCTCCAATCGAGCGGCCCGACGAGCAACCTCACCGGAGCGCAATGCCTCGGCACCCTCGCTGGTAAGGCAGTGGACCAGGAATTTACCTTTGTGCACATCCAGCGTGACGGTTCCCGGAGACAAGGTGATGGAGTTACCCAGAATGACCTGTCCCACCTCACTCTCGCTCTGAGCCTCCAGCTCAACCAGCACCGGGCTAACCGGCATGGCGGGCTTGAGGATCAGTCGGGCCACCTCAATACTCGACATCGCAATCTCACCGAGCAACCACCACCAGTAGCCGGGCAGTCGCGGCAACAATCCCATCAGGGCCTGATGGCGGAAAAAACCCATGCGATGGCCAAGGTAGGCACTTAGCAGGCAGGAGAAGGCGCCCAGTCCCAGCAGCAGGGGTTTGTACAAGCCCGACCAGAGCATCCAGGAGGCTGCCAGTACCAACAATAAAAGCAGCACAGCCGGGAGACGCGCTTCACCTCGCTGAGAGGCGTGCCTGACGGAAAATAAACTCATAGTTCACAGGGGAATTGTTGTTGCAGTGAGGAATAGACCACGTCCATCGCCGGCTCGTCCTGCATTTTTTCATCTGTCAGGTCTGCCACAACCGCGTCCACTACATCACGCAGGTGAAGGGGATCACCCAGACAAAAGCCCGCGAGACCCGCCGCTCGATTGATGTCTGCACGACTGGGCAGCCGGGTACGCATGGCGCGCTCGCTGAAGGTCTCACCAGCTATCGCGTCCTCGGCATTCAGCATCACGCGGGCATCAGTGGCCACGGCCCCGTCGATGAAGCCCTGAATATAGCGGATGCAGTACTGCCCATCCACGCCGTCCGGGTTGCTCTTAAGCCGCGCACAATGCGAGGCGAGCTCTCTTGCTGAAAGCACCTCTATCGCTTTTGCCGTTGATACCGTAAACACTTGCAACATAACGAGGCAGGCCCATGAAAGGGCAGGCATCATTGCAAAGCTACTCGATCGGTTGTAGCTACCCCTGAAGAGCATTCCTGAAACACCTTTGCTTTATCCAACATTATTATCACGCAGTGACACGCATTATGGCTGATTCGCTAGCAGGTACAAGCGCGGCTACAGGTTAATGCTCACAAACTGCCAGGAAAAAATCCACATGATGCTCGTGGTTTAGCACCACCTTTGAAGACTGCGTCCAGGAAGATTTTTGGTTGCGAGGACAACACTTCGATAACAGCCAGCCAGCGAGGCTGGTGATCGCCCTGTCACCACTACACCGGGGTGTGCATCACGCTCAATACTGCTAAACTCTTTCGGGTTTTAAGCAGCCATGGAGGCATCAATGAAAAACCTTATTCTGACCCTCATCGCCCTCTCCATCCTCTCAGCTTTCCCCGCTACTGCCAGAGATGACCGCAACCGATATTCGATAGCAGACGCAATGAATCTGGAAGCCGCCAGGGAAAAGCTCAACAAGGGCTATACCTTCAAGTTCGGCAAGCAGTCCCACGCACCCGTGAAAAAAAATCACGGCGAGTTCATGAGCAACAAGAAGACTAACGCCTTCGGCAAGAGCGACGAGTTCGCGTGTCAGTGGGCCTTTCTGTCTGCCATGCTGAGTTTTCAGGACAGGATAAGCAAAGAGGGCGGCAACGCGGTCATCAACATCCGCAGCTATTACAAGGAAGGCGATTTCGTTAGTGAAACCGAGTTTGAGTGTGGTAACGGAGCCATCATGGCCGGCGTGACTTTCCTCGGGGACGTTGTGACCCTGGCAGAGTGAGTCCACTGAGCGGCACCTCACAGCAGACACCCAGCGAACGCTTTGATGTCCTGATCATAGGGGCCGGACCGTCCGGCTCGGTGGCCGCCGCACTGCTGGTAGCAAGAGGATACCGGGTTCTGGTGTTGGAACGGGAGACGTTTCCCCGGTTCTCTATAGGCGAGAGCCTGCTACCGCAATGCATGGAGTTCCTATCTGAAGCGGGCATGAGCGATGCGGTCAACAGCGCTGGCTTCCAGGTCAAAAACGGCGCCATGTTTCAGCGCCGCGGTCAATTCAGCAAATTCGACTTCAACGACAAATTCTCCCCGGGCCCCGGAGAAACCTACCAGGTGCCCCGGGCTGATTTCGACAAGTTATTAGCAGACGAGGCGGCGCATGCAGGGGCCGACATTCGCTATCAACATCAGATTACCGCTGTCAGCCTGGATCAGCCGGAACCCACCGTTCAATGTCAACGCCCTGATGGGACCCAGCAAACTTTTACAGCCCGCTTTTTGCTCGATGCCAGCGGGTTCGGCAGGGTTCTACCCCGCTTGCTTGGCCTGGAGTCTCCGTCTGATTTTCCGGTGAGATCGTCTCTGTTCTGCCACGTAGAAGACAGAATCACCAGCACTGCTTTCGATAGAGAAAAGATTCTGATCAGTGTCCACCCACGGTTTCAGGGTGTGTGGTATTGGCTCATTCCTTTCAGCAACGGTCGCAGTTCTCTAGGGGTGGTGATTGATCCTGAGCTGCTCAAGAACTATGAAGGCCAACCCCACCAGAAGCTGCAAACGTTAGTGGGCGAGGACCCGGTACTTGCAGAGATTCTCAAGGACGCTGAGTGGGATACACCCGTACGCAACATAACCGGCTACTCCGCCAATGTTTCCGAGCTCGCCTCCAATCAGTACGCGCTATTGGGTAATGCAGGTGAATTTCTTGATCCCGTGTTTTCTTCCGGCGTCACCATTGCCATGAAATCCGCCAGCCTCGCCAGCGCGGCGCTACACCGGCAGTTAAGTGGCGAAAACGTTGACTGGCAAACAGACTACGCCCTCCCCCTTCAGCAGGGCGTGGATACGTTTCGGGAGTTCGTGACTGCCTGGTATGACGGTCGTTTCCAGGACATCATTTTTTATCAACAACAGTCGCCGGAAATACGCGCAATGATCAGCGCAATTCTCGCGGGTTACGCATGGGATCGAAACAACCCCTACGTGAAAAGCCCTGGCCGACGCCTCAACGCTTTGTGGGATTACTGCCGGTCTACTACTAAATCCGCTTGAAAATCAGTGAAGTATTGATGCCCCCGAAGGCAAAGTTATTAGACATGGCAATGTCGCAATCCAGGTCCCTGCCCTCACCGGCTATGTAATCAATTGGCGCACAGCGCTCGTCGACGTGATCCAGGTTGAGAGTTGGATGGAACCATCCTTCACGCATCATATTCAGGGTGACCCAGGCCTCGAGAGAGCCGCAGGCGCCAAGAGTATGCCCTGTATAGCTTTTCAAGGCGCTGATTGGCACCCTGTCTCCGAGCACTTTCAGCACCGCCTGGCTCTCGGCGATATCGCCTCTTTCAGTTGCCGTGCCATGTGCACTGATGTAGCCAATATCAGCGGCTGACACACCAGCAGAGTCCAACGCTCGCTGCAGTACCACGCAAATAGAGTCCAAATCGGGCTGTGTGACGTGCGCCCCATCTGAATTGGTGGCAAAACCGACCACTTCCGCGTAGATGGTGGCACCCCGTGCCCGCGCATGTTCCAGTTCTTCCAGCACCAGCGTGCAGGCGCCTTCGCCGATCACCAGGCCGTCTCTGTCCTGGTCAAACGGCCTGGGCGTCAGCGAAGGCTGGTCATTGCGTGTCGAAGTGGCATAGAGCGTATCAAACACTGCCGCCTCGGTAGGACAAAGCTCCTCTGCGCCGCCGCAGACCATCACTGTCTGCAGGCCATTTCGAATTGCCTCATAGCCATAGCCAATGCCCTGGCTGGAAGAAGTACAAGCGCTGGACGTGGTATAGATACGCCCCTTGATACCAAAAAAAACGCCAATATTGACCGGGCAGGTGTGGCTCATCATCCGAATATAACTGGTGGCATTCAAGCCATCGGTACGCTTCTTGATCAGCATGTTGCCAAAGTCCGCAGTCGCCGAAGTGCTGCCGGCAGACGAGCCGTAAGACACACCGACATCGCCACTGGCAAGCAGCTCGTCGCCGAGCAGGCCCGCTTCAGCGAGCGCCTGCTCTGAGGCCTTTACCGCCATCATGGCTACCCGGCCCATGGAACGCACCGCTTTGCGCGACCACTCGGCCGGCTTGGAAAACTCTGCCGGGCCTCCCAGGCGGGTAAACAAGCCTTCGTACTGGTCCCAGTCTTGCATATGCACGATGGCGTTGCGGCCTGCTTTCAGGCGTGCACTTACCTCCGCCCAGTCACTTCCCAGTGAGGAAATACAACCGGTTCCAGTTACAACAACACGCTTCATCTAAAACAATCCACCATTTACTGAAATCACTTGCCGGGTCACGTAACTTGCCTCCTCGCTTACCAGGAACTTTACTACCGCCGCGACCTCTTCAGGGCTTCCCAGTCGACGCATGGGTATGGAGCGCGTCACTTCGTCCAACGGCAGTTCTTCCAGCATATCGGTATCGATCAAGCCCGGAGCGACGCAGTTAACGGTAATTTTTCGTTTAGCCAGTTCCAATGCAAGCGCCTTGGAGGCGCCAATTATACCAGCCTTGGCAGCGGAGTAATTGACCTGACCACGGTTTCCCATAAGACCAGAAACCGACGATATCGTGACAATGCGGCCCGGCGCGCGCCGACGTACCATCGGCATAATGAGCGGGTTAAGTACGTTGTAGAAGCCATCCAGGTTGCTGCGAATGACAGCATCCCAATCATCCCCGCTCATGGCCGGGAAGGCATTATCCCTGGCGATGCCTGCGTTACAGACAACCCCGTAGTACGCACCGTGCGCCTCCATGTCCTGCTCCAGGATCGACGCCACAGCCTCACGTTCGCTGATATCGAACTGCAGGATTCGAGCGACTCCTCCCCCCGCCTCGATTTGCCTGCCGACTTCCTCTGCCTTTTCTAACTCACGGCGACAGTGCAGGACGATACGATAGCCTGCCGCAGCCAAATGCAGCGCCACGGCCCGACCTATACCCCGGCTTGACCCAGTAACCAGAATTGTTTCGTCCATCATCTATCGCTTTCCAATATTGGATTTTCCTCATCCGGCTCGTACACCGACAACATTGCCCGCTGTTCTATATGCTTGCCTGAAACAGCGCATTCAAAGGCGGACATACCGCCACCAGCCAGTACCACCTGCCGCGCACGCACGGTGACGGTTTCACCGCAGGTGAACGATGCTGCGGAAGTCTCGAAACGCCGCGTTCCCAGCAGGAAGCCGATCTTCACGTTCTCTCCGCGCAACCGGGCCGCATACCCTGAAAATGCCGCCACGGCCTGCGCCATGTACTCTATCCCGAGCCAGGAGGGCACCGCGCCCCCTGAATCAAACAAGCCGTCAGCACGCACCTTTACCCGGCAGGCAATGTGCTCGTCGCTATGTTCACAGACCTCATCCAACAGCACCATAGGCCCAGCGTGGGGCACCAGCTTCTCAACCGGCGGGAACTTACTCATTGGCGACACCTATTATCAGCGACACATTACTGCCCCCGAAAGCAAAAGAATTGCTCATGCAATGGCGAGGCCTACGGTACGCCATGGAGTCAGGGTCCACCAGAAGAACGGGCGCCAGCGCGGGGTCGCGATCCGCGAGGTACAGTGACGGCGGCAGACGCCAGTGCTCATCCATGGACAGCAACAACCAGCACAAGCCGAGCTCCAGTGCTCCCGCTGCCCCCAGGGTGTGGCCTGTCATGGACTTTGTCGAACTGCAGGGGACGGACTCTCCGAATAGCGCGTTGACCGCCCTGGTCTCCATGGCGTCGTTATGTGGGGTAGCCGTCCCGTGCAAGTTGAGATATCCGATTTCGGCCGGGGTTAACCCCGCATCTTGCAGGGCCCCGCTCATCGACCGCAGCGCACCCTGCCCCTCCGGGTGCGGAGCGGAAATGTGATGGGCATCAGAGCTGCCCGCCCCCCCCATGAAGCGAATAGCTGCCGGTTCCCGGCTCATGAGAAAGATAGCGACAGCCTCACCGAGGTTGATGCCGTCCCTGCCAGCTGTGAATGGCCTGCAGTGAGAACGGGACTGCGCCTCCAGTGCGCCAAAACCCTGTAGCGTCATCTCACACAGGCTGTCTACACCCCCTACGACCACGGCATCCACCAGATCCATCGCCAGCAATCGCCTGGCGCTCAACAGGGCGTTACCACTGGAAGAGCATGCGGTAGAGAGGGTATAGACAGGGCCCGCGCACTCAAGGCTGGCTGCTACGAACTCCCCGAGGCCGCCCAGTTGCCCCTGCACCGCCTGATACCCCTGCGGGTAGATCCCGTCCTGCCGATGCGCCCTTACCGCCTTCTCCGATTCGTCAATACCTGCAGTACTGGTCGCCATGACAACACCGATTCTTTCCGCTCCGTGACGCACAAACGCGCGGGAAACCGCCTCGCGAATCTGCTCCAGTGCGGCATGAGCGAGCCGGTTGTTGCGGCATTCGAAACGTTCAAGCCCCGGTGGAAGTGGGGGCAGGTCCGCTTCGACGGCACCAACGGTATAGGGGCCACGATGCTGGAACAAGGCAGCGGGTTCGGGCAGCGGCGCGCGCCGATCCAATAAAGCAGCCGAAACGCCTGGCTTGCCTACCCCGAGGGTACATAAAATACCCAGATCATTAAGGTAATACACCGTCCGCCTCTAGAGTTCTTATCTTGATCGTCATCGTTTTCGCCGGCTCAATGACCTGCACTTCCCTGTACCAGGGATATTCTCCCTCATAAACCACGTCTATTTGACCGCTTTCATGGTCTTCGAAACGATACACACGCGAGCCGGGAACTGACTGTAAAGTCCAGCCTGAATTCAAAGCCGACCGCACCTCTTCTTTTTTGCCATATACCATGAGCATTAATTGAGCCACCTTGTCCGGTGTCAACGAAGGCCGCATGGGCGAGAGCCATTGTAGCTGCGTGCCCTCGACGCTGGTTTGCACCTCATAGACAGGCAGCCCCTGGGGGGTCACCACCATCATTCGAATTGCTTCGATACGACTGGAGACCGCAAGCAAATACGATTCGCTCAACTCGCCTTCTCGAAGCTGCACGGCGAAACGCACCTCATAACCCTGGGGCAACGCCGGATACAGCTTCCGCTGATCCACGGGCAGTGAACCCTTGACCCCCAGGGCTGCGCACCCGGCCAGGCACATCGCGAATAGAATTGACCCGATAACGCGCGGCACTAGCTGTCGTCCCATCCAGTGCTAAACCAGGAAAGGATATAGGCAAGGGTGAGGCCCAGGGCGATGGTCAGGCCAAATTCAGCAATCACCGGCGTGTCGGACAAAGCCAGCATTCCAAAAACCAGGATACTGGTAACCGCCGACAGGCTGATCGCCAGCGACGTCGCCCCCTGCTTCGCAGGCGCTGTCACCCCGCGAAATATCCCGTAATCCAGCCCGACACCCAGGACCAGTAAAAGGGCAAGCATGTTGATAATGCCGTAATACCCCTGAATGTACCCGATGGCTCCCAGGCTACCCAGACAGGCGGCCACCGGCAGAGCCAGGATATGCAGTGCCCGCAATGGCCCCAGGGTGAGAACCAACAGTATCATCACCGCCAGGCTGCCGAGTAAAAGACTGGCCAGAATGCCCCGCCGATACTCGCCCATGAGTTGATTGATATCTTCAATAGGGTCCACTACTCGCACCGCAGCTGCAAGCGCCGCCAGGCGCTCAATATCAGCACTGCCTGGCTCACCATCCATACGCATCCAACTGGCACACTGGCCGTCACGGCAACCAAGAAATCCCCCCGTTCCCAACGGAAGGTCCAGCACTTGAAGATCCTTCAGCGCAAGCGGTTCGTACGGCGCCATGAGGGCAGCCTGCCAGGAATCAATGAAGTTCTGATCAAAACCCAGGCTAGCGAGAAAAGCCTCGGTAACACCCTGCCGGGACAAGCGCCGCTGCAATGACAGGCTCGCCAACTGTGCTTCGACACTGGGTACCAATTGCGATATCCCGGTAAGCGTTACGTCCAGTTCGCGGCGCAGCTGCTCTTCAAGTGTAAGTAACGCATTTTCATCCGCCGCCTGCACCAGCAGGTATTGACTGCCGTTAATGTTGCCGCGCAATCTCCCGATCAGGTCTTCGTCATACTGCAGTTCCGCCGGTACGGCATAGAAATCTCGAACATCATCCTGCGAGTGCAATAAGAGCAGACCGGGCATAGCGAGAACCACCACAGTCACCGGCGCGAACCACCAGACATACGCTAACGGCCGGCCTTGCAGAAACCGGGGCAGCTCTCTCGCACTCGCGGAACCACGGTACAGTGAGGGGTACAGCAGGCAGACGGTGAGAAAGCTGCCGAACAGGCCACTGGCCATGAACAGGCCAATCTGCCGAACACCCGGAAACGGCAGCAGGGTGAGGGCGGCAAAAGCTGTGGCACTGGACAGTACGCCTAGCAATAGGCCCCTGTATACAGGTACCAAGCCCTCTGCAGGAGTCCAGCCGGGCAGGCGTGAGTGCGCGAGGTAATGAAAGGAATAATCTGCAGAGATACCTACCAGGCTGGCCCCAAACACCAGCGTCAGAATATGAATTTCTCCCAACACCAGCACTGTCACCGACAAACCTGCTGCCACGCCAACGCCCACGGAGAGCAACATCAACCCCAGCCCTCGGACGGACCCGAGAACCCAGACCAGCAGCGTTGCCAAAAGCAACAGGGAGGCGCCACCTATAGTACTCATTTCCCTGCGCCCGCTCTCAACCCCGTAGGCACTGTAGAGCGGTGCACCCACTGCGTGGAACTCAAGCCCCTGGTTCTGCGCCCTCTCTCGCAGAGACCCATATTGCTGGTATAAACCTGCCAGCCGATTGAAGCCACTCATCGCCCTGGGAACCCGGATCACCCGTATTTCGGTCACCCCCACCGCAGAATCTACGCTTGCTGAATTCGGAGCGGCCGACTGCAGGTAGTTCCGAAACAGACCCAGGGGGTCCTCCTGAAGTCCTGCCAGGAAAGGCCCGCCCAATGGAGAATACAGCAACGCCCGCAGCCCCCGCAGGTACCCCTGCGCATCATTATCGAGGCTGATAAAGTCCCCCGGCCTCAACAGACCGCGGCTAAAGGGTTGCAGGGTACGGGCCAGTGCCTGCCAGCGCCGGGCCTCGCTCAGCTCAAAACCCTCCTCTGCAAACCCCGCCTCCTCCAGTTGCACCACTGCTTCAGCCAGAAAGCGACCGACCGGGGCATTTTCGGGACCGCGCACCAGCAATAAAACCTCGCTTTCCAGCGAGGCAGCTACAGCTTTATTAGCCTGGCCGGTCCAGTACTGTTTGTTCGTTTCAGGAAGGAGATGCTGGAAATCGGTGCTCAGCCAGGGAGGTTGGGGCCAGCGCAACAGGGCCAGCGCGAGCATCCCTGCGACCAACAGACTCCATAGCAGAGGCCCTCGGCGGATGTCAGTGGCTGGCTGCACTGGGGGCCGCCCCTTCACTGCCTGATTTCACCACTTTGCTGAATACAGTCCGCGTTCGAGTCGTGTTTCGTTCGATCACTTCAACGCTGTGCAGGTATTGATCCCCCGAGAGTTCGATACGAGACAGGACTGATGCCAACCCCCCTCCCTTTGGTACCAGGGTGAGAAACCAGCCTGATGCGCTGGCTTCTCCCGATATCTCAAACTCCGCAGCTAATCCAGAGAGGTCCCCCTGCATAAAACCCAGCATGATACCCGCGATCAGGCGACCCACGCCGCGATCGTTAACAGGTTTACCGTCAAGCGATACCGCCGCCCCCTGCACCGTCATCAGCGACGGCAAAGGTTCCGTCACCTGCCAACGCAGTCCGTCATCCCGCCCCAGGCTGAAATCACCATGGGAGATGAACGGCTTTTGCATGAAGTGAAGGTGCTTCTCCTGCGTAAAGGAGCCTCGAATCCGCTGTTGAATAGCCAACTGGCTGACCACGTCAGACAACACATCGGTCGCGGGCGTCTCATCGCCCAGCACTGAAAACGTGCCAGTGGCGAGCAAAATAAAACTGACCAGCAGGAAACGCCCTCTCACTGAAACCGTTCCAGCAGTGCCCGAGGACTGGCGAACAGCATTTCACCACTGTCGGCATCCAGTGCCACCTGCACTGTATGGGCACGGGTCAAGCGCCTGCCCGTCTCAACGTCAAATATCCGGTAATCGATCTTCATCCGGTTCTCGATCTCCACCAGCTTCGCCTCTACACGAATTTTCTGGCGGTAGCTCAGCGGTTGCGCGTACCGTATTTTCATTTCGATGACAGGCCAAACATAGCCGGACTCCTGCATTGATTCCACATCATAATCGAAGGTATCCAGGAGGGCACAGCGAGCCAGTTCCAGGTACTTGGCGTAGTGACCGTGCCAGGCGATACCCATGACATCGATGTCGTGGAAAGGCACTTCGATTTCCACCTCGGCGCGAGCGAAGGACTCAGTCATAGAGGGTCCAGTAGCGCTCGTGAATACAGGCAACTGCCCGGTGCAAATCTGCCTCCAAAGGCCTGTCCTCCTGAAGAAATTCAAAGCGCATGCCGGTCTGCTCGAGGCACTTGCGCAATGACGGTCGCAGGTCCCGTTCGGCCAGTTCACTGTCTCTCAGCCGCAATTGTACCCCCTGCCATCCAACCAGCATCCCGGCGGCCAGCACCTGTTCGACCAGTTCCAGCACCCGCTGACAATCACGGGCTGCGATAGTGCCCATACTCACCTTGTCCTGGTTGTGGCACTCGGTGGAACGGGAAAAAACACTGGCGGGCATGGTTCCCTTCAAGGCCTCCGCAGTCCAGGCGGAAACCGCAATTTGCACCGCCTTGAAACCATGATTTACCGAAGCAGCCGCCCCGGTGGCACCGGAGAGATTCGCAGGCAGGCCATGGTTGAACTTGGGGTCCACCGCCTGGGCGATCTGCCTGTCCACCAGGTCAGCCAGGTTAGCGACCGCCGATTTCAGGCCATCCATGGCGTGAGCAATATGACCGCCGTAAAAGTGCCCACCGTGGAGTATGTGCGCGCCCTCAGCATCAATAATAGGGTTGTCGTTAGCACTGTTGAGTTCGTTCTCCACGAAGTCAGTCACGTAACCCAGGCTATCCTGTAACACCCCGATGACGTGGGGTGCACAGCGCAGGGAGTAGCGATCCTGCAGGCGGCTACTATTGCGCGGTACTTCTTCCTCTTTCAGGTCATCATGAATCCAGCCGGCGACGGCCTGCTGCCCGGGGTGCGGCTTGACGGAGAAAAGCACAGGATCAAAATGGAAGTGGTTGCCCTCTAGCGCCACCGAGCAGAGGCTGGTGATGCGGGCCGCAAGCTGGGCGAGATAGCGCGCCCTGCACACCGCCAGACAGGCAAGCCCGGTCATGGCAGCGGTACCGTTCATCAATGCCAGGGCCTCTTTGGGCTGCAGGACGAGCGGCTCAAGACCTTCCAGCTCGAACACTTCCGCGGCTGCCCGTCGTTCACCCTTGTACCAGAGCTCCCGATGCCCCTCAATCACTGCTGCCAGGTAGGATAGAGGCGTCAGGTCCCCGCTGGCCCCGACCGATCCCTCGCTGGGAATGACCGGCAGCAGATCTCGCTGCAACAACAGGCAGATCCGCTCCAACAGGACGTAACGCACGCCGGAATAGCCCTGGCAGAGACTGGCCAGGCGGGCAGCAAGAATTGCGCGAGTCTCCTCAAGCGAGAAGGGTGCACCCATACCGCAGCCATGAAAGGTATAGAGATGGCGCGGCAGACTATGCACCAGTTCCTGGGGAACGTTCACCGAACAGGAGTCACCGTAGCCGGTGGTGACGCCATAAATAACACCGTCCTCTCGCCATACCTGTTCGAGGAAGGCCGCACCCGCATCGATACGTTGACGAAATTCAATCTCGCCGGAAAGCACTGCCAATGCCTCCCGCCTGGCGAGCGCCTCTACCTCGGTTGCGGTGAGTGGCGCGCCATCGAAGCGAACTGTCTTGATACTACCCAAATCAGTCATTTTTGGTCCCAAAAGGGATAAAAGTTGAACCACTGCAAAGGAGCCCGTTGCACATTGATCTCGAGTTCCTGAACGTAGCGTTGCATATAGGCCGTTATGGCCTCTTCCCGGCCTCGCCGTGGCAACTTTACCGAATTCGCCAGTTTCTGACAGCGAATATCGTACCCCTTTCCTTGCCGGGTAGAAAAAAGCGTATACACCGGACATTTGAGCAGTGAGGCGAGGATGAACGGGCCGTCCGGGAATCGCGCGGGCGCACCAAGAAAAGGGATCATCCGGGTGCGACTTTCACTTGATACGGGGACTCGGTCCGCCAGAATGGCGATAAACTCCCCTCGGTCGATACAACCCTTGAGGCGTATGGCGGTGGCCGGGCTCATCTCTGTCACCTCGATCAGGGTCACATCGCGCTCACCGACGACATCCCGCAACAGGCGATTGAACATATCGGCATTGCGCGTGTGTACCAGAATATTCAGGGTAAGCCTGCGGTTGCGTGTCGACAGCCCACGGAGCACCTCCATGTTGCCCAGGTGGGCGCCCAGCAATACGGCGCCCTGGCCGCTGTCCAACTGTTTGAGGAGAAGATCTCTCTCGGGAAAGTTGATCCGGTCCAGAATGGACGAGTTTGACCATGCACCAAGGCGGTCCAGTGTGCTGCCTGCAAACGCATTGAAGTGCCTGTAGGCAGTCCACCAGGTCGCCGGCGGCATGGCATCGCTGCCAAAGTATTGCCGCAAACGCCGCAGGTAATCCAGTGACGCCGTCCTGCTCAATTTGTGAGTGAAGAAGTAGTAGAGCAGGACCGGTTGCAGCACAGCCCTGAAGGCATGGTAGCCACCCACTCTATAGACCCAGAACAACAGGCGCATTCCCCGAAGAAATCCCACCTCCCGAACATCCGACCAGCGCTCAGTTCCCATCACGAGACTTCCACTTACGTCGCAGCAGGTAAGGCAGGCGCAACAGCATGCCGAAAAACAGGCGGGTATGCGCCCAGCTGATAAGGGCATTGTCTCTCAGCCCATGGAAATGCGAGATACCGTCTTCGGGATAATGCACTGCGGTCTGGAACTGAATGACTTCCACCCCCGCCCAGTGCAGCCGGACCAGGATCTCGGGGTCAAAGTCCATCCTGTCCCCGGTGTTAGCGTGGTTGAGAACGGCGAGGGTCTGTTCCAGTGGATAAGCCCTGAAGCCGCACATAGAGTCTACGATGTCCAGCGACAGCGTGTTGATCCAGACCCAAATGTGGGTCAGGTAACGTCCGTAGTAACGTAGCCTGGGGGCATTGCTAAAATTCGGGGCACCGCTTATCACCGCCCGGGGGTGTTGTTCGGCAAGCTCCAGCAGTGTGGGCAGGTCACCTGTTTCATGCTGGCCATCCGCATCGACCTGCAGCGCGTGACTGAATCCGAGCCTGTAGGCTTCCGCCAAGCCCGACTTTACCGCAGCTCCCTTGCCACCATTGCGCTCCCTCTCCACCAGCTGCACCTGCCTGAAACGCTGCTGCAGCTCTCTGAGAACACGGGTACAAGCAGAATCCGACCCATCGTTGACCAGAATAACAGGCAAGCGCAACGGGTCCAGGCTCGCCACCAGGGGCCCTATCGTTGCCGGGTGATTATAAACGGGGATGAGCAGGCAGGGGCGGATCAATTACAGCTCCTGTACACCATTCGACCCTGACTGTGCACCGCCTGCGGCGAACTGAAGGTAAAGCCGAGTTCTCCGCGGACTGTGTCGTGTGTCAAGCTCACCGTGAGCACGCAACCAGGCTGCACAATCTGCTTGAATTTGACTGCACGCATGCCTTCGAACTCGCCGGAGAGGGCCAGGTAATCCCGGGCCAGGCGCTCCGCCCACATGATTTGCACGACACCCGGGAGCACTGGCGTTTCGGGAAAATGCCCCTCAAAGTAACGATTGCCATGGTCAACGTATACCCGCAGCTCAACACCGCCGGGAATCGCTTTTTCCGCGAGAACATCCGGTGGTCGGGGAAGGTCAAACAGGGCTTTCAATTTTTCCCGCACCAGCTTGCCCTGGTCATTGCGTGGCAGCCGTGGCACCAGGCGCCACTGCCGGGGGATCGCCACGGTCACCAGTTGCCCCGACAAATGCGCGCGCAGGCTTTGGTTAAAACCCCGCAGACCCAGGGCCTGCAGTGCGTCGCTCCCATCAGCCGTGAGAGCGATTACCGTACCGACGTACTGCCTCTGATTCTGCAGGGCCAGCGCATGCGCTTCCTGTATCCACCGGTGGCCAGCCAAGGCCAATTCAATTTCCGGCAGCGAAACTCGCTTGCCTTCAATCTTGACAATGCGATCCAACCGGGGACCAAGCTGAAACCGACCGTCCTCCAGAAGCTGCGCCTGGTCCGCACTCTGGTACCAGTCATGATTCGCGAGGAAAGGAGATCGCACGCGCAGTGCGCCCTCAGCAGACACGGCGATTTCGACGGTTGGCAGCGCTTGCCATGGCTCCCCCTCCGTCTCCTGCCTGCGGATGGCTATTCCACCAGTCTCAGAGCTACCAAGCACTTCACAGGGGTAGTGACCGAGGCCCCCTGCTACTTCAGCAGCCGCGGCCGCGCGCAACGGCCCCCCCGATGAAAAGACGCTGCGAACCAGGGGGCGTAATTGCTGCCAGGGCATGTCCTGGCTCAAACGCTGCAAGTGGGCCGGGCTCATCACCCACGCCACAGCGCCGAGTTCAAGGGTCTGCCTGGCCAGCAGCAAAGGATCGACAAAGGGGCGGCGCCAGAAACGACGACCTGCACACATGGGCCAAAGGATAGAAAACAACAGGCCATACAAATGCTGGTGACTCACCGTGCCCAGTACCGCACACTCTTTTCCAAGTGAGGGGCCACATACCTGCTCTAAAACCGATATTTCCGCCTCCAACTGCTGCAAAGGCTTTTCGATAGCCTTCGGCTCACCAGTAGAACCAGACGTATAGACGACAATTTTGCCAGTGAGGGTCAGGGGACCGGGATAGGGCTTTTGGTCACCGCCTGCGGTGCACACCTGCTGGCAGCTCTGCCCCGCGAACTCCCCCAGCAGGCTCGCTCCCTCACTGGCCAGGGCTGCAACCACGCCGGGATGGTTTTCGCCGGGGAGATAAACCTTGCAGCCCCGGCCCAACAAGGCGAACAGACCCACCGCAAAGCGATAGCTGTCTCTTTCATATAGTGCCCACGGGTCACCGGATACACAGCCAAGGCTCCCTGCGGTAACGCTCACGTCCGCCAAAAAGCGACCCCAGGTCATCTCCTCCTCCCCGGAGAGGGCCACCACGTGCCCCTCGGGAAAGCTGTTTTCACATAATTCAGTCAGCGTGTGCATCGTGCCATCTCCTCACCCGCCGTCGGACAAGCCACTCTCCTCCAAACAGCACCCCCATCAACAGGTAAGACACCAGGCCATTGTACCAAGCCCACACCTGAAGGCTGGCGGCCACCGCCGTATACAGTGCCAGCAAACCGTTCAGCAGAAAAAACAGGCACCAGACCATGGTCACGCGCCGCGTGTAGGCGATGGCATAATCGGGCAGATCCGGTTCGCTGATTCGGGCTAGACGCTCGACCGTGGGCGGACCAACGAACAAAGAAAGTGAGAACACCGCGAGCAGAATGCAATTGACCATCACCGGGTAGAACGGGAACCAGCGGGGATCACTAGAGAAAGCAGCATAGAGCCCCGTGCACAGAAGGACCAGGGCGAGGACATCCTGCACCAGGGCGGTGCGGTCAGACTGGCGCAACACCAGCAGCCGCGCCCCGGCAACCACAACCAGCGCGAGCCCCAGGGCATTCACAGGCAGAGTTCGCAAACCGTAATACACTACAAACGGATAGGCCAGTATCAGGCACCAGCTGATGCCTAAAAGCACAGCTCTCATTCGATACCGACGATACTCGAAACGGCGTTCACCACATCGTCCACGGTGCGGACAGCCTTGAATTCATCCGGATTGATCTGCTTGCCAGTAATTTTACGCAGCTCAACGACCAGATCTACGGCGTCAATACTGTCCACATCAAGGTCTTCGTACAATAGTACGTCAGGCCTGATCTCAGCGGCCTCTACTTCAAACATATCCACCAGTAATTCGCGCAGGACCTCCAGAATTTCCTCCCGGCTATTCATGCTGCGCTTCCCGCCTGCTCACTTCGCTGATTAGCGGAAACGAAAGCCGCGAGACTGGCCACACTGCGAAAATGCTCCCGAGTGGCCTCATCCTCTGCATCAATACGGACGCCGAACTGCTGCTGAATAGCCATGCCCAGTTCCAAAGCGTCAATAGAATCCAGGCCCAATCCCTCGTTGAACAGGGGTTCTTCAACCCCTATGTCCTCAGGTGAAACGTCCTCAAGGTCCAGCGAATCAATAATTAGCTGAATGATTTTCACTTGTAACTCGTTCATATGGTTATCTCTTGCTCAAAATACGCTTGCCACAATCGGTTAAGACTGCGGGCGTCAATCTGCCCTTCGTCGCCAATGCGGTCAACCCCTGCCTCGTCCGCCCGGCAGACATCCAGACTGAAACAGGGCCGGCGAGTTGGCACCTGGTACCATTTGTCGTTCTTGGCGAGGGTCGGGGGGCTCACGACAATGCTTGCCAGCACCAGCTCAGACCGCGTTCGCAGCCAGACGTAAGCCGCGCCCCGCTTGAACCTTAGCGGCTGACCATCCACTGACCGTGTACCCTCGGGGAATACCACCAGTGTCGCCCCCTGGGCCATCTCTCTGGCACAGTCCTCAATCAGTTGTTCGGGGGAGTCATTGGCGATATACCCCGCCCAGGACACCGGCCCTCGCGTAAAAAAGTTCCGGTAGAGCTCAGATTTTACGATGCAGCAAGCATTGGGAATCATCGAGACCAGAAAAACAATATCGATCAGGCTGGGGTGGTTCGCCACCACCAGAGTACCCGGTTTACCCAGAACCGCCCTGCCATGAACCGACCAGGTCAACACCCCCATCGACGCCATAATACCGATAAAAAGCCGGAATGAATAATGAACCAGCAGCCGGCAACGTCGCGTCCTTGCCTGTGGATCAACGCTGAACAGTGCAATGAGAGGAAATATGACGTAGCCAAGTATGAGACCGCCCAGCCCGAAGAATGTAAAACTCAGGGCAGTGGCCACCAGGCGCCAGTGGTACCAGTCCTGGCGCACACTCATCCCGCAATACTCAGTTGCCAGACCGTTCCCGGCTCCCCAACCAGAACCGGTGGCCCGCCACCATCGAGTAAAACCTGCTGTAGCGCCTGGCTGCCGTTCACCGCCATACCGTCGCTGCCTCCCGGCCCGATGCGCTGCAGAGCCAGCCTGAAGCCCTCCCCTGGCGCAAGGGCATGTGATGGAATCAGCTGTAAGGCTAAAGAGGTGGGTCCGGCCGGGCTGTTTAGAAAGGGCCTGTAGAATTCGGGATAGGCCTCCTCACAGAAAACGACCAGAATACTTTCCCAGCCCTCAGCCAACATACCGGCGGCCTCCAGCAGAGCGGGCACCGGACTGCCCTCAACCGGTGCGAGGGAGATCATTGGGGAGGTCACACCGTTTACCAGCGACCACAACCCCACAACCGCATTGTGCACGGACAGACTGAATGCTGCGGGGGAAACCGGATCACCGTCGGCAATAGCCTCGAGAATACCCTGGGTTCGCTGAATTTCCCCCATAGTGGAACTGAAGACCACGGGCACACCGGACTGTGGTTCACACTGGTATAGCGTGTAGAAGACAACCCGGGCCAGCGGGCTCAGCCTGCGCCGCTGCATAGGGTGAACGCCGGACAAATCCGGCCTGGCAAGGCGTTGGGCTCGTTTGACACCCCGCTGAAAGCTGGTGCAAAGAGATTCCGGATCTCCAGATTCCCAGTTGCAATAAGCTCTGACACCAATTGATATTTCTTGATTGCTCACTTAGCCAGAGCGCTCCTTGCCTGCCATTATCAGTATATATAAGCTTGATCGCGATGTGGACAGGAAGCAGAACAAAGATTTGTAACCGGGCAGGGAGATAGCGTCATGGAATCGAGGCCAACCGAGCTCTGGCTGCAACCCTGCGAGCTTCCGCGACGCCAGCTCTCAGCTACGGGAAGAAAACTGCTGCGTCGCGCGCTGACAAGCAGAAACATACAGCTTCCCGAACACCAATTGTCTCTCCCCGGGCTGGAGCTAATCGAGTTACTTGACTCATCCCACGGTATTGGAGTTTCTATTAGCCATTGCCCGGGGTTGGTCGCTGTGGCACTGGGTACGGGCGCGCTCGGAGTTGACTGCGAGCCCGGGAAGCAGACGCGTGACTGGGCTGAGTTGGCCGAATACAGTTTCACGCCAGGCGAAGCAAGGGAAGTGACCAGGCTGAGTGACAAGGATAACGCGACTGCTTTTCTCCGCCACTGGGTATGCAAGGAAGCTTTTGTTAAGTTCGAACAGGGGAGCGTATTCGGCGACCTGAACCGACTCTCGCTGACGGCTGACGGCACCTTTCAAATCGACACAACAACAAACACAACGGTGCGCCTGTGGTGGGGAACCTATCTCGGTTTTCAGCTGGCGCTTTGCCAGGACAGTAAAGCGGCATCAACACCCGTTATCGTCAACAGCGACGGCAATCCGCTGTCCATGAATTTTATCGAGATACTTCAATCCTCCCCCCGGCAAGCGAGCCAGCAGGCCATTTCCTGACACAACACAGCCCAGGCCGGGACTACCCAGATTGATCACACCGGGCCCGGGCCCGTTGTGACCCTGCGGGCGCCTGCGGCGT
>NZ_PKUS01000024.1 GCF_002866825.1 Pseudohalioglobus lutimaris | reverse complement strand
AAGATGATGCTGGACCATTACCAGCAGACCAAGAACCTGCTGGTGAGCTACAGCATCGATCCGATGGGCTTTTTCTAGGCCGTGAGTATTAAGGCCCCTTGCGAAAGGGGCTTTCTTTTTCTCATGGATTGACCCGATTTATGGACGATTGACAAGAGAGACGCATCGTGACCGAAAGAATAATTGAGACGGGCGACGTCGTCAGATTGGCCACGAAGGCCGGCGCATGCACGACGGTGGTCGAAGTTACAGAAATTATGCAACTCGGACATATGTCCATTCCAAACGGCAGTGGCTTTGATAACAAGCTTCGGTTTAATGAACCCACGGAGCATGTAGGTGTTAACGTGAACCAATTGACGTATACCGATCATGGGGACGTTCTTGCGGGGACACCATGGCACAAGCACGTTCCTGCGACCGTGGAGAAAATATCATGACGTTTGTCGTTGCTGAAGACTGTATCAAATGTAAACACACTGACTGTGTCGAGGTCTGCCCGGTTGATTGCTTCTATGAGGGCCCTAACTTCCTGGTTATTCACCCCGATGAATGCATCGACTGTGCCTTGTGTGAGCCGGAATGTCCCGTAGACGCCATATACTCTGAAGATGAACTGCCAGATGATCAGTCGGTCTTTCTGGAACTCAATGCCGAGTTGGCAGAAGTCTGGCCGAATATTACAGAGATCAAACCGGCACCGCCCGACGCGGAAGAGTGGGCCGGAAAACCGAACAAGCTCCAATACCTTGAGAGATAAAGATCCGATGGGGAACGGTCAACTGCACTAGCAACAGAACATGGATAATGTTCATAGTATTTAGGTAATTACAAATGAAATTCTTAGTCCGACTCTATTTCATGATCAGAGCCTTCGGGGCAATCAGGGTGTTGCGGTTTTTGCCCAAAAAATCCCCCATGGTGTTCAAAGGGGAGGGATCTTCACTACACCTTTGTAATGAGATATCAATGTTGGGGTTCCGTAAGATCCTACTTGTCACTGATAATTTCCTCGCTGAATCTGGCCTGCTGAATGAGATGCAAGCTTCACTTAGAGCCGCAGCCGTAGAGTACATTGTGTACGATGGCGTACTGCCCAATCCTGATTTTGATGCGGTGATCGAGGGGGGTAGGGCTTACGGAAATAGCGGCTGTGACGCCATTGTGTCTGTGGGGGGCGGCTCGGTACTTGATGCAGCGAAGATGATGGCACTATTGCACGACAACCGCTTGTCCCTGGATAAGTTCGAGGGTGTATCGAAAAGTAAAAAGCCCGCTGTCCCACATTTCGCTGTACCGACCACCGCTGGGACCGGTGCCGAGATCACGCCGGTAGCCGTAATATCAGACCCGGCCACGCATCGGAAAGTACTGATCACCGACGGTAAGATGTGTCCCGATTACATCGCTCTGGATCCCGTGATTATGCAGGGCCTGCCACCTTCGATCACAGCAGCGACAGGGATAGACGCTCTAACACACGCTGTCGAAGCTTACGTCAGTAGAGGGGCCACAGAAAAGACAGATCGAGAAGCAAGGCTGGCTGTTAAGCTTATCTTTCGTTATCTCCTAAGAGCA
>NZ_PKUS01000023.1 GCF_002866825.1 Pseudohalioglobus lutimaris | reverse complement strand
TGTTAAGCTTATCTTTCGTTATCTCCTAAGAGCATATCGTAACGGCGACGATATGGAGGCCAGGGACGCCATGGCCACTGCTTCTTTCTACGCCGGCATGAGCTTTGGAGTCGCCGGCGTGGGTTATGTCCACGCAATTGCGCACCAACTGGGGCGACTCTTCGGTACCCCGCATGGAAACGCCAATGCAATGGTATTTCCCGAAGTACTTGCTGCTTACGGCCACAGTGTTTTTTCCCGGCTAGCTGAGCTTGCCAGACTTGTCGGGATTGGCGCGGCGGATGATAACGACGAAATCCTGGCAAATAAATTTATAGCTGCAATTGTCGAAATGCGTTCAACCATGGACATGCCCCTCCAGATCGAAAATTTCACCCCACAGAAACAAGATGATGTGGTGCGGTCAGCCGGCGCCGAGGCGGGCAATATGTATCCCGTTCCCCGATACCTGGATGCATCCGATTTGCAATCGATAGTTAATGGGCTCGTTGCCGTTTAGAGCAAGAACATAGAAGGACACAGTGCATGCATGAAGAGTTTCAGGCAAAGCTAGCCAGCGACATACTGGGCCACAACCCACTTTCGGAATTTCCCGAGGGCCTCACATTAGACGATGCCTATGCATTACTACCATCTGTTGCTGAGCGTGTCTGCGACAAGAAAATACGTGGTTTGAAGGCAGGATTGACTAATACAGATCTCCAGCCCTTTTTTGGACTTGACCATGCTTTGCTCGGCTATGTGTATGACTGGGGCGAGCTGATGTTGGGTGACCGTGTTCCTCTGTTGGCTGGCTCGCAGATCGAGTGTGAGTTGGCCATCATTCTTGATGCTGAGGGACAGCCAAAGTCTGTGGGTCCAGCGATTGAATTTGTCTACGTAAACTTTTCCAGACCCGAAGATATGACGGCGGCAAACCTAGTCGTTTCCAGCCTGGGTGCTGATCGCTTTCTCGTTGGCGAGCAGATCCCGTGGTCAGAAGTGGATTTCGACGCCCTGAAATCTTCAAAATTGACGTCCACGTTGGACGGTTCCACTATCATGGAAACCTCTCCGATGGATTCCCTGGGTGGCCCAGAACAGGCGCTGCAATGGTGTATTAGCGAAGCTCGAGAGCGTGGTCTTCAAATAGAAGGTGGTTCGGTATTATTGTGCGGTACCTGTGGCGGTGGACTGCCAATGTTAACTGGTTGCTACCGTGTAGATTATGGCGCGTTGGGCAGCATCGAATTCGAGGTTACAATGAGCGGCAAGTCGCACTAAGCGAGCCTCTAGGCGCTGATGCCTGCCACTTTCTCCAATTCAACCAGTGCATCTCCCTTCAGGTCAATAATCCTGTCAGCTTCGGGTAGCGACCGCCGGCAGGCGACGGCACCACAGTCCAATCTTCCTGCGTAGCTGGAGACAGTGATATTTAGCGCGATGCCCTCGGGTAGTGCGGCAACAGGATAACTTGCCTCGAGCTCGGCCCCGTCGATATACATTTTTTTTCGGGGGCCGGGTACGTTGGATATGAGTACGCTGCTGTGCGGAAATTTTGGCGTCAGGCCTAATAGGGATGAGGTTAGTACCGGCGCCTGTGTCAAGGCACTGAATACTCCGGCTTCCGTCGCAGACAGCCCAGTATAGAGAGATTTTCCAGATTTCACTGATCTCTGGATATCCCTAAAGCGCTGCTCGGGATCTTCAACATCGGTAGCAAGGTTTACGGTGATAAACGCGATCTGGTTTGCACTGCCTGTATCGCCTTTGTCACGCAGGGAAACCGGTACTATGGTGGTCAGCGGTCGTGTCGGTAACTCATGCCATTGTTTTAGATAGCTCCGAATAGCGCCTGAGCAAACACTCAGCACAACGTCATTTATTGTGCCTCCGAGCGTCCTGCCAAGTTGCTTGATACGGTCAAGTTCCCATGAGCTTGCATTGAAGGATCGTGGAGCTCCGACTTTGGTATTCAATGGGGTGGGGCCACGATGCTGCCAGGGCACTGTGAGATCACCCGGTCGGATATAACCCTGCAGGTACTATAACATTGCTGAAGATATGTTCGTGGTGCTTCCAGAGGCCTGTTTTAATACCTCCAAACCCACTCTTAGATCCGGCATAGACACAGGTTGAGTGGGTTTTCGAAATTCCCGCGTAGACGCCTCCGTTCGTGGGCCGCGACAGAATGGCGAGGTCTTCAAGCGATCGGACTTTGTTGTCGAGTGCATGGATTGGCCGAGTTTGGCCATGCCCACTCCGTCGATGGCTGCGTGGTGAAGCTTTGTATAGAGAGCGAAGCGATTACCCTCCAAGCCGTTGATCAGGTGTTGTTCCCATAAAGGCCTGTCGCGATCCAGAGATGTTCCGTGAAGCCTGGATACAAGCGTAAACAATTGTTCAAAGTCACCAGGCGTTGCGAGGCCGGACCTGCGCAAGTGGTAAGAAATATCGATGTCGTCATCGTCTATCCAGCTTGGCCCTGTTAGGGATGAATGCAAGCGGCTGCCAAAAGGGAAACGAAATCGTTCGATATTACCAACGGTATCTACCAGGCGCTGCAGGAATTTCGCCTCATCGGTACCTTTCGGTGGCTTATAGATGCCAAGCACAGCGATATGCATAGGCGTGGTTCTCTTTTCGGTGAAGAGAAATGCTGCACTTGTTGGATCCAGTGCTTTAGACTTGTTCATGTCGAATATCCATATGGCGAGATAGAAAGTCCGATGGATCGCTACTTACTGCTTAGATGGTCTATCGAGAAGAGCTCGGCGCCACCTTGTTCAGCAGGTCCTGGGAAAATCTCTCGGGGTGGATCCTCCGCCCATGGGTAGGGATAGTTGCCTTCTATAGTGTTCTCAAACAGTCGGGTGCAGAGGCCATTTGCAAAGCGATACAGGCCGTCATTTACGAATCCCACAACCGCGGAGTCATCATCCTGCATGCCATCCCTGGTGATTGATTGACTATTGATGTGAGCTCCCACGTCGATTGCATGGTCCTCCTCGAGATAGTTCAGTTCAAAAGCTTCCAGATAACCATCTATCCACTGCTCGGTGGAGCTGGCCCGCTCCAACAGGTCCTGATCGCTATTTAGGTACCATTCGATGCTACGGGGACTGGTCTTGAACTGCTCGGCGACAGTTACTACGTCAGACTGTTGGATAGCTCTGGTGTCGACCATCCTATGCATTAGTTCATTGCCCCAGCGATAAATCAGATCGCCGGCGAGCTGGTCTTGAGTAGGGCGGTGTAGGTAAGGAATCAATAACGCATAATGACTAACGGGTTGCACTGCCACTACCGTGTGGTACGGACTATGGCTTTGACTACTTGTGATTAGATGACATTGCCAGCTCACCACATCCTCAGTATTGGCGATCCGCTGCGCGCCGATAACGTCACTCCCTCTGCGTATGAGCTTTGGCAAATCCATCCCCAGCCATCGACTGAGATCATGAGAAATAGAGAGTTGGACAATCATAGCTTCTGACTAGTTAGTTCTGGTACGTCGAGTAACCCGATATAGGATTCGAAATGCTAAAGAATCCACTTTGGTGTTGCAGCACTCGAGCTGCGCTACTAATGCTAATTTTAGTTGAATTGCACCAGAATATCCGAATATCCGAACGATATTACAAGAGCGTTGCGTGAGAGCGTGAGCCAAAATGTAGTTGTTAACTATTTGATATATATATATAAAAGCTAATAATTTGTCTATCCATCACAAAATAGGCATTAACTTTAAGCCATTCTGCCCTGACACTATCTATGAGGCAATATACATTTGGGTCACGTAACAGCCTGCAGCATGGCTAAGGCTTGGACGATTAAACAAAGTGTGAGGACGTCAGAATGAATGCCCCTATCAATAAAGATCTTATTGCCACGAACTCTGACCGCTGTGCCCAGCCGCCGAGTGAACGAGTTGAAGCACTAAAAAAGGCAGTCCAGAGCGAAACCAATGGCGCCTGTATTGAGCGCGCCTTGCTCTGGACGGAGTACGACAAGGACAAGCGCAATAGGGGCAAGACCCCTGCTGTTCGTATCGCAGAGGCCACCCGCCATGTACTGAATCACAAAAGTGTCAAAATTTACCCACGTGAACTGATCGTCGGAAATTTCACCTCCAAGCGCGTGGCAGGGTTCTGCTACCCCGAGCTCGCCGGTATTCAGGTAATGGTCGAGGCGTTCGGTTTACCCAAGCGCAGAGTTAATCCGCTCGAGATCAGCCTCTGGGATCGGTTCAAACTGGCCTCCAAGGTACCTTATTGGCTCAATAAGAACGCAGCTTACCGCGCATTTGACAACATGAAAGATCGCTTCCGCTTCGCTGCAGAGCAGGGTGAAGCGCTCCAATATCAGGTCTATGAAGCTGGTGGCATTGCTCACCTCGCTCCCGACTACGAAAAGCTGATCAAGGTTGGTGCGCAAGGTATTATCGATGAAGTGGCATCGATGGAAGCTCAAACCAGCGATCCTGAGAAACTGGATTTCTACCGGTCAGTCAAAATCGCCATGAGTGGACTGGCGGAATTCGGCGATCGCTATGCGGCGGAGGCCAAGGCAATGGCCGTGCAGGAGAGCGATCCGGTACGAAAGCAAGAGCTTCTGGACATTGCAGCGGTGTGCTCTCGTGTGCCACGGCAGGGAGCAACGAACTTCCACGAGGCAGTGCAGTCAATGACACTTGCCCATATTGCCATCTTTCAGGAAACGTTTGGCGAAACGACCTGCCCGGGCCGTATTGACCAGTTCCTGAGACCCTATTATGAAAAGGACCTTGCAGAAGCGCGTATCGATCGTGCGCAGGCCAAGGAAATCCTGGGGGCGTTCTGTGTCAAGTTGTGCGAAACCATCCCTATGCATTCAGACGTCGCTACCAGCACGCTCGGTGGACTGACCAGCTGGGAGGTAGTGACCATCGGTGGCCAGGACTCCGAGGGCAACGATGCGACCAATGAGCTGAGTTACGTTCTGCTAGAGCTCGCCGATGAGTTGCGCATGCGTCAGCCCAACTTCCACGTACGTATTCACGAGAACACACCCAAGGCATTCTACGACGAGGTGATTCGCATCAACTTTGGTGCTGGGTCCGCTCCCGCGATGTATAACGACGAGACCATCATCGAGTCTATGATGAGCGTGGGATATTCACTGGAGGACGCTCGAAACTATGTGGCCATTGGCTGTGTTGAGCCCACGGCGCCGGGCAAGTCACTGGCTTCTACCGACGCCGGGATGTACAACATGCCTCTGGCGGTGGAGCTGGCCCTTAACGAAGGCAAACAGTTCCACAGCTCGAAGCAAATAGGAGCGGCGACTCCTCCGGCTAGTGAAATGCACTCGATGGACGACTTTGTTGCCGCCTACGATACCCAGGTGAAGCATCAGCTGGGCAAGCTACGCCGTGACCTGGAAGCGATCGAACGTTTTCACGCTGAGCATCATCCCACCCCACTGACTAGCAGCATGGTCGAGGGCTGTGTGGAGAGCGGTGTTTGTTCGACCAGTGGAGGCGCGATATACAATTTCTCCGGTATCCAGGGCTGTGGTATGGCGACAGTCGCCGATTCCCTGGGGGCCATTGAGAGCGCCGTGTTCGACGACGGCTGGCTCACCCTTGAAGAGCTGGTCGCTCACCTGAAAGACGATCTCTCAGATGAGGTTGTGCGGACCAGACTGGAAGGTATCGATAAATTTGGCAACGATATCCCCAAGGCGGATGCCTGGATGAAGTGGGTCGGTGATCACTACTCCGATTCTATTCACGCCCTGGGTAAGAATACCCGTGGGGGCCAGCATCTGGCGGGCGTGTATTCCAACACCTCACACACCCACTTTGGTGGCCTGGTTGGTGCCTTGCCTAATGGCCGTAGGGCGGGCGAAACGTATGCCTCAGGCTTTGCGCCGGAGAACGGCGCGGACAAGCGAGGTACCACTGCGTTGTTGAATTCCATGAACCGCATCGACTACAAGAAGTTCGCCAATGGTATTAATTTCAATATCAAGCTGGATGCCTCCAGTTACGACTGTGAAGAGGGACGAGATGCGCTAGCCAGCTTGTATAAGGTGTACTTCAAGCGGCACGGTATGCAGGTGCAGGCCAATATGCTGGATCCGAAGATCCTGATTGAGGCGCGGGATAACCCGGAGCTGCACCCTAACCTGCTGATTCGGGTATCGGGCTACTCGGCGTACTTCAACGATCTGTCACCGGAAATGCAGGATGAAGTGATCGGGCGCAGCTCAAACAAAGGTTAACTCTTGCTGCTAAAGAGGCTATTTACGGCGCCTTCGGGCGCCGCTTTTTTATGCTGTAAACAAGTGTTCGTGATGTTGATTCTGTCTTTACTTTCGACGACCGGAAGCGCAGTATTTCTCAATAAAGTTGTTAGATGCGTGAGCGACAATTAGCGTATACATTAGTATTTTCTACATAAACCCCATGGCCAACTTACACGTGGCATAATTGGTTTTGATAGCGGCCTGAATAAAAATGAAAAAGTTAATAGGTGGCCAGGACTCCCTATTTCCCTGGGTGCTACATCCAGTTCATCTTTATGAGTATGGGCTTGAACTTGGGCTATCTACAGAAGAACTGCTACACGGCGCCGGTCTCAGTCTACAAGATATCGATGATGTTGATCTGCACATTACATGGCAACAGTATCGACTAATCGCCGATGTCGTAGCAGGGATCGCAAGCGATTGGGGGTTTCAGTTTGGGCTTCGACTTCCCGTAGCTTCGCATGGGCTTCTCGGTCTACTTGCATTAAATTGCGTGACTTGGGAGCAGGTGGTTGATATCCAGGAGAACTATCCATTACTTGTATCCCCAATCTTTTATGTTCAGCGCCGAGATACTCACGAGTATTGCTGCCTAACTATCCATCCTGAATTCACACGTGACCCGATTCTGAGACATTCGCTGGAAGCGTATTTCTCAATATTTTTCCAGTCTGTACTCCAGATTGGGGGCGAGGCGGCGCGGAAGTATACCAGTTCACTATTTGTGAGGGTGCAAGGCTCGCCACCGGATTATGCAGAAGAGTGGCGGCAGTTCTTTGATGGCCAGATAGAATGGAATCAACATGCAGACCAGATATGGATTCACAAAGATCTTCTTGCATTGCCTATTCCGAATGCCGATCCGGTGTCGGCTAATGCAACTCGGCGCGTATTGCAGGCACAACTGAATCAGCTGCCGGCCAACAAGGGCGGTTTGAATGAACTGCGGACGCTCTTTTCCCGTGGATTCTACAAGCAGGAGGATTGTGCACAACAGCTCTTTACGACGCTTCCCACCTTAAAACGATACCTGCAGGCGGCATGTACCTCCTTTAGCCGTGAGCTCACCATGTATCGCATGGATGAGGCTTTCTGGGAGGCAGCCCACACGGAATGTTCCATGTCGGAATTGTCCGAAAGGCTGGGATTTCGTGATGTAAACAGCTTCGGCCGATTATTCAAGAAGGAGGCGGGGGTCAGTTTTACGGATTTTAGGCAAAGGTATCAGTAACAGAATAGTGGGCAATCCTAACGTAAATAGCCATGTATTGTTTTTGGCGTTGAGCTGATTTGCAAGTTCTATCATATTGATAATAAAGAAAATTATGGAGAAATATCATCTGTATTTCTGCAGGCGCCGGAACTTTAAGCCATTCTGCCCTGACAGCCTGCTGAGGGCGGTATACATTTACCTGTGTGCCAGACCGCGGGATAGCTAAGGCTGGATAACCGACATAGACGTGAGGAGAGCGAGATGAATGCGATAGTGGATCCCCAGAAATCGACTAGCAAGGCCGTTACAAGGGTGCCGAACCTGAAGAAGGCAGTGCAAGCAGAGGAGTACGCAGCCTGTATTGAACGCGCGATGCTCTGGACACAGTTCAGCAAGAACAAAAACAATCAGGCGAAGTCCCGCCCCGAGTTTATCGCCGAGGCTACCCGCCATGTTTTGAGAAACAAGACAGTGGAAATCTACCCGGAAGAGCTTGTCGTCGGCAACTTCACCGCCCATCGCGTTGGTGGCATCATCTATCCCGAGATGACCGGCATTGCGCCGATGATGGAAATCTTCAAGATCCCCACCCGCAGAGTTAACCCTCTCAATATCAAGTTTCTTGATCGGATTAAACTGGCATTAACTATTCCATATTGGCTCACAAGAAACACAGCAGTTCTTGCATTCGATAACAACGAAGATCGTGCGCGTTTTGCGAAAGAGCAGGGCGAGGCACTGCAGTACCAATTGTATGAGGCTGGAGGCATCGCGCACCTGGCACCTGGCTACGAGAAGATTATTCGATTGGGTGCTGAGGGCATCATCGCCGAGGTGGAGGCCTTCGAGGCACAAACCACGGATCCGGAAAAACTCGAGTTCTACCGTGGCGTGAAGATCTCCATGGAGGCACTAGGTGAATTTGGTGACCGTTATGCCGCGGAGGCCACGCGAGTTGCAAGCGATGAAAGGGATCCTGTGCGTCGTCAGGAGTTGGAAAAGATCGCGGAAGTTTGTACTCGCGTGCCTCGTCACGGAGCCTCCAGCTTTTACGAAGCGGTCCAATGTATGACCTTGGTACATATCGCGATATTCCAGGAAACTGCCGGGGAGACGACCTGCCCAGGTCGTATAGACCAGTTCCTGAATCCGTACTATGAGCAGGACCTGGCAGATGGCGTCATCACCCGGGAGGAGGCCAAGGAACTCCTTGGTGCTTTCTGTGTGAAAATTTGTGAAACGATTCCCGTATGGTCTGAAACTACCGGCGCAATGCTGGGCGGTATGACCAGCTGGGAAGTCATTACCATCGGGGGCCAGGACTCCGAGGGCAACGATGCGACCAATGAGCTCAGTTTTATTATGTTGGAGCTCGCCGATGAGTTACGCATGCGCCAGCCCAACTTCCACGTCCGTATTCACGAGAACACACCCAAGGCATTCTACGATGAGGTCATCCGGGTGAACTTCGGCCCGGGTTCGGCGCCCGCCATGTATAACGACGAGACCATCATCGAGTCTATGGTGAATGTCGGTTATTCCCTGGAGGATGCCAGGGACTATGTCGCCATCGGCTGTGTTGAGCCCACAGCGCCGGGCAAGACCCTGGGTTCTACCGATGCCGGGATGTACAACCTGGCCCTGGCTCTGGAAATGGCACTCAATGAAGGGTGTCAAATTGGGTCGGGTAAGTTAATCGGCGCGCAGACTCCGCCAGTATCTTCAATGACATGTATGCAGGATGTACTGGACGCCTACGATGTGCAGACAAAACATCAGCTAGCCAAACTCCATCGGGATCTGCAGGCGGTAGAGCGTTTTCACGCCAAGCACCACCCCACCCCTCTTACCAGCGCTACACTCGAAGGCTGCCTGGAGCAGGGCGTTTGCTCTACGCAGGGTGGCGCGAAGTACAATTCATCCGGCATCCAGGGCACCGGTATGGCGGTCGTGGCCGATTCCCTGGGTGCCATTGAGAGTGCCGTGTTCGAGGACAAGTGGCTCACCCTTGAGGAGTTGGTTGCGCACCTGAAAGACAATCTCTCGGATGAGGTTGTGCGGACCAGGCTGGAAGGTATCGATAAATTTGGCAACGACATTCCCAAGGCGGATGCCTGGATGAAGTGGGTCGGTGATCACTACTCCGATTCCATTCACGCGCTGGGCAAGAATACCCGTGGCGGCCAGTACCTGGCGGGCGTGTACTCCAATACTTCCCATACGCATTTTGGCAGTTTGACTAGCGCTACACCCAACGGTCGCCGGGCTGGTGAGACTTTTGCATCGGGTTTTGCGCCTGAAAACGGAGCGGACAAGCGAGGTACCACTGCGTTGTTGAACTCCATGAACCGGATCGATTACAAGAAGTTTGCCAACGGCATCAACTTCAATATCAAGCTGGATGCCTCCAGTTACGAGTGTGACGATGGCAAGAGTGCACTGGGTAGCATGTACAAGGTGTACTTCAAGCGCCACGGCATGCAGGTGCAGGCCAATATGCTGGATCCGAAGATCCTGATTGAGGCGCGGGACAATCCGGAGCTGCACCCCAACCTGCTGATTCGGGTATCGGGCTACTCGGCGTACTTCAATGATCTGTCGCCTGAGATGCAGGATGAAGTGATATCGCGTAGTAGTAACAAGGGCTGAGCCGAGACTACTGTTTTCCTACCTTGACTCTGCTCTTGGAGTTCTACCAAAGTGAGCCTGCGAGCTAGACCCTAGGCGGTTCGCAGGCCTACTTCAATAACAGTTATCTCAATCTGTTCTGAGTTGTAGCGGTGCTTGGTGTTGAACTGAGCGAAACTCTCGGAAGAGTTCCATCTCTGGTCAGTCGAGTTCAGGCTAATACCATACACGATTGACTACAGAGTACCTGATCCTACTGTCCTGTCTGGTGCGAAGGTACGCCCACAGATCCTGCTACAACAGATCTGTTCTTCTAGCCTAGCGTCAAAACCGGTCTGTGTAGAACTGACCTTTCCCCTGCATTTGGGTAGTGCATTGGGTGAAAATTCTCATTTGTGAAGGGCCCCAGATTCCTGGGAGCCGGTCAAGGCAGAAAATATCCGAAGGTCGAAAATGCCATTATTTGACCAAACATGTCATTCCACTGAGTCAAGTAGCTATCGAAAATGTCGGCTAGTAAATGCACTGACTCGTTCGTAACAATTGTCAATATAAGGCGATGACGAATCAATCCAGACAGAGGATTTCAGTGTGATGTTGAGCACTTGACCTTTACGCATAAAAATTTCAGGGGTGATTGCCAAGAGCTCCCCCGCACTTTGCACTATGACTTGGATACTGTCCATGAAAACTAAGGCTGCTGTGGCGTTTGAGGCAAACAAACCGCTTGAGATTGTCGAGCTTGACCTGGCGGGTCCCAGAGAAGGTGAGGTCCTGGTCGAAATAGTAGCGTCGGGAGTCTGCCATACCGATGCCTATACACTGGACGGGAGAAATCCTGGCGGGTACTTTCCAGTGGTCTTAGGCCACGAGGGCGCCGGAGTAGTGAGGGAAGTCGGCAGAAATGTCCATGGCCTAAAGCCAGGCGACCATGTTATTCCACTTTATACACCTGAGTGTAGGGAGTGTGATCTTTGCTTACATCCGAAAACAAACTTGTGTAGTGCGTTGATGGAAACACAGGCTAGAGGAGTGATGCCCGACCAGTCTAGTCGATTTTCCTTTGAAGGGCGCCCTGTCTATCACTATATGGGATGTTCCACCTTTTCCAACTTTACCGTCGTACCTGAGATTGCTTTGGCCAAAATCCGTAAGGACGCTCCATTGGACAAAGTCTGCTACATCGGCTGCGGAGCAACAACCGGCATCGGTGCTGTCATATTTACAATGAAAGTTGAGGCTGGCGCCAGTGTCACCGTCTGGGGTTTGGGGGGCATCGGGCTTAATGTGATTCAGGGTGCGAAAATGGCAGGGGTAGGTCGGATCATCGGCGTGGACATCAATCCAGCCAAAGCTGATCTCGCGACACAGTTCGGGATGACAGACTTTGTCAACCCCAGAGACGTGGACGATGTAGCGGGGCATTTGAGAGAAATGACCTGAGGAGGGCTCGATTATACCTTCGAGTGCATCGGCAATGTTGATGCCATGCGACAGGCGATGAACGCGTGTCACATTGGATGGGGGGAAAGCTGTATCATTGGAGTAGACGGCAACGAGTTCACAGGCCACCCATATCATCTGCTTTATGGTCGTACCTGGAAGGGCACCATGTTTGGGGGAGCTCGAGGGCGCACGGATGTACCGAGAATTGTAGACTGGTACATGGACGGAAAAATTGATATCGATGTGTTGATTACTCGCACGCTGCCCCTGGAGAAGATCAATACAGCGTTTGACTTGATGCACGAGGGCGATGGTATTCGCTCAGTTATTACCTACTGATGGCCAGGGACATGAGACAGATTGAAAGTAGTACCTGCTTTGGTGGCCGCCAGATCCGGTATCGGCATGACTCTGAAGCCCTGAATTGTACGATGTCCTTCGGTGTCTACCTGCCCCCCGCAGCTGAAAAGACTAAGGTGCCTTTTTTGATCTGGCTTTCCGGATTGACAGGCAGAGACAACACCTTCCCATTTTGGCGGGTGCCCAGCGCTATGCTGCCGAACGCGGCATCGCCATCGTGACTCCTGATACCAGCCCAAGGGGAGAAGGCGTTCCTGACGACCCCGATGGTGCTTACGATTTCGGCTTGTCCGCCGGATTCTACCTGAACGCAACACAGCTACCTTGGCAGAAAAATTATCATATGTATGACTATGTTGTTGATGAGTTCAGTACTCTTATTGTGAATCAACTGCCAATTGACTCAGCGCGCCAGAGTATATTTGGACATTCGATGGGCGGCCATGGCGCAATTACGATTGCTCTGAAAATCCGGGACGATTCCGCTCAGTGTCAGCGATGGCCCCCATTTGTAATCCTATGGATTGTTCCTGGGGTGAGAAAGCATTCAATAATTATCTTGGGCCTGATCGCACCACTTGGCGTCAATATGACTCCACCAAACTCGTGGCGACCTCAGAGGAACGCATACCGCTCCTCATTGATCAGGGTGATGAGGACGAGTTTCTAGAAGAGCAACTGCGGTTGAATGAACTACATTCAGCATTAAGAGAGCATGATTACCCCGCCACCGTGAGGATGAGAGGTGGTTACGATCACGGCTATTATTTTGTTGCTTCATTTATAGGTGAGCACATTGATTTCCATGCTAACTATATGTAGTTAATCAGAAATGTACGGTTTCTTGTCTTCACTAAATGCTAGATAGGGTACTATTGGCCACCTTCCCCGGCATGGATGTACACCAGACTCAAAAGGTATCGCTTGCAACAGACAGATGGTCCGGGCGAGGTTTCTCCTACCTCCAGACTCCCGGAATTGTAAATTCATCCCTCGAATCTGATATCTATTGAACTTCTCTCGATGTATAGAGACATAATCCATGATTCACTGGCGGTGGGATTCGATCTATAATCATTAAATGTCAATTACCATCGGTTGCTGGTTTTCAGGTAGTCTTCCCGTATATAGAAAATAAGCTATCTTTCGAATGCTACAACGGAAAGCCACGGCATCATTAGAACAATAAAATCACGGGTAAACAGATATGGATCGAGATGCTAAGCGTGACGCTTCGGCTTTCAGAGTACTCTTGGACCTGTCCGAGGAGGCCAAGCTGCCGGTCGATCAGCTGCTGGCAGAGATTGACGTAGATCGAGACAGTATATACCAGCCCAATGCTGAAATTTTTCTGTGGCAGGAGTTGGCCTATATTGAGAGACTCGTCGAGAGGCATGAGCGATTTTCATTGGCACTCACCGCGGCGAGTAGAGTACACATAACGACATTAGGCACGCTCGGATATGCAATGCTTTCGAGCCGCAATATTTTTCACGCACTGCAAGTGTCAGCTGATTATCATTCAATTTCTTTGTGGACATGCGAAGTCGCCGCCCAACCGCATGAGCGATCAGTCGAGTTTTTGATATTACCCCATGCGCTGCCGGCCGCATGCCAACACTTTTGCGCGATCCGCGGGCTCGCTTCTCTAAAAGTGTGGTTTACTGAAATGCTTGGCAGAGACATAGTACCTACCCAGGTTACTTGTATGATTGAAGCTCCCAACGATGCACCATTTTATGCTGAATTTTTTGGATGCCCGGTACAGTTTGATTCGGATGTGTACTCTATTTCATTTGAAAACACGCTTTTCCTTGAACCTCTGAGAATGTCTGATAAGTGGGCGTACCAACGTGCTAAGATTGAACTTCAAGGAATAGTGGATCAAAGACGGTCTTCTTTTTCCAATCGAGTTCATGATCTCATATCATTTTCTCCTAAGGTCAATCACAGTGAGGAGACGGTTTCTGAGACCCTGGGGATCTCGAGTAGTACATTACGGCGCCGGATGCGGGAGGAGGGCACAACCTTCAGGGAAGTGAGAGCCGAAACATTACATTCTTTAGCCTGTGTGATGCTTTTGAGCTCAAAAAAAACAGTCAACGCAGTAGCTGATATGTTGGGATTCTCCGAGGCGGCAAGTTTTGTTCGATCGTTCAAGCGAAGGGAAGGAGTAGCACCAGGAACATGGCGTAAGCAACAGCGGCAGAAACTTACGTAAGTGCTCCTCAGTTTAGGAGTTTTTTTCTCGAATCCATGTGATGTCGAGACATCACCTTAGGTCGGTCAGTTTCAACTGGCATGACTATTTTTGAAGGTGACCAATTAAGTCACGATTTGACCATTTCGGTCATTCACCCTTGTTGGCGCACGCCGGACAATGGGACGCGACTGTGCAATACCTCCGACGATGGAATAAGAAACCAGCGAAGTTCGTCAGAATTCAAAGGTACACTGTCTGCACGTTTCAGATAGCGTCAAATACAAGTATCAAGCAGTAGACACGTCGCTAGTAATAACTATAACGAGCTGGAGGTACTCCCTGCGTAATGGGATTGAGTCTCCGATGAAGGTGCAAAAATTGCGATGAGCCAAAACGTAAATATTACTGCTGCTTCTGCGAGTACACAGCCCGTAGCGGGACCGGGAAGCAATCATATCACTACTATGGAGAAGTTCCTTTACGGAGGCGGGAGCATGGCGCTCGCCGTGAAGAATGTCACGTTTAACATGTTTGTTCTTCTCTTCTACAAACAGGTGTTGGGGTTGTCGGGTACGTTGACTGGCTTGGCGATATTCATCAGTGTTATTTGGGACGCTGTATCGGATCCATTGATCGGATCATGGTCTGACCGCTTGCGCACCAGATTGGGCCGGCGCCACCCAATGTTAATCGCTGGGACCATACCCTTTGGACTTTCCTTTGTCATGCTCTTTAATCCCATCGAAGCTGTACAGGGCACACAATGGCCTTTGTTCGCTTGGTTGCTGGTCTCTGTAGTTATATTGAGAACCTTTCTTACGATGATCTGGATTCCTCTTGGTGCAATGGGAGCAGAGATTACCGACGACTATGCTGAACGTACGTCAATCGTTAGCTTTAGAACTAACATCGCCTGGATCGCAGGCATGTTACTTCCAGTTATTGCGTTGCCTCTTCTTTTTGCTGGCACGGACGATCAAGATGGCCGTTTCATTGTTGAAAACTATACGCGGTACGGATGGGTGTGCTGCGTTATTGTGATTATCTTCTGCTTTGCTTGTATAAGAGGAACTTGGCGCTTCATCCCACATCTTATCGCCGTCGGCAACCGCCACCGGCCAACGCCAGGCGCGATGGGTGTACTTCGTGACGCAATCGAGACTTTCCATGACAGTAATTTCAGAAGGCTCATCGTACTGGACCTCTGTGTTGGCGCCACCTTTGGAATAACCGCAGCGTTGTTTATGGTTACGATGACGTACTACTGGGAGGTCAGTGTCGGCGAACTGTCTGTTCTTTCGACGGGCTCTCTGGTGGCCGCAGGACTTATCTTTCCAGCGACGAAGTACCTATCTGAACGTTGGGAGAAACAAACTATCCTGAAATTTGCCGTAATCGGCTTTATTATCAATACTCCCTGGCTGATTGTCGCCAGAATGACGGACTGGGCGCCTGAAAACGGGACGCTCTTTCTATTTGCGCTTCTATATATTCAGGGAACAATTAATACCTTTCTTTCCATACTCCGCACGATTTCACACCACTCCATTCTGGCTGACATTGCTGACGAGCATGAACTTCGCACCGGACGTCGACAAGAAGGTGTGCTATTTGCAGTAGCGGCCTTTGCTGAGAAATTTGTGATGGGATTTGGCTATATTTTTGTGGGTCCCTTTCTGGATATCGTTGGCCTTGAGGCAACGATGGCTCCCGGAGCTGTGCCGGAATCAATCCTTACCTCCATTGGTATCGTGATTGGCCCTGTAATGACAATTATCCTGGTCATTCCCTTGTGGATGGTCTCTCGATTGAGTGTCAGCCGAGAACGGAGCAGGGAAGTCCAAGCTGCTCTGAGGTCCAGACAACTAGGGGAATCAGCAGCGTAGTTCCGGTGGACTGGCTAATCGGTATATATCGGAACCCGTATGGATGCCTCGATTTTCCAGATCTGATCCGAGCCAGCACCTGCCCTGCCTCTGGGGGCGATTTACTGTGCACTTACGGGTCGCTGCTCCCAGTCATCATTCGCTGCATCGATCAGGTATGCCTTAAGTGATAGAGCGTCGTCCGACGACAGTACGTCCTTAAACGCCGGCATTCCCAGCTGTTCTAAGCCACCGTCAAGCACAATAACATTGAAGGCGCTGTAGACGGTTTCAGCACTGCGCCGCAAGTCAGGAATACGGCCGTTACTGACGGCAAACTGTCCGTGACATCGTTGACAATATTCCGCGTAGACAGCTGCGCCTTGGCTGAGGATACTCATATCATCCGTCACTCTGGGTGGCGGCTTTGGTCGTTTCCTGGCGGGCTTGAGCGGAGGCAGTTCGTGGTCCGCGCCCATCTTGAAGGCCAGAACTCGACTGGGAGGAGGCTGGAGCCCTGAGCCAAGATCCAGTCCATAGGTTTGACCCAAAATCCCACCCCAACCTACGGTCACCGCTACATACTGCTCGCCGTCGATAGCATAAGTCATCGGGGATCCTACAATCCCCGCCTGGGTTGGAAATGTCCACAGTGACGCCCCGGAACGGGCATCAAGAGCTTCAAAGTATCCATCCCCTCGGCCCTGAAAGACAAGGTCGCCGGCAGTCGAGAGCGTGCCGCCATTCCACGCAAGGTCACGGTGCACGCGCCAGGCAGCTTTTTGGTCACGCGGATTCCAGGCCGTTAAGAAGCCCCTGGCAGCCTGCCTGATGTCTTTTTGGTCCTGCGCATCATCTCCCATAAGATCGGCAGAGTAGGTGGTATTCGTGTTCCATTGGCCCCATTGGTGAGGCTTGGAGTTGCCTTCAAAAAGATAGTCGATCTCTAGTGTGGGTATGTACACCAGCCCTGTTTCAGGATGATGGGACATGGGGTGCCAGTTGTGAGCCCCATAGGGAGAGGGCGCGACGAACTGTGATTCGGTAGAATAATCCATTCCGGGCACTTCCACTGGCCGGCCAGTAGCCAGGTTATAGTGACTAGCCCAGGTTACTTCTGCGAAGGGTTCGGCGGACAGTAGCTGCACTGTTTCCCGATCAATAATAAAGAAAAAGCCATTTTCTGGAGCGAGCCATATTACCCGGCGCACCATACCTTGCCAGTTCATCTCTGCTAGCATGATGGGCTGAGTGGCCGTGTAATCCCATCTCTCAGCGGGGGTCTCCTGAAAATGCCAAATATATGTGCCTGTATCTGGATCAAGTGCAACTAACGACGAGAGGAACAGATTGTCGCCTCCCTGCGGACTTCTTACCCGCCTGTCCCAGGGAGACCCGTTTCCAACACCTATATAGAGTTGATCCAGATCAGCGTCATAAACGATAGAATCCCAGACCGTGCCACCGCCACCGGCTTTCCACCACTCTCCCGTCCATGTAAATGCTGCCTATTTAATTGCCTCGCTTTGCTGACCAATTTCGGGATTGCCAGGCACCGTATAGAAGCGCCACGCCAATTCGCCTGAATCTGCATCGTATGCGCTGACAAATTCCCTGGCACCGATCTCTGCACCTCCATTCCCGATGAATACTTTGCCCTTTGCGGCTCTGGGTGCTCCATTTATGGTGTACGGGTATTCGGATGTGTCTGCTGTCTTTACGTCCCATAGCACCCTGCCGGTTGAAGCCTCGAGAGGCAAAAGGCGGGCGTCTAACGTGCCGACAAACTCCTTACCCTGGTAAATGGCCACGCCTCGATTCTCGATGTCGCAGCAGGCCATTTTCCCCCACTCCTTAGGTACTTCTGGGTCGTAGCGCCAATCAAGGCCAAGGTCGGTGATGTTGTCGCTGTCTATCTGGGCCAGGCGGCTATATCGTTGCTCATCATAATCAAGCCCGTAACTGAGCCAATTACTTTCTGATGGGGAAGCTATCCGAGCCGTGTCTATATTGCGTGTAGCCTTTTCAATACCCACTGATGAGGGTGACTTAGAACTTGCCCATAGTTTCATCGAAAAACTTGTTGCAAAGACACAAATCAGCGATAACCGAAGTGTCATGTGTACTGTGCACAGTTAGGCCCGTTCGTCCGCCGCAAGCCACGACGATATCGCATAGGTAACTCCGATTTCCTATCAGATTGCCAACCTAGACATTGATTGGCGCCTTTATGGAATCAAAACAAAGTGTGCCGGCGAAGCGTATTGATCCTGAATAATGCCTTTATTTAAGACTTTCCTGGACTAGGCACATCCCACTGTAACACCCGGTGGCCGAACGTAAAAAAGCCCGGCTGAGATCAGCCGGGCAAGCGAGGATGGTACCGCAGGTACCATCAGAAGTCTTTTCTCAAAGTCAGGCCGTATGTCCTGGGCTCCCGGACAAACTGGCCTCGGGCGCGTTCGCCGGTAAAGCCCCGACGGAACCTTCAAATCCAATGTTGTTGCCCGTGGTGCCAACACCCCGGACTCTGAGTACGACGCCACCCGTCGCAGAGTCAGATGTATTGATATTGAAGCTGGGTGCCACTCGCTCAGGTGCCAGTATGTCATTCACCCCTGCATTCTCCAGGGTTTCTGACGTCATGACGGTGATAGCTATCGGCACATATTGGAGACTGGTGCTACGCTTCGTTGCCGTAACTACAACTTCCTCAAGGGCTACTGGGCCCGATTGGGCACTGGCTAGATTGGGGGCGGTTAGCGTGCCGGAGACCACAATACTGGCGAGCAAGACCGAGCGTGACAGGGCGGTTTTGGAAAGAGAACAGCTTCTACTCATTGTAGGACTTTCTAATATGGTTGATATTATTTTACAGCTCTCGGTGCGAGTATATGAGGACGCAACTTTGTGCAGAATGTTTTGCCTGCTCAATTTTTGACAGTTCTGCTCATTGGTGGCTGTCAAAAGGTAGACCCAGATCGCCAATGTGCTCTTGGCGTAGACGACGTTTGTCGATCTTACCGGATGCTATTCTGGGCAATTGCTTTGTGCACAGTTTCAAGTACTCAGGAACTTTGAATTTGGCTAGCCTCGAATGCAGGTAGTCAGAAATTGCGACCTTCTTTGCATCCGCGTTTATGTAGAGCGTTGCGGCAACGGTTTCTCCCAGACGGTCATCAGGCACACCATAAACGCTGGCCTCTATCACTTCAGGATGATCCAGCAGGGCGTCTTCTACCTCGCCGCAGCCTATGTTTTCGCCACCCCGAATAATGAGTTGCTTGATACGGTCGACTACATAAAGATGCCCGTCATTGATATAGGCAACATCTCCAGTTCGAAACCACTCTCCGACAAATGACTCTGTGTTGGCCTGGGGCTGATTCCAATATCCGTGAATTACGGAGGTTCCCCTGACGACGAGTTCACCTCGATCACCAGGAGGCAAAAAGCTGCCCTGTTCATCGATCGTTGAAATTTCCAGTACTGCAGAGCACATTCCAGACGATTTGGGATTTTTTAGGTAGTCCGCCCCGTAAATACCTGTACCAATCGAATTGGTTTCGGTCATTCCCCAGCCAGTAAAAGGCGCCGCATTTTTTAGCGATTGTCCAATGTCCTTCACCTGGGACGTAGCACGCGCGGATCCTCCGCCACCTGTTGAGCGTAAACTTTCCAAATTTCTGTGTGATCGTTTTGCATACTCAACTAAATCACCGGTCATCGCTGGTGTCCCAACAAAGATCGATATGCCTTCCTTATCGATGATATCTGCAGCGGTGGCAGCATCCCATTTGTACATGGAGATGATCTTCCTTTGCATACGGAAGGCAGCTAGCAACACCGCGTGCAGTCCATTCACGTGGAACAACGGCATTGCCAGTAAGGCGGTACTCTGAGATTTTGCTGCGCTTCCAATTTTCTCCTGATCAAACTCTCCGTTCTCCATTATGAATTGAGTGACGAAGTCGACCTCCCACGAGAGTAGCGCCGCTAGAATATTGCGGTGAGTAGATACAGACCCCTTGGGGTGGCCAGTTGAACCGGATGTAAACAGTATTACCGCGTTGTCGTCGGGGTGAATACCTACCGATGGCATAGGGTCGTTGGAGCTCGTCAATGTCTCTATTGGAGTGGTCGAGTCTGACGGAGCTGCACGTACGGCGATGATGTCGGGAGTAGACTCCGGAGCAATGTGGGATATACGTTCTATCCGCTCCTGGTCCGCTATGACCACGGTAACGCCCGTGAGCTTGAACGCATAGTCGATTTCTTCCGGCAGCCACCAGGCGTTAATCGCGACCGCAATAGCGCCAATGGACGTTATGGCTTCAAGAGCAATGGGCCATTCCGGGTAGTTGCGCATCGCTATAGCAACGCGGTCCCCATGTTTTACGCCATATCGACTCTGCAGCTGTTGAGCCAGGCTTGCAGCCATTCGATAGATTTCATGAAAGGTATAGCATTCGTCTTCATAGGCATAGAACGGCTCATCGCTGAGATTGTCCTCATAGAGCTGTCGGAGAGATTGTGGGCCGTTTACAAACCATTTTTGGCTGGCGCCCGTGACTTCAACCTCCTGAAGCTCCCATGGTGCCTTTTCGGAGGTCACCATTCCCACCACGTCGTGTCGATTCATCGTCCTTGTTGCCCATTCACTGTCATATTATTGTCAGGACTATTGGTATCAAGATCTGGGCTAAGCGATACATGACATTAATGCGAAATTTTTGATATATCTGATCATATACCGAGAATCACCTGCATTTTGAGGTTCAAGCTAACTTGTTGGCGACAAGTTGATCCACCACCGACGGGTCTGCCAGGGTGCTGGTATCGCCGAGACTGTCCAGCTCGTTCTCGGCGATCTTGCGCAGGATGCGGCGTCTTATCTTGCCGGAGCAGGTCTTGGGCAGGCCGGGGGCCCACTGGATGATATCGGGCCTGGCGATGGGACCGATTTCCTTCACGCACAGCTGTACCAGCTCGTCTCGCAGCGCGTCGGTCGCTTCCACACCCTGCATCGGCGTGACGTAACAGTAGATGCCCTAGTCGCATAGCCGTCACCAAATTCTGTCAGCGCATTCATTGAGATTTTCACGGACTGGTGGAAGTCCAGCTTGGAGGGATCGTTAGTTTGTGCTTCGAAGGCCTCCACCTCGGCGATGATGCCCTCGGCACCCAGTTTGATCATTTTCTCGTAGCCGGGGGCGAGGTGATCAATGCCACCGGCTTCCTACAATTGATATTGCAGTGCTTCACTCTGCTCCTTAACAAAGCGCATCTGCTCTTTCTGCCCGTCAAAGGCAAGATAAGCCATATTCTTGTCCTTCCAGAATGGAATATATGACTGGAGTATTGCCTGCTCATCTTCGCTGATCTCGAGAGGATTGACCTTGCGGGTGGGTAGTTTGTCGACACCAATCATTATGCCCAGACCGCCCAACTCCGGATAACAGATGCCGGCGACACGTTTGGCGGTGAGGTGGCCAACAATCAACTCGTCAGGATAGATTTTCACCGTTTTGTTAGCCAGGACATGGCGTGTCGCCTCCGCTATCTGCACGGCCGTAGATTTCCCTTTGTTGGCCTCATCCATGTAATACACTGACCAAAGCACTGCGCGCTCGATGCAGCCACCGTAGATAGCCTCGTCGACAGCTTTCTTCAGGCGAGCGACTCGAGCACCATCTTAAAGCTATGGCTGCTTTCATATCGCCCCGCCTTAAACGAAGCACATACTATGAAGAGTACAAGGAGTTGATATTAATTCGATTAGATAATATATATGAGTATTATCAGAAATTTGAATAAGAGGTGGCCGGTGCTTCGAAACCAGGATTTGAATCTCTTGCCCATATTTGATGCATTGATGCAGGAGCAGCAGCTGTCCAGAGCGGCGGAACGGTTGTGTATGAGCCAGCCTGCCGTTAGTAATGCATTGAAACGTCTCCGAATCAGCTTCAGGGATGATCTATTTGTCAGGACAAGACGGGGGCTGAAGCCAACCCAGCGTGCAATGGAGTTGCATGAGGCTATAGCACCTGTTCTCGAGTCACTCAGCCATACGTTTGACGATCAAACCTTTAGTCCAGAAGCATCAGATAGGGCCCTGGATATCTCAATGGATATTGCAGCGGAGTATGTTTTCGCTCCTGATGTGCTGGGAATACTACATCCGGTCGCTCCAAACCTTAGAATTCGGTTCCATCCTGACCATATTCCAGACATTTCTGGGCGTTTGAAAGATGGGCGTTTGAATTATGCGTTGGAGTATGGGCCAATCTTATCCGATGAGTTCGATTCGGCTCATTTTGCGGACGAAACCCTGTCGGTAATCTGCGCCAAAAATCACCCAAGCATCAAGGGAAGTCTCTCTCTGGAGCAATATACTTCGCTTCCGCATGTGTCGCTGATCCCACGCCCCAGCTTTTCTGCAGGTCAAGCAGCAGGGGAAGTGACTCCCGTTGAGTACATCGTGGGAAGTGATTTGCCTTCAAGAAATATTGGTCTCAGGGTGGCCAGTTCGCTCGCTATTCCTGAGATTGTCGCGACGACAGACTTTATCGCCACGCTGTCTAGCCGATTAGTTCTACCTCTTGTTGAATCTGGGGAGCTTCAGCGCTTCGATCCGCCTTTCAACAATATAGGGTTTGAGTTTCGTCTGTACTGGCATAAGAGTCGGTCTAAAGATCCATTTCACCAGTGGTTTATCAACGAGCTTGCTGAACACCAAAATAGCATTCGAGGTCAGAGGAACTAAAGTTACGCTGAATCGGCAAGCTATTGTCTGTCCTTTATTAGTCCCCACTTTCCAGCGCGCTCCAGCCGTTGATTTTCCATTTCAATAGCTTGCAGGCTCTTTCGAATTTCCTGAATGTGGAGAATTGCTGCGGCACGCGCCTCATCTGGCTTCTGATCCATAATGGCCACAAAAATTGAGCGGTGTTGTACACTCAACATCGTTCGCTGTTCCGGGCGATGATAGAGATTATTTACTGACGTGATAACAGAATCTAAAAGTAGTTCGGACAAACTACGCAGCGTGTATGCCAGGAAGGGATTGTGGGTTGCTTCTGATATCGCTCGATGAAAGTTGTGATCCATTTTTGCTTCGATGTTCACGTCAATCTCACCCGAGGTCGAATGGTCCATTGCTTCATAGGCCTTAGATATACGATGGCGGTCAGCCGGCGTCAGGCGTAAAGCAGCGTAGAAGGCGGATTGCCCCTCCAGTAACTCTCTGACCTCCAGGAGATCGTATACGGCTCTTGAGTGGTCTCGAAATAGGTGCCGAAGGGGCGACTGATCGGATGCCGCGGGTAACATTTCTGACACAAAGGATCCCCGACCACGCCGAGTCTCGATAATTCCCCTACCTCTTAACTCCTTCAGCGCTTCACGCACTACCGGCCGCGATACAGAAAGTCTTTGTGCCAACTGGCGCTCGGAAGGGATTTTGCTCCCTGGGAGCAATGTTCTATCTAGAATCAACGCTTCCAACTGCCTGGCGACATCTTGATAGAAAGGGTCGTTGGTGCTAATCATATGGTATTACCAGTTAGTACATGATCAAAAACTATTGGTACAGTCATTCAAATAGACATGTTGAATTGATACATGGAAACACAAACTGGTATTACCACACGAATTAGGGGTTGTCTATCGCCGATTAAGGTCTAGACTGCGGACAAAGCAGATTTGGATGAGCCAACCACGTCAAAGGCAGTACATCCTGATGGAGTCCCGGTTCAGGCCACCACGCATTGCCGGTAGGCGGGAAGGTGAGCGGAGATAAAAACCCGTACTAGAGGTCGCCTTCCGGCAGATTGTCGGTGAGAGGTTCGCGATTTCAGACAAAGCAACAGAGAAGCCTTATGAATGGGATGGGCTATCGGTGTACTGCGAGGAGTCTATGCTTGTGGTCCTGCCGGGCACCGCTGGCCAGCTAAGAGAAGTCATAAGGCTCTGTCGGATGTATGAAGTCTCAATTGTCACTCGCGGGGCGGGCACCGGACATAGTGCGGGGTAATGCCTTCGCCCGATAGAATTGTCCTACCGACCGCAAGGCTAAATCAAATGAAGAACTGGATCGAGCTGGTGGATCAGATAGCCAAGTAGTGAAGGAGCTCTGGCTACAATAGATTCGTGAACCAATGAAATGCGGAAGTGAACGCGGGAGAAAGCACTTGACAACCATGGATACCAAATCCTTACGTCGACAGTTGCGGTTTTGGGGTTGGGGCTATGCTGATGAAGATCTGAGTGATGCTGAAAAGGACTCTATTGACTTGTTCGTAAAGAAGGGAGTGAATGCGGATGCTGTATTGGCAGAGGAGCCGCAGGTGACGGATTTCGCTCTACCGGCACCTCGAATCACCGCACCGGCCAGTATTGAGCGCATCTGCTCTAGTTCAGACTATGATCGTCTTGTACACAGCTACGGGAAATCGTTTGCAGATACCGCCCGAATGCTGTTGCGGGATGTACCGAACCCACCCGATATCGTGGCCTTCCCGGAAACGGAAGCGGATATCATGGACATATTCTCCTTTGCAACTGAATACAACGTTGCAGTCATACCTTTTGGCGGTGGCACCAGTGTTTGCGGGGGTATCGAGGCTGCCGTAGGAGATGGCTATGCGGCCACTATATGCCTGGATATGGAGAGATTTAACAGGGTTTTGGAGGTCGACGAAATCAGTAGAACGGCCCGGATACAGGGCGGCATGCTTGGACCGGATATTGATGAAGCCCTCAAGCCCCATGGTTTTACGTTACGACATTTCCCCCAAAGTTATCAGTTCTCCACCATCGGCGGTTGGGTAGCTACTAGGGCAGGGGGGCACTTTGCCACCCTTTACACCCACATTGACGATCTCGTTGAGTCAGTGCGGATGGTGACGCCCTCAGGTGTAATCGAGACGCGCCGTTTGCCTGGTTCAGGCGCGGGACCATCGCCCGATCGTATGATGATAGGCTCAGAGGGTATTCTGGGTGTCATCACCGAAGTCTCCGTACGCATACAAAGCTTGCCGGTTTGGAAGGCAACGGCTTCTGTTACATTCGAAGATTTTTTTCAGGCTGCAGAAGCCGTGAGACTCATCTCACAGTCCGGCCTGTTCCCTACAAATTGCAGGCTTCTCGACCAGGATGAAGCGTTGGGGAATGGTGTTGTGAGTGAACCCTTGTCTGTGCTCGTGCTTGGGTTTGAGTCTGCAGATCACCCGGTACGAGAATTAATGGAAAGAGCAATCACTATTGCCAGGTCTCAGAATGGTCAGATCGACGACGATAGCATCGTGTACAAAGAACGCAAGAATGACGGCAATGACCAAGCTCAGCGGGAGGCTGTGAGTACCGAAGCAGATAAGTGGAAGAATGCCTTCTTCCGAGCACCCTACTTAAAGAACAGAATGATGCAGTATGGGCTCATAGCCGATACATTCGAGACCTCAATAACCTGGGAACGCCTGCCGGAGTTCTACACCGGACTCAAATCCGATATCGCGCAGGCAATAGAGTCGGTAACCGGGCGCCCGGGGCGAGTGTCCTGTCGATTTACCCATGTTTATCCCGACGGCCCTAGCGTGTACATAACGTTCGGAGCAGTGGGCACCAAAACCGGAGATTTCAAGGAGTTGTTGGACCGCTGGTGTGAGCTTAAGAAAGTCGCGAATGAACAAGTAATTGAGAGAGGGGGAACAATTACTCACCACCATGCGGTTGGTAGAGATCATCGAAGTGGATACGAAAAACAGATGCCTAAGCTATTTCTTGGAGCGCTGACATCAGCAAAATCTGCTCTTGATCCTCAGGGCATTCTTAACCCCGGAGTGCTTATTGACCCTGAAAACAGGCGAGTGGGAGTGACTGGAGTAATGGAAAAGCACAGTTAGTCGAGCTGTGTAAGCAGATTGTTTGTCGGAGTCCACACACTGTAATCGTACCTCGAGGGGAGTGATTCATATGATCTTACAATTAGGTAACGCGCGTCCCAAGAGACGGGGACAGTGTTTTGTAGCGCCGGGCGCCATACTCATTGGAGATATCACACTTGGAGAAAATTCGAGTTGTTGGTTCAATGCCGTGGTGCGTGCAGATAATGATAAAATCTCTTTGGGCGATAACACCAACGTACAAGATGGGGCGGTCTTACACTGCGACCCTGGCTTTCCGTTGATTGTTGGCGACAGTGTGACGGTGGGTCATCAAGCGACCGTCCACGGATGTACTGTTGGTGACTTCACCTTGATCGGCATTAATGCGACCGTGCTTAACGGTGCAGTCATCGGAAAGCACTGCTTGATTGGGGCACATGCGCTGGTGACAGAGGGCATGGTGATTCCAGACGGCTCTCTGGTTGTGGGCTCGCCCGCAAAAGTACTAAAGCCTCTCTCTGAATCACAGAAAGAGTCGTTATCACAATCTGCTAAAGATTATGCACAGAAAGCGGCAGAGTACTCTAAAAACATGGGTGACCAGGAACTCATTGAATTGGAAAAATAAACCAGTTGCAATGTGACATCTGTGGGAATTTTACCTGGTTGAATCTGCCTGTGCCAGCATTTGGCTGATAGTCAGTAATAGAGCTATCCTGCGCGATGTCGGGAGGTCTTAGGGCTCTGCGGTAGTTCCTCTGGCCTAAAGGATCAATTCTTGGGTCAAATCGTCATATTCCTGAATGGCGTTATATGGGAAACTCAACGGCGTTATATGCATACGAACTACTCCGCGACTCTTGCGATAAGATCCTTCGAGAGAATGCATATTCCGCGAATAAGCAAACTTCGCAGTCGTTTTACTCTCTCCAGTGAGGAAATGCGTATTATGACCAGACTTATAATAAGCCTCATCACCTCGTTACTTTGGATACTGCCCGGTACAGTACTGGCTGGAGCAAAGCCCAACATCCTGGTGATCTGGGGTGACGATATCGGATGGCTCAATATCAGTGCTTACAACGATGGCTTAATGGGCTATCAGACACCCAATATAGACCGTATCGCCGAGCATGGGATCCGTTTTACAGATCACTATGGAGAGCAAAGCTGTACAGCAGGTCGATCTGCATTTATTACGGGACAACATCCCGTTCGTACCGGACTTACCCGAGTAGGTGTGCCGGGTTCCTTACTCGGTATACAACCAGAGGATCCGACTCTCGCCGCGTTGTTAAAGAACTTCGGTTATGCCACTGGACAATTCGGCAAGAATCACCTAGGGGATCGAAGTGAGTTTCTGCCCACTGAACACGGATTCGATATTTTTTTCGGCAATCTTTATCACTTGAATGCAGAACAAGCACCGGAGCATCCTGATTACCCGAAGAGCCCCTTATACAAACAACTGTTCGGTCCTCGAGGAGTTGTCCGATCATACGCTGATGGCCAAGTAGAGGATACTGGACCACTGACGATTAAGAGAATGGAAAGTGTAGATGCTGAGTTCCTTGCTGAGACGCTGCGCTTTATAGACGACTCGCATACCAAGGGCGTCCCGTTCTTCGCTTGGTTTAATTCAACGCGTATGCACACGGTCACCCATCTGAGTGACAAGTGGAAGGACAAGACGGGGCAGGGTGTGTACGCCGATGGTATGCAGGAACACGACAGTCACGTCGGTGCTCTTTTGGACAAGCTGGATGAGTTGGGAATTACTGAAAACACGTTGGTGTTCTATTCCACAGACAATGGCGCACAACTTCATAATTGGCCAGATGGTGGTATGACCCCGTTCCGAGGCGTAAAAAATACGACCTGGGAGGGGGGCTTCAGGGTGCCTGCTATTGTGAGTTGGCCGAGAATGATTCAACCCGGCATATCCAATCAAGTGATGTCACACCTCGACTGGTTACCTACCATTTTGGCCGCTGTAGGAGAACCTAAGATAAAGGACAAGCTTCTTCAGGGATACGTTGCCAACGGCAAGAAGTACAAGGTGCACCTTGATGGCTATAACTTTCTCCCCCACTTGACAGGCGCCCAGGCTACCGGGCCACGGAAGGAGTTTTTCTACTTTACGGATGGGGGAATGTTATCAGCTGTCCGAGTTGGGGATTGGAAGGGGATGTTTGCACAGCAGCGAGCTGTGGGTTTTGATGTTTGGAATGAACCATATACACAGCGAAGATTGCCTGCCATATACAATCTTCGTAGGGACCCGCTTGAGAGAGCAGAGATTGACAGTGGATACTTCGTAGAGTGGTACGACGAGTTATTGCCGGCTGTTACAGGATTATTTTATCTGGAAATTCAAAAATTTCTTGCCACTTTCGAAGAGTTTCCGCAGCGACAATCCCCTAGTTTCAATATGATTGAGGCCGCAGACAGAGCAATACAAGGTGGCAAATAATTGCAGTCTCTGCTTGTTAGAGGCATTAATTCAATAGACCTCCTTGGGATCAGACCCTAAATAAGGTCTTGTTGTAGAGCGTGATCAAATCTGCTCGGTAAACCCGCTGACTAGCGGAGAGTGCGCTTAGTAGGAAGTGGAGCCAGGACCTGGCGGAATACGATAACCGGGGCCAGAGATAGAATTTGAAGTGCATCAGTCACATCACTCGATGACGAAACGCAACCCAGCGTTATCCTCAAGTCGCTTGATCAGGTCGAGCCCCATAGCCGCACTGGGCGTCCATATGCCGCCGCTGGCCAAGCCAGGATTTTTGGCCAGGCAGACTGCACATTCTGCGATCATTTTGCTAGTCGAACCGTAACCAGGATCCATGTCGCCATGGACGCTGATCTGCGCAGAACGCCCACTATCTGAGTTCCCGGCAAACAAGATATCGTACATACCACGTTCTCGTTCCTCGCGGGAAGGACCTTGACCTGGTGGTGTGCTGTCTTCTGCCATGGATTGATCAGCAGCCATTGCATTTGCTAATTGCTCACCTTCCACTCCAGGTCCGGTCACAAACATTTCGTCGTAAACAAACTCTTCCCCATACATGCGATCAAGAAGATGGTTGGAACGATGTACGGTTTTAGTATTAATGACAGCCATGACAAAGGGGGCGGTCCACGTCTCTAGAGCGTCGTCATATTGCGGCTGATTTCCCGGGGGCTGGCTGACACCAGTATAGCCGGGAGTAAAAGCGAAGGGATCCACAAGGCTAGAGAGCAACTGTGGATCTTCGGTAACCACTGAGACGGTGGATCTAAAGCTCGCGAGAGTGCCCCCAGACCAGGAACCTTCCATGCTTCTGACCCTTCCCCTGACTCTCGAAAAGGGCTCAGAGTATTGCGATAGTGCGTGCAGTTGCAAGAAGTAGACGCCAAGGTCAAACGGTACAGAATCAAAGCCACAGGAGAAGACGATTCGAGCACCGCTCTTTGCTGCTACTTTCTCATACTCCTTGATCATTCTCTGCATCCAAAGCGGCTCACCACATAGATCAACGTAGTCAGTACCTACCTCCGCGCAGGCTGCCAGTAGCCCACTACCATATTGTTGGTATGGGCCAACTGTAGTGAGCACCACCTTGCATTTTGATGCGATCTCTCTAAGCGAAGAGAGATCATTGGCATCAGCCTCTAGAACAGGCACGCTGGGAGAGAGTCCCAATTCGTCTCGGGTGGTTTTAAGTTTTTCGAGATCGCGACCGCACATTGCCCATGCAAGCCCCCCATCTGTGCCATCGCCATACTGTGAATGGAGATACTCAGCAACAAGCCTGCCGGTATAACCACTTGCTCCAAAGACGATGATGTCGAACTTGTTTGGGATTGCCATGGCAGTCGTCCTTACTATTCAGTTGGAAAGAGGTAGGAGCGAAACCCTATCACTGGAGGTCTCTCTAGTAAATGCAATTGGCCACGAGTTTAAATAGGTCTTTCATAGTAGTTAAAGGTGTCCAACAAGAACTGTGATTGTGTGCTGGCAGGGTCAATCAGTGATTTCATCGTTTCGAAAAACGGTCAGGAAAATTCCAGATACGATGCGCTGACAGATTATTCAAATATCCAATATGTATCTTAAGAAATATTGAATTGTTAAGCGTCAGGCAAGGTGCGATGTTGGGGTGCTTTCTGTATCTCGTCCATTTATAAACTTAGTTGAAGGTCAACGCTTATGTCTAAGCTCACGGTGAAAGCGCTCAAGGAACTAAAGGGCCAGAGAAAAATAGCCATGTGCAGTTCTTTTGACTACTTCCATGCTCGAGCGTGTGAATTGGCCGGGTTGGATGCGATCGGTGCAGCTGGATCGTTCATTAATTTCTTTGTACGAGGGAGATTATCGGCGAACGATGACACGCTCGAAGATGCGCTGCTGGCGCTGGAAGGTGTCAGGAACGGTGCTCCAAATACCTTCATTTTTATGCTCCCGCCATTCGCTGATGAGTTCTGCGGTGTTGAACAGTCGTTGAGAAATTCGGCGACCTTGTATGCGGCAGGTGCCGACGCCATAAGGATTCAGGGGGCTAGTAAAACAAAGTTGCAAAAAATGGAGGTAATGACACAGGAGGGCATACCAGTTGGTGGACACCTAGGTTTAATGCCAAGGTTTACTACTTGGTTTGGTGGATTCAAGTGTCAAGGTAAGAACGCCCGTGACGCACTCAGAATTTATGAAGAGGCTAAAAGGGTAAAGGAGGCAGGCGCCTGTTGGATCGAACTTGAATGTGTGCCCTATAAGGTAGCGGCGGAGATTACCAAGAGGGTCGGAATTCCTATCATCGGTATAGGCAGCGGTCCAGACTGTGATGGTGAAGTACAGGTGCACCTGGATACTCTAGGACTCCAGAATTTTCACATCCCAAAACACTCCAAAGTGTACACCCGGTTCCATGAAGAGAGTATTGAGCATGTTACGACCTACAGGAACGAAGTCGTGGGTGGCACGTTCCCCACGACTGATTACGGTTTTAAGATTGACGATGATGAGTTCGATCTCTTCATGAATGAAGTGGAAAAAGTATCTTGAGCGGTTATCCGTCACTACAAGATGGAAATCCGTAGGGTGCTGAAACCGGCGTGTTGATTCAGGGTAGCCATAGAGCCCTCAACATTCACGGCACGAATGAAGCACATACAATATATTTGCTTGTTTTATGTTTTGGCGTTTGTGATGATTCCAGCCTCTTCAAAAGCAGGCGCGCTGATCTAGAATGGAGCTTTCCGTTCACTGAGTCACGTGTCAGGATCATACTGTAAGTACAATGTTAATTTTGGGAGAGAGCGAAGATGTTTTCACCGAAGGCTGAAACAAACGCCGTCAAACGAGACTATCAACATATTGAAGTTACGCCTTATGGTGCTGCCTTGGGTGCAGTTGTCACGGGCGTGGATCTTCGCAATCCAACGGAAGAACAAATGGCGGAGATCAAGTGTGCGATCACTGACCACTCCGCTATCTTCTTCCGGGGGCAGGATATCACACCAGAGGATCAGGAGCGTTTTACCACCTACTTCGGAGAATTTGGTGTAGACCCATTTGTTGAGGGAATGGACGAGCATCCAAACGTTCTTCGCCTTCTAAAGGAAGCCGATGAGTCCACGAATGTTGTGTTCGGTGGAACCTGGCATAGCGACTGGTCATTTCAGGATAAGCCACCTTCTTACACTATACTTTTTGGAAAAGACATCCCTCAATATGGTGGCGATACGCTCTTTGCGAGCCTGTATAACGCCTACGAGTCATTGTCACCGACAATGCAAGGTATCTGCGAATCCCTTAATGTCGTTCACTCCGCGAAGTTTGGGTATGGCGATCATATGGCAGATCTCTATGAAGCTGTGCTGGAAAACATGGACGTCAAAACCGGCGGGGAAGATGCCAATCGCTTGAAGACACACCCCATGGTGACCGTACACCCCGAAAGCGGTAAGAAGGTGCTCTTCATTACAGGTATCTACAGTTTGGCTATTGAAGGCATGCATTTGCATGAGTCGCAGTTACTGCTCGAAACCCTTCAGAATAAGATTGTCGAAAACCCACTGAATCTTTGCCGATTCCGCTGGGAGCCTGGCTCCCTGGCAATGTGGGACAATCGCTGTGTCCAGCACCTCCCAATGGCGGACTACCAAGGACATCGTCGCGAAATGCTGCGGACCATTGTGTCCGGAGGTGTCCCGATGGGTGTATAAGCTACGAGGCCATCGATTGGCGGGCGTATCGCGTCAAACTCGTTAGATTTTGGCCGTGTAGTCTTGGAATTGTTGCGTCAGCCAAACATGAGCTGGGTCTTTGGACCGACTTCTATGCCAGTACAGGTTCATGGCATATTCTTCTGTTTTGAATGGTGCTGATAATTGTTTCACTTCCCCTCGATCGATCCACGGTTTGGCGACAGTCAAACCCACCGTCGCTATCAGATCGGTCGCTGCCACTATTGAGGGAATGGTGAGAATGCTGCCAACATGCATGGCTACGTTTCGCATGGGTAAATTGGCCCCGAGAATCCGTTCAACCGGTGTTAGGTCTCGCGAGCTGTCCCCAAGGTCCGAGTACGCGCGAGGAGAGACCGACACATGAGGCATCGACTGGTATTGCTCTAAGCTGATTTTCTCTTTAAGGGTAGGATGGTTTTTCGCGCAGATTACCGTGAGCTTGTCTGTAGATAAGAGAACAGAGTCGAACTTGTCCTCTGGTAGAGGAACGTACTCTAGCGCGTAGTTCAGCCTGCCATCCTTTAGCCTGGATGGGATTTCAGGAAGGTAATCAGGATAAAATCGAAACCTCAGTTGAGGCGCTGCGTGGCGCAGAGGTTTAATGAAGTCAGCGAGGAAGAGGGTTTCCATAGTAGTGTTTATCGAAATGTTGATAACCCTGTCTGATATCATGGGATCAAACAGCTCGCTTTCAAAGCTCCGTTGTACCAGGTTTAGAGCTGGCCCAATCAGTGTATGTAACTCCAATGCTCGCTCGGTCGGCACCAGCCCCTGCCGCGTGCGAACAAACAAATCGTCCTTGAAGCTCAATCTCAGCCTCTTGAGAGCGTTGCTGACTGCAGGTTGACTCATGCTGAGTGCCTCAGCAGCCTTGGACAACTGTCGTTCTCGTACGAGAGCGTCAAATATAGGAAGTAAGTTTAAGTCCTGATTTCTCAGCATGCTCATTTTTCACTCAGTAAAATGATGTTCTTACTCTACGTTGTCTCTGGTAAACCGTTTCAATTGGGCAGAGACCTTCTCCAATTGTAAGTACTTTACAGAAACGACCCTCTCGCAGCGAACTTACTATATTACGGGTCTCTCCGTGGCGGTCGACAAGAAGCTGCCCAATTTAACATAAGATAGGTTATTGGCAATTTTTTGAGAGTCATTTCCGATTTAACATAATGCACATTATTGACCGTTCTGCGGACATCTCTACTATCCTGTATTTTTTTATTAACTTTCTACGATTAAGGCGGTCACTACTCCTGAAACCGCTACAAGTTTAAGTAAAAGAAGCTCATGAGTGATCTGATCATTATCGGTAAGGGGTTTGATCTCGTTCACGACCGTGAAACTCGGTATGAACATTTCAGAGATTATCTATACACCAAAGACAAAGAGCTGGTAGCTGCACTAGAAAGGTTCATTGACGTACCAGATCTATGGCAGGACTTTGAGAATAACCTCGCGCTTCTAGATATTCATGATATCGCTGAATACGCAATGGAGCTCAGCGCAACAGAGGACATGTATCGGCCGATGAATAACTCGGGAGGCCTTCATGCTGCAGCACATTTCTCAAGTATTTGTAAGCAGTTGGTTGCGTCATTTACTAGAGATCTGAAAAGCCACATGGCAGACTGGATAAATAAGATTGATGGCCCCAATGACGAGAGGCTCAGCTGCATTGAGAACGTTGATTACGCGATATCCTTTAACTACACGAAAACCCTTGAACACATATATGGGGTAGATCGTGAAAGTACCTTCTATATACACAATACCCCTGGAGGTGAATACTACGGATTCATCAGTGTTGATCGACTTTGTGAAATTATCGATTGGTCTGGTATCCACCTCATTTTCGGACACGGTGCACGGGATCGTGAACCACAGCGATTTGATAATCCAATTCCATCGATGACGCGTGATTATGACAATAACGCGGCACATTTTAGGCTAGAGAGTGCATACGAACTACTAAATGGATTCTACGAAGAGGCGGCCAAGAAAACAGAAGCGGTTATCCCCGAACTGGGGCATTTCTTGCGATATGCAAGCGATGTCAAGCGTGTGTATATAATTGGTCACTCATTGTCGGACGTTGAGATGCATTACTTTCAGGTAAATGCAGGTCACTTTGGTTCCGACGTGGAGTACCATGTCTCCTATTTTGCCACCGATGATGAGGAAGAAACGGAGAGGGCAAACTTGGAATACCAGGTTGCGCAGTTTCTGTCTAAAAAAGCGAGGAGAGCTTTTTATAACCTTGCACGACCTGATTGCCCGCTTAGACATACCGCTAACCTAGATGGGCAATAAAGATAATTGTTCGGGAGGAGGTTCTAAGAGCGTAAACGCGCTTCCTCTATGACAGATTTTTCAAGGCATCACTGATGGCTTCTTCCGGCGGCTCGTCATAAATCACCGTCGTACTGGCGGATTTATGACCAGCGACTTTTTGGGCCACCTTTAAAGATTTCTTCTGCCTGTGAATGATGTCTGTAATAACGGAACGTCGGCCGCTGTGGGAGCTGGCTTTTTCGATGCCGGCCCAGCCCCTCAGAATCAGGGCCATATGTTCCTGTAGGGTGTTGGGAGAGTAGGGGCCGCCTTTCTGGGTAACGAAGAGAGGATCAGTGGGTTTGGTGCCAGGATCCTTCTCCAACCGTAGGGCCAGGTAGGCGGTCAGAGCATCCCTCAGTGTTTCGTCCACGAGTGGTAAGTCTCTAGACTGACCCGAACGTTTTTTAACTGCCGGATAAAAGCGCTCTGGGTCGATCTCCACACCGGCTTTGGCCAGATCAACAATCTGCGCGACGACCTGGTCAAATTCCTCGACGGAGAAACTCACGGTCCGTCGTACATATTTGGGTGTCGATCGGCCCATGGCATTGGCGCCCTTGGTGTAGGATGCTGGCAGAGTCATTACCTTGAATAACGTAAAACCGGGTGGTGACTTTTTCAGTCGGGCGACTTCCTTGATCTGGAGCAGGGCGATCTCTTGGGCGCGCAATCCCAACTTCGCGCTGATCTGCATGATCGCCGTATTCTTCTCCGGATGGCGATGATCCTGGATTACCTCAAAGACCCGTTGCCATTCTTCTGGAGTGGGAACACGTGCCTGGCCTGACTTTGCCATGGTGGGGCTCTCTTTGTAATCCGTAATAATGCCCTTTTAACGGATTATAGACTAGATCTTATGGCTAGTCAGCTAGCGAAACATCAAATATTTCTTCTTTCGAATCAGATAGATAGATAGATAAACTGAACGGGATATCTCGATAGTTTACACCGAGAGAGACAAACGCTGCATTCGGCTATTTTGAGAAAGGTGTATGGAAGGCACGTATCCACAGGAGAATCAATCGGGAGAGGTTGGGCACCACGCCGTACAGTGCTTTGGCGCCAAGCACCCATACACATGGCGCCCTAAGGACCTGGCCGGTGACTCAGACTATGGCTACGACTTTCTGGTAGACGTGATCGTTGATGGCAATGCCCGAGTGGACTTCCCAGGTTCTCGCCACATCTTCGCCAGTTAACCGTTGACCAACTGCGATGGCCAGACATTCCCGCGTATACAGGTCAATGACCGTTAGCATGCGCAGCCGTCTGCCATCGAACAGCGCATCGGACACGAAATCCATACCCCAGATCTGGTTTGGATAGCCCGCCACCTGCAACGGCTGGCGCAGCATCGCCTTGCCCAGGCTAAGGTCCGCCACCATACGCTTCAGACGGGCGTTTCGGCCTCTAGCATCTTCAGGCGCTTCAACTCCGATGGACCTAATCCACCATACTTCTTGCGCCAGTTGTACAGCGTGGCGTCTAATGCGCCCATCTTTCGACACACCTCCGCTACCGGCGTACACAGTTTAACCTGCTTCAGCGCAAACGCTATCTGCTCTTTCGTGTATCGCGATTTCTTCATCGCATGAGTCCTTGCTCAAGGGGTTCATCATGCCAGAAATTCTACTTTTAGATGGATCGGAATCCTGGGAGAGGGTCATTTAATCTGGCGCGGATCATCTTTGTATCGCGGCTTTATTTTTCGAATCAACAGGTATTACCAGTTACTCTTTAAGAATGTGCCGCTATTTATTATCTGCTATGTATATATTTTAGGTTGTAATTCAATATATAACTGGTATTACCAGTTCAAAGATTGCTTGATATTGAAGCGATCCTGGGGAAAAATCAACCACCAATATAGACCACCAATCTGGGAGACAGGGCGATGGCTCAACGAATCAAAATGGCCGAACTGAGTGTGGATGAGACACTGCTTCGATTTATCAATGAAGAGACTATTCCAGGCACAGGCGTATCTGTAGACGCGTTTTGGAATGGGCTGTCAGCCATTGTCTCCAGGTTTAGTGAGGACAATCGCCGCCTTCTCTCGGAGCGGGACACAATACAACAAAAAATCGACGACTGGCATGAAACTCACGGTTCCCCCCTAAGCCAGATGGATGCTTACACTGACTTTCTTAGAGAAATCGGCTATCTGGTTCCCGAGGGAGAAGATTTTCAAATCGCAACAGAAGGCGTAGACACAGAGATAGCCGAAGTAGCAGGACCCCAGTTGGTTGTTCCTGTGAGTAATGCACGATTTGCACTAAACGCTGCTAATGCGCGATGGGGTAGTTTGTTTGATGCCTTCTATGGCACCGATGTCATCTCCGAAGAAGGGGGTGCCACTCGCGGATCGTCCTATAACCCCGCCAGAGGAGAGATTGTAGTCGAAAGGGCACAGGCATTCTTGGATGAGGCACTGCCGCTGTCTTTCGGAAGCCATTGCGACGTAAAGGAGTATGTAATGGGTGGTGCGGTTGACGCCCTGACTCTGGAAGTACAGCTTGCGGATGGTAGAACGGTCTCACTTGCAAATGCCGAACAGTTTGTGGGTTATCGGAAGGTTGATCAGACCACCGTATTGCTTTTTGAAAACAACGGCTTACACATAGAGATCCAGATAGATCGCTCTCATCCTGTGGGCGCCGCAAATGCGTCTGGCATCAAAGATGTAGTGCTGGAATCTGCACTGAGTACGATACAGGACTGCGAAGACTCGGTTGCTGCGGTGGACGCGCAGGACAAGGTCGGTGTCTATAGCAATTGGCTGGGTCTGATGAAAGGTGATCTAGCCGAAAGTTTTGAAAAAAGTGGGAAGCAGATGACGCGTCGGTTGAACCCGGACCGCAAGTACGTTTCCACCTCCGGAAAAAGCCTCGTGCTGCCTGGTCGTAGCCTTATGGTGGTTCGCAATGTCGGCCATTTAATGACGACCGATGCTGTTCTAGATTCCCAAGGGTGTGAGATTCCCGAAGGAATTCTGGATACGATGGTGACAGTGTTGTGTGCCATACATGATCTAAAGGGGACTGGTGCAGTTCGCAATTCGAGAACCGGAAGTGTTTACATCGTTAAGCCAAAGATGCACGGACCGAAGGAAGTGGCCTTTACTAATGATCTGTTTGCAGCTGTCGAAGATGCTCTGGGACTTGATCGATTTACTATCAAGGTCGGCGTAATGGATGAAGAACGTCGTACCACGGTCAATCTGAAGGAGTGTATCCGCGCTGTAAAGGATCGTCTGGTATTCATTAATACAGGATTTTTGGATCGCACCGGCGATGAGATTCATACAAGTATGGAAGCTGGCCCAGTCCTCCAGAAGGAAAAGATCAAGGCAGAGCCCTGGATCGCTGCCTACGAAGATCACAATGTGAACGTGGGACTGTCCAGTGGTCTTGAGGGTAAAGCACAAATCGGCAAAGGTATGTGGCCTAAGCCTGATGAGATGGCGCAGATGTTGGAGACGAAAGGCATGCATCCCCTGGCCGGTGCAAACTGTGCCTGGGTGCCTTCACCTACTGCGGCGACGCTTCACGCTATCCACTATCACCAGACGTCAGTAAGTGATGTACAGCAAACATTAAAGGGCCGCGCCGCCGCTTCTCTAACAGAGATCTTGACGCCGCCAATCATCAGCAGCGAAATGCCGAGTGAAGATCAGATCCGTAAGGAACTTGACAACAATCTCCAGGGAATTCTCGGTTATGTGGTTCGCTGGGTAGAGCAGGGGGTGGGCTGTTCAAAGGTGCCCGATATAGACGACGTTGGGCTCATGGAAGATCGGGCGACGTTGCGAATCTCCAGCCAACACGTTGCAAACTGGTTACGGCATGGAATCTGTACTCGTGATCAGGTAATGGAATCGTTAAAACGAATGGCAGAAGTAGTCGATGGGCAGAACATGGGTGATGCGAACTACTCAAATATGGCACCCGACTACAACGACAGCACCGCTTTTCAGGCCGCCTGTGAACTGGTGTTTGACGGATGTAAGCATCCTAACGGCTATACCGAACCTGCGTTGCATGCCTGGCGACGGAAATTTAAGGAACGTTCTCGCAGTTAGCGAACGGGGGAGAATCAGAGATGCTTACGATCAAAAGGCTTTCACTTGAACTCGCTGAACTTCTCGTAGAAGGGGCCAAACAGCGGGCCACGGAAATCGGCGTTCCCATGTGTATCTCAGTGGTCGACGAGTCTGGCACGCCGATTACCTTCACTCGAATGAACGGCGGTAAGGTGACGAGCGCGACCATTGCACTGGACAAAGCCTATACTGCTGCCGCAGCCCGCAAGGCGACCCATGAATACAATCACGCCTGTGTGCCAGGCAACCTGGCGTTTGGAATTCATACGGAAGTAGGTGGCAGGTTGAGTACGGTTGGTGGTGGCCTCCCAGTCGCTATTGATGGAGACATAGTGGGAGGGATCGGCATTAGCTCTGGAACGCCGGATCAAGATATGGATTGTGCACAGGCCGGTATCGACCATCTGAACTCGGCTTTACAAGCCAGATCATGACAAAGTTCCTAGGCCGGTCGAAGGTGATCCATGGTAGTGCGTGCTGACAAAAAGGCATATCTGGCCAATCACTTCCGGCAGTTTATTGACTCGGAATATGTGATCTGCGATGAGGAGACCCAGCGTCCATACGAGTGCGACGGGCTTTCCATGTATTGTCAGCAGCCAATGCTGGTTGTGCTTCCGGACACGGTTGAACAGGCAAGAAAGGTCGTAGAAATCTGCCATGAACAAAAGATCCCTGTGGTGGCAAGGGGCGCTGGTACGGGACTGTGTGCTGGAGCAATGCCTAATGCAGAGGGTGTAGTGCTTTCTCTGGCAAAGTTCACTCGGATTCTCGATATCGATCCCCTTGCCAGAACGGCGAGGGTACAGCCTGGTGTTAGAAACATCAGTATTTCGGTAGAGGCTGGGAAAGTAGGACTGTACTATGCTCCAGATCCCTCCTCGCAAATTGCATGCACGATTGGCGGCAACGTTGCCGAAAACTCCGGAGGAGTACATTGCCTCAAATATGGCTTAACAGTCCACAACATCATGGCGGTCGAAATGATTACCGCCGATGGCAGTTTGATCACCCTGGGAAGCGAAGGCCTAGACACGAGCGGATTTGATTTGCTCGCACTAATTCATGGCTCAGAGGGACTGTTGGGAGTCATCACGGAAATTACTGTCAAGTTGTTGCCGGTACCTGAAAAGGCCCAGGTCACGATGGCCGCTTTTGATGATGTAGAAAGTGCTGCGAACGCAGTGGGAGCCGTTATTTCAGCTGGCATCATTCCCGCTGGCCTCGAGATGATGGATAGGCATGCCATCGTAGCTGCCGAGGATTATTGTCATGCGGGCTATCCGAAGGATGCGAAAGCTCTACTTCTTTGTGAGCTTGATGGAGTAGAGGAAGAAGTCAACGATTACTGCGAACGGGTCGGAGAAATATTTCGGCAGCACCAAGCTGCTGAAGTTCGCGTCTCACAAACTGAAGCAGAACGTGCGCTGCTGTGGAAAGGACGGAAATCAGCATTTCCAGCTGTAGGTCGTATCTCACCGGATTACTACTGCATGGACGGCACGATACCACGTGGTCAATTAGCTTACGTGTTGGGTAGAATGGAAGCCATGTCTCAGCATTATGATTTGCGAGTCGCCAATGTGTTTCACGCAGGGGACGGCAATCTGCACCCTCTCATTTTGTTCGATGCAAATGTTCCAGGAGAGTTTGAGAAGACCGAGGAGTTCGGAGGTCGAATTCTCGAACTCTGTGTTGAAGTGGGGGGCTGCATAACCGGTGAGCATGGCGTTGGGGTAGAGAAATTGCGACAAATGCCAATCCAATTCAACGAGCACGAAATCTCGATGTTTCTCAGCATAAAGCAGTGCTTTGACCCCCGGGAAATTTTGAATCCTGGAAAGGGGATACCGATACTGAAAAATTGTCAGGAGTACCGCTCAATCGACAACCACTCCAAGCCCTGATCTTCGCTGACGCAGAGGAGAATGATAAGTGCCCGACTGCAGCAAACATATAGCTGACCAGATTCGTGACGCCGGTGCTCGACGTCAGAAGCTTAAGATTGTTGGCCATGACAGTAAGCATTTTCTCGGGCGCGACACCGTTGGGGAGGAACTGAGCCTCAAAGAACACGCAGGCGTTGTGAGTTACAAACCGGCTGAGCTGGTGATATCAGCGCGAGCGGGTACTGCGATTGAAGAAATTGATAAAGTGCTGTCGGAAAGTGGACAGATGCTTGCCAGCGATCCCCCAAAGTTTGACGGTAAGGGCAGTATAGGCGGGAGCCTGGCCTGTAACCTCTCTGGACCGGGACGGCCGTGGACGGGATCTCTAAGGGACGCTGTCCTGGGCGTGACGATCATTGACGGACGTGGCGAATCGCTCAAGTTCGGTGGTCAAGTCATGAAGAACGTTGCAGGTTATGACGTGTCGAGGCTTCAAGCCGGTGCCATGGGTTGTCTGGGAGTGATCGCCGAAATTTCTCTCAAGGTAATGCCAAAGCCGGATGCGACCGCAACCGTCGCGATCGAAATGGTGGACCCGTCATCATCCATACGATATATCAATGAGCTCTGCGGAACTTCATTGCCGATTACGGGAGCATGCTGGGATAACGGTTGGCAGTATGTACGGTTTCAGGGCGCTGGCCGCGCTGTCGAGAAGGCTATCAGCGAGATACTGCAATCCAGGTCTGATGCCCGCCAGATTCATTCTGAGGTGAACTACTGGGAAAGTCTCAGAGATCATGAGCACGACTTTTTTTCGTCTCCCGACAAGATTTGGCGCTACTCTGTCAAATCAACTACTGAGTTGCAAAAAGATGGTAGTAGCCTGGTGGATTGGGGTGGAGCTCAGCGATGGGTGCGCGCGGATGGTAGCGTCGATAATATGGCCAAAGAGTGTGATGGCCGAGCAGGGAAGGTCAGTCTTTTTAGGGGCCGCGAGAGTCACGAGGACGTTTGTCACCCAATGGCGGAACCGCTCCAGCAGCTACATAAAGGGCTTAAGTCACGTTTTGATCCAGATTTTCTGCTCAATCCTGGCCGGCTGTATAGTTGGCTTTAGCTCGAGAGAGACGGTATGAAGACCGATATACATTCCAAGTATTTGGAGACAGAGTGGATTTCTGAAGCGGACGACATACTTAGAAGCTGCGTACACTGTGGGTTCTGTACCGCAACCTGTCCCACCTATCAAGAGCTGGGCGATGAGCGTGATGGTCCAAGAGGAAGAATCTATCTAATTAAGCAGTTCCTGGAAGAAGGATCCGCCACCTCCAGGACAGTGAAGCATCTGGATCGCTGCCTGACATGTCGAGCATGCGAAACAACCTGCCCATCCGGTGTGGAGTACGGAAGATTAGTTGACCTGGGGCGCCATGCCATCGATCAGGAGGTTACCCGATCTTTACTGGATCGAGTGATGCGCTGGGCGCTGCTTAGGATACTGCCCTATCGACGTCGATTTGGCTTCTTGTTAAGTATTGGCCAGCTACTTCGGCCAATTTTACCCGCGATTCTCCGTAACAAAATTCCAGCACGTCAACATCCTGAACCCTGGCCCGGCAATAAGCACGATCGTCTTATGTTGGCTATGAACGGGTGTGCGCAGGCCGCCGCTACCCCCAATACCAACGTCTCGACTGCAAGAGTGCTCGCAAGGCTAGGAGTATCGCTAGTGTCCCCCAAAGGCGATGGCTGTTGTGGTGCTGCGAGCTATCATCTCTCTGCGCATGACGAGGCAATACAGCATGCCAGGCGCAACATCGATGCATGGTGGCCATACGTTGAGCGGGGGGTGGAGTCGATAGTCATTACCGCATCCGGTTGTGGCTCGATGGTAAAGGACTACGGAAAGCTTCTTGGAAATGACAAGGATTATGCCGATAAGGCCCGGGTCATCAGTGGATTAGCTAGGGATATTAGTGAAGTTCTTGATTCAGAGGACTTGAGCGTACTCGATCCAGTGGAGATACCAGAAAGAGTGGCAGTACATTGTCCCTGTTCACTACAGCATGGACAACAGCTGCCTGACGTGGTGGAGAACATACTCACTGAATTGGGGCTTAAGACTACCCAGACTGACGAAAAGCTCCTCTGTTGTGGATCAGCCGGAACCTATTCAATCTTGCAGCCGACGCTGAGCAACAGGCTTCTTGATCGTAAGATCGAGGCGCTAATGATAGACGGTCCTGATGAAATTGTGACGGCCAATGTGGGTTGTCAGATGCATCTCGCTTCGAAATCGGAAATTTCAGTACGACACTGGATCGAAATTGTCGATGAGATTACATCACGATAGATTGCCTTTTAGCGGCACTCTAATCTAAATCTAAGCATCTATATGCTTCGCTACCGCTTCTTTGGCGCCACATGTGGTACGGTCAAGCATAATCCTACGCTCGTGCTTTGATCCCAGGGTGCCGTGACAGTCAGTAATGATTTGAATGTCACCGTCAATCGTCGAATACACCTTGTAGACCATCTTGCAGTAGGTAACCTTCCTGAAAAACAACATGGCTTCTGGGTCAGATTAGCTAGTATGATTCTGGATTGAGACGCGACGCTGCCTCTTACCGTCCCTTTAATCATAATGCCTCGATCGATAGCCCTTTGTCGCCCTGGTATCTGGATCGCCATCCGGGCGCTCCACCATACTGTCTAAACCGGCATTTTTGTCAGTGAACCACGCATCTGGGATAAGTTTCGTATCATATACCGGGCCGGCCTCAACCCATCTATCAATAAGGTATTCAGTGACTTGGTGAAATATTTGTTCACCAAAATGCTGGCGGATTTTGGTCGGTCACGAGTGGTCAAGAATACGATTTACCCGCTTAAGCCGACAGGACCAGCAGTAGCCCGTGTTCAAGTCATTCTATTCTCATGGGCATCTGTCAGATTTGATCCCGCAGAGGTAGCCTGTAATCAGCGACTGACGCTCGCCCGCAATCGGCGCGGTAAACTTGGTATGTCATCTCATAGACGAAATCGAGATCAAGTACGGCACCAATTCTGCGGAGTAGGTGAACCTGCTGGAAAAAATCATCAAGGTTCACGGTATGGAGTAGCTCCGACTGAAATTGTGTGCACCCTGCAAAGCACCCTCCGTTAATCGATCATTGGATATTATCAAAGCCCATGCCTGCAACAGCATGGATATCAGAACTTTTAACAGCCCGTCCTAACTATTGATTCTCAGCTCGAGCGTTCCTTCTTGCGCCACGCTCCTGGCGCAATACCCTCCCTTCGTTTGAAAGAACGTACGAAACTTCCCGCCTCGGAGAATCCCAACATATCGGCCACTTCATCCACGGACTTGGATGAACTCGACAGAATGACACGTGCTAAAGAATGTATGGTCCCCGCCCGAACCTCTCTAAACGTCGTGCCCTCCTCTCTCAATCGACGCCGAAGAGTACTTCCTGATATCTTCAGGAGTTCTGCGACTTCTTCTTCGAGGATGCTCGCTCTAGGGCTTAAGGAAACGATATCCCTTACTCGATTTGAGAAAGACAAACGTCTCCTTTCCTTAATCTCTATGAGTTGGGTCTCACAACTCTTTCGGGCCCATTCATCAGCGAGTCGCAGTGGTTCATTAAATAGATAAGCCGGGAACGAGATGGAGTTTGTACCAGCCTGGAACTTTGGTTGTATTCCAAAATATTCCTCAAACAGAGCACTGCCTTCTCCAGCATCGACAAGACAATTCACGCCAGTGGGTACAATTTCTCGACCGAGCATTTCGGTTAGCCATACTTTGAGCGCTGCGAGACCTCGCACAGCACAAAAGTGCTGGCAGTCTTCTGGAAGTGCATGCGCCAGTACGAACAATTCTACTTTTTCTTCGTTTGCCCGAATTGCCAGATCACACGTCCAAAGTGAGATTTGATGGAATTGTTGGGCAAAGTACATTGCATCGGAAAGGTCGCGACTTGATAGCATTGCGAAACCCAGCAGACCTAACGTAGTTACATGAAGCCTACTTCCCACTTTTATGGCGAACTGTAACGCGTTGTGTCTAGCCGAAATATTACGTATTGCCTCCATCTCCTGCCACATCTCAATTACCGCTTCTGGCTGGTAAATACTCTTGATGGAAATCCCCGTGTTCGCCAGCAGTGTATCTTGTGATATGTTGAACTCTTCGCAAAGGTCGAGCATTATTCTTAGAGTAGTTGCGTCTCTTTTTGCCTCTATTTCCATACTGCTAATTGTCCCTTTATCTAGGGCATTTCCAATATCCCGGCCGGCAACGCGATCCATAAAAAACTCGTCACTCAGACTACAACTGGGAAATTAAGGTGTGAAAATTTTCGATTATGACATCTTACATCATTTCCGCCCTAGATCCCAACTTCTCTACGCCAATCAAGGTGTTGCCGTTCAATCCTTATGTAAATGATAGCTTTGTGCTTAAAAAGCGCCCCGCACAACACCTTGATGGATCGAACGAGCATTGATTTTGGGTAGTGACCGAGTAGCTGCGATATCCGCCAACTATTACAGTTGGAGCGCCGCTGACAGGGCCCTATGGATGGTTTTGATGTTTAGAAGGAACGAGAGCGGGGCACCGTGCGGGGTAAGGCGCCACAACTGGCATGCCATCCAGAGACATCTTCGTTTTTTACGTCGATCCAAAGGGCAATACCATACACATCTGCCGCCACTCGTAGACAACACCTCTCCGCTGCAAGCAAGCGTTGACCACCGGGCCCTCTCCTTAGATTGAGCTGTCTACGCCCCTGTGGCCGAGCCAGTGCACGGCTATCTTGTATCGCACAAGCCCATCTAAACTGCATCTGGAGCGCGCTCGTAAACAATAGAAGCTGGGCTCAGGAAGTGAAGCCGAGGATTTTCTGCCTTCGTAGACTAATAGAAGAATTATTTTGGCCCCGACCGTCTCGCGACTCTGGCGCGCATGGTTGGCCAGAAACGTACATGGTCTAAATTTCGCATCTCCCAGCAATCAGATGATCCCTCGCGGTGTATCAAGAGCAGGGGTTTCTAATGGAAGCTCGGCTAGGCGAAGAACAACAAACAGGGATCAGGATCGTGTGACCTTTGGATACAAACTTGTGCAACATGTCGGAAGCACTGCTAAGTGATGTTATAGACGATGATCGCACACGCATCGTCTAGCTTCGGCTATTCGAAGTTGGCAATAATTCAGCTGAAGCGGGTCACTTACTGGATCATCTGGAGTTTTCCAATTCATTGAGCTCGCCGCCTATGTATTCGCGGCGCTCCAACCCCCTCAAGTGACTTTTCTGCGCCAGCATGTCGACCTTTACCTTAACGATATATTGCGAGAAATTTTCAACAATCGAGGACTAATCTTTCGCAGCTTTGGCGCCGTCGCGTTGATGATTCCTCTGCGCGACGCTATCCGTTCCGGCGTTATCTGCCTAAGCAGACCTAAAGACAACTTTCGCCCTCTACCAGGTCGTACCTGGGGAGTAGGCGATGACTGAACATGTCCATTTTTAGTCACAATCGTCATTTTAATGTTACCACAAACGAGTAAATATACTTTCTATTGAGATCTACAAAGGTTATTGAGCGATGACGAAGAAATCTGGCTATTTTGGCAAACGCAGAAAGTTCTACAGTTGGGGCTACGAGGGGGAGGATATCCCGGCAGCCGATGTGAAGAAAATGGCAGCTCGCGTTGCTGATCGAATGGGGATAGAAGAACCCATAGTTTTGCCCGATCCGAAGCTGGAGGAAATCGAACTACCCAACCCTCGGATCACTATCCCCGGCACACTTGCCAACTTTTGTACAAGCGATAAGTGGGATCGTGTTGCGCACTCCTACGGAAAGAGTTTTAAGGATCTGACAAAGATCTATAGGAGGGATTTTGATAATCCCCCCGACGTAATCGCTTATCCCAATGATGAGAACCAAATTTCTTCCATTCTCGATTGGTGCGGTGACAACAACTATGCAGCCATACCGTATGGCGGCGGATCGAGTGTAACAGACGGTTTTACCCCACCCGAGGGTGAGGAATATAACGGTGCGGTGTGCATAGATCTTGGCAATCTAAATCAAGTTTTAGAAGTCGACGCAGTGTCCAGATGCGCCAGGATTCAGGCCGGTGTGCTCGGGCCCGCGCTTGAGGACCAACTCAAGCCCCACGGATTCACACTACGGCATATTCCCCAATCGTGGGAGTTTTCCACGCTTGGGGGCTGGATTGCAACCCGATCTTCAGGTCACTACGCCACCCATCTGACTCACATTGATGATATGGTCGAGAGCTTACGGGTTGTAACACCGGTTGGTACGCTTGAGAACAGACGCCTGCCCGGATCCGGAGCCGGCCCTGACCCTGACCGATTTTTCATAGGATCAGAAGGTTCCCTCGGCATTATCACTGAAGCCTGGATGCGACTTCAGGGGAGAGTCAAATTCCGCGCTAACGCTAGCATTGCATTTGATAGCTTCTATGTGGGAGCGCAAGCAATCCGTCAGATCACGCAAGCGGGCCTCTACCCTGCTAACTGTCGCTACCTCGACGAACAAGATGCGCAGTTCTATGGAGCTGGCGACGGGAAAAAGTCCATACTCTTACTTGGTTTCGAATCTGCGGACCACCCCGTCGATGCCTGGCTTCAGAGAAGCCTGGAGATCTGTCAGGATTTTGGTGGAGAAGTTATTCAACAGGCTGGCTCAGCCGGTGATGCCTTGAAGACGAGTCGTAGTGGAGCCCAGGGGAGTTGGCGAGAGCAGTTCAGATACTTGCCACGACTGATGCACACCCGCGCCGCAATGGGCGTCGTCAGCTTCACTTTTGAAACGGCCTATACATGGGATAAGTTTGAAGAAGTGGACACCGAAATCATTCGGCGTTTGAAGCAAGCTCAAGCTGAAATCACCGGCGGAGGGATCGTTTGTCGCAGGTTCTCATTTCTTTACCCAGACGGCCCTGCCCCGTATTACTCGGTAGTCGCGCCGTCTAACCATGACAGGAGCCTGGAAGATTACCAGGCACTATCGGATACAGCCTCGGACGCCATTTCTGAGTTAGGCGCGACAATTACTCACCACCATGCAGTCGGGCGCAGCTTTAGACCTTGGTATGATAAAGAAGTGGATCCTTTGGTTAGGAAAATGCTGGCAGGAGCAAAAAACGAAATTGATCCTAACTGGATAATGAATCCCGGCATGATCTTGGACCGACCAGCGCACTTCAAAATCGTAAGCTAGACGTACGGGTTATACTTCAATGATAGACCTCTATTTCTGGCCTACGCCTAACGCCTATAAGGTGTCGATAATGCTCGCCGAGGTCGGGATGCTGGGAAATGTGATTCCAATCGATATCACTGCAGGCGCACAACATGATTCCAGATATTTGGAAATATGCCCAAACGGAAAAGTACCCGCAATTGTAGATCATGAGGGCTCGAATGGCTCCCCCATCGCCATATTTGAGTCAGGCGCAATCCTTTGGTATCTGGCTGAAAAGGCCGGAAAACTCATCCCAAATGACCCCACCAACCGCTTAGAATCTCTACAATGGCTAATGTTTCAAGTTGGCGGTGTAGGACCTATGTTGGGTCAAGCGCATCATTTTAGAGAATATGCACCGATGGAAATCAACTATGCCATTGAGCGATATACAAACGAGGCACAAAGGATTTATCGCGTATTGGACAAACGCCTTGGCCCTACAGATTATCTAGCCGGAGAATTCTCTGTTGCAGATATAGCCACATTTCCTTGGATACGAACCCGTAAATTACACGGTCAGGTCTTAGATGACTTTCCTAACATAAATAGGTGGTATCAGCGGATTAAGAAAAGACCTGCCGTACGGCAAGGGCTTTCTGTGTTATCTGAAAGCAAACGCTGGCAAGCTAAACCAGATACAGATGCGTGGCAAGTCATGTTCAAAAACTAATCTCCTCTCCTAAGTTGCGCTCATTGGTAATGTCCTATGGCGAGAATTGTGGATACACAACCTACGGACTTCGTCATTGTTTCGGCGCGATCAACATAGCGCCGCGCTAGCTGGTCTAGCGGAAACAAATTTGCAGGATAGAGTCTGAGAAATGAAAAAAATTCTTAAGCAACTCGCTGAGCAGTCAACTTCTGGTGACCTTTATGTGAGGCTGGCTGAAATGTACTTGTACGAACATGAGTACGGACTCGCTTTTGGCGCAGTCAATCGAGGCTTAGAAAAAGGCCATTTGTCAGACACACATGCCGCGCAGCAGCTCTACGTCAGAATTGGGGATTTTTTGGGCGTATCTTGCTTTACGAACTATGAAGATGCCGTAAGCAGCCTTTCGCAGTGAAATATAGCCACTGCGGACACGGCCCTTTTTAGTCTCTCCAACATAGAGCTGGGAATTATTGACAACCTGATCTTGGGTATAAAATGAGAAGTAAACCTGCCGGCAGACGAAACAACGGTACAGGTCGAGCTATGTACGGAATTTCTCGAATCGATGCGGAGGAATTCTATACACACGCTTGGCGGGTGAAAATTGTTAGGCGGGGTAACATCCATTGCAAAAACTTCCCGGACAAGCGCTGGGGGGCAAGGGTAAAGCCCTGGCCGCGGCTAAGGCCTATCGTAATGAACTGATTTCTCAACATCCGCCGATTTCTCGGCGGGAGTTTTGCACCTCGTTGCGTCGCAATAACCGTAGTGGCGTCACCGGCGTGTACCGCTACTCCAAGAAGTTCACTTTGAAAAACGGCAAGGTCGTGGATCGTTGTGGGAGGCCACTTGGCCTAATGGCAAGGGAGAGCAATCCCACGTGTCCTTTTCGGTGAAGGAGCATGGAGAGGGCAGAGCGAGGCAATTGGCGGTGCTTGCTCGCGAGGAGGCTCTAGAAACAATCGATGGCTACTTCTGGGCGTGCGAGAGAGGCGTCTGAGGCCGATGGCCACTCGAAGGAGAGCTAGCTGGTGACCATCACTAGCTCTACAGCGACCTCATTTAGACTAGAACGTAAGTTTCATTTTAGTCGGAAAGTGATCCGAGAAGCCGCCGTTGTCCACGCCTGACTTCGTCGAAGGTCGGCTGAATCGTCGGGGCCTGCCGCTGGTTCCCTTCATAACCCCCGGTCTGAAAATTTCGACTGAACCCAGGTTAGCCTTGATCGGGCTAGAACCCTTCAACAGACCGTACGAGACCAGAAACTGATCCAGCATATTCCAGTCACTTGAGAACAGGTAGGTGCACGGGTCGTGCCCTTGCATCAGCGGCCACATGCAATTCAGGAGGTGTCCCGACTTTGAAAAACGCACCCGTGCCGGGTCCCTGGTGCCAAGGAGATACTCCTGCATGCTCCGATTAAAGGGCTCGTCATTGAAATCGCCCATCGCTACAATCGGCAGTTCCTTGTCGCCATTCTCCCCGCGGAGCATGTCGTCTACCACAAATGCCAGGGCCTCACCCGCCAGTATGCGAAACGGTTCTGATGTGTACTGACCAGCGCTGCGAGATGGCCAATGGTTGGCAATGCCGACAAATGAAACGGCATTGTCTACGGTAAACGTCGCCCAGAACAGGTCACGTGTTGGGGCGCGTTTGACGACGATCTGGTGCTCCATGTTACTGGCAGTGACCCGATTGCTATCGATGATAAACGACACATCGATCCCGCGTGAATCGGGCGAGGCGTGCGAGACGATCTGGTAGTTTCTGCCCGGGACACTAATGGTGTTCGCCAGCCTCGCCAGCACCGACTCGTTCTCTACTTCGCAAACACCCAGCACATCGGGTCCCTGCCCCCCAAACATCAATTCAATAATAGACGCCAGCTGCGCAATCTTCTGATCGCGTATTGCAGCGGTCCATCCTTTCAGTTCAGATTTCAGTTTGGATTTGAGTGCGTCCGGGCGTGGAGCAGTTTCATGATCAAAGAGATTTTCTAAATTCCACCAACCGACGTTAACTTCCGCCATGACCGGATCCCTCCTCTGGCAATTCCTGACTTTGAGTATAGGCCACATCTGTGACTGACGGTAAAACGCGGCGCCTACGTGTTGCAAGGTGCTATGATTAGCAGGCTCATTCAGCCTGGTGGCCGGTTCCTAAATATAGGTAACGCGCCCGGTCTCCGGGTTGGATGGGTGCCTCCCCTCCCCCAATTCAAAAACATGAATATTGACGCGGTCAGCGGTTCGCATAGGCTGGGATAGCGTTGTCGCTACTTGCAGTAGCATCAAGCCGCAGGCTCGCCTGCATCCCTCACTCACTGTGCGTTGGTGAGCATACCGGTGTTGGTATGACCTGTGGTAACCCGTCGGGTAGTTCACCCGGTGGGGAGGCTATTAGACGTTTCACCCTAAGGAGAAACTGATGAATAGCATTACCAAGGCAGTAACCGTCGCCTATGGTGGCGACGGTGGTCAGTGCGGCCGCCTCGGCGGTCGAACTGGTCGGTCGCTTTGAAGCGGGCAGTCGCTACGTGGACTTTGCGCCCACATTGGCGTTGTCCATTGGCGATTTACCCGTTGCGCTACGCGTGCAACTGGTAAAGGGCCGTTGCGGCAAGGTTTCACGTATCGATCTTGCCAATGCCGCCCGCGACCAGTAACACCGCTATCCTACCCTGCCCAGTCACCCCTCCGGGTGCCTGGGCTTTTCTTCAAAAACTTTAATATTGACGCGTTTTGGGGTCGGCGTAGGCTAGTGGGTACTTGCTGGCGACTCGCAGTCGCATTAAGTAGCAGGGCAACCTGCATCCTCCCCCGATGGGTTTCGACCCATCGGAGACGAAGCCTGCATGGGATTAATTGACGTTAAGGAGATTAACCTTGTCCAAGTATCTGAATGTGTTTGTACAGGAGCAGTTCGAGTCTGGCGGTGAGCTGAAAAGCAACTACACGAAAGTGGGCGTTGCCTATCCGCACGACAAGGGCGAGGGATTCAACCTCAAGATCACCCCGGGACTGTCTGTCTCAGGTGACCTGGTGGTGTTCCCGCCCCGCGAGAGCGAGGACAGCTAGGCTTCGCCGGCAAACCCTGGAAGCGATTCCGGGGTTTGCTGTTTCACCAATCCGCCGCAAGGCACCACCCCGATGGGATTCGTCCCATCGGCGTATCTCATCCCTTTTATTGAAGAGCGAGATACGACAATGGATGCATTGAACTTTGAGTCAAAAGACGAGGTGATTGCAGCTGCAATCCGGTTTGTGGAAGGAAGGCTCTGAGAACATAAGCAATGGGATGCAGGTGCAGGCCAATATGCTGGATCCGAAAATCCTGATTGAGGCGCGGGACAACCCGGAACTGCACCCTAACTTGCTGATTCGGGTATCGGGCTACTCGGCCTACTTCAACGATCTGCCGCCTGAGATGCAGGATGAGGTGATATCGCGTAGTAGTAACCGGGGCTGAGCCAGGGTTGCCCTCCTCCTATCTTGAGTCTGATCATTAGGTTTCACCAAAACGGGCCTGCGAGCTTGCCCTTAGGTGGTTCGCAGGCCTAACCGGAAATTTTAAATAACCGCAAAGTTTTCAAGCACAAATCATGGGGTTAATCGAAACATTCGTAAATCCTATTGTTGGTCAGCCCAAACTGGGGCCAGACCCCATACGCAACGGACTGTAATATACCAAATCCCTTTGCTTCACCCTGAGTTGCGGTAATGACGGTATCACTCAGCTGGTATACCAATAGCTCATGCTGACTATGCGGCGCATTCACAGAGCTACCCCATTCTTCCAAAAGGTTCGCTGATGTCGAGCGGATGTGTTGCTCGTTTTCTGTTGTGCGGTGGTCGCGCTCTGTGTCAAGCCCTACTCCCAAATGGAAACCCGGGCCATCTAATACCCTGTCTACTTCCACGGTAATCGTTTCCTGCGCCTCAAACTCGAACTTTATGGATCCACCGATTGGTTGCCGAGTCGAATCATCGTAGTGCAGGGCAGGGCAGACTCTTTTTGAGCGTCTCTGTGTCCCGTCACTCTGGTAAACGCTTGCAGCGGAGTGGATACACCTTTCTTGAGTCGTTATGAGGTAGAAGTGAAAAGCAAAGGGTGATTCGTCGGGACCCAACAATTCCATAACACACCAAAGCTGTAGGTAAGTAGACGATTGATTGGGAGTGATTGATTCATCTCTCACCTTTGGAGGAACTCGTCCTATGTCCGGTCTGAATCCAAAGTAATGACCTCGCAAAGCAAACCACTCCTGAGAATTCAGACTATGTTGGACACCATCAACGGACAGATCGCCCATTACATGCCCTGCTTGATGATATCGAATAGCTTCTGAGACGATTTGTTCTGACACCACTCCTCTGAGCAACTGTTTATCCTCGAAGTGCCTGGGTAGGGTTGGCTGGAACTTCAGATCAAATGAGATAGGTACGGTGCTGCTCTCGCTATCGCACAATACAAACTCAACCTGGTCAGTGCTCTCCGAAATGCCGTAGCTTAATCGCCCGACCTCCAGATGATGTCCATTGTTTTGGAGCTCGCCTGAAGTTCGAAGAATATGCTGATTCTGGTTCGAGAGCACGCCTGCATAGCCTTCTCCAAGACCCGTATGTTTGTCGAGGGTCATGCCAAAACCTATCTGTATTGTACCGTCTTTGCGAGCGATCGAAGTCCAGACACCCTCAGACCACCCTGGGTCTTGATGTTTGCCGGTTGGCATTCTCTTTGTGAAATCCAGGAGTAAATGAGGGCTTTGGTCAAATAGCAAAGTAGTTTTGTTGTCCATAGGCTCTCTTTATTCAAACAGTTGGGGCATACGAAACTAACTGGAACTGAGCCATCCAAGAGAGACCAAGAGAAACTCTCAACTCGGGTACCTCTGGCTCCTCAATATGTTTGACTGCTTTCTGACAGTGTACCCTAAATAGCAAGTAACTTGGCAAGCAGGATATTGGCCAGTACCTGATGGGCTACTACAACTGGCAGCGACCGCATCAATACAACGGTGGGTTACCTCCTGCTGAAGCAGAGGAAAATCCTAAACTACTGTCCGGGATTAATTGACCACTACGTAGAGACATAAGTAATGATTCGCTGGCGATGGGATTCGATCTATATGTCGAATGCCAATTATCGTTGATTGCTGGCTCTTAGGTAGTCTTACCGCACATGGAATAGAAGCTACCTTTTGAAAGCTACAACAGATGGCCATTGCATCATTAGAACAATGAAATCACGGGTAATCTGATATGGATCGAGATGCCAAGCGTGACGCTTCGGCTTTCAGAGTGCTTTTGGATCTGTCCGAGGAGGCCAAGTTGCCGGTCGATCTGCTGCTAGCAGACATTGACGTAGATCGAGACAGTATATACCAGGCCTATGCTGAAATTTATATGTGGCAGGAGTTGGCCTATATTGAGAGATTCGTCGAAAGGGGTGAGCGATTATCATTGGCACTCACCGCGGCGAGTAGAGTACATATAACGACATTAGGCACGCTCGGATATGCAATGCTTTCGAGCCGCAATATTGTTCACGCACTGCAAGTGTCAGCAGATTATCATTCAATTTCTCTGTGGACATGCGAAGTCGCCGTTCAATCGCGTGAGCAATCAATCGAGTTTATGATATTACCCCATGCGTTGCCGGCCGCATGCCAGCACTTTTGCGCAATCCGCGGGTTTGCTTCTCTAAAAGTTTGGTTTACTGAAATGCTTGGCAGAGACATTGTGCCTACCCAGGTTACTTGTATGATTGAAGCTCCCAGCGATGCGCCATTTTGTGCTGAGTTTTTTGGATGCCCGGTACAGTTTGGTTCGGATGTATACTCTATTTCATTTGAAAACACGCTTTTTATCGAACCTCTGAGAATGTCCGATGAGTGGGCGTGCCAACGTGCAGAAATTGAACTTAAAGGAATAGTCGATCAGAGACGATCTTCCTTTGCCAATCGAGTTCATGATCTCGTATCGTTTGCTCCTAGAGGTAATCACAGTGAGGAGACGGTTTCTGAGGCTCTGGGGATTTCGAGTAGTACCTTGCGGCGCCGGTTGCGGGAGGAGGATACATCCTTCAGGGAAGTGAGAGCCGAGACATTACATTCTTTAGCCTGTGTGATGCTTTTGAGTTCAACAAAAACAGTCGACGAAGTAGCTGAGATGTTGGGGTTCTCCGAGGCGGCAAGTTTTGTTCGGTCGTTCAAACGAAGGGAAGGAGTAGCACCCGGAACATGGCGTAGGAATAAGCGGCAGAAGGTTTCGTAAGTACCCCTCAGTAATACAATACTTTTCTCGAATCCATGTGATGTCGAGATATCATGTAAGATTGGTCAGCTATAACAGGCATAACTATTTTTGAAGATGACCAATTACGTCACGATTTGACCATTTCGATCATTCACCCTTGCGGGCGCACGCCGGACAATGGGGCTCGACTGTCCAATACCTCCGACGATGGAATAACAAACCAGCGGGATTTAGCAGAATTCAAAGATTTACGATCTGCACGATTCAGACAGCGTCAAATAGAGGTCCGGCCAAGATCCATGTTTATGCCGAGCTCGGCATAAACATGGATCTTGGCCGGAACTCAAATTGGTCTAACAACGTCTTGGTACTATGAACTGACTCCACCTGCTCTTTCCACTTACCGCTCATGAGGATCTCGATTTTATTCAGACTGGCCGGGTCAGGCTCCTCGTCTTGGGGCCATAGGTGTTCGTCCAAGAAGTTGGTGATCTCTTCCCACCAGGAAACCGATATGCCCAGGACGGTGTGATGCGTTGCAGTACCAAACGCTCGCTCGATATCCGTCCCGAAATACTTGCTCTCGTAGTAATAACCGTACTGACTGATTTCCTTATGATTTAAGCTTAACGCCAGCAGCCACAGCAGTACCGGTCGAGCATCTTCTTCATTCTAAGGTCGCGGTAAGGCGCTCGACAGTAGCGCCCTTCGTTGACGTTTACAATTATCGAGGTGGCGGTCCCTTGCGGCCTCTTCCCGCGCCTTCTTTTCCTTGGCATGCTCGACCTTGGATTTCACTGAACCGAGTATGCGCGCTGCTTCGTTCAGTGTCCGAATTTCTTCCTCTGAATACAGCGGCTTGAGTTGAGACGAAAGTGCGTCGTTCTGGATCGTATTCCGGGCAGTAGTGAGTTTTCGCTGCAGGGACTTAAAGCGCTCGGCCGTGAACCAGGACAGCGCTTCTTTGACGCCTTTTGTATCTGTCATTGTTGGTACTCGCCTGAGCGTTCCACTTTATAGCCGTAGCGCTCCATCAATGCTGGGTAAGTAAGCTCTTGGTCCTGGCAAGGGATACCACAGAATTCTCGCATCGATTCCACGTCATCGATGGCGGCGAAGAAGAGCCGCATGTTTTGATCCGCAAACGCACTGGTTTCCTGGACTCTCTGCCAGGCAAAGGACAGCACCAATAGGCTGGACAGTGTGGCTCCGGCGAGTGCCCCGGCGACAAACTGACTGTTTATGGATGGTGGCACATTAAACCCTCTTCACGGCAGCCTTATAGACTGCATTTCGTTCGCGTTTTCCTACGGCCACAACCGACACTACGATCTCTGCATCCCGCACTTGATAGACCAGTCGGTATCCAGCGCTGCGCAGCTTTATCTTGTAGCAGTCCCTTAGTCCGCTGAGCCGGGCGCTTTCTACTCGAGGTTCTTCAAGGCGCTCAATCAGCTTCTTCTTGAATTGGCTGCGTATCGCAGCATCCAGCTTGTCCCATTCTTTTTTGGCTTCCGTCCGAAACAGCAGCCTATAGGTCATCAAGCGCCACCTCGACCTCGTCCTGCTCCAGCCGTGCCCTGACGATCGCCGCCAGTTCGACATCTTCCAGCTTGTCCATGAGCGCCTCATAGGCCTCGGCGGGTACCGCGTAGAATACGGGCTCATTCCGGTTGAGAATCGCAACTGGTACGCCCTCCCCTTGCCTGACAACGGACATCGGGTTCTTCTTGAGCTCCGAGATGGAGGCACTCACATCGGCTAAAATGGGGTGTGTGGAGGCCATGGCGCACATCCTCGAAATGACTGATTATGAGACCTTATAATAGGTCATATTTGCATGTAAAACAATCAAAAAGACCTTTTATCAGGTCTTTTATGGCTTCTGCTCCCGGCTGATGCCATAAATGCGGCCCGTCCAACTCGACCAGTGACCACGCTTTTCTGTCACACGTGAAATTTCCCGGGCTTGGCATCGAGCCTGCAAATCCCGCGCGTCCCTCAGCAGCAGGCCGCGCTTTAGGGTGCGTTTGCAGTAGGCCCTGCCAATCCGATAGCTGCAGGTGAGTTGATAGCTGTAGTTCATGGCAGTGGCTCTAGAAATCAAACATAAATTGTTGGTCGACTGCGAGCGCGGCGGTGACAGCATTTTCCGGTGTCTGTGGCATGATCGCCATGGCGTGCGGCTCTATCGCTGGTGGTGCTTCGGTTGATTCACTCGTATAGCGCCGGCGGAGCTTGTCATCCCAGAAGTCCAGGTAGTGCGCCGGGGTTCTCAGAACCTCTCGCGCCTCATAGCGCAGGGTGTCGCCAATCACGATCTCCCCCGGGATATGGAGCAAGGCGAGTTGGATGTAGCACAGTCTGGCCGGTAGCGGATCGATGTCCCAGGCTTGGACCCACAGCTGGCGCTGAGGATTGTGGCCAGCTTCGCGCATGGCTTCGGCAAAGGCCAAAATCATGCCGCCTGCCCCGCAGGCGGGTTCGGACAAGGTGACGAACTCCTCTGTCAGATGCGAAAGCGCTTCGCCATGACTGATCTGAGCCATCATCTTGGAGACGTGCCAGGGTGTGAAGAACTGCCCTGCCCTATCATTGCCCAGCTCCAATGCCATGAAGACCTGTCCAAGGAAATCCTCGCCACAGGCCTCGAGGCCTTTGACCACGGTGGCGAGCAGCTCAGCATGACGGTTCAACTCGTCGCGATCATAGCGCTTGGCGGCGCGTAGATAGTCGTCTTCCAGTTCCCGAGAGAACGCGACGGCATTGTGTAGCGCGGCCGTGCCAAACAAGGCGAAATCGGCAATCACCTGGCAGCGGTTGTGCTTCGGGCCAAAGGCCTCGAAGCACTTGATAAAGGTTTTTTGGTGATCCATCACGCACCCTCCCCTGTCAGGATAAAGGCGCGCGCTTTGTAGGCATGGTTCACCGCTCCGAGGAAGGCCTCGGCTTCTTCTTTGATAAAGCGGGACCAGCCTTGAATGTAGGCGGCGCTGTTTTTAATGCTGGATTGGCTATCTACGCCGCAGCCGTGGCACAGCATGGCGGCGGTAATTTCCGCGACCAGTTCTTCCTTGGAGTACTCTTCCCGGCTTTCGAACTTTGTTGCATCCATGCCAAAACGGCATAAGCGCTTGGGGTGGCCGGTACTGTGGGCAAGCTCATGAAAGTAGGTGCTGTAATACTCATCCGTGGAGGTCACTTCGTTGAGCGCGGGCATTTTGACTGCATCGAATGCGGGAACGTAGGCAGGGCTTCCGTGGCTCACCGTGAGGCCTTCACGCTCCAGATATGTATTGGCGACCACCTCCGCGTCCTGATCCAGGGCAGCTTGCCCTACCCCGTCCATTTTGACGCGATCTGCATCGATACCGGTGACCAGATCCAGATTAAAGACATAGCTGTTTCGGATTACGAAGCGCTTTTGACCGTCTTCATCGCCGTCTTTTGATGGGAGATTCTTGTAGAAAATGGTGGGAACGCCCTTTCCTTTGGCGTCGATCAGGTTGCCCCCCAGATCTTTGATTTGCTTGAAGGTGGCCCAATAGGGGCTTTGATAGCTCTCGGCATCAGCCACCATGGCCGTGATGAAATGATTCACACCGCGGTAAGGGTTACCGCTGACCAGATTGGATTGATCTCGAATCAGGCAGGCGTTGTGCCAGACAAGGCTGCCCTCTCCCATATAGGTTTGTAAGGTATCGACGACTTTTTGCATGCTCTTGTTCATCTTTCTTTCCTCGCTGTTACTTGTTCTTAAAACCCCCATCCCTCTGGGGGCGAAGACCCCAAGACCGCGAGCGAGTGTGCGAGTGAGCCAGCATCCGGCTTGGCTGTGTCCGGGCAGGGGGAACCATCCGGCCTGCAGGGAGTGAACGAAGAGAACGAGTGAAGGTTGGGGGATGCCTGGACTAAGGCCAAACGGGTGCTAGATTGACCCCTCCCCAGAGGGATAGTCCCTTGGATTTCGTGCGGCGCGGATCAACGAACGTGGTACATTGGTTCCGATGGATTGCAGACAGGCAGGCAAAGGAATAGTTAAACAATGCGATGTGCAATGACAGGACAGCCCATGCACGATTCGGGTGATGGCATCTGGGACGATGGTGAATGGATCAGTTGGGGCTGGATCAACCAGCAGCTCTACCAGCAGGAGTTAGAAGCGGCGTATCCAGCAGCCACCCTGGAGACTGTTGAGGTTTTTGAGGATCTGGTGGACTCTGCGATGCGATATCACCAGACGACAGGCCGGTACTTGCAGATTTGGGGAGAACTGGGCGAACTCTATGCCGAGATCAAATACGGACTCAGGCGGCATGCCCCGGGCACGAAAGGGTCGGATGGACGCCTCGGCGATGACTGGATTGAGGTTAAGACGATATCGCCCGAGAAAACGGACAACAAGGTTCTTGTAAAGCGCGCTGGTAACTTTAATAAACTGCTTGTGGTTAAGATAGACGAAGCGTTCGGCTTCGAGTCGCGACTGATTGACCGTTCGGCGCTCAAGGGTCGCAAGGCGAAACACATGCGCTTTTCTTGGGAAAATTCCGATGGTGACGCCGAGTAAGCGGGACGCCATATGATGGTCGTGATCGGCTGGACAGTGACTATCGCCACGGCTTTCTATGCAGCCTGGTTAGCACTTGCCTTCTTTGTCGCCGTGCCTCCTCTGGAGTATTTCTTAACCCGTATGGCCCTGGTATGTGTAGCCTTTACGGGAGGGTCGTATTTAAGAAATATGCGGCCGGGCTAAACGAATCGCCCTGACGCTCTGTTTTTGCCAGCTATTGCAGGGGGTAGCTCGATACTTGATACTGTCATCGATGTCTTTTGGGGCATCTGTGACCGACCAATTGGAGCTGAATCATGCCCGGAAAATTTGTGCTAAAGCAAACACGTAACAAGAAGTTTATGTTTAACCTGAAAGCGACCAACGGCCAGATTATTTTGACCAGTGAGCGCTATGAGTCCAAGAAAGCGGCGGAGAATGGTATTAAATCCGTACGCAAGAATGCCGCAAACGATAAGCGTTTCGAGCGAAAAGAGTCTCGCAAAAAGGAGCCTTACTTCGTTCTGAAAGCGGCCAACGGCGAATCCATCGGCAAGAGCGAAATGTACAAAGCTAATCAGGGCCGAGAAAATGGCATCAAGTCCGTAGCGAAGAACGCGCCGGATGCTGTGCTGGTCGACGAGACTGCCTGATCTAAGCTGAGCGGCAAGGAGGCTGCTCAACGCCAGTCCAGTCGGTTCCATCCTTACAGCTGACATAGTGATTGGAGGTGTATTGTGCATCGTGTATTCAATCTGCTCATACTAGTTTTCGTAAGCGTCTCTACTTACGCGCAAAATCCTTTTATTGTCCGCCCGACAGTCGTGGACTGCGTCCATTTAAGAGATCACCCGTCAACGGACGGCGCTATTTTGGGCTGTCTGACGGCCAATACAAAAGTGCTGGTGACAGACTCGGTCCCTTTTTGGCGGCGCGTTGAACTGGAAGATAGTTCGAGTGGCTGGATAGCAAAAAAATTCATCATCCCTGACGAGGGGCCCACATCGCCAGAGACCGATCTAGTGCTCGAAGTGCACTTTGTAGACGTGGGACAGGGAGATGGCATTTGGATTCATACCCCGGATGACGGTATCGACGGGAATGGCGAATTCGAGGGTCTGAATATTGTGATTGATGGGGGCTTGGACTCCAGTGACCATAACAACGCGATGTTGCACTACCTACGTGACCAGGCCCACCACTTGGCTGTGCTGGACGCGCTCATAGTGACGCACCCTCATATCGACCACTACCGGGGCGCGGAGGGATTAACGCGCCATTTTCAGGTTGAGCAATACATCGATCCTGGAATGCCGGTGAATAAGGCGGGCTACAATGCCTTTATCGCTTCGTTCTCGCAACCCGATCACCACGTAAAGTCCACGCTGCGAGGCCAGGATATCCTGGGACCGTTGGACTGGGGCGAGGAACTCGAGGTTGAAATACTGCATTCCTGGGTTGGCACGAATGACGGGATGGGGAGCGATGAGGGCACACGTATCAATAACAGCTCCATCGTTATCAGATTAAGGTTCGGCGACCAGACCTTTTTGTTTATGGGGGATGCCGAGGGAAAGAGTCGCACCGACTCGCCCTCCCAACCTAAATACGCGGAGAAGGTGCTCCTGGAAGCGGGTGCGGATTTGGACGCTACGATCCTCAAAATAGCGCACCATGGAAGTGAAACCTCGAGCACAACGCCCTTTATCGAAGCCGTCACCCCGGATGTGGTCGTCGTGCAAAGTGGCAGGAAATGCTATAGCGGCCGGCATATTCCTGACATGTCCACGCTGGAGCGCTACTGCGACAGCAATGCTGATACGGTTTTTCTGCGCACTGATCATGGAGATGAGGCATTTCATGACCACCGTTCCTCTATTAATGGCGATCACGTGGTCATCAGGACGGATGGCTTATCACTCGAGATCGAAGGACAACAGACGACTTGCGCCACATTGCCGACCGCGGCACCCATGCCTCAATGCTGATTCAGTCCGTCAAATGTTTTGCGTAGTTGACGCTTCACGCGATGTTGTGGAACCTCCCAGAACCCGTTGATTAACCTGCTATTCGACGGGTTCGAAGACATCGCGTATATCGAAAATCCGCGCTGCCCCGGCAATTGTGCGAAGATTGCGCATGGCAGTTTCCATTCCGCTGAATTTGACCAGACCGATTTCGACTTCATTGCAACGATCTGGGTGGCACCAGTAATTGTCGCTTGAGTAGGTAGCATGCCGCCTGCAGACGAAGGGCCGGGCGTGGTAGATGGTACAGCGCTGATCTTTGAGAAACGGGCAGTCGCCTACGCCCTCCCGTACAATAAGTGTTGTCGATCGGGTAACTCCTGTTTCAGCTTCTATGTACGCAATCTCTAATTCCGAGAGTGAGACAGGCTTGCGGCAACAATCGCCACAACCGGATCCGCAAGCTGTGAACCGGGAAGTGTGCTCGGACAACTCATCGAACAGCGCATAGAGGTGGCGCAGCTTCTCCAAAGGGGCACTTTCAGCGTGCTTAAGTGTTTCAGGAATGCGCTCTTCCTTGTCTGCCAAAGGCTGAGGTAGCGCTTTCGTCATTCTGTTGATTTGACGTTTGGCGAGCCTACGATCCTGCTTCAGCTTGGCCACCTCTTTCTTACTTAGCGATGTCGATGTTTTCATTGCCGGCTGTATTTCTGCAGGATGAGCGCCAGATTTTCTGCGTCACGAGAATCCAGGTCAACAAAGAGGGCGGGATCAATGTCCAGTTGCATGCCCAGGGAAGAGCCTTGCACATAGCCGTGAGGACGTAGTGTGCTCCAGAGTGCCGTGAGTGCGGTATCGTCAGTGATAAGTGCAGGCGGATCGATAAAGAGGCCCGTCGCCAATGCGGCCACTTCAAAGTGTCGCAGATCGGAAAGGGCGTTGTGCGCCATCATCTCACTATAATTCTGCTTTGGCTTCAACAGCGCATGACCGATGGAGTACTTCGCCTTTTCTGAAGAGCGGTAGTGCGAGGAGAAGACACAGAGCATGACGATGGAGAACGGCTGGAGATCTTTGTCTATCGCTAGCGCCAGAATCTCGTCAAAGATGGATCTGCGTTGCCCCCGCGCGACGGTGTTCGCCAGGTATTTCGGGCAAACCTCTTGCAGAAATTCACTTTCCTTTTCCTGCCGGACGCGGGTTGCCTGGATCTCCGTGTTAATAGCCTCATAGGTATTCTGGTCGAATGGTACGGTCCGAGCCTTCGGGAAAATTCCGGCCAGCGTCGCCCTGGCGTTATCGAGGGCATGGCGGATATCAGAAAACGATGGTATCTGACCCTTGTCGCCCTCCCATGCGATCGGCAGCGGATTCAGTAAGACCGAGGGCCGGTCGAGATGCTGGCACCACCACTCGATCCGTTCCAGCCTGGCGTTACTACGCCCCGCGTGTAGTTGTTCAAGCAGGCTGAGGATATTCCTATCGATGAGGAAGTTGTGTACGGGGGAGAGTGCCAGAGGTACCCAACCGCCCGGGACCAGTACGTGGGGCTTAGGCAGGTAGTTAAATTGGGTGGTGGCTCGCAAAACCGCCGACCCCTCCACTACCCGCCCATTTTCTTGCAGTGCTTTGCCACGAATGACTAGAGGCACAGCTGCATTTGTGTCTGACTGGATATCCAAGAGCGCACTTAATCCGAATGGCTCGATGGTCGCCTGGCCTATATCGAGGTTCTGACTCGTGTCCTGCTCTATAACGGGTATGGTGTCTCCTTGCACGACAATCTCCATTTCTGCCCCAGCGCTCATGATACTGGCAGGGCCTCCCATAACGTAAGAAACCTTACCTATTTTTTGCCGAAATATCGGATTAAGCTGATTTCACTTGGTGGTCACTTTCAGTGGCATTAAGTAGCAGGGACACCCTGCATCTCACGCTGGGACACCCAGCAGAGTGCCTGTAAAGGCATTCGAACGTTCCAACCCGTCGGGTAGCTTATCCGTCGGGTGATGCTATTCGACGTTTTTCCCATAGGAGAAGCATATGAATAGCATCACGAACGTCGTAAAAGTGAAGTATGGCCTGAACGATGAGCCAGAACCCCTCTTCCAGTGCCCGGTGGTCGTAGACCCCAAGGTACTCAAGGTTCTTCAAGGAACCACGAAGCGGGTTGATTCGATCGTCAGTGAAGCTGCGAGTGCAGTGGAGCTGGTGAGCCGATTCGAAGCTGCGCGGTATGTGGATTTCGCACCGCGCCTGGACCTGGCAGTGGGTGAATTGCCGATCGCCATGCGGGTACAGCTGGTTCGGGGCCGTGTCGGTAAGGTGGCGCGGATTGATTTTTCAGACGCGGATCGGAGGCTAAGCCAATGACCGAGGACGATAAAGCAATCCAGGAGGACATCGCCGAACTCAAAAGGCGCAAGCTTCGCGCAGAGACCCTGCAGGTCGAACGCGATATTGTGTTGAATGAGCGACGCCATTTCCTCGAATGGTTACGAACCATTGCCATAGCAGGTGCTACCGCCGCAACGATCATCAAGGTCTTCGGTGGAGCGTAACGGTGAAGTGGATGAAACCAGATAGCGATGCAAAGCGTGCGATGTCATTACCCGTTTACGCGGGTCTGACTTTGCTCGCATCTGCACTGGTGGCGACATTGATCCTGTACGTGTTGGCCTGACAACTACACTTACTTCACGGCAAGTCAGCTTGCCGCTCTGAAAGGAACCCCTCGGGGTTCCTTTCGTTTTTTAGGGCTTCCCGCTCAAAGTAAATTGCGCTGCATATCGCCGTTTCTGTATATATAACCAGTATGCCAGCGCTCCGCCGAAAACTCAATTACCGCAACATCGTCCTGCACGACGAACCGTCCCGAGAGACGATCGGGGTGGCTACCCGGGAGGGCGACTATCGCTACCTGCCCTGGTTGGGTTTCATCGAATTGCGACTGGCCAGACGAATACCCGGTGCCCGGCCGGTCAAGCTTCAGGCCGAGGCCGTCAGTCCCACCGAAGGACTTTCCAGTGACTGGCGAACATTGGAAGCCGGCGAACATGTGCAGGGCTGTCTGCTCGGCCGCGGCGTTTTCGGTGTATTAAATAAGGGATTTCCGCGCATTGTTTGACCTGATATACCCTCGTTAGGGAGCTCCTTAACGTAAGAAACATTACGATTGACTCTGTATTTATAGGGTTTTAATGTAAAAACCACTTAGTGGCTACTCTCAGTAGCATTAAGTTCGCAGGGACACCCTGCATCTTTCCCCATTTGGGTTTCGACCCATTTGGGGAAGAAGCCTACATGGGATTAATTGACGTTAAGGAGATTAACCATGTCGAAGTACCTGAATGTGTTTGTACAAGAGAAGTTCGAGTCTAATGGCGAGGAGAAGAGCAACTACACGAAAGTGGGTGTTGCCTTTCCCCACGACAAGGGCGACGGGCTTAACCTGAAAATCACCCCTGGGATTTCGGTCTCGGGTGACCTGGTTTTGTTCCCGCCCAAAGCTGACGAGAACAGCTAGGCTTCGCTGAAAACCCCGGACTAAACACCCGGGGTTTTCTTTTTGACAGTTTTCGCCGTACGGCATCACCCCGATGGGATTCGTCCCATCGGCGTATCTCATCTCTACTTAGAGCGAGATATGAAAATGGATGCATTTAACTATGATTCACAGGACGAGGTGATCGCTGCCGCGATCAGGTTTGTGGAAGAAAGAGCGACCTACACAACAGAAACGTTACAAAGCCCGCGCGCGTCGAAGGATATCCTGCGTCTGCGTATCGGTGACAAGGAGCGTGAGATCTTTTGTGTGCTCTATCTCAATAACCAGCATCAGCTGCTTAAGGTAGATGAGCTCTTTATGGGAACGATAGATGGCGCTGCTGTCTACCCGAGGGAGATTGCCAAGGCTGCGCTTGCGCATAATGCCGCGGCCGTGATCCTGGGCCATAACCACCCGTCGGGCATTACCGAACCCAGTTCGGCGGATCGACGTATCACAGAGCGTATCGTCAGTGCGCTCGGCCTATTGGACATTCGTGTTCTTGACCATGTGATCGTCTCTACCAACAGTACGTTCAGCTTTGCTGAAGAGGGACTGCTGTAGACTGTTATCTGGCGACAATCACTCTGCCAAAGGAACCTGCTCGGTTCCTTTTTTTTGCGCGAGATCCGAGCGCAAAAAAGCCGCCCGGAGGGCGGCAAGCGAGATAGCCTGTCGAAGCTATGTGGAAAACGGGTTGGCGAGTTACTCGACTATGCTTTCTCTGCTGCGCGTATTTGTCGGATTTGCGCCAGAAGCGTGTCCACGACACCCTCGATGGCTTTACGATCGATCGCTGACCGGAACGCGTCGGGTGAACCCATTGCGAGGGTGTCGAGTTCGGCGAGCGCCTCGCTCGCCTCGCCGAGACGGAATGGATCGGTGCCACGCATCTGGCGCTGCGCGGCCTGGGAATCACTGTCATCTAGCAAGGCTAAGGCGATAGAGGCTTCCATGGAAAATTCTCCTAGATAATGGGGGCCGAAGCCCCCGCTTGTAGATTTTAGGTGGATTAGAATTGTTCGGGTATCCAGATCGCCTTGGAATCGTCTTTGGATTTAGGTTTCTCGCTGAAACGCTCATCCAGACTGTCCACAATGGCCGACTTCTTGGCATCGTCATGCCAGTCTGTCCACTCCTGCCCGATCACGGGACCGAACTGCTCGAGCAATTGCGGCTTGGTCAGTCTGCCAAAGTAGTTGTTCGCGTTGGGGCGCCAGTAGCTGGAGAAGTCCACACCCAGCAGGTCCACAAGGGCATCCTGTTCTGGCTTGCCCCGCACCCCGATACGCAGGGTCTGCGCCACCGCATAGGCCACCAGCTTGTCCTTGGCTTTTCTCGGTAATGCGATAAAAGCCGCCAGTCGTTCGGCGTTGTCCTCAATCGTCAGCCAGTCCATGGACAGCCCGCTGCGATCCGACAGCGCATCAAAGGCCTTGCCCGCCTCGGTATCACCCCGGCTGGACTCTGATTTGACCACGGTGAAGCTGGCATCCATCAGCTCCTTGCCTTCCCAAAAAGACTCGGACAACACCTGCAAGCACAGGGAATAATGCAGAACATCCAGCGCGACAGCCGGTTTGGCCAGCAAGGTCGCCTTCGTGGCCTGCTGCCGGTATTGCCCCAGATCGTTGACCAGTGCCTGAGTCAGCTCCTTCTTGCTGGTGTCCTGGGCTTGGCCGCCCTCCCCTGCACCACTGCCCGAGTCTGCGCTCTTGGCCTTGGGCAGGTCTTTTTTGCGCGCCCAGCCCCGGAGAATCTCCAGCTTGCCGGCGTTGTCGAAGGTGACGATACAACCGGCGTAGGCCTGCTGTTCCTCGGTGTACTGCAGGTACCCATCGCGCTTGTCTTCCAACTCGCCTGATTCTTGCTGTGCCGCCTCTATGGCGGCATAGAAGGCGTCTTCATCGTCAAAGCCTTCGGCCAATTTTTCATCGTAATACATGTCCTCCCACTCACTGATCTGCTTATCCAGCGCCTCGATTTCCTGTATGAGATCATCAGGGACACCAACAAGCTCGGCTTGCAGTTGGTGCAGGCCTTCCAGCGATTGGTGACGATCCATGGCCGTTTCAATCCACGACCACCCGCTCTCTTCCTTGGCCAGTTTAGTGGCTGCTCGATCCAGCTTGGCTTGGGCCAGTTCACAGACCAGTGCCGAATCACAGAGATAGAAGGTATCTTCGAATAAGTCCCCTGCTCCCGCGCCACCGGCTTTCAGATAGGCAGCCTTACCGACAAACGCACCGATGCCCCGCCGTGCATCCACCGCCTCGCCCAACAGCCAGCTTTTCACCGCATGGGGCCACAGCCGTCCGGACAGTTCCTTGTAGCAGGCCAATTGCCGCTCGTGGTCGTCAGAGACGGTAAACGCCATCAGGCATTCCAGGTTAATCCCGCCCTTGCGGTAATCTTCCAGTAGCTTGGGGGCAACCCGCCCCAGTTTCAGGCGCTTCTCCACCACCAGCTTGGTCACCCCGAACTTAGCGGCGATGTCCTCCACCGGAACCCCCTGCCCCACCAGCTCGGCGAAGGCCTCGTACTGGTCAGCAGGATGCATGGCTTCCTGCCCCACATTCTCTGCCAGCGATATCTCGGTGATATCGGCGTCCTTGTCCTTCACCCGACACTCGACTTCGAAGTCCTTCGCGATAGCGTCGCTTTTGGCCAGGTCCTGCAGGGCACGCAGACGCCTGCCCCCTGCCACTACGCCGAACTTGCCCCTACCCTCGGGCACCACCACCAGATTCTGAAGCACACCCTGACTGGCGATACTCGCCATCAGTCGTTTGTGCGCGTCACGATCTGGGGAAGTCTTACGGACATTGCGTTTGGAGACTGTCAGCTTGGACAGTGGAATCATTTGAGTTGTCATAATCGTATCTCGCTCTATTCAGTTTGTTGGTTTTTCAACCCCCATCCCTCTGGGGGCGAAGACCCCCAAACAGCGAGCGAGTATGCGAGTGAGCCAGCAGCTGGCTTGGACGTGTCCAGGCAGGGGGAACCGCCCGGCCTGCAGGGAGAGAACGCAGTGACCGAGCGAAGGTGGGGGGATGCCTGGACTAAGGCCAAACGGGTGCTAATCTATGCCCCTCCCCAGAGGGATAGTTTCGCCACCGGAAGCGCACTGATGTCAGACAACACTACTCGACCGACACACCTGGAGGTCTCCAGTCATTTCTTGCACGATGCATTGGATTTCAAGATGCGGTATCGCCACTGTGCATTGACTGATGAAGCACCCAGTTTCATGCATATCAAGTCTCGACGTTGTAAGTGCTTCATCGATCTAAGAATGAGTGTTGAGGCCGTACTAAAGAGCCTTGTCGCCTACTCTGTTCTGGCTGACTACAGCGGTAAGAAGCTGGTTAAGGAGGTCGAAGGCTATGGCCATCGCGTCGATCGACTTTGGGGACACCTGATAGAGCACCTGCCCAACGAGCTCGTCGTTACGGGCAGCCCCCTCATCGACCGGCTTGCCGAATTGCCGGTGGGATTGCGCTATCGATTCGATGCGTGGGATTTTGAAGGTGGTCGCGAGGCTCTATATGAGGAAACCGTTGGCAGTGACGTATGGATGTCCGGGTTATATGGCTTCCTGGACTCGATGATCGACGTGCACAACAAGCAGCTCGCTACTCACTCGCGCATGGTAACGATGGCAGATATCAAAGAGAGGCTGTCTGAGCCCGAGTTCAGGCGTTACCGGGAGTGAAGTGGTCAGTAGAGCTTACTTCTTATGGATAAACCTGCCAGACCGAGGATCCCGAGACACGGCTTTATCATTGATCCGCCGTATCCCAACACCCCGCTTTTTGGCGATGTCTTTAGCCTGGGCACCCGTCTCCCTCGCGTGCAATCTCAGCGATGCTTGCTCGGATGGTGTCAACATCCGGGGAGTTGAGGAGGTATCGTGCTTCACTTTCTGTAAGAAGCGCGAAACCGTATCCGAATACCTCACTCCACCAGTCTTCAAGGGCTGCATGTTTGGCTCTCAGGTCCTGCAGGGTTTGTGGCTCGACCACTAGTGTAGCAGATCGGCGCTGGCCGGTCAGCGCTACCAGACCAACCACATGGCCGCCCTGGGATGCTATATGACCACGGATATTGGCTAACGTGCCGCCTTGCCCCACAAAGTCATCCACAATCAGGTAGTCTCCGGGACCGACCTCGCCGGCAAATAGCGGTGGCGTCGCCAGTCGATGGTAGCCACTGGAACCCGTGTGACTGACCCGGTTTGCCTGGAGGATGTCGTAGTTCACGGGCAGATCAAACGCGGTACCAATGTATTGCGCCAGCGCGGTAGGGATCACATTCACCGAGTTTGACTCCACGGCATGCACCGGAATGATCACGGGTGTTGTTCGTTTGATCAACATGGACACCCGGCGCAGCGCGCCGCGGCGCCCCATCAAACCGTCGATGGTGACATCGCGGATTCAATATCGCCGGTCTTGGCGGCCCGGTAGTCGGGGTGTTGCTTGGTCAGAGGCTCACTCGCGAGAATAGCCACCGGCGGAGTATCGCCCCAGGGGGTTCGATTGGGTTGTCTGTCGGCGGCGAGTAAGTGCATGTCGGCGACAGTGTAACGGACTGGCTACCCCACTCCAATGAAACACCTGGCATTCGACAGCGATGAATTCTCGCACCCGGGATACGCAGGGCTCAGTCCCGCAGGGATGCAGCGAGAGCGGAATCCGGAGCAGCCCGAGCAGGTGCCCTACTCCACCGGATCATCTAGCTTTATATAGAAGGCAGCCGCACCAGACGTCCTATTTTTCATCCTCCCCATTGAATAGCCTCCTCCCGGATGACGGGAGCTATATACCCGCCCACCCTGCCGGCTATTCACCGCATGCAGAGCAATTGCAGCAGGTAAACACACGCTGTAAAATAAACCGTTCCGCGCGGAACGGTATTGTTAATATGAAAGGGCAACCTAGCAAAGCCAGCAACAACGAACGGCGAAACAGGTTAATCAAGTTGCTGGCCCCAGCCATGCAAAACATCGAACGTGCGCAGATCAGGCGGGCTCCTTACGCGATCTCCCCTGAAATCCCAGATGCTCAACAAAACGCCCTGATCGACCATGCACTTGAGCTAGGCGGACCTCCCGGCCCTGTCATTGCTCGAAAAATAGCCACTACGGAAGGCCACACGGTGGAAGTCCTGGTGGGCTGGGAACGACTGGAGGCCTTTGTCCACAAAGATGCCTATCCCCACTCCCCAAATATTCCCCTGGGGCTCATCGAGTGCAATAACAGCGATGCGGCTTTCTACGCCATTGAATACGCTGCCCAGGACCAGAAAGCGGCCGGCCTGGTGACCTCTCCCCTGCTCTACGCGGCCGCGGCCCAGACCGCCATCGAGCATTTCTCAAAACCCGACCAGAGATGGAAGATTCAGACCCTGGCTAACGCCCTGTGCATCAACCGCACCACCCTCTCCAACCGACTCCGGCTGCTCAAAGGGCTGCAACCACGCACACGGGAACTGCTACAACAAGGCCTGCTTACACAATGGGACGCCAAAACCCTGCTGGCCGAGCCCTCCCCTGAACGCCAGGAACGCCTGGCAGCCCAGGCCAGCAAGGGGATGATGTCCACCCGCACCCTGTATGAGCTGGTTCACCCGGATTACGAGCGGCCCAAGAAAGTAGCGAACCCCAGAGGCCAGAAAAAACACCGTTTGGGCGACCTGGGCCTCATGGAACGGGCTCTATCGGAGAGCTTCGGAACCCCCACCACTATCGCCCTGGATGGCGGACACCAGAAAGGCTATGTGGAGATGCCCTTTCACAGCTTGTCGGAGCTGAAGGGCCTGCTGGAAAAGCTGGATAGACAGATAGAAACGGACCCGCTATTGCGGGGCACCTTAACGATGAAAGTCGATAACAAACGGGAAACCAATGCCCTGCTGCTGGAGTTGGGCGCAAACACCGATCCTCAGCTGGACTGAACGCCCAGCGGGAACATATCCGGCTGCGTACTGGTTTTTATAAAGAACTTGATGCCCGAGACGCTGCGGCCTTTTTTCACCGGCTCCCAGGACACCTCAAGATCCGTCTTGCTGTTAACCTCTGACACCGCTTTATCCAGAACCTTACGCCGAAAATCCGTGAAGCGCGGGTGCGAATCCTTGGTGGCCAGCAGGCTGCGTAGTTCATCCAGGGATATCTGGCGAATACCGGACTGGCGGAACTGGTTGGTCAATTCATACAGGCGAATACTGGCAAACGACCGTAGCCCCTTGATGTGCAAGATACGCAGGGTAGAAAACACCGGCATAGAACCGCACAGGTAAGGCATCAGATCGTGGTGCAAATGCACGGTCACCCGCCCTTCCCTTTCATGGTATTCAGCGCCCGTAATCCAGTTGCGCCAGGACTTCTTTCGGGCATCATTCTGGATCCAGAAGCGCTTGCCTTGCAGCGCCTCAACAGAGTCTTTGAGATCACGGTACGGATTCAATCGCTCACCCCAGGTTTCGGTCCACTGCTGGGCGGTAATGTCGACAGAGAATGGCCGCGGTTGCTTCGACAGAGGCACCTCGGGATTTACATGGGAAATTGCTGTCAGCAATAACTGCTTAGGCCGCACATCCATTCGCTGTACCGCATGGATCAGTTCATAATCCTGCGTCACCGACTTCTGCGGTTTTGGCTCCAAGTACCCCATAGGTGACATCCGTTATTCTTAATGGCACCAATATAGATTGATCGCACTGGCAAGGCAATCCCTGGGACGAACGACATAATAGGGCACCTTTAGTAGAAACGCCCCGAAATACGGTTAATCGGAAGCCAAAACTGGCAGGAACAAAGGTGCCATAAAGCGTCGTTAGGTCAAAAATTGGACCATTAGGGGAGCGACCAGTGGTTAAAATTACAACGACGCTTTGGGGCACCTTTAACGACAAGACGTGTCACCCTTACGACATTCCTGGGCACCTTTAACGACACATCAGGGCACCTTTACAACCGCCCTCCTCCCGCAAACCCTTGCTATATAAGGCTTTCGGGGCTTGTGGATAACTTCCAATAACAAGATTAAATAACAGGGTTTAATAACAAAGATAAATACAACTGTATCTATCAGGGGAAAAATTAGTGTCCGAAGAAGGATTTCAGCCACGTCATGCTACAAAAACCTTAACGTAAGAAACTTGAACTTAAATGGCGAGTTTATTTGTGATTAAATGAAAATAATTCACCATTAAGAGAAAAATACGGAGCCAACAATGTTTTCCCCAGGAATCGAGCAACTCGAAGAGATCATTACCAAGTGTGAAGACACTCTGGAAGTGCTCAAAGATCATGGTATGTCACCCAAGCTGGAGAAGCAGCTGGAGCGTCACTTCAGTGTGGCAGAAGCTGAGACAATGGTACAGCGATCCCGTACCACCCTATCCCGCCAGGAAAGCGACCCAAACCGCCCTGTCATCCCCGCACGCCATGAGAAATCCGGCCGGGTCAAAGGCTACACCCTGGAACAAATCAACGAGCTCAGGGACATCTTCGGTACCTCGCCCCGACGCAAGCCAGGACAAAGCTGCAAGGTCCTCTCAATGCAGAGCTTTAAAGGCGGCGTCGCTAAGTCCGTAAGTACAGTGTATTTTGCCCAGTACCTGGCGATCCGCGGCTACCGGGTATTGATCGTCGATTGTGATCCCCAGGCCTCCGCCACCAGCAGCTTCGGCTACATCCCCGATCATGCCTTCACCGAAAAAGACACGATGGCACTGTATATCGACGGCACTAAGGACTCCATTGACTACGCGATCAAGCAAACCTACTTCCCGGGTATCGACCTGGTGCCCTCCTGTCTGCCCTGGTACGAGGTGGAGTTCGGGTTATTCAATGCCGTGACCCACGCCGAGACACCAGAAGAGCGGCTGTCGTACTACCAGGAACTGCGGGAAGGCATCCGTACGGTTGAAGCGAATTACGATATTGTGTTGATGGACAGCCCCCCTGCCCTGGGCATGATTTCAATTAACATCCTGGCTGCTGCGGACGCTGTTGTGGTGCCGACACCGCCAAGTCTCTATGACTTTGCTTCCACCGCGCAGTATTTCAAGATGGTCAAACGCGTGGTGGAATCGATCACCCCAGGTAAGAAATTCGACTTCATCAAGGTCATGCCAACCAAAGTGGAGAAAAACAAAGGCCGCCAGATGGACTTCCTTGACATCATGCGCGACCGATTCGGCATGTCCATGCTGCGTAGCATCTTCTCATCGACGTCACAGATACCCAACGCAGCGAGCCTATACCAAACCCTATACGATCTACCCAAAGGCGAACGCGACAATGCGGTCATGGACATGCTCGATGAGGTGTTCGGAGAGATCGAAGGACTCATAAGGAAATCCTGGGAGGATCAAGCGTCATGAAAAAGCCTAAGTTGTCAGAACTGGTCAAAAGCAATACGCGTGGTTCCGAAGCTCCGACCCAAAAAGTGCAGACGCCTTCAGATCCTGTCATTCCAGCGGTCGATGCCGTCCAGGGCACAAATACCGCCATCCAGCGCACCTTGAAGTACAAAGAGATCGATCCGGGGAAATGTCGCCCCTGGGCTCACCACAACCGCCCGGACGCCTGGCTGACCCCGGATGCCTGTAGCTCGCTGATCGAATCCATTCGCAAGGAAGGGCAACAGGAGCTGGGCCTGGTACGGGAAGTGAAGGGCGAGGAGGGCATCGATTACGAAGTCATCTTCGGTATGCGTCGATGCTATGCGGCCTCGCAAATTGATGGCGCCAAGTTCAAGGCCAGAGTCACCGACGCCAGCGACCAGGAATGCGCGTTGCTGATGCACGTCGAGAACGAAGAGTCAGAGGACATCAGCGAATTTGAAAAAGCGCTGTCCTTCGATGAACTCATCCGCGCCGGGGTCTTCAAGACACAAACAGAACTGGCAGACTCATTGAGGGTCAAGAAACCGTACATCTCCAAACTGATGAAAGCGGCGCGTTTGTTTCACGTCGACGAGGTGAGGGAACTGCTCAAACCCCACACGCGAGAGTTGAGCACTCAGAAAGCTCTCGAACTGCAGGTCTTACTCGAGGACAAGAAGTCAGCCAGCAAGGTGATCAACAAGGCGCTTGAACTTGGAAGCGAGGAGGGCGTCGCATTGCCGCGCATTCTGACCGAGCTAAAGGCCGCGGCGGCGACCAGGGCCAGCAAGCCGAGCGCCAAAGAAAAGGTCTACTTCAAGCACGGCAGTAAGCGACTGGTGACTACAACGAGCCGGCCCAATGGCAAACTGACCCTGACCATCGAAGCGGACTTTGCGAAAAGGGCAGGGGACAAGGCAGAATCGATCCTCAATGAGGCGGTCAGGGACATGCTGGCCACCACTGCAGAGAGTTAACCAATGGTTAACACTCATAACATATTGATTTAAAAGGATATTATGGATTCTCTCCAGCAGAAACAGCCGCAAGAAAGCCTCGGAGTAGCTGAAAACGGGGCAGGGTGGAGCGTCTTGAATAGCGCAGAGGCCTCTAAGGGCGCTCAGGAGCGCCCTCGGCCAACTAGCACGCCGATGACGCCAGGGATCGCTACGTGCCCCTGAGGCGTTTTCTGGCTCGCCTGAAGGGTAGGGGAGGACGGGGCGCTACCTCATTCCCCGCTGGCCGCTCCAAGGCCAGCAGGGCCCTAGAACTCAATCAGGCGATCTCGGGCCTGTGGGAAGCGGAGGCCACTCACGACCGCCGGGCTTTCGAAGAAAACATCGTTCCGGTCTACGTCGCTCTGTTGTCTGCCTTGAAGAAAGTCCAGCAAGATACTGAGGCCGAGGCGACAGTGATCGCGCTGCTGAACAACACCACGGCCGCTTGCCATTATCGTTGGTCATTGCGCTTGCCCCTCAAGCGCCCGGGCAGCGATTACCGCAAATACGAGATCGTCTATACCTACGCGCTGATCACTGCCATGGCCGTTGACTGCCTGCTGGCCCACGATGGCGATGACCAAACATTGCCGGCGAGCGCCGCCGCACGCATCCTCACCGCAGATGGTCTTGCACGACTGCAGGAAGATGCGATGGTGTGGGAAGACTGGCTGGGCTTCTTCGAGCACTCGGAGATCGGCGGTCTCTACGCCGCGGCCATCCGCGACAAACAGTGGGCCCAACAGAGACCCCAGGCCCAGGCTGAAAACGTGGCAAGCGAACCGGGCAGTGAGGCCGCTCAGCCGGGCCCTGGCACGCGTATGAAGCAACCCGCTGAAAGCAAACCAGCTCCGGGCTCGGGAAGGGCCATGTTGGCCGCGCTGCGCGAAGGCCTCCAGGATGGTTCACTGTCCTTTAACCAGCCTCGGGATGCGGTGCAGGTCGATCGCGATGGACGAACCTTCCTGGAATATCCGGCAGCCTTCGAGTGGTGCATTGAGCGCCTGGCATTGGACGCCGATGTGAAGCGGGTGAAGAACCGCTTCGATCGCCTGAAGGTGTATAAGCGCACTTCTGAAGGGCGCCAGCTCTTTCGCGGGAAATTGCGCCAGCGCGATCCTCGGGTTAGGGGCTATGTGCTGGAAGACGCCTCAGTGCTGTGGTCAGATCCGCCGCCAGTGGGGCGCTTTGTCATTGAGAATCTGACCACCCTGGATTGAGTGATTGGCCCCGAAGTTATCCACAGCTCGGGTCGGCTCAAAATCACGAACGACATAGTAGGGCACCTTTCGCGGGAGGGTTTGGTTTGGCTTGCTGTCGACCATGAACAGGGTATGGAGGGTAGCGCGGGGACTCGGGTGCAACGCCCAGTCAGGCTTTGGCCTGAGGGCACGCCCTGGCGTCACTACGGGTGAGGCACGAACCCCAATTAGGGGTAGTGACGCCAGACGCCTGGCGTGCCAATAGCCCCGGTTCCCGGGGCCTTGCGGGCGTGTGACGCCCGAAAATGGCATGACAAACAAGTGATGCCCAAAAATTCACCATTGACTACCTCAAAAAAGTCGCCATAGAATGGCGGCGCAGACTGGCTACTGTAAGTAGCATCTCGCAGCAGGGACACCCTGCATCTTGTCAGCCGTTTGGCGACTGACAACGTCGGCTCCGCCGACGCACACCCGGAGGGTAGAAGCGTTCACCCAATGGGTGCGCGCTTCTGCCTGCAATGCATGTTCATCGCACAGAAGAGGAGGAAAAGACGCTAAAAGGTACATCGGCGCTGCACCGATAATCGCAGCAAAACCGCTGTCCAGGGTATAGCCCAGACCGCAATGAGGTGACCGATTCCCAACAGGTGAACACACCTCTGCCTGATGGTTCAGGCAACAAGAAAACGCTTTCAGCTCGTTCCCTGCCTGGCAGGAACAAGCGTCGCTATGACGACCTTGTGAGCATGAAAACTTACCGAACGGATCAGTACGAAGAATAAATCCGGTCGGACAGCGGCGTGAAAACGGAGGACACATTACGCCAACAATCGGGTGAAAAAACAGTGGTTGTTGGCGGCGAAAATAGGCATCTAAGTGAGGCAGGGGAGAGGCGATTGCGTGATCTCAATTTCGGGCTGAAAAAGCTCGTTTTCGATAGCCGGGAAGGATCTCACTCCACCCAGGCAACACGCCATGCCATCCTCCAGCAAACGGCCAATACGCTCCACGATTTGGGCTACCGCAAGATGCAACCGGCAGGCCTGAAACCGAAACACGTGGAAGCGCTTGTCGCACATTGGCAGGCCCAGGAGTTGACTCCAGGCACCATTAAAAATCGGCTTTCCCACGTTCGCTGGTGGGCGGATAAAGTGGGTAAACCGGCCGTCGTTGCCAGGAGTAATGATCACTACCACATAGAGCGTCGCGTTTATGTCACGGGTGAAGATAAGACCCGGTCTCTGGATGCGGAGCGCCTCGAAAAGGTCACTGACCACCACACAAGATACTCGCTGAAGTTGCAGGAAAGCTTCGGCCTACGTCGGGAAGAGGCGATCAAATTCAGCCCCAGCTACGCGGACAAGGGGGAAAAAATTGTCCTCAAGGCGAGCTGGACTAAAGGGGGCAAGGCGCGAGAAATTCCAGTACGCACCGCGGCGCAGCGACAGCTGCTTGATGAAGTGCGCGCCTTCGCCGGCGGCGGCGCATTGATCCCTTCGAACAAGAACTACTACCAGCAGATGCGCACCTACGAGCGTAACACCAGTAAGGCGGGGTTGGACAAGAACCACGGTCTTCGCCATGCCTATGCCCATACCCGTTATGAAGATTTAACCGGCCGGCCATGTCCCGCCGCCGGCGGTCCCAATCGCCGCGAACTCAGTCCACAAGAGCGGGAAAAAGACGAGATAGCGCGGCAGGCGATCAGCCGCGAGTTAGGGCATGAGCGCCTGAGTATTGTGGCTGTGTACTGCGGTTAGGGGAGGGTGCGGGACTACGCACAAACTTCTACACTGTGATGAAAATAATGATCAGGATGATAGTGATCTGTGAGCAAGGAAGGCAGGAAGGTCCACATCAATTCGTTGCAAAGGCGGTTCAATCTGCCTCCCCATACGCCCTTTAACCCCATAGCATCCCAACCGCTGAACAGTCATATCTGGCCATCTGGCTCCCTCCATCCCGCGGACTCCTCAGGCTGAGTTGAAGCCATGCGCTTGTCCACCGAGAACAACAATTAGTGCTGGGCCCATGGAGACATAGGATTCGTCGAGCCGCTGCAAAAGTGGCATTGGTCTGCTGCGCTACCCTGATATTTGTCTCCAGTGCCTCGGCCGATGTCACCATTCATGGCGGTAAAGCGGCTTACCGAGAACGCCTGGCTGCGCTTCTGGAAGAGCATTGGAGCGCAGACCAGCTTGGCCGGGTAAATCTCGCCATTACTGTGGGACTAGCAGGACTAGCCGAGTTCTGTGAGAAAGATAGAGAGACACCCGTTCTCGCCACCTACCTGTATCAGAGCCGCTTTGCCGATATTGCTGCCAGCTGTAGTCAGCCTGTGGTCCCGATCTTCGCAGACACACCATTGTCCTCCATGGGGCGTCTTGCTGAGGCTCTCTTTCCTGGCGTAGAGACAGCCATGCTGTCGGGTGGATTTGCTAAAGATCAAGCCAAGCCTGAGCACGTTCCTCATATACTGCTGCCCGTTCCGCCGGAGGGGGTCGCTAAGGGCCTGGGCCGGCTCATTGACGAAGGACGTTGGGGCGTCTTACTTCTACCACTGGATTCCAGGATCTTTAAGGCGACCGATTACCGGCTCTCTCTAGAAACACTTTTCCGCCATCGGAAACCCGCAATTGTCTCCATCCACTCCCTACTTAATCAGGGAGCTGCCGCGGCCACTTATTACAAACCCGAGCAGCTTGAAGAAGCTGTTGTTCGCTCCATCGAGCACTTGATGCAGAGCGGCGAACTCGTCGGCAAGCAGCCCGACCGAGTCAGCGTGGATATCAACAAAACCGTACTTCGGAATTTGTACGGAAGGGTAATCACCGAAGAAGAACTGCACGCATTGGAAGCGGAGGTCAACGGTGGCTAGGAAACGACTACGAATGCCGCTCTTCGCGCTCATCATCATTCCATCGTTGGTGGGCGTGCTCTTAATCAGCTCGATATCTTGGCGACTATTCGGCCCTGCGGTCGAAAAGTCCTCGGAAGTCGCCCTGTCGGTCATGGAGGAAATGATTAAGACCACGGGGAGTGAAGCGTTGCGGTACCCCTTGGCAGTAGGAGATGAAGAAAGCATAAAAAGAATAGTAGCGGCAATGGCGAGCAATGACCTGGTGTTCGCCGTACAGGTAGAAGATGCCGAAGGAGACGTCGTCGCCAGGGCGCAAAACAGTAATCTGCCGATAGAGGAGGGGATTCGCCTCATTGAGTACAGGGAGAAACTGTTTATTGAAGCAGCGGTAGATGGGCTGTTCGAAGATGAGGTTGGCGATAAAACTGTCTATGTGGGCATGGCCCTCTACCAACTGTCGCCCCACGTGTTGACCAAAGAGAAGGAGCGGCTGGTTTCAGAATTTCGCGCAATGATTGTGGTGCTTCTGCTTCTCGGTCTGTTGGTGATTCTGATGGCGATGAGGATCCTGTGGAAATCTGTGTCCTCGATCACCCATGCACTGGGCCGTATCGCTGAAGGTGAATCGGGCGTAGAAGTCTCTTCTGATCCGTTCGTCTCGGAATTCGATGTGATTACGAGGGGCGTCAACCAACTGTCTACAAATCTTGATATCGCGAGGGACAGGCAGGGACGGGCAGTAACCGAGCTTGAAGAGGCAGTCGAGCGGGCGGTGCAGTCAGACAGGGAGACAAGGTCGTTCTACGAGATGGCCACTCGGGAAATCGCCAAGCCGGTCATGCAGGTGGTTGAGCTGCTAAAGTTGAACCAAAAAGGGGGCTCAGAGCAGGTCGACCCGCAGTTGATCCTGGACAACGCCGAACGCGTCAAACTCTCGGTTTTGGCCATGCTCGGCAAGCTGAGTGACGCCAGGGGGGAAGAGGTTGAAAACGAAATAGAACTGGGTGACTACTTTGACCTGTTAGAGGGCCTCTACCGGCCACGTTTCGAGGTAAAACGACTTGGTTACTTTGTGGAAGCTAAAGGGAGTGCAGAACAGGCAAAATATAAAATTGATGTGCGCACGCTGGATGTCGTACTGGAGAAGCTGCTGGAAAATTCACTTAAATTTACTCCGGAAGGCGAGGTGCGTGTCCACTGGAGGGTGATTAAACGAGAGGGGTCCGAAGACCTTCTTACCATAACGGTGCGCGACAACGGTCTCGGCATAGAGGCTGAGAACCTGGAACGGGTCTTCGAGCGATATTCCCATTTTGAGCTGGAGGAGGGTGCACATCCGGGCAGCGGGTTGGGGTTATATATTGCAAGGGAACTCATCCAGCGGCAAGGTGGGTCTCTAGAGGTGGTCAGCCAGGCAGGCGTAGGCAGTGAGTTCACGGTAGAGCTGCCCATACAGCGGGGCGGTAAGCTAATCGAAGAAAAGTATGACGTGAAGGGAAAGATCGCGCTCATCGTCGGTTCGAGTGATAACGAACGTCATGTTCTCGAAGATTACTTGTCACACTATGAAATGGTGAATCTGCATTCAGATACTGCGATCGAAGCCCTCACGGTGCTGGCAGAACACGAGGTGGATGTTCTGCTCGTAGATGAATCAATCGAGGACATTGATGTGGACGGTTTTGTACCGGAGGCTAGAAAACGCCAAGAGAACATGTATATCGTCGTCTTGTCAGAAAATGACGCAGATGAGGATGAGGACTACACCACAATTCGAAAGCCTCTCGGCAAGGCAGAGGTCATTGAGTTGCTCCGTAGAATGACGATTAAGCGCTCCAGCGGCGTGGATTACCGCTTAATAGAACGGCTAGAGGCCAAAAAGGGTAAGGGAAAAACTTAGAAGAACGACAGCGAGGCAGTGAAGAAGAGGCGATCCTGGCCGTCAACCAATGCAACATTGGGTGTAATAGAGGAAATCTCGGTGAAAGCATTAATGCCGTCAGGGTAGCGACGGTAATTAGCTTGGAGATCAAGGTGTCCTCGATCCATATCGATTCGGTGCGTCAAGGTGAAATCGAAGCGATCGTAGGAGCCCTCAGCAACGTTTGCGGCTCCATAATAGACGCCCGACAGCCAGGTCTTTGGTCCCAGAGGCAGAATGGCCCACAAGGACCCGGAATGATCGGGCCGCAAGGAGAGTTCATAAGGCGTATCGGAATCGACGTCCATATAGGTGTACGAGGCACCCCATTCAATACCGAGTTCAGTCGTGTGATGGAGACCGAGCTCGATACCCTGGGTCTGCAGTTCACCATTGTTGGTTAACTTGAAATCGACGTAGTTGAATGACTCAGAGATGAGATCGTTGTAGTCCTCATAGAAAATTTTGACGTCGGCCTGAAGTCGGTTGAACGCACTGTAGGAAAGTCCAATTTCGAAGTTCGACAGGATTTCAGGCTCAAGGTCATCCGGCGAGACAGCGACTCGGGTCAGATAACCGGCGGTCCGTTCCAGATGATCTACCACCCCGGGGTCATACTCTGTGTAATAGGTCCAGTGTCTGCTGGTCTCGTACACATCAGGCAATCGTTCGAACCGTGCATGCATGGCACGAAGCACCCAGTCCTGCTGGATAAGATAGTTTGCCGATAGCCTGTAGGAGAACGCGTCGGACGTATCGACGTTATCGGCGGTTTCCAGGGACAGTGTGCCGTTGAAAACCCATCGTGCATTTGGTGAGTACCTGAGCGTATCGGAGATATGAATTGAGTCCTGATCGACGGTGCCATTGAGGTATGTTTGTGCGGTGATACTGTTGTGCGTATAGGATATACTGAATGCGTTTTGTAGTGAGTCGCTTAAGTGTGAGACGACATACGTGTTGATTTCATACCGGTCCTCGTCGAGGTCCTGATCAGTGAGGCCGCATTTTACGTCCAACATGGAAAGCCCATAGCTTTGCAAGTAGGGGCCCAAAGCGTCGATGGTCGCTTGTTCTGCAGGTGTCGGTGTTGCCACAAGGGAATGCTCAAGCACCAGGTTCCCTGTGATCATCGCAGTAACCACGGCTAGCTGATCATCCACGTGAAAGTGAACAGAGGGCAGCTGGTCCACTTCCGAGACCCGTGGGTCAAAGGCGAAGTTATTACCGCATAGGCTGATCACCTGATCCCGGCTGAAGTTGCTGTAGTTAAGCCCAACGGTCATTTCATGTGAAATTCCGCCAGTTGATAGCCCGCCATGCAGCTTGGTGGAGATGAAGCCAGCGGTTTCATCGGCATCCGGGGCAACACGAAAATTCTCCAGGGCCACCTCAACAAAAGGGTCATCGGGGACGAGGTGTCCAAAGCCTGGCACCTGATAATTGGAATCAGCATAGGATGCCGCCACATCGAACACCCAGCCGTTAGCGAGTCGGTGTTCGACATTGACCATGAGGGAGTCAGTAGACACTTCATTGGCGTAGTTCCCCTCGAGCCCCACAGAGCCATCAAAGCCGTCGTTTTCGCGATGAAAATAACGCAGCCCTAACTGGGCGTCCCCGATCAACCAACCGCCGTTGAGAAAAACATCGCGAGTAGAGGCATCGCCGATGCGGACTGAACCGTAGAGGCCTCGGGTAGCCACTGTATCCTGAATAAGGTTGACCGTGGATGTCATGGCATTGGTGCCATATTCAGGACTGGGCCCGCGTACGACTTCAATAAAATTGAGATCCTGTAGGTCGATGGGTAATCGATACCAATGTGCACCAGCATAGCCGGGGCGGTGTAGGCGGTTAGAGTTGTAGAGCACTTCGCTGCGGCGAGGCACGTTGACATTGGCACCGTGGTAGCCGACGGAGACGTCAGAGCCGTGCGTTTCGCTGACCATCATGCCGGGTACCAGGCGCATAGCGTCAACCATCTCGGTGATACCGAGCTTACGCAATGTTGATACATCCAGGGACGTGACAGCATTGGGCGAATCGATAATCGAGGAGGCCATGCGCGTGGGGGTAATAAAGATTTGCACGCTGTCTTTGTTGCTGTCATCCACGAAAGGGTCCGGTTCGAGAGGAAAGTCCTCAATCGTGTCCGCAGCAAAAGCGCTAAAAGAGATTAACAGAGCAAAGCCGTACCAGAGGTTCTTACATATATACGCCATAAGAAAGCAATTGATTCATCGTCCCTAATTAGAATGGTCATCCATGAAATAAAGGTAGCCACAAGTGAGCATGAAAACAAGGCGCCAATAGGCAATGTGTCTTGGTCCTTGTTCAGAGGCGCGCGAACACCCAGACACCCGTGTGCATGGCGGCGCCGAAAAGTTCGGACACCACGGGGATGTAGGCACCCTGATCTGGGTTGTAACGTGCGATGATTTCTGGCGGCATGTCATAGGCCAGTGCGGCTTCATGCATATAACCGAGGTATCGTTTGGAGGGCGTTACCGGTAGCTCCAGACTGGGATCCGAAATCAGTGTTTTGGCAATCGCCGTGGAGCCGTCTTTCAGATAGACAGTAACGGTGCGTACGTTGTATGAGTCTCCCTCGCTCCCCAATACTCTTTCCAGTTCACCCGCAGGCAATCTATGAAATACACCGTAGGCCCTGCCTCCCTTTGCGGGAGCCAGGTTCGCAAACGATGGCTCGATGCTGGGAATACCATTAAGGTTAAAGGCCACTTCGTAGTCTGGCAATGAGGCCATTTCACTGGAACTACGGACAATACCTCGAACGCGTGTGAAGTAGCGATCATTCATGTTGGAACCGTAGGCGAAGTAACCCACAACGGATTCCAGATGAGGTTCGGGCGATTGTGGCGGCAGCTGGATATAGAGGTTTACGCCTAGGACGAAGCTCGCAGGAACGCCAATGCAAAGGCCGACTAGCCATTTCAGCCATGAGCGGTCGAACATACTAGATAGCGTCCAGGATAGCTAAATCGAGAAAGGCAGACGCGGTGGCCAACACGGTGTCTTCATCGGGAGCAGCACCTTTGGACGCCTTGACCGCGTAGTAGCGCGCAACGCGGATAACAACCTTGGTCCACAGAACTGCATTGTCCTGGTCCAGTGGGTCCAGGTTCTTTTCCTTCATAGCGCGTGAAACCACTGTCTGGATAAAGCCTTGCTCTGGCGGAGACAGGCCACTACGAGCCAGTTCGGCATTGACATCCAATTTGACAAGTTTGCCCGATAAGTAATCGAGGATCTCTTCCTTCGTCACATTCACCGGGTAGTTCGCTTCGATGGATGTAGCGAGAGTGGTCAGGTTGCTACGGCGCGGTTTCGTCCCCGAAAACCATTTTGTGGCGGCGAGCAGCTTAATGCCCGCCGCTTCTTCAAGCCACATGGCGCGGCCCTGACCATGCTCAGGCACCGATAGCGCATCCAGAAGGGCATTCAGCCGATCGGGGAATGCCGTGTTCTCAAGCGCCATCTGCTCCAGGTCAAGGAGCATGCTTTTGGTGATCAATTTGGTAGCCATAGGGGCGATCGGGCGTCTTGTTGTTCAATTTGCCTCCAATTTTATAACTATTGTTGACATCTTAAAATTCATTGTTATATTTCTTGAAGAATAAGTGAAACAATATATAGCATCAGAGTAAAAATATGGGACGAAGTTCACATGCAGCGGGGCAAATATCAGCCAATCCGGCTGAGTTGCCCAGCGCAATACGGACGTTTCGGGCGGTAGACGGGATGGACATTGATGATGTGCTTGCTATCTGGAGCCCCGCGCGCCTCGCTGAAATCTGTAATACCTCGACGCAGAACGTAAGTGGCTGGATCAGGGAGGGGAGGGTGCCCAGGAGCAGGGAGTACGAACTGCAGGTGAAGAGCCGGGGGAAGCTACAGGCAAGCACCTTCGATCCCGATAGGGACTACATGTCAAACCGGTACTACAAGCGGAGGACTTTCCGGTGAGTCTTACCAAAACAAGCCTGCTTGTCGTCATGGGACTCATTGTCAGTCCCCTATGGGCACAGCCAGCATCGAAGCAAGTAGAGATTATCGAAAGCAGCCGAGAATCAGTCAGTGAGCAAGCTGCGCAATGGGGGCTCACGGAGGCTCAGTGGCAAGAGTACCTGATGATCATGAGTGATCGTCGTGGGATTTGGAGTCCGGGGCTGGATCCCATCACGGCCCTTGGCGTCAGCGCCGAAACTGCTGCTGAGCGCAAGCATTATGCGGAGTTGTATGTCCGCACAGAGTTCGAAAGGACGCGCAAGGAGCTGGCTTTTCAATTGGCAGTGGATAACGCCTGGACCCGGCTCTACCCCGAAACGCCTCGAATTGGGTCGCCCTCATCGGCGAGGGTCGCTGTTCGGGGTGCCAGTCGTTATGCGTTGATTGTCACGCCGGAGTGCGATGAATGCAGTTCGCTCCTGAGTGAGCGGATTCACGAGATGCTCAGCGAAGCTACCGAGGGTGTTGATGTCCATGTGGTCGGTACAGCCGGCGACGATGATCTGTTGAGGCGATGGATATCTACGCAGCCAGCACTGATTGCTGCGTTAAAAACCGGTAGGGCGACGGTTAACCATGGTAGCCAGTTTCAGGACCTGGCCAGGTTCCCGGCGATCTATAGCAAATCGGGGAGCGGCAAGTGGACGCGCGAGTTGTAGTGGTTGCTCTGATGACACTGGTTAGCCCCGCCCAAGCGAAGGCTGTGGAACCCCTGTTCGAGGAGGTCGCGACCTACGTAGGCGTCCCGGCCCGTTTGATCTATGCCATGTCGCTTGCGGAATCGGGCATGCTCAAGGAGGGTTCGTTCGCCCCCTGGCCCTGGACATTGAACGTGGCCGGTGAGGCGCGGCGATTTGACGATCGCCAGGCCATGTTCGAGGGGTTGATGGCGGCATTAGGCACTGGCGAGATGATGATCGATGTCGGGCCCATGCAGATCAACTGGTACTGGCAGTTCGGTGAACTGGGATCGCCATGGCGAATCACTGACCCTGCAGTGAACGTCAAAATCGGCGCGCAAATACTCAAGACCCATTACGACCGTTCGGGCGACTGGTGGGAGGCCGTGGGGCGTTATCACCGACCCGCAGATGGGGCGAAGGATCGACTCATCGCAGACAAGTACCGCGGGCGCGTGAAGCACTTCTACCGCAAGACCTCGGCCAACGGAGGTGAAGCGGATGCAGCTTAACCAGTGTTCATTGTGGATAGCGCTCTTGTTCATTCCTGGGGTGACACATGCCGATTCACCCCTGCCCAGGCACCAGCCAACGGTTGTTTTTGACGGGCGCAGCACAATCTCAGCAAAGCCGTATTACCAGCGGATTGAGGCCGGAAAGGGCTCAACGCACCAGATTTCCGCGCCAAAAGAGTCCATGGTGATAGCGAGTATAGAAGACCGGCTACCCATCACACCCACTCACATACAAGTCGGTACACCCGATATGAAAGTTGTGGATGGCCTGGTCACCCCATTGTTCGTGATGGGAATGGACGATGTCTCTCTGCGCTGGTTCAAAGAGGCGGCCCCGGGACTCGAAAGCCTCGGCGCCAGAGGCATCGTCATCGAGGCTTCCAATAAGTCAGATTGGATTGATCTGAAGGATAGTGCAGCTGCAGCCGGCATCGACCTGATGTTAATGGAGGGTGACTCGCTGGCGCAGGGCTATGGTGTGCGCTTCTATCCCGTGGTCTTAGTGGGTCCGGATGTGGCCGGGCAGGGTGTGCATGAGTAATCAGCCCATAGAAGCCTTGCTGAGACCGCCGGTGGAACTGTCTTCCGTGGTCACCAACACCGCGATGGGTATCGTGGCGATCAGTGCACCACAGGTCCTCATGATGCCAGGCGGTGTCGGCTACACCGTGGGTGCGCTATGTTTGGCCAGGGCACTATGGCTCGCATCCCATTGTGTGAAGCTGAAGAAGTACCAGCGCCGCCTGCACGTATTGCCGTCATACGAGATTAATCCTGCACGTATAAAGAAGGATGAGGAGGAGCTGTTTCTCGGTAAGGGGTTCGAATGGACCGCCAAACACACCCAGCGTAGGGCTGATCTGGAACGACCGGAATATGCGCATTTCCACCATATTGGCCCAGTGCAAAGCACCGCGAGACGCCTCATCGATGGCATCGGCAACGCATTGGGTCGTTGGTCTGTTGCGCCGCTGAATACGCAGTCACTGCTGAATCCTTTTCCGCCTCGGCCCTATGTCGAGGGCAATGCTGCGCTACATGCGGTAGGTCTCTACGAGAAAGAGCGGAAAATCCACGTACGACAGTCGGAACGCGTGGCCCATACCTTTGTGGTGGGAACGACGCGTGTGGGGAAAACCCGCCTGCTTGAGGTGATAGCCACCCAGGATATCCGCAACGGCAATGTCGTGATCGTTTTCGATCCCAAGGGTGACGGCGATCTGCTCGCCAGGCTCTATACAGAGGCGAAAAGAGCGGGCAGGGAAGGGCAGTTCCAAGTGTTCCACCTGGGCTTTCCTGAGCAATCAGTGAGCTACAACCCGGTAGGCTCCTACTCACGGATAACTGAGGTGGCGACGCGTATCGCGGGGCAGCTGCCGAATGAAGGTAACTCCGCGGCGTTTCGAGAGTTCGCCTGGCGCTACGTCAACGTGATCGCCAAGGCGCTGGACGATATGTCGGAGCCGATCAACTACCAGAATCTGCTGGATTCAGGTTCTGACATCGATGGACTACTGACCCGTTACCTCGCCTATGTGGCCGACCTGGAAAGTATCGATGGCTGGGAACAGCGCGTAGAAGCGTTCGTGTCGAGTGACGCTAAGTTACCGCCGCAACTGAAAGGCCGGGATCGGACAGCCTGGGCCAGCGTCGAATGTTATCGCGATAGTGAGTTGGACAGTCAAACGGCCAATTCATTGATCAAGACTTTCGAGCACGATAAATCGCACTTCGATAAGTTGGTGGCGAGTCTCTTCCCCTTGCTGGAAAAACTGACGTCCGGTCCGGCTGCACAGCTTCTGTCGCCTTCAGACGAAGAGCTATCGGCCAATAACCGGCTGAACTGGGGCCAGGTGATCAAACGTGGCGGTATTGTGTATGTCGGTTTGGACGCACTCTCTGATCCGGATGTGGCGTCGGCAGTCGGCAACGCGATGTTTGCGGATTTGACCTCAGTCGCCGGCAGTCTCTACAAGGAGAGGCAATCGGGCGGCTCCGCGCCCAGAATTTCTGTACATGCCGATGAATTCAACGAACTCGTTGGACGGGAGTTTGTACCGCTAGCAAACAAAGCCGGTGGCGCCGGCTTCCAACTGACAGCCTATACCCAAACCCTGTCGGACATCGTTGCCAGATTCGACTCCCAGGCGCGCGCGGGACAGGTCGTCGGTAACCTGGGGACGCTGATCATGCTGCGTGTCAAAGAGCGCGCAACGGCGGAGTTATTGACGACGCGTCTGAAGGACGTGGAAATCAATCACTTGATGCTGGAATCCGGCACGACAGATAGCTCCAATCCAGAGACTGATATCCATTTTGTGTCCAACACCCGCCAGAGGATAACAAGCCAGCGTGTTCCCATGATTCACACCGGGGATCTGGACGCGCTGCCCAAGGGGCATGCCTTCGCCCTGCTGGCCGGTCGCCTCTACAAACTCAGGCTTCCCCTCTTTGACGACGACAAGGATTTGCCCACCGGCTTGCAGAGCATGGTGGACAGCATGAAAGGGGATTATGTCTCTGCCAACAATCAGGATTGGGCGCAAACCAGTCCGATTGCCCCCTGGGAGGTCGCATGAGCGAGGGCCGCCCGGTACAGAAGCCGGTAAAAAAAGAGAAGCCCGCGGTTCACGAGCGAGGGCCGTTGACGCGCCTGCTCGGCATGGTATCCGCTCTGCTCGTCGCCATGTTGATAGCGGTAGGTGTGTCGGTGGTCGTGGAATGTCTGGGGATCGCATTGGGCTGGTGGCCGAACAACCACGCCATGACGCTGCTGGTCAGGGAAAGAACCTATATCGAAGCTATCGACCAGTTTCCGATGACGGCGCTGACCCCATTGTCAGTGTCGGAACACGCGACTCGCGAGTTCGACAGCCTGTGGCGGTCTGTATTCAGCGCTAACGGCATGAATATCTACCTGGCCGCGAGCATCAACACTGTCAAGTTGGTGCTCTTGCGCCTGACGATCTGTCTGTTCGTATTGCCGGGTTTTCTTTTGGTGGCGCTGGTAGCGTTCTACGACGGCCTGGTAGCCCGCGATATCCGTAAGTACACCGGCGGCCACGAGAGCTCCTACGTTTTTCATAAAGCCAAGCGTTGGATCGTTCCCAGTTTGCTGCTGACCATCTCTATCTACCTGATGCTGCCGTTCTCGTTACGCCCAGCAGTGATTTTCGCACCATCCATGCTGTTCACCGGCTTGATGATCTATATCGCCACCAGCCGCTTCAAGAAGTTTCTATGAGGAGGACCGGATGTCATTGATGGATGCCGACCAGAATGCAGCGTTCAACGCCGCTAACTCCGGTGCCAGCTTCGATGCGGGTGAAGTGGGTGTGTTCATTATTTCCGTTGGGATCGTACTGATCCTGACCTGGTGGGCCTGGGTAGCGATTAGCAGCTACAAGGGCCTCTCGAGTCCAGGTACTTCGGTGCCGGATGCCGCCGGCAAGATCGTTCGCGCGGCTTTTATCGTGATGATGGTGATCGCCGTCATGGCACTTTGACTAGCCTTTATAGGAAACGCTTCTATGACTGAAAGAGTAATTGAGAACCTGGGGGCAGAGACCAAACCAACCGGTCCACTGCGCAATATGTACCGCAAGGTGACCGCAACGGTGGTGACCTTTGCCTTCACCACGGTGCCTGCCATGGCACAGCTGCCGACGACTGCGCCGCCGACGCGGGGAAGCACCGCCGGCAACTACATCCAGCTGATGCAGGACTATGCCTACGACATCTTTATATTCCTAGGCCTTGCTCTTGCCACACTGGCGTTTTTTGCGGTTAGCCGCAATGTCATCGGTGCCTACGGTGAGGTGCAAGATGGTAAGGGGACATGGGGTCAACTCGGTATGAATTTCGGGGCAGGCGTCCTGCTGCTGGTGTTTGTCGTCTTCCTGCTGACTGAAGCGGCTGCGATTCTTTAGGCATGGACGCACGTCGCGACATCGAGTTTATACCTGACCGGCTCAACGAGGAGCCGGTCGTATTCCTATCGATGACCAATTCTGAAATCAAGCTTTCGCTGATGATCTTCTTCGCTATCTGGACGCCTATTTGTCTTTTGGTGGGCATTGTCATTGGCAAGGCACTGCTGTCGCTCGCCTGCGTGGCAGGAATGGTGTTCTTGAGCATGTGGCTGGCCGGCAAACGCCTCCGCGTCATCAAACGCGGCAAGCCCAAGCAATACCACATGTTGGCCTTGAGTGCCTGGCTCCAGGATCACGGCTTGTCGAGCAAGGTGTTTATCCGCGAGAGCCGCACCTGGGACATACAACGTTGGAGGACCAAGTGAGCCGTTACGATAATTTACTCCACAGCAAGGACAACATGATCAAGCTGCTGCTTGGTGCCGTGCTGGTTCTGGTGCTGCTTCTGGTTCTGGCTCTGACCGGGTGGGCGAGGGCGCCGAGCTCGATTACCTTGCACTACCCGCCGGATCTGAGCACGGGGGCAGAACAACAGCTGGGGGAGATTCCCAAGGCGAACATTTACGGCTTCACCTTCTATATCTTTCAGCAACTCAATCGCTGGCCCAATGACGGCCAGGACGATTACTTCGAGCGGATTCACACGCTTAAGAACTACATGACCCCTGCGTGCTTTGAAGAGCGGCTGACCGACTACAACGCGCGTAACCGCAACAATGAACTCAATGGACGCTCCCGCGCCGTGTGGGAGATCCCCGGTCGCGGGTACAACCTGCATCGGGTGAAGGCGACCTCCAATGACAGCTGGGTGGTGGGCCTGGATCTGCATGTTCAAGAGACCTATCGGGGCGAACGGGTCAAAGACCGCCTGATTCATTTCCCCATCAGCGTGGTGTCCTATGACGTCGATCCGGAGCTCAACCCCTGGGGATTGGCACTGGACTGTTATGCCGCGGCGCCGCGGCGGATTGAAATTGCGGAGGACGAATCGGCATGAGAACGATAATAAATAGGTATGTAATTAGCATGCTGGCCGCAACACTGTTTGTCGGTATGGCGAACGCCGCCACAGTGGCCTGGCGCAAGACGCCCATCAATGTGGATCTGGTGGTCGGTGTAGAGCAGATGGTGATTCTGCCGCAAGATGGCGCGGTCGGGCTTCCGCCGGAGCTCTCCAATACCAATGTCTTTCGGACCCTAGTCACAGGCGGTACGGCCTACTGGACCGCCCTGGAGCCGTTCGACCCCAAACGCATCAAAGTGCGTCTCGATAGTGGTGAGTTCATCCTCTTCGATGTGGCCGCCCGGGTGGAGAAATCACCGCCGGCGAACATGGACCCCCTACAGTTGGTGCTGTCCGACACAGGGCCTCGTGGTGAAGCGAGCGCGGCGCGAGCGGGTGGTGCGGCGCAGAGCCCCGCAACCCTGTTTGAGCTGATCCGCTATGCGGCACAAGAACTGTACTCTCCCGCGAGGCTAGTGGCACCGGTCCCGGGTGTGCGCCCCGTACCCGTCGGTCTGCAGGGCAATCTGACAGCACTCTACGACCAGGGCAGGCATAAAGGGTTGGTGGTTCAGCCCCATAAGGCCTGGGCCGCTGATGGTCTGTATGTCACGGCGTTCATTGTCACCAATGAGCACAGCCACCGGATGATCCTGGATAACCGCAAGGTGCGCCACTCCACCAGCGCTCGGCGTAACGGTGTAGCCCCGCACTTCGTGGCCAGCACGTTTTTTGAGACCGAGCTCGAGCCGCGCGGCAGGCCTGGCAATCGGACCACCCTCTTTATCGTGACGGATCAGCCGATCCGCTCCGTCGTCCGGGGGATCTGAGCATGGGACAGAACAAGTTTGTGCAGTACGGCGCGGTGCTGCTGCTTCTGGTTGCCATCTTGATCGGCGTAAAGGCCTGCAAGGAAGACCGTCCGGTATCCAATGATGCCGTGCATGTGGGTGGTGGTGAGCAGCTTAGCGAGGCGGCGCTGGCTGGGCTGGGCATCGAAGGGGATACCGAGAAAGACGTGGTGGCTACCCTGATCGGTGAGGTACGCAGCTTGAGAGACGGCATGGCGACCTTGCGCGAGGACAATGCGGCGCTTCGGGAGGATAACGCCGACCTGCAGAAGATGGAGCATGCCATCGGTCGCCGTATGGAGTCCAAGCTCACCGAGGCAGAGCAGAAGGTGCAAACGCAGGCCTCAGCGGAGTATGCGTCTATGATGCGTAGGCTGGAAGAAGCCGAGCGCAAACTCGCGCATGCGCAGTCACAGCGCGGTGCTGGCGGTTTGGGGGTTGCCGCAGGCTCTATCGAGCCGAGTGAAACCGTGTGGATTCAGCCCCTGGGCCGACAGGAGGGCAGTGAGGAAGGCCTCCTCGATACCCTGGACAACGCCCAGAGTGACCTACGGCGCAGGATTGCGTTGGATGAGCTGCCCGGCATAGCTGGCCGGCGTGGCGGTGAAGACCCCATAATTCCGTACTTCACCATTCCCCGGAACGCCACCCTGGTCAAATCGACGGCGATGACCGCATTGGTGGGCCGTGTTCCGTTTGGCGGCCAGGTGACGGATCCCTATAGCTTTAAAGTGATCATCGGCCGAGAGAACCTGATGGCCAATGGCATCGAGTTACCGGATGTCGCCTATTCCATCGCCAGCGGCAGAGCCGTGGGGGATTGGACCCTCGGTTGCGTGCGTGGCGACCTGTACAGCCTGACCTTCGTGTTCCAGGACGGCACGATCCGTACCGTGCCCAAGGCTCAGGACATTTACGAAGGGACGGCCAGTCAGCGGGATATCAAGATTGGCGAGCTTTCGGACGCCTTCGGCAACCCCTGTGTTGTGGGTGAACGCATCACCAATGCCTATACCTACCTTGCCCAGCGTATGGGGGTCGTGACCGCCTCAGCGGCGGCGGAGGCCGCGGCGGCAAGCCAGACCACTCAGATCACCAGTGTTGACGGCAGCGGTACTGGGGTGAACACCGTGGTAGATGGCTCCACCTCAGATTACATCCTGGGTCGTTCTATTGCCGATGGCTCCATGGAAGTCGCCCGTTGGCTCGACGAGCGCCAGGCTCAGCAGTTTGACGCGATCTACGTGCCGCCAGGCGCCGAAGTCGCCATGCACATCACCGAACAAATCGAAATCGACTATGACCCCAACGGCCGCAAGACCAACCATGCGGCCCTGGCAGCGGGAGGCTACCGTGAACTGGACTGATACCCACAAGATTAAACTAGCGACACTCCTGGGTATGGCGCTCCTTGGTGGATGCGCCACGCAGGAGACGATCCTGCTGCCATCCGAGCGCAAAATGGCGGACATCTACCGTGAAGCCTTGGATGAGGTCGAAGCGCCGGTCGTGGAGACCTTCGACCCCGAGACGATATGCGGGAGCCTTGAGCTCGAAGAGGACGCCAAGACGTGCGAGGAGAAGCTCACCGAGCATGCCAAGGCAGTCTACCGTCAAATAGACAGTGATCCGGCGCCACAGCCCCTGGACTACGTCGAGTACACCCGCACCACGCAGACTGAACTAGATAACCTGTTCCCACGGCTGGAAAATCCTGACCTGGTGATCTATGTGTATCCGCACCTGGCCACACGGACGCGTGCCCCGATTCCTGGCTACACGACCGTCGTACCACTGTATGAGCGGGTGGAGTACCGACTCCCGGGGGAGGCTTTGCTCTCGACGCCAGCGCCGGCCAAGCCGCAGGCTGAGGAGGGCGTTCAGTGACGGCACAGCAGCAAATCGATACGCAGCCTGTTCCTATCAAGAAACAGCCCCTGACTCGACGCGAGGCGGATCAGGGATATAAGCGCGAGCGGTCCTTTGTCGATTTTCTGCCTTGGGTAGAGTACCTCGATGACCACGAAGCGGTCTTGCTGGAGGATGGCCGTTCAGTGGGGGCTGTGTTCGAGATCAATCCCATCGGCACAGCGGGCAGGACGCAGGAGCACCTGGCCTCGGTACGCGACACGCTCGAGGAGGCACTGGCCGATTCCTTCGAGGAGTACGACCGCTCACCCTGGATCATCCAGACTTACACCTTCGACGATACCCAGATCGAGGGTATGGTGGATCGCATACGGGATTACGCCACACCGGATGCGCGCGACTCGCAATACACCGCTGCCTATATGGAGGTACTGCGCGAGCACTATACGGGGATCACCCGTGAGGGAGGCCTCTTTGTCGATAACACAGTGACCCAGGCGCCTTGGGGCGGCATGCGCCGACGCAATTACATGGTGATCTATCGCAAGCTGGTGTCTGCAAGAGGCCGTCGTAAGCATGACATCGAAGACGGGGATCTCGATGCTTCCTTGGTGAATCTCAATGAGGTACTCGAGAAGTTCACTCACGCGCTGAAGCCCTCCGGTGCGAGCTTGCGCCGTTTGAATGGCGCAGAGTTCCATGACTGGTTACTCGATTTCTTTAATCCCAGCTCCAGCTTGTTCGGAGGCGATCGCAAGGCTTTTCTTGCGGCCACGCGGACCCAGGACGATACACTGCCCTACGGCGACCAATTCGCCGAGAGCCTGTTCTATGACTACCCGCGCAGCGACAAAGAACAGGGGTGTTGGTGGTTCGGGGCCAGCGCCCTGCGGTGTATCTCGATCGACGGCATCCGCAGGCGACCGTTTGTAGGGCATGTCACCGGTGAAACCAAGCGGGGCGATGCCACCAACGCCCTGATGGACATGCTGCCCGCAGGCAGTGTGTTCGCGAGCACGATTGTCGTCATCCCCCAGGATACGCTCGAGGGGCACATCGACGACATCGATGAGTCGGCGATCGGTGATAACTCCGAATCCATCCAGGTCCGCAAGGACTGCATACGAGCGAGGGAGATCCTGGGTGAGCGCCACAAGATGTACCGGGCACAGTACGCGGTCTATTTGAGGGGACAAACGATCCGGGAACTGGATGAGCGTACCAATGCCGTTCGATCACGACTGCTGAACTATGGTTTCCGGGCGATAGCTCCCAGAGATGACTTCACTGCATTGGATGCGGTGATTCGCAACCTGCCCATGGTCTATGATGCGGACCGGGATGCCCGGGAAGGCTGGCGGGGCGCCCAGATTACCGTGGTCCAGCACATCGCCAATCTCTCCTGTCTGTTTGGGCGCAGCCGTGGCACCGGCAATCCGGGGATCGCCATGTTCAATCGGGGTGGGGAGCCGTTGTACTTCGATCCCCTGAACAGCGCTGATCGGCAGAAAAATGCGCACATGCTGGTATTGGGGCCTTCCGGGGCGGGCAAGTCCGCCACGCTGGTGAGCATGTTGGCCCATGTCATGGCCGTACACCGGCCCAGGCTGTTCGTTATTGAGGCAGGTAACAGTTTTGGCCTGTTGGGGGACTGGTATGCGTCCCAGGGGCTGACCGTCAATCGTGTTGCGCTCAAACCCGGCAGTGGAGTGTCCCTGTCACCCTTCCAAGATGCCCACTCAGTACTCGATGAGCGACCGGTCTTCGAACCCGATGAGGACATGGACGAAGATGATAGCCGGGACATCATGGGCGAGATGGAGATCGTGGCTCAGTTGATGATTACCGGCGGCGAGGCGAGGGAAGCGGCCCGCATGACGCGCTCCGATCGGCGCATGATTCGCGATGCCATTTTGTCCGCAGCCGCCATCACCCAGCGGCAGGGCAGGCCCACATTGACCCAGGACGTGCGTGATGCGTTCTACACCATGTCGCGTGGTGATGAGTACGAATCCGATGTCCGCCGCAGGCTCCGGGAGATGGGCGATGCGATCGGCCTCTTCTGTGATGGTTTTTCTGGTGAGCTCTTCAATAACGCCGGTACGGCCTGGAAAGAGGCCGATGTCACGATTATTGATCTCGCGACTTTCGCCCGTGAAGGCTACGAGGCACACCTGGCGATTTCGGTGGTGAGCTGCCTCAACATGATCAACAACATCGCGGAGCGGGACCAGTTCGGCGCGCGCGAGATCGTGGTCACCATTGATGAAGCCCACATTGTTACGACCAACCCCCTGCTAGCACCGTTTCTGGTCAAGATCGTGAAGATGTGGCGCAAGCTGGGGGCATGGCTTTGGAGCGCAACCCAGAACATGGAGGACTATCCGGACGCCGCCAAGAAGATGCTGAACATGGTCGAGTGGTGGCTCTGCCTGGTGATGCCCAAGGAAGAAGTGGAAGCGATAGCCCGCTTTCGACGCGTGGATGATGCCCAGCGGGACATGCTTCTGTCGGCCAGCAAGGCGCCGGGCCAGTACACCGAGGGTGTGGTGATGTCCGAGGTGACTGAAAGCATTTTCAGAAACGTCCCACCCAGCCTGATGCTGGCACTGGCCCAGACCGAGAAACACGAGAAAGCCCACCGTATGGCGCTGATGCGGGAGCACGGTATCAGCGAGGTTGAAGCCGCCATTCAGGTTGCTAAGGAAATCGATGTCGCCAGGGGCATACGTGATGCGTAGCGCGCTCTTCTTCCTTCTATATATACATACCCTGGCGGCCCAGGCCGCCGAGGGTACCGTGTGGGTATTCACGGCTGATCGTCTGCCTCCTCTGCAGCATGTCGATCAGGCGGATCGCCTGTTTGTGTTGGACCATGCTGACAATGCCCTCCGGAGATTGTCCTTCCCCCACCCGGGCAGTGAAGCAGCGGCCAGGGACAAGGCGCTGTTGATCATCCAATCCCCTCGCGGTCAGGCGGCGATCGCCCGGATGCGCCAGAGCGCTGAAGCAACCACAGTGGCCTGGATGCACGGTATCGAGAAGCTCCCCGCCATCCTCGTCGATGAGCAGTATGTGGTGTACGGCGTCTTCGATGTGGCTGCAGCTGTCGACCAGATCGCGAGGTACCGCGATGCGCGCTAAGATGGCCAAAGGCTTCGCCGGTGTCCTGCTCCTGTTGTCCCTACACATGCCGATTGGCCAGGCCGATACCGCTACCATCACGACCGGCGAAATCATGAGCGAAGCCATCGATCTGGCCTGTCTTGATTACCAGGTTGTCGGCGGCTGTGTGTGGATGACCTGCACCACCGCGGGCTGTGATTTCGACTTCTCGATCAAGGTCAGTCACCGTATACCGGAAGCGGTCGTGAATGCTTACCCAATTCTGGGCCAAAGCCCCTGGCCTGAGTCGCAGGGAGCTGTATCACCGACCTCCTTTGCGGAGGAAGGTGGCGCTAGCGAAGAGGGCGGCCTGACGAATCGCGAACAGGCGCTGAAGTTCAAGAACGCCGAGGTGTTCGGCAGCCCCGGCACTCTGGGGTATCACCTGGCCGCCGGTGGCGGCGGCAGCATCCCGTTTTGCAAACCACTGACCTGGCCCTTGGTCCCGTACTTCATCAGTACGCTGGATCCGAATTGGCGTGATCCCGTGGTCGAGACACCCTGGACCATGGCCAACCTGCTGACCAGCGTTCGCGCGGGCACGTCAGTGTTTGCCGGTCTGTACCCCCGTATTGGCTTTGTACGACAAGGGCACGATTACAAAGCCTCTTTGGTGGGGGCCAAGCGGGCCGCACATTTCGTGCGGCAGGATCATCAGCCTCACGTCTACACCCCGCTGGATTTTTGGTATTCCCCGGAGCAAGGACAGTGGCCCCCCAGCCAAAGCACTGATTACCTCTGGCAACAGTTGGTGCCGTCTGTGATGTCCTGTCGTGTGCTGCCGGACATCAACGACACCGCCAGTATCACCGACCCCTACCGCAGCCGCGTTAACGCGGTAAACGGCAATGCCTGGCAGCTCTGGCGTACCTATACCTGCTGTGAGCAGGAAGGTGCTGTCTTGATCTTCCACTTCTGAAGGAACCCTCTGTGCATAAGAAAATGAAACGACTGACTTTGTGCCTTGGTATCCTCCTGTTCGTTCTGGGGCAGCAGCAGACTTTTGCAGTCGATGATGAGTTCTATTATCTGCTGGGTGGCGGCGAGCCCGTCACGCGGTCAGCCAGCAACCGGCCCCAGACCTTTGAGCTGGGCGGTTCCGTGGCATGGAACACGGATCTGATGTGCGGCAACTTTGACATGAGCTTGTCGGTAGAAGAGCAGCTACAGGGCATCAAGGGCTCATTTTCGGATCTGATGGACAACGTGATGAGTGCGGCGACCGGCGCAGTAGCATCTCTGCCGGCGTTGGTGATCCAGAAGGTCAACCCGGCGCTGTATGACCTCTTGCAGAACGGTGTCCTGCAGGCCTCCGAAGAGTTTCACCTGGCGCAAACGTCATGTGAAGAGATCGTAGGCATGATGGACGAAGCGATTTCCCATAACGGTTGGGAATCGGTCGCCAAGGGTGGCTACTGGGGCGCTGAATCCACAGCAGGGAGTGAGATCCTGCAGACTCGGACGAGTGCGGATACCGCTGGCATTGATGCGGGTGTGATCTGGGTGGAAGGTGCCCAGCGCGGGGGCCGCGGTCAGGCTCCCATTGAGCTGGTGGGCGATACCGTTAGGGCCGGCTATAACCAGCTACTTCAGCGCAACCCCGCGAACAACACCAGCATGGCGGCAAGCTGCGCCGACGCGCCGATCTGTGAGTATTGGCCCAACCCCACCGCGATGTCTGATTGGGTCATCGATGTCATAGGTGAGAAGAAGATTCGCACCTGTGAAGCCTGCGACAAGATTAGCGCCCGCCCAGGCATGGGCTTGAATCATCAGCTCGGTATCGAACAGGTTCTGATCGCGACAGATCTGGAGGCATTGGTGCTGTCGAACGACGCGCCGACGGCCGCGGAGCTGGAGGCCGTTTCCGGTGGCCCGGGCATGCTGATCAGTCGGCGCGTGATCGAAGCCATCCGAGAAGAAAATGAGCATGAGCAGATGGTGCTGATCAACCGGCTGTCTGCTGAGATGGCACTCTCGCGCACTATGGAGCGGGCCATGATTGCTCGCCGTGCGCTGATTTCCGGCATGAAAGAACCTAATGTCGCCAATTTGCAGATCGCGCAAGAGGATCTGACGCCATTCGTCGCGGACCTGGAACAAGAGATCGAGAACATGCTGTTCGAGATCGAGGTACGGGATCGGGTGGCGACCAATACAGCTGTGCAGCTGCTGATGCGGGACAAGGTCCGCGCACAAGTGCCCATTGTCGAGTCGCCGCCGGCGAGCAACTTTGAAGAGGGGGCCTCGGTGACCCCATGACGGCCACGACGAAGCGCTTACTGCTGATACTCCTTGCCCTCGTTGGCGTGATGGTGATTACCACCGGCATCGCCTGGATGGCGGAGACGGACCCGCTGACGCCCGGGAACTGGACGGGCGAGGTCAATGACGCTATTGGCCCCTGGCGGATCACCCTGACACTGGTTCGCTGGGCAGTCTGGTGTGCGCTGTGGTGGTGCTGGGAGCGGGTGGGCCAGTGGCTATTCTGGGGCGAAGGCGAGAGCCGAAAGGCGCAACACCTGCATTGGTCTGGTATGCGCAATCGAATGATGGGGAGCCTCGCTGCGGCCGAGGCCATCATCCTGATTAGCCATTTATTGGGAGCCTAGTCGTGGGAGTAGCCAGCTATCTTGAGTTCGTCACCACGCTGTTTGCCTGGATTCTCTACAAGGAAGTCTGGGCGGTCCTGGTGGATACCGGTATCGTTTTTATCCCGATCATCACCATGGTGATCGGCAATATTATGTCGAGCCATCGCGCTGGTGATGACGAAGGCAGTGCGGCGATCCAGTCACTTAAAAAGATAGAAACTGATTTCTACGCAATGCTGGGTGTGATCGTCTTCGCCGCTATTCCGGTGATTGATGTGCAGCTGGCGGACATGCGCTATGTGAAACCGACGCTAGGCTGTAGCTCGGTGGCCGCAACGATCGACGGTACATCGACCGATACGACCTATGATCGTACGTTGGCCACGATTGCCGGTGAGACCGGGTCTATACCGATCTGGTGGGCTGGAATGCATACCCTTAGCAAGTCGGTCACTGCGGCGTCGGTGGCCAGTATCCCCTGCGCCCCAGAACTGGCGAATGTCGAGTATCGCCTGGCCGAAGACCGCATTGATGATCCCAGTCTGCGCCAGGAACTGGCCGAGTTTACCGACGACTGTTACCGGCGGTCCAAATCCAGACTGATGCGCATGGATACCACTGCGATGACACCCGCGCAGATCGAGGAAACCAATTGGCTGGGATCGGAGTATTTTATGACCACGGCGGGCTTCTATAACCGCTATTACGCATCGGAGCCACAAGCCCTGTTCCCCTTCAACGCGGTGCGAGACGCGGGATTCGATGACGACGCCTTTGTCGGTGGCCATCCGGTCTGTACCGAATGGTGGGGCGATGCGGGTATAGGTTTGCGCAGGCGGGTACTGGATTCTATCGACCCGGATCTATTGAACGACATGGTGTACAACGCTGACAACCTGGTGTCGGAGTCTACCGATACCGCGCTGGCCATTTCCGAGCGTGAGGACGTCTTTCTGAGAAAGTACCTTGCAGTGATACGAGCGAGTGAGAGTCTGGCAGTCAACCTGCCCATGTCGACCGGGTATCGGGTCAATGCGACGGAGCGATCACTACAGTCGATCGATCATGGCACCTGGGGTCAGGCCGCCTTGGGCACGCTGTCGCTGGGCGCAAACTTTGTGCAGGACGTGGGCCGAACGGCCGTCGTCGCCGCCGGCGCCGCGATCAAAGCGCCCGAGGCCATCGGTGAGGGTTACATGATCCGGCAGGGTATCGGGATGTTCCAGGCCCTGATCCTGATGATCATGGTGATTGTGCTGCCATTCCTGCTGATCTTCAGTCAGTACCGGCTATCGACTCTTATGACGCTCTCCATCATCTACTTCGGCCTGCACTTCCTGTCCTACCTGTGGGGCGTGGCGTTCTGGATGGACAACCACCTGATGGCTTTGATGACGGAAGGCAGTCGATACGGTGTGTTCGAACCCGTCGCCAATCCGGTGCAGAGCGGCATCATCCTGTGGGTGAGTAGGTTCCTCTACCTCATTTTTCCCATGATGTATTTGACGGCACTGGGCTGGGCGGGCATTACAGCCAATGACATAGGAATGCAGGTCGGTCAATTTGGCGGACGCGTTGGAACTCCAGGGGCCGCGGGGGGGGCCGTGGCCGCGAAACTCGCGACCAAGGGAAAAGGATGACTCGCTTAGTAGAGCTTGTGATCGTACAGGTGAGAACGACTTCCGTCGGTATCGGAATCGCGGATGATCCGTTGGTCTTCGGAGAGCTGATCAGCTTCATGATCGCCGGACAGCGAGAACAGGGTGATAAGCAAGGAACCAAATGCCGCGCACAGCGCACCTGCACCGCGAAGCAGCAGCGCAACCAAGTCGAGCAGGCCTCGGCCAGCTCGGGCAATCAAAGTGTTCTGGACCATCGTTCTGTCCCCCGTATCGGGCTATTCGCCTTTGATGATAGCACGAACGGCGGCAGGGCGATGCATAGGCGCTTGGCTCACTGGGCCAGCGCCTGTAACCCCGGGTTTTCAAAGGAGAAATCTCATGCAGTCGGGTACTGAAATTGACCAGTTGTGGCGACCGTCACAGTGGACCAATGCGTTTTACTTCGCGGTGGGTGGTATAGCGTTAGTGATCGGTATCGTTGTCGCCTTTACTGGATTGGGGGCCGGAATACCGTGGTCGGAAAAGATCGCACACGGTGTTTGGGCCGCCGGTTTGATGCTGATAGTGTGGAAGTATCTGGAGATTCGGTGCATCCGCTACCAGTTATCCGCAGAACAGCTGACGGCCTCCCATGGGGTGCTTAATCGGCTGACGGACAATCTGGAGCTGTACCGGATCAAGGATACCCAGGTATTCGAACCGATCTGGTTGCGGCTGGTGGGGCTGGGGAATGTCTGTATCCATTCCTCGGATAAGACCACGCCAACGCTCATGGTGAGGGCAATCCCGAAACCCATGGATGTGGCGACGATGGTCAGGCGGCAAGTAGAAGCTGAGCGTGTCCGGAAGGGCGTGCGTGAGTTCGACTAGGGGTATCTGTAATGCATTGCACGACGTTGATGATTGATCTGAAAGACAACGAAATTCGAGGCCTGGTGGCACTGTGCAGCCAGGAAAAACGCGCCCAGCTGGCAAGTCTGTGTGAGTCGCCTGAGCAAGCCAGAGGACTGATTTCGGCGCTGGATGAGATCAACTGGCAACTAGCCAGTTCCGGCCACGAGGATGCGATAGAAGCACTTGCCAGCCTGGTGGTCTAAACACTGCAGGGAATGCAGGTCACCGCAAAGGAGATGAGGTCATGTTGATACTGACACGCAGAGTGGGCGAAAGCCTGATGATAGAGGACGATATCACGGTCACGGTTCTGGGCGTAAAGGGGAATCAGGTCCGAATCGGAGTAAATGCACCGCGAGAGAAGACCGTGCATCGAGAGGAAATCTATCACCGCTTGCAGGACAATACCGGCGCGCAGCAACAGCGCCATCGAGGGACGACGAGTGCGAGTATTCATCGCTGAAAAACCGAGTCTGGCTAAGGCCATAGCTGCCGTACTGCCCGGACCGCAGAAGCGGCACAAAACCTACATTCAGTCGGGAGAGGCCAACGTTGTGGTCTGGTGTGCGGGGCACATCCTGACCCAATACATGCCGGAGGATTACGATCCGCGCTTCAAGCGCTGGATTGAAGCGGACCTGCCTATCATTCCACCGGCATGGAAGATGAACGTGGCTCCGCGAACGAAGGATCTGTACCAGACGATCAAGAAGTTTGCTGCTGATGCCGATATTATCGTTCACGCCGGAGACCCTGATCGTGAAGGTCAGCTGCTCGTCGATGAGGTTCTTACGCAGATTGGGAATCGGCAGCCGGTGAAGCGTCTTCTGATCAGTGACTTGAATGCAGCGTCGGTCAAACGTGCCATCGGAAGACTTGAGGACAATGGCCAGTATTCGGGATTGCGCGATGCCGCACTGGGACGTAGTCGAGCCGATTGGCTCTTTGGTCTGAATCTGACGCGGCTGTATACCGTCAAAGGGCGCAACTCGGGACACTCCGGCGTGTTGAGTGTAGGGCGGGTGCAGACCCCGGTACTCGGTTTGGTGGTGCGGCGAGATCGAGAGATTGAAGCATTCGTCAGTAAGCCCTTCTACGAGCTGACCGTTGATCTTGAGGTGGAGCACGGTGGTTTTAGGGCAAAGTGGGTGCCGGGCCAGCGGCATGAAGCCGTTCAGGATGAAGATGGCCGTGTCATCGACCGGCAGGTGGTAGAGCAGTTGGGCAAGAGCCTCGAAGGCAGCCAGGGACATATCGCCTCGGTAAAGACCCAACGTAAGCGTGAAGCACCACCACTACCGTTTTCTTTGCCCGAGCTTCAAAAGGTGGCCAACAAGGGTAGGGGACTTTCCCCCAAGAAAACGCTCGCCGTCGCACAGTCCTTGTACGAGAAGCACCAGGTACTCACCTACCCACGCTCGGATTGCCCGTACCTACCCGTCGACCACTGGGTAGAAGGTGGGGTCGTCAGGGACGCCATCGTGCAGTCGGTTGGTGATAAGCATGCGCTATATCCACTGACAGAGAGTGTCAGCCTGGTTCATCGAGGCCGTTGCTGGAACGACAAGAAGGTGACCGCTCACCATGCAATCATTCCCACGTCAAAGTGGGTACCGCTGGATTCACTCTCGCCAGACGAAAGGTGGATCTACGAGATTGTTGCTCATCGCTATCTCCTGCAGTTTTGTGTAGACCGCGAGTATGACCAGACAGATGTAATCGCTAAGCTCGATACGCAGGAAGGCGAGGAGTCCTTTAAGGCCCTTGGAATACACGATGTGCAACTGGGGTGGCGAGAGTATCGTGACCTACTGAGAAAATCATCGAAGCCTGCTGAATTCGATAGCCAAGAAGAGGAGCTGGTTGCTCTTCCGACGCTGGCTCAAGGAGAGGTCGCGGATTTTACAGGTGCACAGCTTCTCGAGAAGAACACCACGCCTCCCAAGCATTTCACAGAAGCAACGTTATTGGATGCCATGACCAGTATCGCGCGGTATGTCAGTGATCCGGAGCTGAAGAAGGTGCTGCGGGAAACAGATGGCCTAGGTACGCCCGCCACCCAGGCGGGCATTATCGATACGCTGTTTAAACGCGGATATCTGGGGAAGAAGAGCAAGTCTGTGATCTCTACACTCCTGGGGCGGGAGATGATCGATGTTCTGCCCGCAGCAGTCACCCTTCCGGATATGACCGCGCACTGGGAGATGCAGCTGGCGCGAATCGCAGAGGGTGACGGTGAGCTCGATGACTTTGTCGACCGGGTCGTTGGTCGCGTTTCGGAGCTGACGACATTCGAAAAGGGCAAGGGCGGTTTTAAAGTGACGCCTCAGCCACAAACATCCTCCCCGAAAGCAAAGAAACCAGCGGAGAAAACATACCCCTGCCCAGGAGCAGATTGCAGTGGCAGACTACGGAGAATCAAAGGCAAAAAGGGGTTCTTTTGGGGCTGCACCAACTATGGCGAGGGTTGTCGGGAGACCAGGCAGGACCATCGCGGCAAACCTAAGGATGTAGCGCGTACTTCAAACATCCGATCCAACCAGAAGGTGAGCGTCACAGTGGGAGAAACATGCCCGGATTGTCAGAAAGGCAAGATCCAGCTGCGGAGCCTGAAAAGCGGCAAGAGCGCTGGTAAGCCGTTTCATGGTTGCTCGAACTTCCCTAAGTGCCGGTTCTTTGCATGGCCGCAAGAGTCGGCAGAAAGAGAGATGGCGTAATGGGGTTGCTACTCGAGAAGACGCCCTGGCCCGCCGAGGGAATAAGGAAGGGATCTGCTCCAGAAGATTACAACTGGGGATACCTTTATTACTACGATGATGGCGAAGTTCAGTTTGTCTAAGACGAGCAACCAGGCCTGGATGAAATAGAGGCAAGGTGGGGACACCATTTTTAGGGTTTAGCGGGGAAGCGGTTGAATAACTCAATAAAATCGAGGGTATTCAGGGCGATTGATTTTAGAGGATTTATACTGTATATAAATACAGTATACGAGGTGGGCCGTACTTTAAAACCAAAGGAAATCAGGCACATAGCATGAATGACGTATCAGCTGGCTGGCCAGAGGTAAGACATTGATTTACAATAATAATCTAGGCTAACTGCTGTGCGATTTATAAGCAGGGTGCCCCTGGAAATCTGCCCTGCACAAGGTCATTCTGATCCACACACCAAGAATTCGTCCCAACAATGCTTTAGGAGGTGAGAGTCGCCAATGGGTAAGCCCTTTTCGAATGAGTTAGAGCAACTGGGCGGGACCTATGAATGGGCATTGTCGGTTGATATCTCTCAACCTGTAATTGAGCTAAAGAATCACTATTCAAACCTACTCCTAGTGGTGGGCTCAGGCGGTTCATATTCGGCTGCTGAGTTCCAAGCAACATTACACCGGCTTTTTTTCAGTTCAATTGCGATGGCGGTAACGCCGGTCGAAATGATATCGGCATTACCTCGAGATGGTTCTGCATCCGTATGGGTGTTGTCAGCTAGTGGAAATAACATCGATATCCGACGAGCATTTCAGCATGCGGCATTAAGCGAGCCAAAAAGTGTTTGCGCTCTAGTTGGACGAGAGCAGAGCAAGCTAAAGCAGATCAACGAGCGGTATCACTATACGAATGTATATGAATACCCGCTACCTGCCGGAAAGGATGGCTTCCTAGCGAGCAATTCTTTGTTGGGGTTTGCGACTTTGTTACTTCGGATATACGCCAGCGCCTCAAATACGAATCAGCGAATTCCCGGTTCCCTGGGTCGATTAATATCTGATTCATTGGTCGATCATGAATCTCTCGATTCAGTGGAGTTGATATTGGGAGAAGTATGCAAGACCAAAGTGGTGCATGTTGTATACAGCGAGAGATACAAGAGCATCGCCGTGGACATCGAGTCGAAATTTGTCGAGGCAGGCCTCGGCTCGGTTCACTTAGCGGACATGCGGAATTTTGCGCATGGCCGGCATCATTGGTTCGATAAAAACCCAGAGAATTCTGCCATTTTGTTTTTAACATCCGAGCATGACCGCGATTTGGCGCAGAGGACTCTCGACTTACTTCCGGGGACACTGGCTAAACAATTATTGGTTCTTCGAGATCTAAATGGGTTGGAGTTGGTCGCTGGTATCTTGCTTTCATTGTATATGACACATTGGCGAGGCGTTCACTTTGGGATAGACCCTGGTCGTCCCGGCGTGCCTGAGTATGGTTCGAAGATTTATCGATTGAGTGCGAATGCCGGATTTGCTGTCTCGGTCAACAAAGAAAGGGCTGCGTGTCAGCGGAAAATGAAGACAAGCTTGGGGCAGATAGACTCCAGCGTGTGGACTGGATATTACCGCCAGTTTTTACGAAAACTGAAAAAGCAGGCCTACCGCGGTTTGGTTTTAGACTATGACGGAACGCTGGTCGATGGGCGGCATCGAGGAGAGCCTCCAGGAGAGGATATCTGCAGGGAGTTAAATCGGCTTCTCGCAGGAGGAATGACGATAGGATTCGCTACAGGCCGGGGGAAATCGATCAGGAAGGAACTGCGGTCTCCCGGTGTTATAGAAGAAAGGTATTGGGATAGCGTCGTAATAGGTTACTACAATGGATCGGAAATAGGGTATCTGTCGGATGAGGATTGCCCTGATCAATCGGCGGAACCTCAGAGCTGCTTTGACGGTGTGGAATCTAGGATCAATCAGGTCTTGGGGACGGGGAGTCAGGAGTTACGAATAACTCCGCGCAAGTTTCAGTTGACTGTGGAAACGAAGGTGCCGATACCGGAAGTACTTCTATGGGATACGGTCTGCAGTGTTATCGAAAGCCATTACTCGAATGACCTTGCGGTGGTTAGGTCTAGCCACTCGGTTGACATTCTGCCGAGAGATATTTCGAAGAATGCAGTAGTCGAGAAATTGGCCGAAAAGATTGGTGTTGATTCTGGCATTTTGACGATTGGTGATAGGGGGCGATGGCCGGGTAACGACAGTGCCTTGCTTAGTACGGAGTACTCATTGAGTGTAGATGAAGTCTCCGCGTTACCGGGCAGCTGCTGGAACCTATGTCCTGCAGGCGTCCGTGGACCGCAGGGAACGTTGCATTATCTTCAGAAGATTGAGTGTGGTGATGGTGTTGCTTACTTGCGCTAGGAGTTATCGCACTTGAATCGGAAACTTGGATTGAAGCTGTTGAGTACGGTTATGCATTGGGATGACACGGAGGCAGTGGAAGAGTTTGACTGGCTTTCATTCATGGCAGCGTATAAATACGATGGCTACAGAGATTTCTGTGCGGGCGCGAGATTTATCGAGAGTTTGGCTACGTGGCTTCAGCAGTTTCAGGAAAAAGACAGGGCAGAGGCTTATCGTTTTATAAAAGCGAAACTGATTTATTTTAGCCCGATGGAAATAGAACGTTTAGTTGAGAAACTCGTCCCTGAACTCGTGCAGCGTCAAATTGTTCGCCGTGTGGCCGACGAACTGGGAATTCGACCTTACGAAGTATGGTCATCGCAAGCGAATGAATTCGCATATTCCATTGAACTCCGAAAAACGTTGTTTATGGGGCTTAGTGATGGTGCGCGGATCGATATTCTGAGAAGGATGAACGCAGGAATTATTTCCAATGAGCAGGTCGTAGTGGCGACTCAAATTGACATTGATAAGTGGCGTAGCTTAGTACTCGATTTGAGAAAAGATCTAGTGAAACGAGGAAGCGAGGAAGATGCAGGATCACATTTCAATAGTGTTTACCTGATCGATGACTTTACAGCTTCTGGAACAAGTTTACTTCCGGATCCAGATTTAGTGGGGAAATTGAAAGGTAAGCTCGTAAAGTTTTTGAGGTCTGCTAAAGCAGCAGAAAACGAACTGAGAAGCGAAAAGCCCTTCTCAGACTCGTTGGAGATTTTCGTACATCACTATATAGGGACCGAAGAAGCGGAAAGGCGAATCAATAGGGTATATAAAAAAGTACGAGAGCAGCTTGAACAAGAATTTGGAGTAAGTGACGTTCACTTTAGCTACGGACTGAAACTTCCGGATGCGATTACTCTTACAGAAAAAAGCAGTGATCCTTTTGTGAGAATATGTCAGAGTTACTACGATCCTGCGATCGAAGGCGCAGGCGAACATGGCGCGCAGAGTGGGCACACGGACCGGATGTTCGGCTATGGTGGTTGCGGGCTTCCAGTGGTCCTTGAGCATAATACCCCAAACAACTCCCTCTCGATTTTGCATTCGCGAACGAATGGAGATGACGGCAAACACAAGATGAGGCCATTATTCTATCGAAGGGAGAGACATAGTGACTTAGTAGTACAGGCTGAGCATCAGTCTGAGGTGGTTGTTGGAGATGGCTAATCCGTTTGAGAAGCGAGCTACTGAATTTCTTCGAGACGATACCGCTTTTTTATCGGTTGTTACGCCAGATCCTCTGCACACGTTCTTTGAGGAGCATGCATCCTCGGGCGCACTGTACGACAGGCTATGCATGGTGATAGGGACGCCTGGGAGCGGTAAGACCACGATAGCTACGCTGATACAGCATCATACAGTAAATACCCTAGTTAGCAGCCCGAACCACACAGAATACGCGCCTTTGCTACAAGCATTGAGCCGTTGTTCAGTTATTCAGAGGGGTAAAATCGGAGTATTGGCTTGCCGAATTCCAATGGAGTCTGAATACCGGGACTTCTGGGAGCTGCCCTATCCAGAGGACGTCAGGTTCGGTCTCTTGAGGTCGTTTCTGCAGGCACGTGCTGTAATTTTTTGGCTGAATAGCATAAGCAGTATCGTTGATGGTGGCCTTGACAGTGTCGAGATCGAGTACCGGTCAGGTACTGACGTCGCGGGGGAGAGCATCGGTGGTAGTGGCGCTGACTTAGTGATGGAAAAAGCCAAGCGCGTGGAACGAGCGATTTACTCTGTATGCGCGCGCTTGGTAGCACCAGCGCTGAAGAGCTTGCCCAGTGAGGCAACCGAGCCTTATCAGCCCTTTGATGCGATTTCCAGTATCCTGTTGCCCGAAACGGAGTTCACATTGGGAAGCCTGAAACCATTAGTGATTCTCGATGACGTACATACGCTTCATCCGGATCAGCTAAATTTAGTGAGCGACTGGCTAGCGAAACGAGAAATACCCATATCACGTTGGATGATGATGCGGCTCGATGCCCAAACGCCACAGAGTGTATTGGACGAGAATCTAAACGATCCATCCTATATTGCTCCAGATACGACGCTTCAGAAAAATAGAGAGCTAGTCCAAATATGGCTTCAGAACAGTCAGGGAAGATCGAAGAATAGGAGGAATTTTCGCAGTATGGCCAGAAATATGGCCAACAAGTATCTTCGATTAATGCCGATTTTCAATAGACAAGGACTTACAAACTTTGGCGATTTACTGAATACAAACCCACACCGAATAAGCGACTCTAATCTTAAAAAGTTAGAAGAACGTGTGGAGAGTTTACAGCGAAAGGCGCGGATACCAACTGAAGTTAGGGATCTGATGGAGCAGGCCATCGATCGGTATTTTTCGGGCGCGACAACGTTACCAGGGGGTTCAGATGTGAGGTTAAGCATGTTGCTAATCTTAATGAACCGGCATCTGAAGCGAGAGCCTCAGTCTGGGCTATTCGATCATGATGAACCAGTCGATCCTGATCTTTCATTTAAAGCTGATGCTAGTGTGGCAGACGGAGCAAGAATTCATTTGCTCCACGAATTTGGTCGACCCTACTATTTTGGATTGGACACCCTCTCTGACGCGAGCACAGAAAACGCAGAGCAGTTTCTGCAGCTCGCGAACGTACTGGTTAAAGCGTCGGAAGCGAGGATAATAAGAGATGTCGAAGCGCAACTCCCGTCTAAATATCAGCATCAACTGTTGAGAGATAAGGCAGCAGATATCATTAAGGATTGGACATTCCCGAGGCATCACGATGTCGAGAGCATATGTGAACACATAGCAGCGGAATGCGTGAAAAAATCTCTTGAACCAAATGCATCGTTGGGAGGAGGGGCGAATGCTTTCGGAATATTGGAGAAGGAGTTCTCATCGATACCCGATAAGTACCCTGATCTAGCACATGTGCTTAAGTATGGCGTTGCATACAGTGCAATCAATATAGTTCGAGGATACGCATGCAAGAAACAGCAGTGGGCACTAGTGGAGCTCACAGGCCCTTCGTTAGTAAAGAATGGACTAACGTTTACTCGAGGCGGCTTCCTGGAGAGACGCGTGTCTGATTTGGTCAAGGCGCTGGGGGAATCCTGAAATGGGAGCAGGCCGATGGCAAGAAAGATGTGTGATCCACTACGATCAGGAGGTGGAAGAATTTTTCGATGATTATTTTGCACAGCCTTGCAGGCGTTGCTTGGTCATAGGAGGCGCAGGTTTTGATCCTAGAAGTGCGAGCATAGTGAGAAAATTGTCTGAAATAATGGATGGTCGTTTAACGGCGTTTATGTTTAGAGAGGAAAGGCCTGATCCACATGCTGAACTCGTAAGAAGAGCAGAGGACAACTTACGCCAAATAGAGAGTTACTGTCAGAACCTCGTAGTTCGGGAGATTCAAATTTTCGCTCCTGATAATGCGGTAGTTGGCGGGCATAGAACAGTAGAAGCGTTGAACGAAATTGATTATTCCGATATTACAGACATTGTCATCGATTTGAGCGCTCTCTCTTTGGGCATTGGTTTTACGGCAGCCTGTTATATATACCAAAGGGCTGAAAGTACTGAATCAAGGTTGAACGTCCACTTGTCTCTGCTTTCCAATCCGGCCTTGGATCAAGGTATCAAGACCGAACCGAATGACGTCGCTAGTGAAGTAAGAGGCTTCGATATAGGAGGCCTGATAGGCGGGGAAGACAAAGCTGTTCTTTGGCTGCCTGTTCTGACGGCTAGCAAACAGCATGTACTACATACTATTCACAAATATATAGCACCGGACGATACCTGCCCTATTTTGCCATTCCCCTCCCGGGATCCAAAGATGGGCGACGAGATTGCATACCAGGTATTTAAATCGGTGCAGTCTGATTTCGGTGGCCCGCTTGAGAACGATTGGGCACTGGAGCCTCAGAACTTTTTGTATTCCGATGAAAGGCTCCCTTTGGACATTTACAGATCTATACTGAGAATAGCTGATGATAGAGAGGAAGTTTTTGAAGCCTTTGGCGGTTCGAAGATTATTCTTTCACCTCTTGGCAGCAAGATACCAGCTATTGGGGCATTAATGGCGGCCTTGGAGCGTCAGTTTCCAGTAGTTTATGTCGAAGCGCTGTCCTATACAGTAGACGACTGGGCTGCACTGGATAGTTTGAAAGAAACAGAATCAAAGATGACGCACGTTTGGCTTGCCGGCGATGCGTACCACAATGCGGTTTAATGTTCTGGAGTTGTTACGATGAGTAATGTCGTGAAGTATAATAAAAAACCTACCGTGCATGGCACCGGCCTTATTGCGTTAGATATTGTGATTAGCTCTAACCCGGATGTCCCAACGAGGCAGTATGCAGGTGGAACATGTGGCAATGTACTGACGATACTGTCGTATCTAGGTTGGAATTCTTACCCAATAGCAAGACTCAATGATGAGCCTTCGTCCATACACGCTAAAAATGATCTGGCGAGGTGGGACGTTCGCGAGAATTTCTTACACATGGACCCGGTTGCCCCAATACCTGTCATTACGCAAGAAAACTCGAGGGACCGAGATGGGAACCCCAAGCATAGGTTTCATTGGAAGAACTGTCCAAAGTGTGGATCTTGGTTGCCAAATTATAAGGCAGTGACCTTGCCCGCCGTTGAGGAGATCAAGAGATCAGTGAAGCAGACTGAATTGTTCTTCTTTGATCGTACCTCACCCGCAGCTTTAGCGATGGCAAAGTACTTCAAGTCGATAGGTGGGCTAGTATTTTTCGAGCCTTCAGCTAAAGGAGACCCAAGACATTTTAAAGAAGCAATGGCTTTGGCTGATATAGTCAAATATTCAGATCAGCGGTTCTCTGAAGTAATTGGAGAATCTGAAAATCAGCTTCGGCCTATCATCGAAATTCAAACCTTGGGAGAGCAGGGGTTAAGATACAGAAGTCGCAGGATGACTAAGTGGGCTCATCTGCGGGCGCATAACGCGATCAAAGTGGTAGATTCATGTGGATGTGGTGACTGGACAACAGCGGGCATCATACACAGTCTATTAGGCAGGAAGCCGCAGGAACTGTCCAAGTTAGTAAAGAAGGATATAGAAGAAGCACTAAAGTACGGCCAAGCCTTAGGAGCTTGGAATTGCGGCTTTGAGGGCGCCAGGGGCGGGATGTATCAGATGGATAAGAAGTCGTTCGAACAAGATGTGAAAGTAATTCTGAAAGGAGGTACGTATAAGCCACGTTTGACGTCTGCTGCTGATGATTCCGCGTCTGCGAGCGACGGGCTTTGCCCTGCTTGTCCCGCATCTTAACGGAGAGTATGGATAGATATTTATTGTTTACTTTGAAGGGTGAACTTCGATTAGAATTCATCCTCATACAGTGAGTCATATTCAGCAAGAGAGACTTTACCATCGACCTTGATTAGAAGCCTTTCTTCAAGATCGTGTTTCACTGCATTTACTGTGGAGACGGTCATACTGTCGTGTACGTAGCTTATTGGAAAGCCGCCGTCCTCGTCTGCAAAGATAACAATATTGGTTCCATCTCGATTCTGAGCCGAAGAAAACAAGATGCCGTCAAATGGCCGTTCGTGCACGTGGGACAAGTACTCTGCCATGGTTTGAGTCATCAAATACTCTGATTCTTTCCCTGGTAAAACTGGGCGAGATATCAGCCGATGTATTTGTCTCAAAAAAGTATGTTTTTCTGATTTATCGGTGTAATTTGGATCAAATGCACTGATGGATGTGAAGGCATTTTCTAGCCGCTTAAAATCGAGCAGCCTCAATCTCTTATCAAGACAAATCTCAATTACGGCGACATCACTGCCGAGGGAAGGGCGAAGTTCAGCTAAAGCAGTCTGGTGGTCAAGTGCCGCGTACAACATAACAATACCAGCGGCGTTCATTCGACCGGCATTCGCTTTGTTTGAGGGAGGTGGACCTGCATACTCTATGGGGTCGTCAAAAATACTCTGTAGAAGTGTGTCGTTGTTGGATTGAAGCAACCTTGCTCGATGTACGACTGTACCTACAGGAAAATTACGTACCACTTTCTCAATTCCATCGGCTGTCGGCGCCTCAAGCTGATCAATTTCTTGAAACAAAGAGCCAAAAAATGATCTGGCAGCCTCACTAAAAAAACGCTTTGCTTGCGTTATCTCTGTTTCAATTGAGTGCCAACGGTCAATATAGGTGTTGGAATGATAAGAAACTCGAACATAGTTGGAACAACTATCAAAAAATGGCTCGTCTCCGTCCGGGGGCCACGCATTTTCAGCCTCCGAGACAGCGCAGATGACATCATCTAGAAAGCTGATGTCCTGCCCGATAAACTCAGATACGAAAAGCTCGATAGAATCGCCCACTTGCTCCCACCAGCCCTTGTCGTCATCTGGCCCTGAAAATACCCTCCTCTGATCGCCGAAACCTATGCGCTCCCTGAGTAAGGGCTCTAACAATTGACCCAACTGTTCAGCGGAGTAAGCGGGATAGGAATTTTTCCCGCACTCGTTGCATACCTGAACTTCACCATCCCGATTCACGATTTCTCGTAGGTAAGAGTCCTCAATGCAGTTTGTACAGATAGCCGGCACGGTTAGAGACTCACTATTGGACTAATTAAGGGCTAGATATTTGTTGAGTCAAGGTGACGATGGATCTTGGAGCCCAATCTAACCAGCTCTCATGAATATCTACTGGAAAATACGGTGCACTCTGCACAAAGTTTGTGGGTTCTCCGCCGACCTTCATATAGGTACCAGATGCGGCCTTTATGATTATATTGTAGGTCCTCTAAAATGCACCAATTTTTCATTGGACCAGCCACAGTAGTTTTGTTCCTGTTAGTAGTCCCGTCGCAGGTTGGCACATACCCGGTAGCAATGAAGTGCCTGTTAGACGAACTGAGATCCTATTGTAGTGTGCGATATGTCAGATAAGTGCTGAAATGTCCCTGATTTTTGTGCCAGGCCGATGAAGAAGGTCCGGCCTGGTTATTGACGTGTAGAGAGGCCTTGGAGAGTCACAAGGTTGGTAGTCGAGCTATGGCCAGTTTGATAGTCTATTTTGTCATGTGTTAAGGCAGGGAGGGACTAAGATTGCCACGAACTCGAAACGAAGGCGCCTATCGTCAAGCGATGAATGAATGGGTTGTTCCTGAATGTCTGCATGTTCCGATTGTTGCCGTGGATGAACAGGCCATCGAGGCCCATATTGGCGATATAGTCGAAGTGCTTTCACCTGGCAAGGCACTACTGGTCAAGATGGACCCGCCGCCAGTTCGAGATCCAAGGCTGGAGATTTGGTCTCAGTACGATACGGACATATTCTTTGACCCGCTCCAAGTATGGGTTAGTCCCGGATACACCCGGTATCGCAAAGCCTATATCCGCGCAAAGGGCCAAGTATCCGTCGCAGGCAAGGTCGTCCACCATGTCTACAATCGCCGAATGGCGGTATTACGAGATTATGGATTTATCCGTCTGGTCCCGATTTCCAGAGGTGCAAACTCAAGCAGTGGCTACACAGAACAATGGGGAGTAGAACATGCGGCTTACGATAACGGGGAAAGACGCCGCAAGAGAGATCTACGAATTCAATACGCCGATCTAGGTGACCTGTTGGTCATGCTCGATGTTAAGCTTGGAGGAGGTGTTCAAGAAGTGGTAAGACTAGGCCAGAATTTGATAGAGATTCCGGGTAAACGCCCCAAACAGCCTGAATGATCTAAGATCGCATTTGACCGATGGTTTTTCGGGGCCCAGTTAAGTGAAAAGAATGGTCATGGTATTACTGGGATTACCAGGAGGGTTCGGATTTGGTAGGGGCGCTGCCAAGCAATAATTGCAGCGACTTAGTTAAACACCCACACCGCGGTTGCCGACCAACTGCCAACAAGTAGTCAAATATTGTAAAGTCGACGATCAGCTATCCTGATTGATCTCTGGAGTTATCTAGCTACTATTGAATCTGAAGATGGGATTTACGGGCTTAACCTGGCTACATCTTCGTGGTGCTAAAAATCGATTAAAAATGAAGATTAGCTTTCCAGCTACAGCGCACTTAGTCCAGTTTCGCCAGCCAACCCTCGAGGGAATCCGGTTTTTCAACCAATAGCGAAACCAGGTCAACAGAAAGGGAGAAAACACTTTCACCACCGTGATCAGTCCAAGCCAGCGCAAATTTATTGTACTCAAACATTAGGCCATACCCATCATCGTCCACTTCCGCGAAGTCACCTATGGCCGCAACAGCGGATACCCCCCATACATTCTCTGCCTTGTCTCCGTTGAATTGCCACCATTTGTATCCGAGTACTTTCATTACAGCGACGGCTTGTACCTTGTCACCATCAGGGGATTCGTCACTGTATGCTAGCGCAACCGAAGGATGGGCGATGATGTAGCGCGAGGTAGGGGCTTCTTCTCGCTGGGCGATTTCTTGGATGCCACCTCGCTTCCAACGGTTAAAAGCTAGTTCCCACGGATACTGAAAGCCGGTATCAGAGAGGTAACTCTTCCATTTCTTGTGGGACGAAGCATAGTTCGTTTCTATTTCCTCTGCAGGTTGGTTGTTGGCTGCTGGCACTAGCTGTTTGTACACGACGCTTTGGTACTCCAGTACTGGCAGGAATTCCTCTTGGAACATCTCATCGCAGTCGGTATCCCCTACAGTTTTGGTACTACAGCCGTTTGATTCTTGTAAGAATGGTAAGATAAAAGCGTTATCAAAAACGTAGCTGGTGTCCTTTAGGGGTTTCCAATTAGGGTTGCTGATCGTGCCGATCGGGTCATACTCGAAGTAATCCGTGTCGCAGTTCTCGGCTCGTATTGCTTCATCAGAACGGGTGCCGGCGATCTCACATCGCAATGAAGATTCCATCGCGCTCTTGGCCGATTGGCTTACATTAACTTCGCGATCGAACTGTTCCTCAAACTGTTTCTGCGTGAGCTGGAGGGACTGTCGAACGCGTTCGTTTCGGTTATTGTCATCAGCGCTTCGTACCCTCTTAATCCAAACCTGACCCTCTTGAAAGAGTTTGCTCTCATTTGCACAAGAGTCCACATAGGCTGCAGCAAGTTCAAAGTATGATTTTCCATTCATGGATGCGAGAAATGACTGTCCCGGCATTCCGCAGTTTGAAAAATCGGCATGGACGCTTGGTGCGGCCAGTAGCTGAGAAAAAGCTGCGTAGATAACAATAGCTCTTTTGGACATTTCTTGGCCTCAGTCGGTCAGTGACTCGGAAAATTTCTGTATGAAGGATTCGAAATCATTCAAAGCGCGGACGAATTCCCAGAAAGAAGTCAGGTCGCGTTCCTGCTTGAGTTTCTTCGCCATTTTCCATGTTTTCTCGGCATTTTCGCTAATGGTCCTGTTTGAATATGTTTTAAGTCTATTAGTGAGCTTTTCGTCATCAAAGGCTGGTTCGCCCGTATTACCTGTGCCAAGGGCCCAGCAGATGTCGGCCGCCACACGTGGGTGCTCAAGGTAGCCGGTGAAACTATGTGAATTTCCTCGAGTGAGTTCCTTGAAGCCAATTTGTGTGTTCCGGTAGCGGCCAGAAAATTCCGCGTTATTGCCCCATTCGGGCACTGGATCAAACTCTCTGATCCAAGTGAAGGGATCTGCGGGGTGTAGCGCATTCACGTAGCGCAGACAAGCGCCTTTACTAGGAGCTTTTGCAGGAAAAACCCGAGTCTTTCTCCAAAGAGTACTCGGGTTGTAAGCGAGCAAGTGGGTTACGTTGGCGACCATGGCTAACGCCACAGGTTTCCCGAAGACATTTCGATTAGTGACATCTGCTGTGAACTCGTCCATGGCATCGTGTATTACACGGGTACCCATGGAGTGGGCTATAACGCTCCAGGGCGGTTTTCCCCTGACATTGAGTGTCGCAGTGATCACCTGAAGGATATATGTACGTACCACGTTTGCATAATCCGACAAGCGGTACAGAAAAACGTCCCCCAATGCGCTGGTGACAAATTCTTCATTGTCGAGAGAGCCTGTTGCATACTCAAAAAGACCTCGAAACACCGATTTCATCGCGCCGATTTGCGCTGTAGTCATAAAAGTAGTGATCTGTTCTGCATTCTTGTTGTGAGCATTGATGTAGTCGAGGAAAAGGTGATCGTAGCTAATCTCTACAAATTCGAAGTCGTCCGTGAGACTCATTGGGTATCCAATAGCACGAGCGTTAGCTTTGAACTCTTTGATAGCCTTGTTAGACCAATCTTCGGTATGGGTGCCCATTCCGTGAAGAAGAAAAATAACGTGTTTGCCCATGGTGAATTGGTTCCTAAAGGTTGAACGAAGCTAACAGCTAATAGCGGATTGACAGCTCGAGATTCACGTATAGAGTTCTTGATACGTTTCTAAATCTAGATAGGCGTGGTCGGAGGAGCCGAGAGCAAAAGATGTTCCTGTGGATGTGATCCACGCTATTGGAAATGGTGCGGAGTTGTAGTGCCTGAGTTTCCATTTCTGGCCGCATGCTGCCTCCTTGCTAGAACCGGTAGGTATAACCTAGTTATGAGGTCCATAAGTCGGAGTATAGACAGGCATTCAAAGAACGCAAATAACAAAGACCCCTAAAACAATTTCCGCAGGCTTACGCTTTCTATAGGAGGGTATTTTCCTGAGATTCTATGAAAAGTAGAACCTCAGCTCCTGAGCCGATGATTCGATTTTTCTGCCAACAGGTTGATCAATTTCGTTTTGGGTGTAACCTGATGAGGGTTTCCGCAGATACTCGTTTTTTAAACCGGAGGATATACAGTGGTACTTGAAGGTGCATGGTCAGTGTTCGGCTTGGGTTGCGCAGGTGGTATAGCTGCCGAGGTTTTGCATTGGTGGAATCTACGCCAAGCTGAGAAGTTACCTATCTATGCGAAAAAGGCATTCTACTGGTCGATAACTATCGTAATGATCTTACTTGGCGGCTTTGTATCGTGGCTGTATTTCGGGGCAACAGCTGAGGGCATTGTTGCTTTTCATGTAGGCCTTTCGACACCTCTCTTGCTTCAGAAGCTAGTTGCTTCAATTCCAGAAGAGACGGGCGCCAGGAATACTGTATTGACCAGTTCACCTACCTTGAGACGCTTCTTTAGTTGGTGATTTGCAGATGCAGCTTGGTGCCATCGTTGTTGGTGTCGGCAACTATAGTTACGATGATGTGGAAGTCGGTTATCCTCTGGAGCAGTTGGAGTTTGCCGTTACCGATGCGCAGGCCATTGTTGAGTATCTAGAGATATGTTGGGGTGAGAAAGAACGGGTTATAGAGAAGGTCTACGATCTGGAAGCGACTCAGACGGAGATTGATATGGCCTTCAATAGACTTTGTAGTGAAGGCCCGTTTGAGACATTTTTTGTTTACTTTTCGGGTCATGGAATATCACAACCTGACAAGACTGGATTCCTGCTACAGCCCGAGGAGCATTCTCGTAATCTGCTATCAATTCTAGAAGCGGATCGGCTGAACAGTATTCTGGGGCGTTGTCCCGCCAAACAGACCATCTTTGTACTAGACTGTTGTTATGCTGGTGCCATAACAGAAAAGCTTCCCTATTTTATCAAGCTTAATGAGGGCGACACAGCGCGGCTATTTATCGCATCGTCAAAAGCCAATCAAGTTGCATGGGAAGATCATCAGATTGGTCACGGCATTTTCACAGCTCATCTATTAGACCTCCTAAATACCGGAGATACCGAGGCATTTGGAACTAGGCGTTCGTTTCTCGACGTGGATGGGGAGCTCTTTCCTATATTGTGCGAGCAAGTGCCTTTATACGCGTTAAGGACGAAGGCTGTCATGCAAGAGCCGCTTAAGGGCGGGTCCTCAGCTAATCCGATTCTCCTGCCTACGGTAAATGCGACCCGGACTCTTGAGTCCAGCACGACACTCTCTACAGCACTTCACCGTTTCCGCCAGCTTTTGATTTCAATGGCCTTATTTGTCGCTTTCCTACTAGTCGCCGCAAATACGTTGATTTTCCATATCGAGCCGAATGAGTCGGGTACACTCGCAGTTAAACGAGGGCCGAGGTGGTTGGAGCCAGTTTTTCGAAACTTACCTTTTACTCGCGCAGAGTCACGACTGTCGATATCTCAACTGTCTCCTGATCCAAGTCAGGCACGTGCAGTACAAGGTGGCTACGCGGCGGGAGTTTGGCTTCACCGGAGTACTCATGGCTATCGTGCATGGGCAGATGTCGCGCTCGATAGTCTTGAAGCGGATTCGGCATTTCAATACAGAACTTTGCTGGGAGTTCGACCTCGAGATGACGAAAATTGGATTTCGGGAGAAAAAGTTGCTAGCGCGGAACTAATGCTGCGCATTTGGTCTTTGATAGGGAGTGACACTAAACCACTACCGATCTTACTATCCCGCATTCCTGGTAGTGATCGATACCAGGACATCAACGAGCCATTCCAGTCGAGTAAATTTGACTTCGGTGTTCTGGACTTGAACGTCGATCAGATGCTTCGCTATGCCAGTGCTCTTGAGTTCTCGACGGTGATTGATCACGAGATGACTTGGCCACACTTTCTTGGTTTTGCAAAAGCCAGTCGTGAATGGTTGTATCACACAAGTGAGGCGACCAGAGGTCGAGGTGCCCATGACCGGGTCAAACTTGCATTATCGGATGTATTAGTTCGAATTATTAGTGAGCGTAGAAGCCGCGAACTTTCGTCACTGAGTAGTGATATGTTGGATCAACTTTTGACCTTACACGAGCGAAACTACTCTGACGCGTTAGGTTTCGCATTTGCCAGATCACAAGAACCGAAGCTGGTAGATATTGCACGTAAAGAGGGGTTAGCAGGATTTCAAGGAAACCCGTCTGAACCAGATCAGGAACGCGCATTGTTGAAACTTGTTTACTCACTCGATGGGTCTGTAGGTTCGAAACGACTTGTTGATCAAGCAGTTGCAGCATTCGAGGCGGCGGATTTGCTACCAAACTCCTATCATATACGTCTACTGATCGAAGCAGGGGCGAGCGGTTCGATGTCCGAGAAGCAATTGTCAATGCTCTTGGATGACGCAGATGCGGCCATGGCAAAAAAAGTACGCGACTTTGACGATGTAGAGCTCGCTAGGGTCCTCGCATTCTCTATTGGACAGTTTGCTCGCGAGGACCGCGACAGGGCATTCAGGTTCATCGAAATGATAGCCTCTGAGGAGCCGCCTATGTCTTCGATGGTATCGCAGATATACGCTGCTTTGGCGGAGAAAAAATTCGACAGCCCCGAAATGCGCGCACATATTAGGAGGCAGGTTTCAGTTGCACGGACCGACTATCAGAATTTCGCATCGGCCTCTGAAAATCAGCCTGGCATGTCAATATTTGTCTCAAGTGATCCATGGATATCGGCACTGGCGTCGATAGCGCTGTCAAGACCCTTAGGATTAGAGGACAAGGAGCTCTTATTAAGACATCTAGATAATCCGCGGCTCGGCAATACTATTGCTCGGGCGTTGGCTGCGCATTCTATTCCTAAGGACAAATATCAGTCCGCAACGAAGATTCGAGAGGAGCTCAATGGTCTGCTGCGTGATCATCCTGGGCGCGATCGAGTGGAAAGGCTTTCTGCCTATGCCATAGCGATGTTGTCACACGAAAAGTTTCAAGAAACTATGGATGCGTTAGCTGTGATCAGAGCTGATGAGATCGAACCACAGACCCGAGCATCAATAGGACAGATCATCATCAATGCTTATTTGGCGAGGTCAAAGCCGACCTCCGTAGGTCTTCCTCTGGCCCGCTAGACCCATTTATCCAGCGAAAGATTGTACCTGCATCTTCAATACACTTGGCGTTGGTGAACTGACACTTTTGGCACACTACCAGGTGGCTTTCTAAAGTTAAGTCACTGGCTAATATTTGAGCCTCTGCCACTCGTCATGCCATCGATGATCTTCGGCGTGCTGATAGATGGCTGTGGTTTCAAGCTTCTCGTGCCGGGCGGAGGCCTGAATATATTTGATGCCAATGCCGGTATCATCACTCCGAGTGACTGCGGTATGCCTGAACCAATGGCAGGATGCTCTCCGAAGTTTTCGGGAGTCGTTCAGTGATTCTGCTTCCAAGGTATCAGCGGCCCCTTTGACAGTCTCTTTCACTAACCGATGAACCATATTGTGGGATACGCCGCTTGTGCCCTTGATACTCCGAAAAATGGGAGATCTATCATCTTCCGGAGGCAAGTCATCTAAGCCCAGGAATCGTCGATAGCGCATCAATGCATCAAGCATTTCGTCGTTGACCGGCACCTTGGCGCGTTTGCCCCCCTTGCCTTCGACGAACCACCACCATTTGCCCCGGAACTCCCGAAAGCTATTCATCGAATGGCTGGCCACTTCGGAAACTCGGGGCGCCAATAAGAATAGAAAATGAAATAGAAAGCGCACGCGCTCAAATTGCTCGATCTCTCGGCGAGTCCCCTGGGGGAGGGACGCGATGTAACCCTTCAGGTGCTCCCAGGTTTTCTGGTCGAGGAAGCGCTCCTGCGCGACCACATCATGCGTTGATGGGGTTAGCGCCTTATTGCGCCGGCGGATCAAGGAGAGTGGATTCCCCCGGATATAGCCGGCGTCCACCCAGTAGGAGAGCAGGGCATTGACCACGATGAGGGACTGCCGCTGACTGCTTTCACGCAAGGGGCCTTGGAACGGTTTCCAGGCCGCGGAATGACGCGGGGACCGAGGCCCGCACCAATAGGCTTCCGGCTGCGGGTTGGCCAGGAATACCTGGTAGGCCTGAAAGTCCTCGCGCAACAGGGAAGAAATCGGCCTGCGTCGCTCCTTGATGGACCAGAGGAGCAGCCGCTCGGCCTCTTTACGGTAATTTCGGTGGGTTTGCGGGGAGCCCTCGAACTCGGCCAGCCAGCATTGGATCGCCTGCCAGTCATTATCCGCTTGGATCTGGCAATGGTCTTGCGGCAACCGGTTGTCTCCCTGGCTGCCGTCCAGTTCCTCCGGCAGGGCAACCAGGCCATCCAATGGCACCGGATGCGCCCTGAAAACGACCAATTCCACCCTGGGCGGTCTCCTACTGCTAAATCAGCGATATGGAGATTGTAGCGCTTATAAATTCAAGAATATAGGGTTAATCATGAAAATATGAAAAAAACCGAACAAAAAGTACTAATATCTATACACCTTACATCATACATTTTGTATTATCCGAGGCATCTAGAGTGTTTATGTTAAATACGGCGGGTCAAATCCCCCGCTGAGGGGAAGTGATCATGCCCAGGACTATTGCCACCGCCAGTAACGTCTTTGCCGCCTGCGATAGGCTCGATGCGGCCAATGATCGATGGAATCGAGAGGATGTTCGAAGTGAAGTCGGGGGAGGGGGCTGGGTTGTTATCGATCCACTGATTAAGGCCTGGCGTGCATTGCGGCCATTGAGGGAGGTGGCACCCAGCACACCGACAGAGTTACTCCAGCAGGTGGCTGCCTCATTGGAGGCACATATTGCAGGATTTACCCAGGAAGCAGAGGGCCGACTCACTAAGAGCCAGGATATCTTCGATACAACCATTTCAGAGTTATCAGAAAAGTTGGCGAGCCTGGAAGCAGAGCTGGAAGAGAAAGTCGAAGCCGTAGAAGCGAGCGAGACTGCGAACTCGACACTTATCGAACAGCTCGAACAGGCGCAATTGGAACTTGCGGAATCAAGGACGGAAAATGCCAGGCTTGTGACGGAAAATGATGGCCTTACCGGCCAGGTCTCTCGAATGGAAAAAGAGCACAAGACCGCGACGCAAACGATGCAAGCCGAGCAACGCGACCTGCTCAAGCAGCATGCGGCGGAGCGATCGAGGGCGGCAGAGGAGCACGCATCAGCGATTGCTACACAGCGAAAGGAACTTGCGGCTGAAGCTGAGCAGGCTGAAAATCGGCTAATGGTCCTCCTCGACCAGGAGCGACTCGAGGCGAAGACTAACGCAAAGAAGCTTACTGCTAATCTGGAGCAAATTTCCCAGAAATCCCAGGCTGCACGGGAGGCTATAGTGGGTCTCGAAACGAGGGTCAATGAACTAACGCGGCAGAACGGCCAACTCGAATCGGACATTGCAGTGCAGCTTGAGACTAATGCGGAGCTCCAGGAAAGTCTGGAAAGCCAAAAACTCCTGACACAATCTGTGGAGCGAGAATTCAGTGTCTATAAAGAAGAACATAAGTTGGGTGGCGAGCTTGTAGCGCTACAAGAGGCGGTAGCAGTCCTCCAACAGCAGCTGCGAGATAAGGGCGATAGGAAAAAGAAGTGACCCCAACACTCCTCATGTTGTGCTCATCACTTGCAGTGATGTGGCCACCAAAAAGACAAGACCCGCCGAGGAGTTGCTTAGAGTAAGATCGAATTGATGGCAGAAATGGCAGAAATGGCAGAAAATGGTAAGACCTGCATTGAGGCCCGATATATGCCAGCAACTTACCTTTATGCCCATGATACCTGGCTCTTGCAAATTGGGGCGGACCACATATGCAAATCAACAGGAGAAGTTCATTCCGTTGATCTGAGCCAGAACATACATACTCGTTTGACTGACTGTAGCCTCAAACCCCGAGCTTGCCGACAGAACTTTGGCTTGCAGAAATTTGATCTATAAACCAGAGGTGGAATGGATCTTTTGATCGGCTATTATGCCAGTAGAGTCGAAATTCAAATTCACGATTTTTGAAAGGAGGTTCAATGCACTGCAGCTCACCAGACTGGACGAGGGGTAATACCAATCTAGTTGAAATTGTAGCGATATAATCTGTTGCCGCGACAATCTTAGGTATCACAAGCGAGCTAGATACTCTCAGTTCCACATTCCTTTCCGGAAATTCAGCTCCCACTATGTGTTCGACCGGTGTGGATTCGCCCGTGATTTGCCCGGTCGAGAAGCTAGGGCGAGGCACTAACGAAACATGGGGCAAAGAGGAGTACTGCTCAAGAGAAATGCTTCCCTTAACTAAAGGATGATTGGACGCACATATAACAGAGAGTGTTTCATTAGCAAAATGAGTAGAGTCAAATTCGTCTGCCTGGATCGGGCCATACTCTAGTGCATAGTTGAGACGACCATCTTTCAGTCTCCCTGATATGTCAGGACTGTGATCTGGGTGAAATCTGATTCTGAGCTTTGGTGCCAAGGGCAATAACATATTTAGGATGACTGGAGCGAAGACGTACTCTGAAGAAATATCTAATGATATATCCAAGGTCCTATCAGAGTGACAGGGGGTAAATGTCTGCTCGTCAAAAGTGTGAATAAGAGATTCAAGGGCCGGCACTATTGCCTCATGTAGCTCTTGTGCGCGCTGTGTTGGCTTGAGGCCTCGACCTGTTCGTACGAACAGGTCGTCCTTAAAGCTTAGTCGGAGGCGCTTTAAAGCATTGCTCACGGCTGGCTGACTCATAGAGAGCCTCTCGGCGGCTCTTGAGAGCTGTTGTTCTTGCATCAGAGCGTCGAAAATCGGTAATAGATTCAGATCTTGGTTGCGAAGCATAGCGCCTCCGTTATCAGGATACCTGATAACACTCTTATATATTATCAATTTGTATTTAAATCAAGCGAGAGTAGTATTTGGCTATCTGATACGTCATGTGGGAAGCAGAATCTCAAGGCAAAGCGCGAATTGGATTGTCAAACTTACTACACAAATAATCGAGGTGATGTATGAATGCGATTACAAAGGGCATTGCGCCAAACCAAGAATGCAGCGAGAGAGTTATGCGGCTCAAAGAAGCGGTGGACTCTGCTCAGTATGGAGGATGCATAGAGCGAGCCGTGCTTTGGTCTGACTACTATATGGATGAGGCTAATGACGGTAAATCCAATCCCGTCCAGGTCGCCGAGGCAACTGCTTACGTCCTGGCCAATAAAACCGTCAAGATTTATCCCGAGGAACTGATCGTAGGTAACTTTACCTCCAAGCGAGTCGCGGGCATCTGTTACCCAGATCTGGGCGGACTTGGAATAATGATGAGCGCACATAAGTTGCCTACTCGAAAAGTGAACCCTTTGGAGATCAGTGAAGAGGACCAGGCGACACTCAAGTCCTACGCTCCCTTTTGGTTGGACAAGTGTCTGCCTGCCTTGGCTTTTGATGGCAAAGAGGAGCAAATGCGATTTGTCAAAGAGCAAGGTGAGGCGCTTCAGTACCAGCTGTATGAGGCAGGCGGTATTGCGCATTTGGCTCCTGGGTATGAGAAATTGATCAAGCTTGGTGCGGAGGGAATTATAGCGGAGGTAGAAGCGTTCGAGAGAAACACGACCGATCCGGAAAAGCTGGAATTCTACCGCGGTGTGAAGATTTCGATGGAAGCACTGGCGCAATTTGGCGAGCGCTATGCTGACGAAGCCGCAAAAATGGCAGTTGACGAGGTTGATCCAGAGCGTAAGCGTGAGTTGGAGCGTATCGCTGAAGTATGTACCCGTGTGCCCCGGCGCGGTGCCACGAACCTGTATGAGGCGGTCCAGTCGTTGATGCTGGCGCACATCGCCATTTTTCAGGAGACTACGGGTGAAACCACTTGTCCTGGTCGCATAGACCAATTTCTGAACCCTTACTACGAGCAGGACCTGGCAAATGGAGTCATTTCCAGGGAAGAAGCCAAGGATCTTCTTGGTGCTTTCTGTATCAAGGTGTGCGAGACCATTCCCATGTACTCTGACAATCTCACCAGCATGCTGGGTGGTTTGACCAGTTGGGAGGTAGTAACGATCGGTGGACAGGACGCGGAGGGGAATGATGCGACCAATGAATTGAGTTTCATTCTTCTGGAGCTTGCTGACGAATTGCGCATGCGCCAGCCCAACTTTCACGTCCGTCTCCACGAGAACACACCCAAGGAATTCTACGATGAAGTCATCCGGGTGAACTTCGGCCCGGGTTCGGCACCCGCCATGTATAACGACGAGACCATCATCGAGTCCATGATGAACGTCGGTTATTCCCTGGAAGATGCCAGGGACTATGTCGCCATCGGCTGTGTTGAGCCCACGGCGCCGGGCAAGACCCTGGGTTCCACCGACGCCGGGATGTACAACATGGCCCTGGCCCTGGAAATGGCCCTCAATGAGGGGTGCCAGTTTGGCTCTGACCGACAGATCGGTGTCAAGACCCCCCCGGTGTCCAGCATGGAAAACATGGATGACGTATTGGATGCCTACAAGGTGCAGGTGAAGCATCAGTTGGGCAAACTGCACGCGGATTTGCAGAGGTGCGAGAAGTTCCATGCTGAACACCACCCCACCCCTATTACAAGTGCTACACTCGAGGGCTGCTTGGAGCAGGGTGTCTGCTCTACCCAAGGCGGCGCCACATACAACTTCTCGGGTATCCAGGGCACCGGTATGGCGGTAGTGGCCGATTCCCTGGGCGCCATAGAGAGTGCCGTATTCGAAGACGGCTGGCTCACCCTTGAAGAGCTGGTCGCGCACCTGAAAGACAACCTCTCAGATGAGGTTGTGCGGACCAGGCTGGAGGGCATCGATAAGTTTGGCAACGACATTCCCAAGGCGGATGCCTGGATGAAGTGGGTGGGTGATCACTACTCCGATTCCATCCACGCCCTGGGTAAGAATACCCGTGGCGGCCAGTACCTGGCGGGCGTGTACTCCAACACTTCCCACACCCACTTCGGTGGGCTGATCAATGCCACGCCAAATGGCCGGCGTGCTGGAGAGACCTTCGCCTCGGGCTTTGCCCCGGAGAACGGAGCGGATAAGCGTGGTTCTACCGCCTTGATCAACTCCATGAACCGGATTGATTTCAAGAAGTTTGCCAACGGCATCAACTTCAATATCAAGCTGGATGCTTCCAGTTACGAGTGTGACGATGGCAAGAGTGCACTGGGAAGCATGTACAAGGTGTACTTCAAGCGCCACGGTATGCAGGTGCAGGCCAATATGCTGGATCCGAAGATCCTGATTGAGGCACGGGACAATCCGGAGCTGCACCCCAACCTGCTGATTCGGGTATCGGGCTACTCGGCGTACTTC